>NZ_JOJM01000008.1 GCF_000720325.1 Streptomyces sp. NRRL B-1347
CCGGCGCAGAGCCACGAGCCCCGCGCGCCAGCAGCCCGCGCTCCGCCCGCCCGGGGTGTTCCCACCCGCCCGCCCCCACCGTGGAGGATTCGGCACAGGTGACAGGAAGCCCAACGCCTACCGGAGGCGGTGGTCCCTGGAGCGGGTGGTGAAGAGTGACGCCTGGTGTTCAGTGGGCGTGTTGCCCAAGGTGATGAGGTGGGGGGCCAGGGCGAGGGAATGGGTGCGGGAGGGCTCCTTGGTGGACCAGAGGGCTCGTACCGTGCCTTGTACGGCCTCGGTGGGGTGGGAGGCGATCGTCGTCGCCGCGCGGAGGGCCGTGGGGAGCAGCTCGGCGCCGGGGCACAGCTCGGAGACGAGGCCCACCTCGTACGCCCGCCGTGCGGACATCCGCTCGGCCGTGCCCATGAGGGCCGTGCGCGCCACCTCCCCGAACGGCATCCGCTGCGCCATGTGGACGGTCTCGTACGCGCTGACCATTCCGTACGTCGTGTGCGGATCGAAGAACGTGGCGTGCTCGGCGGCGATGACGAACTCCGCCTCGCCGAGCAGGTAGAAGGCCCCGCCGCAGGCCATGCCGTTGACGGCGGCGAGTACCGGCTTCCACAGGTCGTTGGCCTTGGGTCCGACCGTGAGCAGCGGGTCGTCGAGGGAGTAGGGCGAGGACGGCTGCGGCACCTCGGCCCCGCGGTCGATGCCGGTGCAGAACGCCCGGTCGCCCGCGCCGGTGAGGACCACGGCCCGGACGGTGTCGTCGTGGCGCAACTCCCGCCAGGTGGCGGATAGTTCCGCTGCCAAGGGCAGGTCGATCGCGTTGTGGCGGGACGGGCGGTCCAGGGTGAGGACTGCCACGCCCGTGTCTTTGTCCCGTTCCAGCCGCAGGCCCGCGGGCACCGCCGCCGTCACGGCCGCTCCAGGACCCAGCGCGGCACGACGACGCCGCCCTGGTCGGCGAAGACCGCCTGGACCCGGGCCCCGACGCGGATCCTGCCGGGCGGCAGGGAGTCCAGCGGCGCCCCGGCCCGCGCGACGAGGTTGCCGACGAGCCGGATGCGCGGGGCGTCGGTGAGCTCCACGACGACCGGGTGGTAGGGCGCGAGGGCGGCGTACGCGGGCAGCAGCGGTGGGTGCGGGACGACGTACGACCAGATCCGGCCCTTGCCGCTCGTCCGGCGCCAGGCGGTGGCGAAGGAGCCGCAGTGCGGGCAGCAGGGGCGGGGCGGGAAGCGGAGCGCGCCGCAGCCGTCGGCCGCGCAGGCCTGGACGCGCAGTTCGCCGCGGGCCGCGTACTCCCAGAAGGGGGCGCCGTCGTCGTCGACGACGGGGGTCAGCAGTTCGTTCATCAGCCTCTCAGCTCCTCCGTGGCCTGTCGGTCGCTCCGGCGAGAGCGGCCGCCGCTCCTCAGTTCCGCAGAAGGACCGCCGATGTCGGCACCCCCTCGCCCGCCGTGACCAGGCACGTCGCCGCCCCGGGCACCTGCGCGGTGCTCGCGCCCCGCAGCTGCCGCACGCCTTCGGTGATCAGGTTGAAGCCGTGCACGTACGCCTCGCTGAGGCCGCCGCCCGCCGTGTTGAGGGGGAGGCGGCCGCCGATCTCCAGGGCGCCGCCCTCGGTGAACGCGCCGCCCTCGCCCCGGTCGCAGAAGCCGTAGCCCTCCAGGGAGAGCGGGACGAGGGCGGTGAACGCGTCGTAGATCTGGGCGACGTCGACGTCCTCGGGGCCGAAGTCGGCGTGTTTCCACAGGTGCCGGGCGGCGGTCCAGGCGGGCCCGGAGAGCGGGTCGTCGTTCCAGTAGTTGACCATGCCGTGGTGCTGGGCGGGCAGCGCCTGCGCGACGGAGTGGACGTACACGGGCCGGTGGCGGCAGTCGCGGGCGCGGTCGGCGGAGACGAGCACGCAGGCCAACGCCCCGTCGGTCTCCAGGCAGTTGTCGAAGAGGCACAGCGGCTCGCTGATCCAGCGCGAGGTCATGTACATGTCACGAGTGAGCGGACGCTCGTACATGATCGCGTCGGGATTCTGGTTGGCGCGGTTCCTGCAGGCCAGGGCCACGTTGAAGAGGTGATCGCGGCTCGCGCCGTACTCGTGCATGTAGCGGCGGGTGAGCATCGCTATCTCGTCGACAGGACGAAGCAGGCCGAAGGGCCGGGTCCACTGGGCGGGGGTGGGGAGTTGGGCGGTGGTGTTCTTCCACGGCCGCGGCCCGCTGCCGCGCTTGCGGGACCGCCAGGCGACGCCGACGGTCGCCTGGCCCGTGGTGATCGCGGCGGCGAGGTGGGCGAGCGTGGCGCAGGAACCGCCGCCCCCGTACCCCGCCTTGCTGAAGAAGGTCACGTCACCGGCGCCGATGGCCTTCGCCACCTCCACCTCGTCGGTCTCCTCCATGGTGTACGAGGCGAAGGCGTCGACCTCGGCGGGGGAGATACCCGCGTCGGCGAGCGCGGCGAGCACGGCGCGGCACGCCAAGGCCTTCTCGCTCTCGGGCAGTTGCCGGGCGAAGGCGGTCTGCCCGATGCCGACGATCGCCGTGGCGTCCTTGATCGAGGCCGTTCCGTCAGGTCTTCCGGCGCGAGCGGCGGGCCCTGTGGCCCTTCCGGTGGCCGCGGGTCCTGTGGAACCGTCGGTTGCCGGCAGTTTTCTGGGGGAAGTCATCCGGGTGCCTCCAGACGCCTCGCGGTGCGCCACGCTGCTGACAGCGCGCCAGGCTACAGCTAATCTGACGGATAGTCAGCTACGTGACGGAGGGGGATGGGTGAGGATGCGCGGTGACCTGGAGTGGGGCAGTGTCCCGGGCCTGGTCCGGGCGGCGGTGCGGCGCTTCGGTGACCGGGAGGCGGTCGTCGAGGGCCGTACGCGCGTGACGTACGAGGAGCTGGGGGAGCGCGTCGAGCGGGCCGCGGCCGCGTGTCTGGCGCGCGGAGTGCGGGCCGGCGACCGCGTCGCCGTCTGGGCGCCCAACACCCTCGACTGGATCGTGTCGGCCCTCGGCGCGGTCAGCGCGGGCGCCGTGCTCGTCCCCATCAACACCCGCTTCAAGGGCACGGAGGCGGCCTACGTCCTGCGCCGCTCGCGCGCCCGGCTGCTCTTCGTCACCGGCACGTTCCTCGGCACCTCGTACGTCGCCGCGCTGCGCCGCGCGGCCGGTGACGGCACCGGCGACGGGCCGCTGCCAGGGCTGCCGCACCTGGAGGAGGTGGTGGTGCTCGCCGACGACGCCCCCGCCGACTTCCGCACCTGGAAGGACTTCCTCGCGGGCGGCGACGCGGTCACCGGCGCCGAGGTGCGGGCCCGCGCGGACGCCGTCGAGGGCGGCTGGCCGTCGGACATCGTCTACACCTCGGGCACGACGGGGCGCCCCAAGGGCGCGGTGATCACCCACGCGCAGACGCTGCGCTGCTACGAGATCTGGAGCGACCTCGCCGGACTCCGCGAAGGCGACCGCTACTTGATCGTGAACCCCTTCTTCCACACCTTCGGCTACAAGGCCGGGATCATCGCCTGCCTGATGCGGGGCGCCACGATGATCCCGCAGCCGGTGTTCGACGTGGACGCGGTCCTCGCGAACGTGGCCGCCGAGCGCGTCTCGGTCCTGCCCGGACCGCCCACCCTGCACCAGGCGCTCCTCGACCACCCCGCGCGCGGCGCCCACGACCTGTCCGCGCTGCGGCTCGTGGTGACGGGCGCCGCGGTGGTGCCGCTGCGCCTGGTGGAGCGGCTCCGCAGCGAGCTGCGCATCGCCACCGTCCTGACCGCGTACGGGCTCTCCGAGGCCAGCGGCATCGTCACGATGTGCCGTCGGGACGACGCCGGGGAGGTCGTCGCCTCGACGTCGGGCCGTGCGATACCCGGCACGGAGGTGCGGATCGTGTCGATGGCGGGCGAGACGCTGCCGCCCGGCAGCCCCGGCGAGGTCCTGGTCCGCGGCCACCACGTGATGAGCGGCTACTACGAGGACCCGTCCGAGACCAAGAAGGTCCTGACCGGGGACGGCTGGCTGCGGACGGGCGACGTGGGCGTCCTCGACGAGGGCGGCAACCTCCGCATCACCGACCGGATCAAGGACATGTTCATCGTCGGCGGCTTCAACGCCTACCCCGCCGAGATAGAGCAGCTCCTCGGCGTCCACCCCGACGTGGCCGACGTCGCCGTGATCGGGGTCGCGGACGCGCGCCTGGGCGAGGTCGGCAAGGCGTACGTGGTGCGCCGTCCCGGCGCCACGCTCACGGCCGACGACGTGATCGCCTGGTCGCGGCGCGAGATGGCGAACTACAAGGTCCCCAGGGAGGTGGAGTTCGTGCCCGACCTGCCCCGCAACGCGAGCGGCAAGGTGCTGAAGGGCGAGCTGCGCCGCCGCGGCGCGACCGGCTGACGGCTCAGCCCTCGGTCGCGGCCCGTTCGGCCGTGCTCCGCTCCACGCAGAACTCGTTGCCCTCGATGTCGGCCAGGGTCACCCAGCCCCTGCCGTCGGGCCTGCGGTGGTCGGCGACGAGTGCGGCCCCCAGCTTCAGGACCCGCTCCACCTCCTCGTCGCGGGACCGCTCCTGCGGCTGGAGGTCGAAGTGGACGCGGTTCTTCGCGGTCTTGTCGTCCGGTACGCGGACGAAGAGCAGGGTCGGCCCCTCGGGCGTACTGACCAGGACCTCGTCGTCCCCCGGCAGGTCGCTCTCGGCGATCGACCCGCCGAGCACCCCCGCCCAGAAGGTGCCGAGCCCATAGGCGTCGTGACAGTCGAACGTGATGTGGCGCACCAGTGTGGTCATGGGCCGGACTATGGGGCACGGCACCGAAGCTGTCCAACGCTTTCCGGCCCCCCGGGCCCGTGAACGCCCCCGAGCCCGGGGCCGAGCGGGCGGCTCGGCCCCGGGGGCGCTCAGGTCCGCGGCGGCGTCGGCATCTGGCCGTCACCGGGCGGTGCCGGGAAGTGCCCGTCGCCCAGCGGGGCGACCGCCATGTGACCGTCCCCGAGCGGTCCTGCCGGAGAGTGACTGTCGGCGAAGGCCGGAGCGGACGCTCCCGCCGAGGCTGCGGCTATCACGGCCAGCGTGACGAGGGTCTTTCTGGTTTTAGTCATTCCAACTCCTTGGAGGGGGCAGACTTTCACTGAGGACTCTAGCCGCATATGAGAGCGTTTGTTCTAATAACTCCGGGTAAATCCCTATATGTTACTTCGCAAGCGTGCAGGTCGGGATACGCCTCGGCCGCGGCGGCTCCCCCTCCGCGCCGCCGCGGCCGATCCCCGTCAGGATGAAAGTGTCAGGCGTCCTTCGCGGGCGGTGCCGGCATGTGGCCGTCACCCTTCGTGGTCGCCCCGCCCTTGGGAGGGGTGGGCATGTGACCTTCGCCGGTCGGGACTATCGGTCCGTCCTCAGGCGGTGCGGGCATGTGCCCGTCCCCCATGGGCTTGAGGACTTTCTTCTTCTTGTTGTCGCTCATGTGTGACTCCAGCTTGGTGCGGGGCTCCGGGACTAGACCGCCCGCTCGGCAACTCCCCCGAGGGTCGCCGAGCGGGCGGTCCAGGGCCGCTCACGATAGCTGTGGGGCCCACGCGACCCGTCTGCCCCCCGACGCGACGGATCGTTGAAATAAGAGTGGCAGCCCGTCATAAACGTTCGATGAACGTGCTCGAAGAAGGCCTTACGCGGCCGCTACCGGGCGCAGCAGGACACGCACCTCGTCCGCCTCCGGAGCCCCGGTCTGCTCGTGCAGGGCCAGCGCTTTGTTCCAGCAGGCCCGTGCCCGGTCGATCTGCCCGAGGCTGTCGAGCGCCTTGCCGAGCACGGTGAGGACGTTGGCGCGCATCCAGTCGCCGCCGACGCAGCCGGTGGCGAGGGCCTGCTCGGCGTGCTTGGCGGCCTGTGCCGGGTGGCGGGCCGCCAGGTGGGTCTGGGCGATGCGGTAGTGCGCCGTGCCCTCCCACAGCCGCTGGCGGTACTCCGCGAAGACCCGCTGGGCCTCGGTCAGCTGGACGAGCGCCTCCGCGTGCCGGCCGGACTGGCTGAGGCCGATGCCCAGCGCGTACCGGGCGTTGGCGACCCGGAAGCTGATGCCGAGCTCGTCGTAGAGGGCCATGCCCTGGCGGGCGAGCTCGATGGACTGGTCGGTGCGCCCCATCATGGCGAGGGTCCGGGACCAGTTGCACAGGGAGCTGGCCTCGCCGTGGCGGTTGCCGTCGAGCCGGAAGGCCTCGATGGCGCGCAGGACGTGCTTCTCGACGGTCTTGAGCGCGTGCGGATCGCTGCCCGCGTGCTGGTTCATGCAGCCCACGGAGATGGCCAGTTCGTTCGCGGCGTTGCCGCGCGTCCAGGGGTCCTCGGTGGTCTCGGCGTGGTCCGCGGCGCGCTGGAGCTCCACGGCGGCCTGCTCGAAGGAGCCGAGCTTGTTGAGGACCTGCCCGAGGGTCACGCGGGCCCGGCCCTCGGCGTGCGGGTCCTCCGCCTCGTGCGCGGCGTCGCAGGCCGCCCGGGTCACCAGCTCGAAGCGGTGCGAGCTCGCCCCCGACTCCGCCAGGTCCTTGGCCGCGAGCAGCAGGTCCACCGCGCGCCGCAGTCCGGCGTGGCCCAGGGACTGCTGGACGCAGGCCAGGATGCAGGCCGCCTCCGCGTGCAGCCAGTCCAGGGCCTTGCCGTCGTCCGTGAAGCCCCGCACGGGGTGGTCGACGGACTCCAGGTGATCCACCGTCCGGTCGCCAGGACGTTCGATCGCGTACACCCGGGCCGCCGACGCCAGGTAGAAGTCCAGGAGGCGGGAGAGCGCGGCCTCGCGTTCGCTGGGCGGGAGTTCGTCGCGTTCGGCGCAGGCGCGGGCGTAGAGGCGGACGAGGTCGTGGTAGCGGTAGCGGCCGGGGGCGGCGGACTCCAGGAGGGAGGTGTCGACCAGGGACTCCAGGAGGTCCTCGGCGTCCTCGGGGGCGAGGTCGAGCATCGCGGCGGCGGCGGTGAGGGAGATGTCGGGGCCGTCGGCGAGGCCGAGGAGGCGGAAGGCGCGGGCCTGGGCGGGCTCCAGCTGGCCGTAGCCGAGCTCGAAGGTGGCCTCGACGGCGAGGTCGCCCGCCTGGAGCTCGTCGAGGCGGCGGCGCTCGTCGGCCAGCTTCGCGGCCAGGGTGGAGACGGTCCAGGTGCGGCGGGCCGCGAGGCGCGAGGCCGCGATGCGGATGGCCAGGGGCAGGAAGCCGCAGGCGGCGACCACGTCGAGGGCCGCCTCCCGCTCGGACGCGACCCGCTCCTCGCCGACGATCTTCGTGAACAGCTGGAGCGCCTCGTCGGGGGACATCACGTCCAGGTCGACGAGGTGGGCCCCGGCCAGGTCCACCATCCGGGTGCGGGAGGTGACCAGGGCGGCGCAGCCCTCCGTGCCGGGCAGCAGGGGGCGGACCTGGGCGGCGTCGCGGGCGTTGTCGAGCAGGACGAGGACGCGGCGGCCGTCCAGGACGGAGCGGAACAGGGCGGCCCGCTCCTCCAGGGTGTCGGGGATGTCGGGGTCGGCCGTGCCGAGGGCGCGCAGGAAGGCGCCAAGTACCGTCTCGGGCTCGGCGACTCTGGGGCCCGCGCCCTGGAGGTCGACGTACAGCTGTCCGTCGGGGAAGTGCGGGCGCGCGGCGTGCGCGACGTGCACGGCGAGGGTGGTCTTGCCGACGCCGCCGATGCCCGCGAGGGCCGACACCGCCATCACGCGGCCCTCGGCCGTGGAGAGGATGTCGCTCAGCTCCTTGACGAAGGAGACGCGGCCGGTGAAGTCCTGCACGGTGGCGGGGAGTTGCGCGGGCCGGATCACGCCGGCGGACGGTTCGGCGGCGGGGGCCGAGGGCTCGGCGAGGGCCGGGTCGGCCTGGAGGATGCGCTGCTGGAGCTCCTGGAGGCCGGGGCGCGGGTCGACGCCGAGCTCGTCGGCGAGCAGGCGCCGGGTGTCGGCGTAGACGGCGAGGGCCTCGGCCTGGCGGCCGGAGCGGTAGAGGGCCAGCATCAGCAGTTCGCGCAGGCGCTCGCGCAGCGGGTGCGCGGCGGTCAGGGCGGTGAGTTCGGAGACGGACTCGGCGTGGCAGCCCTGTTCGAGGTCCATGTCGAGGCGGGCCTCGACCAGTTGCAGGCGCCACTCCTCCAGGCGGGTGCGCTGGGCGTCGGCGTACGGTCCGGGCACGTTCGCGAGGGGCTCGCCGTCCCACAGGGACAGGGCCTTGTTGACGAGGGCGCGGGCCTGGCACAGGTCGCCCTGGGCGCGGGCCCGTTCGGCGACGGTCCACAGGGTCTCGGCCTCGGCGAGGTCGAGCGCGCCCTCGGCGGCGCGCACCGCGTAGCCGCCGGACTCGCTGACGAGGACGCCGGGCGGGAGCACCTTGCGCAGCCGTGAGGCGTAGGTGCGGATGGCGGCGAGGGCCTGGGACGGGGACTCCTCGCCCCAGATGGCGTCGATGAGTTCGGACGCGGTGGCCGTGCGGCCGTCGCGCAGGAGCAGGGCGGCGAGCAGCGCGCGCTGCTGCGGGGAGCCGGTGGACAGCTGCTCGTCCCCGAGCCGGGCGCGGACGGGCCCGAGCACGCTGAACCGTGCGGTTGGCTGAACGTCACCCTCGACCCCGGCCACGCCCGCCCTCTCACCACCACCTGCGGCACCCGCTGTGCCTGCGCCCGAGGTGCATGCACCCGCCGTGCCTGCGGCGCCCGCTGTGCCTGCGGCACTCGGGATGCCCGTGCCTGCGGTGCCTGCACCCATCGTGCTCGCGGTGCTTGCGGCGCCCGCCACGCCTGCGGCGGTCGCGATGCCCGCGCCTGCGGCACCGGTCCTTCCGGCGGTACCTGCCGCGTCTGCGGCAGACGGGGTGCCCGCACCCGCAGTGCCTGCGGCGTCCGCGGCAGTCGCGATGCCCGCCCCCGAGGTGCCCGCACCCGTCGTGCCTGCGGCGCCCGCCGCGGACAGCGGCCCCGCGGCCAGGCCCCTCTTGCTCCTGCCGCCGCGCGCGGACCGGCCCGGGGCAGGGGTCGGCCCGTGGTCCGCGGCAGGCGTGGGCCCGGCCGGGCCCGTGCCGGGGTCCGGCTCCTGGCCCGCGCCAAGCGAAGCGCTTCCCGCCGCCGGACGCCGCTGCTCCGGAACTCGCGGTAGACCGTCCATCGCTCCCCCTGCTGCCCTGCCGCACGCAGTTGCCTATGTCTGATCAAATACGCCCAACTGTGCGCGGCTGTGCCCGGTTCGTGCCTGCTGTGCCCGATACGGGCCTGCCCGCCCGTACGACGTACTGCGGTGCACAGTTTGCCTTGTCGAGGGCGAATGCGTCAGCCGTGCGAGACGGCTCTCACAGGGTCATCGCACCAGTGACCGGATTCGGACAACTGACGGATCGTCAGATACGCGCTACCGTGGTCGGCATGGAGACCGTGGAGAACACTGCGGAGAGCACCCGGGACACCGCCGTCACCAGGCCCCCGTTCCCCCGGATCATCTCGGTGGACGACCACACGGTGGAGCCCCCGCACGTCTGGCGGGACCGGCTGCCGGGGAAGTACCGCGACCGCGGGCCGCGCATCGTCCGCGCCCCCCTGAAGGAAATGTCGTTCTTGGGCGGAAAGTTCGCCCCGGTGATGGGAGCGAAGGGGGACGAAGGCCCCATCGGGGACTGGTGGGTGTACGAGGATCTGCACCGGCCCCTGACCCGTCTCGACACGGCCGTCGGCTACTCCCGTGACGAGATCCGGCTCGAGGTCATCACCTACGAGCAGATGCGACAGGGCTCCCACAGCGTCCCGGAGCGCCTCGCCGACATGGACGTCAATCACGTCCAGTCCGGTCTGTGCTTCCCGACCTTCCCGCGCTTCTGCGGCCAGACGTTCACCGAGGCCAAGGATCGCGACCTGGGACTTCACTGTGTGCGCGCGTATAACGACTGGATGGTGGAGGAGTGGTGCGGGCCCGCGGCCCGAGGGCGCCTGATACCGCTCACCCTGATCCCGCTGTGGGACGCGGACCTCGCGGCGGCCGAGGTGCGGCGCAACGCCGCCCGCGGCGTACGGGCCGTGGCGTTCTCGGAAATACCCCCTCACCTGGGGCTTCCCTCGATCCACACCGACTACTGGGATCCCTTCCTCGCGGCCTGCGACGAGACCGGCACGGTCGTCGCCATGCACATCGGGTCGTCCAGCAAGATGCCCTCCACGTCGGCCGACGCGCCGCCCGCCGTCGGTTCCACCATCACGTTCGCGAACTGCTGCTTCTCGATGGTCGACTGGCTGATGAGCGGCAAGTTCGAGCGGTTTCCACGGCTGCGCGTCATGTACGCCGAGGGACAGATCGGCTGGATTCCGTACATCATGGAGCGTGCGGACGTGGTGTGGGAGGAGAACCGCGCCTGGGGCGGCGTGGCCGACAAGGTCCGCAGGCCCCCGTCCGAGCTGTTCGCCGAGCACGTCTACGGCTGCTTCTTCGACGACGCCTTCGGCCTGCGGAACCTCGACGCGATCGGCGTCGGGAACGTCCTGTACGAGACCGACTACCCGCACTCGGACTCCACCTGGCCGAAATCGCGCGAGGTCGGCGAGGCACAGATGGGGCATCTCGCCCCGGACGCGGTGGAGCGCATCGTCCGCGGCAACGCGATCGATCTCCTGGGGCTGACCCCCGACGGGCTGTGGCCGGGGCCTGCGGCCTGAGCCGGCCTCAGTCCTCCACGGGGAGCCCGCTGGTGTCCAGCGTGAACTCGCGGCCGTCGGAGAGCTTCAGATCGACGGCCGCCCCGTACGGGTACTCGGTCTTCCTGCGGTAGCCGGTGGCGCCGGACCCCTCGTACAGCGTGCACAGCTTCTTGAACGGGTCGAGGATGAGGTACGTCTCGATGCCGAAGCGGCTGTACGTGGCGACCTTGGTGACGTAGTCGTTGTCGTCGGACTCCGTGGACACGATCTCGACGGCGGCGATGACGTCCAGACAGGTGTACCGCTTGCCGCGGGGCTGTGCGCCCTCGTCGAGGATGGTGATGTCGGGCGCTGACGAGGTCTCTCCGGGGAAGTCGATGGCGACGTCGACGACGAGGGGGACCTGCTCGCCCAGGATGCGCTCGGCCTGGCGGGTCACGTTGCGAATCGTGTTCGACCGCACGGGGCTCTGCGGAGTCATGATCACCTTTCCGTCGATGATCTCGACGACATAGCCCTCGGTGTTGGTGCTCCGCGCTTCCACTTCTCGCCAGAGGCGGTCGAGCACTGTCATCGCCGTCGTCCTTCCGGCCCTCACTGGCTGGATCTCCCGCGTGTTCCAGGCTAGCGGGGCGGTGTGCGTGCACCTCGGGTCATCGCGATCTCGCCATGAGTGACATGTCAGTGCCTCGGGTTTCAATCGGAGGCATGGCGATCAGACGTGAGCGGGCCAATGTCGACCCCTACTCGCACGAGCCGCACGTGCCGGACGCGGAGCGGGTGGTGCGGCGTGGGGACTGGTACGGGCGGGACCTGTCGGGGGAGGTGTTCGAGCGCTTCACGTTCTTCGACACGGATCTGACGGAGGCCGGGGCCGAGGGAGCCGTGTTCGACGGGTGCACCTTCGCCGGGGTGAAGTTCAACGCCGCCCGGTTCGCCTCGACGGCCTTCACCAACTGCACCTTCAAGCGCTGCGTCTTCTTCGACACCCGGTTCGAGCAGTGCAAGGCGGTGGGGAGCCTCTTCCAGCAGTGCGCGTACACGGTCCTGGAGGTGCGGGGCGGGGACTGGTCCTTCGTCGCGCTGCCCGGCGCCGATCTGCGCAAGGCCGTCTTCGACGGGGTGCGGATGCGGGAGGCGGACCTCACCGCGGCCCGCCTGGAGGAGGCGACGGTGACCTGCTGCGACCTGTCGGGCGCCCAGCTGCACAGCACCCAGCTGAGGGGGGCCGACCTGCGCGGCAGCGATCTGTCCGCCCTCGACCCGCTGACCGTGGCGATCGGCGGCACCAAGGTCGACCTGGACCAGGCGGGGGTGATCGCCGGGGCCCTCGGCTTCGAGGTGGGCTGAGCGGTCGGGCGGGCCGGGTCGGCGGACCGGGCGCCCCTGGGCCTTGTCTGATGGGTCGTCAGGTACGACCATGTGGTGCGGCGAGACAAGTGACGTACTGTCAGATGTCGTCGAGGGGTGGGGTTCCCATGGTGCCGGTGCCGGACAGTGCGGAAGGCTTCCCCGCGGACCGCCTCAGCTACGGCATGCAGCTGCCGGTGCAGGCGCGCAGCGTGGTGTTCGCCGAGGCGTGGGAGGCGGGCGCGGGCGCGGCCGATCTGGTGGCGGTGGCACGGGCGGCGGACCGGGCGGGGTTCGCGTACGTGGCGTGCTGCGACCACGTGGCGATCCCGCGGCGGCTCGCCGACGCGATGGGCACGACCTGGTACGACCCCGTGGCCACGCTCGCCCACCTCGCGGCGGTCACCGAGCGCGTCCAATTGCTCAGCCACGTCGCCGTGGTGGCCCTGCGGCACCCGCTGCTCACCGCCAAGCAGTACGCGACCCTGGACCACCTCAGCGGCGGCCGCCTGGTCCTCGGCGTCGGCGCGGGCCACGTGCCGGAGGAGTTCGCGGCGCTCGGCGTGGACTTCGCGCGGCGCGGGCCGCTGCTCGACGAGACGGTGGACGCGCTCAGGGCGGCGCTCGGCCCGGCCGAGTACCCCGAGCACCACGGCCCCGCCTTCGACTTCGCGGACCTCGGGCAGCGGCCCCGGCCCGCCCGGGAGCGGGTGCCGATCTGGGTGGGCGGCTCCTCGCCCGCCGCCGTGCGCCGCGCCGCGACGCGCGGGGACGGCTGGCTGCCCCAGGGCGACCCGCGCGACCGGCTGCCCGCGAAGATCGCCGAGCTCGCGCGGCTGCGCGAGCGGGCCGGGATCGAGGAGCCGATCACGGTCGGCGCCATCACCGAGCCCCTTTACGTGGGCGAGCCGTCCTGGCCGGTCGGGCGGCGTACCCTCACCGGCAAGCCGGACGCGCTCGCCGACTCGCTGCGCGCGTACGCGGCGATGGGCGTGCACCAGATCCAGGTGCGGTTCCGCAGCCGGAGCCGCACCGAACTCACCGACCAGATGGCGGCGTTCGGCGCACAGGTCGCGCCGCTGCTCGGCTGAAGGGGACCCGGATGGGCAAGCTCGACGGGCGTGTCGTCATCGTCACCGGTGGGGCGCGCGGCCAGGGGGAGCAGGAGGCGCGGCTCTTCGTCGCCGAAGGGGCCCGGGTCGTCATCGGGGACGTCCTGGACGAGCAGGGCGAGGCGCTGGCCAAGGACCTGGGGGACGCGGCGCGCTACGTCCGCCTCGACGTGGGCAGCGAGGACGACTGGCGGGCCGCGGTCGAGGCGACGATGGACGCCTTCGGCAAGGTCGACGGGCTCGTCAACAACGCGGGCATCCTGCGCTTCAACGAGCTGGTCAACACGCCTCTGGAGGAGTTCCAGCGGATCGTCCAGGTCAACCAGACCGGCGTGTTCCTCGGCATCAAGTCGGTGGCCCCGCACATCGGGGACGCGGGCGGCGGCACGATAGTGAACACCGCCTCGTACGCGGGGCTCACGGGCATGGCCTACATCGGGGCGTACAGCGCGACCAAGCACGCCATCATCGGCCTGACCCGCGTCGCCGCGATCGAGCTGGCGGGCCGGGGGGTCCGCGTGAACGCCATCTGCCCCGGCGCCATCGACACCGCCATGAGCAACCCCGCCCAGCTGGACCCGACGGCGGACGCGGAGAAGGCGTCCCGGGGTCTGGACGCGCTGTACCGCAAGCACGTGCCGCTCGGCCGGGTCGGCCGGGCGCACGAGGTGGCGCGGCTCGCCCTGTTCCTCAGCGCCGAGGAGGACTCGGCGTACATCACCGGGCAGCCGTTCGTGATCGACGGCGGCTGGCTGGCCGGGGTCAACGTTTTCTGACGGGCCGTCAGGTCGGCCGGGTATCGCTATTGACGCTCCGAGTCCCCGGTGGAACAGTCGAGGCACTCGATCTGACGGTGCGTCAGAAATGATGAGGACGGTGAACCGCCTTGGAATTCGGGCTCTTTGTACAGGGATACGTCGGCAAGCGGGCGCGGACCGACCCGCTGGCCGAGCACAGGGCGCTGATGGAAGAGACCGAGTACGTCATCGCGGCGGACAAGGCGGGCTTCAAGTACGCGTGGGCCTCCGAGCACCACTTCCTCGAGGAGTACTCGCACCTCTCGGCCAACGACGTCTTCCTCGGCTATCTGGCGCACGCCACCGAGCGCATCCACCTGGGCTCGGGGATCTTCAACCCGCTCGCGCAGGTCAACCACCCGGTGAAGGTCGCCGAGAAGGTGGCCATGCTCGACCACCTCAGTGAGGGCCGGTTCGAGTTCGGCAGCGGGCGCGGCGCCGGGTCGCACGAGATCCTCGGCTTCCTGCCCGGCATCACCGACATGAACCACACCAAGGAGATCTGGGAAGAGACCATCGCCGAGTTCCCCAAGATGTGGCTCCAGGAGGAGTACGAGGGGTTCCGGGGCAAGCACTGGTCGCTGCCGCCGCGCAAGGTGTTCCCCAAGCCGTACGGGGCCTCGCACCCCGCCATGTGGTACGCGGCCGGGTCGCCGCCGTCGTACGCGATGGCGGCGAAGAAGGGGCTCGGCGTGCTCGGCTTCAGCGTGCAGAAGGTCTCCGACATGGAGTGGGTCCTGGAGCAGTACAAGACGGCGATCCGGGACGCCGACCCCGTCGGGGGCTTCGTCAACGACAACGTGATGGTGACGTCCACGGCGATCTGCGCGCCCACGCACGAGGAGGCCGTGCGCACCGCGGTCAACAGCGAGCTCAACTACGTGCAGTCCCTGGTCTTCCGCTACCACGACACCTTCCCCCGGCCCGAGGGCATCCCGCGGTGGCCCGAGGTCCTGCCCGCGTACACCGAGGAGATCGTCGAGCTGCTCATCGCCGAGGAGCTGATGATCTGCGGGGACCCGGACGAGGTGCTCCGGCAGTGCAAGCGGTGGGAGCAGGCCGGGGCCGACCAGCTGTCCTTCGGGCTTCCGGTGGGGATCTCCGCCGAGGACACGCTGCGGACGATCCGGCTGATCGGGGAGCACGTGATTCCCAAGATCGACACGGATCCCGTGCACCGCACGAGCCGGTTCCGGGGCGGAGCTTAGCCCTCGCGGGGCGCCCCTGGCCCGCCCCTTCCCGAACCGGGGGCTTCGCCCCCGTACCCCCGTTTGTCGCGCTTCGCGCTCGTCCTCAAACGCCGGACGGGCTGAAAATGGGAGGCCGTCTCGCATGCTTGACCACCTCATCACGGGGGCCACTGTCGTCGACGGGACCGGTGCCGCGGCCCGCGTGGCCGATGTGGGCATCAAGGACGGGCGCGTCGCCGTCGTCGCCCCGGGTGTCACCACGGACAGCCGCACCGTCGAAGACGGTCGCGGCCTCGTGCTCGCGCCCGGGTTCGTGGATCCGCATACGCACTACGACGCGCAGCTCTTCTGGGATCCGTACGCCACACCGTCGTTGAACCACGGGGTGACGACCGTCGCGGGCGGGAACTGCGGGTTCACGCTGGCGCCGCTGAATCCGGCGCGGCCCGACGACGCCGACTACACGCGCCGGATGATGTCCAAGGTCGAGGGCATGTCCCTGGTGGCGCTCGAAGAGGGCGCGCCCTGGTCGTGGCGGTCCTTCGGGGAGTACCTGGACGCGCTGGAGGGGCGGATCGCCGTCAACGCCGGGTTCATGGTGGGGCACTGCGCGCTGCGGCGGTACGTGATGGGGGCCGACGCCGTCGGCGGGCAGCCGTCGGACGCGCAGCTGGAGCGGATGGTCGCGCTGCTGCACGAGGCGATGGCGGCGGGCGCCTGGGGCCTGTCCACGACGCAGTCGTCGACGCACTCGGACGGCGACGGCGCCCCTGTGGCGTCCCGGCACGCGCGCCCCGCCGAGCTGCTCGCGCTCGCGCGGGCGGTCGGCGAGCACGAGGGCACCCAGCTGGAGGCGATCGTCGCCGGCTGCCTGGACCGGTTCAGCGACGCCGAGGTCGACCTGCTCGTGGAGCTGAGCGCGGCCGCGGGACGGCCGCTGAACTGGAACGTGCTCACCATCGACGCGGCCGTGCCCGAGCGCGTGCCGCGCCAGCTCGTGCCCAGCGAGCGCGCCCGGGAGGTGGGCGGCCGGATCGTCGCCCTGACCATGCCGATCCTGACGCCGATGAACATGTCGCTCGGCACGTTCTGCGCCCTGAACCTCATCCCGGGATGGGGGGAGGTCCTGGGGCTCCCGATACCCGAGCGCATCGCGCGGCTCCGCGACCCGGACGTGCGCGCGGAGCTGCTGCGGCGCGCCACCGGTGAGGAGGCGGGCGTCTTCCGGCGGCTCGCGCACTTCGACCGGTACGTCATCGGGGACACGTACTCCGACGCCAACGCCGGGCTCGCGGGCCGGGTGGTCGGCGACATCGCCGCCGAGCGCGGCCAGGAGCCCTTCGCCTGCCTGGTCGACATCTGCGCCAACGACCGCATGCGGACCGTCCTGTGGCCCATGCCGACCGACAACGACCCCGCGTCGTGGGCGCTGCGCGCCGAGACCTGGGAGCACGAGGACGTGATGCTCGGCGGCTCCGACGCCGGGGCGCACCTGGACCGCATGTGCGGGGCGCCGTACACGACGCGGTTCCTCGGCGACTGCCTGCGCGGCCGGAAGCTGGTCGGCCTGGAGCGGGCGGTGCGGATGCTCACGGACGACCCGGCGCGCCTCTTCGGCCTGCGCGAGCGCGGCCGCGTCACGGAGGGCTACCACGCGGACCTCGTCCTCTTCGACCCGGAGACCATCGCCGCGGGCACCGCCACGCTCGTGCACGACCTGCCGGGGGACAGCCCGCGCCTGGACTCCAAGGCGCTCGGGGTGCGGGCCGTGTGGGTCAACGGCGTCGAGGCGATCCGCGACGACGTGGTGACGGGCGCGGTGCCCGGCCGGGTCCTCAGGTCGGGCCGTGACACCCGGACGGTGGCCACCAAGTGACCTTCACCGAGAGCCTGTTCATCGACGGCGAGCGGGTCGAGCCCGACGGCGGCCGCTACGACGTGCTCGACCCGGCGAGCGAGGAGGTCGTGGGCCGCGCGCCCGAGGCGAGCCCCGCGCAGGTCCGGCAGGCCGCCGCGGCCGCGCGGGAGGCCTTCGGCCCGTGGTCGCGCACGGCCCCCGAGGAGCGCGCGGCGGTCCTCGACCGGGCGGCCGGCATCCTCCAGCGGGACGCCGAGGAGCTCTCCGCCCTCGCCCAGGCCGAGACCGGCGCGACGACGGCGACGGCGCGCGGCATGCAGGTCGCGGTGGCCGCGGCACGCTTCAGACGGTATGCGAAGGGGGCGCTTGAACCCGTCGAGGAGGGTCTGCCGCCGCAGGTCAACGAGGCGGGGCCGCTGGGCCGCGCGGCCGCCGTCGGCGCCGTGGCGATCCGCCAGCCGGTCGGCGTGGTCACCTGCGTCACCTCGTACAACAACCCCTGGGCCAACGCGGTGGGCAAGGTCGCCCCGGCCCTGGCGATGGGCAACACCGTCCTGGTGAAACCCGCGCCCCAGGACCCGCTGTCCGTCTACCGGATGGCCGCGGCGCTCGCGGAGGCCGGGGCGCCGCCCGGCGTGGTGAACGTGGTCAGCGGCACCTCCGCCGCGGTCGGCGAGGCGGCCGTGGAGTGCGCCGACGTCGACATGGTGAGCTTCACCGGCTCCACGGCCGTCGGCCGGCGCATCGGCGAGGCGTGCGGGCGCGGCATGAAGCGCCAGCTCATGGAGTTGGGCGGCAAGGGCGCCGCCGTCGTCTTCGCGGACGCGGACCTGGACGCGGCGGTCGCCGGGATCGGCACGACGTTCTCCTTCTACAGCGGCCAGATCTGCACGGCACCGACCCGGGTGATCGTCCAACGCGCCGTCTACGAACCGCTCCTGGAGAAGCTCGCCGCGTACGCGTCGTACCTGAAGGTCGGCGACCCGCGGGCCCCGGGCACCGTGGTGGGCCCGGTCATCTCGGCGGCGCACCGGGACCGCGTCGAGGCGTACGTGGAGCTCGGCCGCAAGGAGGGCGCGCGCCTGGTCACCGGCGGCACTCGGCCGCCGGGCCCCGGCTTCTACGTCACCCCGGCGCTCCTCGCCGACTGCACCCCCGACATGCGCGTGGTCCGGGAGGAGATCTTCGGGCCCGTCGTCGTGGTGGTCCCCTTCGACGGCGACTCCGCCGAGGCCGCGGAGGACACCGCGGTGGCCCTCGCCAACGACAGCGACTACGGCCTGCTCTCCTACGTCTGGTCGGCGGACGCGGCCCGCGCCTTCCGCGTCGCGCGGCGCCTTCGCTCGGGCGGCGTCGGCGTGAACACGATCGCCCGCAACATGGAGGCGCCCTTCGGCGGCTTCAAGGCCAGCGGGGTCGGCCGCGACTGCGGGTCCTACGCCCTCGCCGCGTACAGCGAGACGCAGTCCGTGGTCTGGGCGGGGTGACCGCACGGGACCAGCCCGCACGGGACCGGGGGACTAGGTCCGGCGTGGTCCCCGGCTGGTCCCCGGGACGGATACGGGCCGGTCGCGGCCCCAACTAGCGTCCCCGGCATGAGAATCGCAGTGATCGGAACCGGAAACGTCGGCCGCGCCACCGCCCGGGCATGGGCCGCCGCCGGACACGACGTGGTGCTCGGCTCGCGTGACCCCGGGGCCAGGAAGGACGTCGGCGCGGAGCTCGGCCTGCCGCTCGCCGCGGTGCGGGAGGCGGCGGCGGGCGCGGAGGTGGTCGTGAACGCGACGCCCGGCGCGGACTCCGTGGCCCTGCTGCGCGCGGCGGGCGCCGACGTCCTCGACGGCAAGGTGCTCGTCGACATCGCCGTGGGCTACACCGTCGAGCCCCACGGCTTCGTCCTCACCCACGCCGAGGTGTCCCTCGGCGAGGAGATCCAGCGGGCCTTCCCCGCGGCCCGGGTCGTCAAGACCCTGACCACGATGGACTCCGTGACCATGGTCGCGCCGGGCGGTCTTACCGGGGAGAGCACGGTGTTCCTCTCCGGCGACGACCCCGCCGCGAAGAAGGTGACGGGCGCCCTGCTCACCGACCTCGGCTGGCCCGAGTCCGCCCACCTGGACCTGGGCGGCATCGAGACCGCCCGCGGCCAGGAGCACTTCGCCCACATGTTCGTGGCCCTTGCGGGAGCCCTCGGCACCCACGCCTTCAACATCCGGGTGGTGCCCCCGGCCGCGAAGTGATCAGCGCCCCAGGAAGATCGGGTTCGTGAGCGCCCGCATCGGGCCCGGCAGCGGCGGCGCCACCTGCGGCTTGCGCACCTCGGCGCGTACGTACGCCGCGTACGAGGCCGTGGTCCGCCACTCGGCGGAGCCGGTGCCCGTCTCGGCGACGGGCGGGCTCGTGAACAGGACGCCCTGGTCCGTCACGAAGCGGATCGTGCAGCCGGGTGCGCCCTTGACGTCCAGGCGGACCGTCACCGGGGCGTCGGCGTCCACGCGCAGGCGCTCGCCGATGCCCGCGTGCCGGCCCTTGCCGCCGGCCGCGGAGAAGGTCAGCTCGACCTCCTTGGCCTCGGCGATGTAGGAGCGGCCCGCGCGGATGCCCTCCTGGACGGCCTCGCGCGTCAGGTCGTCGGCGAGGACGACGGTCTGCGGGCGGCCCACCGGGTCCGGGTCGCGGTGGGCGTCGCTGTTGCCCATCGCGGGCGTCCAGCGGCGCCCGCCGCGCGCGGCCGCCACCAGGGCGTTGTCCCACTCGGAGAGGGCGACCTCGTCCTCGGGCGAGTAGGCGCCGTTCCACACCTCGACCGCGTCGGCCTCGCCGAAGCCGAACTTCCAGTTGCAGCCGACGCAGGTGGCGTGCGGATGGGCGGGCACCACGAGGCCTCCGGCGCGGCGCACGGCGCGGGCGTAGTGGCCGAAGCGGTTGTCGCGCGCCCGGTAGCGCCAGTCGATGAACGTGCCGGGGTCCGTACCGAGCGCGAGGACGTGGCCGTTGCGGGTGGTGATCTCCTCGCCGAGCAGCACCAGCAGGTCGTCCCCCGCGACCTCGGACCAGTGGGCGTGCGCGGAGTGGGTGTTGTGCTCCGATGTGTTGATGAAGTCCAGGCCCGCCGCGCGGGCGAGCGCCCCGATCTCGGCGGGGGTGCGCCGCCCGTCCGAGTACCAGGTGTGCAGATGGCAGTCGCCCCGGTACCAGGCGCGGCCCCGCCCCTTGGCCCGCTCCGGCGGGTACGTCGGCTTCGGCGTGCTGCCGGGCGCCCCGTAGGTGAGGGTGATGGTCACCTCGTACGGAAGGCCCTGCGGGGCCACCGTGTACGGGCCGAGCGCGATGTGCCAGCGGCCCGCGCGCACCGGCCCGGGGACGTAGCCCGGGGTCGCGTCGTCGGCGCGGACGAAGAACTCCGTGCGGGCGCCGCCCGACCAGCCGCGGAAGCCCTCGCCGCCGAGGTCCGTGCCGCGCTCGTCGAAGATGCCGATGTCCAGGGCGTTGCCGACGGTGCCCGCGGGCACCGTCGGCTTCTCGTAGGCGTAGGCGACATGGATCTCCCGCACGCCGCGCGGCACGTCCACCGGCAGGTAGACGAAGTCGGGCGAACCGGTGGGAAGCGTGCCCTTGACGGTCTTCGTCTCCTTGCCGGAGCGCCGCTCGGCGGCCCCGGCTTCGTCTGCGAAGCTCACGGTTCCCAACGTAAGGGCGGTGGCCGCCCCCGTCACGAGCAGCGCCCGTCTGTTCAGGTGGTGTTCGTCCTCGCACATGGTGGCTCCCCAGAGTCGGTGACGACGGTGACGACGAGACATGAGTGGTGCGTGCAACCCTGGTATTGAGCCGTGAACTCCCCTGTAAGGGAAGGGAATCGACAGGTTTACGGGCGGGGACGGCGGGGGCGCTCCGGGGCGGCCGGGACGGCGCCCGCGGGGGCCGCCGCGACCTGGCGGAAGTGTCTGTAGGTGTCATGTGTTGTCGCTCGTATGCTCAAGGACATGACCAACAGCGCACAGCCCCCCGAGGACGGACGTCCCACAGCCAACGCCATGCGGCGGGCCCTGCGGCGGGCCAGGGACGGCGTCGCGCTGGACGTGGCGGAGGCCGCCGTGCTGCTCCAGGCGCGCGGCGATGACCTGGAGGACCTGGCGGCCTCGGCCGCCCGGGTGCGGGACGCGGGCCTGGAGGCCGCGGGTCGCACTGGCGTCATCACGTACTCGAAGAGCGTGTTCATCCCGCTGACCCGGCTGTGCCGGGACAAGTGTCACTACTGCACGTTCGTCACCGTGCCGGGCAAGCTGCGCCGGGCCGGGCACGACATGTTCATGTCCCCGGACGAGGTCCTGGACATCGCCCGCAAGGGCGCCGCGCTCGGCTGCAAGGAAGCGCTCATCACCCTCGGCGACAAGCCCGAGGACCGCTGGCCCGAGGCCCGCGAGTGGCTGGACGCGCACGGCTACGACGACACCATCGCGTACGTACGGGCCATATCGATCCGCATCCTGGAGGAGACGGGCCTGCTGCCCCACCTCAACCCGGGCGTGCTGTCGTGGACCGACTTCCAGCGCCTGAAGCCGGTGGCCCCTTCGATGGGCATGATGCTGGAGACCACCGCCGAGCGGCTCTGGTCCGAGCCCGGCGGCCCGCACCACGGCTCCCCGGACAAGGAACCGGCCGTCCGCCTGCGCGTCCTTGAGGACGCGGGCCGCTCGTCCGTGCCCTTCACCAGCGGGCTGCTCATCGGCATCGGCGAGACGTACGAGGAGCGCGCGGAGTCCCTCTTCGCGCTGCGCCGCGTGTCCCGCTCGTACCACGGCGTGCAGGAACTGATCATCCAGAACTTCCGCGCCAAGCCGGACACCGCGATGCGCGGCATGCCCGACGCCGAGATCGACGAGCTCGTCGCCACGGTCGCCGTCGCCCGGCACATCATGGGCCCCTCCGGCTGCGTCCAGGCCCCGCCGAACCTGGTCGACGGCGAGTACGGCCGCCTCATCCGCGCCGGGATCGACGACTGGGGCGGCGTCTCGCCGCTCACCATCGACCACGTCAACCCGGAGAAGCCCTGGCCGCAGATCGAGGCGCTCGCCGAGCAGTCGGCCGCCGAGGGCTTCGAGCTGCGCGAACGCCTCTGCGTCTACCCCGAGTTCGTCCGGCGCGGCGAGCCGTGGCTGGACCCGCGCCTGCGCCCGCACGTGGACGCGCTCGCCGACCCGGAGACGGGCCTGGCGAATCCGGACGCCCCGGTGCGCGGCCTGCCCTGGCAGGAGCCCGACGAGGGGTACGTGGCCTCATCAGGCCGCACCGACCTGCACCGCACCATCGACACCACGGGCCGCACCACCGACCGGCGTGACGACTTCGACGAGGTGTACGGCGACTGGGAGGCGCTGCGCGAGCAGGCCGCGCCCGGCATGGTGCCGTCCCGGCTCGACGGCGACGTCCGCTCCGCCCTCGCCACGGCCGCCGACGACCCGACCCGCCTCACCGACGCCGAGGCGCTCGTGCTGCTGCACGCGGACGGCCCCGCCCTGGACGCGCTCTGCTCCGTCGCCGACGACGTCCGCAAGTCCGTGGTGGGCGACGACGTCACGTACATCGTCACGCGGAACATCAACTTCACGAACGTCTGCTACACCGGCTGCCGCTTCTGCGCCTTCGCGCAGCGCCGCACCGACGCCGACGCCTACACCCTGTCCCTGTCGCAGGTCGCCGACCGCGCCGCGCAGGCCTGGGACGTCGGCGCCGTCGAGGTGTGCATGCAGGGCGGCATCCACCCCGACCTGCCCGGCACGGCGTACTTCGACATCGCCGAGGCCGTGAAGGAGCGCGTGCCCGGCATGCACGTGCACGCCTTCTCCCCGATGGAGGTCGTCAACGGCGCGACCCGCACGGGCCTGTCGATCCGCGAGTGGCTCCAGCGCGCCAAGGAGGCGGGCCTCGACTCCATCCCCGGCACCGCCGCCGAGATCCTCGACGACGAGGTCCGCTGGATCCTGACCAAGGGCAAGCTCCCGGCGGCCACGTGGATCGAGGTCGTCAAGACCGCCCACGAGCTGGGGCTCCGCTCCTCGTCCACGATGATGTACGGCCACGTCGACCAGCCGCGGCACTGGCTCGGCCACTTCCGCACCCTGGCCGCGATCCAGCAGGAGACCGGCGGCTTCACGGAGTTCGTGACGCTGCCCTTCATCCACACCAACGCGCCCGTCTATCTGGCGGGCATCGCCAGGCCCGGCCCCACCACCCGCGACAACCGCGCGGTGACGGCCATGGCCCGGCTCCTGCTCCACCCCCACATCCCCAACATCCAGACCAGCTGGGTGAAGCTCGGCACGGAGGGGGCAGCCGAGATGCTGCGCTCCGGCGCGAACGACGTCGGCGGCACGCTGATGGAGGAGACCATCTCCCGCATGGCGGGCTCCGGTTACGGCTCCTACCGCTCGGTCAAGGACCTCGTCGCGATCGCGGAGGCGGCGGGGCGCCCGGCGCGGCCGCGCACGACCCTGTACGGGGAGGTCCCCGAGGAGCGGGTACGGACGGCGGCGGCGTCGGACGGGCACCTGCCGGAGCTGCTGCCGGTGCTCGACGCGTAGCCCGTCGCGGGGCGCCCGCGCGGGGGGATACGCGTGGGCGCCCCGCGAGACGCTGGCGCGCGGAGCAGAATTGACCCATCATCCGCAAGCGAAAGTGACCCTACTCAGGGAGTCATTTCAGCCATAGAGTTCTGATCATGAACACGAACGAAGCCCTCGCGAACACCGCCACCCCGCCCTTCCAGCCGGTCCTGACCCGCCACGCGGAGGCCGAGACCAGCGCCGACCCGAGCAGCGTCATGACCTTCCTGGGCGAGACGGGCGGTGCCGCGGGCTTCACCAGCTACCGCTCGACCTTCGCGGCGGGCGCGGTGGGCGCCCCGGCCCACTTCCACACCAAGGCCACGGAGCTGTTCTTCGTGGTCAGCGGCTCCCTCCAGGTGCTGATCGGCGACGAGATCAAGGTCCTGGACGCGGGCGACTTCCTGGCCGTCCCGCCGCACACCCCGCACGCCTTCGCGGCGGCGCCGGGCCACGAGGCGGACGTCCTGTTCGTCTTCACGCCGGGCATGGACCGCTTCGACTACCTGCGCCTGCTCGGCCGGGTGCTGCGCGGCGAGGCCGACTTCAAGGAGATCGCCGAGTCGGGGGAGCGCTTCGACAACCACTACGTGGACAGCCCGGTGTGGCGCGCCGCCCTGGAGTCCGCGAAGACGGAGTCCGCGCAGACCGAGGCCGCGCAGACGGAGGCCGCTCAGTGATCGACGCGACGACGCACGTGCGCGTGGCCCGTCCCTCGCGGGACCTCGCCGCCGCCGAGCGCTTCTACGTGGACGCCCTCGGCCTCGGTGTCCTGTGGCGGTCCACCGAGCGCGTCCCCGGCGAGCACGACCTGCTGATGGTCGGCCCGCCGGGCGGCTCCTGGCACTTCGAGCTGACCCACGACCCCGAGAACCCGCTGGAGCCGACCCCGACGGTGGACGACCTGTTCGTGGTCTACCTGGGCGAGCCGGTGGCCGAGGCCCTGGTGGACCGCCTGCTCGCGGCGGGCGGCACCCGGGTCCCCGCGCACAACCCGTACTGGGACGAGCACGGCGTGACGCTCACCGACCCGGACGGCTACCACCTGGTGCTCTGCTCGCGGGTGTGGGGCTAGCCACCGCACGGCACTAGCGGAAGGCGGGCGCGTGGCGCGCCGCCCACTCCGCGAAGGGGCGGGCCGGGCGGCCGAGCACCCGCTCCACGTCGCCGCTGACCTTCCGCTCGGCGGGCAGCGGTACGCCGAGGACGTCCAGGGTCCCGCCGATGGCCTCCTCCGGCATGAACCGCGCCATCTGAGCGTGGGCCTGCTCGCGGGACAGCTCCACGAACGCCACCTCCTCGCCCAGGGCTCCGGCGATCGTCGCGGCCTGCTGCCGCGGGCTGACGGCCTCGGGCCCGGTCAGCTCGTACGTGCGCCCCGCGTGCCCGCCCTCGCGCAGCGCGGCCGCCGCCACCTCGGCGATGTCCGCCGGGTCGACGACCGGAAGCGCCACGTCGCCGAAGGGGGCGTGCACCGTCCGCTCGGCGCGGACCGCGTCGGCCCAGGCGAAGGCGTTCGAGGCGAAGCCGCTCGGGCGCAGGACCGTGAAGTCGCGGCCGGAGCCGCGCACGGCGGCCTCGAAGGCGCGCAGCCGTGCGTGCGAAGGGGCTTCGGGGCGGGTGGAGTTGAGCTGCGACGACACCAGGACGATCCGCTCGACCCCGCCCCGCGCGGCCGCGTCGACTAGGGCCCGCGGACTCTCGCCGTGGCTGTTCAACTCCCCGCCGAGCAGCAGGAAGAGCGCGTCCGCGCCGTCCAGGACCGGTCGCATGCCCGCCGCGTCCCCGACGTCGGCCCGTGCGTGCCGGACCCCGGCGGGAAGGTCCGCGGGCCGCTCGCGCCGCGACACCGCGACGACGTCCTCGCCCGCGGCGGCCAGCAGGGGGACCAGCGTCCGGCCGATGTTGCCCGTCGCACCCGTCACCACGATCATCGAAGTCTCCTGGGAGTTAGTTAGTTGGCTGACTCACTTCCTTGGCAGGACCGTAGCACGGCCGTTCGCCGCCTGCCTATAGTTAGTTGGGTGACCGACTCAGTGAAGCCCGGGCCGAAGGTACGCGGGGCCGACAAGCGGCGGCGGCTCTCGGCCGCGGCGGCCCAGGTGCTGCACGAGCAGGGCGTCGAACGCACCACGCTGGCCGACATCGCGCGCGCGGCGGACGTGCCCGTCGGGAACGTCTACTACTACTTCAAGACCAAGGACGAGCTGATCCGCGCCGCCCTGTCCGAGCACAGCGCGCGCCTGGACGAGATCACGGCGGAGCTCGACGAGCTGCCCGACCCGCGCGAGCGCCTCAAGGCGCTCGTCGCGGCGTGGGTCGACCGGCGCGAGGTCGCCGCGCGGCTCGGCTGCCCCACCGGCACGCTGGCCGTCGAGCTCGACAAGCGTGCCGACGGGGTTCTCGACGTGGCGGCCGCCACGGTGATCCGCCGCCTGCTCGACTGGTCCGCGGACCAGTTCCGCGCCCTGGCCCTCCCGGACCCGGACGCTCTGGCCGTCACCTTCGTCTCCGCGTACCAGGGCATGTCGCTCCTGGCCAACGCCCTGCGGGAGCCGGAGGTCATGACCCAGGAAGGCGCACGCCTCACCGAGTGGCTGGACTCACTGGGGGGCGTAGCCGGGTGAGCCGGCGGGCGGCCGTCGCATCGGACGGCCGCCCGCCTCCGCCCGTGCTCAGTGGCCCAGCCACACGCCGAAGTAGCCGCGCTCGGCGTCCGGGGCGCCCACGGCGCTCGGACCGAAGGACGTGCTGCCGGTGGCCGTCAGGCCGGACTTGGTGCCCTTGAGGACCCAGACGGCGCCCACGTCCTGGACCGTGGTGTCCTCCTCGGGCGCGGTGACGGTCAGGTCGGCCTTCTTGTCGCCGTCGACGTCGGACAGCATGACCTGGGAGCCGAAGCGGTCGCCCGTCTCGGAGACGCCGGGGACGCCCGCCGTGGACTGGGTGAAGGCCTGCGCGCCCGTGCCGCTGAGGCCGCTCTTGGCGCCCTTCAGGAGGATGACCCGGCCCGCGTCGTAGGCCTTCTTGTCGCCGGCCTTGATGTCCTTGTCGGGTACGCCGACGGCGATGTCGGCCAAGCCGTCGCCGTTGACGTCGCCCGCGCTGAGGCTGGTGCCGAAGTGGTCCCCGCGGTGGTACTCGCCCCCGTCGTCCATGGGCCCGCCCGACTCGCTCTTGCCGGGGACGCCCGCGCTGTTCTGGGTGATCTTCACGCTGCGGGTGGCGGCGGGTCCGTTCTTGCTGCCGTAGTCGACGCGGACGGTGCCCGGGTCGTCGTACTGCACCTCGCCGTCGCCCCTGAGCTCGCGGGTCACGAAGTCGCCGTACCCGTCGCCGTTGACGTCGGCGACGACGCCCTCGTCGGAGGGTTCGAGCCGCTTCGTGTGGCGGTCGCCGATGCCGTTCTTCGTGCCCTTCCAGAAGTGGCTCTGCTGCGGCCCGTCCTCGTCGCCGTGGCTGGTGACGAGGTCGTCGACGCCGTCCCCGTTCATGTCCCCGGCCACGAGACCGATGCCGGGAGCCCCCGTCACGGTCAGCTGCTTCTTCTTGGCCGCCTTGCCGCCGCGCGTGAACGGACCGTACGAGACGAGCAGGGTGCCCTTGTCGTCGCCGCCCCCCGTGAACACCTCGGTCACGAGGTCGCGGTGCCCGTCGCCGTTGAGGTCCCCGGCGGCGATGTTGCCGTAGCCGCCGTTGGGGACCTTGCCGGACGCCCCCGTAAGGCCCGCGGCGGAACCCCACAGGACGACGGCGCTCTTCGCGGGAGAGTCACGGCTGATGACCAGATCGGTGTAGCGGTCGCCGTCGAAGTCCCCGATGACCAGCTTCCGGATGTCGAGGCCGCCGTCGGTGGCGACGTCGCCGGGCAGGCCCGGGGTGTCGCGGTCGATGATCCGCGGGTGCGCGCGGTCCGGCCCGTTCTTGGACCCGTACGTGACGGCGACGTAGTCGGCGCCCATCGCGCCGATCGCGAGGTCGGCGTAGCCGTCGCCGTTGAAGTCGGCCACCGGGGCCTTGGGGGGCCGGGGCGCGGCGGACGCGGTGCCCGTCGCGGTGAGCATGAGCGGTGCGGCGACCGCGGCCGCCGCGACGGCTGCGATGAGGGAGCGGCGCACTGTTTCTCCTGTGGTGTACGTGCGAGTTGGCATGTCAGTGGTGGTACGGGCGCTAGCGCGCGAGGTGCTCGCCCAGGCGGGCGTTCTTCTCCGGGGCGCCGAGCGCGGCCGGGCCGAAGGAGGTGATCCCGGCGGTCGTCAGGCCGGTGGCGGCGCCCTTGAAAACCCAGGCCGCGCCGGAGTCCCGGTACGTGCCGTCCTCCCAGGGCGCGGTGACGGTCAGGTCGGCCTTCTTGTCGCCGTCGACGTCGGAGAGCAGGACGCGGGCGCCGAACTTGTCGCCCTTCTCGGAGGCGCCGGGCACGTCGGGCGTGGTCTGCGTGAACGCCTGCGCGCCGGTGCCGCTGAGGCCGCTCTTGGAGCCCTTGAGGAGAACGATGCTGCCGGTGTCCAGAACGTTCTTTCCAGCGGCTTTGACGTCTTCGCCGGGGAGGCCGACGGCGATGTCGGCGTAGCCGTCGCCGTTGACGTCACCGGCGCTGACCGAGGCGCCGAACTGGTCGCCGCTGTAGTACTCGTCGCCGATGTACCCGCCGGTCTCGCCGACGCCGGGGACGCCCGGGCTGTCCTGGGTGATCTTCACGCTGCGGGTGGCGGCGGGCCCGTTCTTGCTGCCGTAGTCGACGCGGACGGTGCCCGCATCGGAGTCGAGGTCTTCGTTGCTGGAGCCGTTGTCGCGGGTGACGAAGTCGTTGTAGCCGTCGCCGTCCACGTCCGCGACGGCCCCGCCCACGGAGGCCTTGAGGTTCTTGTACGTGTGGCCGAGGCCGGACTTGGAGCCCTTCCAGAACCGGCTGCCGTACGCCCGGTCCTCGAAGCCGTGGCTGGTGACGAGGTCGTCGACGCCGTCGCCGTCCAGGTCGCCCGCCACGAAGTCGCCGAGCTCGCGGAACGAGCCGAAGCCGATCGCGTCCTTCGAGGCCGCCGCGCCGCCGCGCGTGAACGGCCCGTACGAGACGGTCATGCCGGTGTCGTCGCTCTCGGGTGCGGTCTTGTACTCCTGCGTCACCAGGTCGCGGTGGCCGTCACCGTTGAAGTCACCGGCGGCCAGCGACCCGCCCGCGCCCGGCAGCTCGGTCACGACGTCCGCGATCCCGGCGGCGGAGCCCCAAAGAACCACCGTGCTGCCCGCGTTGGCGCCGACGACCAGATCCGTGTACCCGTCCCCGTCCAGGTCGGCGGCGGTCAGCTCGTCGCCGAAGGCCCCGTACTCGCTGACGTCCCCGGGCACGCCCGCGCTCGACCGGTCGACGACCTTCGGGTGCGCGCGGTCCGGACCGCTCTTCGACCCGTACACGACGGCCACGTACCCGGCCTCCTGCTTCCCGCCGACCGTCGCGGTCGCCGCCCCGAGCACGAGGTCGGCGTAGCCGTCCTTGTTGAAGTCGACGACGGGAGCCGTGGCCGCCTTGGGCGCGGCGGACGCGGTGCCGGCACCGACCACCAGCGGCGCGGCGACGGCGGCAGCCGCGATGGCGACGACGAGGGAGCGACGCACTGTTCCTCCTGTGACTGAGTGGCCCTTTTGATCAGGGACCGACAGAGAGGAGACAGCCGAGGTGACGGGAGGGTTGCACGCCCCTGAACAGGGAGAAGCGGAACCCCTGGCTCAGCCCGGCACGGCTGCGGGGCGTGGTGCGTCACCGGAGTGGACAGGGCAGGTGCGGCTTGGCGTGGTTGGGGGTACAGCACACCAGGGCCAGCGACAGGAACGTGGGGCGCTCCAGGTAGAAGCCGAGGGAGACGTCGTGACCCCGGGCGAGGCGCTCGGCGGCGGAGCGCGACAGCGCCTCCAGGCGGCGGGGGTCGCGGTCCGCCGAGGTGGCGAACCGCGGCGCATGTGCGGCTAGTTGCCCGCTGAGCCAGCCCGCGGCGCCCTGGGACTGCTGCCACGTTCCCCGGATCAGGTCCGCCGGTTTGATGAGCCAGTACGCCGTCTCCAGCGGAGGCAGGTCCACACGGGGGAATTCGGCGACGACCTCGCGGTGCCGATGGATCAGCTCGGGCCGGTTCCCGGCCGGGGGAGGGTCGGGGTGTGCGGGCCGCCGCAGGGCCTCGTCGTCGAGGCGCGCTTTCGGGCCCGCCCACAGGTATCCGTGGTGGTGCACCGGGCAGGGTGCTCAGGCCTGAAGGCCGAACCGGGCCGGGTCGATCCCGGCGGCATCCAGCTCGACCGTGCTGTAGCGCAGCGGCTCCAGGTCGGGCCGCTTGCTGTCCCCCACCGCCCAGGCACCGGGCCCGATCTTCGCGAGGGTCAGGCAGCCTTCGGTGCAGGGGCCGCCGCAGGCCTGCGTGAATTCGGCGGTGGTGATGTCGAGTGCGTACAGGTCGAATCCGTTCCGCATGATGGTGCCCCTTCTGGCTGGCTCTACGGGATGCACTGACCGTAGGAAGCCCGGCGGGCACCGATCCACGTTCTTGCACGAGATTGCACGCGAACTACCCGAGAGAGTCGATCGCTTCCGTGATGAGTGTGCGGGCGGCAGAGCCGTGCACGGCGACTTCCGCGAGCTGGTCGAACGCCTTGGCGTAGACGGCGATCTCGCTGGGGGCTGACACGTTCACCGCGGCTGTCAGGAGTTCTACGCTGGCTCGTCGGTCGTCGAAGAGGTAGAACGCCTCAAGCGGCCATACCCGGCGCCGGGCGGTGAACGGGATGATGCCCAGGCTGACGTTCGGCAGCGCCATGACGGCCAGCAGGTAACCGAGTTGGCCTGCCATCGTACGGGTGTCGCCGATGCGGTAGCGCAGCACTGTCTCTTCCATGAGCAGCGCGAACCTGTGGCGGCCCTCGTGGAGGACGTTCGAACGCTCGACGCGTGACGCGGCGGTTTCGGCGGAGTCGTCCGGGGTGTCCTGGAACGCGGCGATCGTGGACAGCAAGGCTTGGGCGTACGCCTCGGTCTGGACCATGCCGGGGACGACGTTCGAGCAGTACACGCGGAACGTCCGGGTCTGCTTGTAGAGCGGTACGACCTCGTCCTGTGCCCGGCGCATTCCGTGCCGGTGGAGCTTCTTCCAGTGCACGTACATCTGGTCGGCCTGGTGGTTCGCCGCCACAAGGTCCGCCGCTTGGTCCCGTGCGCCGCAGGCCGTGCACCAGGCCCGGATGTCCGCGTCGGACGGCGGGGTCCTGGCATGCTCGATCCGCGACGACTTGGCAGGGCTCCAGCCGCACCGGACCGCCAGCTCGCGTCCGGTCAGCTCCGCCTCGACACGAAGATCCCGGAGCCGCGCGGCGATGACCTCACGTGCGGCCTGAGCGCTGGACGAGGGAGAGGCGGACATGAGTGGGTTCTTGGTACTCCGTGCTCTCTGATGTGTGCTCTGCGGGACTCAGACCGTGTACTTCTCGTGCGGAGTGCCACGCTCCCACACGGCATCGAAGGCGGTCGAGGCCAGCTGGGCGACCGATGGTTCCGTGCGTACTTCCCAGCCCGGCTCCGACCAGGAGCCGGTCCCTGAGAAGTGGTTGAAGAGTACGGTCCTGCCGTCGAAAACCCAGCAGTCGTTGCCCGGCAGAGCGATGTCCGAAGCCTGGCGCCGGGGCAGCCAGCGGACTTGTTCGCCCGCGTGGATGTTGACGACGGTGCCCGCGTGCTCGTACCGGATGTAGTCGGTCACCGGCTCGGAGACCACGCGGGCGCGGCGCACCACCACGCCCCGGGCTACCGTGCGCCTGATCAGCTCGACCCAGGGGGTCCAATAGGCCGAGCCGGGGTCCACATCCCGGTGCCCGGTGCGCTTCCACTCCTCGAAGTCGTCCGCCTCGTCGCCCACGGCGTAGGCGTCGCGCATCTCCAGATGCACGGCCGACTGCTCGGCCGCGGCCAGCAGCTCGTCAAAGCCCGGCTCGCTCTGCGACATCACACGCCTCCCTCAGCATCGCCACCATGCGGAACGGGACCCGGACCACGGCCTCGTGCGAGGGAATGCCGGGAGCGTGCCCGGGTACTTCGAACGCCGCGCACTGCTGCTCAAGCTCCGTGTCCGGCCTCAAGCCCTGGAATACGAACTCGCGCCTGACCTCATCCACCCAGATGGTCGGGGAGCCCTGTTGTCCGGTGTCCGGATCGATCCCGATGAACCGCAGCGCCATCACTGCCTCCGGCGTCGAGTGGCTTGCGCCAGCTTGCACGAGCGTGGCGCTACGGGGGCCCGTCGTCAAGGGCCGGGGCAAACAGGCAGACCTTTCCAAGTATGTGGTGACGGGGTCCGTGCCCGGCGGGGCCCGGTCAGCGCTCCCCGCCCGCCCTGGGCTTGGCCTTGCGCGGCCAGGGGAGGCGGCGGGGTGGGCGGGCCGTTATGTCGCCGCCCGTCGAGGTGCCGGTCAGGAAGATGCGCAGGTGTGTCGGGGTCTCCGGGCCCGGGACCGGGGGGAGTTTGATCTCGCCTCGGCTCTTGGTGATCCCGTCCGCGTCGACCACCACCCCCGGCGGCGTGATCAGCGTCAGATTCCCGCCGATCCGCAGGTCCACCGCGATGTCCAGCGTGCCGTGGCCGAGCACGGCCTCCGTGAAGTCCAGCTTCAGATTCGAGAACATCAGCCGCACCTCCATCCGGCGCGGCACCCGCCACCGCCCGGTGCGCCTGCCCTCCCCGAAGCGCTGGTCGATCCGCAGGACCTCGCGCGGCTGCGGCGGCATGCCCTCCCACGGCAGGTCCGCCGTCAGCTCCCTGAGGTCGCCGACCGTCCGCGCCGCGAGCGCCGCCTCCACCCGCTCCTCCAACTCGGCCCCCGTCAGCCGCCCGTCCCCCGCCGCGGCCCGCAGGATCTCCACCGCCTGGTCCCGCTCCCGGTGCGACACCCGCATAGCTGCATCAACCATGCGTCCAGTGTGCGCGGCGGCCCGACGCCCCGGCAACGGTTCCCAGCCGAGATCAGGGAAGACCCTGACGGATCTCAGGGTGCCCCCATAACTCCCGGACGAATGTCCCGAAAGCGCCCTATCTTCCCTGCCGTCCCGCTGCTTGAATCCCTCCTCGCACAGAGCTGCACCGGAAGTGCCGACCGGCACTCCCTCGCGTGTGAGAGAGGGCTACCACCATGAGCATGATCCAGAGTGGCAAGCTGACCATGGACTCGTCCCACTCCACCGAAACCCAGGGCGGGAAGACCGACACCTTTGATCAGGTCACCTTCCCCACCCCGTTCCCCACCGGTTCGGACGTCGTCGTCCAGGTCACCGTGCAGACCTTCAACGGACCCGAAACCCCCGGCGTCCGCCTGCACGACGTGACCCGCACCGGCTTCAAGATCCGCTTCAACGAGATCCTCGGCGGCGGCGTGAGCGCCGACGGCAAGCACGTCACGGAGACCGTGGGCTGGACCGCCTACACGGTCTGAGCCCCCGCGGCGAAGCCGACGAACGGAGCCCAGGCCGCGCCTTCGACGGTCACCTGGGCTCCGTTCTTGTTCTTGGAGTCGCGGATGTGGACGGTGGCGGGGGCTATCGCCACCTCGACGCACGCGGGTCCGTCGTTGCCGCTGTGGCTACTCTTGCGCCAATCCAGGGCGACCTCAACGCAATTGGGGCCCTCGTTGCTGCTGTGGCTGCTCTTGTGCCATTCCAGGGCTACTTCGACGCAGTCGGGTCCGTCGTTGCTGCTGTAACTGCTTTTGAACCACGCCAGCTCGGCCGTCATGTCTCGTCTCCCAGCACTTTCTTGATGAACGCGAGTGACTCACGGGGCGTGAGAGCCTGCGCCCGGATCATTCCATAGCGCATCTCCAGGATCTGGACTTCCCGGGGATCGCTGATCACGCGACTGTGGAGCTGGGCTTCGGAATGCCCCAACGTCTTGCCGTCGCGCAATTTCAGCAGGCGAAGCGGTCCAGCCATGCCCGCGTGATCCTCGCAGTCCGTCGTCATCACCTGGATCTCCACGTGCCTCAACCTGCCGACCTCCAACAGGTGTTCGAGCTGGCGCCGCAGAACCAGTCTGCCCCCGATCGGCCGCCGCAATGTCACCTCTTCCTGGACGAACGTGAGATGTGGCCGAGGATTGCGCTCGAAGACGGACTTCCGAGCCATGCGTGCTGCTACATGACTCTCGATCTCGTCCTCCGAGTACGCGGGCAGCCGCATCTCGTACAAGGCCTGGGCGTACTCCGGCGTCTGGAGCAACCCGTGGATGTGAAGACTGGCGTAGGCCCCCAGCTCGACCGACTCCTCCTCCAGCCTTTTCAGGTCCCGTACCTTCTTCGGGTACCGCGCCTCATCCGCGTCCTTCTTCATCGCCAGGATCTTGCCGCCAGCGCGCAGGACCTCGTCCGCCTTCTCCAGGAAGACCGGCTTCGGCACGCGCCGCCCCCGCTCCACCGACGACACCATCTCCTCGCCGTACCCGATGGCCGAGCCCAGCTCCGCCTGGGTCATGCCCGCCGCCTCGCGCCACGCCTTGACCTGGCGGCCCACCGCCTTGAGTACCGCCGCGGCTTCCTCGTCCTCCATTGCGGCCCACCTTCCGCGTACGAGCCGGACGGCTCCGAGCGGTACCCGGACAGTCGCTCTGCGTACCGGCTTCCCTGCTGGTCAGGGTAGACAGGAGTGACCACGCTGAGTGATGTGAATGGTGAAATGACTCAAGCCGCCGTCGAGGCGCGGCACTTCACTCTGCTGCTGACCGCCTCGCGAAGGGGCGCACGCCTCGCGCGGCTGCTCACGGAGCGTCAACTCAACGCCTGGGGTTGCCCGTCGGGCGATGCCCCGCACGTCGTCGCCGAGCTTGCCGCGAACGCCGTAGCGCACGGCCGCGTGCCGGGCCGGGACTTCCGCCTTACGCTGCGGCTCGACGCGGCCGGGACGCTCCGGATCGAGGTGACCGACGCCCGGGGTGACCGGATCCCGCGCATCCAGGACCCGGGCGAACACGAGGAGTCGGGGCGCGGGCTGCGCATCGTCGCGGGGTGCGCGGAGCGCTGGGGCGTGGCGGGGGCGCCCTCCGGCTGCAAGACGGTGTGGGCCGAACTCGCACCGGGTCGCGCGGAACCGTGACCCGGTCGGACCCGACGCCAAAGAGGAAAGAACGCGGGAGAAGAAACCACCCAGCCCCACCGTCCCCGCAGCTCACCCTCAAGGGTGAACATGGCCAACTCGGCTGGCTTGTACCGCAGTCGATGGTGCAGCGTCGACGCCGACACCCGCAGACATGAAACGGCCCCCGCCTGGGCTGGCACCCCACGGCGAGGGCCTGTTCACCGAGGAAGGCCTAACTTCCCGATGACTACTCAGCAGCCTAGCGCGCCGCCGCGCCACGCGTCCGGACGTTCCGGCTCCGGACTCCGCCACGTATCCGAAGCGCACCGCGAACGCTTCACCGTGGTCGGAAACCACCTCGCACAGCATCAAGATCTGTCATTGACGGCGATCGGCCTGGCCACGCACATCCAGTCGCTGCCCGCCGGGTCCAGGATCGGGATCAAGGCGCTGGCGCAGCGGTTCCCCGAGGGCGAGATGCGGATCGCCGCCGCGTTACGGGAGTTGGAGGCGCACGGGTATCTGGCCCGGGTCAAGGAGCGGCTGCCGTCGGGCCGGATCGTGACGCGCACGGTGTCGTACAACAAGCCGCCGACGCCGGAGGCCCCGCGCGAGCGGGACCCGGACCCGGACCCCGTGCCCGCCGACGCCCCGGCCGACCTGCTGCTCGGGCTGCGCGCGAGCGACCCCCGCCTGCTGCTCTCCGAGCGGGACGTACGGCGCCTGGTGCCGGGTGTCGCCGCCTGGCTGGCGCGGGGCGTACCGCCGGACGCCGTACGGGGAGCACTGACGAACGGCCTGCCGGAGGGGGTGATCCGGCACCCGGCCGCGCTCCTCGCCCACCGGCTCACCGCGCTGCTGCCGCCCCCACTGCCCGACCGGCGCCCGGCCCCGCCGCCCGATCCCTTCCAGACCTGCGACGGCTGCGACCGCGCCTTCCGCGCGGCCGACCCCGGCCGGTGCCGGGACTGCCGCGCGTACGCGGCCGCCTAGCGGGGCCGGGGGAACTCCGCCGTGTCGATGAGCCACTGACCCATCCGTACCTTGTCCCCGAACGCGAACCGCTTGTGGTCGCGGTACTGGGGCCGGCCACCGATGGTGCCCGGGGGGCTGTACACGCTGACCGTGCCGTCGCGCGGATCGACGATCGCGTAGCAGGGCACGCCCATGCACGGGTAGTCCCGCAGCTTCTTGATGTAGTCGTTCTCGGGGTTGGACTTGGAGACGACCTCGACGGCCAGGTCGACGTCGGGGGCGAACGCGGGTGCGTCGTCGTCCGACGCCTCGTAGGCGTCCTGCGACATCACGACGAGGTCGGCGGTCCGGTAGAAGCCGAGCTCAGGATGCTCGATCTTCGTCTCCGCCATGGTCGCGGCACGCTCGTCCTGGTCTTCGATCTGCCTGACGAGCAGGCTGACGATCCGGCCGTGCCGTTTGGTCGGATTGACCAGGACGATGTCGATCCTGTTGTCCGTGATCTCGGCCCGCACGCGCTCGCCGCGCCGGTCCGCCGCGTCGGTGAAGTCATCGGCCAAGTCACGCAGTTGGTAGTAGAGGTCCTGGGATGCCGGTTCGCTGGGCCGAGCGCTCACCTCGTACCTCCGTCCAGCTGGGCACGTCCACATACGTCCCTGACGTGCAACGTACCGTGATGCGGAGGCGGGCGGGCGCGTGGCTTAGCCTTCGGCGCATGAGCGAGCGACGTGCGATTTTCAGCGGTTCGACCTTCGAGGAGCAGATCGGATACGCCCGGGCCGTGGTCGACGGCGACTGGGTGCACGTGTCCGGGACGACCGGGTTCGACTACGCGACCATGACCATCTCCGCCGACGTGGTGGACCAGGCCGAGCAGTGCGTACGCAACATCGAGGCGGCCCTCGCCGAGGCCGGCTGCACCCTCGCCGACGTGGTGCGCGTGCGCTACCTGCTGCCCGAGCGCGCCGACTTCGAACCCTGCTGGCCGGTCCTGCGCCGCGCCTTCGGCGACGTCCGGCCGGCCGCCACGATGCTGGTCTGCGGCCTCGCCGACCCCCGCATGAAGATCGAGATCGAGACGTACGCGCGCCGCCGGGACGGCTAGGCCGCACCGGTCTCGGCGGAGCCCGGCGCTCCGGGGCCTCGTGGTGGACACTGGACCGCCAGGGACGCGGGCAGGGGAGGCCGATGAGCGAGCCGTCGATGCAGGAACTGATCCGCCGGCGGAGGCGATCGGGCTTCGTGGGGCGCCGGGACGAACTCGCCGCGTTCCGCGACAACTTCGACGTGCCGGTGTCCGACGAGCGCCACCGCTTCCTCTTCCACGTGCACGGCAACGCGGGCGTCGGCAAGACGTCGCTGGTCCAGGAGCTGGAGCAGATCGCCAGGCAGCAGGGCGCGTTGACCGCCTACGTCGACGAAGCGGTCGGCAGCGTGCCGGAGCTGATGGCCGTGGTGAGCGCCGAGTTCGCCCGGCGGGGCCGCAGGTGCAAGGAGCTCGACCGGATGCTCACCGCGCACCGGGAACGGCGGCACGAGGCCGAGATGGCGAGCCTCGCGGCGACGGCCGACCTCGGCCAGGACCCGGGCGCCGCCCCGCCCCCTTCGGCGGGCAGCATGACGGCGGCCCGCGCGGGTCTCGCGGGGCTCGGCCTGCTCCCCGGTGTCGGCGCGCTCGCGGGCGCCGTCGATCCGGCCCAGCTGGCGCAGGGCGCCGACCGGCTGCGGGCCGGGCTGAGCGCCCGGTTCCGCAACCAGGAGGACGTCCAGCTGGTCCTGTCCCCGGAGCGGGTGCTGACTCCGGTGCTCCTCGGTGAGCTGGTCGACGCCGCACGCGCGTACCCGTGGGTCGTCCTGTTCTTCGACACGTACGAACGGATCGGTCCGTTCCTCGACGGCTGGTTGTGCGACGTGATGACGACCGACAGGTACGGGGCCCTGCCCGCCAACCTCGTCGTCGTGACCGCGGGACAGCAGGCCTTCGACACGGCCCGGTGGGACGGCTACCTCGACTTCATGACGGACGTACCGCTGGAGCCGTTCACGGAGCTGGAGGCGCGCGGGCTCCTGGCCGGGAAGGGCGTGACCGCCGAGCCGGTCGTCGAGGAGGTGCTCCGTCTCTCCGGCGGCCTCCCCGTCCTGGTGTCGACGCTCGCCGAGAGCCGCCCCACCGCCCCGGACGGTGTCGGGGACCCGTGTGCCACGGCCGTGGAGCGCTTCCTGAAGTGGGAGCCGGACCCCGTGCGGCGCGCGGTGGCCCTGGCGTGCGCGCTGCCGCGCGGCCTTGACGAGGACGTGTTCCGGGCCGCGGTGGACGGCCTGTGCGCCGAGGAGGAGGTGCCGGGACTCTTCGCGTGGCTGCGGAAGCTGCCGTTCGTCAGTGACCGCGGGGACCGGCTCGTCTACCACGACGTGGTGCGCGACCCGATGCTGCGGTTGCAGCGGCAGCGGTCGCCGCGGGGGTGGGCGGAGCGGCACGGGAGGCTCGCGGGGACGTTCGGGGCGTGGCGGGCGGAGACCGAGGCCTCGCTCGACGCCGACGAGCTGTGGATCGACGGGCGGTGGCGGGAGCTGCGGCTCGCGGAGTCGTACCACCTGCTGTGCGCGGGCGAGCGGGCGGCGCTGCCGGACGTCCTGCGCGATGTGGTCAGCGCGTGCAACCAGGGGGAGTCCGTCGCCCGGCAGTGGGCGCGGGTCCTGGCGGACGCGGGCGGGGACTCCACGGGCCGGGTGGCGGAGGAGTGGGGGCGTGACCTGCTGGCGGCGCTCGGCCGCGACGACCTCACGGTGCCGCTGGGGCTGCTGATCGACCGGGCCGGGTTCGACCCCCGGCGCCGGGCCCTCGCACATGCGATACGGGGCCGGTTCCGGCGCCAGAGCGGCGCCCACGAGGGCTCGCTGGCCGACTACGACCGGGCCGTCGCCCTCGACCCGGAGCTGGTGCGCGCCTACCGCGGCAGAGCCAGCACGCACGGCAAACGGGGCGACTACGCCGCCGGGCTCGTGGACCTGGACCGGGCCGACGCGCTCGCACCGGACCAGATCGTGACCCTCCGCATGCGAGGTGAGTTCCAGCGGGTCCTCGGGCACTACGAGGAGGCCGTCGACGACCTGGGCCGGGCGATCGAGCTGGCCCCCGAGCAGGAGTACGCCTGGGCGTCACGGGGCGCCGCCCTGCACAGCCTGGGCCGCCTCGACGAAGCGCTCGGCGACTTCGACCGGGCCCTGGAGCTGAAGCCGGACTACACCTGGGCGCTGGTGAAGCGCGCGCGACTGTACGTGAGCCTCGGCCGGTCCGAGCGCGCCCTCGCGGACCTGGACCGGGCCGTCGACGACTCCGCCGACTGGGCGTGGGTGTGGTGCGTGCGGGGCGACGTACTGCGCATCGCGCGCCGCTACGAGGAAGCGCTCGCGGACTACAGCCGTGCGCTCGGGATCGACGACGGGTACGCGTCGGGCTACGCGGGCCGCGGAGTCACCTTGCTCGGCCTCGACCGGCCGCGCGAGGCCCTCGTGGACCTGGACCGGGCCCTCGAACTCGCCCCGGACCGGGCGTGGGCGCTCGCCCAGCGGTCCCGCGCGCGCCGTCACCTCGGCCACTACGAGGGCGCCCTCGCCGATGCCGACCGGGCCGTCGAGCTGTGGCCCGACTCGCCGTGGGTGCGGTACTGCCGGGCGCGGGCGCTGGTCGACCTGCACCGGGACGAGGAAGCCCGTGCGGAGCTCGACCGGGCCGTCGACAAGGCCCCCGACTACGGACCCGCGCTGGCCCTGCGCGGCAGGGTCCACTCCGAGCTCGGGCTGCACGAGCAGGCGCTGCGGGACCTGGACCGCGCGGTGGCGACCGACGCGGACCGCCCCTCGCTCCGTGAGGGCAGATGCCTCGTCCAGGTGCGCGTCGGCCGGCTCACCGGGGCCGCGGAGGACCTCGCCCGTCTCACGGCCCAGGGCAAGTCCTCCGAGTGGGCGCGCTGCATGGAAGCGGCGCTCCACCTCGTGACCGGGCACCCCGGCCCGGCACTGTCCTGCCTCACCGCCGACGGCGGGAACAGCGTCGCCCGGGTCGCCTTCGGCGCGGACGCGCTGGCTCAGGCGTACCGCCTCCTGGGGCGCTGGCCGCAGGCGCGCGCGGCGGCCTCGGCCCTGCGCGCCCACGACGGAACGCTCGGCGCGCTGGCCCACGCCCTCGCCGTGAGCGGCTGCGAGGGGGCGGCGGCGGCCCGCACCGCCTGGCAGGACGCGGACCGGCTGCTGCGGGCCGACGGGCGCAGGCCCGCCGAGGTCACGTACCTGAGCGCCGTGGTCGCCGCCGGTCTCGCCGACTGGGCCGCGCTCGACGCCCGCCTCGCCCGCTGCGTCCCGCTCGACGACCCCCGCATGAACTGGGCGGACCGCGCCGAACTGGTGGACCTCCTCACGGAACTGCGCCGCGCCCCCGGCGCCGACCGCGCCCGGCTCGCGCCTCGTGTGGCGCGGGTGGCCGAGGCCCGCGACGCCTTCCGGGCGCGCTACGCGGAGCCGCCCGCGTAGCGTCGTCGGTCCGGCGCGGAAGGCGGCCCGCCGACCGGCGTCTGGACCAGGACGGCGCCGGCCCCCGGCCCCGGTGCCAGGAGCAAGGTCATCTCGTACGGTCGCTCGTCGCCGGTGGGGGTGGTGAGGGTGACGGCGCGGGGGGTGAAGTCGGCCACCGAGCGGCAGGCCCACCACGGGTCGAGCTCGGGGCGCTCGGTGCGCAGGAGGGCGGTCACCTCGTGGCTTCGGGACGGCGGGGGCTCGCGGTCGGCGCGGGTGCGGAAGTGCCGGTAGAGGTCCACGGCAAGGGGCTGCCAGTCGGGCAGGACGCGCTGGTGGGCGGGGTCGGTGGCCAGGAGCAGCAGGAGGTTGCGGCGGGCCGCGGGGACACCGGCCGGGTCGGGCCAGAGCGCCGCGTACGGGCCGTTCCAGGCGTGCAGGTCCAGGGCCGGGTCGAGGAGCGCGGCCGGGGTGGGCCAACTGTCCAGCATCGGCTGGTGGTCCGGGGGCGCGGCGGGGGCCGTCTCGCAGGGGGCGTAACCCGCCAGGGCGAGGGCGTGGCGGTGCGCCGCGGCGTCCAGGCGCAGGGTCCGCGCCACCGCGTCCAGGACCTGCCGCGAGGTGTCGACGCGGCCCTGCTCCAGCCAGGTGTACCAGGCCACCGAGACGCCGGAGAGCGCCGCGACCTCCTCGCGGCGCAGGCCGGACGTGCGCCGCCGCGGCGTGCCCGGGAGCCCCACGTCAGCCGGGGTCACGCGCTCACGGTGCGCACGCAGAAAGCCACCGAGCCGGTGGCGGAGCGCGGCGGGGGCCGGGGCCGGGGCCGTCGCTGGGGTGGTCCGTGGGGTGGGCGCCGGGGCCGTCGGCGAGTTCGCCAGCGGGGTGGTCGGGGGCCCCGGCAGCTGGTCCGTCATCGTGTTACCTCCGCTCACCCCATGAACACCCCCCTGGCCGGCCTCCATTCCCGGGGCGAGGGTTGCCGCATGAGCAACGACATCGACCTCACCCCCACCGTCTGGCGCCGCGTCAACGACTCCTCCGGCTTCACCGCGCCCCGCACCCTCATCCGCGTCTACACCCCCACCGGAACCCTGGAGTCCGTCGCCTCCTTCTACGAGCGGCTGCTCGGCGTGGAGCGGGACATGTGGTTCACGTATCCGGAGAAGCGGCTCGCGCTCGCCGTCGTCGGGAGCTTCCTGCTCGTCGAGGGCGACGAGGAGACGCTCGCCCTGTTCCGGGCCACGGACGGCACGCTGATCATCGACTCCGCCGAGACGTACCTGACCCGGCTCGCGGCGGAGGAGGGCACCGAGATCCTCGACCCGCCGCACCGCGTCCCGACCGGCACGGGCTTCACCGTCCGGCACCCCGACGGCACCGTCGTCGAATACGTCGAACACCGCCCAACTCCCGACGGGAACTAGGGAAACCGCACCTTCCGCACAAACCACTTGCCCCCTGAACCCACCGTTCCCGTTCGATTACAGTGCTGCGGAGTCGGTCGGCGAGGCACGGGAAAGGGGGTTCGGTGACTGCCGTAGCAACCACCGGGGTGTGGGGCCGCACCGAGCAGCAGGACTTCCGCAGCCGGGTCCGCGGCACGCTGCTCGCGGCCGCCGTCGGGGATGCCCTCGGGGCGCCCGTGGACGGCGCGGACCTGGCGGAGATCCGGGCCGCGCACGGCACCGAAGGGCTCACCGAACTCGCGCCCGCGCACGGCAGACGCGGCGCCGTCACCGCCGTCACGCAGCTGTCGCTCTTCACCGTGGACGGCCTGATACGGGCCCAGGTGCGGCGCGACACGGGCGCCTGGCACCCGCCGACCGATCTGCACCGGGCCTATCTGCGGTGGGCCGTCACCCAGCGCGACTGGGGGCCCGACGAGCGGCGCAAGGAGGACGGCTGGCTGGCCCGCGAGGAGTGGCTGTACTCGCGCCGCGCGCCCGCCCGCGCCTGCCTCACCGGGCTCGCCGACGAGCGCATGGGCACCCTCGACGTGCCCAAGAACCCGGGCGAGCGCGGCGCCGAGGCCGCCGCCAGGTCCGCGGCCTTCGGACTGCTCGTGGGGTGGGAGCCGCAGCTCGTGCTCCAGCTCGCCGTGGAGTGCGCCGTGCAGACGCACGGGCACCCGCACGCCTACCTCGCCGCGGGCGCCCACGCCGTCCTCGTGCACGGGCTCGCCCGCGGCGAGTCCCTCGACGGGGCCGTGCAGCGCGCCCTTTCGCTGCTCGCCGCGCGGCCGGGCCACCAGGCCGTCACCGACGGGCTCCGGCACGCGCTCGGCGCCGTACGGCAGGGCATGCCGAACGCGGCCCGCGTCGAGGAGCTGATCGGCGAAGGTGACGCGGAGGGCGTGCTGTCCGCCGCCGTGTACTGCGCCCTGGTCGGCGAGGACGTCCGCCACGGACTGCGCCTCGCCGTCAACCACGGCGCGTCCTCCACGGCGGCGGGCGCGCTGTGCGGGGCGCTGCTCGGCGCCCTCCACGGCGAGACCGCCCTGCCGCCCGGCTGGCTCACCGAGCTCGAGGGCCGCGCCACCGTCCTGGAACTCGCGGACGACTTCGCCATGGAGATGACCCAGGGCCCGGCCCTGCACAGCCCGGCGGGCGCGGCACCGGGCTGGCTGGCGAGATATCCGAGGGCTTGACCGGAGCGCCCCAAAGGGGCGCGGGGCCCTGTCGATTTGCGGCTCCGCCGCGCGGGCGCGACCAGCCAAGACGAATCCGCAGGCGAAGAGGAGGAAGGCCCGGCGCAGCGCCCGCGCGTACCCGGCGCCGCCCGCCACGAGCAGCGTGTCCAGCGGCCCGGCGACCTCCTCCAGGCTCCGCCCGGCGCCGAGGGCTATCCCGGCGCTGCTGCGCGCGGGGGCGCGGCCGACGGTCCCCAGCTCGATCTCGTACGGCGGATCCGCCCCGTACCGGTTCGCGATGTCCAACGCCCCGCTGGGACAGGCGACATCGAGGATCTGGGTGTCGTCGTACGCAACGATCAGCACACGCCGTGCGGTCTGCATGGGGGCATCCCACCACGGCGCCCGCGAGGGCTACGGCACCGGCTTCGAGGGGGTGGGCTCCTCCGCCTGGCCCGGCAGGGGGAGGGCCGCGGCGGCGGAGCCGTCGTCGTCCGTGTTGATGCGCTCGATGAGCGCGTCGCGCTCCGGCGTGTCCTCCGGCTTCGCCCAGCCGATGACGACGTACAGGACCAGGGACACCGCCAGCGGTATGGACACCTGGTACTGGAGGGGCACGCCGCCGTCGACGTTCCAGTGGACGGGGTAGTTGACCAGCCAGAAGGCGAGCAGCCCGGCGGCCCAGCTGGTGAGCGCGGCGGTGGGTCCCGAGCGGCGGAAGGTGCGCAGCAGGCCGAGCATCATCGGGATGGCGATGGGGCCCATGAGGCCTGCGACCCACTTGATGACGACGGTGATGATGTCGTTGAAGGTGGGGGAGTTGACCTGGGTGGCCACCGCCATGGACAGACCGAGGAAGACGACCGTGGTCAGCCGGGCCGCGACGAGTCCGGCGTGGTCGGTCCACTGCCGGGCCTTCCTGGACAGGACGGGCGCCACGTCCCGGGTGAAGACGGCCGCGATGGCGTTGGCGTCGGAGGAGCACATGGCCATCGTGTGGGAGAAGAAGCCGACGATGACCAGGCCCAACAGGCCGTGCGGAAGCAGCTGTTCGGTCATCAGGGCGTACGAGTCCGACCCGTCGGGCTTCTTCGCGTCGACGAGGAGCGGCGACATCCACATGGGGAAGAACAGGACCAGCGGCCACACCAGCCACAGCACGGCGGACAGCTTCGCGGACCGCGAGGCTTCGCGGGCGTTGGCCGTGGCCATGTACCGCTGGGCCTGGTTGAGCATGCCGCCGTTGTACTCGAAGAGCTTGATGAAGAGGAAGGCGAGCAGGAACACCGTGCCGTAGGGGCCGATCAGCGGCTTCTCGTGGCCGTCGAGCTCGGGGCGGTCCCACACGCCGAAGAAGCCGCCGTAGTCGCCGAGCTCCACGACCACGGCCACGAACATCGCGATCCCGGCGAGCAGCTGGATGACGAACTGGCCCAGCTCGGTCAGGGCGTCCGCCCACAGGCCGCCGATGGTGCAGTACACGGCGGTGACGGCGCCGGTGATGAGGATGCCCTGGTTCAGGGAGACCCCGGTGAACACGGACAGGAGCGTCGCGATCGCCGCCCACTTCGCGCCCACGTCCACGATCTTCAGGAGCATGCCGGACCAGGCGAGCGCCTGCTGGGTCGGCAGGTCGTAGCGGTTCTTCAGGTACTCCAGCGGGGACGCCACGTGCAGGCGCGAGCGCAGCCGGTTGATGCGCGGCGCGAAGAGCCGGGAGCCGATCGCGATGCCGAGCGCGATGGGGAAGGACCAGGTGACGAAGGACGTGACGCCGTACGTGTAGGCGATGCCGGCGTAGCCGGTGAACATCACCGCGCTGTAGCCGGACATGTGGTGCGAGATGCCGGACAGCCACCACGGCATCTTGCCGCCTGCGGTGAAGAAGTCGCTGACGTTGTCCACGCGCTTGTGGGACCAGACGCCGATCGCGACCATCACGCCGAAGTAGCCGATGAGCACGGCCCAGTCGAGTCCGTTCATATCCCCCTCCCGGGGTCCGCCTTGTGAACTCGGTCAACTCCGCTGATCTGGTGGGAACTTCACCCGTGCGGCGCGGGAACGGCCGGGAAGGGCCCGCTCATCGTCGGTTCGGCCGCGCGGCGCGGACAACCGGCCGCACAGTCAAGAGGAAGTAAAATCGTTCGAGTTGGCGATTCTGGTTCATGTACGTGATCGCCCAGAAAGGAGAGAACCCCCGGCGGCGGGCCGGGGGTCGGGGGTGGTCCGGGGCGGGTCCTGGCGCCTCAGCGCATCAGCTCTCCCGCGTTCACCAGCAGCGACTGTCCGGTGATGGCCCGCGCCCGGTCCGACGCGAGGAACACGCACGCCTGCGCCACGTCCCCGTCGGTGGCCAGGTCGGGCAGCGCCATGCGCTCGGTGAGCCGCCGCTTCACCTCGGCCTCGGGCACGCCCTCGGCCCGCGCGGTCAGCGTCACGTACGCCGTCACCGGCGGGCCCCACATCCAGCCGGGCTGCACGGTGTTGACCCGGATCCGGTGCGGGCCGAGCTCGCGCGCAAGGGAGTACATCGCCGAGGTCAGCGCGCCCTTCGACGCCGCGTACGCCGCCTGGCGCACCTGCGAGGGCGCCGCCACCGACGACTGCGTGCCGATGAGGACCACCGAGCCGCCGCGCTCCTTCAGGGCGGGCAGGCAGGCCCGGGTCATGCGCAGGGAGCCGAGCAGGTTCACGTCCAGGACGTTCGCCCAGGTGGTGAAGTCCGCGTCCTGGAGCCCGCCGAAGTGGCTGTCGAACGCGGCGACCTGGACCAGCGCGTCGACGCGGCCGAACCGCTCGACGGCGAGCTCCGCGAGCGCCCCGCACTGCTCCTCGTCGGTGATGTCTGTCGGCCGGTACGCGGTGCGGGCGCCGTCGGGGTCCACCTCGGCCGCGGACTTGGCGAGGTTCGCCTCCGTGCGCGCGCCGAGCACGGCGTTGCCGCCCTCGGCCACGACGGCCGCGGCCACCTCGTGGCCGAGCCCGGCGCCGACACCGGAGACGATCACGGTCTTTCCCTGGAGCAGCGGCATGCGGGCCTCCCGGCTCTGGCCTTATGTCTGACGGGGCGTCAGAGTATGGGTCCGCGCGGCAGAAGGGGAGAGGCATGGGCGACGACACCCGGTCCGACGGCACCCGGTCCACCGAGGCCCGTGGCGAGGCGTACGGCGAGCTCGCCGCGGTCGGCCCGTACGGCGTGCGCCCGGGGCACGCGCTGATCACCATGGTCGAGCCGCACCCGGGGCACGAGTTCGCGTACAACCGCTGGTACGAGGACGACCACTACTACGCGGGCGCGATGGCGATGCCCTGGATGTACGCGGGGCGGCGCTGGGTGGCGACCCGGGAGCTGCAGCTCCTGCGCGTGCCCGAGAAGTCGGCGGTCGCGCAGCCGGTGACGGCGGGCTGCTATCTGTCGACGTACTGGATCACCGAGGGGCGCTACGACGAGCACATGAAGTGGACCGTCGCCATCAACAAGCGCCTCAACCGCGACGGCCGCGTCCACCAGGCCCGCACGCACGTGTTCACGGCCTTCCAGGACCACGAGGCCACCGTCTACCGCGACGGCGCCGCCGGACCGCGCGACCTGCACGCCCTGGACCACCCGTACCAGGGACTCGTCCTGGAGGTCATCGACGCCGCGGGCCCCGGGGAGCGCGCGGAGGTGCTGGAGTGGCTGCGCGCCCGGCACCTGCCCCGGGCGCTCAGGGATTCGCCCGCCGCCATGGTCACGGTCTTCCGCCCCACGCCGCTGCCGGGCGACCGGATGACGTACGTGAAGCAGGTCGAGGGCGTGGACACCCGGCTCACGCTGCTGTGGTTCCTGGAGTGCGACCCGCGCGCGTGCTGGGCGGAGCACTTCGCGGGGCGCGCGGCGGAGGTGTCCGAGGCGAGCCCGGGGCGCGTGGAGCTGCTCGCGCCGTTCGTCCCGACGGTGCCGGGCACGGACCGGTACGTCGACCAGCTCCGGTAGCGCCGGGGCAAGGCCGAGCCCCCTCGGCCGGGACGGCGGACCAGTCGAGAGGGCTCTGCGGGTGGAGCTATGCGGTTGTCTCTGCGGTTGCCTTCACTGGCACGTATCACCCGAGGTCGTGGGACCCTTCGCGCACCTCGGTCACGAAGGCGTTCCACGAGTCGGCGGGGAAGGCGAGGACCGGGCCGCCCGTCACCTTGGAGTCCCGCACGGAGATCGCGTGCAGAACGGGGGACTTGACCTCGACGCACGCGCCGTTACCCGTGGAGTAGGACGACTTGGTCCACGAGGGCGACGCGCCTTGCTGGATTGCCATGTTTGCTCCGTTTGTGCAGTTGGTGAATTGCGGTATCCCGCGGGAGAGCGGTATACGCCAACGCCGTTGCTCTGTTGGCGTGAATGACGCTACTCGCCAACATCGAGTGGCGGATGGTTCGTTCACTCAACCGGATGGCATATTCCAGAGGGGTCTTCCGTCGCGCCGATGCCAAGGTGTACCGTGCGGCGCTTTTCCGGTCCCGGCGGCCTTCGGCCATAAGTGGACCGTTCGCTTCCGCATATCGGGCGTCGCCGACGTGCCGTCAGCGGGCGTAGTCCTTGGCGATGTCCGCGATCAGCTGCCGCGATTGCTCCACGTTCAGCGCCTGGGCCCGCAAATGCTCGTACATGACGCTGTATTGCTGCACGTCATTGGCCTTTTCCAGATACAGGTCGCTGGTGACGCCCTCGATGTAGACGACGCTGGAATCCGAAGCGTCCGGGAACTCCAGGATCGCGTACTGGCCATTCAGGCCGGGATGCGCGCCCATCTCGAACGGGATCACCTGCACCGTCACGTGCGGCAGCTGGGACTGCTCGACCAGGCACTCCAGCTGCTCGCGCATCAGCGCGCGGTTGCCGACGACGCGGCGCAGGGCGGACTCGTCGAGGACGGTCCACAGGCGCAGCGGATTCTCCGGCGCGGCGATGCGCTCCTGGCGGCGCATGCGGACCTGGACCCGTTTCTCGATGTCCGTCGGTGTGGTCTCCGGCAGCGCGCCGGTGATCAGCGCCTCCGCGTACGGCCTGGTCTGGAGCAGGCCCGGCACGACCTGCGGATCGTAGACGCGCAGGGACGCCGCGTCCGTCTCCAGACCGATGTACACGCTGTACGGGATGTCGCCGAAGGAGTGCCACCAGCCCTGCTGGCGGGAGTCCTTGGCCATCTGCATCAGCGAGTCGACGATGCGGTGGTCCTCGACCTCGTAGACCCCGCACAGATCGCGGACGTCGCGCTGGCTGATGGAGCGGCGGCCGTTCTCCAGGCGGCTGATCTTCGACTGCGAGACGAGCAGGCGCTCCGCCACCTCCTCCGCCGTCATGCCCTTGAGCTCACGGAGCCGCCGCAGCTCCTGGCCGAGCCGGCGACGCCTGACGGTGGGATTGACGTTGGACGCCACGGGAAGTGCACCTCCGGCAAATATGCCTCTACATTGCGTGTCTGCTGTGGAGCAGAGTGCCACCAAGGGGCAACTCGCCGCTGGGAAACAGCAGAACGGCGGTCATGTGGGGGTGCCGACGCCCCGATGGCGTCGCATGTGCTTCTCAACAGGCGTGTCACGTGCGGTGGTTGCGGTCGCGCGGGACCCGGGCGCCGGTGCGACCGGCGCCCGGACCCGCACGGCTCAGCGGCTCCCGCGCCGGGTCTCTCGGGACCGCGGCACGGGGCGCGTCACACGGTGCGGGTGACGCGGCGTGCGGTGGTGCTGCGTGCGGTGGTGCTGCGTGGTGCGGTGCCGTGCGCCGCGGCCGGTGCGGGCCGCGCGCTCGTGGTGCCGGTACCGATGCCGGTGTCGGCGCCCGTACCGGTCCCGGTGCGTACTGCGGTGCTGCCCGGGGATCGGCTCCCCGTGCGCGGCCGCTCGTTCAGTGGGCCACGGCGCGGGCCATGGCTCCCGCACCCCGGCGCGGCTGCATCGGCACCCTGCCGGGGTCCGTCGCCGCCCTCGCCGTCGTCCGTGCGGGCGGCCGTGCGCCCTGCCCCGCCGTCGCGGGGCTGCGGCGCGGCTGCGCCGCCACGCCGTTCTGGACGTCCATCACGGCGTGCGCCACGAGGCCGCCCATCGGGTCGTGCCGGATCAGGTCCCGCAGCCGGGAGCGGGACGATCGTCCCTCGTTGCCCGGATACAGGTGCTTGCCGAGGCCGACCGCGTGGGCCAGCGCGGCGAGCGCCGCGGTCCGCGGGTCCGGCGGTACGCCGGTGCGGATCGCCGAATCGAGCCGGGACCTGATTTCCCGGCTGATCGCCGTGTCCGTCGCCTGATAGCGAGTCGTCGGCAGCACTCCGCACATCTGGCCCGCCACGGCATGCACCATGCCGCACCGTTCCAGATGCGAAAGGTAGGTCTGGCGCAGCCCCAGGCGGGGCCCGCCGATCCAGTGGACCGCGCGGACCGGGCTGCCGCGCCTGCGCAGCAGCTCCAGTGCGGAGTCCAGAGTCGGATCTCCCGTCGGCCGTGGCATCACCACGGCGATACGATCCCCGTCAGGGGCTATCCGTCCGGCCAGCGCCAGCTCCACTAGCTGTGCTCCGGCCAGACCGAGGTCGAGCGACTGCGGCTGCGCTGTGGTACCCGTGGTCGGGTCCAAAGCGAGCAGCAGAAGCTCCTCCGGAATTGTTCTGCGGCTCCTGCCCATCCATGCCTCCCCGCGTGGATGAATGACAGGGTGACCCCTCTCACATTGGTCTGTCGAGAGTGCGTGGGCGGTACGTACGGGAACCAGTAGGTATGTCGTTCTCGTCTACCACGGGGGTTAAGCCCTCACACAGGACACTGGTACATGGTTCGGACAGTGGGTCCGGGCCCCCGGTCGGTGTGGCGAAGCACGGCGAGTACGGCGAGTACGAGGAGGAATCGGTGGCGGGCGAGTACCCCGACAGTTCGAAGACGGTTTCTGGCGGGGGCGCCTCTGAGGACGACGCGGCCGCCTCGCCCCCCACGCCCCCCAAGGCCAAGGAGGCCAACGGGGACGCACGCCTGCGGAACGCGGTGGCGGCCTGGGTCGCGTCGGCGGACGACGCGTCGGCGGACGACGGCGAGGCGAAGGCCGACGACGGTGCGAAGGCCGACGACGGCGCGGACGCCGAGGGCGGCGCGGGCGAGCGGGCGAGTGGCGTTCCGGCTGGCGGTGACGTTTCCGCTGAGGCGGAGGCCGCGGACGGGACCGAGGGCGCGACCGGCGACGACGCCGACGACAAGGCTGGCGACGACGCCGACGGCAAGGCTGCCGACGAGGCCTCGTCGAAGGCCGCGGCGGCCCCCGTCGACGAGCCGAAGTCCGACACGGCCACCGCCGTGTTCCGGACCGACCGGCCGCGGGTCGAGACCTCTGGCGACGGTGAGTCCGACGCCGCGGGGACTCCCGCCGACCGGGCGACGGCGGTGCTCAAGACCGTGCCGTCGTGGGCGAAGAAGGACGACGCCGAGGCGGAAGGTTCCGCCGGGTCCGCAGCTCAGGACGGGTCCGCCACCGGTACGGACGCCGACGATGCGGACGACGCCAAGGGTGCCGGGCCTGACGCCGACGCCGAGCCCGACACCGATGAGCGCCCTGTCGACCAGGCGACGGCGGTCTTCAAGGCCGTCGTACCGGCCGCGGACGCCGAGCCGGACGCCAAGTCCGACGCCGCCGAGCCGGATGCCGAGTCCGACGCGGACAAGCCCGACGCCGAGCCCGACGCGGACAAGCCCGGCGACCGGCCCCTCGACCAGGCCACCGCCGTCTTCAAGGCCGTCAAGCCCACCGGCCCCGCCGCCGGTTCCGGCGGTGTGGACCAGCCCACCACCATGCTCAAGCTCGGCGACGCCAAGGGCGGCAAGGCCAAGGACAAGGCCGAGTCCGAGTCCGAGCGGACCAGCAAGTTCGTCGCCCTGAAGCCGCTCGACGAGCCCCGCTCCACCCCCGAGCGGAAGGCGCCGCCGCAGGGCGCGCCCAAGGCCCCGGCCGCCTCCGCCGCGGCCCCGGCGGCCGCGCCCGCCGCCCCGCAGGTGGCGAAGCCGGTGGCGCCGGAGGTCCCGGAGCGGACCACCCAGCAGCCGCTGCCGCCCCGGCCGCCGCTCGACCTGCTCGCCGAGCTGACGAACACGCCGCCGCCCCCGGAGACCCCGACCCGCACCCTCGTGCGGCGGTTCAAGATCTGGACGCCGCTCGTGGCGCTCCTGGCGATTGTGTTTGCAGTCGTACAGGCCGTGCGTCCGCTGCCGGAGGCGAAGCTCAGCATGACCGCCAAGGAGACGTTCTCCTTCGGCGGCGGCAAGCCCTCCATCCCTTGGCCCGCCGACGGCCAGGCGGCCATGGACGTCGACGGCATCGGCACCTTCGGCTCCTCGGGCAAGGCGAAGCCCGTGCCGATCGCGAGCATCGCGAAGGTGATGACGACGTATCTGATCCTGCGCGATCACCCCATCAAGAAGGGGACGAAGGGCAAGACGCTCACTGTCGACGGCCAGGCGCAGCGCCACTACGAGAAGGGCAAGCCGGAGAACGAGTCCGTGGTCAAGGTGACCGAGGGGCAGAAGATCTCCCAGTACGAGGCCCTCCAGGCCGTCATGCTGCCGTCCGCCAACAACGTCGCGCGGATGCTCGCGCGCTGGGACAGCGGCGGTGACGAGAAGAAGTTCGTGGCCAAGATGAACAAGACGGCCAAGGAACTCGGCATGACGAACACCCACTACACGGACCCGAGCGGCCTCGACAAGACCACCGTGTCGACCGCCGAGGACCTGGTGAAGCTCGGCCGGGTGGCGATGGAGAACCCGACGTTCAAGGAGATCGCCCGTCAGGGCAAGTACAAGGACGTCAACGGCGACGAGCAGAAGAACTACTTCGGCCTCGTCCCGACGGTCGCCATCGGCATCAAGACCGGCACCACGTCGGCCGCGGGCGGCAACATCCTCTTCGCCGCGGAGAAGCGGGTCGGCGGCAAGACCCAGGTGATCATCGGCGCCGCCCTGGCCCAGTTCGGCACGGACGGCGTCGCCAACATCGACAAGGTCACCAACGTCGTGAAGGACCTGATCGGCGCGGGTCAGCAGGCCCTCACGGCGAAGACGGTGGTGAAGAAGGGCACGGTCGTCGGCCACGTCGACGACGGGCTCGGCGGGACGACTCCGGTCGTCGCCACCAAGGACGTCAAGGCCGTCGGCTGGTCCGGTCTGACCGCGAAGCTGGAGCTCGCCGACGGCGGCAAGGAGATCCCGCACTCGGCGAAGAAGGGCACGAAGGTCGGCGTCCTGTCCGTGGGCGACGGCACCAGCGGCGCCATCAAGGTGCCGGTGGCCCTGCAGAAGGACCTCGCGGAGCCGGGCCTCGGCGCGAAGCTCACGCGGATCGGCTGACGGCACGCGCGACAGCGCGAGCCGAAAGGGGTGGGGGCGAGCCGCAAGGCTCGCCCCCACCCCTTCGTCGTCGCGTCGTGCGGTGTCCGGTCAGTCCTTCTCGTTCTCGGGCGCGCAGCGCGGCTGCGGGCCCGAGGGGCCGGAGTAGTTCGAGCCGATGCGCACGTCGCCGGGCTTGGTGACGGTCAGGCGCGTGAAGTCGCCGTCCTTGCGCAGGCAGGCGCCCTCGGCCCACAGCCACGGCGAGTAGGCGACGCGGACGATGACGGAGCCGGGCTGCGACATCCGTACGGTCATGTTGGCGCCGTCGGCGGCGACCAGGGTGCCCGGCTTGTCGACGAGCGGCACCGGGTCCTTGACCCGGTAGATCCGCCAGTTGTCGTCGTGCCAGACCTCCTTGAGGTAGCTGGGCCCGCTGGTCACGAGGTTGTGCTCGCGCTCGGCTGCGCCGTCCGGCACGCTGTCGCCCTTGTAGAGCACGACGAAGCCGACGGCCCACTGGTTCAGCCAGGCGCGGTAGGACGCCGAGCTGAAGGCGCCCTCCTTCACCTCGGAGACCGGGCGGCCCTCGTAGAAGAGGCGCCCGCGCTCGACGTCGGCCTGGCGGTTCCAGCCGCGCGCCATGTTGATGTACGGCGACAGGACGGCGGCCTCGCGGTGGTCGCGGGCCGGGACCACCTCGACGCGGGTGCGGTCGGCACCGAGCCGCTTGAGCTCCTTGACGACGCCGTCGGTCTCCACGGCCCAGGTGGGCACCTTCGTGTACGCCACTATGTCGGAGGTCGTCTTGATCGACACCCAGATGAGGGACAGGGCGACGGCGCTGATGAGCAGGGCGTGCCGCCAGACCAGGGCGGGCTTGCCGTTGGGCTTGAGCAGCCGCACCCGGGGGAAGTCCCGGTTCAGGACGGCGGCGAGCACTATGGCCGGGGCGGCGAGCTCCGCGAGCCGCTCGACGTTCGTGCCGATCGGCGTGGGGATGATCCAGGTCAGCACGACGCCGACCGCGTACACGCCGGCACCGAGCTTGAGCAGCCGCCAGGCGGGCGGCGCGGCCAGGATGACGACCAGGCAGAGCAGCACCGGCGGGAAGATCCGCACGAACGCCATCGGCTGCTCGCCCTCGAAGGGGAACAGCCAGGTCGTGAGGCCGACGACGGCGAACGGCGGCAGGATCAGGGCGAGCGCCTTGCCCCACTCCCGCGACAGCAGGTAGGCGGCGCCCACCACGACGATGAACAGGCCCGCCACCGGGCTGCCCATGGCCGCGAGCGCCGCGCAGGCCACGGCGGCCGCGATCCGGCCGCGCCCGGCCTTCCCGGAGGCGGCGAGGACGGCCCCGACGCCGAAGGCCACGCCCAGCATGAAGGTGGCGCGCCCGCACACCACCTGGCACCACAGGGAGAAGCCGACGATGATCGACGGCCACAGGGGCTTGCGTATGCCGACGCGCGTGATGAGCGCGACGGCCATCCAGGTCGAGGCGAGGCCCGAGGCCATCGCCACGGTCCGCACCCCGAAGGCCGCCATGAGGTACGGCGAGATCACGCTGTAGTTGGCGGTGTGCACCCCGCCGTACCAGAAGAGGCCGTACGCGGAGCCGGGGTACCGTCTGACGAAGCCCGCCCAGGCCTGCTGCGCCGCGAGGTCGCCGCCGCCGGTCGCGAAGACCGTCCACCACAGCGCGTAGAGCGGCAGTAGACCCAGCGTGATCATCAGCGGCAAGCGGTAGCGCCAGTACCAGGGCTCCCTCATGTCACTCCCCCGATGGGGCCGGGAGAGCGTCGGCGGAGACAGTTCGGCAGAGGCCACGGGCGGCGATCCGTTCGGCTGGCGGGGTCAACTCCTTCGGAGTAGACGCTAACCGCTGCGGAATGGTTGGCAGACAGCGACCCCGAGCCCAGGTATCCGTCAGTATGCGACTGATTGCGGCCGGTTGCAGTACGTCCACGTCAGAGCCGTCGCAGCCCGTGCACCAGCGCCATTCCGGGGTTTCGGCAGGCGGCGCCGACACCTCGGTCATTTGCAGTTGTGTGTTTGCTCACTCGGGTGTGCGGGGGTGCCGTCAGCGCACCGGGAACGCCACGTCGCACACCTCGTCCTCGGGCCCGGCCGCATCCCAGTCCGCGAAGTACACCTCCCTGCACGGCCCGGCGTGGGCGAGCCCCTCGCGGGTGATCCACTCCTCCACGGCGTCGAACGCGGCGAGGATCTGCGGATAGACCACCTGCGCCTTGGTGATGCGGACGTACGCCATCCGGTACGCCGGCTCCATGCGGGCGGTGAGGCCCTGGGCCCGCCCCCGCTCCCTGACCCAGGCGCGGGCCGCCTCCAGGTCGGCGACGGGCACACAGGCCTCGGCGGGCCCGTCGCTCTCCTCGCTGACGTCGGAGTGGTAGATCACGAACGGCGACCCGGCGATCCCGCCGCACTCCTCGGCGGCGGCCCGCTCCAGGCGGCCAAGCGAGGTGCCGATCCACACCGGCAGCTCGTCGCTGACCAGGTGCCGGGTCTCGCTCAGGACGGGCGTTCCGGGCACCTCGACGATCTTGACCTCGAACGTTCCTTGCACGGCGGTACTCCTTCCGGACAGACGGCCGCGGAGGTAACCCACCAGGGTGCGCTGGGCGGCGAGCCGCTCCTCGACACCCGCCCAGTAGCCGTCCAGCGCCGCGGCGGCCCGCTCGCCGTCCAGGCGGACCACCGCCGCGATGTCCGCGAGCGGCATGTCCAGGCGACGCAGGAGCGCGACGGTCCTGGCCTGCTCGACCTGCTCGGGCAGGTAGGAGCGGTAGCCGGTCACCGCGTCCACGTGCGCGGGAGTGAGCAGGCCCTGCCGGTCGTAGAGGCGCAGCGCCTTCGCCGAGAGCCGGGTGCGGCGGGCGAAGGTGCCGATGCTCAGCAGACCGGCGGGCCTGCCGGGGTCGCCGGCGGTGCTGTCAGTGCTGTCAGGGCTGGCAGTGCTGTCCATGGGGGCATCCTCGGTGACCGCGGGTGGGTCAGGGGGCGTCCGGGGCGGGCGCCCCGGCCCGACCGACCTTGGACCCTGCCCCAGGGGCAAGGTCAATGCCGCGAAGGGCGTCCCTCCAAACGCGCTCGACCAGGGCGTTCCCGTACCGGGAGCCCTTGCCGCCGACGCCGGAGAGCGGCTGGAGCAGCGGGTCGCCCTTGCGCATCCGGAACAGCGTGACGGCCGTGGACACCTCGGGCGTGTACCCGGCGAACCACGCGGACTTCAGGCGGTCCCGGTCGGTGGTGCGGCCCGCCGCGACCGGCCCGCCGCGGGTGCTGGACACCCGGCCCAGGCTGTCGGCCGCCGCCCCGCGCAGCGCGCCGCCGACCTGCCCGGCGACCCGGGAGTCCAGGGCCCGCCGCGTCGGCGGCCGCTCCAGGCCCTCGATCTCCTCGCCGTCCTTGGTCACCGAGACCACCGAGTACGGGTCGTGCTGGAGCCCGCCGCGGGCGAACGTGCCGTACGCGCCCGCGAGCCGGACGGCGCTCGGCGTGGAGGTGCCGATGGCGAACATGTCCTCCTTCGGGCCGATGCTGGCGGGCAGCATCCCGGAGTCCACGGCGACGGCCCGCATCCGATGCCAGCCGACCTGCTTGCCCAGGTGCAGATAGGTGGCGTGGCCGCCCTCGATCAGGGCCTGGCGCGGGGTCATCCCGGTGGGGCCCTTGCCGGTGTCGACGCCGTCCTGGAGGGCGGCGGCCAGCACGAACGGCTTGAACGCCGAGCCCGCGGGGACACCGGAGGTGTCGGCGTTGTTGCTGAAGTGCCGGGTGGCGTCGGCCCCGCCGTACAGGGCCAGCAAGGCCCCGTCCTCGGTCCGCACGGAGGCCGCGCCGATCTCCACGCCCCGGTCCTGCTTGCGCCGCTCGGGGTCGAGGTCGCGCCGGGCCACGTCCCGCGCGGCCTTGGCGAGCCGGCGCACCCGGCGCTCGTCGAAGGTGGTGCGGATGCGGTAGCCGCCGCGGGCCAGGTCCTTGTCGGTGAGCCCGGTGCGCTGGCGGAGGTACTTGTTGGCGATGTCGACGAGGTAGCCGGCCTGCCCGTAGTGGGCGTTGAGGCTGGTGGAGCGCGACCGCGCGAGCGGTTCGGGGAACGTGCGGTACCGCGCGCGCTCGGCCTTGCCCATCCGCCCGACCTCCACCTGACGGTCCAGGATCCAGGCCCAACGCGCCTTCGCCCGGCGGTGGTGGGCCGGGCTCGTCGCCGGGTCGTACAGCTCGGCGCCCTTCAACAGGGCGGCGAGGAAGGCGCCCTGGCTGGGGTTCAGCTTCCGGGCGGGGACGCCGTAGTAGGCGTGCGCCGCGGCCTCGATGCCGTACGCGCCGCGCCCGAACCAGCTGCTGTTCAAGTAGCCCTGGAGGATCTCGTCCTTGCTCTTGCGCCGGTCCACCTTCAGGGAGATGACGAACTCCCTGACCTTGCGGGTGACCGTCTGGTCCTGCGACAGGTAGGTGTTCTTCACGTACTGCTGCGTGATGGTGGAGCCGCCCTGGGTGTCCCCGCCGCCGGCCATGCTGCCCACAGCTCGCAGCAGGCCCTTGGGGGAGACGCCCGAGTCGCTGTAGAAGCTGGCGTTCTCCGCGGCGATGACGGCGTTCCGCACCGACTTGGGCACCTCGTCCAGCGAGACGTTCTGCCGGTTGACGTCCCCGGTGCTGACCATCTGCGTGCCGTCGGCCCAGTAGTACACGTTGGCCTCCTGCTGCGCCGCGGCGTTCTCGTCGGGTATGTCGACGGCCGCGTAGACGTAGGCGAACAGCCCGCCGATGGCGCCGCCGCACAGTCCGAAGGCGCTCAGCCACTGCCGCCAGGAGGGCAGCCAGCGGCGCACCCCCCGACGGCCGCGCCGCGGATAGTCGATGAGCCTGCGCCGCCGCCGGTCCTTGGCGCTGCGCGTCGAGTGTGTCCCCATGCCGGAGGAGAGGTGAAAACCCTGCGCAGGGTTGATCGACGAGCTGTCAGCTCTTCGTAACAAGCCGCAGGTCAGGGCGTGTTGGAAGCTTTCGGACGAATCCATTCCGACAGGACGCCCCGCCTGGCCGGGGCCGCTGCCCCAAGGGCTGAGCGCCCTGCGGGTCGCGCGGCATGGTCCCACCCACCCGCCCTTGCGGGCCTGGGGCCCCGGTGATCGGGCTGGGCGGCACCTGCGCGCTGTGCCCACCCGTCCCGCCCTGCGGGACGATTGCCCACAGCGGTGGCGGGGGCCCGAGCTCCTGCCTCGCAAGGCTGGGGAGTTTCGGGTGGGTGGGTGGGAGGGAGAGCCCGCCCCGACAGCGAGGGGATACCTCGTATTGGGGCATACGCCGTATCGGATGCGGCGTATGTATCGTGGCAGTCGCATTCACCGGGCGACAGAAGAAGAGGCATGATGGCGGCACGACGCGGTGGCGGTGGGGACGGGCCCGGGCTGGTCTGGGATCGGCCCGAGCCGCCGGACCGGCCGGTGCCGAGCGCCCTGAGCCGGGACCGGATCGTCGCGGCGGCGATCGGGATCGCCGACGCCGAAGGCCTGGCCGCGGTCTCCATCCGCAAGGTCGCCGCCGAGCTCAACGCGGGCCCGATGCGCATGTACACGTATCTGTCCACGAAGGAAGAGCTCCTCGACCTGATGGCGGACGCGGTCTACGGCGAGATCCCGCTGCCCCGGAGCGCCGGGCAGGACTGGCGCGAGGCGCTGCGGACCCTCGCGGACCGCACCCGGCGCGCCGCCCGCCGCCACGAGTGGTTCGCCGACCTGCTCGGCGGCCGGCCGCTGCTCGGGCCGAACGCCCTGGCCCACTTGGAGGCTTCCCTCGCCGCGCTCGCCGACGCGCCCGGATTCGAGGACATCGACACGGTCGTACGGGTCCGGGACGCGGTCAACGCGTACGTGATCGGCGCGATCCGCAACGAGATCACCGAGCGGCGCGCCGAGCGGGACACGGGCCTGGACAAGGAGCAGTGGCAGCTGGCCTCCAGCGACTACCTCAACCGGGTCATCGCCAGCGGCCGCCACCCGATGCTCGCGAAGGTGGTGCGGGACGCCCGGGACCGGGACGCGGACACGAAGTTCGACACCGGCCTGGAGTACCTCTTCGACGGCATCGCGGCACGCCTCGCCACCTGACCGCCCGGTCGGCCCGTCAGGCACCGACCGCTGAACCGACCGCACCGAGCCGGTGCCGGGCCCACGCCCGGCACCGGCTTTCGCTTGCGGCCCCGCACACCCCTTCGATACGGTGTATCGATCCATACGGCGTATGGGCCGAGGGAATCGAGAGAACCGAGAGAAAGGGGGCCGGTGAATGACCACGGCACAAGTCGAGAAAGCCGAGCACCAGGTCGAGGCGCCCTGGCGCGCGCTCGCCGCGATGATGGTCGGCTTCTTCATGCTCATGCTCGACACCACGATCGTGGTGGTGGCGATGCCCAAGCTCTCCGCCGACCTGCACGCGGACATCAGCACGACGGTCTGGGCGACCAGCTCCTATCTGCTCGCCTACTCCGTGCCGCTGCTCCTCGCGGGCCGCCTCGGCGACCAGTTCGGGCCCAAGCGGATCTATCTGATCGGCATGGGGGTCTTCACCGGCGCGTCCGTGCTGTGCGGACTCGCGGGGAACATCGGCCAGCTCATCGCCTTCCGCGCGCTCCAGGGCATCGGAGCCGCGCTGATGGCGCCCCAGTCCATGGCCACGATCAGCAAGATCTTCCCCAAGGACATGCGCGGCCGCGCCATGTCGTACTGGGGCCTGGTGTCCGGCGCCGCCATCCTCATCGGGCCCATCTCCGGCGGGCTGCTCATCGACTCGCTCGGCTGGCGCTCGATCTTCTTCATCAACGTGCCGATCGGCCTCGCGGGCATGGCCGTCGCCCAGCGCCTGGTCCCGAACCTGCCCGGCAGGCGGCACCGCTTCGACGTCCCCGGCATCCTCATCAGCGGCGTCGCCCTGTTCTGCGTGATCTTCGCCCTGGAGAACGGGGACGCGTACCACTGGTCCCGGATCACCGACAGCCTGAACCTGTTCGGACTGCGCACCGGCATCCCGGTCTCGGTGTACGGGGTCCTCGTCCTCGGCCTGCTGTGCGCGGTCGCCTTCGTCGTCTGGGAGGCGAAGAACGAGCACGAGCCGCTGGTGCCGCTCGGCATCTTCAAGGTCAGGACCTTCTCCGCGGCGAACCTCGCCATCGTGGCCGCGGGCTTCGCCATCACCGCCGCGAGCTTCCCGGGCACCCTGTACTTCCAGGTCGGCCGGGGCATGACGCCCGCGCAGGCCGCGCTCATGATGCTGCCGTCCGCCCTGGTCTCGGTCCCGCTCGCGCCGCGGATCGGCAAGCTCGTGGACAAGGTGGGGCCCAAGTGGCCCGCGTTCAGCGGGCTCGCGCTCTTCAGCGCGGCCCTGTTCGTGCGGCACTTCCTGATGACCCCGGACATGAGCATCGCGGTGCTGCTCGCCCACGCCGCCTGGATGGGCGCGAGCAGCTCGCTGATGATGAGCCCGCTGGCCGTCGCCGCGATGCAGAGCCTGCCGCCGAAGTACATCGGCGCCGGGTCCGGACTGTTCAACACCGCGCGCCAGGTGGGCTCCACGCTCGGCTCCGCGGTGATCGCCAGCGTGCTCGCCGCGCAGCTCAAGAGCCAGATCGAGCGGCACTCCGAGGGGCTGCCCGCGGACCGGCGGGCCGGGCTCGCGCACCTCGACTTCCACCACATGACGGCGGGCAAGGGGGCCGAGGGCTTCGTCCGCACCGTCACCTCGGCGACGATGGCCAACGCCCTGCTGTGGCCCGCCTGCGCGCTGGCCCTCGGCGCCGCGGTGATCCTGCTCGCGAAGCCCCGGCAGCGCTGAACCCGCCCCGGACGCCCGCCGCTACCCGCTCGCCGCGTCCGGCAGACCGTCGCCGATCATGAACCCCACCCCGCGGACCGTGATGATCCAGGCGCTGCACCCCAGCTTGCTGCGGATGCTGCTGACATGGGTGTCCACCGTCCGCCGCGACCAGGACTCGCCCCAGATCCGGCGCAGGATGTCGTCCCGCGCGACCACGGTCCCCGGGTGCGAGGCGAGCAGGTGCAGCAGGTCGAACTCCTTGCGCGTCAGCTTCACCGGCCGCCCCTCGTACGTGACTTCGCGCAGCCCCGAGTCGATCCTGAGGGGGCCGTGCTCCACGGTCCTGGGCGCCGCCCGCTCGCGCCGCGGCCGGGCGCGCCGCATCACCGCCTCGATCCGGGCGAGCAGCTCCCGCAGGCCGTACGGCGTGACCACGTAGTCGTCGGCGCCCGCCTGGAGGCCGAGGACCTTGTCCAGCTCGGAGGAGCGGGCGGTGACCGCGATGATCGGGACGTCGCTGGAGTTCCGGATCACCCGGCACAGCTCCAGGCCGTCCAGGTCGGTCAGTTCGAGGCCGAGCAGGATCAGATCGGCCTCCCCGTGCACATCGAGCGCGTGCGCTGCCGTCGCCGCGCTGTGGACGTGGTACCCGTGCCGCATCAGGTCCTTTTCGAGGCGCTCCCGCTCCGGTTGCCTGCTTTCCACCAGGAGTATGCGCAAGGAGTCCGACGATTTCACCGGAAGTGAGGGCCAGAGCACCGCGGCCTGCAAATACTTCACGGATATCGCGGAGTGCCCGCCGAAATGCAGGGCAAGATGCCGGAATTGCTCAATGACATGAAACACAGTGTCCCCCGTATGTCAGTTAAGGCGCATCCGCTCGGAGTCGGCCGCGGCCTCGCGTGATCAACGGGCTCATGGTGCCACACGGGAGCGCCACCGCCATCGGCGCGGTGGTGGCAGTAAGTTTTCTTTCCGTCATGACATCGTAAATCTTGGTCAATGGCTCGAACCGTACGCTCCGCTCATGGTGTCCTCAGGGTGATTTCACGCCACCGTGTTCGCCGTCGGCGGAGCCTGGGGTGAGGCGTCAATCACCCGTCTGACCAGCGCACCTGCCAGTCCGCCGGACGCTCGGCCGCGGCTGGGTGCTTGCGGGTAGCGGAGTTTTTCCGATACAACGTATCTCTCCATGCGGTGTACGTTGTCAGGCCGTGGGCAGGCTGGAAGCAGTGCATGGAAAGATCCGGTCAAGCCACTGGAGCGACCGGGCGAAGCGGCGCTGAAGCCGCCCATTCCCGCGTGCCCGTACACCTCTTCCCGCGGCGATTCCACGAAGGAGTGCAATGTCCGACGCCCCGGTTCAGGAAACCGCCGGTCCGATACGCTTCCCCATCACCCGCACCTGCCCCTTCGCCATTCCGGAAACCTATGCACGGCTGCGCGATGAAGAGCCGGTGAGCCGCGTCGAGATGTCCGACGGACGGCACGCCTGGATGCTCACCCGGCACGCGGACGTCCGCGCGGCCCTGGTCGACCCGCGGCTCGGCTCCGATCGCAGCGACCCCGGCTTCCCCTCCATATCGAGCGGGGGCAAGAGCGCCTTCGCGCATTTCGCGCCCTTCATGATCTCCCTCGACGGGGCCGCGCACTCCGCCGCCCGCTCCCCGGTGATCAGCGAGTTCTCCATGCGCCGCGTGAACACCCTGCGGCCGCGCATCCAGCAGATCGTCGACGAGGCCATCGACAAGGTCCTCGAACTGCCGCGCCCCGTCGACCTCGTGCAGCACCTGGCCCTGACCGTGCCCCGCCTCGTCATCACCGAGCGGATCGGCGCGAGCCCCGACTACCTGGAGCGCTTCTACGCCCTGGCCGCCGGGATGCTCCGGCGCTCCACCACCGGCGAGGAGCGCGACGCCATCGCCCGCGAGATGCGCGCGAACATGGACCGCCTGGTCGCCGAGAAGGAGGCGGACCCGGGCGAGGACCTGCTCAGCCGCGAGATCGCCCGGCAGCGCGCCGAGACCGGCGACGTGGACCGGCCGGGGCTCGCCAGCCTCGCCCAGCTGCTGCTCCTCGCCGGGCACGAGTCGACCTCCGAGATGATCTCCCTCGGCATCGTCACGCTCCTGACCCACCCCGAGCAGCTCGCGAAGATGGTCGCGGACCCCGGCCGCACGCCCGCCGTGATCGAGGAACTCCTGCGGTACTTCTCGGTCGTCGAGATCGGCATGGGCCGCGTCGCCACCGAGGACGTCGAGCTCGGCGGCGTGCGCATCAAGGCGGGCGAGGGCGTCATCGCCTCCAACGTCGCCGCCAACCGCGACCCCCTGGCCTTCCCGGACCCGGACGTCTTCGACCCCGACCGGGACGCCCGCCAGCACGTGGCCCAGGGCCACGGACCGCACCAGTGCCTCGGGCGGAACCTCGCCCGGGTCGAGCTCCAGACCGTCTTCGACACCCTGTTCCGGCGCATCCCCGACCTCCGGCTCGCCGTCGGCGTCGAGGAGCTGCCCTTCAAGTACGACGCGCTGGTCTACGGCCTGCGCGAACTGCCCGTCACCTGGTGAACCCCCAAGGAGCCCGACGTGACCACCACCGCCGAATCCACCCTCTCCCACCACACCCTGAGCAGCGTCGACTCCGGCGAGGCCACCGCGCGCCGCGCCGCTGAGATCGAGGCGCGGCTGCGCGCCACCGAGGACCGGCTCCTGCTGCCCCTCGACCGCGAACTCGCCCTGCTCGCCGAGCTCCAGGAGTCCGAGTTCGGCCGCTTTCTGCTGCACAACGAGGGCCTCAACGGCTACTGGACGTCGTACGTCTTCCAGTACGAGCCCGGCGATCCGACGGCGAACGACCTGGAGCGGTGGCTCCTGACGAAGTCCCTGATGCCCGGCATCAGGGAGCGCTTCGGCCGCTTCAAGGCCCGCATCGCCCCGCACGTCACCGACGGCGCCGTGCTCGCCTCGGTGCCCTGCGGCCTCATGGACGACCTGCTCCAGCAGGACTACTCCGGCGTCGCCGACGTCAGCGGTCTGCGCCTGATCGGCGCCGACATCGACGCGGAGTCGGTGGAGTCCGCCCGCGCCCGCGCCGCCGCGCGCGGCCTCGCCGACGCCTGCGAGTTCCACGTGCGCGACGCCTGGCGGCTCGGCCTCGACGGCGAGGTCGACCTGCTCACCAGCAACGGCCTCAACATGTACGAGCCCGACCGCGACCGGCTCGTGGAGCTGTACCGCAACTTCGCCCGCGCCCTGCGCGTCGGCGGCCGGCTCCTGATCAGCTTCATCCCGACGCCGCCCGCCCCGCCGTGGGCCGACGGCGGCCGGACCGGAGACTGGGACCGGTACGGCATCCACGCCGACGACCTGCGCCAGGACCTGGCGATCTTCGGGGACATCCTGCAGGCCAAGTACCTGAACTTCACCAGCGAGCAGGAGATCCGCGAGCAGCTCGCCGAGGCGGGCCTCACCGTGACCGGCATCTCCTACAGCGACACCGGCGTGCTGCCGATCGCGACGGCCGTGCGCAGGCACTGAGCCGCGACGGCACGGGGCGCAAGACCATGGGGGACACGTACGGGGACGCGTACGGGGACATGTACGGGGACATGATGGACGGCAGAAGCAATGTGACGGACCTCGTGCGCGAGCCACGGGCCAGACCGCTCAGGTCACTGAGCGCCGCGGTGTCCGGGGCGCGCACCCTGTCCGCCTCCTGGCAGGTGCTCGTGGTGGGCGGTGACTCGCCCGACCGGGACCGTCTGATGCGCGATCTGGAGCGGCACGGACACGACGTGCGGGGCACGACGACGGGCGCCGAGGCGCTCGCCGCGTACGGCGAGGCCGATGTGATCCTCCTCGATTTCGACCTGCCGGATCTGGACGGCCTTCAGGTGTGCCGGGTGATCCGGGCCGCGGGAAACACCCCGATCATCGCCGTCACCGGCCGGGGCTCCGAACTCGACACCGTTCTGGGACTTCAGGCGGGGGCCGACGACTATGTCGCGAAGCCTTATGGATTCCGTGAACTCCTCGCCCGGATCGAGGCGGTGATGCGCCGTTTCGAACCGCGTTCCGAGACCGCCCGGGTCATTGAGCACGGGCCGCTGCGCATCGATGTGAACTCCCGCGACGTGCATTTCCACCACCGGCGCATCAGCCTGACGCGCAAGGAGTTCGACCTCCTGCACATGCTGGCGGCGCACCCGGGAACCGTGGTATCGCGCCGGGTGATCGTCCGGCAGATCTGGGGCGACTCCTGGTCGCGGCGCACGGTCGACACCCATGTCAGCAGCCTGCGGGGCAAGTTGGGCGACAGCGACTGGATCGTGAACGTACGAGGTGTGGGGTTCATGATGGCCGAGGCGTGAGCCGGTCACAGAAAGAACGCACGAAGGCCGACGCGGCACCGCCGCGTCGGCCTTCGCGCATTCCCCGCCAGAGCGCGTACTTGTCAGAGATTTGACGTGCGTCTGACGTATCCACCGGTAGCCACGGGTATCTGCGGGGAGCCCTGCAATCCCCCTGAGAAGACCTATAACTGCCGTGCACTGGCTGTCTGGAGACTTGAACCGCGGGTCGGCGAAGCTGAGCGCAAGCTTCGAATCGGGAGGCAGGAAGAACTCCGCATGCACACCACTGTGACGCTGGCCAGCAGGGAATCCGACGTGATTCCCGAAGCGCCGCGAGACGCGGGCCTCACCCGCCGCCAAGTGTTCACCTACCACGACCTGTTGATCGACGTGCGCGACCACGCCGCGGCCCCCGGCGAGGACGCCGCCGCCGACGGCCGCGCGACCCTCTTCTACGACTGGTCGGCGGGGATCGGCGCCGCCCGCGGCCCGCTGCACAGCACCCTCATCGTGAACCGCATGGACCCCGCGCGGAAGGCCGAGGTCGCCGCGCTGTTCGCCGAACTCGACGCGACCGACTTCCCCGAGCGGATGGGCACCCGGCACCGCAGGCTCTTCCTGCTCGGCGACGTGTACCTGCACCTCCAGCACTTCGAGCAGGAGGACGGCGGCGCCCTGATCGACAAGGCCTGGGTCGACGCCGACCCCCGCTTCATCAAGATCTGCGACGCCCTGATGCCGATCGTCCCGCCGTACGACCCGGCCGTCTGGACCACCCCCGCCGACGCCATCGCCACCCGCGTCCACCACTGGGAGGCCGCGTGACGAGCCACAGCCGCCGCGTCGTCATCACCGGCGTCGAGGTGCTCGCCCCCGGCGGCGTCGGCACCGCGGGGTTCTGGAACCTGCTCAGCGAGGGCCGCACCGCCACCCGCGGCATCACCTTCTTCGACCCCGCCCCGTTCCGCTCCCGGGTGGCCGCCGAGGTCGACTTCGACCCGTACGCGCACGGCCTGACCCCGCGCGAAGTGCGGCGCATGGACCGGGCCGCGCAGTTCGCCGTGGTCGCAGCGCGCGGCGCCGTCGCCGACAGCGGCATCGACGTCGCCGCGTACGACCCCTACCGGGTCGGCGTCACCGTCGGCAGCGCCGTCGGCGCCACCATGAGCCTCGACGAGGACTACCGGACCGTCAGCGACGGCGGCCGCCTCGACCTCGTCGACCACACTTACGCCGACCCGTTCTTCTACGGGTACTTCGTGCCCAGCTCGTTCGCCGCCGAGGTCGCCCTCGCGGTGGGCGCGCAGGGTCCCAGCAGCGTCGTCTCCGCGGGCTGCACCTCGGGGCTCGACTCCGTCGGGTACGCCGTCGAGCTGATCCGCGAGGGCACCGCCGACGTCATGGTCGCGGGCGCGTCCGACGCGCCGATCTCCCCGATCACCATGGCCTGCTTCGACGCCATCAAGGCCACCACGCCGCGCCACGACGACCCGGCGCACGCCTCGCGGCCCTTCGACGGCACCCGCAACGGCTTCGTGCTCGGCGAGGGCGCCGCGGTGTTCGTCCTGGAGGAGCTGGAGAGCGCCCGGCGCCGCGGCGCGCACGTCTACGCGGAGATCGCGGGCTACGCGACCCGCAGCAACGCCTACCACATGACCGGACTGCGCCCGGACGGCGCCGAGATGGCCGAGGCCATCCGCGTCGCCCTCGACGAGGCCCGGATGAACGGCGACGAGATCGACTACGTCAACGCGCACGGCTCCGGCACCAAGCAGAACGACCGGCACGAGACCGCCGCGTTCAAGCGCAGCCTCGGCGAGCACGCCTACCGCACCCCCGTCAGCTCCATCAAGTCCATGGTGGGCCACTCCCTGGGCGCGATCGGCTCCATCGAGATCGCGGCCTGCGTCCTCGCCATGGAGCACCACGTGGTGCCGCCGACCGCGAACCTGCACACCCCCGACCCCGAGTGCGACCTGGACTACGTCCCGCTGACCGCTCGCGAGCGGCGCACCGACGCCGTCCTGACCGTCGGCAGCGGCTTCGGCGGCTTCCAGAGCGCCATGGTGCTCGCCCGACCCGAGAGGACCGCGCGGTGACCGTGCCCGTAGTAGTGACCGGCCTCGGCGTCGTCGCGCCCAACGGCCTCGGCACGACCGACTTCTGGAACGCCACCCTCGCGGGCAAGAGCGCCATCGGCCCGCTCACCCGCTTCGACTCCTCCGGCTACCCGGCGACGCTCGCCGGGGAGATCTCCGGCTTCGCGGTAGACGAGCAGCTGCCGAGCCGGCTCCTGCCGCAGACCGACCGGGTCACGCGGCTCTCCCTCGTCGCCGCCGACTGGGCGCTCGCGGACGCGGGCATCGCCCCGGCCGAGCTGCCCGCCTTCGACATGGGCGTGATCACCGCGAGCTCGGCGGGCGGCTTCGAGTTCAGCCAGGGCGAGCTGAAGAACCTGTGGAGCAAGGGCAGCCAGTACGTCAGCGCGTACCAGTCCTTCGCCTGGTTCTACGCGGTCAACACCGGCCAGATCTCCATCCGCAACGGCATGAAGGGCCCGAGCGGCGTCGTCGTCACCGACCAGGCGGGCGGCCTCGACGCCGTCGCCCACGCCCGGCGCCAGATCCGCAAGGGCACCGGCCTCGTCGTCGCGGGCGCCGTCGACGCGAACCTCTGCTCCTGGGGCTGGGTGGGCCTGCACACCAGCGGCCGCCTCAGCACCGGCACCGAACCGACCACGGCGTACCTGCCCTTCGACGACCGGGCCGCGGGCCACGTCGCGGGCGAGGGCGGCGCGCTGCTCATCATGGAGCGCGCGGACGCGGCGCGGGCGCGGGGCGCCCGGGTGTACGGCGAGATCGCCGGGTACGCCGCCACCTTCGACGGGCCCGGCGGCTCCGGCGGCCCCGGTCTGCGCAAGGCCGTCGAACTCGCCCTGGCTGACGCCGGGGCGCGCCCCGGCGACGTGGACGTGGTCTTCGCCGACGCCGCGGCGGACCCCGGCCTCGACCGCGCGGAGGCCGCCGCCCTCACCGGCGTCTTCGGCCCGTACGGCGTCCCGGTGACCGCCCCGAAGACCATGACCGGGCGCCTCTACTCGGGCGCCGCACCGCTGGACCTGGCCGCCGCCTTCCTCGCCCTCGCGGAGGGGCAGATCCCGCCCACGGTCCACGTCGAACCCGCCGACTCCCACGGCCTCGACCTCGTGACCTCGCAGCCGCGCGCCGCCGAGCTGCGCACCGCGCTCGTGCTCGCCCGCGGGCACGGCGGCTTCAACTCGGCGATGGTCGTGCGCGGCGCGTAGGCGCCTCGCCGGAACCGTCACGCCGGGCCGCCGGTCACCCGCGGGCCGTCCGTGGCCGGTCGCGCAGTTCCCCGCGCCCCTTCGGGCGCTCGTACGCGGCTTTCTCCCACTCACCCTCACCAAGGAGTACCCGGCATGTCTGCCACCGCCTTCACCCTCGACGACCTCAAGCGCGTGCTGCTCGAAGGCTCCGGCGCGCCCGAGGGCGTGGACCTCGACGCCGCCGACGTGCCCGACACGGAGTTCGAGCAGCTCGGCTACGACTCGCTGGCCCTCCTGGAGACCGCGAGCCGCATCGAGCGCGAGTACGGCATCGAGCTCGACGAGTCGGTCGTCGGCGACGCCACGACCCCGCGCGCCTTCGTGGCGGCCGTCGCGGCCCACGCGGCCTGAGCCCGCACGCCCAGCACGCCCAGCACCCCACCACCCAACGACTCCTCATGAAGGAGAGCACATGTCCCAGCAGGACCGGCGCGTGGCCGTCGTCACCGGTGCCACCAGCGGCATCGGGCTCGCGGTCGCCCGTCTCCTCGCCGAGCAGGGCCACCGCGTGTTCCTCGGCGCCCGTACCGCGGACAACGTCGTCACGACCGTCAAGCAGCTGCGCGAGGACGGCCTCGACGTCGAAGGCGCGGTCGTCGACGTCCGCTCCGCGGACTCGATCCACGCCTTCGTGACGGCGGCCGTCGACCGCTTCGGCACCGTCGACGTGCTGGTGAACAACGCGGGCCGCCCCGGCGGCGGCGTCACCGCCGACATCGCCGACGAGCTGTGGGACGACATCGTCGAGACCAACCTCAACAGCGTCTTCCGGATGACGCGCGAGGTCCTCAACACCGGCGGGATGCGGCACAAGGACCGGGGCCGGATCATCAACATCGCCTCCACGGCGGGCAAGCAGGGCGTCGTCCTCGGCGCCCCCTACTCGGCCTCCAAGCACGGCGTCGTCGGCTTCACCAAGGCCCTCGGCAACGAGCTCGCGCCGACCGGCATCACCGTCAACGCGGTCTGCCCCGGCTACGTCGAGACGCCGATGGCCGAGCACGTCCGCGGCAACTACGCCGCCCTCCAGGGCACGACCGAGGACGCGATCCTGGCGAAGTTCCAGGCGAAGATCCCGCTCGGCCGCTACTCGACGCCCGAGGAGGTGGCGGGCCTCGTCGGCTACCTGGCCTCCGACACCGCCGCCTCCATCACCGCGCAGGCCATGAACGTCTGCGGCGGACTTGGCAACTACTGAGCCGGACGAGGAGCGCACACATGACCGTTCATGACGTCGAAGAGACCGTCCGCGAGGTCGAGCACGAGATCACCGTCGCGGCCCCGGCCGAGGCCGTGTACCGCCTGATCGCGGACGTGGCGAACTGGCCGCGGCTCTTCCCCCCGACCGTGTACGCCGAGCGCGTCGAGGGCGACGACCGCGAGGAGCGCATCCGCATCTGGGCCACCGGCAACGGCGAGGTCAAGAACTGGACCTCGCGCCGCGTCCTGGACCGGGCCGGCCTTCGCGTCGACTTCCGGCAGGAGGTCAGCACGCCCCCGGTCGCGGCCATGGGCGGCGCCTGGATCATCGAGAGCCTGCCGTCGGGGCAGTGCCTGGTGCGCCTCCTGCACGACTACCGTGCCGACGACGCCGAGGGCCTGGCCTGGATCGACGAGGCCGTCGACCGCAACTCGCGCAGCGAGCTCGCCGCCCTGAAGGAGAACGCCGAGCGCGGCCTCGCCGCCGAGGACGAGGGCCTGCTCTGCTCCTTCGAGGACACCGTCCACATCGACGGCACCGCCAAGGACGTCTACGACTTCATCAACGACGCCCACCTGTGGCCCGAGCGGCTCCCGCACGTCGACTCCGTACGCCTGGACGAGCCGGTCCCCGGCCTCCAGTCGCTGGAGATGGACACCCGCTCCAAGGACGGCTCGACGCACACCACGAAGTCGTACCGGGTGACGTTCCCGCACCGGAAGATCGCGTACAAGCAGAGCACGCTGCCCGCCCTGATGACGCTGCACACCGGCTACTGGACGTTCACCGGCACCGCGACCGGCGTCACCGCGTCCTCGCAGCACACCTTCGTCCTCAACACCGAGAACGTGGCGCGGGTCCTCGGCCCCGACGCGACGGTCCCGGACGCGGTCGCGTACGTGCGCACGGCCCTCAGCACCAACAGCCTGGCCACCCTGAACGCGGCCAAGGCCCACGCGGAGGGCCGGGGATGACCGGGCGGACGCCCGGCGGGGTGGCGCTCGCCCCGCAGACCCCGCCGACGGCGGGCGCGCCCGCCCCCACGCGCGCGCCGTCGGCGGCCCGCCGCCCGGCCGGGCCCTCACCCCGGCCGGGCGCCCCCACCCCGCGCCCGGCCTGGACCCCGTCCCCCGGCGTCCGCGAGGTCACCCTCGCCGCCGGTGACGGCGTCGTCCTGTCCGGCCTGCTCGCCCTGCCCCGGGGCGAGCGGCCCCGCGCCACCGTCCTCGCCCTGCACGGCGCGGGCATGAGCGCGGCCTACTTCGACGGCCAGGCCCACCCGGGCACCTCGCTGCTCACGCTCGCGGCGGACCTCGGCTACGCGGTGCTCGCCCTCGACCGGCCCGGCTACGGCCTGTCCGCCGCCCGCCTCCCGCAGGGCCTGCCGGTTGCCGAGCAGGCGGCCACCGTGCGCGCCGCGCTGCGGGGCCACGCCGCACGGCACGACACGGGCGCGGGCGTCCTCGTCCTCGCCCACTCCTTCGGCGGCAAGGTGGCGCTGCGGATGGCGGCGGACGAGCGGGACGACCCCGCCGGGGCAGGCCTGCTCGGCCTGGACGTCTCCGGCTGCGGCGAGCGGTACGCGCGGCCCCTCACCGAGCTGACCGGACCCGCCGACGGCGTGCGCTGGTCCGGGCACTGGGGGCCGCTGCGCCTCTACCCGCCCCACACCTTCCGCGCCAGCGCCCGCGTGGTCTCGCCGGTCCCGGCGCGGGAGCTGCGGGACGCCGCGCGCTGGCCGGGCGCCTTCGCCGCGCTCGCGGGCCGGGTGCGGGTGCCGGTGCGGTTCACCTTCGCCGAGTACGAGGCCCTGTGGCAGTGCGACGCCCCGGCCGTCGCCCGGCTGCGGGCCGGGCTGCGCGCGGCCCCGCGCGTGACCGTCGACCGCCAGCCGGGCGCGGGCCACAACATCAGCCTGGGCTGGGCGGCCCGGGCCTACCACCTGCGGGCGCTCGCCTTCGCGGACGACTGCCTGCGGCACTGACGCGCGTACGGACGCACGGAGGACGACGATGGCCCCCACCGGCACCACGGAAGTCACCGGCACCACGGAAACCACACGCTTCACCGAGACCACCGGCTTCACCGAGACCACTGGCTTCACCGAGACCACAGCTGAACTCACCACTCCTGAACTCCACCCGCTGCTCGGCGCCTTGAGCCTCTTCGCCGCGGCCGCGGCCGGACCGCCGCCGGTGGAGCGGGCGCCGACGCCCCGGGACCCGCCCACCGGAGCGACACCCACCGCCCCCGACGCCGCGCTGAGCGAACTGCCCGCCGCCACCTGGCCCTTCGTCATCTTCCGCGCGGGATGAGCCCTGGTCAGGGCCGGGTCGCGGCGAGTTACGGTGGAAGCGACCTGCCGGACTGATCAAGGGGGAGCCGTGGGCGGCGCAGCAGCGGACCGGGGGAGCGGACGGTGGCCGTGGGGCGCCCTGGGCGCGAGCGCCGTGCCCCTGGCGCTGCTGATCGCGCTGCCGCTCGCGGCGGCCCACCGGCTCCCCGACCGCCTGGCCACGCACTGGAGCGCGGGCTCCGCGCGCCCCGACGGCTCGATGCCGCTGTGGGCGGCGACGCTGTTCCCGGCGCTGATCTGGGCGGCGGTCGCCGGCGGCGCGCTGCTCGCGGGCCGTCGCGCGGACACCTGGCGCACGCCCGTGCTGCTGCCCCTCGGCGTGGCCCTCGTCGGCGCGCAGGCGTCGATCGTGCGGGCCAACGCGGACCGCGCCGACTGGCACGACGCGCGATCGGCGACCGGGTGGGGCGTGGCCGTCGTGGTCGCCGCCGTGGCGGCCGCGGGCCTGGGGATCCTGCTCGCCCGCCGCGGCCTGCCGGACGCCCCGCCGCCGGGCGCCGCCCCGCGCGCGGACCTCGCGCCCGGGGAGCGCGTCGCCTGGCTGTCGCGTACGTCCAGCCCCTGGATGCACGCGCTCGCCGCGGTCTTCGGCGTGGCGGCGGCGGTCGCGGTCGCGGTGACGGTGGCCGGGCTCACCGACCCGCTGTGGCCGCTGGCCGCGCCCCTCGCCCTGGTCGCCGTCACCTGCCTGGCCTGCGCCTCCGTGCAGGCGGCCGTGACCGACGAGGGCCTGCGGGTCACGCTCGGGCCGCTCGGCTGGCCGGCCCGCCGCTGGGCGCCCGAGACCATCGAGACGGCGTACGCCGAACACCGCACGCCCGGCCAGGTCGGCGGCTGGGGCTACCGGCTGAGCGGCCTCGGCACGACGGTGATGCTGCGCGCCGGGGAGTGCCTGGTCGTCCGGGCCAAGGGCAAGGCCTTCGCGGTGTCGGTGGACGACGCGGAGCGCGGGGCGGCCCTCCTGAACGCGCTGGGCGCGCGCCACGCGCCGGACGCGCACCACCCGTAGCGGCACGGGAGGCACCCTTGACAGCGTGCGTACTGCTTCGCCAGGTTTGAGCCGCGCCGGAACGGTCGTCGCCGCGTCTGGGGGACCGTCCGCCGCAGGGGCATGACGCGCACAGCGCCATGGGGGATTTGGGGGGAGGGGTCGCCCGTGCGATCCGTCAGGAAGGTTCCGCGCGCCTCGGGGATCCGGGCCGGGTCCGGTGTGCCACTGTCCGCGAGGCCGTTGAGGCTCAGAAGGGCAGTTGATCCGACGTGGACATAGAGATCCACAGACCCGAGAAGCTGACCGAATCCCTGCGCGCGGCCTGGCACCGGGCCATGGACGAGTCGCCCGACTACGCCAACCCCTTCCTGGCACCGCAGTTCGCGGCCGGCATCGGCACGTACCGGGGCGGGGCGCGGGTGGCGGTCCTGCGCGAGGCGGGCGAGGCCGTGGGCTTCTTCCCGTACGAGCGCAACGCCGTCGGCGTGGGCCGGGCCGTCGGTCTCGGCCTCTCCGACTGCCAGGCCCTCGTGCACCGCCCCGGAGTCACCTGGAACGCCCAGGAACTGCTGCGCTCCTGCCGGCTCTCCGCCTTCGAGTTCGACCACCTGGTGGAGGAGCAGAAGCCGTTCGGCCGGTACGTCACCGGGATGTTCGACTCGCCCGTGATCGACCTGAAGGACGGCGACGACGACGCGGGCTACGCCGAGTGGCTGCGCGGCACCTACCCGGGCATCGCCAAGACGACCCTGAAGAAGGAGCGCCGCCTGGGGCGGGACGCGGGCGAGATGCGCTTCGTCTTCGACGAGCGCGACCCCGGGCCGCTGCGCCAGCTCATGCGCTGGAAGTCCGCCCAGTACCGCAGGACGGGGCGCATGGACCGCTTCGCGCGCCCCTGGATCGTCGACCTGGTGACCCACTTCTCCCACGTCAGGGACGAGCACTTCACCGGCGTCCTCTCCGTCCTGTACGCGGGCGACCGCCCGGTCGCCGCGCACTTCGGGCCCCGCTCGCGCACGGTCTTCGCCTGCTGGTTCACCGCGTACGACCCGGACTTCCGCTACTACTCGCCCGGCCTGATCATGCATCTGCGCCTCGCCGACGCGGCCCGCAGGGACGGCGTGCGGCTCATGGACCTGGGGCGCGGCGACAAGGAGTACAAGGACTGGCTCAAGACCCGGGAACTGCGCGTCGGCGAGGGCTTCGCGACGCGCCCGCACCCGGTGGCGGCGGCGTACCGCCTGTGGCGCAGACCGGTGCGCGGGCTGCGGAACACGGTCCTGGCCCACCCGCGGCTCCGCGACCCGGCGGACCGCCTCCTGAAGGCGGCGGGCTCCCTGCGCACGGGCGCGCCCGGCTCCCGGACGAGCCCCCAGCGCGATCCCCGGCACACCCCACAACAGGCCCCTCGACGAAAGAGGTGACGATGCCGTACGGCTCGCGGCTCGCCGCGACGATGACGCGGCGACTGGGACGCGAATGCGTCTACACGCCCTCGGCACGCCTGGCCCTCTACCTCGCGCTGCGGCGCTGGTGCAGGCCCGGCGCCCGGGTCCTGATGTCGCCGGTGAACGACGACGTGATCCTCTTCGTCGTCCTCGCGGCGGGCCTGCGCCCGGTGCAGGCCCCGGTGTCCCCCTGGACGGGGAACATCGACCCGGCCGCCGTCCCGGAGGCCACCTGGGCCTCCGTGGACGCGGTCCTCACCACCAACCTCTACGGCATGCCGGACCGCGTGACCGAACTCAAGGCGCGCTGCGACGAACGGGGCATCCCGCTCTTCGAGGACGCGGCGCACGCGATCGGCACGCACGTGGACGGGCAGCCCGTCGGCACCTTCGGGAAGGCGGCGGCCTTCAGCCTGTCCAAGCACGTGGCGGGCATGGCGGGCGGGTTCCTCGCCGTCGAGGACGCGCGCACACGGCGCGAGCTGGAGGTGCTCCGCGACGACCTCCTTGTGCCCGGCCGTCTTCGCGAGGACGTGTACACGACCGTGCGCCCCCTCGCGCGTTCGGCCGTGCGCGGACTGCACCTGGTGCGCCCGGTGTGGCGCACGCTCCAGCGCCTCGGCCTCCTCGAACGCGACTCCTTCCGCATGCCCCTGCACGCGCCCCGCCTCTCCGGCTGCGCGCACCGGGCGCCGAACCTGGCCGCGTACGAACCGTGGGTCCGCGTGGACCTGCACGGCTACCGGGCCCGCCACGGGGCCCTGGTGCGCGGCCAGTTGGGCCTGCGTATGGCCGGGCTCGACGCCGACCTCACCCGGCGCAGGGCGGGGGTCGCCGAGCTCTCGGGCACCATCTGGGCGACGCCGGAGCTCCGCGCCCGCGCCACCGACGACGGACCTCCGGCCCTCTTCCGGGCGCCCCTGCTGGTCCGCGACCGCGACGCGCTCGTCGACCGCCTCGTGCGGCGCGGCGTGGTGTGCGGCTACATCTACGACCCGCCGCTCGACGACTACGCGGGCGCCGAGTTCGTCGACCCGTCCCCCGACCCGAAGGCCGCCCGCTGGTTCGCGTCCCACGTCCTGCCCGCGGACCCCCTCATCGCCCACCACGTCGCCACGGCCCTCACCAAGGAGAGCGCGGCCCCGGCCCGCTACCCCGCCCCGGCCCCCACCCCGGAGAGACCCCGCGCGACCCCGCTGGCCAACTGATCACGCGTCCTCCGGGGCGGCCAGTTCCTGGAGGCGTTCGGCGATGTCGTCCGCCCACTCCTGGGCCCAGCGGCGGAGGTCGTCGACGGCCCGGGCGTCGAGGCCGCAGGAGGTGAACTCGCCGTCGTCGATCCACTCGGCGCCGCCCAGGCGGGCGTACAGGTCGGTGAGGTCGAAGGCGTCGCGGGCGTGGCGGCGGCCGAGTTCCTCCAGTTCGACGCGGCTCCAGCGGTCCGCGGCAGCCCGGACGTCGACGAGGTCGCGGGCGAGGCCGCGGTCGGCGAGGGCGCGGACCCGGGTGCCGACGGCGTCTTCGAGGGAGAGGGCGAGCCCGTACTCGGTGCGGACGGGCGGCCGCCAGAGCGCTTCCTTGCGGACGTGGACCTCGTACGCGCCCCCGGTGACCGGGTCGACGGCGGTGATCCGCGCGGCCAGCGGCGCCGTCTCTCCCACCCGCACCCGCCACCCGCGCCCCACGAGCCCCGCGCCCACCAGGGCGACGACGCCGTCCATCCCCTCGGGGCTCTCCGTGGCGAAGCCGAGCCCCGTGCCGGGATTCCCGCCGAGCCCGTGCGCCCGGACGGCGTGCCCACCGGCGAGCACGAGGGGGTACGAGGCGCCCGCCTCCAGGACGTCGGCGACGAGCCGGTGCCGCGGCGCGAGCGCGCTCACGCGGGGCCGGTCAGCCGCTGCCGCGCGGCGGCCAGGGCGGCGTCCCACGGGTAGTCCGCCGCCGCGCCGGGCACGAAGCCGCCCTCGCCGTACAGCACGGTGACGCCCTGCTCGCGCAACTCGACCACGCTCCGGTCCAGTTGCCGGTGCCGGGCGAGCGCGGTGTTCCAGTACGGCACGGTCACCGTCGGAACGCCCCTTCCGATGGCTTCCGCCGCGACCCCCACCACGAAGTCCTGAGTGAGCCCGAGGGCCCAGGAGTTGACGCTGTCGAACGTCGCGGGGGCGAAGAGGACCACGTCCGCGCCGGGCCAGACGTCCGGCTCACCGGGAAGCCCGTACGCGCTGCGCACCGGATGCCCGGTGAGCACGGCGAGCCCGTCGATGCTCCCGTGCAGCCAGCGGGCCGCCGTCGGCGTCAGCCCGAGGCAGACGTCCCACCCGTCGGCCTGCGCCGCCTCGATCACCTTCGCCACGTCGAAGAGCGGCGGCGCGGCGGAGCCGAACAAGTACAGAGTCGGAGGGGTCATGCACTCATCCCACCGCGCACAGTGGATCAAGCGCAACAGTGCCCGAGCTCGGGGCGCGGGCCCGGACCGGCCGGGGCACCGGGCATGCACCATCGAGGCGCGGGCCCACATCCGGAGCAGAGCCTGCCGCCGGAACGGCAGGCTCCCACTTTCTCAGTAGTCCAGATATCCGTCCCACGTGTCGCTCGAATTGTTTCCGTTGCTCTTCACCGAGAGGCAGAAGTTTCCATTGACGTAACCCATGCTTACCCAGCCGGTGGGATCGGCGTTGGGGAGATTGACGATGTTGCCGATCTGCGCGCCACCGTTGCACTGCACCATTCTCGCCGATATCGCGGGGCCCTCGACCTTGCGGATGTTCACGGTGCCGTGGGCCGTGTGCTGCCAGGAGTAGGTGTGCCAACGTCCCTTGTACACGTCGCCGAACGCGGGTACGACGGCGGCGGACGCAGGCGAAGTTCCCAGCATCAGACCAGCGAGTGCCGCCGTGGTGGCAAATCCGGCAAGGTAGCGGAGCTTCATTTCTCTTCTCTCCTCTTTTCCGATCAAGAACCCCCCTCGGGGTTGGTCTAATCCTTTCGGGAATTCAAGTAAGTGGCTAGGGCTTCCAATTCACTCGTCTGGAATTCGGCACTGTGGCGCATGGTGCAGCCTTGACACGCCCATATGGCGAAGGAGCAGCCCATGACGCGAGTGCGTTTGACCGGTCGGAGGCGGTGGCCGTGCCCGAAGCGGGTGATAGAGAACCGCGTCCGCTGGGGGCCAGCCGCCGGGCTCACCCGGGACGGCCACGGAACAGGGGCAGTACCGGTGAGCCCATGCCGGTACAACGCCCTAGGCTCGCTGGGGTGATTGAGACCATCGTCTTCGACGTCGGCGAGACCATCACCCGAGACGATCGCTACTGGGGATCGTGGGCGGACTGGCTCGACATCCCCCGCCACACCCTGTCCGCGCTCGTCGGCGCCGTCGTCGCCCAGGGCCGTGACAACGCGGACGCCGTGCGTCTGGCCCGCCCCGGCATCGACATCGCCGCCGAGTACGCGGCCCGCGAAGCCGCCGGGCACGGCGAGTTCCTCGACGAGAGCGACCTCTACGACGACGTCAGACCCGCCCTATCGGGGCTCCGCAAGCTCGGCGTACGCGTCGTCATCGCCGGGAATCAGACCGGCCGCACGGGCGAGCTCCTGCGCGGCCTGGACCTTCCTGCCGACGTGATCGTGACCTCGGGCGACTGGGGAGTGGCCAAGCCCGCCCCGGAGTTCTTCGCGCGCGTACTGGAGATCTCCCAGGCGGTGCCTCACGAGACCGTGTACGTGGGCGACCACCCCGCCAACGACCTGTATCCGGCCAAGCGCGCCGGGCTGCGGGCCGCGCACATCCGCCGCGGCCCTTGGGGGCGCCTGTGGGCGGACGACCCGGATGTCGCGGCGGCCGCGGACTGGCGTATCGACACCCTCACCGAACTGACGTCCATCATCGCCGACTGACCGCCAAGAAACGGCCCCACCTGCGCAGGCCAGCGGGGCCGTTCACGCATCCGGTACGTAGTCGCGCGGGTACGGTTCGGAGTGGACGTCCCGAACCGGAGTCAGTATGCCCGCCGACAGCAAGCGCGAGGTAGGCCGCCGTATCGCGACCATCCGCCACGCGCGCCGGATGACCCAGACAGACCTCGCCCGCACCGCGTACCTCTCGCTCGCCACGATCAAGGGCATCGAGCGGGGCGCCCGGGCCCCCAGCGACGACTCCCTCGAATCCATCGCGGCCGCCCTCGGCGTGGACCCCGGGCGCCTCATCACCGGTGACACGATCACCCTCAGCCGCATCCGCACGGCCCTCCCCGCGATCTCCGCGTCCATCGCCGGATACGACATCCCCATGGGCCGGCCCCGCCGTACGCTCGCCGAGCTGCACACCGCAGCCGACGAGGCCGTCAACTGGCGCCTCGCCGCGCAGTACACCCGCATCGCCAAGCACGCCCCCACGCTGCTCGACGACGCCCTCCGCTCCCTGCACCACACCACGGGCCACGACCAGCAGCACGCCGCCCGCTTACTCGTCGGCATCGCGCGCCACCGACGCCGTCGCCTACAAGTACGGGCACCACGACCTCTCCGCGCGCCTCATCGAGCTCATGCGCTGGGCAGCACGTCGCTCCGAGGACCCGCTCGTCGAAGCCAGCACCGCCTACGTACGCACCGAGACGTTCTTCGCCGCTCGCGCCTACGCCCCCGGCCTGCTCGCCCTGGAGCAGGCCATCGACGCCAGTCCCTCACCCTCCAGCCCGGAGGAACAGGCCGTCCGCGGCGCGCTGCACATGCGCGCCGCGGTCATCGCCGGGCGTGCGCAGGACGCTGACGCCGCGGACACCCACTTCGAGGAGGCCCGGCGGATCGGAGACGCCGTACCCGAGGACCAGTACCAGGGCACCGCGTTCGGCCCCGACTCGGTACGCATCCACGAGGTGTCCGTGGCCGTCAGCCTCGGCAGCGACCACGTCGGCCGCGCCCTCGACGTGGCCAGCGAGTGGACCCCTCCCGACGACCTGCCGGCCGAGCGGCAGTCCAGCTTCTGGATCGAGCTCTCGCGCGCGCAGCTGTGGGCCGGGCTGACCGACGACGCGTGGGAGAGCTTGCAGGTCGCCCGCCTCGTTGCCCCACAGCACACCCGCGGGCCCCCGTGGGCCCGCGAGACAGCGGCCACGCTGCGGCGCCTTCGTCGCGCGGACGCCGAGGACCTGACGGCCTTCTCGGAGTGGATCGGCGCCGTCTAGAGCCCCGGACGGGGGACCGGAGGGGATACACGTTGTAGCCCTTGTGCCCCTTGTAGGCGCCCATCATCTGTCTGTCCACGGGGTTCAGGCAGATGGGAGCAGGGATGGCCAGGGCTACAGCCGTCGGGCTGACCCGCGTCGAGGGACGGGCGAGTTCCGCTCGTCGGCACGGCCGGGCGTGCTGGTACTGCGGTGCCGTCAGCAGGCGCCTCGTGCCGGCCGGGCACGTCATGTTCCGGAGCAGCAGCCGCATGTGGCCCATCGTGCGCTGCGGCTGGTGCCTCGCGGGAGGTGTCGCGTGAGAGCTGCTGTGAGAGCGCAACTGCCCTGGCTCCCGCCGATCGGCGTGGTCTGGCATGTCGAGGCAGGCGTCCACTTCGACGCTGTCCGCACGCCCCGCGCGCTCGGGCTGCGGACCATGGACACGCTGGGCGACGACTGCGGGGCCGTCATCTGCGACCCGTGGACACGGATCCACTACTTCCTCGTGCCCCCGCGGTCGACCGATGGCTGGGTGCTGCCTCAGACCGTGGCGTGCGGACTGGCCACGTACATCGTCGTGCCGCCGTTGGGTGCTGCGGAGTCTGCCCTGCACTGGGCAGTGGAGCCGTCGAACACCCGCGTACACGCCGACGTGCGGCAACTGCTCAGCGCCGTACAGCGCGCCCTCCATGGCAAGCGGAGGGTGGGCTTGTGATGACCGCCACCGATCCCGAAGGCGGCGAGGACGACTACGAGTTCCCGGACCCGTACGGGGCCTACCGCGAGCACCTCGACGCCTGTCCCCTCGTCCACACCGGCCTCCTCGCCAACTGCGTCGAGGGCGCCCGCCTCGCCGCCGCCTGGCTGGAAGAGGACTGGCCCGGCTACGGGGCGGCCGGAACCACCCCACGCTTCTCCTGGGGGGAGCGAACTCATGCCTGACGTGACCCGAGGGCTACTCATGGCCGTGGTGCCTGCCCTCAGCCCCGGCGAAGGCGTCGACCCCAGCCCCGACGGGCGCCTGCGCGCCCTGCCACACGGTCCGGGCCCGGGTCCTGGCCACGTACCTCGACTGGTACGACCACGGCATCGAGTGCCTGTACTTGCCCCCTCGGCCCCTGCAACCCCGCCCCCCTACGGCTCCCTGCGTGCTGCGGGGTTCGAGGGCCGGGCAGGGGGCGAGAGGGCGACCATGCTGGTCGGCTGGCACAGGGCGAGCGCGATGTCGTCGGCCGGTGCGCGGCCCGTGTGCGTGGCCACCATGGCGTACAGCGTGTCGAGCGCGTCGGAGGGGGAGAGCACGGCCAGTGCGTCACCAACCCGTTCGAGGAGCGGAAAGTCGGCGCCGTTCGCATCGCGTGCCTCGCTCAGGCCGTCGGTGTAGAACAGCAGCCGGTCCCGCCCCGTGAGGTAGAAGCGGTACAGCCGCGGCTTCGGATGCAGGCCCAACGGGGGTGCCGGCTCAAGTGGTTCCAGCAACCTGACCTGCTTGCCTGCCCGTACGGGCGCGGGGTGCCCGCAGTTGACGATGCGGACCTCGCCCGGGGCGAACTCGGCGAGTACGGCGGTGACGAAGTCCTCCGCCCCCAGTTCCGGGGCGAGCCTGGCGTCCAGGGCCGTCGCCAGGTCGGCGAGGTCGGGGGTGAGATAGGCAAGGTCCTTGAAGGCCCCGATGGTCACCGCGGTGGCCCGCAGGGCGTCCAGGTCGTGGCCGCGTACGTCCCCGATGAGCAGGCGCACTCCGTACGGGGTGTGGGCGACGTCGTACAGATCCCCGCACACCGAAGCCCCCTGCACGGCACAGCGGTGCCGGGCGCACACCTCGATGCCGCCGAACTCCACCGAGATCGGCCGCAGGATCGCGTTCTGGGATGCCTGCGCGACATCGGTGGCCCGGGCCAGTGCGGCCGCGTCGGCCGTGTGCCGGGCGGCGTCGCGGACGGACAGCGCGCCTCCGACCAGCAGGACGAGGAACTCGATTCCGAAACCCGGAGTCATCGTGAGGCCCCTCGCGGCGCCCGCCCCGAGAGCGAGCAACAGCGCCAGGGCCGCCACCGCTGCGGTGCGCCGCGCGTCCAGGCGGGCGGAGGCCAGCACAGGACCTATGACCAGTACGGCGACTCCCAGGTGCCAACTGCCGAGACCGCTGCAGATGGCGAGCAGGCCACTCACCCCCAGCGCGAGCCCCGGTCGTCCCCGGCTGCGCCAGTTCCGCGTGCTCGTCTTGAGCCACCTCCGCCCGACTGCCCTGACGGCCATGCGCGCCCCCGGCCTCTCCCCGCGCCTGGTGAGTCCGCGCCAGAGGACGGCCACTCTGGTCCAATATGCCGGTGGCCAGGGCCGGTTGACCGGAGCGGACCGAGGGTTGACCAGTCGTTTTCGTCGTGGTGCGGTCATGGGAGCGCCTTGCTCGAATAGGCGGGCCTCTCGTGGCATGCACGGCCCGGGGACGGAGCCGGGCAACGGTCTCGGGAGAGGGTGCCGTGGCGCAGCGCGCCGCGCCCGCGCACGCGCTGCGCGAGAGCACCTCCCGCGGCGCCCGGGTACGGACAAGGGACGGCGGTGGTCCGGTATCGCCGCCCCGGATCACCGCCGCCGTCCTCTGTGGCCGCCCTAGCCCTGGAGCTTGGCCAGGGCGAAGTCGAGCCCGGTGCTGCTCGATGTCGCGCCGCCGGCGATGACGATGTCATCGCTGCCGGTCAGTGCGAGGCCACGAGCGACATCGGCCCCGCCGGAGAAGTCGACGGTGGCGATGCCGTCCCCGCTGAAGCCGGTGTCCAGGCTGCCGTCGGAGTTGTAGCGGACGACGAGGGCGTCGCCGTCGACGGGGTCGACGGGGAACACGACGGTTTCGCCGGCCAGTCCGGCAACGACGATCTTGCCGTCGCCGTCCACGGCGACGGCGCGTGCCTCGTCGGCGCTCAGGGCGTTCACGTCCGTGGTGACCTTGCCGTCTCCGCTGAAGCCGGTGTCCAGGCTGCCATCGGCGTTGTGGCGGACCACGCCGACCTTGATGGGGCCGGTGATGCCGAACGGCTCGGGGGCGTCGACCGCGCCCGCGAGCACGTAGTCCCCGCCGGGCGCCTGGGTGAAGCCGAACGCGAGGTCGGAGAGCCCGTTGAAGTCGGTGGTCACGATGCCGTCGCCGCTGAAGCCGGTGTCCAGGGTGCCGTCCGAGTTGTACCGGACCAGCAGGAAGTCACTGTTGGCGGTGCCGGCCGCGATCAGCTTCCCGCTGGACAGCTCCTCCAGCGCGAAGAGGTGGTCGCCGGTGCCGAAGTCGGTGGTCACGACGCCGTCGCCGCCGCCGAAGCCGGTGTCCAGGGTGCCGTCCGCGTTGTAGCGGGCGATGAAGGAGTCGTTCCCGGCCGCCCCGGCCGCGAGGATCTTGCCGCCGCTCGTCAGGCTCAGGCCGCGGATACCGTCACCGAGCCCGCCGGTCAGGTCGGTGGTGACCTTGCCGTCGCCGCCGAAGGAGGTGTCGAGGGTGCCGTCCGCGTTGTACTTGGCCAGCGCCAGGTCGGCGATCTGCTCCCCTCCGGTGAACCCGCCCACCAGGATCTTCCCGTTGCCGGCCTCGATGACCGACCGGGCCATCGACAGGGTGTCGCCGAAGCCGGTGGCGACCTTGCCGTCGCCGCTGAAGGTGGTGTCCAGCGCTCCGCTGGAGGTGTACTTGGCGACACCGAAAGTGCCCGGACCGACGCCGGGGGTGCCGAAACCCCGTCGCCCGGCGACGAACAGGGACCCGTTGGACGTACGCAGCAGGTCGTTGCCGATCTCCGGCTCCGACGGGGTGGCGCCGAAGTCGGTGGTGACCTTGCCGCTGTTGCCGAAGCCGGTGTCCAGGTCACCGGGCGCGGCCGCCGCGCTGGGCGCGAGGGCCGCTATCAGGCCCACGGCCAGTGCGGACACGGCTGCCACGTGGGTCCTCCACGTCGGGAGGTTCTGGAAGAGCGGGAATCGTCTGGTCATGAGAAGGACTCCTCACGTTTGCCGAGGCGGTATGCCCCCGGTACGGCGGGCACCATTCCGCGCCCTTCGCCCACGCACAACCGGCGCACCGGTGGCGCTTGGACGGGTGCCAGGGCGCGCTGACCGTTAGCCGGAGTGTGTTGATGACGACGCTCCGTAGTGCGCGCCGTGTGCTCGCCGACCCTGCCGGTCGCGGACGGAGGCGAACTGGTCGTCACGCACCCCGAAGTGAACAGGGGTGACCAGGCGATGCCGTGTTTCTGTCCGCATGGCCGGTGTCCCGCCACAGAGAGGTCCGCCGGAGCAGACTCAGCCGGGCCGGGTCAGGTAGGAAGCCAAGGGAGGGGTCCCGTGTCACACGGCGTGCCGGGAGAGACGGAGATGAGCGAGTGGTCGGGGAACCTGCCGTCGGAGACTCGCAGTTTCATCGGACGGCAGGACGAACTCGCGCGGCTCGACGTCATGTTGCGTCCGGATGACGGGCCGGCCGAGGGCGGCGAGGGACCCAGGGACCGGAACGGCGGGCGCCGCCTTGTGACTCTCCTGGGGCCTGGTGGGATCGGCAAGACACGTCTCGCGGTGGAGGCCGCGCGCTGGATGCGGCCCGCCTACCCGGACGGTGTGTGGCTGGTGGAGCTCTCCTGCCTGCACGACAGCGGTCTGATCGGACCCAACACGCTGGGTCTTGCGGCGATGGAGGCGCTGCGGGTGGCCGACCAGACGACGCGCCCGGCGACGGAGGCGCTGGCCGAGTGGCTCGCGGACAAGCGACTGCTGCTGGTACTGGACTCATGCGAACACCTGCTGGAGGACTGCGCGGCCTTCATCGACGAGTTGCGGCTCGCTCCGCACGTGAACATCCTGGCCACCAGTCGCCGACGGCTCGGGCTGCCCGGGGAGCAGTGTCTGGAGGTCGAGCCGCTGCCGGTGGACGAGTCGGGTACCGCGGCTCGGGAGGACGCGGTGACCCTGTTCGCAGAGCGGGCGACCGCCGTGCGCTCCGGCTTCGTACTCGACGAGGCCACCCGGCCGGTCGCGGTCTCCGTCTGCCGGTACCTGGACGGCATTCCGCTGGCCGTCGAACTGGCCGCGGCGCGGCTGTCCACCCTGTCGCTCGCCGAACTCGACGACCACCTCGGGACGCGGACGGACCACCGACTGGCCCTGCTGGCCTCGGACGACGGCACCGTGGATCCGTCGCGCCACCGGGCCCTGCGCACCACCATCGGCTGGAGCCACGAGCTGTGCGCTCCGCTGGAGCGGCTGCTGTGGGCCCGGCTCGCGGTGTTCACCGGCGGCTTCGACGTCGAGGCCGCCCAGGAAGTGTGTGCCGGGGGACCGTTGGCGGCCGGACGGGTGCCCGCGCTCCTTGACGAGCTCGTCGCCCAGTCCATCGTGCGACGCGACCAGCGCACCGGCACGGCCCGTTTGCGGATGCTCGACACGGTGCGCGAGTACGGCGCGGACTGGCTGGGGGAGTTGGGCGAGGAGGACGCCGTGCGGTTGCGCCACCGCGAGTACTACCGACGCCTGGCCCGCGACGGCTGCGCCGAGTGGAACACCGGCCGCCAGGTGCAGTGGAGCGCACGCGTGCTGACCGACCACGCCAACCTGCGCGCCGCGGTGGACTGGTCCCTCGACCGCCCCGACCCGCGGGCCGCCCTGGAGTTCGCGGGCACCGCGGGCTTCCTGTGGCGGCACTGCGGCCATGTGCGCGATGCGAACCACTGCCTCGACCGGGTGCTCGCCGCCGATCCGCCTCCAGGGCCCGATCTCCTCCGGGCCCTGTGGACACGTGGCGCCGGAGCGATCATGCAGGGCGACGTGGACACCGCCGGCGATTACGGGCGGCGGTTCACCGACGTGGCACGGCAGCAGGCGGACCCGGTCGCCCTCTCCGTCTCCGCCTACCTCACGGGCAGCCAGCTCGCCCTGAGCGGTCGGTCGGCCGAGGCGGTCGGCCTCATGTCCGGTGCCACCCGCCTCCCCGTCCGGGACGACTGGCTCGGTTCGGCACAGATTCAGACGATCGGTGCCCTGGCGTACGCGCACCTGATGAGCGGCGATCACGAAGCGGCCCGCGCGGTGTCCGAAGAGGTCCGCGCCGAGTGCGCCCGGCGCGGCGAGCACTGGACGCGCTCGACCTCCGACGTGATCGTGGCGAAGCTGGACCTCGCCCGCGGTGACACCGCCTCGGGGGCCCGCAACGCCACCCGGGCTGTTGCCGCGCACTGGCTGCTGCACAACGCCAGCATCGTCGCGGCCTTGGCCATCGACACCCTGGCATCAGCCACGGTCGCCCTGGGCGAAGCTCACCGGGCGGCCGAACTCCTCGGCATCGCCCAGCGCTTGTGGCACCGTGCCGGCGGCCGCGTCCAACTCAACTCCCCGGACCTGATCGCCCCCCGCCAAGCCTGTGAACGCGCCATCCGCGACGAGATCGGCGACCCTGCCTACGAGCACAGCTACGAGGCGGGCCGCTCCATGTCGTACGAACAGGGAATGAGCTACGCGACGGACACCACGCCCCGGGCATCCAGCTGAGCCCGCCCCCGGCTCACTCCACCCGCTCACGCAAACGGCCCCGGACGCGAAGTCCGAGGCCGATCAGGCCCCCTCCCTGGGGGAGAAACCCCGGGTCAGAGCGGCAATGCATGGTGCCCCCGGCAGGATTCGAACCTGCGACACCCGCTTTAGGAGAGCGGTGCTCTATCCCCTGAGCTACGAAGGCGTGCCGTCCGTGAGGGCGGCTTCGGACAGGGTATCCGATGGGGGCCCGGGGGCGCCCTGGGGTTGGGGCGGGGTGCGGAGGACGGTGACCAGGGCGGCCAGGGCGGGGAGCGGGTCGGCTGTGGTGCGGTGGACGGCGACGACGCGGCGCAGCGGGGGGTCCGCGAGGGGGACGACGTCCACCTGGGAGGGGCGGAGCCGGAGCATCAGGGGTGTGACGGGGGTGACGCCGATGCCCGCCTCCACCAGGGCGAGGGTCGCCGCCGTGTCGGTGACCTCGTGCTGGACCCGGGGCTCCACGCCGGCGCGGCGGCAGGCCGTGCGGACGGCCCGGCCGTAGTGGCTGTGCGGGGAGGGGAGGATCCAGGGGAGGGGCTGGGTGGCCCGCAGGGGGAGCGGGGCCGGGCCCTCCCCGGGCGCACCGGCACGCGTGGCGGGGAGCAGGCCCGGCGGGGTCGCCAGGGCGAAGCGTTCCGTGTGCAGGGGCAGCAGCCGCAGGGTCGGGTCGCGGGGGATCGGGTCGTCCGGGTAGTCCAGGCCGAGGGCCAGGTCCACCGCCGACGAGGCCACCGCGTCGTAGACGGCGTCCACGTCCGGCATCTCCCGGGTCTGGATCTCCAGGCCGGGGTGCGCCTCGCGGGCCCGGCGCAGGGCCTGGGGCAGCAGTTCGGCGGCGGCCGTGGCGAAGAGGGCGACGCGCAGCACCCCGGTGATCTCCGAGCGGGTGCGCTCCAGGGCCGCGAGGGCGTCCGCCTCGGTGGCGAGGATGCGCTCCGCGTGGCGGGCGAGGGTGCGGCCCGCCTCGGTCAGCTCGACCCGGCGGCCGGTCCTGCGGAGGAGCCCGTGCCCGGTCGCCCGCTCCAGGGCCGCCAGCTGCTGCGACACCCCGCCGGGCGTGTAGCCGAGGGCCGCCGCCACCGCCGTGACCGTGCCGCGTCTGCTCAGCTCCACCAGGGAGCGCAGCTGCGCGCTCGTCCAGTTCATGCGGTGACCCTAGGGCGACCCTATAGATGACGTAAACGGTCGTACGTACGGACTGTTGATGGACCTCAACTGTCCGTGTGCGTCACGATGGCAACCCCGGACACTGCGCGGCGGAAGGGGTTGGTCCCTGTGGCTCGGTCTCGGACGGAGCGGTCGGCGCGGTCGGTGCAGTCGGCGCGGTCGGTTCGGTCGCGGTCGGTCCGGGCGTCCCGGGTCGTGGTCGTCGGCGGCGGGGTGATGGGTACGTCCGTCGCCTTCCACCTCGCCGAGGCCGGGGTGCGGGACGTCGTGGTCGTGGAGCGGGGCGCGCTCGGCCGCGGGAGTTCGGGCAAGCCCATCGGCGGGGTGCGGGCGCAGTTCTCCGACCCGGTGAACATCGCCCTGGGCGCGCGGAGCCTGCGGGCCTACGGCGACTTCGCGGCGCGGCCGGGCGGCGACATCGGCCTGGAGACGGTCGGGTACCTGTTCCTGCTCGACCGGGCGGAGGACGTCGCCGCGTTCGAGGAGAGCGTCGCGGTGCAGGCGCGGATGGGGGTGCGCGGCCGGATCGTCGGGCCCGACGAGGCCCGCGAGCTGTGTCCGTACGTACGGACCGAAGGGCTGCTCGCCGCCGCGCACTCGCCCGACGACGGGCACGCCCGGCCGGGAGCCGTCGTCGCCGGGTACGCGGGGGCCGCCGCCGCTGCCGGGGTCTCCTTCGTCACGGAGACCTCCGTGACCGGGATGGACGTGACCGGCGGGCGCGTCACCGCCGTGCGGACCGACCGCGGGGCGATCGCCTGCGACACCGTGGTGTGCGCCGCGGGCGCCTGGTCCGCGGGGGTCGGGGCGATGGCGGGGGTGCCGCTGCCGGTGCGGCCGCTGCGGCGGCAGATCGCGTTCTCGGCCCCGCTCGTGCCGCCCCCGCCCCGCACCCCGTTCACCATCGACTTCTCCTCCACGGCGTACTTCCACAACAGCGACCACGGGCTGCTGTTCGGGCTCGCCGACCCGGGGCAGGAGGAAGGGTTCGACACGACGTGGACGGAGGACTGGGTGGAGCTGTTCCGGGACGTGATGCGGCGGCGGGCGCCCGCGCTCGCGGACCTCGACGTCGTGGGCGGCTGGGCCGGGCTCTACGAGGTCACGCCCGACCGCAACGCCCTCGTCGGGCGCTCCCGTGACGTGCCCAACTTCCTGTACGCCACCGGGTTCTCCGGGCACGGCTTCCTCCAGGCCCCGGCCGTCGGCGAGGTCGTGCGCGATCTGGTCCTTGAGCGCGAGCCGCCCGTGGACGTGTCGTCCCTGAGCGCCGAGCGGTTCCGGGTGGGCGCGGGCGGCAGACCGGAGGCCCACGTGGTGTGACGACCGCCCCCCGCCGGTACTGCCGAGAGGAGCCCCCGTGACCCATGACTCCCCGTACGCCCCCTGGCAGCTCCGCGCCGCCTTCGCCGCGCGGCTCTCCGACATGTACGGGCGCGAAGTGCCCGCGTACGCCACCCTCGTCGACGTCGCCCGCGAGGTGAACGAGGACGTCCTGCGCGAGCGCGGCGCCGACGCCGAGCGGCTCGGCTCCATCGGCCGGGTCACGGCCGAGCGGCACGGCGCGATCCGCGTCGGCACCCCCGCCGAACTCGGCCAGGTGGCGCGGATCTTCGGAGCCCTCGGGATGCGGCCCGTCGGGTTCTACGACCTGCGCGAGGCCGCCGCGAGCGCCGTGCCCGTGGTGTCCACCGCCTTCCGGCCCGTCGAAGGGGACGAGCTGGCCCGCAACCCCTTCCGGGTGTTCACCTCGCTGCTCACCCCGGCCGACCCGCGGTTCTTCGACGCCGGGCTGCGCGAGCGGCTTGAGGACTTCCTGGCCGCGCGCGAGCTGTTCCCGCCGGAGCTGCTCGCGCTCGCCGACCGGGCCGAGGCCGAGGGCGGCCTGCCCGGAGCCGACGCCGAGCGGTTCCTCGAACTCGCCGTCGCTGCCTTCGAGTTGTCGGCAGAGCCGATCGACAAGGCGTGGTACGAGGAGCTGGCGCGGGTCTCCGCCGTGGCCGCCGACATCGGCGGCGTACGCAGCACGCACCTCAACCACCTCACGCCCCGCGTCCTCGACATCGACGAGCTGTACCGCCGGATGACCGCGCGCGGCGTGCGGATGATCGACACCGTGCAGGGCCCGCCCGCCTGGGACGGCCCCGACGTGCTGCTGCGCCAGACGTCGTTCCGGGCGCTCGACGAGCCGCGCGCGCTCCGCCTCGCCGACGGGAGCGTCGTCAGCGGGGCGCTGCGGGTGCGGTTCGGGGAGGTGGAGGCGCGGGGGATCGCCCTCACGCGGGCGGGGCGCGCCCGCTACGACGACCTCCTCGCCCTGATCGACGAGCGCCGTCCCGCCACCCCTGCCGAGCGCGCGGCGGCGGCCCGCGAGGTGTGGGCGGCCCACCTGCCCCGCACCGAGCGCGAGCTCGCCGCGCGGGGGCTCGGCCACTTCACGTACCACGTGGTCGCGGACCGGGCCCGCGACGGCGCCGCGCCGCCCGCGAGCCTCGACGGGCTCCTCGACGGGGGCTGGGTGCGGGCCGCGCCCCTCGTGTACGAGGACTTCCTGCCCCGGTCCGCCGCCGGGATCTTCCAGTCGAACCTGGAGGAGGCGGGGGTGCGGGACGACGCGGTCGCGGGGGCCGCGTACGACAGCGCCTGGCTGTCGGGGGCGGTGGGGCGGGAGGTCCTCGACCCCTTCTCCCTGTACGAGGCCCGGGAGCGGGCCTCTCTTGAGGGGGTGGCCCGGCAGCTGGGGCTCCCCCACCCGCCCGCCCCTGACCGCGCCGCGCGCTCGTCCTCGAACGCCGGACGGGCTTGATGGCCACCGGCCGCCCCCAGTCGAAACGCCCTCTCCGAAGGAGCCCCGTGCCGTCCACCCTCCCCACCACCGAAGCCCTCCGTCACCGCGCCCGCGCCGCGCTCTCCCGCGTCGGGGCCGAGATTCCCGAAGGCCGGGGGATCCAGGCCCGTACGCCCGTCACCGGCGAGGGGCTCTTCGCGCTCGCCGCGGCCGCGCCCGGGGCCGTCGAGGAGGCCGTCGCCGCCGCGCACGAGGCGTTCCTGGAGTGGCGGGCGGTGCCCGCGCCGCGCCGGGGGGAACTGGTGCGGCGCCTGGGCGAGTTGCTGCGTACGCACAAGGAGGACGTCGCCGACCTCATCACCGTCGAGGCGGGCAAGATCCGCTCGGAGGCGCTCGGCGAGGTGCAGGAGATGATCGACATCTGCGACTTCGCGGTGGGCCTCTCGCGCCAGCTGTACGGGCGGACCATCGCGTCCGAGCGCCCCGGGCACCGGCTCGCGGAGACCTGGCACCCGCTCGGGGTCGTCGGGGTGATCTCCGCGTTCAACTTCCCGGCCGCCGTCTGGTCCTGGAACACCGCCGTCGCCCTGGCCTGCGGCGACACCGTGGTGTGGAAGCCGTCCGAGCTGACGCCGCTGGTGTCGCTCGCGTGCGCGCGGCTGCTCGACCGGGCCGCCGACGACGTGGGCGCACCGGCAGGGGTGCACCGGCTGCTGCTCGGCGACCGGGCCGTGGGGGAGCGGCTCGTGGACGAGCCGCGGGTGGCGCTCGTCAGCGCCACCGGGTCCACGCGGATGGGGCGCGAGGTGGGGCCGCGGGTCGCCGCCCGCTTCGGGCGCTCGCTGCTCGAACTCGGCGGCAACAACGCCGCCGTGGTCGCGCCCTCCGCGGACCTCGACCTCGCCGTGCGGAGCGTGGTGTTCGCCGCGGCGGGCACGGCGGGGCAGCGGTGCACGACGCTGCGGCGGCTCATCGTGCACGAGGACGTCGTGGACACGCTGGTGGGGCGGCTCGCGGAGGCGTACCGGAAGCTGCCCGTCGGGAACCCCTTCGACGCGTCGACGCTCGTCGGGCCGCTGGTCTCGCTGCCCGCGCTCGACCGCATGCGGGAGGCGCTCGCCCGGGCCCAGGCCGAGGGCGGCAAGATCCTCGCGGGCGGCCGGCGGCGCCTCGCCGACGTCGCGCCCGACGCGGCGTACGTGGAGCCCGTGGTGGTGCGCGTCGGCGCGCAGACCGGGGTGGTGCGGGAGGAGACCTTCGCGCCGATCCTGTACGTCATGACGTACGGCGACTTCGAGGAGGCGGTCGCGCTGCACAACGACGTGCCGCAGGGCCTGTCGTCGAGCGTCTTCACGCGCGACCAGCGCGAGGCCGAGCTGTTCCTGTCCGCGGAGGGCTCCGACTGCGGCATCGTCAACGTCAACATCGGCACCTCGGGCGCGGAGATCGGCGGGGCCTTCGGCGGCGAGAAGGAGACCGGCGGCGGGCGCGAGTCCGGGTCCGACGCGTGGCGCGCGTACATGCGGTCCGCCACGAACACCGTCAACTACTCGGGCGGGCTCGCGCTCGCGCAGAACGTCAGCTTCCTGTAGCCGCTTCCTGGACGGTTGCTTCCGGTGGCCGCCGCCGGGTGCGTCAGGCGCCCGGCGCGCGTACCGTCGGCCGGACGTCCGGGCCCGTCAGATCGCGGACGTAAGTGATCCCGGGGCGGCCGTCGAGGACGTGCTCCCCGGTGGGCACGAAGCCGGTGCGGGTGAGCACGGCCTGCGAGCCGGGGTTGTCGGCGGTGGTCTCGGCGCGCAGCGACGTCAGGCCGTACTCGGTGGCGGCGAGGACGCACACCTGCCGCACCACCGACGTGGCGAGCCCCTGGTTGGTGGCCTTCTTGGCGATGCGGTAGCCGAGGTCGGCCGAACCGTCCGCCACGTCCACCAGGTTGACCCGACCGAGGATCTCGCCGTCGCCGCCGACCACGACGTGGAAGTGGCACGCCCCCGTCTCCTGCTCGGCGAGCAGCGCGCGGTGGCGCTCGTCGAACTCGGCGAAGTAGGCGTCACCGCGGTCGGGGACCGAGGCGGCGAAGTAGGCGCGGTTCTCCCGCTCGAAGGCGAGCAGGGCCGGGGCGTGGTCTGCGCGCAGGCGCTGGAGTTCGGGCATGCAAGAACCGTACGTCGTGATGGGCCGTCAGCCACACTGCTTAACGGCCTGTGAACAGGGACCATTCGAGACTTGGCCAGGTGCGGGACCGGGGCCTGGGCGCCGGCCCCGCCGGACAGGCCTAGCCCCGCTGTGTGATGTCGAAGCCGAACGCCACCGTGCCCGGGTCGACCGCCGTCACTCCGCCGTCGACCGTGAGCGTGGCGCCGTTGACGAACGAAGCGGCGGGCGACAGCAGCCAGGCGATCGCCTCGGCGACCTCCTCGGGCGTGCCGGGGCGGCCCGCCGGGATCAGCCGCGTCGCCTGCTCGTACGCGGCGTCGAGCCCTTCCTCGCCGGTGCCGAGCCGGGCGGACTCCGCGAACGTGCCCATGCGCCGGTCCGCCATCTCCGTGCGCACCCAGCTGGGGCAGACGGTGTTGGCGCGCACGCCGAGCGCCCCGTAGTCGACGGCGACGGAGCGGCACAGCTGGAGCAGCGCCGCCTTGGACGTGGCGTACGCGGCGTTGCCGACGCCGTTGCGCAGCGCGGAGACCGAGGCGACGGCGACCACCGAGCCACGGGTTTCGAGCAGGTGCGGCAGCGCGGCGCGCAGCAGGTGGAAGGGGCCGGTGAGGTTGGTGGTGAGGACGGTCTCCCACTCCTCGGGGGTCACGTCCCCGACGGCACCCGGGCGGCCGGTCCCGGCGTTCAGGACGACGCCGTCGAGCCGTCCGTACGCCTCGACGGTCGCCGCGACGAGACCGGTGACGGCCTCGGGGTCGGCGGCGTCGGCGGGGTGGGCGAGCGCGCCGGTCTCCTCGGCGACCTGGCGCAGCGGCTCCGGGCGCCGCCCCGAGACGACCACGTGGTGCCCGGCGGCGCGCAACTGGCGTGCGGTGGCGGCGCCGATGCCGGTGCCGCCACCGGTGACGAGGACAACGCGGCTGTCAGCCATGGTCGTTCAGCCTCCCTGGAGGGCTCGCCCTGATGATGTCCGCCCTGACGGGCGCTTGCCCCACCACTCTGTCACCCCCGTCCGCCCGTGCGATCACCACTCAGGGGATGTATACGCTCACGCCGAACTCGGAGATCGTGGAGGCCCCGGAGTCGACGAACTCGACGGGTACGCCACCGCAGTTCGCCTCGCCGAAGACCAGGGCAGGGGTGTCGGTGTAGTTGTCGACGGTGAGCGGCCAGCTGTCCGAGTCGTAGCAGCCGCTGGGGTCGACGTACTCGACGCCACCGACGACCAGCGATCCCTCGGCCGCGAGCGCGGAGCCCGGCACCGCCAGGGCCAGCGTCCCGGCCGCGACGACGGAGCCGAGGGCGAGGGCGATACGACGCATGAGGAGTCCTCCTGCCGGTCGGGGCCGCCGAGCGCGACCCGCGAGGACACCGAACGTACGCGATCACATACATACCGTCACCGGCGTGCGGAAGCTCAAGATCCCGAGCGGAGCGGGCCGTGCACGCCAGGTCGTGTGCTACGGTGCGAACAGCACGTGTGTACGCCCCTTCTGGGCGCCGTGCCCTTCTGCTCCGCATCTTCTCCGCACCGAGGCGCTCTTCGCCCGGTCCGGACTCCCGCTCCGATCAAGCCCGTCGTACGAGGCCACGATCCGTCGCCACCCGGTGTGTCACGGACCCTCGCGACCGGCCTTCTCCGCGCAGTTCGCGCACGTCCCGCGTTTCCGCGAAAGGACCACCCACCCCATGAACCCCACTCAGACCACCATCCTCACGGATCCCACGACCGAACTGCGGATCCACAGCGGTGTCCTGGACATCGCGAAGGCCGACGGGCAGCTGCGCGCCGAAGGGTGCCTGCCCGGGCCCGGCGACATCCTCGTCCCGGCCGCCCTCGTGCGCCGGCTCGGCCTGCGGGCGGGCGACTTCGTCGAGGGCACCTGCGGCCCGCGGCCGCGCGTCCTCACCGAGGTCACCCGCGTCAACGGCCGCGCGCCCCAAGGCCTGCGCGGCAGGGCCCGGTTCGGCGACCTCACCCCGCTGCACCCGCGCGAACGGCTGCGCCTGGAGACCGCGGGCGGCACCCTCGCCCCGCGCCTCGTCGACCTGGTGGCGCCCGTCGGCAAGGGCCAGCGCGGCCTGATCGTCGCCCCGCCGCGCACCGGCAAGACCGTGCTGCTGCGCCAGCTCGCGGACGCCGTCGCCGTCAACCACCCCGAGTGCCACCTCATGGTCGTGCTGCTCGACGAGCGGCCCGAAGAGGTCACCGAGATGCGCCGCGCCGTGTGCGGCGAGGTGCTCGCCTCCACCTTCGACCGGGCGCCCAAGGCGCACGTCGCCCTCGCCGAACTCGCCGTCGAGCGCGCCAAGCGGCTCGTCGAGGACGGCAAGGACGTCGTCATGCTCTTCGACTCGCTGACCCGGCTGTGCCGCGCGTACAACAACACCGCGGCGGGCGGCGGCCGCACGCTCAGCGGCGGCGTCGACGCGGCCTCCGTGCAGGGGCCCAAGCGGCTCTTCGGCGCCGCGCGCCTCGCCGAGGAGGGCGGCTCCCTGACCATGCTCGCCACCGTCCTGGTGGAGACCGGGTCGCGCGCCGACGACTACTACTTCGAGGAGCTCAAGTCCACCGGGAACATGGAGCTGCGCCTCGACCGCACCCTCGCCGACCGCCGGGTCTTCCCCGCCGTCGACGTCACCCCTTCCGGGACCCGGCGCGAGGAACTCCTCGTACCTGCCGATGAGTTGGCGGCCATGCGCGGCCTGCGGCGGGCCCTCGGCCGGCGCGACGGGCGCGAGGGGGCCGAGGCGCTGCTCGACCAGCTGCGCAAGGCTTCCAGCAACGCGGCGTTCCTGCGCCAGGTACGGATGTCCGTGCCCGGTGCCGCCCTCGCGGAGTGACGGGTGTCCGGCCGCTCAGCCGCGCGTGACCAGGACCCGGTAGTTGCCGTCCAGGTCCACGCCCGCCACCTTCACCCGCACTCCCGCCTCGCGGTCCGTGAAGGTCTCGCCGAGGGTGAACGGCGCGTCCGAGAGCTCCGCGTGCACGTTCGGGCTGCGGGTGCAGCCGCCGCTGTCGCGGGTCGCGTCGGCGACCGTGATGGGGCCGTGGCCGGTGTCGACGTCCGCGTCCACGCGGTACACGAGCACGCCGGGGCGGCACACCGCCTCGTCGTTGCCCGCGCGGGTGCGCAGCTCCACGGCGTACCCCGTCTTCGCGTCGGCGGGCACGAACACCAGCTTCGTGCCGCCGCGTCCGGCGAGCGGGGTGAGCAGGTGCTCCGTGGTGCCGCGGGCCGGGGCGCAGTCGACCTGGGTGTCGTCGAGCCAGCCGAGCTTCCACTTGTGCCAGCCGAGCAGGTCGTTGTTGGCGCCCCAGTCCTCGCTCATGATGTCCCAGTGGCCGACCGCGCCGCCGCCGTCGCGCGTGTACAGGTCCGGCAGGCCGAAGACGTGGCCGTTCTCGTGCGGCAGGACCCGGTAGCCGGTCTGGTCGTAGCTGCCCGAGCCGTCGTCCTGCCGGCTGTACACGAAGGAGGCGTTGGCGATCGGCACGCCGTCCGCCACCGGCGCCTCGTGGTTGCCCGCGAACGTCACCGACAGGACGGTGTCGAGCGCGGAAGGGCCCGCGTTCGGCGTGATGAGCACGTTGACCAGGTCGTACGCGCGGAAGTCCACGTCCGGGTCGGCGGCGGTCACGATGTCCCGGACCAGGTCGCGGTAGCCCGGGTCGAAGGGGGCGCCGCGCTCTATCCCGTACTTCTTGAACGGCTTCGGCATCCGCAGCCAGTCCGGCACCGGCACCTCGGCCCGGTAGTCGAGGCGGCCGTAGGAACTGGTGCGGAACCAGTCGGAGGTCTGCGGGAAGAACTCCCCGAGCCGGTCGAGCGCCGAGCCCTCGCCCGGGGCGTCGGAGAAGTCGACCATCAGGTTCAGGGCGCGCACGGTGCCGGTGGAGCGGGTGTAGCCGGGGCCCGTCGGGATGCCCTCCGACATCTGGACGCCGAGCTCGCCGCTGATCATGCAGGGGCCGAGCGCGGTGGACCGGGCCTGCGAGACCGGGCCCGCGGCCGACGGGGTGTCCGCGAGGAGCCGGCCGGTGCTCGCGGAGGTGGTGACGGCGAGCACGACCGCGGCGGCTGAGCCGAGGGCGACGGCCCTGGCGGCCCGGTGGCGGCGCGGCCGCCCCTGCGCCCCGGCCCCCGCGCCGCGGCCCCGGCCTATGCCCTTCCACCTCGGCTGCTGCATGCGTGGGCCTTCCGCTCCGCGGCAGCCGCCGGGTCCGGCTGCGCCCTGTGCGATCACCCTGTGCCGGAGGGTGCGCGGGCGCGCGCTGAGCGCGACCGATCGTGGGTTTCTCGGAAAGTTCCGGGGGAGCGGGGCCGGGGGTGTGACGGGGACCCAGGGCCCCTTTCCTGATGTGACGCAGGTCACGCAGGAGAGGGGAAATAACCGGGGACCGTCTCCCCGTTTAGACCGGTGTCCGCGCGAAACGGGGATCCACTCCCCGGATCGCGCACCTCAGCTCCCGCCGGGAAATTCGTTGGACCCGCCACCCGCGGCCCTGCGAACCTGAGGCCTTTGACCGCTTCGAGGAGACTCCGCCGTGTCCACCGCCACCGCCGCGCAGCGACCCGCACCGCGTCCGCGGGCCGACGCCCTGCGCAACCGGGAGCGGATCGTCGCCGCCGCGCGCGAGATGTTCGTGCAGCACGGCCCCGACGTGCCGCTCGACGAGATCGCGCGCCGCGCGGGCGTCGGCAACGCCACGGTCTACCGTCACTTCCCCGACCGCGGCGAACTGGTGCACCACGTCCTGCTCTTCGTCACCGACCGCGTCTCGCTGCTCGCCGAAGAGGCGATCGAGGCCGTCGACGCCGAGCCGGACACCGCCTTCGAGGCGCTGCGCGGCTTCGCGCACGCCGCGGTGGACGAGCGCATCGGCGCCCTGTGCCCGATCGTCTCCGAAGCCCTCGACCCCGAGCACCCCGAACTGCACGCGGCCCGCATGCGCGTCGAGGGCGCGGTGCAGGGGCTCATGGACCGCGCCGCCGCGGCCGGCCAGCTGCGCCCCGACATCGGCGTCGCCGACGTGATGATCGCCCTGGGGCAGCTGACCCGGCCGCTGCCGGGGTCCAGCGGCTGCCTCATGGACTTCGACCGGTTCGTGCACCGCCATCTCCAGCTGTTCCTGGACGGCCTCATGGCACCGGCCCGCTCACCGCTTCCGGGACACCCCGCGACCTTGGAGGAGCTACGCCAGAAGGCCGACTGACCGGCGCCGACCGGCCGCGGTTCCGGCAGTCCAGGACCCCGGCCCACGGACCGGGGACCAAAGGACGAGCCGTCCTCACGACCCGCGGCCCATGTGCCGACAAGCCCGGCCGGTGTCTCATTTCTCCGTAAGCACGCCTGAATCAACCACGTCCGTCCCGACCGCCTGACTCAGCATTCGCCGACTACGTCTGAATCAGCACTCGCCTCGTTCACTCCTGCGTCATTAGGTGGCTCCACCCATGTCTGCATCACCCGTCACATCACTCGCTCCCGACCCAAAGCGCTGGAAGGCCCTCGTCTTCATCGCGCTCGCCCAGCTGATGGTCGTCCTCGACGCGACCATCGTGAACATCGCGCTGCCTTCCGCCCAGGAGGACCTCGGCATATCCGAGGGCAACAAGCAGTGGGTCATCACCGCCTACGCCCTCGCCTTCGGCGGTCTGCTGCTCTTCGGCGGCCGCATCGCCGACCTCTGGGGCCGTAAGCGCACCTTCGTCACCGGCCTCATCGGCTTCGCCGCGGCCTCCGCGCTCGGCGGTGCCGCGACCGGCGAGGCCATGATGCTCGGCGCCCGCGCCCTCCAGGGCGTCTTCGGCGCGCTGCTCGCGCCCGCCGCGCTCTCCCTGCTCGCGGTGATGTTCACCGAGGCCAAGGAGCGCGCCAAGGCGTTCGGCATCTACGGTGCGATCGCCGGTGGCGGTGGCGCCGTCGGCCTGATCCTCGGCGGCTTCCTCACCGAGTACCTGAACTGGCGCTGGACGTTCTTCGTGAACATCCCGTTCGCGATCGTCGCCGCCGCCGGTGCCTACTTCGTGATCCGCGAGCCCGAGGGCGGCCGCAACCGCTCGCCGCTGGACATCCCCGGCGTGGTCCTGTCCACGCTCGGCCTGGTCGCGCTCGTCTACGGCTTCACGCGCGCCGAGTCCGACGGCTGGTCGGACAGCGTGACCGTCACGATGTTCGTCGCCTCCGTCGTACTGCTCGTGGCGTTCGTCCTCACCGAGGCCAAGGTCAAGCACCCGCTGCTCCCGCTGCGCGTGCTGACCGAGCGCAACCGCGGCGGCGTCTACCTGTCGCTCGGCCTCGCGATCATCTCGATGTTCGGCCTGTTCCTGTTCCTCACGTACTACCTGCAGATCGTGAAGGGCTACTCGCCGGTCAAGACGGGCTTCGCGTTCCTGCCGATGATCGTCGGCATGATCACGGGTTCCACGCAGATCGGCACCCGCCTGATGATCCGCGTCCCCCCGCGCTACCTGATGGCCCCCGGCTTCCTGGTCGCCGCCGTCGGCATGCTGCTCCTGACGCAGCTGGAGGTCGACACCTCGTACGCCGGTCTGATCCTGCCCGCGCAGCTGCTGCTCGGCCTCGGCATGGGTACGGCGTTCATGCCCGCCATGTCGCTCGCCACGCACGGCGTCGAGCCGCGTGACGCCGGTGTCGCCTCCGCGATGGTCAACACCTCGCAGCAGGTCGGCGGCGCCATCGGCACGGCCCTCCTGAACACCATCGCGGCCTCCGCGACCACGGCGTACATCGAGGACCACGCGGCCTCCGCGACCACCCCGGCGGCGCAGAAGCTGCTCGCGGCCCAGTCCATGGTGGAGGGCTACACCGCCGCCATCTGGTGGGCGGTCGGCATCCTCGCCGCGTCCGCGGTGATCGCCGCCGTGTTCATCAACACCGGCGCCCAGAACGGCAGCCAGTCGGCCTCCGGCGACGGCGCCGAGGACGAGGTGAAGATCCCGGTGGTGGCGCACTGACGCCCCGGAAGTGCGCTGCGGTTCCCCCGCGCCCCTTTTAGGGGCGCGGGGAACTGCGCGACCAGCCACGATGGACCTGCAGGTGATCGACGGTCCAGCGCGGCAATTCCAGCGAAGCGTTGAGCTCTACTAGCGGAGCCAGGGCAGGTCCGCCCCCGCCTCCTTCGGCTGAAGTCCCTCGGCGACGATCCGCATGATCTCGCCGAGGGACTTCTGCTGTTCCGGGGTGAGCCGGTCGAAGAGCGCCTGGCGCACCGCCTCCACGTGCCCCGGAGCGGTCTGCCGCAGCACCTCCTGGCCCTCGCCGGTCAGGATCGCGAACTGCCCGCGCTTGTCGGTCGGGCAGTCCTCGCGCCGCACCCAGCCACTGCGCTCCAGACGCGCGATCGCGTGCGAGAGCCGGGATCTGGTGATCTTGGAGCCGCGGGCCAGCTCCGTCATCCGCATCCGGCGGCGCGGCGCGGCCGACAGCTGCACCAGGAGCCCGTAGTACAGATGGGGCATGCCCGCGTCGCGCTGGAGCTGACGGTCGAGATAGTCCTCCAGGAGCGTGGAGGCGTGTACGTACGCCAGCCAGGTGCGCTGCTCCTCGTCGTCGAGCCAGCGCGGCCCGGCGGCGGCGCGCTCCCCGGCGGCGTCCTCTGCCGCGGTGGATGGCCTGTCCATGTAACCCACTGTACGAGGCTTTCCTGTGCCCCCGGCAGGGGCGCTCGCGCCTCGTCGTACCGGCGGCCGTCCGGTGAACGCGCTCAGAGCGCGGGCGGGTTGAGCTCCACGCCCCGCAGCGCGGCCGCGCGCGCCCGCTCGTCGCCGACGTCGAGGGCGGTGTCCGCGAACTTGATGGTGTGGTCGTCGCCGTGTGCCGCGGCCCGCGCGAAGACCTCGTCGAAGGTGCTGCGCCCGGCCTCGTCGTACGCGGCGCGCAACTGGGCGGAGGGTGCGGGGGCGGCCGGGCCGTAGGCGGCGGTGACGGCGGCGCTCGCCGCCCAGGCCGCCTCCAGGGAGACGCCCCACAGCTCGCGGGGGAGCGCGGGCAGGGCGCGCAGGACGGCGTTCGGCGCGGTCGCCGCGTGCACCAGCATGATCGGGTCGGTGTGCCCGTGGGTGGCGTACCGGTGCACGGCGGCGGTGACGAGGTCGCCGAGACGGGCGCGCGCGGCGTCCGGGTCGGCGTCCGGGGCGCCGGGCCACGCGGGCACGGAGGCCAGCTGCGCGAAGCGGTCCGGCAGTGGTCCGTCCTGGACCGGGATCCGCTCGACGGCGTCGAGCGCGGCGGCGGCACCGGCCGCGTCCGGCAGGGCCCGGGGCGCGCGCGGCGGCAGCGGGGAGTGCCGGGCCGCCCAGTAGCCGAGGCCGTGCGCCAGCTCGGCCACGCGCGGCGCGGTCCCGCCGCCCGGCGCGGTGAGGCCGCGCACGGCGTGCCCGACGCGGATCACCGGATGTGTGGAGCCGCCCGCGATGCCGGGGAGCAGCACCGGCCACCAGGCGGCGAGCACCTCGCGCCAGGGCCGCTCGGCCAGGGCGCGGGAGAAGTGGTCGATCCAGTCGGCGGCCCGGCGCGGGTCGCCGAGCGCCGCGCGCCAGTCCGCGTCGGTGACGGGGGACACGCGCGCGGGCATGTCCTCCAGCTTGTGGCGGTAGTGGTCGAGCCAGCGGTGCACGGTGTGGGCCTGGCCGTTGTGCACCAGGGACTCGACGGCCATCGGGCCGTGGTTGGTGAGGCGCACGACCCGCTCGGGACCGCTCGCGTGCAGGCGCTCGAGGGCTTCGTCGAGGACGCCGCCGGAGGCGGACGTGGTGCCGTTCGCGGTGCGGTTCGCGGTGCCGTTCGCGGTGCCGGAGAGGGCGGCGGACGCGAGGTCGGAGAGGGCGCCGGATGCGGGGTCGGAGCGAGCGGTGGAAGCCGGGCCGGTGTCCTTCGGGGCTGCGCTGATCTCGTTCATGGCGGCACGCTAGGCGCGCCGACCGGCCGCGAGTAACGGTCTGCGGAACTAGTCCCTTGGCCCTAGGGGCAGCTCGTACCAGGCCACGTCCCAGTAGCGGTGAAACTTCCTGCCGACTTCCGCGTACGTACCGATGTGCCGGAAACCGAACCGTTCGTGCAGCCGCACCGAGGCCGCGTTGGGCAGCGCGATGCCCGCGTACGCCCGGTGCAGGTCCTCGCCCTCCAGGGCGGCGAAGAGGGCGTCGTAGAGCAGGGTGCCGACGCCGCGCCCGGCCGCCCGCGGGTCGAGATAGACGCTGACCTCCACGGAGGTCGCGTAGGCGGGCCTGGCGCGCAGCGGCCCGGACGTGGCATAGCCGAGAATGTCAGGTTTCCCCGAATTGCCAGCCTGGGCAACCATCAGGCGGTGGGGGCCGTCTTTGGGGTGGGAGAGCAGCCAAGGGCGTCTCTCTTCCGGCAGAAACGGGACGGTGTCGAATGTGATGGCCGTCTCACGGACGTAGTGGTTGTAGATCTCCGTGAGGGCCCCGAGATCCGCCTCGTCGCCCGGTCTGACCTGCACCTCTGTGGGTTCCTGCGGCACTGTGCCTCCCTGTGTGGCGGCACAGGGTACTGCATGATCAGGAAAACAGACGCGCGGGTTGGGAATTCTGTCCGGATTCCAGTCGTTGTATCCATCGGATGCGGGGCACCTGGGAGGGTGTGCCGTCCACCACAGGTCCACACCGGACCGCCCGGCCCGCCCGCCACCACGGGTCACAGCCGGACCGACCAGTGACAACCACGCAAGGGAGCACGCATGGCAACCCGTGCCGTCGCCCGTCGTAAGTCCGCCGACACCGGCGAGACCGACGCGGCACGCAGTGTTCGCGCTACAGGCGGCGAGATCGCCGACCGCGACCTGGTCGGCATGTACCTCGACGAGATAGCGCGCACGCCCCTGCTCGACGCCGCCAAGGAAGTCGAGCTGTCCCAGATCATCGAGGCGGGTGTCTACGCCGAGAAGATCCTCGCGGGCGAGGTCGAGGAGAAGTCGGCCGTGCAGGCGTCCGACGACGAACTGCGCGCCCTCGTCGCCGACGGCGAGCGCGCCAAGGACGTCTTCATCCGGTCGAACCTCCGCCTGGTCGTCGCCGTCGCGCGCCGCTATCCCCGCAGCGGCCTGCCCCTGCTCGACCTCATCCAGGAGGGCAACGCGGGCCTGGTCCGCGCGGTCGAGAAGTTCGACTACGCCAAGGGCTTCAAGTTCTCCACGTACGCGACCTGGTGGATCCGCCAGGCCATCACCCGCTCCATAGCCGACCAGTCCCGCACCATCCGGCTCCCCGTGCACCTGGTGGAGGAGCTCGGCCGGATCCGCCGCGTACAGCGCGAGTTCAACCGCGAGCACGGCCGCGAGCCGGAGGCCGCCGAGATCGCCACCGAGCTGGCGTCGACCCCCGAGCGCGTCACGGACGTCCTCGACTGGGCCCGCGACCCCGTCTCGCTGAACATGGCGGTGGACGACCAGGGCGAGACCCAGTTCGGCGACCTCTTGGAGGACACCTCCGCGGTCTCCCCCGAGCAGTCCGTCCTCACGCTGCTGCGCAGCGAGGAGCTCGACGACCTCATCGGCCGCCTCGACCAGCGCACCGCCTCCATCATCAAGATGCGGTACGGCATCGACGACGGCCGCGAGCGCACCCTCACCGAGGTGGGCAAGGAGCACGGTCTGACCCGCGAGCGCATCCGCCAGATAGAGAAGCACGCGCTCCTCGAACTGAAGAAGCTGGCGCGCGACACGGGCTTCGACGCGGCGGCCTAGGCGGCCCGCCGAACAGCCGGGGCCGGGCCCCCACCGGCCACGCCCACGCTCCGGCCCGGCCCGGCCCAGCCAGGGCCTGCGGCCTCACGCCCACCGGCCTATGCCTGTGCGGTCCGGCCTTCCGGGGTCTGCCCGCGCCTTGCGACGCCGCGCCCACCGTCCGTGCCCGTGCGGTCCGGGTCCCCGGCCTGTCCGTGCCCCGGTCTGCCCGCGCCTGCGGCCCGCGCCGGTCAGCCTGCGCCTATGCGGTCCGGCCCCCTCGGGCTGCCGGGCCGCCCCAGCTCGGCAGCCCGAGGCCGTGGTGTGCCTCAGCGCCCGGTTCCGTCCACCGCCGCGCTGAGCCTGCGCCCCAGTTCCCGTACCCGGGACACCAGCTCGTCGGGTCCGTGCACGGTGAAGTCGCAGGCGACCCAGACGAGGCGGCCCGCCACCCACTCCACGGGCTCGGTCACCGTCCCGCGCAGCCGGCAGCGGTCGTCGCCGACCGCGACCAGCTCACCGAGCGCCGCGGGCAGCCGCCCCCGCACCCGATACAGCGGAGCGTGGAACTCCACGTCCACCTCGTACGCCGAGGTCTCCGGCCGCCGGGCGAGCACGCTCTGCCGCACATAGGCGTCCGCGCTCCCGCCCGGCAGCATCCGCGGCGCGAACCGCACCGCCGTGGCGAACGGCTCCGACACCCGGTCCACCCGGAAGGTGCGCCAGTCCTGCCGCTCCAGGTCGAACGCGACCAGGTACCAGCGCCGCCCCGTGGACACCAGGCGGTGCGGCTCGGTGAGGCGCCGCGACGGGGTGCCGTCCTTGGCCTCGTAGGCGAACCGCAGCTGCTCGTGCGCGGCCGTCGCCGACGCGATCACCGTCAGCGTCTCCGGCGCGATCCGCGCCCCGTCCCCGCTGGTCAGCGACATCGTCGCGGCGCCGAGCGCGGACACCCGGTGGCGCAGCCGGGACGGCAGGACCTGCTCCAGCTTGGCGAGCGCCCGCACCGACGCCTCCTCGACGCCCTCGACGGCGTGCCCGGCCCCGGCGCGCAGCCCCACCGCGATGGCCACGGCCTCCTCGTCGTCCAGGACGAGCGGCGGCATCGCCTTGCCCGCGACGAGCCGGTAGCCGCCGCTCGCGCCCTGCGTCGCCCGCACGGGATAGCCGAGCTCCCGCAGCCGGTCGACGTCCCTGCGCACCGTGCGGCGCGAGACCCCGAGCCGGTCGGAGAGCTCGCCGCCAGGCCACTCCCGCGGAGTCTGGAGCAGCGAGAGCAGCTGCAGGAGTCGTGCCGGTGTGTCCGTGGTCATGGGGCCTCCCGCCGCCGAGGTCTGGCGTTCACCGGAACCGATTGCCGGAACCGACTGCCGGAATCGTTCGCCGGCACCGTTTGCCGGGAACTCCGCCGAGAACGGGACCCATGATCCCGCAGAACTAGGTCATGACCTGTCCTATAGGGCCTCTAGCCTGACGGCATGACTTCTCCCAGCACCCCCACCGCGGCTGCTCCGTCCCCGGAGTCACCGTCCGACCGCCGTCGGTGGTTCGCCCTCGCGATCGTGATGACGGCCGCCTTCATGGACCTCGTCGACGTGACGATCGTGAACATCGCGATCCCCGCCATCCAGCGGGACGCGGGCGCCACGTTCAGCCAGATCCAGTGGATCACCGCCGGATACGCGCTCGCGCTCGGCGCGGGCCTCATCACCGGCGGACGGCTCGGCGACATCTACGGCCGCAAGAAGATATTCCTCATCGGCATCACCGGCTTCACCGTCGCCTCGGCGCTGTGCGGCTTCGCCGCGAACCCGGAGATGCTGGTCGCCTCGCGGATCCTGCAGGGCTCGATGGCCGCACTGATGGTGCCGCAGGTCCTGTCGATCGTGCACGCCACGTTCCCCGCGCACGAGCGCGGCAAGGTCTTCGGCCTGTTCGGCATGGTGGTGGGCCTCGGCGCGGTGTCCGGGCCGCTGCTCGGCGCGCTCCTGACGGAGTGGAACATCCTCGGCCTCGAATGGCGCCCGATCTTCCTGATCAACCTGCCGGTCGGCATCGCGGGCCTGCTGCTCGGGCGGAAGTTCATCACCGAGTCCAAGGCGCCGCGCGCGCTGCGGCTCGACCTCGTCGGCGTCGTCCTGGTCACCGCGGGCCTGCTGATGCTCCTGTACCCGCTGACGCGCGGCCGCGAGCTGGGCTGGCCGCTGTGGGGCTACGCGATGATGGCGGGCGCGGTCGTGGTGTTCGGCGTGCTCGTCGCGTACGAGCGGAACAAGGCGGCCAAGGACGGCTCGCCGCTCGTGGAGCTGTCCCTGTTCAAGGTGCGCAGCTTCGCCGCGGGCATCGCCGTGCAGACCGTGTTCGGCGTCTCGCTCGGCATCTTCTTCCTCGTCTGGACCATGTACATGCAGGTCGGCCTCGGCTGGAGCGAGTTGCGCGCGGGCCTGACCGGCGTGCCCTTCTCCATCGCCGTGTCCGTCGCCGCGGGCCTCTCCGTGCAGAAGCTGGTGCCGCGCTTCGGCCGCAAGGTCCTCCAGGCGGGCGCCCTGCTGATGGCCGCGGGCGTCCTCATCTACATCTGGGAGTCCGGGCGGTACGGCGCGGACATCGAGCCCTGGCAGATGGCGCTCCCGCTCGTGGTGATGGGCCTCGGCATGGGCCTGATCGTGGCCCCGCTGACGGACGCGGTGCTCTCCGAGGTCCCGCGCGAGCACGCGGGCTCCGCGTCCGGCCTCATCAACACCGTCCAGCAGATGGGCAACGCGCTCGGGCTCGGCCTGGTGTCCGTGGTCTTCTTCGGCGTCATGGACGAGAACGTGGTGCCGCAGCGGATCGCCGACGAGTTCGCCCACGGCTTCCAGAACGCCCTGTGGTGGGTCTTCGGCGTCCTGGTCGTCATCTTCCTCCTGATGCTGGGCCTCCCGCGCAAGCCCGCCCAGCACGTGGAGGGCGCCGAGTCCGTCGACACCGTGGAGAAGGCCCCGGCCCGCGAACCGGCCCTCACGAGCTGACGCGACCGTCCCCCCGCTGTGGGCACAGCCCCACGTGCCGCCGCGCAACCGTTCAACCCAGGCCCCGCCAGGCCGCCCCCCCCAGGGAGGGCCAGGCGGGGCCCGTTTGCATCCAAGCGAGGCCCGTTTGCGCCCGAGTGATGCCCGATCCTGTTTACTTCCGGCCGGAGGCTCCGTACGATCCAAAGGAACCCACACATCCGGGCACAAACGCAGGAGGCCCCCGAGCCATGTACGCGCCAGAGCGCCAGCAGGAGATCCTGCGCCTGGCAAGAGAGGGCGGCCGCGTCGACGTCCTCTCGCTCGCCACCGAGTTCCAGGTCACCGCCGAGACCATCCGCCGCGACCTGAAGGCCCTGGACCGCGCGGGCCTCCTCCGCCGGGTGCACGGCGGCGCCATCCCGGCGGGCCGTCTGGACTTCGAGCCGGACCTCGCGGAGCGCGAGGGCACCGCCGCCGACGAGAAGGACCGCATCGCCCGCGCCGCCCTCACCGAGCTCCCCGCCGACGGCACCGGCACGGTCATCCTCGACGCGGGCTCCACCGTCGCCCGCCTGGCCGCGCAGCTCCCCCTGGAGTCCGCCCTCACCGCGGTCACCCACAGCCTCCCCACCGCCGCCCGCCTCGCCGACCACCCGGGCATCCAGCTCCACCTGGTCGGCGGCCGCGTCCGGCACCGCACCCGGGCCGCCGTGGACGCCTGGTCCCTGCGCGCGTACGCGGAGATCCGCGCCGACGTCCTCTTCCTCGCCGCGAACGGCTTCTCCGCCGCACACGGACTGACCACCCCGGACCTCGCCGAGGCCGCCGTCAAGCGCGCCGCCGTCGCCGCGGCCCGCCGCGTCGTACTGCTCGCCGACAGCGGCAAGTACGGCCAGGAGCACTTCGCCCGCTTCGGCGACCTCACCGACGTGGACCTGCTGATCACGGACACGGGCCTCAGCCCCGACGACGCCGCCGCCATCGAGCGCGCGGGCACGGAAGTGGTGCGCGCATGATCCTCACCGTCACCCCGAACCCCTCTCTCGACCGCGCCTACGAGGTCCCCGCCCTCACCCGCGGCGCCGTCGTCCGCGCCACCGGCGACCGCATGGACCCGGGCGGCAAGGGAGTCAACGTCTCGCGCGCGGCCGCCGCCGCGGGCGTCCGCACCCTCGCCGTCCTCCCGCTCGGCGGCGCCCCGGGCGCCCTCGTCGCCCAGCTCCTCGACGAACAGGGCATCGCCGTCGCCCCGGTCCGCATCGCCGGCCCCACCCGTTCCAACATCTCCGTCGCCGAACCGGACGGCACCCTCACGAAGATCAACGCCCCGGGCCCCGAACTCACCGCGGAGGAGAGCGAGTCCCTGCTCACCACCGTCGCCGCGCACTCCGCCGACGCCGACTGGATCGCCTGCTGCGGCAGCCTCCCGCGCGGCCTCGCCCCGTCCTGGTACGCGGACCTGACCGAGCGCTGCCACGCCGCCGGGGCCCGGATCGCCCTGGACACCTCGGGCCCGGCCCTCCTCGCCGCCCTCCCCGGCCGCCCGGACGTCGTCAAGCCGAACGCCGCGGAGCTCGCGGAAGCCGTCGGCCGCCCCCTCGCCACCGTCGGCGACGCCCTCAAGGCCGCCGACGAGCTGCGCGAGCGCGGCGCCCGCGCCGTCCTCGCCAGCCTCGGAGCCGACGGCCAGCTCCTCGTCGACGACTCCGGCACGTACTTCGGGCACGCCCGCGTCGACGTCGTACGCAGTGACGTGGGTGCGGGCGACAGCTCCCTCGCCGGGTTCCTCGTCGCGGGCGGCACCGGGCCGCGCGCGCTCGCCGCCGCCGTCGCGCACGGCGCCGCCGCCGTCCAGCTCCCCGGCAGCCTCATGCCCGCCCCGGCCGACCTCGTGCCGGACGCCGTCACCGTCACCGACCGGGTCCCGCTCGACCTCGCCCTGACCGAGCCCGCCGCCTGACCCCTGAGCCCTGAGCCCGTCCCTCCCCGTTCCCCGTTCCCCCTTCGCCCGTGTCCCCGGGCCGTCCGCGCGCAAAGGAGCCCGCGATGAGCGAGAACCACGCCATGATCACCGCGGAGTTGGTCGATCTCGACCTCGACAGGGCCGCCGACACCAAGGAGGCGGCGGCCCGCGCCCTCGCCGAACGCATGGTGGCCCTCGGCCGCGTCACCGACCTGGACGGCTTCCTCGCCGACGTGGCCGCCCGCGAGGCCCAGATGCCCACCGGCCTCGACGGCGGCATCGGCATCCCGCACTGCCGCAGCGCCCACGTCACCGAGCCCACCCTGGCCTTCGGCCGCAGCGCGCGCGGCATCGACTTCGGCGCCCCCGACGGCCCCGCCGACCTCGTCTTCCTCATCGCGGCCCCCACCGGCGCGGACGACGCCCACCTGACGATCCTGTCGTCCCTGGCCCGGCAGCTGATGGACGCCGAGTTCACGAGCGCCCTGCGCGCGGCGACGGACGCGGAGCGGGCGGCGGCACTGATCCGCGGCGACGAGGCCGTACCCGCCCAAGAGACGGCGGTCGTACCCGCCGAAGGCACGGCAGCCGTATCCGCCGAAGACACGGCGGTCGTATCCACCGAAGACACGGCCCCCGGCGCCGAGCGGCCGGACCCCCGGGCGGAGGGCGGCACCGAGCGCTTCCGCATCGTCGCCGTCACCTCCTGCCCCACCGGCATCGCCCACACCTACATGGCCGCCGAGGCACTGGAGAACGCCGCCCGCGAGGCGGGCGTGGACCTCACCGTCGAAACCCAGGGCTCCGCTGGCTTCACCCGCCTCGACGCCGAGACCGTCCGGCGGGCCGACGCGGTGATCTTCGCCCACGACGTCGCCGTACGGGACAAGCGCCGCTTCGCGGGCAAGCCCACCGTCGACGTGGGCGTCAAGGCGGGCATCAACCGCCCCGCCGAACTCATCGCGGAGGCCCGGGAGAAGGCCGCCCGCGGCGACGTCACGACCCCGGCGGGCCCGAGCCCCGTGGACAACACGGGCGAGAGCGACGACAGTTACGCCACCAAACTGCGCACCTGGCTGATGTCCGGCGTCAGCTACATGGTGCCGTTCGTCGCCGCGGGCGGCCTCCTCATCGCGCTCGGCTTCGCCATCGGCGGCTGGAAGATAGACAAGGCCCCGTCCGTCGCGGAGCACTTCGTCTGGACCGACCACACCAGCTGGGCGGCCCTGCTCTTCCAGACCGGCGGCCTCGCCTTCGCCTTCCTGGTGCCCGTCCTCGCGGGCTACATCGCGTACGGCATGGCCGACCGGCCGGGTCTCGTACCGGGCTTCGTCGGCGGTTCGGTCGCCGTCACCATCGAGGCGGGCTTCCTCGGCGGCCTCGCGGCCGGTCTGCTCGCGGGCGCCGTGGTCATGGGCATCCAGCGGATCCGCATCCCCGCCGTGCTGCGCGGCATCATGCCGGTGGTGGTGATCCCGCTGATCTCCGCGGCGGTCGTCGGCTTCCTGATGTTCCTCGTCGTCGGCAAGCCCATCGCCTCGCTGCAGGGCGCCCTGACCGACTGGCTGGAGGGCCTGTCCGGTGCCAACGCCGTCGTCCTGGGCGTGATCCTCGGCCTGATGATGTGCTTCGACCTCGGCGGCCCGCTCAACAAGGTCGCGTACGCCTTCGCCGTCGGCGGCCTCACCCACCCCACCGACGGCTCGCTGAAGGTGATGGCCGCCGTGATGGCGGCGGGCATGGTGCCGCCGCTCGCCATGGCGCTCGCGACGACCGTCCGGGGCCGCCTGTTCACCAGGACCGAGCGGGAGAACGGCAAGGCCGCCTGGTTCCTCGGCGCCTCCTTCATCACCGAGGGTGCGATCCCGTTCGCGGCCGCCGACCCGCTGCGGGTCATCCCCGCGTCGATGGCGGGCGGCGCCGTCACGGGTGCCCTGTCGATGGCTTTCGACTGCACGCTGCGCGCCCCGCACGGCGGTGCCTTCGTGGTGCCGCTGATCGGTCAGCCGCTGCTGTACCTGCTGGCCATCGCCGCGGGCGTGTGCGTGTCGACGGCCGTGGTGGTGCTGCTCAAGAGCGCCCGGAAGACGCCCCTGGCCCCCGGGCAGGACGCGGCGGACGCCACCGCGGACGCGTCACCGGTTCCGGCCGCCGTCTGACCGGACGTTCCCGGGCCCCCTCCTGGTGGGCATACTGCTGGTACTGCGTGCGGCATGGGCGCCCGGGACACGGGCCACACCCGTGGGGGCCACCGTGAGTCAGCTTCAGCAGAGCCACCTCAGCAGCCTGCTCGGCATGGTCGTCGAACTCACCGAGCAGGCGCGGGCGAGCCTTGAGCGGCCCACGGAGGCCGACCGCGTCTTCCTCGCCGTCTACTCCGGCTTCCTCATCGAGACCGGCGCGGGCATCCGCTGGCTCCTCGAACCCTCCCTGATCGAGCACGCCACGCACGTCGTCCGCCGCCAGGCCCCCGCCGCCAGCCCCGCCCGCACCGACGTCGCCGCCCGGCTGCTCGCGACCCTGTGGGCGTCCTGCCTGCTCGCGGGCATCGACACCGAGGACTGGGACCTCGAAGCCCCCGAACTCCCCGCGATCTGTGTCCGGATGGCGGGCCTGGTCACCGGCGAGCGCGAACCGGAATCCTGAAGGCCGGATCCGCCCCGCCCGATGGGAGATGCGTCACTTCAAGGCCAAAGTCCCATAAACGCCCCTGTTGTTAGGCTGGCGGCTGTTGTCTACTGAGCGGCATGTTCGACGGTGCTTCGATCGTTCAGCAGACAAGTGTGGCGCTGTTCGCCGCCGTGACCACCCTCTGGGCCGTGACCTTCCTGCGCGTACGACGCAGCCGGGAGGCCGGACCGCAGACCTCGGGCGGCCCCGCGCTGAGCTCGCTGCCCGTCCAGTCGGGGCCGCCGGGCGCGGAGTCCGTGCAGCTGACGGCGGCCGAGCGGGCCGCGTTCGCCGGTCTGGTCCGGCAGTTCGGCAAGGGGCGCGACTAGGGCCTGTCCGGGTCCTATGGGTCGGCCCCGGGCTTCGGCCCCGGGCGCGCCCGGATGGCTAGCGGCTGCGCGTCACCGGGAACGCCCGGGCCCGCCGCGCCATCGCCGCGCGGGCCGCGCGCTCGCTCACATACACCTCGCACATGTGGCGGCCGTCGGTCGTTGCCGTGTGCTCGACCTCCCACAGGCTGACTTCCGAGCCGTCGAAGAGCAGGAAGGCGTGCTCGTACAGTGAGAAGCCGAGCCTGGCTTCGCCGGTGAGGCCGGAGCGGCCGAAGGCCTGGGTGATCTGGTGGGCGAAGGCCGAACGCAGCAGGCGCGCCATGTCGTCCCCGGGGCGCTCACCGCCCGCCGGGTTCTCCGCGCGGCGCAGCAGCCTGCGCGCGTGGTCGGCCGAGTCGTCCGGCACGTATGTGTGCCGCGGTTCGTTCGCCGTGGTCAGCTGGAGGACGACGGGCAGGTCCCCGGCCGGGGTGTCGGGCGGCAGCGGCAGCCGGGCGGTGGCGACTCCGGCCTCCTCCTCGTCCAGATACAGCTCGTACTGGGCCTGGCTGCCGGGGCCCGCGTTGTGCACGAGCTCCCACAGGGTGAGCGCGCTGCCGTCGGCGAGCAGCCAGGTGTGGCGGTACGTCTCGCGGTGCAGGCCCGCGCTGTGGTGCGCGGAGTGCAGCGAACTGTCGTAGGCCAGGGATCGCTCCAGGCGCCGGACCGTGTCGTCCGGCAGGTCGAAGGAGTTCAGCGCGCGGCTGAGCAGTCGCTCGAGGTGCTCCTCTGGAGTCAGGGGCTCGGGCGACTCAGGTGGTTCGTACGCTGTCTCGTACGGAACGCTCACGGATACTCCCGGATGCTTCCGGCGTTGCTGCATGTCACCTTGTGCGTGCATACCGTAGCCCCTGGGTCCGACATCATGTCCGGGAACAGGAAAACGATCGAGCCGCACGGCAAGTTCCCGTGCGGCTCGCTCCGTTGGCGCCCCGAATGCGCCCTTCGGGACGCCATGCGCGCCCCTTTTGTGGCGGTGTCGGTCAGTCCCGCGTTACTCGGCGCTGCCCGCGGTCCACTGGCTCCACGACATGTTCCAGCCGTTCAGGCCGTTGTCGGGGGCGATGGTCTTGTCCGGCGAACCCTTGACCGTCACGACGTCACCGATCAGCGAGTTGTCGTAGAACCACTTGCCCATCGTGTCACCCTGCGCCCCCTGGGCGTCCTGGAGCCCCACACAGCCGTGGCTGGTATTCGAGCTACCGAAGATGGAGGGCGAGCTCCAGTAGTTGCCGTGGATGAACGTGCCGGACGTCGAAAGGCGCATGGCGTGCGGTACGTCCTTGATGTCGTACTCCCCGCCGAAACCGACCGTCGAGCCGTTCATCCGCGTCTGGACGAACTTCTCGGAGATCACCATCTGGCCGTTGTACGTGGGGTTCTGCGGGCTGCCCGCCGAGATCGGAACGGTCTTGATGACCTTGCCGTCCCGCTCGACCGTCATCTTCTTGGCGCCCACGTCGACGGTGGAGACCTGCTTGCGGCCGATGGTGAAGGTGACCGTCTTGTCCTGGACGCCGGTGATGCCGTTGCCGCCCTTCACACCGTCCAGGGCGATCTTCATCGTGACCTTGGAGCCGGCCTTCCAGTACTCCTGCGGCCGGAAGTCCAGGCGCTGGTTGCCGAACCAGTGGCCGACGATCTTCTGCCCGCTGCTGGACGTCACCGTGATGTGCGACTGCACGTCCTTGCGGTTGGTGATCGCCTTGTCGAAGTTGAACGACACCGGCATGCCCACGCCGACGGTGGTGCCGCCGTCCGGCGTGTACGAACCGATGAAGCTGTTCGCCGACGCCACCGTCGTGAACGTCGCGTTCTCCGTCGCCGGGCGGCCGTCGCCGTCCTTGGCGTTGGCGGTGACCTTGTACTTCGTGCCGCGCTCCAGCTGCGCCTTGGGCTTCCAGGAGCTGCCGTCGGCGGATATGGAGCCCTCGACCGCGGCGCCGGACGTCACCTGCGTCATCTTCACGCTGGTCAGCTTGCCGCCCTTGACCTTCACGCCGGTGGCGTTGATCGAGGCGTCGGTCGCGCCGTCCTTGGAGGAGATGGCTATCTGCGCGCCGGACGCGTCCTTGGCCGCGCCGGACTTCTTGTCGTCCTTGGCGTCGGCGTCACCACCGCAGGCCGTGAGGGTCAGCGCGCCGACAGCCGCGAGTGCGGCGGTAGCCAGCACGACCCGCCGACGGCGAAGGTGCCGAGGCTGCGCTGCAATGTCCGGCGTTGTCACGGGCTGCTCCCATTCGGTCTGCGTCCAGCACGTTCTCGGTATGTACGTGGTCTGATCCGGTACGGGTAAAGAGTTTCCGGGCGGAGGAATGGTTCCGGGGCGCGGGTGTGAGCGCTGGCACATGGCTGCGCCCGCGGCTGTTTTCAAGGTCCTTCAGTTTGGTGGCACTTGAGGGGTTGGGGGCGATATATGGGGCTTCGCCCCTTTCCCTCTCTGTTGGTCCTTCGGGCCTCGTCCTCAAACGCCGGACGGGCTGGGATTGCCGCGCTCGCCGTTCGGGCTGGATTCGTACAGGCTTCGGTAGGACGGGAAGGTTCCGCCTGGGGTTTCCACCGGGGTGGCTGCCAGCAGGGCTCTGACGATCGCTCGGGTGACCATGTCCGCGCCCGCCGCCAGGATCTCGTTCAGGGCCAAGGGGTTTCCGGCGTCGAGCGGGTGCTCGCCGGTGGCCAGGGCGAACACCGTGTCCCCGTCGTTCAGCAGGTGCACCGGGCGTACGGCCCGCGCCATGCCGTCGTGCGAGGTGCCCGCGAGCTTCTGCGCCTGTGCCTTGGTGAGCTCGGCGTCGGTGGCGACGACGGCGAGCGTGGTGTTCAACGGAGGCCGTCCGTTGCGCGCCGCGGCCTCGGCTAGGCGCCGCCGGGCCGCCTCGTGGACCTCGGCCGGGGGCAGCTCGACCGGCGCCCCCTCGAAGAACCGCCCGTACAACGCCCCCGTCGACGGATCAACGCCCGACCCCGCCGCGTTCGCCACCACCAGGGCGGCGACCGTGACGCCCGAGCCGAGGACCGTGCTCGCCGTGCCGATGCCGCCCTTGAGCTGGCCCACCACCGCTCCGGTGCCCGCGCCCAGATTGCCCTCGGCCACCGCGTGCCCGCTCGCGCGCGCCGCCGCGTCCTCCACCGCCGCCCGGCCGAGCGCCGCGTCGGGCCGCGCCCGGAACGCGCCGCCGCGCCCCAGGTCGAACACGCACGCCGCGGGCACCACCGGCACCACGTGCGCCCTCTCGGGCCCCACCCGCACGCCGCGCTCCTGCTCCTCCAGCCAGGCCATCACCCCGGTCGCCGCGTCGAGGCCGTACGCGCTGCCGCCCGTCAGCACGACCGCCTCCACCCGCTGCACCAGGTTCCGCGGGTCGAGCGCGTCCGTCTCCCGGGTGCCCGGGCCGCCGCCGCGCACGTCCACGGCCGCCACGGCCCCGCCCTCCGGCGCGAGCACGACGGTCGTCCCGCTGAGCCAGCCGTCGCCCACCCGGCCCGCGTGCCCGACCCGCAGCCCCGCGACGTCGGTCAGTGCCCCGGCCGACTCGTCCCGCGTCCCTGCCTCAGGTGCGTCAGATGTCGTCATGCGGCATGCGTATCACGGGCTTTGCCGGGAGGGGGACGCGCGATCGGGACGGTCTTGCGCCCCGTCTCCGCGGCCGTCAGGCGACGCGCTCGGACCGCACCATCCGGGACGTCAGGGTCACCCCGACCGCCACCGCGAGCGCCGCCACCACACCCGCCGCGAACACCGCCCAGCGGCCCGCGAACGTGCACGCCAGGATCGCGACCGCCGTGACCGGAAGCACCAGTTGCTGGGCGAGCCCCACCTTGAAGTGACGCGAGTGCAGTAGCCACACCGTGAACAGGTACACCGCCGCCGGGATCGTCACCGCCGCCGACGCCGCCGTCTCCGAAATGTGCGCCTTGCCGACCGCCTGCTCCACCGCCACCTCGATCCCCGCGCCGATCGCCGCCGCCGAGCCGAAGATCAAGTAGTGGCCGTAACCCCACAGGAACGCCTGCTGGTTGGAGCGGAGATGGCCGTGGATCGGCACCACGAAGTAGATCCACCACGCCGCGAAGATCAACAGGAGTCCGCCGACGGCGATGGGCAGCAGCTCGCCGAGCGCGTCGTTCTCGTCGATGGCCGACTTCACCGCGATCGTCGCCGCGGCGATCGTCTCGCCGAGCATGATGATCGTGAACAGGCCGTACCGCTCGGCGATGTGGTGCGGGTGCCAGGGCGTCGTCCGCGCCCTCTCCGCGACCGTCGGCACCGCCATCTCGGCGATCGCCATCACCAGGAACGTCCACGGCCGCGCCCCCTCCGGCAGGACGAGGAGGCCCAGCCAGCCCACCTGGCACAGCGCCACTCCGCCCGCATAGCGCAGCGCCGTGCGCCGCTCGTCGCCCGTGGTGGAGGCCGCGGCCCGCAGCCACTGGGCGATCAGCGCGAGCCGCATGATCAGGTAGCCGAGCCAGAGGGCCAGGAACTGATGGTCCTCGAAGGCCTTCGATACCCCCGCCGCGAGCACCAGAACGCCGGCGATCTGGAGGAGCGTCACCACGCGGTACAGCGAGTCGTCGTTGTCGTACGCCGAGGCGAACCAGGTGAAGTTCATCCAGGCCCACCACACCGCGAAGAACACCATCGCGTAGTTGAGGACCCCGTCGCCCGGGTGCCCCTCGGCCACGGCGTGCACCAGCTGCACCCCGGCCTGGGCGACCGCGACCACGAAACACAGGTCGAAGAAGAGCTCCAGCGGTGTCGCCGCGCGGTGGGACTCCTCCCGCCCGCGGGCGACCATCGGGCGCAGCGGCGGGGGAGGGGAGGCGGGAGCCGGGCTCGCGGGGGAAGGACTGGACGTCATGGGGCAAGAACAGCAGAGCCCGGCGGTGCGACGGCCCGGGTCGGGCCGTGTCGGAGCGGGAGCACCCGGGTGGGTGGCGGCCGCCCTCCGCCACGGGCCGGGCCGCCACCGCCGCGGGCGATGCCTCCGTTGCCGCGAGTGGTGCCTCTGTCGCCGCGGGCGGTGCTTTCGTGGGGGAGGGCAGCGGCCCGGCGGGCGTGGGGCGGGGGCCGCCCCGGCGGACGTACGCTGGAGGCATGAGCACCGCCCCCGCCCCCGAACCGCGTGATCCCAAGGACGCGAAGCCCCGGCAGGCCCCGAAGAAGCCGACCAGTGCGCTGATCTTCGACGATCCCCTGTCGCAGCAGTCCTCGGACGATACGGATCGCGGGTGGGGCGAGCGGCCGTCGGCGAGTGGCGACAGCGCCGCCGACCTCGCCCGCTTCCTGGACGAGAAGCCGCCCCACCACATCTGAGCCCGCGCCGCCGCCCGCGCGGCCAGGGCTCGCGGTCCTGCTAGCGCGCGTCGCCCCCGGGCTGCTCCGTCCCCCCGGGCTGCGCCGTCCCGCCGGGGCTCGCGCCGCGCTGGGCAACCAGTGCGTCGCGGATCTCCTTGAGCACCTCCAGCTCCGTGACCTCGATGACCTCCTGCGTGCCCTCCTTGGCCGCCTGGCGTGCGGTCTGCTTGGCCAGGTACTTCGACATCGGCAGGACCATCAGGAAGTAGACGACGGCCGCAGTGATCAGGAAGCTGAGGGTGGCGCTGAGCACCGAGCCCCACATGATCGGGATGCCGCTCACGGCCTCGCCGTTCTTCACCACGCACGGGTCCTTGAGACACGAGCTGTAGTGGTCGAGATCCTTCGTCCCGAAGGCACCCACCAGCGGGTTGATGACGCCCTTCACCACGGAGTTCACGACGCTCGTGAACGCGGCGCCGATGACGACCGCGACCGCCAGGTCGACGACGTTGCCGCGTGTCAGGAAGGCCTTGAAGCCCTGCCAGACGCTCGGTTCCTTCTTCTCGCTCACCACTAGGCCTTTCGTTGCAAATGCGGGTTGTGCGGCAAACCGCTTCGCAACCTACGGCAGCGTCTGGCAGGCCTGTCCACTTCCGTAACGCGAACGAGCGACTTGACAGCGCATCAGTCGTCCGCACGGACGTGCGGCTCATCGCAGCGTCACCGCGAGGTGCGCGGTGGCGCTCGCTCCCGCGAGCCGCGCCGCCGTCTCTCCCGGCACGGAGAGGACGACCAGCGCCCCGCCCTCGGCCGGCCCGTCCGCGGGCTCGGGCACCTCGGACACCCGGGCGTCCGACGCGATCACACGGGGTGCGCCGCCCCGGCCCGTCGCCGGGTCCTCCGCCGCGACCACGTCCACGCGGTCGCCGGGGCGCAGCAGGCGCGCCGTCGCCGCGTCCGCGATCCGGACCGGCGCCGTCACCGGCCGGGCCGGCGGCCGCGCCCGCTCCCGGCCGTCGCCCGCCCCCTTCGCGGTCACGGACGCCGCGGAGCCCCCCGGCCGTGACCGCTCGGCGTCTCCCAGTGCTGCGGCCGCCAGCGCGGCGGCGGTCATCGCGAGCCCCACGGCCACCGCCCGCCTGCGGTGCCGGGCGAGCCGCCGCAGCCGCTGGCGTCCGCCGCGCACGTGCAGGGGGGAGAAGTGCGGCACCTCGCACGGCGGTGGCGGAGCGCCCCCGCCCCCACCGCCGCCGGGCCCGGGCCGTGCCCGCGCCACGTACGACGCGGCCCGTGCGCTGGGTTGGACGCCCGTGCGCGTACCCACCTGTGACGAACCGACCTGCGTACCGATGCGTGAAGCGTCCTGCGTCATGACGACCACCGCCCGTCGTGAGGAGTTCGGACCGAGGAGTTCGGATTCCGATCCCACGATGCGGGCTCGCCGCCGATCCCGCTGAGCCCCGTGCGCTACCGCCCGGTTGTGGACAACTCCCTCACCCGAAGGGCACGTTCCGCCTAGGGCCGTCCAGGGCCGTCCAGGGCCGTCCAGGGCCGCCCAGACCCGCCCGGGCCTACGGCAGCCGGAACCCCGGATCCATCCCGCCCAGCGCCCCCACGCACAGGCAGTCCCGCGCCCCGGTCTCCGGAAGCCCCGCCACCGCGTCGAAGAGCACCGTCCGCAGCCGGTCCACGTTCGCGGAGAACACCCGCAGGACCTCGTCGTGCGAGACGCCCGTGCCCGACTCCGCGCCCGCGTCCAGGTCGGTGACCAGCGTCATCGACGTGTAGCAGAGCTCCAGTTCGCGGGCGAGCGCCGCCTCGGGGTGGCCGGTCATGCCCACCACGGACCAGCCCTGCGACGCGTACCAGCGCGACTCCGCGCGGGTCGAGAACCGCGGCCCCTCGATCACCACGAGGGTCCCGCCGTCCACCGGCTCCCAGTCCCGGCCGCGCGCGGCCTTCAGCGCGGCGGCCCGCCCGGCCGGGCAGTACGGGTCGGCCAGCGACACGTGCACCACGTTCGGCACGCCGCCGTCGGGCAGCGGAAGCCCGTCGAAGTACGACTGGGTGCGCCCCGTCGTGCGGTCCACGAACTGGTCGGGCACGAGCAGCGTCCCCGGCCCGTACTCGGCGCGGAGCCCGCCCACCGCGCACGGGCCGAGCACCTGCCGCACGCCCAGGGAGCGCAGGGCCCACAGGTTGGCGCGGTAGTTGATGCGGTGCGGCGGCAGGTGGTGGCCGCGGCCGTGCCGGGGCAGGAAGGCCACCCGGCGCCCCGCTATGTCACCGAGGAAGACGGAGTCGCTCGGGGCGCCGTAGGGGGTGTCGACGTGCACCTCGGTCACGTCGTCGAGGAAGGAGTAGAAGCCCGATCCGCCGATGACGCCGACATCGGCCTGCTGCGCGTTCGCCGTGTTCACCATGGCCCGCACAGTAGCCGTACGGGGAAACGGCCGGGAGTGCGCCGCAAAGACACCGAAGGCCCCGCTGTCCCAGGGGACGGCGGGGCCTTCCGGAGTGTGGAGAACCGGCGCGCTAGGCGGCCGACGAGCTCGACGAGGTGGTGCTCGACGCCTTGGAGTCCGAGGACGACGAGGAGGAAGAGGACGACTTCGAGGACGACGTCGAAGAAGACGCAGACGTCGAAGAAGACGACGACGAAGACGCCGGCGAGCTGCTCGACGACGAGCCGCGGCTGTCGTTGCGGTAGAAGCCCGAGCCCTTGAAGACGATGCCGACCGCCGAGAACACCTTCTTGAGGCGTCCGTCGCAGTTCGGGCACACGGTCAGGGCGTCGTCGGTGAACTTCTGCACCGCCTCGAGGCCCTCGCCGCACTCGGTGCACTGGTACTGGTACGTCGGCACTTGCTTCCTCCTGGCACTCTCACTCGATGAGTGCTAACGACGGTCCATAGTGACGTATTCCGCGGGTTCAGTCCACCGCCACCGGTACGCGGTGACCCACGCCACGTGCGACGGTCCGGCCCGTGGCCGGGGGAGTGAGCCGCGAACTCAGGACCAGCAGCACCGCCAGGGCGAGCGCGGTGCCGCCGAGCGGCACCAGGAATCCGGCGCCGTCCCAGAGGCGGTCCTCCAGCTGTCCCGCGACCGTGACGGCGGCGGCCTGCCCCAGCGCGACGGCGCCGGTGAGCAGGGTGAAGGCCTCCGTGCGCGCGGTCGGCGCGACCAGGCTGTCGACCAGGGTGTAGCCGGTGATCAGGGCGGGCGCGATGCAGACGCCGACGAGCAGGCCGAGCCCGGCCAGCAGGAGCACGGACTGCGCGGCCCACAGGCCCGAGGCCATCAAGGTCAGCGCCGTGTAGCCGACGACGAGCCGCCGCTGCGGGGAGACCTTCCAGGCGACGGCGCCGCAGATGATCCCGGAGATCATGTTGCCCGCGGCGAAGGTGCCGTACAGGACGCCGTTCAGACCGGGCCGGTCGATGGACTCGGTGAAGGCGGCCAGGGCGACCTGCATGCCTCCGAAGACCGTGCCGATGCCGAGGAACGTCACGATCAGCACGCGCACACCGGGCACCCGGAGCGCCGAATCGTGCTTCACGCGTGCGTGGCCCGCAGCGGCGGGCTGCGGCTGGGTGCTCTTCTGGGCGGCGAACAGCAGGCCGCCGACCAGGGTCAGACCGGCCTCCGTGAGGAGTCCGGCCGCCGGGTCGACGCCCGTGCACAGCGCGGTCGCCACCAGCGGGCCGAGCACGAAGGTCAGCTCGTCCGTGACGGACTCGAAGGCGGCGGCCGTCTGCGCGAGCGGCGAACCCTGGAGCTTGACGCCCCAGCGGGCCCGCACCATGGGGCCGATCTGCGGCGTCGAGGCACCCGTGGGCACCGCGGCGACGAAGAGGGCCCACAGGGGGGCGTCGGACAGCGCGAGCACGGTGAGGGTGACACCGGAGGCCGCGTGCACGAGGACGCCGGGCAGGAGCACGGCGCGCTGCCCGAACCGGTCGGCGAGCTTGCCGCTGAGGGGGGCGAACAGCGCCATGGAGACGCCGGTGGCCGCCGAGACGGCACCGGCGGCGCCGTACGACCCGGTGGTGTGCTGCACGAGCAGCACGATGGAGATGGTGAGCATCGCGAACGGCTGCCGCGCGGCGAAGCCGGGGAGCAGGAACGTCCAGGCGCGGGGGGTGCGCAGCAATTGCCCGTAGCCCGGGCGGGGGTCAGTGACCGTGGACGCCACGGCCCATGCCTTTCTGCTGCCTGGTAGCGCGCCCGTGCGGGGGCGCCGAGAGCTGTCCTCTAGCGCAGAACTGCGGTAGATACCGGGCTGCCCACTGCGAGGGCGCCGCGGCCGCCATACGGTCGCGCCAGCTCTGCGTCAGACAGAGTTGGTTCGATCAGTGTCGGTGCGTGGGTCTCGGTGCGCGCTCCGCCGACGCTCTGAGAGCGCGCTGACGGGACGGACCGAGTGCGCCTTCATCGTACAGGTACTTCGCAAATGAGACCTGTGATTACGAGAAGTGAGACTCGTGACACCTGTGATTCCCCCCGGCCCGCCCCTGTCTCCGGACTGACCCTGTCTCCGGACTGACCCGACCCGGCCGCACCGACCCGACCCGGCCTGCCCCGTCCTGGCCGCCCCGACCCGTCCCGTCCACGGGACCCCGCGGCCCCGTGGTCACCGCTGTCCGCCCCCCACCCCCAGCCAGCCCGCGAGCTTGCCGCCCTGGGCCACCGCGCGCAGCCGCTTCTCCGCCGCGTCGCGCGCCGGTTCGGTCGCCACCACCAGGAGCTCGTCGCCGTGCTGGAGGACCGTGGTGGGCAGCGGCACGAACGAGGTCTCGTCCCGTACGACGAGCGTGACGGCCGAGCCCGCGGGCAGCCGCAGCTCGTTGATCTCGACGCCGTGCAGCAGCGATCCCTCCGGTACGGGCACGGAGAGCAGATGGCCGCGCAGCCGCTCCAGGGGGGCCGATTCGATGCCGAGGTCGGATGCTCCCGCGCCCTTGCCGAGGCCGAGCACCTTGGCGAGCCCCGGCAGCGTGGGCCCTTGGATCAGGGTGTAGACGACGACCAGGACGAAGACGATGTTGAAGATCCGCTCGCTGTTCTCGACCCCGTTCACCATGGGGATCGTGGCGAGGATGATGGGCACGGCGCCGCGCAGGCCCGCCCAGGACATCAGCGCCTTCTCCTGCCAGGCCATCCTGACGGGCAGCAGGCTCACGACGACCGAGACGGGCCGTGCGACCAGCGTCAGGGCCAGGCCGATGAGCACGGCGGGCCAGATGTCGTCGAGCAGCGTGTGCGGCGTGACCAGCAGGCCGAGCAGGACGAACATGCCGATCTGCGCGATCCAGCCGAGCCCCTCGGCGAAGCCGCGGGTGGCGGGCCAGTGCGGCAGCTTGGCGTTGCCGAGGACCATCGCCGCCAGGTACACCGCGAGGAAGCCGCTGCCGTGGGCCATGGCGCCGGCCGCGTAGGCGGTCACGGCGATGGCCATGACCGCGATCGGGTAGAGGCCGGACGCGGGCAGCGCCACGTGGCGCAGGCCGTAGGCGCCGAGCCAGCCCACCGCGAGCCCTATGGCCGCGCCGATGGCGAGCTCCAGGGCGATCTCGCCGATGAGGACGTACCAGTCGTCCACGGGGCCCGCGGCCGAGAAGGCCACGACGAGGATCACCACGGGGGCGTCGTTGAATCCGGACTCCGCCTCCAGGACGCCGGTGACCCGGGAGGGGAGGGGGACCCGGCGCAGGACGGAGAAGACCGCGGCCGCGTCCGTCGACGAGACCACCGCGCCGATGATGAGCGCCTGTCGCCATTCGAGCCCGACCAGGTAATGCGCGCTCGCCGCGGTCACGCCGACGCTCACCGCGACGCCCACGAGCGCCAGGGACGCGGCCGCGGGGAGGGCCGGTTTGATCTCGCCCCACTTGGTGCCGAGGCCGCCCTCGGCCAGGATCACGACGAGTGCCGCGTAGCCGATCACCTGGGTCAGTTGTGCGTTGTTGAACGTGACGTTGCCTATGCCGTCCTGGCCCATGGCCACGCCGATGCCGAGGTACAGCAACAGGCTGGGCAGTCCGCTGCGCGAGGAGATGCGCACGGCGACCACCGCGACGAGCAGGACGAGCGAGGAGACGAGCAGCAGCTGGTTGAGGTCGTGGACAGACAGGGGCGTTCCTTCCGTCGTGCGAGCCGTGATGCTTCGTTACTTTACCTAAGTTTTAACGCTTCCTTGACGTCGACCCCTGTACTTCATCCACATTGAGCGAACTTTCGTTCGTTGTCGGTTTCCGACTCCGCGTCCGGGGCCGTCCCGCCCTGCGCCTATGGTTGCTCCAGCACTCCAGGACCCGCCCAAGCCCCGAACTGCCGCTCGCGAAGGACAGCAAGGACAGCGATGCCCTCCAACACCACCGCCCCTTCCGGCGCTAAGCCCGGGAAGAAGAAGGGGCGCCGAGCCCGACTGATCGTGATCCTCCTGGTCCTGGCCGTCGTCGGCGGCATCGGCTTCGGCGCGTACTGGAGCATCAGCACCGTCAGGGCCTCCTTCCCGCAGACCAAGGGCACCATCGACCTGAAGGGCCTGAAGGGCCCGGTCGACGTCAAGCGCGACGGCAACGGCATTCCGCAGATCTACGCCGACTCCCCCGAGGACCTGTTCATGGCCCAGGGGTTCGTGCAGGCGCAGGACCGCTTCTGGGAGATGGACGTCCGCCGCCATATGACCTCCGGGCGGCTCTCCGAGATGTTCGGCAAGAGCCAGGTCAAGACCGATGAATTCCTGCGCACCCTCGGCTGGCACCGGGTGGCCAAGAAGGAGTACGACTCCAAGCTCTCGCCCGAGACGAAGAAGTACCTCCAGGCGTACGCCAAGGGGGTCAACGCCTATCTCGACGGCAAGGAGGGCAAGGAGATCTCGCTCGAGTACGCGGCGCTCGAGTTCGAGAACGACTACAAGCCCCAGAAGTGGACGCCCGTCGACTCGGTGGCCTGGCTCAAGGCCATGGCCTGGGACCTGCGCGGCAACATGCAGGACGAGATCGACCGCTCCTTGATGACGAGCCGCCTCGGCCCGTCCCAGATCAAGGACCTGTATCCGGACTACCCGTACGACCGGAACAAGCCGATCGTCCAGGAGGGCGCGTACGACGCGGCCACCAAGAAGTTCAGCGGTGACGCGTCGGACGCCTCGCAGTCGCAGTCCGGCACGGGCACCGGTACGGGCACGGGCGGCACGGCGGGTACCGGCACGGGCACCGGCGGCACGGGTACCGGCACCGGCACCGGAACCGGCGGTACGGGCACCAGCACCGCGGGTACCGGCGTCGCGGGCAACGCCCAGCCCCCCAGTGGTCTCCAGTCGCAGCTGTCCGGCCTCTCGGACGTGCTCGACGAGGTCCCGGACGCGGGCCTCGGCTCGAACGGCAACGGCATCGGATCCAACTCGTGGGTCGTCTCCGGCGCCCACACCATCACCGGCAAGCCCCTGCTGGCCAACGACCCGCACCTGGCGCCGCAGCTGCCGTCCGTCTGGTACCAGATGGGCCTGCACTGCCGCTCGGTCTCGGCGAAGTGCCAGTACGACGTCAGCGGCTACACCTTCTCCGGGATGCCCGGCGTGGTCATCGGCCACAACCAGGACATCGCCTGGGGCATGACGAACCTGGGCGCCGACGTCACCGACCTCTACCTGGAGAAGTTCACCGCGGACGGGTACCAGTTCGGCAAGAAGGTGCTGCCGTTCACCTCCCGCGAGGAGAAGATCAAGGTCGCGGGCGGCAAGACCAAGACGATCACCGTCCGGGAGACCAACAACGGCCCGCTGATCTCCGACCGCGACGACGAGCTGGTCAAGGTCGGCAAGCGGGCCCAGGTCGACTCGGCCGCCCCGGACCGCGGCGAGGGCTACGGCATCGCGCTGCGCTGGACCGCGCTCACGCCGGGCAAGTCCATGGACGCCGTCTTCGAGCTCAACCGGGCCAAGGACTTCAAGGAGTTCCGCGAGGCGGCGGCCTCCTTCGAGGTGCCCTCGCAGAACCTCATCTACGCCGACACCGAGGGCAACATCGGCTACCAGGCCCCCGGCAAGATCCCCACGCGCGGGAAGGGCGACGGCTCGCTGCCCGCGCCCGGCTGGGACCCGAAGTACCGCTGGAACGGCTACATCGAGCAGGACGAGCTGCCGTACGAGTACAACCCCAAGCGCGGCTACATCGTCACCGCCAACCAGGCCGTGATCAGCGACAAGTACCCGTACAAGCTCACGACGGACTGGGGCTACGGCGCGCGCAGCCAGCGCATCGAGGACCTGATCAAGGCCAAGACCAAGAACGGCGGCAAGATCTCCACGGAGGACATGCGGCTGATGCAGACCGACAACAGCAGCGAGATCGCACGCCTGCTCGTGCCCAAGCTGCTCAAGGTCGACATCAGCGACAAGCACGTCCGTGAGGCGCAGAAGCTCCTGGAAGGCTGGGACTACACCCAGGACGCCGACTCGGCGGCGGCCGCGTACTTCAACGCGGTCTGGCGCAGCATCCTGCAGCTGTCCATCGGCAACAAGCTGCCCAAGGAGCTGCGCGTCAAGGGCCAGTGCCTGTGGGTGGACCACACCAGCGACACCCGGCCCGCCGACGACGACAAGAAGGTCCGCGAGTGCGGCGAGCGGGACGCGGACTCGGCGCAGCCCGACGGCGGCGACCGCTACTTCGAGGTCATCCGCAAGATCCTCAACGACGAGGACAACGACTGGTGGAAGACCCCGGGCAGCCGCACCGACAAGGAGACGAAGAACCGCGACCAGCTCTTCGCCCGGGCCCTCGCGGACGCCCGCTGGGACCTGACGGCCAAGCTGGGCAAGGACATCGACACCTGGAGCTGGGGCCGTCTGCACCGGCTCACGCTGAAGAACCAGACGCTCGGCACCGAAGGGCCCGGCTGGCTCCAGTGGGTGCTCAACCGCGGCCCCTGGAAGCTCGGCGGCGGCGAGGCCACGGTCAACGCCACCGGCTGGAACGCGGCGGGCGGCTACGACGTCATCTGGGTGCCGTCGATGCGGATGGTGGTGAACCTGAAGGACTTCGACAAGTCCCGGTGGATCAACCTCACCGGCGCTTCGGGCCACGCCTACAGCGACCACTACACCGACCAGACGAGCAAGTGGGTCAAGGGCGAGCTGTTGCCGTGGTCGTACTCCAAGAAGGCCGTCGAGGACAGCACGAGCGACACGCTGGTGCTGAAGCCCTGAGCCGGAGCTGACGCCCTCACGGGCGGCTGATGCGAAATGGCCCTCCACGCACGCGTGGAGGGCCATTTTCTTTTCGGCCCCTCTCCAGGAGGGGCGCGGGCCTCAGCCGAACCGCCGTACCTCCGAAGGCGTCACGACAGCGCGCACCGGGCGGTCGTGCGCCTCCCCGGGGACGTGCGCGACGACTTCGGCGTCGTACAGGAGCACGACGAGTGCGGGGTCGGCCCCCGCACGCTCCAGGCGCGCGAGGACCCGGTCGTACGAGCCGCCGCCGCGCCCCAGGCGCATGCCGCGGCCGTCCACCGCGAGCCCCGGGAGCAGCACGGCGTCGGCCTCCAGGACGGCGTCCGGGCCGATTCGCGGGCCGGAGGGCTCCAACAGCTCCATCTTCCCAGCGTGTTGGACGCGGGCGAGCGAGCCGGGTCCGTCGTAGGCCGCCCAGTCCAGGTCGTTGTCCGGGAGCAGCACGGGGAGCAGGACGCGGGTCCCGCGCGCGTGGAGGGTGTCGAGGAGCGCGCGGGTGCCCGGTTCGCCGCCCACGGAGACGTACGCGGCGACCGTGCGGGCCGTGGCGAGTTCGGGCAGTTCGAGGGCGCGCCCGGCGAGGCGGGCAGCCGCCTCGTGCGCGTCATCTTCCGGCAACCGCCTTCTTGCCGCGAGGATCTCTCCGCGCAACGTGCGCTTGATTCCCTTGCCTGAGTCGGGGTGATCCATGACGAAGTCACACATCCTTCCTAATTGTGCTTACATATGGGCCAATATTCCGGAGCCACAGATTCCTCGCATAGGCACCGGATATGGTGACGCGCATGACTGAGTCTCACCCCAAGATCACCAAGGCTGTCATCCCCGCAGCTGGTCTTGGCACGCGCTTCCTGCCCGCCACCAAGGCCACGCCCAAGGAGATGCTGCCGGTCGTCGACAAGCCGGCGATCCAGTACGTGGTGGAGGAGGCGGTCGCCGCGGGCCTGGACGACGTCCTCATGATCACGGGCCGCAACAAGCGTCCCCTGGAGGACCACTTCGACCGCAACTACGAGCTGGAGTCCGCCCTGGAGAAGAAGGGCGACGAATCCCGGCTCGCGAAGGTCCAGGAGTCCAGCGACCTGGCCACCATGCACTACGTCCGCCAGGGCGACCCCAAGGGCCTCGGTCACGCCGTCCTGTGCGCCGCCCCGCACGTGGGCCGCGAGCCCTTCGCGGTGCTCCTGGGCGACGACCTGATCGACCCGCGCGACCCGCTGCTCGCCCGCATGGTCGAGATCCAGGACCGGTGCGGCGGCAGCGTCATCGCCCTCATGGAGGTCGAGCCGGAGCAGATCCACCTCTACGGCTGCGCCGCGGTCGAGGCCACCGACGAGAGCGACGTCGTGAAGGTCACCGACCTGGTCGAGAAGCCGGACGTGGCGGACGCCCCCTCGAACTACGCGATCATCGGCCGGTACGTCCTCGACCCGCACATCTTCGACATACTGCGCACGACCGAGCCGGGCCGCGGGGGCGAGATCCAGCTGACCGACGCGCTCCAGCAGCTCGCGGCCGACGAAAAGATCGGCGGGCCGGTGCACGGCGTGGTCTTCAAGGGCCGCCGCTATGACACCGGCGACCGCGGCGACTATCTGCGTGCCATTGTCAGACTCGCGTGCGAACGTGAAGACCTGGGCCCGGACTTCAAGGCCTGGCTCCGCAGTTACGTCAGCGAGGAGATGTAGCACTTGAGCAGCAGCGGCACGACGACGCACGACGGCACCGGGGCGCACCGCGGGCAGGACACCGGCCGGGAGCACGTGTGGTCGGTGGACGAGCACCTGGCCGACGTCCTGGCGGCCGTCCGCCCGCTGGAGCCCATCGAGCTCCAGCTCCTCGACGCCCAGGGCTGCGTCCTGGTCGAGGACGTCACGGTGCCCGTGTCGCTGCCGCCCTTCGACAACAGCTCCATGGACGGGTACGCGGTCCGGGTGGCCGACGTCGCGGGCGCGAGCGAGGAGTTCCCCGCCGTCCTGACCGTCGTCGGGGACGTCGCCGCCGGGCCGGGCGAGCCGCCCACCGTCGGCCCCGGCCAGGCCGCCCGCATCATGACCGGTGCCCCGCTGCCGCCCGGTGCCGAGGCCGTCGTGCCCGTGGAGTGGACCGACGGCGGGCTCGGCGAGGGCCCCGTCTCCGGCATGCGGGCCCACAGCGCGGCCCCCGAGGGCGCCTCGGGCGAGGTCCGCGTCCACCGCCCGGCCGCGGCCGGCGCCCACGTCCGCGCGCGGGGCAGCGACGTGCGGGCGGGCGACCGCGCCCTGACCGCGGGGACGGTCCTCGGCGCCCCGCAGATCGCCCTGCTCGCCGCGATCGGCCGGGGCACGGTCACGGTGCGCCCGCGCCCGCGCGTGGTTGTCCTGTCCACCGGCAGCGAACTGGTCCAGCCCGGCGAGGAACTGGCCGACGGTCAGATCTACGACTCCAACAGCTTCTCCCTCACGGCCGCCGCCCGCGAGGCCGGGGCGATCGCCTACCGGGTGGGCGCCGTCGCCGACGACGCGGAGACGCTGCGCTCCACCATCGAGGACCAGCTCATCCGCGCCGACCTGGTGGTGACCACCGGCGGCGTCAGCGTCGGCGCGTACGACGTCGTCAAGGAAGCCCTGTCCGCCATCGGCGACCCGGACGACGAGGAGGGCCTCGGAGCGGGCGGGGGCGTGGAGTTCCGCAAGCTCGCCATGCAGCCCGGCAAGCCGCAGGGCTTCGGCTCGATCGGCCCCGACCACACCCCGCTCCTAGCACTGCCGGGCAACCCCGTGTCGTCGTACGTCTCCTTCGAGGTCTTCGTACGGCCCGTCGTGCGCGCCCTGATGGGCCTGCCCGACGTGCACAGGACCACCGTCCGGGCCCGGCTGAGCACCGCGGAGACGCTCACGTCGCCGTCCGGGAAGCGCCAGTTCCTGCGCGGCCGCCACGACGCGGCCGCGGGCACGGTGGCGCCCGTCGGCGGCAGCGGGTCGCATCTCGTCGCCGCCCTCGCGCAGGCGGACGCGCTGATCGTCGTCCCCGAGGCCACGACGTCGGTCGAGCCGGGCGCCGAGGTCGACGTGGTGCTCCTCGGCTGACCCCGGCCCGGCGGGGAGCGGGCCGTCGGCTCGGGTGGGGCGGTCACGCGCCACGGGCGGGCGGTACGGTGTCGCGCACAGCAGGCCGCGCGCCCGCGCGGGGTCCGGACCAGGAGCGCCACAGCACATGAGCAGCCAGCAGGGACTGACGCACATCGACGAAGCGGGCGCCGCCCGCATGGTCGACGTATCGGAGAAGGACGTGACCGCGCGCACCGCGCGGGCGAGCGGGCGCGTCCTGGTCGCGCCACGCGTGATCGAGCTGCTGCGCGGCGAGGGCGTCCCGAAGGGCGACGCCCTGGCGACGGCCCGGATCGCGGGCATCATGGGTGCCAAGCGCACGCCCGACCTGATCCCGCTGTGCCACCCGCTGGCCGTCTCCGGGGTGAAGCTCGACCTGTCCGTCGCGGACGACGCCGTGGAGATCACCGCCACCGTGAAGACGACCGACCGCACGGGCGTGGAGATGGAGGCACTCACGGCAGTGAGCGTCGCCGCGCTCACGGTCGTCGACATGGTGAAGGCCGTCGACAAGGGGGCCGTCATCACGGACGTACGGGTGGAGGAGAAGACCGGCGGCAAGTCCGGCACCTGGAACCGCGAGGGAGCGGACGCGTGAGCGCCTCCACCGGCGCCCCGGGCTCCACCGGGGTCCCGGGCTCCCCGGCCCCGTACCGCGCCCTCGTCATCACCGCGTCCAACCGCGCCGCCGCCGGTGTCTACGCCGACAAGGGCGGCCCGATACTCGCCGAAGGGCTCGCCGCGCTCGGCTTCGCCGTCGAAGGGCCCCAGGTCGTGCCCGACGGCGACCCCGTGGCGCGGGCCCTGCGCGCCGGGGTGGACGCCGCGTACGACGTCATCCTCACCACCGGCGGCACCGGCGTCTCGCCCACCGACCGCACGCCCGAGGCGACCCGTGGCGTCCTCGACCACGAGGTGCCGGGCATCCCGGAGGCGATCCGCGCGTACGGCCGCGAGAAGGTGCCCACGGCCGCCCTCTCCCGGGGCCTCGCGGGGGTCGCGGGCCGCACCCTGATCGTGAACCTGCCGGGCTCCAGCGGCGGCGTGCGCGACGGCCTGGAGGTCCTGGGGCCGCTCCTCAGGCACGCCGTCGACCAGCTGCGCGGCGGCGACCATCCGAGAACCGACGGGGGTGCGAGCTGAACAGCCCCAGCTGGCCCGCCGAGCTGACGGACGGTGACGTCACCCTCCGCCCCATAAGGCTGCGCGACCAGCGCGCCTGGCGCGAGGTCAACCGGCGCAACCGCGACTGGCTGCGCCCGTGGGAGGCCACGATCCCGCCGCCCACGCCCGGCGGCCCGGTCGCGCACCGGCCCACGTACCGCCAGATGGTCCGGCACCTGCGGGCGGAGGCCAACGCGGGCCGGATGCTGCCGTTCGTCATCGAGTACCAGGGGCGGCTCGTCGGGCAGTTGACGGTCGCCGGGATCACCTGGGGTTCGATGTGCTCCGGGCACGTCGGGTACTGGGTGGACGAGTCCGTGGCGGGGCGCGGAGTGATGCCGACGGCCGTGGCACTCGTCGTCGACCACTGCTTCCGGACGGTCGGGCTGCACCGCGTCGAGGTCTGCATTCGGCCGGAGAACGCGCCGAGCCGCCGGGTCGTGGAGAAACTCGGATTCCGCGAGGAGGGACTTCGTCCACGATATCTTCACATCGACGGGGCCTGGCGCGACCACCTCGTGTTCGCGCTCACCGTGGAGGAGGTCCCGGAGGGCCTGCTGCACCGCTGGCACCGGGCCCGACCCCGGCACACCGCGTAGCGGACCGTGTGCGCGACGCAGGGGTGACGGGGCGTCCGGTGCGGGCGCGAGGGCGCCCACCAGGTCGCTTTGGCGCGCGAGCGGCGCGAGTTGGCGCGCCCCGGCCGCCGACCGGCGGGGATGCTGTCTCTCTCATAAATGAAATACCTGTTCGAAAATGATCGGTGAGTGACCGTTAATTTCCTTGTGGGATCAGGCTGTTGATCGCACCAGTCGCAAAAAAAGTTTGAGATATCAGCCGGATCGTGCGACACACCGGCCCAATTGGCGGATGGCCTCGACAAAACCCCTCTACCGTGTGAGGCGTGAGCAGCAGCGGCCTCTTCTACGCAGTCATCGTCGGGGCCTGGGCCGCCTACTTGGTGCCGATGTGGCTCCGTAGGCAGGACGAGCTCAATGAAGCCCGTCCGACGGAACGCTTCAGCACCGCCATCCGGCTGCTGTCCGGACGGGCGGGCATGGAGCGCCGATACGCCAAGGACCTGCGCGCGCGCACGTCCGACTCGTCCGACGAGGAGGAGTCGCGCGCCGAACCGGACGCAGCCACCGACTCGGTGGACGTCCGGGCCTTCGCCATGCTCCCGGACGAGGACGTGGCGACCGAACCCCGCGGCCGGGCGACGGGTCGGCAGCGACCCCGGTCCCAGGCGGGCGTGGACACGGAGCCGCACGGCCGGGAGCCGTCCGCGCAGGAAGCGGCGGACCGGCGCGAGCGCCGGGGCCAGGGCCGTCCGGCCCCCGACCGCCAGCAGGTCCACCGGCACCCCCGGGGCGCGGCAGCCGAGCGGCAGGCCGCGCGCGGCGCCGCCGAGGCCGCCGCGCGGGCCCGGCGCTCCAAGGTCCTGGCGCGCCGCCGCCGCACCACCGTGATGCTGTTCTTCGCCTTCACGCTCGGGGCGGTCGCCGCCGCGGTCGGCGGTGTCGCGCTCCTGTGGGTGCCCGGGGTGCCAGCCGCGCTGCTGAGCGCGTACATCGTCTATCTGCGCCGCCAGGAGCGGCGGCGCTTCACGTACACGATGGACCGGCGCCGGGCCGAGGCCGCCGCGCGGCAGCTGCGCGCGCGGCAGCCGCGCAGGGCCGAGCAGAGCGCCGAGCCCGTCGCGGAGGAGCCCGTCCCGGAAGCCGACCCCGGTCTGTCCGCGCTCGCCGCCGACCGGCGCGCGCTCGTCGAGCAGACCGACCACGCCGAGTGGGTCGACCAGCAGCGCGAGCGGCGGCACGGCCCCGGCCGCGGCGACAGCTGGGACCCGGTCCCGGTGCCCCTGCCGACGTACGTGACGGCCCCGGTCGCCCCGCGCGCCACCGGCAGCGTCGACCTGGGCGCGCCCGACACCTGGAGCTCGGCCCGGTCGAGCACGGCGGAACCGGCCGCGGACGGCACGGCGGACCGCGCCGAGCGCGACCGGACCGAGCGCGACCGGACCGAGCGGGAGCACGCCGAGCACGAGCACCCGGCGCGGGAGGAGCGGACCGAGGCCGTCGCGGACGACGCCCGCAGCGACGCCCGCCGGGCCGCGTCCGCCCGCCGCTCGCGCGAGCGCGGCCGCACCCCGCTGTTCGACCAGTACGACGACGCCGCGTCCGCCGACGGCCGCCCGCGCGCCGCGAACGAGTGACCCGCGGCACACCCCGTGACCGCATCGCGCCACCGCGGGGTCCCGCTTGCTGACCAGCGGGGGAACGGATTTCCAAGCACCCCGTCGGGGGTGCTAGAGTTTCACTCGTTGCAAGGGCCTGTGGCGCAGTCCGGTAGCGCACCTCGTTCGCATCGAGGGGGCCAGGGGTTCAAATCCCCTCAGGTCCACTGCACGGCCGTTCTTGAGTTAGCTCAAGATCGGTTGACGAGATCCCGGCGATCATCATGATCGCGCGGGATCTTCGTCGTTTCCGGGGTCTGTTCGAGGCTGTTCGGGGTGAGCGATGACGGTGATCCGCAGCCGTGGACGCGTTGACCCGCGGCTGTGTGGTGTTGTGAGCATCACGGCCAGCCCTGGGTGTCCGGGGCTGGCCGCGATCGCGGTGTGTGATTGTTTGTCCGGTTTCGGTGGCTTAGCCCCTGGACGGGGGCGGTCGTCCGCTCTCCTCTGACAGGCCGATCAGCGGCAGGATTGGTGCTGGGGTGGCCGCTCCGTAGTCCGCGTCCGTGAGTTCGGTGACGCCGCTGCGGCGGTAGAGCCACGTCTCAAGGATGTCGAGGTTGCCTGCCGTGGCCGTGATGGCGACCAGGAGCGTCTGGGCGACCTGGCCCGGAGCAGGGCGGTGCTTGGGCTCTCCGTGTCGATCTCGACGCTCTTGAAGCGACCGTTGATGCCCTCGTTGTGGGACCGGATGGGCTTGTATGTCGTGATCCAGGCATCGGTGTGTGAACGACGGCGATTTTGGGTTGGTGACGCTCGGTGGTGAATTGGAGAGTCAGGACCGGGTCGCGGTGGGGGTGAGGCGGATAGTGTGCGGCTGGTGCGGGGCCCGGGGGCCTTGACCCGGAACCTTGGACACGGGCTATGCGGCTTGGGCCAGGGTAGTTGCTGTTCTGTCGAGTGCTGTCTCGTAGGTGATGTGACTGCGTTGTCCGAGGCGGGAGTGACGGCGTCGGGTGTTGTAGCGGTGCAGCCAGCGGAACGCGTGAGGCGGGCCTCGCGCTCGTTGGACCAGCGCTTTCGGCGTTGGAGCGTCTCGCGTTTGAAGGTCATGTTGAAGGACTCGGCGAGTGCGTTGCCGGCCGAGTCCTTCAACACGACCTTCATCCGAAAATCCCCGCCCCAACAACAAGACACCAGCCAGAACAACCCGCCTACCAAAGACCTAAAGTTCCGTCACACCAGGGCACGGACAACGCCAAGAAGGTCGTGGGCCACAAGCGGAGCATTGGGACCGACTCGGCCTGCTGCTTGCGGAGCTGGTTGCCGCGGCCAGCGTCCAGGACTCCGTGGCTGGCACCCAGTTGCTCGGTCAGGTCGCCGCAGGCCAGCCCGGCATCCGCAAGGCCTGGGTCGACGGCGGTTACCGCAAGCGCTTCGTCGAGCATGCCGTCTCTCTCGGTAGCGACATGGAAATCACCGCCCGCACCCCCGGGAGCAGAGGTTTCACCCCGATCTCGAAACACCGGACGGTCCAGCGGACCTACGGCTGGCTGATGCTGAACCGCCGCCTGGTCCGCGACTGCGAGACCCTCCCGGCCCGCTCCGAAGCGATGATCCACCTCGCCATGACCGGCCTCATGGCCCGCCGCCTCACCGAGAGCACCGTCCCTCGCGCGACCCGACGTCACCGGACCACATACGCATCACAGGATGAGGCGTTGGTGACCGTCCTCCGGTGAGCGGGACTCGGTTCAGGCCGCCGCGGCAGCCAGGGCCGGCACGAACCGTGCCGCATCGACGGTGCCCAGGCCGGAGGCGAGGTCGTAGCCCTTGGTGGCCTCGAAGCCGTCGGGGCCGTTGTTGCCCTCGGTGATGTCGACGATGCCGCCCTTGGGATCCTGGGCCAGCTTGTACAGCTCGTCGTGGATGTCGCCCAGGCGCTTGCCCGCCTTCTCGCCCGCGAGCGCGACGACCGCGGCGAACAGCGGGGTCGCCTCGCTCGTGCCCCCCAGGGGCAGCCATCCGGCCCCGGCGGGAAGGAAGCTCTGGTAGATGAGCGTGCCGCCGGAGGCGGAGCCGTCCATGGAGACATCCGAGGTGCCGCGCCGATCGCCGACCACGTCACGCACGCTCTCTTGGTACGCCGGGCGGCGGAAGGTCTGCGACGGGCCCCCGCCGGTGGCCCCGCCCTGCGTCGTGGAGTCGTTCCACACGGTGTCCGGGCCGGTCCGCTTGCCGTGGGCGTCCAGATGCAGCCGGGATCCGCCCAGCGACAGGAATGCCGGATCCGATGCGGGCCAACTCGTCGATCTGACCCGCTTGTCGTCCTCACCGATCGTGGGCGCCGCGCCCCAGTCACCGGCGCCGGACACCAACGTGACGCCCTCGCCGACCAGGTCGGCGAAGACCTTGCTCGCCTTCTCGAACGCGACCACCGGCTCGTGGGTATTGCCCGCGGCCTGGTACTCCTGTGCGGAGTAACTGACCGAGATGACATCGGGGCTGTCCTGCTTGACCATCTCCGCGAAGGCCCCGGCGAACAGCTCCGCCATCCCCTCCCCACTCTCCTTGGCCTCCTCAGACGGTATGTGTGTCAGGAACGGCCGGTCAGGGCGGTTGGGCGGTGCCTTGGGCAGGGCGAGCTGTCCGACCACGATCTTGGCGTCCGGCGCCATCATGTGCGCCATCTGCACATCGAGGGTGGTTTCCATGGCGCCCGCGGCCATCGACTCGTTGGTGGCGTCGAACGGGGCCGCCGAGCCGCCCGAGTCGATCTTCCTGATCGTCAGCTTCGGCTTCGGCAGGTTCATCGCCTCGCTGAACTTCTCCAGATCCCGCTCCAGCGAGGGCGGCACGAACTCGTCGTAGATCGCGATGACGCGGCCCTTGCCGGTCAGTCCCCGATGGTTGAGCTTGTCGATGCCGTACGCCTTGCGCACCACGTCCGGCGTGTAGCAGGGGATATGGAGTGCCTTCCGGCACTCCTGGATGCTCGGCACCGTCAGGAACGGCTTGGGCCCGGAAGCAATGGGTGAAGGGGATGACCCGGACGGCGCGGTCTGGGCGGCGCTGCTCGCGCAGGCCGTCGCGGTGAGGGCGAGGGCGAGGGCGCACCACGCCGCATTTCGTATGTGGGCCATACGCTCAGCGTGCACCCCTCGCCTCAGGCTCGCCCCATCACTGGGCCATTGGGAGTATGCCGAATACCTCCCAGGTTGGTTCTGGGAGATTGATTCCTTCCGTTGTTTCATCCTGTGATGCGTATTCTGTTCGGCTTCTTGGCGTTGTCCGTGCCCTGGCTGCCGGCGAGTACGCGGGGGTGGAGGTCTTCACGCTCTGCACGTCGATCACACAGGCCGTCGGCTCCGTGTTGCGGCCCTCCTGTTCGCGTACCAACTCCCGCAGCAGGCCGTTGAGCTGGGCGAAGGTGCCGTCCTTCTCCAGGTGGCGAAGTAGCCGTAGACGGTGTTCCAGTGCGGCGCGTAGTGCCACTGCACTCCCGTGCGGTCAACATACTCGAACCGGGCGTCCTGGAATAAGACAAGCGCGCGGCGACTCCCACTCCAGGCGGCACACCACCCGAATCCCGCGGCGCGGCCTCACCGCACAACAACCTCAGCACTACTTTGTGCCGCCCCTCAAACCCGTCTCATCTCAAGCCACCCCGTCCCAGGGGCCTTTGCCCGCCGGCCGGGCTGTCCACTGCGCGCGCGGTACATCAGAAGCATGGCTCCGCCGCCGCGCGGTAGACCTGCCGGAGGGCACCGTGCCGAGGAGTTGCGAGTCGTTCACCGCGCCCGGCACGGCGAATGATCGCTTGTGGATTGCGGCAGGCGTGTGACCACCTGCCGCCGGCGGTCGGGGATTCGGCTCCGATCAACCGGTGCGCCGGCGCCCTACGCCCGTTGTGCGATCCCACCCGCGCCTGAACCAAGCGAGGACGAAGCCGGTAGCAAACACGACCAACTAGGAAACCCAGGCTCTGGTCAGCTTCTGCACCGCTGAGCCGTCGAGGTCCTTGACTTTCGTGCCGGCGAATGCACACGCACTTTCCGAGGTCAACACGCGGAAGGCAGGCTGCTCGGCGGCAAGCAGGTCGACCAGAGTCTGAGCAACGTCCATCGGAGTTTGCGCGTTGGCGAAGGCGTTGCGGGTGCGTTCGAGGTAAGCGAACAAGGCGGGGGCGTAAGGCCCCATATCAGGCATGTTGCCGAGACCCGCATTGCTGACGAACTCGCTCGCCACAGCTCCCGGCTCGATGACGCTCACGGATACGCCGGTGGTGGCCGCAACTGGCGCCAGGGACTCCATGAAGCCCTCGACAGCGAACTTGGCTGCGCAATAGGCCTCGTTGAAGGGCTGCCCCACCACGCCACCGACGCTGGTCACCGTGAGCACGCGCCCCTTGCTCTCACGCAGGAGCGGCAGGGCTGCCCGGGTGACGTGCAGCACGCCAAAGAAGTTGACCTCCATCACCGCACGCACGTCCTCGACGCTCTCCTGCTCCAGAGTGCCCACGTGCCCAGCACCTGCGTTGTTGACCAGAGCATCCAGCTGGCCAAGGCCAGCCAGGCACGCCTCGACGGAGACGGGGTCAGTCACGTCCAGTGAGTGGACATCTACGGAGACACCAGCATCCTCGGCTGCTGCTTCGAGGGAGCCGGACTTCCTGGTGTCGCGCATGGTGGCTACCACGTGCCAGCCACTGCGCGCCGCGGCGACAGCGGTGGCAAGACCGATTCCCGAGGACGTTCCGGTAATCAGGACCGTTTTATTACTCATCGGTGACCCTCGTTCGCAAACTACCAGATTGCGGCCCCTCGGTATGGGGGCCTCTTCGTCATCCGCATTGCGACTCAGCGTCCACGTGTCAGCATATCGCTTCCTGTCGGAAGACGACCGATACATGAACAAGATCAGTGAGCCCTTTCATTCTCCGTTTTCGCAGATCAGGAGGGTATGGGCCGTTGCGACGGTGGGGCCGGTGCGGGTAGTCGAGCAGCGGGCTCGTCGCAGTAGCCGCCAGCTCTTGAGGTGGGTGAAGGCGCGCTCGCCCGGCGCTCGCAGTCGGGCGTGGTCACGGTTGAACTGCTGGTAGTGGGCGGGTTGTTCGCGGTGGTGCTTGTAGGGAGTACGGACGGTTGAGCGGGCGCCCTGGCAGGCGCGGTCCGCGAACACGAGGATTTCCCTGGTCGGGCAGGCTTGGACGATGCCGTGGGCGCGGGCGGCGGTCAGGTCGTGGGTCCGGCCGGGCCAAGCGCGGGAGAACCAGAGCGGTGTGCCGTCCCGGGCCGCGATGACCTGGACGTTCATGCCGTGCTTCCTGTGTCTCTGGGAGTAGTAGGGCTCGTCCGCGGCGATACGGTCGGTGGGGGCGAGGGCCCCGTCGACGATGACGAAGTCGCCCTCACTCAGTCCAATCAAGGCCTCGCGCAGCCCGGGGTCAAGGCCCAGGGACACTCGGCAGGAGTCCGGGGGCCACCGACGGAATTGACTGACCTGCAGGAACGTGGCTTCCGCCAGGCGTCGATCCCGTGCAGCTGTGTCCGCGATCCCGGGTGATGACCGCTAACGGGAGCCAGCCGCGGTGCGAGCGCTGAACTGCAGGTCAGACCCTTTTGTGAACGCCCCACTGCACATGAAGATCCCGCCCGATCGAAAGATCGGGCGGGATCTTTGCGTTGTGCCCCGGAGATCGCGTCCTCGGTGTCGTGCCCCGTGCGAGGGCACGGCGGGCCTCAGTCCCGCAGGACCGCGAGGTCGAGTGCGCGCAGGCGGGACGGGGTGGCGATCACGTCGTACGCCGTGACGCGGTCGGACTCGACCGTCAGGGTCAGGGCCAGGAGCAGCCGGCCGTGCGGCGCCACGATCAGGCCGGGGCGGCCGTTGACCAGGGCCGGGGCGGCGACCTGGGCGTTGCGGGTGAGCAGGACCGTCTCGCGGGCGACGGCGCCGGCGCCGCGGATCTCCGCCAGGGCGCCCACGGGCAGCGCCGCGGCCTCGGCGCGGCGGACGACGTCGGGGGCCAGGACCGCGAGGAGCGCGGTGAGGTCGCCGCCGCGGGCCGCGTCGAGGAAGGCCTCCACGACGTGGCGGTGTCGGGCGAGTTCCGCGTCGGGCAGCGCGGGCGTGCCGCGGACCTTCAGGCGGGCGCGGCTCGCCAGCTTCTTCGTGGCGACGGCGGAGCGCTCCACGATCGGGGCGATCCGGTCGAAGGGCACCGCGAACGTGTCGTGCAGCACGAACGCGACCCGTTCCGCGGGCCCGAGCGTGTCGAGGACCACGAGCAGGGCCCGGCCCACGGACTCGACCAGGACGGCCTCCTCCTCGGGCGTGGGCACGGCGTGGCCGGGGACGCGGTCGAGGGCGCCCTCGTCGGACAGGAACTCCTCGCGGCGCGCGGCGCGCGTGCGCAGCATGTCGAGGCAGATGCGGGAGACCACCGTCGTCAGCCAGCCCGGCAGGTTCGCGACGCCCGTGACGTCGCTGCGGCCGAGCCGCAGCCAGGTCTCCTGCACGGCGTCGTCGGCCTCGGCGGCGGAGCCGAGCATGCGGTACGCGACGGCCCGCAGCCGGCCGCGCTGCGTCTCGAAGAGGTCCGCGAGGCCGTCCGCCCCATGCCGCTCGTCCATCGGTCACCTTTTCCCGGGTCGCTCCGTCAGGGCCGTGACGGAGCCGACCACCTGATGGTGACAGGAGTGACGATCGTGGATGACACCGTACGGACCGAGGCACCGGTGCTGCTGCACCTGGACTCCGGCGCGGACCGGCGCGACGGGTCGGTGACCCGGGAGCTCGGGGCCGCCTACGCGCGCGGCTGGCAGGCGCGGTACCCGGGCGCCGCGTACCGGTACCGGGACCTGACCGCGGAGCCCGTACCGCTCGTCGGCGAGGGGTACGTCCGGCTCGGGACGCGGGCGGAGCGGCAGGGCGCGCTGCCGCTGGAGAAGGTGGCCGCGCTCGCCGAGGGCGCCGACGAGGAGCGCGAGTGGGCGGCGACGCTGCCCCTTGTCACCCAGGTGCGGGAGGCCACGACGCTGCTCATCGGCGCCCCCATGTACAACTTCTCCGTCTCCGCCGCGCTCAAGGCCTGGATCGACCGCGTCTCCTTCCCCGGCGCGTACGTCGACCCGGACAGCGGGCGGCCGCTGCTGGGCGGCACCCGGGTCGTGGTGGCCGCCGCGTGCGGGGGCGGCTACGGGCCCGGCACGCCGCGCGAGGGGTGCGACTTCCAGCTGCCGTACCTGCGGGCGTACTTCGCGGCCCTCGGGGTCGCGGGGGAGAACCTGCGCGTGGTGCGGGCCGAGCTGACCCGGGCCGGGGACATCCCGGCGCTCGGGCGGTTCCGCGAGCTCGGGGAGCGGTCGCTCGCGCGGGCCCGGGAGGCGGTGGGGGAGCTGGCGGAGTCGTTCTAGGCCCGGGAGGGGCCCGGGAGGGACCCGGGGCCGGGCGTCCCTCCTCCGGCTGGTCTCCGCGCGTGCCCCAATGGGGTGATCGTTACATTTGTCGCATGGTGGGCAGCTGGACGAGGCGTGCCGGAGCCGTCGGCGGGACGGCGCTCGCCGCCGTGCTCGCCGGGGGCTGCGCGGAGCACGAGGGGCTGCACGTCGAGGGGTCGGCGCTGAAGCCGACGCGGATCAGCGGGCCGGTGTACGTCGCCGACGCGCTCGCGCGGCCGCTCCAGCGGCCCACGGTCTTCGGCGTCACCGACGACGTGGCCATGTCGTCGCTGCGCTGGAAGGACTGGGGCGGGCCCACCGCCCGGGCCACGGGCCGGCTCAGCGGCAGCTGGTGCCTGCCGGGGTGCGGCCGGGAGCCGTACGAGGCGATGCTGACGCTCAGCGGGGTCGAGCGGGAGGACTCCGCCGCCTACTACCGGCGGGCGACCGTCGAGCCGGCGAAGCCGGAGGCGCTGCCGCCCGCTGCCGTGAACGTGCAGTTCCAGGGCATCCGCCTGATGGCGCCGGAATTCTGAGGCCGGGGCGCGCATGGGACTGCGGACGAAGATCGGCCTGGCCATCGCGGGCACGGCGGCCGTCGTGTCCGTGGTGATCGGGCTTCTCGTGCACCACCGCACGGTCGAGGCGCAGTACGCGAGCGCGCGCAGCCAGGCCGGGGAGCGGCTGCGGACCGCCGTGCAGGACCACGCGGCCGGGATCGACGGCGACCGCACCCTCGTCGACCCGCCCGACCTGCCGAGGCCCCTCGCGCGCGCGGCGCGGGCGGGCAAGTGGGGCGTGTACCTCGACCGGAGCGGGAAGCTGCCGCAGCTGTGGGCGGCCAGCGGGTACCGCGACGAGATCGTCGCGGTGAAGCGGCCGTACCGCTGGGAGACCGAGACCGTACGCGATCTCGACCGGGTGCTGTGGGCCGCGGGTGGCATCGGCACCGCGCTCGCCTGTGTGGCCGGGCTGCTCGTCGCGACGCGCCTCGGGCGCCGGCTCACCGCGAAGGCGGACGCGGCGCAGCGGATCGCGGACGGCGATCTGACGGCGCGCCTTCCGCTGCACGGCAAGGACGAGATCACCCGGCTCGCGGCGGCCGTGAACACCATGGCGGACGCGCTCGCCGGGCGGATCCGGGCCGAGCGCGAGGTCACCGCGAACATCGCCCACGAGCTGCGGACGCCCGTCGCGGGCATGGTCACGGCGGCCGGGCTGCTGCCGCCCGGGCGGCCCGCCGAGCTCGTGCGGGAGGCCGCGGGGCGGCTGCGGGAGCTGGTCGACGACGTGATCGAGGTGGCGCGGCTCGACGCGGCGGGCGAGGAGGTGCGGACGGAGGAGTGCGGGCTCGCGGATGTGGTGCGGCGGGCCGTGGGCGGGGCGGTGGGGGACGCGGAGGGGGTGTCGGTGCGGGTGGTGCGGGACGTGCGGGTGCGGACCGATCCGCGGCGGGTGGAGCGGGTCGTGGCCAACCTCGTCACCAACGCGCTGCGGCACGGTCGGGTGCCGGTCGTGGTGGAGGTGGACGGGGGCGTGGTGGCCGTGCGGGACCAGGGGGACGGGTTTCCCGAGGCGCTGCTCGCCGGGGGGCCGCAGCGGTTTCGCACGGGGGCGCGGGAGACGGGGCTCGGGCTCGGGCTGACCATCGCACGGGGGCAGGCGGAGGTCTTGGGCGCCTCGGTGCGCTTCGCGAATGAGGGGGGTGGGGCGGTGGCGACCCTTGACCTCAGCGCCGCTGTGCGGCGGGCCCCGTAGGGGCGCGGGGAACTGCGCGAGCGGCCACGACGGACCGGCAGGCGGATGACAGCCCGGCGCGGTACGGCGCGACCCCGGCGCGGCTCATCCAGCGAAGCGTCACCGCAAGGGCTTGGCGTAGCAGCGGCTCAGGTCGTGGAAGCGGTAGTAGCCGAAGCGGTCGCAGAGGGCGTAGCCGCTGGAGGCGTAGAGGGCGATGGCCTCCGGCTGCTTGGTGCCGGTTTCGAGGACCATGCGGGCCCGCCCCGCCGCGCGGGCGTCGTCCTCCAGGGCGGCCAGGATCCGCCGGGCGAGCCCGAGGCCCCGCGCCTCGGGGACGACGTACATGCGCTTGATCTCGGCGTCGCCGTCCGAGTAGCCCTCGCCGTTGTGGTCCATCACGCGCCAGCCGCCCGTCGCCACGGGCGCGTCCGTGGCGTCGTACGCGATGAGGTAGAGGCCGTGCGGCGGCCGGAACATCGACGGGTCGAGGGGCGTGACGTCGCCCTCGTCGCCGTAGCGCTCGGCGTACTCGGCCTGGACACGGTCGTTGAGCTTCACGGCGTCGGGGTGGTCGAAGGCGACCCGGCGTATGTCCATGCTGTGAATCGTATCCCTATGCATGAGGTGTGGTGGCTGCGGTGGCAGTCTCCAGTGTGCCGGTAGGGTGCCGGGATGCTCACTGTGACCAGCGTGAATGTGAACGGGCTGCGGGCCGCCGCCAAGAAGGGGTTCGTGGAGTGGCTCGACGGCACCGGCGCCGACGTGCTGTGCCTCCAGGAGGTGCGGGCCGAGCCGCACCAGCTGCCGGACGAGGTGCGCGAGCCCGACGGCTGGCACGTCACGCACGCCCCGGCCGCGGCGAAGGGCCGCGCGGGCGTCTCGCTGTACACGCGGCGCGAGCCGGAGCGCGTCCAGGTGGGATTCGGGTCCGCCGAGTTCGACGCGAGCGGGCGCTATGTGGAGGCCGACCTGCCTGGCGTCACGGTCGCGAGCCTGTACCTGCCCTCCGGCGAGGTCGGCACCGAGCGGCAGGACGAGAAGGTCCGGTTCATGGGGGAGTTCCTCGCGTACCTGAAGGACCTGAAGGCGCGGGCCGCAGCGGACGGCCGCGAGGTCCTCGTCTGCGGCGACTGGAACATCGCCCACCAGGAGGCCGACCTCAAGAACTGGCGGGGCAACAAGAAGAACTCCGGGTTCCTGCCGGAGGAGCGCGCCTGGATGTCGGACGTGTTCGCCGAGTTCGGCGACGTCATGCGCGTCCTGCACCCGGACGTCGAGGGCCCGTACTCGTGGTGGTCCTACCGCGGCCGCGCCTTCGACAACGACACGGGCTGGCGCATCGACTACCACGTCGCGACGCCCGGTCTCGTGGGCCGCGCGGTCAAGGGCTTCGTCGAGCGGGCCGCGACGCACGCCGAGCGCTGGTCGGACCACGCCCCGGTGACCGTCGTCTACGAGTAGGCCCGGCCGACCCGGTTTTGCGCCCTCCGGGCGAACCGTCGGTGAAAGGTCCGGCGGAGGGCTGTCCCGCCCCCGTACGGCATGGCAGATTGCGGTCGCGCGCATGGCGAGCGCGTCAACTGCCGGTCGGGCGAGGGGGCTTCATGGCTGCGGGTCTTTCCAGACGGGGTTTTCTGATCGGGGCGGGTGCCGTCGGCGCGTTCGGGGCGGCGCCCGCGAGGGCCGCGGCGGGCGGCGTGCCCCCGGGCACCCCGCCCGTGCTGGTCACCGAGCAGGCGAGCAAGCGGCTCCTCGTGCTCGACCCGCGGCGGCGGGAGTGGGACCCGGCCGCCGATCCGTCCGTCGTGCGCTGGCAGTTCTCGCCGCTCGGCGACCCGCGCTACGCGGACCTGCGGCCCGAGGAGAGCTGGGTCTACCCGTGCGAGGCGAAGCCGCGGCGGCTCCGGGGCCGCACGCTGGTCCTGACGACGGCGTCCTTCGGGTTCGCGGCCGCCGTGGAGTACCCGTCGGGCCGCCGCTACTGGGGGACCGCGATCGGCCCCGGCGACGACCTGTTCAACCCGCACAGCGCCGAGGTGCTGCCCGACGGCAACGTGGCCGTCGCGTGCAGCACCGGCGCGCTGGTGCGCCTGTACGCCGCCTCGTGCGGCCCTGACGCCGCGCGGTACGCGGAGGCGCGCCTCAAGGGCGCGCACGGTCTGCACTGGGACCGGGCGCGGCGCGTCCTGTGGGCGATCGGCGACGACGAGCTCGTGACGTACGAGGTCGGCGGGGAGCCCGCCCGGCCCGCCCTGGCGCAGACCTCCGCGACCCCGCTGCCGGTGGCCGTGCCGGGGCGGACGGCGGGCGGCCACGACCTGTTCCCGGTGGCGGGGCGGCCCGGCAGGCTGTGGGTGACGACCAACGCGGCCGTCTTCCAGTACGAGAAGCGGACGGGAGCGTTCGTACGCGACTACGCGGGGCACGAGCTGATCGACCGCGCGAAGGTGAAGGCGGTCGGCAACGACCCGCGCACCGGGCAGGTGCTCAGCACCGTGCCGGAGGGCGGCCTGGGGGAGACCTGGTGGACGACGCGGGTCACGGTGCACCGGCCTGCCGGCAGCTACCGCCTGGTCAACGGGGGCATCTACAAGGCTCGTTGGTGGCTGCCGAGCTGACCGGGAACGGTCTGCCCCGCCCGACCGTTCCGGGGGCTCAGGCCCGGTTCAGGCGCCGGTCGAGGGCCAGGGAGAGCTCCGCCTCCACCACGCTCTTGGCGAGCGGGCGCAGCTCCTCCGCCGTCACCTCCGGATGCTCGGCGGCGTGCTCGACGGTGAAGGCGACGAACAACTCGGCCAGCGCGTCCGCGTGTTCCCGGATGCGCTGGCCCGCCTCCATGACGGACGCCAGCGGGATGCCCTTGCGCACCAGGGCGGCCGAGGCGTCGAGCAGCCGGTGGCTGATGTGCACGATGTCGTCGCCGTCGGTGCCCAGGTAGCCGAACTCCATCGCGGCGGCCAGGTTCTCCGGGGTGGCCTGGCCCGCGAAGCGGTCGGCCAGCTCCTCGGGGGTGAGGCGGACCGGGGTCTCCTCCGACGGGCCGTCGATACCGAGGAGTTCGGCCACGTCGCGGCCCTTCTCGAAGGCCTCGGCCAGCTCGGCGATGCCCTGGAGGGTGTGGCCGCGCTCCAGGAGGGCGGCGATGGTGCGCAGGCGCGCCAGGTGGTGGTCGTCGTACCAGGCGATGCGGCCCTCGCGGCGCGGGGGCGGGATGAGGCCGCGCTCGCGGTAGAAGCGCACGGTGCGCACCGTGATCCCGGCCTCCTCGGCCAGTTCGTCCATGCGGTACTCGCGCACCGGCGGCGGGCCTTCGCCCGTGTCCGCTGCCCCTGTCGCCCCGTCCGTCACCGCGTCCGCCCCATCTCCCGCCATACCGGCAGCCTATGCGCAGGCCCGAGCCCTACCGTCGGTAACTTTCCCCCGCCGACCCCTACCCATGAGTACGGAGCTGCTCTACGCTCCGATCGTGCCAGCAATTACTGGCAGAGTCATGGGACTTCGGGAGGCGGCGGCATGGCCGAACGCAAGCGGGTACGCGACAAGGCGCACGAGCACGTCCGGGTGGCGGTGATCGGATCCGGGTTCGGCGGCATCGGGGCGGCCGTGCGGCTGCGCCGGGAGGGCGTCACCGACTTCGTCGTCCTGGAGCGCGCCGACGCGGTCGGCGGCACCTGGCGCGACAACAGCTATCCGGGCTGCGCCTGCGACGTGCCGTCCCACCTGTACTCGTTCTCCTTCGCGCCCAACCCCGACTGGCCGCGCACCTTCTCCGGCCAGGAGCACATCTGGGACTACCTGGAGCGGGTCGCCGACACCTTCCGGCTGCGCCCGCACATCCGCCTCGACACCGAGGTCCGCCGGGCGCGCTGGAACGGCGAGCGGCTGCTGTGGGAGCTGGAGACCAGCCAGGGGCACCTCACCGCCGACGTCGTGGTGTCCGCCACCGGACCGCTGTCCGACCCGAAGACGCCCGACGTCCCCGGTCTCGACTCCTTCCCCGGCAAGGTCTTCCACTCCGCCCGCTGGGACCACGGCTACGACCTGCGCGGCAAGCGCGTGGCGATGATCGGCACCGGGGCGTCCGCGATCCAGATCGTGCCGGAGATCCAGCGCGACGTGCGCCGCCTCACGCTCTTCCAGCGCACGCCGCCGTGGGTCATGCCGCGCGCGGACCGGGACATCACCGGGGCCGAGCGCTGGCTGCACCGGCAGCTGCCGTTCACCACGCAGCTGCGGCGCGGCCTGCTGTGGGGCATCCGCGAGCTCCAGGTGCAGGCGTTCACCAAGCGCCCGAACGAGCTGGGCCTGATCGAGAGCATCGCCAAGCGGAACATGGCGCGCGCCATCAAGGACCCGGAGCTGCGCGCCAAGCTGACCCCGACGTACCGCATCGGCTGCAAGCGCATCCTGCTGTCCAACAGCTATTACCCGGCGCTCGCGCAGCCGCACGTGGACGTGGTCGCCAGCGGCCTCGCGGAGGTGCGCGGCTCCACGGCGGTGGCCGCCGACGGCACCGAGGCCGAGGTCGACGCGATCGTCTTCGGCACCGGCTTCCACGTCACGGACATGCCGATCGCCGACCGCGTGGTGGGCGACGAGGGCCACACGCTGATGGAGACCTGGAAGGACGGCATGAAGGCCCTGCGCGGCGCGACCGCGGCGGGCTTCCCCAACTTCCTCACGGTCATCGGCCCGAACACCGGCCTCGGGAACTCCTCCATGATCCTCATGATCGAGTCCCAGCTGAACTACCTGGCCGACTATCTGCGGCAGTTGGACGTCCTCGGCGGCCGCGCCGCCCTCGTCCCCCGGCCGAGCGCCGTCAACGCCTGGAACCGCCGCGTCCAGGAGCGCATGAAGCGCACCGTGTGGAACACCGGCGGCTGCACCAGCTGGTACCTGGACGAGAACGGCGTCAACACCACGGTCTGGCCCGGCACCACGACGGAGTTCCGTACGGCGACCCGCAGCGTGGACCTGAACGAGTACGAGGTGCTGCGGCCCCCGGCCGCGCGCCCCGCCGACCGGGGCGGCCGCGCCCTCGAGGTCTCCGCGTGAAGGGCCGGGGGCACGTCCTGACCGGGCCGTTCGCGCCGCCCGTCGCCGCGCGCGAGCTCACCGCCGTGTCGGCCGACGGCACCCGCCTGCACGTCGAGGCGCACGGGCCCGACGGCGCGCCCGCCGTCGTCCTGATCCACGGCTGGACCTGCTCGACGGCGTTCTGGGCGGCACAGGTCCGGGCCCTGTCGGCCACCCGCCGCGTCATCGTGTACGACCAGCGCGGGCACGGGCGCAGCCAGGTGCCGGTGGAGGCCGCCGGATACAGCACGCGGGCGCTCGCCGACGACCTGGAGGCCGTGCTCGCCGCGACGCTCGCACCCGACGAGCGGGCGGTGCTCGCCGGGCACTCCATGGGCGGCATGACGCTGATGGCCGCGGCCGCGCGGCCGGGGGTGCGCGCGCACGCGGCGGCGGCGCTGCTGTGCAGCACGGGCAGCTCGCGCCTGGTCGCGGAGTCGACGGTGGTGCCGCTGCGCGCGGGCGCGGCGCGGACCTTCCTCACCCGGCGGGTCCTGGCGGCCCGGGCGCCGATGGGCCCGGTCACGCCGCTCTCGCGCACGCTGCTCAAGTACGCGACGATGGGGCCCGGTTCGGCCCCCGAGCGGGTCGACGCCTGTGCGCGGATCGTGCACTCCTGCCCGCGCGTGCCGAGGTACCGCTGGGCGCACGTCCTCGACGGTCTGCAACTCGACGCCGGTCTCGCCGACTTCACGGTGCCCACGGCGGTGCTCGCGGGGACCGAGGACCGGCTGACCCCCGTCGTGCACGCACGGCGGCTCGCGGCGGCGCTGCCGCACTGCACCGGCCTGACCGAGCTGACGGGGGTCGGGCACATGACACCGGTGGAGGCGCCGGAGGCGGTGACGCGGGCCGTCGCGGAACTCACCGAAACGTACGCGGACACGACGTCCGGGGCGTACGGACGACTGAAGGAGGGCGCGTGAGCAAGGTCAGCCTGGAGGGGCAGGTCGCGGTCGTCACCGGGGCGGCGCGGGGGGTCGGTGAACTCCTCGCCCGCAAGCTGTCGGCGCGCGGCGCGCACGTCGCGCTCGTGGGCCTGGAGCCGGAGGAGCTGAAGCAGGTCAGCGGGCGGCTGCACACCGAGAGCGACTTCTGGTACGCCGACGTCACCGACCACGAGGCGATGGCGCGGGTGGCGGCGGAGGTCAAGGAGCGCTTCGGCAAGGCCGACATCGTGGTCGCCAACGCGGGCGTCGCGAGCGGCGGGCCCTTCATGACCTCGGACCCCGTCGCCTGGCGGCGGGTCATCGAGGTCAATCTGATCGGCAGCGCGGTGACGGCACGGGCGTTCCTGCCCGTCCTGGCCGAGAGCCGCGGCTATCTGCTGCAGATCGCCTCGCTCGCCGCGATCACTCCGGCGCCGATGATGACCGCGTACTGCGCGTCCAAGTCCGGCGTGGAGGCGTACGCGCACGCGCTGCGGGCCGAGGTCGGGTACAAGGGCGTGAAGGTGGGGGTCGGTTACCTGTCCTGGACGGACACGGACATGGTGCGGGGGGCCGATCGGGACGACGTGATGCGGGAGTTGCGGCAGCGGCTGCCGTGGCCGTCCAACAAGACCTACCCCCTGGGGCCCGCGGTCGACCGCCTCGTGGCGGGGATCGAGCGGCGCTCCGCCCATGTGTACGGGCAGTGGTGGCTGCGGGGCCTGCAAGGTGCCCGGCCGTATCTGCCGGGGATCATCGCGGGGGTCGGCCAGCGCGAGATGCGCCGCTTCGAGCCGCGGCTCGGCGAGGTCCCCACGGGCCTGATGGGCGCGGGCGGCACGGCCGACGAGGCCGCGTCCCGGGCCCAGCCAACAGGCTGAGCGGCACCTGGGGCTGCGCCCTGGTGGAACGGTTGCTCGGCACCTAGGCGCTGTGCCCACCCGTCCCCGCCCCCCCACCGGGCGGCAGCGCTCCGCGTCGGGGCCGGGCCTCGCGAGGCTGGGGAGACATGGATGGGCGGGTGGGCGAAACCCGGCCGCGGTAGCGGCAGGGGCGCCCACCCGCCCAAGCACAGCGCAGCGTTACGCGTCGTAGTCGCGGTTGAAGCGGTCCTCCGCCTCCCGCTGCGCGTCGTCCAGGGAGTCCTGGGACTGTTCACGGCCTTGCGCGGCGCGCTCGCTCGCTTCGTCCTTGCCACCGCGCACGGCGTCCTGCGCCTTCTCGGCGAGGTCGCGCGCCTTGTCCTGGAACTGGTCCTTGATGCCCATGAAGTTTCACTCCCGAAGTGGGTGAGGGGATCGGGCCTCGACCAGCCTGACACGCGCCGACATACCACGCATGTCGGACAGTTACGCTCCGCTCACCCGCGCGGCGGCAGCGCGGGCCGCCGCCGGTCGGGCACGTCGTCGTACCCGGGAGGCGCGGCCGCGGGGTGCTCGGCGAGGAGGTCGAGCGCGACCCGCACCGCGTCGTCGAGCTGCGCGTGCCGTCCCTCGGCCCAGTCGAGGGGCGTCCGCAGCACGGCGATGTCGGGCTCGACGCCGTGGTTCTCCACGCCCCAGCCGTACGCGTCGAACCAGCCCGCGTTCATCGGCACGGTGATCACGGTGCCGTCGCCGAGCGTGTGCCGTCCGGTCATGCCGACGACGCCGCCCCAGGTCCGCTGCCCCACCACGGGCCCGAGCCCGAGGAGTTTGAACACGGCCGTGATCATGTCGCCGTCGGACGAGGTCGCCTCGTCCGCGAGGGCCACCACCGGGCCCCGGGGCGCGTTGGAGGCGTACGACACGGCCTGCGCGTTCCGCGTGAGGTCCCAGCCCAGGATCTTGCGGGTCAGCTTCTCCACGACGAGCTCGCTGATGTGCCCGCCCGCGTTGCCGCGCACGTCGACGATCAGGGCGGGCCGGGAGACCTCGAGGCGCAGATCGCGGTTGAACTGGGCCCACCCGGAGCCGCCCATGTCGGGGATGTGCAGATAGCCGCACCTGCCGCCGCTCAGCTCCCGTACGACGCCACGGCGTTTGGCGACCCAGTCCTGGTAGCGCAGGGGTCGCTCGTTGATCAGCGGCACGATGGCCACGCGGCGGGAGCGGCCCTCGCCCTCGGCGGGCACGAACGTCAGCTCCACGGTGGTGCCGCCCGCCGCCGCGAGCAGCGGGTAAGGGCCCGTGACCGGATCCACCGGGCGGCCGTCCACGTGCGTGAGCACGGCACCCTCCCGGATGCCCGAACCAGCCAGCGGCGAGCGGGCCTTGGAGTCGGAGGACTCGCCGGGCAGGATGCGCTTCACCATCCAGCCGTCGTCGCGGCGCACGAGGTTGGCGCCGAGCAGGCCGATGGCGCGCTGGTAGTGGGCGGGCCCCTCGTTGCGCCGGGCGGCGGTCACGTACGCGTGCGAGGTGCCCAGCTCGCCGAGCACCTCCCGTAGCAGGTCGGCGAACTCGTCGGGGGACGCGACGCGCTCCACGAGCGGCCGGTACTGGTCGAGGACCGCGTCCCAGTCGATGCCGCACATCCCGGGGTCCCAGAAGTAGGCGCGGATCAGCCGGCCCGCCTCGTCGAAGGACTGGCGCCACTCGGCGGCCGGGTCGACCTCGTGCAGGATGCGCCGCAGGTCGATCCAGACCGTGGTGTCGCCGTCGCCGGACTCCGTGGACGGCACGGCCCGCAGGTCGCCCTCGTCGACGACGACGATCCTGCTGCCGTCGCCGCTGAGCGCGAACCAGTCGAGGTGGTCGACCAGTTCGGACTTCTTGGCCTTGGTGATGTTGAAGTACTCCAGGGTCGGCCGCCCCGAGGTGTCGGCCGGGTTGGCGAACGTCTCGCCGAGGGCGCCCGAGATCGGCCACCGCAGCCACACCAGGCCGCCGCCGCTCACCGGGTGGAGCGCCGAGTACTTGGACGCCGACACCGGGAACGGCGTCACCCGGCTCTCCAGGCCCTCCGCCTCCACGGTCACCTGCCCGTCCCGGGAGTCGGCGGCGTCGTCGGCATCCGGGTCGAGCCCGCCCGCCGCGGGCCGCCCGTCGGGCAGCAGCGCGAAGGGCGACGGCGTGGCCGAGGACAGCGGCACGAGGTAGGGGCGGCAGCCGAGCGGGAAGGACAGGTCGCCGGTGTGCACGTCGTAGACGGGGTCGAAGCCGCGCCAGGACAGGAACGCCAGGTAGCGGCCGTCCCGGGTGAACACCGGGTTCTCGTCCTCGAAGCGGCCGTTGGTGACGTCGATGACGGTGCGCGCGCCGGGGCCCGCGATCCGGGCCAGCTTGATCTGCCGCAAGGAGCGGCCGATGCCGGGGTGCGACCAGGTGAGCCAGGCGCCGTCGGGGGAGAACGCCAGGTCGCGCACCGGCCCGTTGAGGGACCTGATCAGCTCGGTGACCTCGCCGTCGGAGTCCTCGGTGCCCGCGTCGGCGGCCGCCTCGTCGGACACGGTGACGAGGAGCAGCCGGCCGTCGTGCGAGGCGATCGCGAGGCGCTCGCCCTCGGGGTCGGACACCAGCTCCAGGACCCGGCCGAGCTCCCCGGCGGCGAGGCGGCGCGGCGCGCGCTCGCCGCTGGCCCGGGGCAGATGGGCGATCTCGATCGCGTCCTCGCCCTCGGCGTCGGTGACGTACGCGACCTGCCCGCCGGTGCCGAGCATCTCGGGCAGCCGGACGCGCACGCCCGGGGTGTCGGCGATGGTGCGGGCGGGGCCGTCGCGGTGGGTCAGCCAGTAGAGGCTGCCCCGGACCACGACCGCGCTCGCGCGCCCTGTGGTGTCCACGGACAGGGCGTCGACGTGGTGGGCGGCGGGCACCTGGTACGTGCGTCGCCCCGCGCGCGGGCCGCCGATGGCGACCGGGAGGCGCCGCGGCACCGAGTCCGCGGCGAGGTCGTCGACGAGCCAGATCTCGCCCGCGCACTGGTAGACGACGCGGGTGCCGTCGCTGGCCGCGTGCCGGGCGTAGAAGGCGTCGTGGTCGGTGTGGCGCCGCAGGTCCTTGCCGTCGGGCAGACACGAGTAGAGGTTGCCGACGCCCTCGTGGTCGGAGAGGAACGCGATGCGCCCGGACACGAACATGGGCGCGTCCAGATGCCCCTCGACGTCCTTGAGGAGGTGCTCGCCGTGCAGCCAGAGGCGGCCCGTGGCGCCGCCCCGGTAGCGCTTCCAGGCGGCGGGCTCGTGCGGCGGCTTGCCGGTCAGGAGCAGCGTCTTGCGCTCGCCGTCCAGGTCGTCGATCGCGATGTCGTGGACCGGGCCCCAGGGCAGCTTGCCGCCGGGGGAGCCGTCGGTGGGCACGCTGTAGGCCCAGCAGAAGTGCGAGAAGGGCTGGCCGTGCGAGGACACGGCGAGGACCTGCCCGTCGGGCGTCCAGCCGCACACGCGGGTGTCCGGGGAGCCCCAGTGCGTCAGGCGGCGCGCGGACCCGCCGTCCACCGGCGCGAGGTGGATCTCCGGGTCGAGGCTGCGCCAGCTCGTGTACGCGATGTGGCGGCCGTCCGGGGCGAAGCGGGGGTGGCCGAGCTTGGTGCGGTCGGCCGTCACCCGCCAGGCCCGTCCCGGCGGGGCGCCCGCCGCGGCCAGCGGGGCCACCCACAGGTCGTCCTCGGCGACGAAGCAGAGCCGGTCGCCGCTGAGGTGGGGGAAGCGGAGGTACGCCTGGGGCACGCCCCCATGCTTTTCCGGCGCGCCGGTCGCTGCAACTTATGGGGCTTCGCCCCTTTCCCCCTCATGGGCGCTTCGCGCCTCGTCCTCAAACGCCGTACGGGCTGATTCTGTGTGACCCAGTTCATGAACGAAACCGTTTCGTTTCGATATGACATCCGCGTACAGTAGCGGGGCGAGCAGCGACAGAAAGGCGGCGGTCATGGCGGCCACGGCACCCCCCCGGCGCAGCCGGATCTCGCCCGAGCGTGAGGCGGAGCTGTACGAGGCCGTGCTCGACCTGCTCCGCGAGGTGGGGTACGAGAGCCTCACCATGGACGCCGTCGCCACCCGCACCCGCTCCAGCAAGGCCACGCTCTACCGCCAGTGGGGCGGCAAGCCGGAGCTCGTGGCGCGGGCGCTCAGGCACAACAAGCCGGCGTCGCTCGCGGACATCGACACCGGTTCGCTGCGCGGTGACCTCATGCGGATGGCGACCCTGCAGGACGACTGCAAGATGGAGCAGGACCACGCCCTGATGCGCGGCCTGTTCCACGCCATCCACGGAAACCCCGAACTCCACCAGGCGCTGCGCCAGTTGCTCATCGAACCGGAACTCACCGGGCTCGACGCGATGCTGCGGCGCGCGGTCGAGCGCGGCGAGGTCGCCGCGGACAACCCGGCCCTGGAGTACGTCATCCACATGCTGGTCGGCGGCTTCACCGCCCGTGAGCTCGTCGAGGAGCGCACGGTCGACCAGGAGTTCCTCATCAAGTACATCGACGCCGTGATCCTCCCCGCCCTCGGCGTCTGACCCGAGCCCCTCAGCGGCACCACTCCTGACGCGAGTCGCTCACGTCGTCGGGCCGATCCCCCCTGCCCTGTAGCCACCCCACGACCTGACCGGGAGTACCCCCTCGTGGCCACGTTCCTGTACAAACTGGGCCGACTCGCCTTCCGGCGGCGGCACTTCGTCGCCCTGATCTGGGTGGCGCTGCTCACCCTCGCGGGGGTGGGCGCCGCGTCGGCGCCGACCGCCGCGTCCAGCTCCTTCTCGATCCCGGGCACGGAGGCCCAGCGGGCCTTCGACCTCCTGGAGCAGCGCGCCCCCGAGGCCAGCGCCGACGGCGCCAACGCCCGCGTGGTGTTCAAGGCACCGGCCGGCGAGAAGGTCACCGACCCGGCCAACAAGGCCGCGATCGGCAAGACCGTGGCCGCGCTCAAGTCCGGCTCGGACCAGGTGGCGCGCGCCGACGACCCGTTCGCGGCCAAGGCGGTCTCCAAGGACGGCACCACGGCGTACGCCTCGGTGACGTACAAGGTCACGTCGATGGAGCTGACCGACGACAGCCGGGACGCCCTGGAGAAGACCACCGACGACGCCCGCACCGGCGGCATGACCGTCGAGGTCGGCGGCGACGCCCTGCAGGCCGTCCCGCACACCGGGGCCACGGAGATCATCGGCATCGCGGTCGCCGCCGTCGTGCTCGTCATCACCTTCGGCTCGCTCGTGGCGGCCGGGCTTCCGCTGCTCACCGCCCTGATCGGCGTCGGCATCGGCGTCTCGTCGATCACCGCGCTCGCCAGCGCCCTCGACCTCGGTACGACCACCTCGACGCTCGCCATGATGATCGGCCTCGCGGTCGGCATCGACTACGCCCTGTTCATCGTCTCCCGCTACCGCGCCGAGCTGGCCGAGGGCCGCGACCGCGAGGACGCGGCGGGCCGGGCCGTCGGCACGGCGGGCTCCGCCGTGGTCTTCGCCGGTCTGACGGTGGTCATCGCGCTCGTCGGCCTCGCGGTCGTCAACATCCCGATGCTCACCAAGATGGGCGTCGCGGCGGCGGGCACGGTCGCCATCGCCGTCCTGATCGCGCTCACCATGATCCCGGCGCTGCTCGGGTACGCGGGCCGCAAGGTCAAGCCCGCGGGCGAGAAGAGCAAGCTGCTCGGCGGCAAGAAGGGCAGGAAGGGCAAGGGTGGCGAGGCGCAGGCCGCGCCCGCGAAGGAGAACCTCGGCACTCGCTGGGCCCGCTTCGTGGTCCGCCGCCCGATCGCCGTCCTGCTGCTCGGCGTGCTCGGCCTCGGCGCCGCCGCCATGCCGGTCGCGAGCCTCGAACTCGGCCTGCCCGACGACGGCTCGCAGCCCACCTCCACCACCCAGCGCAAGGCCTACGACCTCATCGCGGACGGCTTCGGGCCCGGCTACAACGGCCCGCTGATGACCGTCACCGACCTCAAGGGCGTCAAGGACGCCAAGGGCGAGGCCGCCGCCGTCGCCAAGAAGATCGGCGGCCTGGACGACGTGCTCGCCGTGAGCCCGCCCGTGTTCAACAAGGCGGGCGACACCGCGATCATCAGCGTCGTGCCGTCCGCCAAGCCCAGCGGCGCCGACACCGAGAACCTCGTCCACGCCATCCGCGACGAGGCGAAGGACGTCAAGGCCGACAGCGGCGCCGACGTCATGGTCACCGGCACCACGGCCATGAACATCGACGTCTCGCAGAAGCTCAACGACGCGCTGCTGCCCTACCTCGCGCTCGTCGTGGGCCTCGCCTTCCTGCTCCTGATCGTCGTCTTCCGCTCGATCCTGGTCCCGCTCAAGGCGGCGCTCGGCTTCCTGCTCTCGGTGCTCGCGGCGCTGGGCGCGGTGGTCGCGGTCTTCCAGTGGGGCTGGCTCGGCTCGCTGTTCGGCGTGGAGCAGACCGGTCCGATCATGAGCATGATGCCGATCTTCATGGTGGGCGTCGTCTTCGGCCTCGCGATGGACTACGAGGTGTTCCTCGTGACCCGCATGCGCGAGGCGTACGTCCACGGCGAGAGCCCGGAGGAGGCGATCGTCACCGGCTTCAAGTACGGCGCGCGGGTCGTCTCGGCGGCCGCCGTCATCATGATCGCCGTCTTCGCGGGCTTCATCGGGTCCAGCGAGCAGATGGTCAAGATGATCGGCTTCGGCCTCGCCATCGCGGTCTTCTTCGACGCGTTCGTCGTCCGCATGGCCATCGTGCCCGCGGTGCTCGCGCTCCTCGGCCGCCGGGCGTGGAGCCTGCCGCGCTGGCTCGACCGGGCGCTGCCGAACGTGGACGTGGAGGGCGAGGGCCTCAAGGACATGGCGCCCGCGGCCGACGGCGACCCCGACGGCAAGCGGGAGCTGGTCGGCGTGTGACGCCCCCGATCGCTGTCAGTGACTGACCGGCGTGGCGGCCGTGTACGTACGACGCAGGAAGCGCACCAGCGCGGACGAGTCGAACTGCACGACCGCCACGCCTTTCGGCGTGTGGAACTCCACGACCGCCTGCACCCGCCCGCAGGGCCAGATCCGTACGTCACCGCTGGACGCCGGGGCCCTCAGACCGCGCTCCAGGAGGTCGCGCTCCAGGACCCAGTCGGGTGATCCGGGGCCGTCCGCGGCCACCGTGCCGGGCAGGCCGATCCGCACCGAGCGCGGGTCGGCCTCCGGGTCGTAACGCAGGGCGACGGGGACGACGACGTGGTCGTCGGGGGAGTCGGTGACGATGTGGGCCCGGGTGACTTGTTCGACCGCTGACATGGCTCTGTCCTCTCGCCGTCCCGGCCCGCACACGTGCGGATGCCCTCTCCCCAATGTCCCATATGTACGGATATTGAGGTGTGCGGGGAGGCGCTTTTCCGGGGCGCGGACGGGGGCGCGTATTGGTACTCCTACGCTCTTGCGACCTTTTCGCAACAGCGCACATCATTGAAAGGTTCACGAGCGTCCCGCTCGGAGCGATCCGCTCATTTCGCGTGAGTGCCTCCCCACGCTCACGACATGCACCTTTCCAGGAGCACGCGCATGCATGTCCCGGATGGATTCATCAACGCTCCCGTATCCGCCGCCGCGGGCGTCGCCGCGGTGGGCGCGGTCGCCGTCGCCCTGCGCGGCGCGCGCCGTGAACTGGACGAGCGGACGGCGCCGCTCGCGGGCCTCGTGGCGGCCTTCATCTTCGCCGTGCAGATGCTGAACTTCCCCGTCGCCGCGGGGACGAGCGGCCATCTCCTTGGCGGTGCCCTCGCGGCGATACTCGTGGGCCCCTTCACCGGGGTCCTGTGCGTGTCCGTGGTGCTGCTCATGCAAGGCGTCCTGTTCGCCGACGGCGGCCTGACCGCGCTCGGTGTGAACATCACGGTGATGGCGGTCGTCACCACGGTCGTGGCGTACGCGGTCTTCCGGGGCCTGGCGAAGGTCCTGCCGCGCGGCCGCCGCTCGCTCACCGCCGCCGCGTTCACCGCGGCCCTGCTCTCCGTGCCGGCCGCGGCCGCCGCCTTCACCCTCATCTACGCGATCGGCGGCACCACCGACGTCCCGATCGGCAAGGTCGCCACCGCCATGATCGGCGTGCACGTCCTCATCGGCATCGGCGAGGCCGCCATCACGGCGCTCACGGTCGGCGCGGTCGTCGCCGTGCGGCCCGACCTCGTGCACGGCGCGCGCGGCCTGACGGCACCGCTCAAGCTGCGGGTGGGCGGCGCCCTCGTCGACGCGCCCGCCGTGCGCGCCCCCGCCCCCGCTGCGGCCCGCTCCCACCGCAAGCTGTGGGCCGCGGGCCTGGTGACCTCCCTCGTCCTCGCCGGGTTCGTCTCCTTCTACGCCTCCACGAACCCGGACGGCCTGGAGAAGGTCGCCCGCGACAAGGGCATCGACCAGAAGGAGAAGGAGCACGCCGCCAAGGACTCGCCCTTCTTCGACTACAGCGTGGAGGGCATCACCAACACCCGCCTCTCCGGCGGCCTCGCGGGCGTCGTCGGCGTCGGCGTGACGGTGGTCGCGGGCACCGGCGTCTTCTGGGCCGTCCGCAGGCGGCGCGCGCAGTCCACGGACCAGGCGGACCCGGCCGGGACCGCCGCGGCGACCGCGCCCGCCGAGAGCGCCTGACATGGGCGCGGGCCACGCCCACCGCCTGTACCGCCACGGCCGCTCCCCGGTGCACGCGCTGCCGCCGCACGCCAAGCTCACCGCCGTCTTCTGCTTCGTGGTCGTGGTGGTGTCCACCCCGCGCGAGGCGGTCTGGGCCTTCGCGGCCTACGCGGCCCTGCTCGCGACGGTGGCGTACGCGGCCCGCGTACCGCCCCCGTTCCTGCTGAAGCGGCTCCTGATCGAGATCCCCTTCGTGGGGTTCGCGCTCCTGCTGCCGTTCGTCGCCCAGGGCGAGCGCGTGCACGTCATCGGCCTCTCGCTCAGCGAGAGCGGCCTGTGGGGCGCCTGGAACGTCCTCGCCAAGGGCACCCTCGGCGTCGCCGCTTCGGTGCTCCTCGCCGCCACCACGGAGCTGCGCGAACTCCTCCTCGGCCTGCAGCGGCTCAGACTCCCGCCGCTCCTCGTCCAGATCGCCTCCTTCATGATCCGCTACGGCGACGTCATCGCCGACGAGATGCGCCGCATGCGCATCGCTCGCGAGTCCCGCGGCTTCGAGGCGAGCGGAGTGCGCCACTGGGGCGTGCTCGCCAAGTCGGCGGGGGCGCTCTTCATCCGCTCGTACGAACGGGGCGAGCGCGTGCACCTGGCCATGGTGAGCCGGGGCTACACGGGCTCCATGCCGGTCATCGACGAGGTGACGGCGAGCCGGGCCCAGTGGTCGTACGCCCTCGCCCTGCCCGCGACCGCCCTCTTCGTCTGCCTGTTGGGATGGACCCTGTGACCGCATCGCTCGAGGTCTCCGGCCTCGCCTACGCCTACCCCGACGGCCACCAGGCCCTGTTCGGCGTGGACCTGACGATCACCCGCGGCGAGCGCGTCGCCCTGCTCGGGCCGAACGGCGCGGGCAAGACGACGCTCGTCCTCCACCTGAACGGCATCCTCACCGCTGGCGCGGGCACCGTCACCGTGGCCGGACTGCCCGTCGGCAAGCGGCACATGGCGGAGATCCGCCGCAAGGTCGGCATCGTCTTCCAGGACCCCGACGACCAGCTGTTCATGCCGACCGTGCGCGAGGACGTCGCGTTCGGCCCCGCCGCGGCCGGGCTGCGCGGCCCCGAGCTCGAAGCCCGCGTGCACAAGGCGCTCGCCCAGGTCGGCATGGACGGGTACGCCGACCGCCCGCCGCACCACCTCTCCTTCGGCCAGCGGCGCCGGGTGGCCGTGGCGACGGTCCTCGCGATGGAGCCGGAGATCCTCGTCCTGGACGAGCCGTCCTCGAACCTCGACCCGGCCTCGCGCCGCGAACTCGCCGACATCCTGCGCGCGTTGGACGTCACCGTCCTGATGGTCACGCACGACCTGCCGTACGCGCTCGAACTGTGCCCCAGGGCGCTGGTCCTCAGCGAGGGCGTGATCGCGGCCGACGGCGCGACGGGGGAGCTGCTCGCGGACGAGGAGCTGATGCGGAGCCACCGCCTGGAACTGCCCTTCGGCTTCGATCCCAAGACGGCGGGGGCGGCACGCTAGTGGAATCTTCGGCGGCACGGGGTGGTTGGCTCAGGCATGGACGCTGACGTAGTGGCTACGGCGGGGGCCGACACCGAGGTGCACGGCACGGTGGCCCCCGGTTACGAACCGGTCGGGGACGCCTTCCGGCGCACCTTCACCGCGCTCGGCGAGCGGGGCGCGGCGGTCGTCGTGTACCGCGACGGGCGGCGCGTGGTGGACCTGTGGGGCGGCACGCGGGACTTCGACGGCGGCGCCCCCTGGGAGCGGGGCACCGCCCAGCTCGTCCGCTCGGCCACCAAGGGCGTGGCCGCCGCCGCGCTGCTCCTGCTGCACCAGCGCGGGCGCCTCGACCTGGACGCGCCCGTGGGCGCCTACTGGCCGGAGTTCAAGGCGCGCGGCAAGGAGCGGGCGCTCGTCCGGCACGTGCTCGCCCACCGCGCCGGGGTGCCGGTCCTGGACCAGCCGCTGACGCCCGCCGAGGCGTACTCGCCCGACCTCGCGGCCGCGGTCGTCGCCGCGCAGGCGCCCGCCTGGGAGCCCGGCACGGACCACGGCTACCACGCGCACACCTACGGCTGGCTGACCGGGGAGCTCGTGCGCCGCGTCTCCGGCCGGGCCATCGGCGAGTGGATCGCGGACGAGGTCGCGGGGCCGCTGGGCCTCGACCTGTGGCTGGGGCTCCCCGAGGCGCGGGCCGCGCGGGTCGGGCGGCTCGGCGGCATGGCGGCCGACACCGGGCGCGGCGGGCTGCGCGCCCGGCCGAAGCCGGAGGTCGCGGCGGCGTACGCGGACCCCTCGTCCCTGACGCGGCGCGCCTTCGCGGTCATCGACCCGCTGCCCGACGAGAACGACCCCGGCTACCGCGCGGCCTCCCTGCCCGCGTCGAACGGCATCGCCACGGCGGACGGGCTCGCCCGCTTCTACGCCGCGCTCATCGGGGACGTCGACGGGGGCGGCCGCCTCTTCGAGCCGGGCACCCTGGCCCTCGCCCGCGGCGAGGCGTCCGCCGGGCCCGACCGGGTCCTCGTCACCCCCACCCGCTTCGGCCTCGGCTACATGCTCCACGGCCCCGCGGCGCCCCTGCTGACCCCGGCCTCCTTCGGCCACCCCGGCCGCGGCGGCACCCTCGCCTTCGCCGACCCCGAATCGGGCCTCGCCTTCGCCTACGTCACGAACACCATGGGCAAGGGCGTCACGGCGGACGCCCGCCCCCAGAGCGTGCTCCGGGCCTTGCGGGCCGTATAGCCCGTCCGGCGTTCGAGGTCGGGAGCCCCCGGCAGGGCCCTACCCCGCGTGCAGCATCAGGCCGATGCCCGCCACCATCACGCCCGCGGCCAGCATCCGCGGCGCCCCGAACCGCTCCTTGAAGAACACCGCCCCGATCCCCGCCCCCACGATGATCGAGGACTCCCGCAGCGCGGAGATCGGTGCGAGGTCGGCCCGCGTCTGGGCCCACAGCACGAGCCCGTACGCGGAGACGGAGAGCGCCGCGCCGAGGAGCCCGATCCAGGCCACGGGCCGCACCCGCCCCACGAACCCGCCGCGCCACCGCCACACCGCGTACAGCGGCACCACCGTGCCCTGCACCAGCATCAGCCAGGCGATGTACCCGAGGGACGAGCCGGACGCCCGTACCCCGAGACCGTCCACGACGGTGTACGCGGCGATGGAGACGCCGGTGGCGAGCGCCGCGCCGAGCGCGGTCCAGTCGGGCCGCCGCCCGGAGCCCCGGATGCCCCACAGGGCGAGCCCGGTGAGCCCGGCCGAGCAGACGGCGACCCCGGCGGCCTGCCACCCGCCGGGCACCTCGCCCGCGAACACCGCCGCGAGCACGGTCACCACCAGCGGCGCGGTGCCGCGCGCGATGGGGTAGGCCTGCCCGAAGTCCCCGAGCCGGTAGGACCACATGAGCAGCGCGTAGTAGGCGACGTGGATGGCGGCGGACAGCAGCAGATAGGGCCAGGCCCCGGCGTCCGGCACGGCCACGAAGGGGGCGAGCAGCAGCCCGATGAGGGCGCCGCCGCCCGATATGAGGGTGAAGCCGACGAGCTTGTCGGTGATGTGGTGGGCGAGCGCGTTCCAGGCGGCGTGGGTGACGGCGGCGAGCAGGACGGCCGCGGCGACCAGCGGGGTCACCGGGCGGCTCCGGCGGCCTCGGCGGCGGTCCCGGTCCGGTCGGGGAACCGCCGGACCGCGCCGGTCGGTTCGTCGGGGCCGAGCTCGCGCGGGGCCCGGGTGAAACGGGGGTGCGCGGATGAACCGCCGGTGTCGTACGCGTCGCTGGCAGAAGTACCCATGCGGCGCACGCTAGCGGTGCGTGTACGTGCCATGCGACCGGGTATCGACGGCCGGACGGCTCGCGGCCCCCGGCCGACGGGCCGTCCGGCCGTCCGGCCGTCCCGGCTCAGCCTCCGGCGAGCAGCATCGCCCGCACCACCGGGCCCGCCGATTCGCCGCCGTGCCCGCCGGCCTGCACCACCGCCGCCGCGGCCACGTCCCCGCGGTACGCCGTGAACCAGCCGTTGGGCTTCTTCTGCCCGTCGACCTCCGCGGAGCCGGTCTTCGCGCCGGAGTCGGAGCCGAGGCCCGACATCGGCTTGACGGCGGTGCCCGCGACCGCCGTGTAGTGCATGAGGTCGCGCAGGGCGGACGCCGTCGAGGGGGACATCCTGCGCGCGGCCGTCGCCAGCTTCCGCTTGTCCAGGGATGGCGGGACCAGATACGGCTGCCGGAACGTGCCGGACTTGACCGTCGCCGCCACCGACGCCATGTTCAGCGGGTTCATCCGCACCCCGCCCTGGCCGATGAGTGAGGCCGCCATCTGGGCGTCCGACTGCACCGGCACCGCGCCGTCGAACGAGGACACGCCGATCGACCAGTTGTCGTTGCCGAGCCCGAAGACGTCCCGGGCCTGCTTGGTCAGGTCGTCGTCGGAGAGCTTCTTCGCCTGGCTGATGAAGGCCGTGTTGCAGGACCGCGCGAAGCTCGCCCGGAAGGTGCCGTTCTTGATCTGGAACTTGTCGTCGTTCTGGAACTTCCAGCCGCCGTACGTCTCGTACTTGGGGCAGGGGTGCTTCTTGTCGACGCCCGCGAGCTTCTTCTCCAGGAGCATCGAGGACGAGACGACCTTCATCGTGGAGCCGGGGGCGAGCGAGCCCTGGAAGGCCGTGTTGAAGCCGCCGGGGCGGGAGTTGGCGACGGCCAGGATCTCGCCCGTGCTCGGCTTCACGACCACGACCGACGCCTGCTTGCGCTTCGCGGTCTCCTTCTCGGCCCGCTCCTGCACACGAGGGCTGATCGTCGTCTTCAGCGTGCCCGGGGTGCCGGGCGCGAGCGTCAGGAGCGTCTTGTCAGGCGTGACCTTCGCGTCGTCGCTCTTGGCCTTCGTGCGCGCCGCGTCCCGCGCGTCCTTGCGGACGATCCGCAGCTCGATGCCGCCGGTGCCGCCCGCCTTCTTGCCGTACTTGTCCCGCAGGCCGTCGAGGACCGTGCCGAGCGAGGGGTACTTGGCGGCCGTCAGCGCGCCGCCGTCCCGGGCCAGGGCCTTGATCGGCGGATCGCCCGCCTCGCCGGTGACCAGGCGGTCGCCGGGCTTCAGCTCCGGGTGCACGACGGAAGGGCGCCAGGCGACGAGCGTCCTGCCGTCGGACGCCCGGCGCACGACCTTCAGCGCCGAGTCGTACGCGTACGGCTTGCGCACCGTGCCCACCGCGCCCTGCGTCTTGCGGTTTCCCTCGTACGAGACCGTCGCCGCCGCCTTGAACGGCACCTTCGGGCTCTTGGGGCCCGCGGGCCTGCCCGGCGTGAGCCGCACCTTCGTGACGCGGGCGTCCTTCTGATACGACCGCAGGGCCGTCCGTGCCGCGTCGCGGTCGTCGGTCAGCGCGGCCGCGCGGTCCACGTCGCCCGCCGCCCAGGCCGCGAGGAACCCCCGCGCGGTGGTGCGCACTTCGGCGGCCGTCGGCGGGCCCGACGCCACGGCCTTGCCGTCCGCACCGCCCGCCCCGTCCGCCTCCGGCTCCCCCGCCAGGGCGTACGCGGCGAAGCCCACCCCGCACACGACGGCGACCACCGCCCCGCCGAGCACGCCCGGCCGCACCTTCTTGCGCTCGGCGACACGTCTTCTCTTGCCCACGAACCAGCCCTCCGCGATTCCCCGTCGGCCCCCGCCGCACCTCTGCTCAACTCACCGAAGGCCCAACCTAGCGGCAGCCCGTCCGGGCACGGTTCGCGGCGTCATTGGTTTGGGCTGCGCCCAAGCGCCCCACTGGCCGTGGGTGTGCATTCCGCGGACCGGTTGTGGCTGGGCGCGCCCGCGCGGCGGAGCCGCATATGGACACAGCCCCGCGCCCCTTTGGGGCGCGCCCCCGGGCGGGCGCTCACGCTCAGGTCGCTCGGAGGATTGCTGCCACGATTGGGCCCGCCGTGTCGCTGCCGTGGCCGCCCTCCTGGGCCATCGCGGCCGCGGCCACGTCCCCGCGGTAGCCCGCGAACCAGCTGTTGGGCCGCGCCTGTCCGTCGACCTCCGCCGAACCGGTCTTCGCGCCGACGTCGGGGCCGAGGCCCGCCATGGCCCGTGCGCCCGTGCCGGACAGCGCGGTGCGCCGCATCATCTGGCGCAGCTGGGCGACGGTCGTCCCGGACAGGCCGCGCGCGGTGGCCAGTTCGCCCGCGATGAGGGACTTCGGCACGAGCACGGGCTGGCGGAAGGAGCCCGTCATCGCCGTGGCCGTCACCGACGCCAGGTTCAGCGGGTTGAGCTGCACCTCGCCCTGGCCGATGGCGTTCGCCGCCCGGTCGGGGCCGGTGGAGGCGGGCACGGAGCCGTCCTCCGAGGGGATGCCGGTGCGCCAGTCGTCGCGCCCCAGGCCGAAGTTGTCCCGCGCCTCCTCGGTGAGGGAGGCGTCGGTGAGCGGCTTCTCGTCGACGAGCTTCACGAACGCCGTGTTGCAGGAGCGGGCGAAGCTGTCCGCGAGCGTGGCCCCGCCGTTCGGCTCCAGGCCGGTGAGGTTCTTGAAGGTCTGGCTCTGCCAGGTCGCGGTCGACGGGCACGGCGCCGGGCCGCTCGCCTTGGTGACGCCCTTGTCGATGAGCATCGCCGCCGTCACGATCTTCATCGTCGAGCCGGGCGCCAGCTCGCCCTGGAAGGCCGCGTTGAAGTCGTCCTCGCGGTGGTTGGCGACCGCGAGCACCTCGCCGGTGCTCGGCTTGACCGCGACCACCGACGACTCGGGGTACTTGGCGACCGCGTCCTCCGCGGCCCGCTGCGCGACGGCGCTCAGCGTCGTCGGCAGCGTGCCGGGTCTGCCCTTGGCGAGCGTGAGCAGCGTCGTCGTACCGGCGTCCGCCGAGGCCCGTTTGACGTACAGCTCGATCCCGGGGCGGCCGCCCGCCTTCTCGCCGTACGCCGTCCGCAGCCGCGCGAGCACCGGCGCGAGGGACGGGTACCGCTCGGGCGTCAGGACCCGGCCTTCGCGGTCCACGGCCCTGATGGGCGGCGCCGCGGCCTCGCCGGTCTCCAGGCTCTCGCCCTCGTGCAGCTTCGGATGCACGACGGACGCCTTCCAGTCGACGAGGGGCCGCCCGGTGTTCCGGCCGCGCACGACCTCGAACGAGGACTCGTACGCGAGGCGCTTGGAGGTGCCCTCGTACGACACGGTGGCGCGGACCGAGAACGGCACGTGGGTGCCGTCGATCCGGCCCGGCGTCAGCCGCACCTGGCGGATGTGCGCGTCCTCGCGGTAGCCGGCCAGGGCGAGGGCGGCCACCTCACTGTTGTTCGTGTACACGGCCGCCGTGTCCGCGTCCCCCTTCGCCCAGGCCGCGAGGAACGACCGCGCGGTGTCGCGGACTTCCTTCGCGTCGGGCGTGCCCTTCTTCACCGCGGTCCCGGTGGCCGGACCGCCGTCGTCGTTCAGCGCGTTCACCACGTTGAACGCGCCGTATCCGGCGCCCCCCACCATGACGGCGAAGACCCCGCCGACGATGACGGCCTTCACTCGTTTGCGCATGAAGCGCTCCCTCCCCAGGAATGCCCACACTTTAGGAGGAGGAAGTCCGCCCCACCCCGGATTTCCTCAGGGCGGTCGCGTCCTGGGCAGATCTTCGGCCATATTCTCGATCGCTATCTGTCAAGAAGAATGGCCGGACCCATTCGGATCGGCCAGAACCGAATGGGAAGCGTGAACCGTCAGTTGAGCCCGTACGGCCGTGACGAGTTCCGTCCGCATCCGGGCGAGGTCCTGCCAGCCGGAGTTGATCCGGCTCGCCTGCTCGCTCATGGCCTCCGCGTCGCCGGACGCGAACGCCGCCAGCCAGTGGGTGAACCGTTCGTGCTGGGCGCGCGCCGTGCTGGTGACCCCGTCGGCGGCGGTGACGATGTCGTCGGGCCCCCACAGCTCCAGGTGCCCCGCCACGACGTGCAGGTCCATCGCGGCCGCGGACAGCTCTCCGATCTCGTCGACCGACACCGCGCGGGACGCCTTGACGTGGGATCCGCACACGCTCGCCGCCCGCAGATAGCGGCTGAACGCGTCGAAGACGTCGGTGCACGCCTGCCGGCGCTGGTCCCGTACCCACTGCTGGTGGTCGACGGACGACTGGGCCCGGACCTGCGTCTGCGCCGCCTCGATGGTCTTCTGCGCGCCGACACGGGCCCCGTAGGCCGTGGCGAGCCCGCCCACCCCGGCTCCGATGAGCCCCGCGATGCCCGCGGCCAGTCCGGCGATGCCCTGATCCATCGCAGCATTCTCGCCGCGGCGGGTGGGCGTTGCCACGGAGGGGCGAGATCGGGCCAATTGATGGGGTTTCAGCCGCTGCTTCCGGGGAGTTGTCCGGGAAATCTCCCGGAATTGTCCGTGATCGGTAACAGAGGCATCCCCTGATCACCGCGGTCCGTCCTGCGGGGTGGTCACAAGGGGACCGGGGATCGGCAAGGGACTGTGAGAGGGGCGGACATGGCGCGGCACGGCGGTGGGCGGGGCTGGTACGGCAAGGTGGTCGGGGCGGCCCTCGGGGTGATGCTGCTCGCCACCGGCGCCTCGGTGTGGACCGCGCAGGCCGGTGACACGGACGACGCGCCGCCGAAGGCTTCCGCACCCGGCAAGGGCGCCGCCGCCAAGCCCGTCTCGGCGGCCATCGCGCACGCCTCGGAGCAGGGCAAGCGGGGCGTCAACATCACCATCGACGACGGCCCCGACCTCAAGTGGACCCCCCAGATGCTCGACCTGCTGCGGCAGTACGGCGCGAAGGCCACCTTCTGCATGGTGGGGACGCAGGCGCAGGCCCACCCGGACCTCGTGAAGAAGGTCGTCGCCGCCGGGCACCGGCTGTGCGACCACTCGGTGTCGCACAACACCGCCATGGACAAGGACTCCCAGGCCTACCAGTCGAAGCAGATACTCGACGCCGAACGCATGATCACCAAGGCGTCCGGGGGAGTGCGCCCGATGTACTACCGGGCGCCCGGCGGGGCGTTCACCCCCTACAGCCGCAAGCTCGCCGCGTCCCGCGGCATGCGCCCGCTGGGCTGGAACGTGGACACCAAGGACTTCGAGCGCCCCGGCACGGACGCCATCGTCGCCACCGTCCAGCGGGAGCTGCCCAACGGGCCGACGCTCCTCTTCCACGACGCGGGCGGCGACCGCACCCAGACCGTCGAGGCCCTGCGCCGCCTCCTGCCCTGGCTCAAGGCCCAGGGCTACACCTTCGGCTTCCCGGTCCGCTGAACCCCGCGCCCGCCCGACTCCCCGCCTACACCCAGGTGTCCAGCCACATCCGCGACCGCCACGACTCGATCGGGATGGCCTGGCCCGTGTAGATCGGCCAGAAGTAGATGAAGTTCCAGAAGATCAGCAGGACCAGGACGCCCGCGCTCGCCGCGCCCGCCACCCGGCGGCGTTCGCTGGAGCCCGGCGGTCCGATCAGCGCGCCGACGAGCATCGCCACGGCCAGGCACAGGAACGGCACGAAGACCACGGCGTAGAAGTAGAAGATGGTCCGTTCCTGGTACATGAACCACGGCAGGTAGCCGGCCGCGACGCCGCACACGATCGCGCCCGCGCGCCAGTCCCTGCGGAAGAACCACCGCCACAGCACGTAGAGCAGCGCGGCGCCCGCCGCCCACCACAGCAGCGGGGTGCCGAGCGCGAGGACCTCGCGCGCGCACTTCTCCTTGGTGTCGGCCGGGCAGCCGTCCTTGCCGGGCAGCGGCGACTCGTAGAAGTACGAGACGGGACGGCCGTCGACGATCCAGCTCCACGGGTTCGACTGGTAGGTGTGCGGCGAGGACAGGCCGACGTGGAAGTCGTACACCTTGTTCTCGTAGTGCCACAGGCTGCGCAGCCAGTCCGGCAGCCAGGTGAAGCTGCCGCCCTTGCCGTCCGTCGCCGCCCAGTTGCGGTAGTAGCCGCCGGTGCCGTCGCTCGGCGAGAGGATCCAGCCGAGCCAGGAGAGCAGGTACGTGCCGACGGCGACCGGCACCGTCGCGGCGAACGCGGGCAGCACGTCCAGCCTGAGCACCGCCGTGTACGGCCGCCGCGCCCCGGCCACGCGGCGCGCGCCCACGTCCCACAGGACCGTCATCAGGCAGAAGAACACCATGATGTACAGGCCGTTCCACTTGGTCGCGAAGGCCAGGCCGAGGCAGAGCCCCGCCGCCCAGCGCCACGGCCGCCACCCCAGGCGCACGGTCTCGGCGACGCGCCGGTCCGGGCGCACCACCCCGTCGGCGTTCACCGGCAGCGCGGCCGCGAGCCGGGCGCGCGCCCGGTCCCGGTCCACCAGGAAGCAGCCGAACGCGGCGAGCACGAAGAACATCAGCACCTGGTCGAGCAGCGCGGTGCGGCTCATCACGAAGTGCAGCCCGTCCACGGTGAGCAGCGCGCCCGCGACACAGCCGAGGAACGTGGAGCGGAAGAGGCGCCGCCCGATCCGGCACAGCATCAGGACCGAAAGGGTGCCGAGCACCGCCGTCATGAACCGCCAGCCGAACGGGTCGAAGCCGAACAGCCATTCGCCGATGCCGATCACGTACTTGCCGACCGGCGGATGCACCACGTACGCGGGGTCCGTGGGCAGCGCGATGCCGTCGCCCTGCTGGATGACCGTGTCGTTGATCTTGTCGGGCCAGCTCAGTTCGTAGCCGCGGTGGATCAGCGCCCAGGCGTCCTTGGCGTAGTACGTCTCGTCGAATATCACCGCCTTCGGGCTGCCCAGGTTCCAGAACCGCAGCAGGCCCGCCACCAGCGCCACCAGGATCGGCCCGCCCCAGCCCGACCAGCGCGTCACCCGCTGGGCGGCCAGGGGCGGCACCCCGAGCGCCGCCCAGATCCGCGAGCTCGGCTCGGCGTACGGCGGGACGAGCCGCGCCCGCACATCGCCTCTGGGCCGCGCCGCGTAGCCGAAGCGGCGCAGTCTGCGGTGCCAGGGCGACGGCTGCTGTTCCTCGGGTTGCTGGCCCTCACGGGTGTCCGGGGACGACGCGGTACTGGTCACCGCGCCATCGTAGGGAACCAGACTGTGACAGTCCCGCGCCCTGCCCCTGCGAGGATGGAACCGTGACAGGAAGCGCAGACTCAAGCCCCGACGGCACGCCCGGCACCACCCCCGGCGGCTCCCCCGACGGCACCGGCACGCTCGTCCTCGCCGGCACGCCCATCGGCGACCCCGCGGACGCCCCGCCCCGGCTCGCCGCCGAACTTCAGCGCGCCGACGTCGTGGCGGCCGAGGACACCCGCAGGCTCAAGCGGCTCGCGCAGGCGCTCGGCGTCACCGTGGGCGGCCGCGTGGTGTCGTACTTCGAGGGCAACGAATCGGCGCGCACGCCCGAGCTCGCCGACGCGCTCGAAGGCGGCGCGCGGGTGCTGCTCGTCACCGACGCGGGCATGCCGTCGGTCTCCGACCCCGGCTACCGCCTGGTCGCGGCCGCCGTCGAGCGGGACGTCCGGGTCACCGCGGTGCCCGGCCCCTCCGCCGTCCTGACCGCGCTCGCGCTCTCCGGCCTGCCCGTGGACCGCTTCTGCTTCGAGGGCTTCCTGCCCCGCAAGGCGGGCGAGCGCCTCGCCCGGCTCCGCGAGTCGGCCGACGAGCGGCGCACCCTCGTCTACTTCGAGGCCCCGCACCGCCTGGCCGACGCGCTCGCCGCGATGGCCGAGGCCTTCGGCCCCGAGCGCCGGGCCGCCGTGTGCCGCGAACTGACCAAGACGTACGAGGAGGTCCGCCGCGGCCCCCTCAAGGACCTCGCCGAGTGGGCGGCCGACGGGGTGCGCGGTGAGATCACCGTCGTCGTGACGGGCGCGCCCGAGCCGAGCGGCGACGAACTCGACGACGACGAGCTGGTGCGCCGGGTGCGCGTGCGCGAGGAGGCGGGGGAGCGGCGCAAGGAGGCGATCGCCGCCGTGGCCGCCGACGCGGGGCTGCCGAAGCGGCGCGTTTTCGACGCCGTGGTCGCGGCGAAGCACGCGCCTGGGGCGTGACGCGGGACGGGAGCGACAGCGTGTGCGCAGGGGCGTGAGATACCGGCGCACACGCGTGCTGCCTGCACTTTCTCCGCCTTCGCCGACCGTTTCGGATCCGGGGGATTTATTCCTCCGAGCGGCCCATCGGCTGGCAAAGGACTATCGTGAAAGGCAAAAGCGTGGGCCGCGCGTCAGGCTGAATTCCTATGGGAATGCCAAATCGGGCCCAACAGTGCACAGGTCTGATGCGCTCGCTTCGGGAAAGGCGTCCACTGGAGGTCAGGGGCGCACCCGTCCCTCACCGCCAGGCCCGGGTCCGGGCAGGACGCTCCGGGCCGGTGGTGCTTGTCCAGCGGACAAGAGGAGCTCGCACATGAGTGAGATCGCAGACACCGGTCACCGCACGGCTGTCGACGTCGTCCATGAGTCCTACGCGTTCGCCTGCATGCGCTGCGGGCACGGCTGGGAACAGTCGTACGAGATCGAGCACCACGTGGACGCCAAGGGTCAACAGTTCGTGATGTATCTGGCGGGCGGGCACCGCGTGCCGTCCCCGCTCACCCGGCCCACCTGCCTGAACTGCGGGGGTCACGTCGTACGGATCATGCGCGCGGGCCAGGTGTCGACCGTGCGGTCCGCTCTTGAGTCCCTGCACCGCCAGCCGCACACCGAGCACCCGCCGTCGGCCACGAAGGTCCCGGCGAGCGACGACTCCGCCGAGGCCTCCGCGGGGGAGCCCAAGCACCACTGGCACCTCTCGGACCTGCTGCACCCCTTCCAGAACCACCGCAAGGCGGGCTGAGGCCCGCGGCGGGACGGGGGCGGGGCGTCTCCGGGAGGGCTCCGTAGGATCGGGGCATGCCCGCCGACACCACTCCGCCCCCGGCCCCCGCCCCGCTCCGCGTCCCGGTCGCCGACTCCCACACCCACCTCGACATGCAGTCCGGCACCGTCGAGGAGGCGCTCGCCAAGGCCGCGTCGGTGGGCGTCACCACGGTGGTGCAGGTCGGCTGCGACGTCGCCGGTTCCCGCTGGGCCGCCGAGACCGCAGCCGCGCACACCGCCGTCCACGCCGCGGTGGCCCTTCATCCGAACGAGGCGCCGCGCATCGTGCACGGGGATCCCGACGGATGGTCGCGGCAGGGGGCCCGCGCCGCCGGGGGAGAGGCCGCGCTCGACGAGGCGCTCGCCGAGATCGACCGGCTCGCCGCGCTGCCGCACGTCAAGGGCGTCGGCGAGACCGGCCTCGACCACTTCCGCACCGGGCCCGAGGGCATGGCCGCGCAGGAACGGTCCTTCCGCGCCCACATCGAGATCGCCAAGCGGCACGGCAAGGCCCTGGTCATCCACGACCGCGAGGCCCACGACGACGTGCTGCGCGTCCTCAAGGAGGAGGGCGCCCCCGAGCGCACCGTCTTCCACTGCTACTCCGGCGACGCCGCGATGGCCGAGGTGTGCGCGGAGCACGGCTACTTCATGTCCTTCGCGGGCAACGTGACCTTCAAGAACGCGGGGCACCTGCGCGAGGCGCTCGCCGTGGCCCCGCTGGAGCTCGTCCTCGTCGAGACCGACGCCCCGTTCCTGACCCCCGCGCCCTACCGCGGACGGCCCAACGCCCCGTATCTCATTCCGGTCACGCTGCGCGCCATGGCCGAGGTGAAGGGTCTCGACGAGGACGCCATGGCCGCGGCCGTCTCGGCGAACACGGCCCGCGCCTTTGATTACTGATCGATAACGACCGAAGCGTTCCGGGGCCTGACAGCCTGGGGCAGTGCCGCGACACAGAGTAGTCACCCTGCTTTGGAGAGTGACGGCCGCTCCGCTAGGTTCTGCAAGCCGATCTGCATGGCTTGTCAGTGGTTCACATGTCAGCTGGAGCGTCGTCGTGAGCAAACCGCAGTACGAGACGTATGGGCAGGCGCCGTTCGCGCCCTATGAGCCGTACGGGGGCGGCGGGGCCGCCGTGGGGCACGGGGGGTACCAGGACACGTACCGGCCGGCGTACGAGATGACGCCTCAGGCCGGGGAGTACGACGGCTACGGGGCCGGCGCGCCGGGCCAGGAGTACGGCGGATACACCGAGAGCAGCGAGAGCCCCGAGCACGTCGAGTACGCCGAGGCCGCGGACGGCACGGCGTACACGCGGGCCGAGGGCGCCGGGGGCGCCGAGGAGGCCGGGGAGGTCGGCTCCGGGCCCCTGCTGCCCCGGCAGGACGACGGGGCACGGGGTGCCGGGCGGGCCCGGGCGCGGCGCGCCGCGCGGCGCAAGCGGGGCGGCGAGCGGCCCGACGGCCTGCGCCGGCTCGTGCCGCAGGCCCTCGTCGTGGCCTTCCTCGCCGGCGGCACCTCCGCCTTCGTCGCCAACGACAAGGCCATCCAGCTCAGCGTCGACGGCAAGTCCCGCACCCTGCACACCTTCGCCGACGACGTGGGCGAACTCCTCGCCGACGAGGGCGTGGACGTCGGCACCCACGACATCGTGGCGCCCACCGCCGACACCGTGCTCGCCAGCGGCGACGAGATCGCCGTCCGCTACGGCCGTCCCGTGCGGCTCACCCTCGACGGCAAGAGCCGCAAGGTGTGGACCACCGCCCGCACCGTCGACGGCGCGCTGCGCCAGCTCGGCGTGCGCGCCGAGGGCGCCTATCTGTCCGCCTCGCGCGGCAAGCGCATCGCCCGCGAGGGCCTCGACCTCGACGTCCGCACCGAGCGCACCGTGACCGTCATGGCCGACGGCAGGGCCCGCACCATCCGCACGAACGCCGCGACCGTCCACGAGGCCGTGGAGGAGTCCGGCGTCACCCTGCGCGGCTCCGACACCACCTCCGTGCCGCCCGACAGCTTCCCGCGCGACGGGCAGACCATCACCGTCATGCGGATCTCCGGCCGCAAGGAGGTGCGCGAGGAGGTCATCCCGTACGAGGTCCGCAAGACCGAGGACGCCTCGCTGCTGCGCGGCACGGAGGTCGTGGTGCAGGCCGGGCACGAAGGCGCCCGGCGGGTCACGTACGCGCTGCGCACCGTCAACGGCGTGAAGCAGAAGCCGCGGCGGATCAAGAGCGAGGTGGTGCGGGAGCCGCAGACGCGGATCGTGAAGGTCGGCACCAAGGCCCCGCCCACGTCCGTGCCCGGGGCCGACGGGCTGAACTGGGGCGCGCTCGCGGCGTGCGAGTCCGGGGGCCGGCCCAGCGCCGTGGACCCCTCCGGCACCTACGGCGGGCTCTACCAGTTCGACACGCGCACCTGGCAGGGGCTCGGCGGCGCGGGCCGCCCCCAGGACGCGCCCGCCGCCGAGCAGACCCACCGCGCGAAGAAGCTCTACGTCCAACGAGGCGCCAGCCCCTGGCCCCACTGCGGCAAACGCCTCTAGCCCCGGGCTCCGACCAGCAGCGACCCCCGGGGCGCCCTCCCACCCGAAACTCTCCAGCCTTGCGAGGCAGGACCTCGGGGCGCCTGGGCGGGGGCGGGCGGCGGGACCATGCCTCCCCCCGCTGTGGGCAATCGTCCCGCTGGGCGAGTGGGGCATCCCCTGCTCGAGCGGAGCCGAGAGCTTGGGGAGGGGTGGGCACAGCGCCCAGGTGCCGCTCAGCCGGTGTGCCAGGGCCCGGCCCGCAGGGCCAGGGGTGCTGCTCGGCCGGGCCGTAGGGCCGGGGGAAGGGTGGGGCGCGGATACCCTGAGGTGGTGAGTAGCACCGAGCACGACGCCCTTCTGGGCCCCGCCGACATCCGCGAGCTGGCCGCCACCCTCGGCGTCCGGCCGACCAAGCAGCGCGGCCAGAACTTCGTCATCGACGCGAACACCGTCCGCCGCATCGTCCGCACCGCGGACGTCCGCCCCGACGACGTCGTGGTCGAGGTGGGCCCGGGCCTCGGCTCGCTGACCCTCGCGCTCCTGGAGACCGCCGCGCACGTCACCGCCGTGGAGATCGACGACGTGCTCGCCGGGGCGCTCCCGGCGACCGTCGAGGCCCGCCTGCCGCACCGCAAGGACGCCTTCGACCTCGTCCACAGCGACGCCATGCAGGTGCGCGAGCTGCCGGGCCCCGCCCCGACGGCCCTGGTCGCGAACCTCCCGTACAACGTCGCCGTACCGGTCCTGCTGCACATGCTCGACACCTTCCCCGGCATCGAGCGCACGCTCGTGATGGTGCAGGCCGAGGTCGCCGACCGCCTCGCCGCCGCCCCGGGCTCCAAGGTGTACGGCGTCCCGTCCGTGAAGGCCAACTGGTACGCGGACGTGAAGCGCGCGGGCGCCATCGGCCGCAACGTCTTCTGGCCCGCGCCGAACGTCGACTCGGGCCTCGTGTCCCTGGTGCGGCGCGCCGAGCCGGTCAACACCAGCGCGTCGAAGCGGGAGGTGTTCGCCGTCGTGGACGCCGCCTTCGCCCAGCGCCGCAAGACGCTGCGCGCCGCCCTCGCCGGCTGGGCGGGCTCCGCCGCCGCGGCCGAGGCCGCCCTGGTCGCCGCGGGCGTGTCCCCGCAGGCGCGCGGCGAGTCCCTGACCGTCGAGGAGTTCGCGCGGATCGCCGAGCACAAGGGAGCCGCGGCGTGAGCGTCACCGTACGCGTGCCCGCGAAGGTCAACGTGCAGCTGGCCGTGGGCCCCGCCCGCCCCGACGGCTTCCACGACCTCGCCAACGTCTTCCTCGCCGTCGGCCTGTACGACGAGGTGACGGTGGCGCCCGCCGACGAGCTGCGCGTCACCTGCTCGGGCCCGGACGCCGCCCAGGTGCCCCTGGACCGCACCAACCTCGCGGCCCGCGCCGCCCTCGCCCTCGCCGAGCGCCACGGCCGCCCCGCCGACGTACACGTCCACATCGCCAAGGACATCCCCGTCGCGGGCGGCATGGCGGGCGGCAGCGCGGACGCCGCGGGCGCCCTGCTCGCCTGCGACGCGCTGTGGGGCACCGGCGCGTCCCGGGACGAGCTGCTCGACATCTGCGCCGAGCTCGGCAGCGACGTGCCGTTCAGCCTGGTCGGCGGCGCCGCCCTCGGCACGGGCCGCGGCGAGCAGCTCCAGGAGCTCGCGGTGGGCGGCGACTTCCACTGGGTGTTCGCCGTCGCCGACGGCGGCCTCTCGACGCCCGCCGTGTACCGCGAGTTCGACCGCCTCACCCCGGACGCCCCCGCCCCCGAGGCCTCCCCGGCCCTCCTGGAGGCGCTGCGCACCGGCGACGCCACGGCCCTCGCGGCCGCCCTGTCGAACGACCTCCAGGCCGCCGCGCTCTCCCTGTTCCCCGCGCTCGCCGACACCCTGAAGGCGGGCACCGAGGCGGGCGCCCTCGCCGCGCTGGTCTCCGGCTCGGGCCCCACGACCGCCTTCCTGGTCAAGGACGCGGACGCCGCCGAGCGCGTCGCCGCCGCCCTGCGCGCGTCGGGCACCTGCCGCACGGCGCGCGCCGCCACCTCGCCCGCGCCCGGGGCCAGGGTCCGCTAGCCCCGCGCGCGCCGAGGGTCCGCTCCGCGGGCGACTACGCTGGACGGTCGGGTTCGTCTTCCGTCGTCAGGAGTGAAATGGCCGTCAACCTCGTCAATGTCGAGGCAGTCAGCAAGGTGTACGGCACCCGCGCGCTGCTCGACGGCGTCTCGCTGGGCGTCTCCGAGGGCGACCGGATCGGCGTCGTCGGGCGCAACGGTGACGGGAAGACGACCCTCATCCGGATGCTCGCCAAGCTGGAGGAGGCCGACACCGGGCGCGTTACGCACAGCGGCGGCCTGCGCCTGGGCGTACTGACCCAGCACGACTCGCTCGACCCCGCGGCGACCGTGCGCCACGAGGTCATCGGCGACCTCGCCGACCACGAGTGGGCGGGCAACGCCAAGATCCGGGACGTCCTCACCGGCCTCTTCGGCGGGCTCGACCTGCCGGGCTTCCCGCAGGGCCTCGACACCGTCATCGGGCCGCTGTCCGGCGGCGAGCGGCGCCGCATCGCGCTCGCCCAGCTGCTCATCGCCGAGCAGGACCTGATCGTGCTCGACGAGCCCACCAACCACCTCGACGTGGAGGGCATCTCCTGGCTCGCGCAGCACCTGCGGGAGCGCCGCTCGGCCCTCGTCTGCGTGACGCACGACCGCTGGTTCCTCGACCAGGTGTGCACCCGCATGTGGGACGTGCAGAAGGGCACGGTCTACGAGTACGAGGGCGGCTACTCCGACTACGTCTTCGCGCGCGCCGAGCGCGAGCGCATCGCGGCCACGGAGGAGGTCAAGCGGCAGAACCTGGTCCGCAAGGAGCTGGCGTGGCTGCGCCGCGGCGCCCCGGCCCGCACCTCCAAGCCGCGCTTCCGCGTCGAGGCCGCCAACGAGCTGATCAAGGACGTGCCGCCGCCGCGCGACACCAGCGAGCTGATGAAGTTCGCCACCACCCGGCTCGGCAAGACCGTCTTCGACCTGGAGGACGTGTCCGTACAGGCCGGTCCCAAGCTGCTCCTGAAGCACCTGACGTGGCAGCTCGGCCCGGGCGACCGCATCGGCCTGGTGGGCGTGAACGGCGCGGGCAAGACCTCGCTCCTGCGAGCCATGGCGGAAGCCGCCCGCTCCGAGGGCGAGACGCAGCCCGCGGCGGGCCGCATCGCCGTCGGCAAGACCGTGAAGCTCGCCTACCTCTCCCAGGAGGTCGCCGAGCTCGACCCGGCCACGCGCGTCCTGGAGGCCGTGCAGCAGGTGCGCGAGCGCGTCGACCTCGGCAAGGGCCGGGAGATGACCGCGGGCCAGCTGTGCGAGACGTTCGGCTTCAGCAAGGAGAAGCAGTGGACGCCGGTCGGCGACCTGTCCGGCGGTGAGCGGCGCAGGCTCCAGCTCCTTCGCCTCCTGATGGACGAGCCGAACGTGCTCTTCCTCGACGAGCCCACCAACGACCTCGACATCGAGACCCTCACGCAGCTGGAGGACCTGCTCGACGGCTGGCCCGGCTCGATGATCGTGATCTCGCACGACCGGTTCTTCGTCGAGCGGACCACGGACCGGGTGCACGCGCTGCTCGGCGACGCCACGATGCGGATGCTGCCGCGCGGCATCGACGAGTACCTGGAGCGCAGGCGGCGGATGACCGAGGCCGCGGCCCCGGCCCCCGCGGCGCGCCCCGAGCCCGAGACCAACGCGGTCTCCGCCGCCGACGCCCGCGCCGCGAAGAAGGAACTCCAGAAGATCGAGCGGCAGCTGGACAAGATCTCGGCCAAGGAGAACACCCTCCACACGCAGATCGCCGATAACGCCACAGACTTCGAGAAGGTGGCCAAACTGGACGCCGAACTGCGCGAACTCGGCAGCGAGCGTGAAGAGTTGGAAATGCGCTGGCTGGAGCTCGCGGAGAACGCGTGAGTATCGCGTAACGGACGCATCACGGGCCGGTCCTCCCTTGGGCACAGGGTCAGGACCGGTCCCGGCCATGGCTTGATTGGAGTGATAGAAAGGTCGGCCTGAGCACCACTTGGCGTGCCGAAAAATCAGTGAAGGGGGAAGCGCTGATGACTCAGCCGCCCAACCAGCCGCCGCACGGCGGCTTCGGAGCTCCACAGGATCCACAGGACCCGCGGCAGTCCGGCCCGCCGCAGCCGCCGACGCCTCCCGCGGGTCCGCCGCAGTCGCCTCCCCCGGCCCCGCAGCCCGGCTACGGCTACCCGCAGCAGCCGCCCGCGCAGGCCGGCGCGTACGGCTATCCGCAGCAGCCGGGTCCGTACGGTCAGCCGCAGCAGCCCGGCTCTTACGGCCAGCCCCAGCAGCCGGGCCCGTACGGCCAGCCCCAGCAGCCCGGCCCCTACGGCCAGCCCCAGCAGCCCGCCGGCTACGGCTTTCCGCAGCAGCAGTACCCCGGCGGCCCCGGCGGCCCGGCCACCCCGCCGCCCGGCGGTGGCGGCGGCAAGAGCCCCTTCAAGGGCAAGACCGCGGTGATCATCGGGGCCGCCGTGGCCACCCTGCTCGTCGCGGGCGGCGCGGTCTACGCGCTCACCAGCGGCGGCGACGACGAGAAGAAGTCCGAGTCCAAGAACAAGGACCCCAAGCCCACCGCGTCCGCCCCGGTCAACCCGGGCGACGGCAGCGGCGACGGCCACGCGGGCAAGGAGGACCTCAACGAGGGCCGCCAGGCCGGTGAGTCGAAGGTCCTCTGGTACAAGGAAGCCCCCAAGGCCCCCGGCAAGGGCGCCGACGCCCCCGGCATGTGGGTCGAGGGCAACATCGCCGTCAAGGCCGTTTACAAGGAAGTCCTCGGCTACGAGGTCGACTCGGGCAAGCCCGCCTGGCCCGCCGTCGAGCTGCCCCAGGACATCTGCGCGGCGTCCCGCCAGGTCAGCGAGGACGGCAAGGTCGTCATCGCGTACAAGGGCGGCACGAAGAGCGACGCCAAGTGCGACCAGCTCCAGGTCATCGACCTGAAGACGGGCAAGGAGGGCTGGAAGAAGCAGATCAAGGAGGAAGGTCTCTTCGACTCCACGCTCAGCATCGAGCTGACCATCACCGGCGACACCCTGATGGTCGGCCGCTCGCAGTCCGGCACCGCGTACAGCATGAGCAGCGGCGACGAGCTGTTCGTCTCCCGCAAGAAGGACGAGGGCACCTGCTTCCCGAACGGCTTCACCGGCGGTGACCGGCTGCTGCGGGCGCTGTCCTGCGGCGCCAGCACGCCCACCGAGCACGACGAGGTCCAGGAGCTGGACCCGAAGACGGGCAAGGCCAAGTGGACGAAGAAGTTCCCCAAGGGCTGGCGGCTGAGCAAGGTCTACTCCACCACCCCGACCGTCCTCTACCTCACCAACGAGGACAAGAAGCAGTGGAACATCACCACGCTCAAGCCGGGTAGCGACGCCACCCGCTCCGAGGTCCGCGTCAACGAGGACTTCGCGCCCGAGTGCGGCTGGGGCGGCATCATGGTCAACGACCTGCAGGGCTGCTCGGGCGCCGTCGCCGACGACAAGTACCTGTACCTGCCGACGAAGAAGACCACCGGCGCCAACGAGATCGTCGCGATCGGCCTCAACACCGGCAAGGCGAACTGGCGCGTCAAGTCCCCGTCGGACACCTCGATGATGCCGATGAAGACCCAGGACGGTCAGCTCATCGCCTACGTCAAGCCGTCGTACACCAGCGGCGGCCAGGTCGTCTCCATCGCGCCGAGCGGCTCGCACACGCCGAAGACGCTGCTCAAGAACCCCGAGGGGACGTCGAAGATCGAGAACGGCTTCTTCTCGAAGGCGATCGACTACGTGGACGGGCGCTTCTACATCTCCACCACGCGCCTCTCCGGCAGCGCGCAGGGCCGCGAGAAGCTGATGCTGGCCTACGGCAAGTGACCCTCCCCACCTCTTGGTTCCCCTTCCGTCCCCCCAAGGAAAAGACGTCATGACTCAGCCGCCCCAGCCGCCCAACGAGCCCCCGCAGGGCGGGTTCGGCGCCCCGCAGGATCCGCCGTCCGGCGGTTTCGGCGCGCCCCAGGACCCCCAGCAGGGAGGTTTCGGCAAGGCCCCGGAGCCGGGCTACGGCTACCCGCAGGCACCGGGCACCCCGCCGCCGCCCCCGCAGGGCCAGCCCCAGGCGCCGTACGGCTACCCGCAGGCGCCCCAGGCCCCGCAGACCCCGCCCCCCGCCGCCCCGCCGCAGGCACCGCCCGCCCCGCCGGCGTACGGCCAGCCCGCGGCTCCCGCGTACGGCCAGCCCGCGGCCCCCGCGTACGGCCAGCCCGCCACGCCCGCCTACGGCCAGCAGCCCGCCTACGGTCAGCAGCCGGGCCAGGGCTACCCCGGCCAGCCGCAGTACGGCTACCCGCAGCCGCCCACCGTGTCGATGCAGCCGCAGCCCGCGGGCCCCGGCGGCCCGGGCGGTGCCAACGGCAAGAAGAAGCAGATGACGATCATCGTCGCGGCGGTCGCCGCGATCGCGCTGATCGTCGGCGGCGGCGTGATCTACGCGTCCACGAAGAAGGACGACGACAAGAGCAGCAGCGCCAAGAAGGACGGCGGCAAGGACGGCAAGGACGGCAAGGGCGGCGACAAGAAGGAGCTGCCCTCCGGCGGCCCCGCCAAGGAGAAGGCCCCGGCGAACACCAGCGCCAAGGTGGCCTTCCAGGTCCCCGCGCCCGCCGTGCCCAAGGACGACGTGTGGAGCGTCGAGGGCTCCTGGCTGACCGACGACGCCGTCGTCAAGTCCGGCTACCAGGGCAAGGACAAGGACCACGCCCTGATCGCGTACGACCCCTCCTCCGGCAAGGAGAAGTGGTCGATCCCGCTCACCGGCGAGACCTGCGCGGTCTCCAAGGAGATCACCAAGGACGGCATCACCGCCGTCGTCGCCAAGGACGCCAAGGCCTCCAAGGCGAACAAGTACCCGGACTGCAGCCAGGTCTCCGCGATCAACCTGAAGACCGGCAAGAAGCTGTGGACCAAGGACGTCACCAACAGCGGCATGAAGGTGGAGTTCGAGGAGATCACCCTCTCCGGCTCCACCATCGCCGCGGGCTCCGGCACCGGCGGCACCGGCGCCGCCTGGGACCTCTCCGGCAAGCTCCTGTGGAAGCCGCAGATCGGCGACAAGTGCAAGGACGTCGGCTACGCGGGCGGCGACCAGCTCGTCGCGGTCCGCAAGTGCGGTGACTACGACGACCCCAAGCTCAAGATCCAGCTCCTCGACCCCAAGACGGGCGACGACAAGTGGAGCTACCCGCTGGCCGCGGGCATCGACAACGCCAAGATCATCTCGACCAACCCGGTCGTCTTCGGCCAGGACACCGAGGAGATCACGGCGAGCGGCGCCACCGACGTCTTCTCGCTGAGCAACAGCGGCAAGCTGCGCGCCCGCATCAAGCTGGAGGACGGCAAGTACTCCCACGACTGCGACGTCAACAAGGTCTACAGCTGCAAGGCGATCGTCGTCGGCAACGACAAGCTGTACGTGCCCACGCGCCAGCACGACGCGGGCGGCTCCGGCTACGGCTTCACCAACGAGATCATCGGTTTCTCCCTGGCCACGGGCAAGACCACCGGTGACCGCGCGGACGCGGGCAAGGACGGCGAGATGTTCCCGCTGCGCATGGACGGCGGCAACCTCCTCGGGTACAAGGGCGGCGGCTACAACAAGGGCGCCAAGGTCGTCTCGCTCGACGGCAAGTCGATGAAGGAGACCACGCTCCTGGAGACGCCCGCGACCGAATCGGTCAGCAGCGCCATCAGCGGCATGGTGCCCAAGTCCAACGAGGTCCTGTACGGCAACGGCCACCTGTTCATGGGCAAGGAGCTGATCAGCAAGCCGTACTCCAAGGACGACAAGGAGTACATCGCGCTGGGCTTCACCACGGGATGACCGGCGCCTGACCGGATCGGCACCGGTCACGCACCGCCACCAACGGCCCCGGACCGCACGGTCCGGGGCCGTTCCCGTCTCCGGGGCCGTTCACTCTCCGTACTTCCGTACTGCCGCTACCCCAAAGGCAGTGATTTCGGCATCCAGGGCTGCATCTGGACGGTAGGGGCAGCGCAACGTCGAACAAGCGTGTAGCTTCCGGGGGATGGAGGGCCGGGGCCCCGGGTCCGTGGGGGGACCAGTGGGGGAATCCGTGGGGGACATTGGGGGGTAGCTCGATGGGTGTGCGGCTCATGGTGGTCGACGACCACCGACTGCTCGCCGAGGCGCTCGCCTCGGCGCTCAAGCTGCGCGGGCACCGGGTGCTGGCCGCGGCCGCGCCCGCCGCGGGCGCGGCCGAGCTGGTCATCAGCAGGGCTCCCGAGGTGTGCCTCCTTGGCACGGCGACGCCCGCTGAGCCGGGCATGTTCGACCCCGTGGTCAAGATCAAGCGGGAGCGTCCGCAGGTGGCCGTGGTGGTGCTCGGGCCCGTGCCGTCACCGCGCGGCATCGCGGCGGCCTTCGCCTCCGGCGCGTCCGGGTACGTGCGGCACGACGAGCGCATCGAAGGAGTCGAGCGCGCCATCATGAAGGCGCGCGCCGGTGAGGCCGCCGTCGCGCCTCAATTGCTCCAAGGCGCCTTCAGCGAGCTGCTCAACCCCGCGGCGCAGCCCGACGACGAGGGGCAGCGGCTCCTCCAGATGCTCACGCCGCGTGAGGTCGAGGTGCTCGTGCGGGTCGCGGACGGTGAGGACACGCGGCTCATCGCGGCGGGCATGGGGATCGCGCCCAGCACGGCGCGCACGCATGTGCAGCGGGTGCTGATGAAGCTGGGCGTGGGCTCCCGCCTGGAGGCGGCGGCCCTCGCCGCCCGCACGGGCCTCCTGGACCGCGCGGAGCGCCCCGCCTCGGGCGGCCGCGTGAACAACTCGGGCACGCCCCAGTAGCCCCCACAGCCCTCCGTGGCCCGGCCCTCATCGGCCTCCGCGCCGAAGAGCGGGGGTACGGGGGCGGCAGCCCCCGGATCGGGAAGGGGCGGGTCAGGGGCGTCCCACGCGGGTCAGTCCTCCCGGACAGGGGGCGGCGTGGGCCGGAGCCACAGCCAGGTGAGGAAGAAGAGGCCCAGGGCGAGCATGCCCAGGCCGGTCCAGAGGTTGATGTTGATGCCCTCGGCCTTGTCGAGGTCGGCGTCGGACGCCGTGATCCCCGCGATCGTCACGATCACGCCGTACACGACGAACAGGCCCCCGATGATCCGCCGGATGTCGAAGAGCCGCGCGGCCGTCGCGGACTTCCGCTCCAGGTCGGAGACTTCCTTCTGCAGGTCGGACATGATGGCTTGGCCCTCCGGTCAGAACGAGTAGGGGACGTAGCAGGCCGCGGCGAGGACCACCGCGCCCCAGCCGAGCAGCGCGGGCCTGCGGTACCAGGCGGAGTCGCCGGGCTCGGCGCCGTCGTCCTCCAGACCGGGCGACGCCGTGCCGTACACGAGCCCCGCAAGGTCGGCCTCGGGCTTCGGCGCGGTGAAGAACGTGACCGCCACCATCACCACCGCACCGGCGACGAAGCCGACGATCGCGGAGACGAAGTTGGCGCCCTGGTCGGTGGGGATGTCGACGACCCCCTGCTTGTAGATCCAGAAGTAGTTGAGCATCGCGGCGGTGGTGCCCGCGAGCAGCCCCCACACACCGGATTGCATGGAGGCCCGCTTCCAGAACATGCCGATGATGAAGACCACGAACATCGGGACGTTGAAGAAGGAGAACAGCGTCTGGAGGTAGCCCATGATGTTGGAGAAGGACGAGGCGATGAAGGCCGTGCCGATCGAGGCGAGCACGCCGATCGCGGTGATGAGGCGGCCGAACTTCAAGTAGTAGCCGTCCTCGCGGCCCTTGACCACGTACCGCGCCCAGATGTCGTACGTGAACACGGTGTTGAAGGAGGACACGTTGGCCGCCATGCCCGCCATGAACGCGGCGAGCAGACCGGTGACCGCGATGCCGAGCACGCCGTTGGGCAGCAACTCCTGCATCAGGTAGGGGATCGCGTCGTTGTAGGTGAGGTCCGAGCCCGCCGTGCCGATCTTCGGGACGAGCACCGCCGCGATGAGCCCCGGCAGCATCACCAGGAACACGATGAACATCTTCGGGAACGCGGCGATCAGCGGGGTGCGCTGCGCGGCCGAGAGGTTCTTCGCGGACAGGGCCCGCTGCACCTCGGCGAAGTTCGTCGTCCAGTAGCCGAAGGAGAGCACGAAGCCGAGGCCCAGGATGATGGTGAGCCAGTTGGCGCCCAGCGGATTGGGGTCGCCGATGCCGGTGCCGCTCCAGGCGGTGAGGAAGTTGTCGCCGTGTTGCTTCTCCAGGTTGCCGCTCAGGCCGTCCCAGCCGCCGACCTTCTTCATGCCGATGACGCAGATCGGGATGAGCGCGGCGAGGATGACGAAGAACTGCAGCACCTCGTTGTAGATCGCCGAGGACAGGCCGCCGATGGTGATGTACGCGAGCACGAAGATCCCGGCGACCACGATCGCCACCCACTGCGGCCAGCCGAGCAGCGCCTCCACGACGATCGACAGGGCGTAGAGGTTCACGCCCGCGATGAGGATCGCGGCGAAGGCGAAGAGCGCCGAGCTGAGCAGATGGGCCGACCTGTCGAAGCGCTGGAGCAGGAACTCGGGGACGGAGCGCACCTTCGAGCGGTAGTAGAACGGCATCATCACCAGGCCCAGGAAGACCATGGCGGGGATGGCGCCGATCCAGTACCAGTGCACGACGGCGACGCCGTACTGCGCGCCGGTCGCCGCCATGCCGAGGATCTCGGTGGCGCCGAGGTTGGCGGCGACGAAGGCGAGGCCGGTCACCCAGGCGGGCAGCGAGCGGCCGGACAGGAAGAAGTCGAGGCTGGTCCGCACCGAGCGCCGGGCGGCGAACCCGATACCGAGGACGACCGCGAAGTAGAGGGCGAGGATGACGTAGTCGAGGCCGTTGACGGGCAGCCGGAGCCCCTCGGCCAGGGTGTGGGTGGGTGCAGGCATAGAGAACTCCGGGGACGTCCGAGAACTCGCTTCGTCGCGCGGACTGACGCGAACTGATCAGACGGGAACCTACGCCGCCCGCTTCAGGAAGTGAACAGTTCTGTTGATGTTCTTTGTTTGATTGTGATCGAGCCCGGGTGTGCGCCAGGTTTGCGTGATTACGGAGGGTGCGAGGCGTGCGCACCGGCGGTGGGCATTGACGCGGCTGTTGGCTTGTGATTTGTTATGTTCGGTTCTGTTGGCGGGCGGGATGAGGAGCCCCACACGTGAAGAAGACCTCGACGCGTCTCGCTGACGGTCGTGAGCTCATCTACTACGACGTACGCGACGACACCGTCCGCGCCGCCCCCGACCGGCGCCCCCTCGACGCCGTCGCCACCACCGCGGAGATCCGCCGGGACCCCCTCCTCGGCGACAGCGTCGCGATCGCCTCCCACCGCCAGGGCCGCACCTACCACCCCCCGGCCGACCAGTGCCCCCTGTGCCCCTCCACCGCCGAGCGGCCCACCGAGATCCCCGAGCCGGCGTACGACGTCGTGGTCTTCGAGAACCGCTTCCCGTCCCTCGCGGGCGACGCGGGCCGCTGCGAGGTCGTCTGCTTCACCTCCGACCACACGCTGTCCTTCGCCGACCTCACCGAGGAGCAGGCCGGGCTCGTCCTGGAGGCCTGGACCGACCGCACCGCCGAACTGTCCCACCTGCCCGCCGTCCAGCAGGTGTTCTGCTTCGAGAACCGCGGCGCGGAGATCGGCGTGACCCTCGGCCACCCGCACGGCCAGATCTACGCCTACCCCTTCGTGACCCCCCGCACGGCCCTGATGCTGCGCTCCCTTTCCGCGCACAAGAAGGCCACCGGCGGCCGCAACCTCTTCGACGACGTCCTCGCCGACGAGCGCGCGGGCGAACGCGTCGTCCTGGACGCCGCGCACTGGGTGGCCTTCGTGCCGCACGCCGCGCACTGGCCCTACGAGGTGCACCTCTACCCCAAGCGCCGCGTCCCCGACCTGCTCGGCCTCGACGAGGCGGCGCGCGCCGAGTTCCCCGGCGTCTATCTGGAGCTGCTCAAGCGGTTCGACCGGATCTTCGACACGGACGGGTCCCCGACCCCCTACATCGCCGCCTGGCACCAGGCGCCCTTCGCCGCGCCCGGCGCCTACACCGCGTACGACGGCGTCAATCGCGACGACTTCGCACTCCACCTCGAGCTTTTCACCATTCGCCGCACTTCGGGCAAGCTGAAGTTCCTCGCGGGTTCCGAATCCGGCATGAGTGTGTTCATCAATGACGTGCCGCCGGAGGCCGCGGCCGAGCGACTGCGAGAGGTAGCGAGTTGATGAGTGCGAAGTACCTGGTCACGGGCGGCGCGGGCTATGTCGGCAGCGTCGTCGCACAGCATCTGATCGAGGCCGGGCACGAGGTCACGGTCCTCGACAACCTCTCCACGGGCTTCCGCGAGGGCGTCCCCGCGGGCGCCACGTTCATCGAGGGCGACATCCGCGATGCCGCCAAGTGGCTGGATTCCTCGTACGCGGCCGTCCTGCACTTCGCCGCCTTCTCCCAGGTCGGCGAGTCCGTCGCGAAGCCCGAGAAGTACTGGGACAACAACGTCGGCGGCACCATGGCCCTGCTCGCCGCCATGCGCGACGCCCACGTGCGCACCCTCGTCTTCTCCTCCACCGCCGCGACCTACGGCGAACCGGTGAGCACCCCCATCAAGGAGACCGACCCGACCGCCCCGACCTCCCCCTACGGCGCCTCCAAACTCGCCGTCGACCACATGATCACGGGCGAGGCGAAGGCCCACGGCCTGGGCGCGGTCTCCCTGCGCTACTTCAACGTGGCGGGCGCCTATGGCGAGTTCGGCGAGCGCCACGACCCCGAGTCGCACCTCATCCCGCTCGTCCTCCAGGTCGCCCAGGGCAGGCGCGAGGCGATCTCGGTCTTCGGCGACGACTACGCGACCCCCGACGGCACCTGCGTCCGCGACTACATCCACGTCGCCGACCTCGCCGAAGCCCATCTGCGCGCCCTCGACGCCGCCACGCCGGGCGAACACCTCATCTGCAACCTCGGCAACGGCAGCGGCTTCTCCGTGCGCGAGGTCATCGAGACCGTCCGCCAGGTGACCGGGCACCCGATCCCCGAGGTCGTCGCCGCCCGCAGGGGCGGCGACCCGGCGGTCCTCGTCGCCTCCGCCGCCACCGCCCACGAGCGCCTCGGCTGGCGGCCCGCCCGCGCCGACCTCGCGGGCATCGTCGCCGACGCCTGGGCTTTCGCCCAGCGAAAGGGGTAACCGATCCATGTCCGTCGCCGAGGAGTTCACCGCCCTCTACGGATACGAGCCCGCCGGGGTGTGGGCGGCACCGGGCCGCGTCAACCTCATCGGCGAGTACACGGACTTCAACGAGGGCTTCGTGATGCCGCTCGCCCTGCCGCACACGGCGGTGGCCGCGGTCGCCCGCCGCGACGACGGGATCCTGCGGCTGCACTCCGCCGACGTCGAAGGACCCGTCGTCGAGCTCGCCGCGGCCGGCCTCGAACCGCTCTGCGACAGCGGCGGCTGGGCCGCCTACCCCGCGGGCGTCGTCTGGGCGCTGCGCGCGGCCGGACACCCGGTCGGCGGCGCGGATCTGCACCTGGCCTCCACGGTGCCGACCGGGGCGGGCCTGTCCTCCTCGGCGGCCCTGGAGGTGGTCACGGCGCTCGCCCTGAACGACCTCTACCAACTCGGCCTGTCCCGGCGCGAGTTGGCGCTCCTCGCCCAGCGCGCCGAGAACGCCTTCGTGGGCGTGCCCTGCGGCGTCATGGACCAGATGGCCGCCGCCGTCTGCGAGCCCGGACACGTCCTGCACCTCGACTGCCGCGACCTGTCCGTGCGCCAGGTCCCCTTCGACCTCGCCGCGCACGGCCTGCGCCTGCTCGTCGTCGACACGCGCGTGCAGCACGAGCTGGGCGACGGGGCGTACGCGAAGCGGCGCGCGGGCTGCGAGGCAGGGGCGCGCGCGCTCGGCGTCTCCCACCTGCGGGACGTCCCGTACGCCGAACTCTCCGCGGCCCTCGACCGCTTGACCGACGACCGCGTCCGCCGCTACGTCCGGCACGTCGTCTCCGACGACCACCGCGTCGAGCGGGTCGGGGCCCTCCTCGACGCGGGCGACGTGCGCGGCATCGGCCCCGTCCTCACCGAAGGCCATGCCTCCCTCCGGGACGACCTGCGCATCTCCTGCCCCGAACTCGACCTCGCCGTCGAGACGGCGTGCGGGGCGGGGGCGCTGGGCGCGCGCATGACCGGGGGCGGGTTCGGCGGCTCCGCGGTCGTCCTCGCGGAGGCGGCGGACACGGAGGCGCTCACGAAGGCCCTCCACACCGCGTTCACCCGCGCGGGCCACCCCGAGCCCCGCGTCTTCGAGGCCGAGCCGTCACGGGGGGCCCACCGGGTGGCCTGACCCTCGCGACCCTGCTTGATCTTTCAGCCTCTCCGGCGTTTGAGGAGCGGGGTCTGGGGCGGAGCCCCAGGTCGGGAAGGGGCGGGTCAGGGGCGCCCCGCGAAGGTCAGCCCAAGCGCTTCGTCAGGGTGTACTCCGTGGCGCCCTCGGGGTAGTCGGGGATGGCGCACACGACTGCGTAGCCCTGCTTCTCGTAGAACGCCGGAGCCTGGAAGTCCCACGTCTCCAGACGGGAGTTGCGGCAGCCACGCTCCGCCCGAGCCACCGCCTCCGCCCGCGCGAGCAACCGCCCCCCGAGCCCCGCGCCGCGCGCGCCCGGCGCGACCCAGAGCAGGGCCACGTGCAGCCACCCCGCCCACGTGTGCCCGGACAGGCCCCCGACCAGCGCGTCGCCGTCCCCCAACGCCCAGATCCCGAGCGGCACTTCCCGCTCGGCAGGGGTCCCCCGCATCGCCCGCAGCACGGGTGAGGCGTCCGTATTGGCCGTCCGCAGCCGCGCCCGAAGCAGACGAAGCCGTTCTTTGTCGACTCCTGTCTCAATACGAAACATACGGCTCACCATAAACGCGCCGGACAATCAGTTCTGCAAATCCACTTCCGCTCCGGGCCCCCGTCCGTACTCTGAAGGGCAGCGCCGGTGGGGGCCGGCGCCGTTCAGGGGGCGAGACAGTCGGGTACGACGCCCGGCCTGGGGGTGGCAGTCACAGCACGGCGGCGGCCGTGCGGCTGCGGTGCTCCCTCATGCCGGGCGCCGTATCCGCACTTGGTCCACCGTCCTCCAGCCTGTGGGGGTTTCCGTGGTTCGAATCCGAGTCCTGGTCGTCGACGACCATCGCATCTTCGCCGAGTCGCTCGCGGCCGCGCTCGCCGCCGAGCCCGACGTGGACGTGTCCGCCGCGGGCAGCGGCCCGGCGGCGCTGCGCTGCCTTGACCGTGCGGCCGCCGAAGGCCGCAGATACGACGTGCTGCTCGTGGACGCCGACCTCGGCGGCACCGCACCCGCGCTGCACAGTGCGGCCCGCCCGGCGGTACCGGTGCACGACGGCCAGGCGGACGGGCTCGTGGACGGCATCTCCCTGGTCACGGGGGTGCGTTCGGCACAGCCCGCCGTGCGGACCGTCGTCCTCGCGGAGAAGGACGACCCGCGCCGCGCCGCACTCGCGCTCCAGGCCGGGGCCTCGGGCTGGGTGGCGAAGGACTGTTCGCTCTCCCGGCTGCTCACCGTCATCCGCGGCGTGCTGCGGGACGAGACGCATCTGCCGCCCGCCCTGCTCACCGGCGTACTGCGCGAACTGACCGCGGCCCGCAAGCACCGCACGGAGAGCGAGCGGCTCGTGGAGTCCCTGACGCCGCGCGAACGCGAGGTGCTGCGCTGCATGGTCGCGGGCCTCGGCCGCAAGGCCGTCGCGGAACGCCTCTTCCTGTCCCCGCACACGGTCCGCACCCATATGCAGAACGTGCTCGGCAAGCTCGGCGTGCACTCCACGCTCGCCGCCGTCGCCCTGGCCCGCAGGGCCGGCGTCGGCCCGGTCGACCTAGCCGGGGATGTTGTCGAACGGGGCGGTCAACTGGCGTAGCAGCACGGCCAGTTCACCGCGCTGGGCGCGCGACAGCTCGCCGAGGATCGCCCGCTCCTGCTCAAGCAGGCCCGCCAGAGCCTGATCGGCGCGGTCGCGGCCCTCGTCGGTGAGCCGTACGAGCACGCCCCGGCGGTCGCTCGGATCGGGCAGGCGCTCGACGAGGCCCTTCTTGGTGAGCCGGTCGATGCGGTTCGTCATCGTGCCGGAGGTCACCAGGGTCTGGGTGAGGAGCTGGCCGGGGGACAGCTGATAGGGCGCGCCCGCGCGCCGCAGCGACGTCAGTACGTCGAACTCCCAGGGCTCCAGCTCGTGCTCGGAGAACGCCAGTCGACGCGCCCTGTCGAGGTGGCGCGCCAGCCTGCTCACGCGGCTCAGCACCTCGAGCGGTTCCACGTCGAGGTCAGGGCGCTCCCGGCGCCACGCAGCGACCAGCCGGTCGACCTCGTCCTCCATGACGATCAGTGTAGGGGGTCTGTCGACATGAAGTCTCTTGACGTCAAGATAGTCATGGGGTGAGGATGGCGGCGACCGATCGGCACGCCCTGTCCGTACGGGGCGGCCGCACGGCGTGCGTCCGCACGCCCCCGGTGCCGCGCGCCCCGCGCCGCCCCGGGCCGCGCCGACGTCCGCCGCCGCGCCCCACCCGTACGGCCCCGCCCGTCCGCACGCCCGCATGCACGTACGTCCCGCACATCAGGGGCACCTGACGCCCCGCGCGCCCGGCGTACGTCCGCATGCACGCCCGTGCGCCGCAGAGGAGCCCCCTCATGCCGTCCACGCCGTCCCCCGCCTCTCCCACCTGGGACCCCAACCAGTACCTGCGCCACGCGGGCCACCGCAATCGCGCCCTCACCGACCTCCTCGCCCACGTGAACGCGCCCGGCCACGGGCGCCCCCCGCGCATCGCCGACCTCGGCTGCGGGCCCGGCAACTCCACCGCGCTCATCGCCGAGCGCTGGCCCACCGCGCACATCACCGGCTACGACAACTCGCCCGACATGCTGGCGCGCGCCGCGGCCCACGCCGGTGCCACGCCGGGCGGCGGCCGCGTGGACTTCGCCACCGCCGACCTCACCGAGTGGGTGCCGCAGGAGCCGTACGACCTGATCCTCTCCAACGCCACCTTCCAGTGGGTGCCGGGCCACACCGCGTCCTTCGCCGCCTGGATCTCCGCCCTCGCGCCCGGCGGCACCTTCGCCTTCCAGGTCCCGGCCAACTTCGACGCGCCCAGCCACGCGCTGATGCGGGACCTGGCGGCGGCGCCGCGCTGGCGCGCACGGCTCGCGGGGAGCCTCCGGCACACGGACGCCGTCCCCGACCCCACCGCGTACCTGGACCTCCTCGCCGGGCTCGGCTGCGCCGCCGACGTCTGGGAGACCACCTACCTCCAGGTCCTGCCCGGCGAGGACGCGGTGCTCGACTGGGTCAAGGGCACCGGGCTCCGCCCCGTCCTCACGGCCCTCGCCGACGACCCCCGGGCGACCGAGGACTTCCTCACCGAGTACGGGGCCCTGCTGCGCGAGGCCTATCCGCGCCGGGACCACGGCACCGTCTTCCCCTTCCGCCGCCTCTTCGCGGTGGCCCGCAAGGACGCGGGGGCGGCGTGATGCTGGTCGCCCTGGACCATGTGCAGCTGGCCGCGCCGCCCGGCAGCGAACCGTCCCTCCGCGCCTTCTACGTCGACGTCCTCGGGATGGCGGAGGTGCCCAAGCCGCCCGTGCTCGCGGCGCGGGGCGGCTGCTGGTTCCGGGCGGGCTTCGTCCAGCTCCACATCGGGGTCGAGGACGGCTTCCGGCCCGCGCGGAAGGCCCATCCCGGGCTGCGGGTCACCGGCATCGAGGCGTACGCCGCGCGGCTCGTGTCCTGCGGGGTCGGCGTCGTCTGGGACGACGCGCTCCCTGGCCATCGCCGCTTCTACGCCCACGACCCAGCAGGCAACCGCCTGGAGTTCCTGGAACCCTCCCCCCGGGCCTGAGCCCCCGGGCCGCGCCCTTTCCTGCTGGCATGCGGTACGTGGGGCTGCGCCCTTGCTCAGCGGGTGCTCGGCACCTGGGGCTGCGCCCCGCCCGGGCATGTGGCCCCGAGGCGAGGGGCGCTTGCCCGTAGCCGTGGCGACGTGGGGCTGCGCTGCGCGCCGCCGGGGCGGTCCCACCCACCCACCCATCAGAGGGACAGCGGGCTTAGCCCGCGGGGCCCACGCCCCGCCGGGTCAGGGCGGCCCCCCGGCCCCAGCCAGGTC
>NZ_JOJM01000009.1 GCF_000720325.1 Streptomyces sp. NRRL B-1347
CCGCCCACCCGTACCACCCCAGTTCCTCCGCCCGGCCCCGACCTAGCGGCTTGCACGCCGTCGTTCAGTGGGCCGTTTCAGCCCCTCCGGCGCCGGGTGCCACCCCTGGGGCAGGTGGGGGAAACCCCACCCCCTATCCGCCGGTGCACCTCATGGCCCGGGCCGCCCCCGGATCCGTAGGTTCGATGCATCGAGCACGGACAGGACTACGGAAGGGCTGGGCACGCCATGGGGCTGCGCAAGAAGAGGCAGCGGGGCCGGCAGGGCGCGACCCCCGCCCCCGAGCAGAGGGCACCGTACGGCGCCCCGGCCGACTGGGCGGTGGAGCTGCGCGACGTCCGCCGCCAGTACGGCCGCGGCACCCGCGCCGTGCACGCCCTGCGCGGCATCGACCTCGCCCTGCCCCGCGGCAGCTTCACCGCCGTGATGGGCCCCTCCGGCTCCGGCAAGTCCACGTTCCTGCAGTGCGCGGCGGGCCTGGACCGCCCCACGGGCGGCACCGTCCACCTCGGCGGCACCGAGATCACCGGCATGAGCGAGAACAAGCTGACGGCCCTGCGCCGCACCCGCCTGGGCTTCGTGTTCCAGGCCTTCAACCTGCTGCCCTCGCTCACCGTCGAGCAGAACGTCCTCCTGCCGATGCGCCTCGCGGGCCACCGCCCCGACCACCGCAAGGCCGCCGACGTGCTGGCCCGCGTGGGCCTCGGCGACAAGGGCAGGCGCCGCCCGGGCCAGCTCTCCGGCGGCCAGCAGCAGCGCGTCGCGATCGCCCGCGCCCTGGTGACCGAGCCGGACGTGGTGTTCGCGGACGAGCCGACGGGCGCCCTGGACACGACCACGGCCGCGGAGGTCCTCGGCCTGCTGCGCTCGGCCGTCGACGGCATGGGCGCCACCGTGGTGATGGTCACCCACGACCCCGCCGCGGCCGCGTACGCGGACCGCACGCTGTTCCTGGCCGACGGCGCGATCGTCGACCGCCTGGAGGGCGCGTCGGCCGCGCTGATCGCGGACCGGATGCGCACGCTGACCGCGCCCGCGGCCGCGCCCACGTACGCGGGAGCGGCGGCGGCATGAGCTTCGTCCCGAACGGCTTGGCCCGCGCGGCCGTCCGCTTCAAGCCCGCCGCGTTCGTGGGCACGTTCGTCGCGCTGATGATGGCGTCGCTGATCGTGTCCGCCTGCGGCATCCTCCTGGAGACGGGCCTGCGCGCCTCCGTGCCGCCCACCCGGTACGCGGACGCGCCCGTGGTGGCCGCGGCCGACCAGCGGGTCCACTTCGGCAGCGGCGACAACACCTCCACCGAGCCGGTCCCGGACCGCGCCCGCCTCGACGGCTCCCTGGTCGCGAAGGCCGCGGCGGTGCCGGGGGCGCGTACGGCCGTCGCGGACGTCACGTTCCCGGTCGCGCTCGCGGCGAAGGGCGGCGACAAGGCCCTGACCGCGCACGGCTGGGGAGCCACCGCCTTCACCGGCGAGCAGCTCAGCGCGGGCCGCGCGCCCGCCGCGGGCGAGGCGGTCCTGGCCGGCACCGGGGCCCGCGTCGGCGACCGCGTGACGCTGACCACGGCGGAAGGCCCGCGGACCGTCAGGGTCTCCGGCACGGTCGGCGGCGCCGCCGGGCCCACCGTCTGGTTCAGCGACGCCGAGGCGGTCCGCGCCTCCGGGCACCCGGGCCGCGTCGACGCGATCGCGGTCCTGCCCAAGGACGGCGTCACCGACGCGGCACTGAAGTCCCAGGTCGCCAAGGCCCTCGACGGCAAGGCGAAGGTGCACACGGGCGAGGACCGCGGCGGCGTCGAGGACCCCTCGCTCGTCGGCGCCGAGGAACTCCTCACCGGCCTCGGCGGCTCCTTCGGCGGCATCGCCGCGATGGTCGCCGTCTTCACCGCGGCGGGCACCGTCGCGCTCTCCGTCGGCCAGCGGGCCCGCGAGTTCGCCCTCCTGCGCGCGATCGGCACGACCCCGCGGCAGGTGCGCCGCACCATCGCCACCGAGACGCTGCTCGTCGCCCCGCTCGCGGGCGCCGCCGGCTGCCTCCCCGGCATCGCCCTGGCGAGCTGGTGGTTCGGCCAGCTCAAGGACCGCGGCGCGGTCCCGGAGGCGGTCGACCTCGCCGTGTCCTGGATTCCGCTGGTCACGGCGGCGGGCACGGCCGTGCTCACCGCCCTGTTCGCCGGGTACATGGCCGCGCGCCGCCCCTCCCGCATCAAGCCGGGGCAGGCCCTCAGCGAGGCCTCCGTGGAGCCGCTGCGGCCCGGCTGGATCCGGACGCCGCTCGGCGTCGCCGCGACCGTCGGCGGCATCGTCCTCTCCCGGGTCGCCGCCACCTCGACCGGCGACGACGCGGCGAACGCGGCCCTCGGCGTCGTCATGCTGTTCATGCTGGCCGTCGCGCTGCTCGGCCCGCTGGTGGCGCGCGGCTGCGCGGCCCTCTTCGGCCTGCCGCTGCGCGGCGCGGGCGCCTCCGCGTCCCTCGCGGCCGCCAACTCCCGTTCCAACGCCCGCAGGCTGGCCTCCGCGATCACCCCGATCGTCCTCGCCATGGCGTTCGCCTCCACGCTCGTCTTCATGCACACGAGCGAGGACAAGGTGGCGGCGGACCAGCAGCGGGACGGCATCACCGCCGACCACATCGTCACGTCCGCCGCGGGCTTCGGCCCCGGCGCCGTGCGCGAGGCGGCCGAGGCCCCCGAAGTGACCTCGGCGGTCGGCCTGTTGAAGACGTCCGTGCTCGTCCCCATGGGCTCCGGCGGCGACCGCTGGCTGCAGAGCGCGAGCGCCCAGGGCGTCACGGGCTCCGCCGCGGACCTCGCCGAGGTGCAGGACCTGAAGGTGGAGACCGGTGAACTGACCCTCCGCGAGGGCGAGATCGGCCTCGACGCGAACCTCGCGACCTCCGCGCACGTGAAGACCGGCGACCGCGTGGAGCTGCGCCTGCCCGACGGTACGAAGATCCGGCCGAAGGTGGCGGCGACGTACGCGCGCGGTCTCGGCCTGTCCCAGGTCACGCTGCCCGCGGCCGGGGTGCGGCAGCACGTCACGGCCGCCCTCGACACGGAGATCTGGACGAAGGGCGGCACGGCGGCCGCGCTGAAGTCCCTGGGAGCGGTCCACGACCGGGACGGCTACACCACCGCCCAGTCCGTCGACCGGGAGGTCAACGCCTGGGCCAACGGCGTCATGGCGGCCGTCCTCGGCGGCTTCGCGGCCGTCGCCGCCGCCAACACGCTGGTGATGACGGTCCTCGACCGGCGCCGCGAGCTCGGCATGCTGCGCCTGATCGGCTCGACCCGCAGCCAGGTGATGCGGATGATCCGCTGGGAGGCGCTCCTCGTGACCTGCGCGGGCGTGATCATCGGTACGGCCATCTCGCTCGCCACGCTGGTGCCGATGGTGAAGGGCCTCACCGGGGAGTCCCCGTACGTCCCGCCGCTGCTGTACGCGTCCTTCGCGGGCTCGGCGGTCCTCCTGGGCCTGCTCGCCACCACACTGCCGGCCCGCGCGGCACTGCGGCCGACCGGCTGACGCCTCCCGCCCACGAGCACAGCCCCAGGCTCCGAGCAACGTGTGCCTGGGGCTGTGCGGTACGGGGGGCTAACGCCCGGGTGAGCCCGCCCGCTCGCGGGCGACCTCCGTCGCGTCCCGCCGGAACGCCCACTCCATCCGCGGCTCCATCGCGAAGCGGAACGTCCGCCGCACCACCGGCGTGCACAGCGCCGTGACCACCGCGGCGGCCACCACGGACACGAACACCTCGCCCACCGGCCGGTGCAGCCACGGGTAGTCCTCGAACCAGCCCCAGAACCGGGAGCCCTTCGCGAGGAACCCGTGCAGCAGATATCCGTACAGGGTCCCCGCGCCGAGGACGGTGAACCACATCTTCCGCCGCGGCACCCACGCGAAGAAGCACGCCGTGAGGACCACGGAGCAGCCGAAGAGCGCCAGCGTCATGACGACGCCGACCCACCACGGCACGCCCAACTCCTGGGCGCTGTCGCGCCGGTAGAACCACACCGACGTCATCCGCGGCGCCGCCCAGTACGCGAGCAGGACCGCGCAGGCGAAGACGGCCACCGACAGGATCCGGACCTCGCGCCGCCGCACCAGCTGGAAGTGCTCGGGCTTCAGGAACAGGCCCAGGACGAAGAACGGCATGAACTGCAGGACCCGTTGGAGGTCCAGGTCGTCGCCGATGTCGGGGGAGATGACGGCGAGCAGCGCCACGCCGAGGGCGAGCGGCACCGGCCAGCGCACGACCTTCCACAGCGGGACCGTCAGGCGCCACACGAACAGGGCGATCAGGAACCAGGTCAGGTACCAGGGGTCCAGCAGGCTGATCGGCTGCGTCGGGTCGTCGTCCGCCCACCGCTTGAAGAGGGTGTAGGCGATCTCGAAGACGACGTACGGCACGGCGACGCCGGTCACCAGGCGTTTGAGCCGGTCGGTCCGCATGTCGAAACTGCGGGAGAAGTAGCCGGAGATCAGGATGAAGGCCGGCATGTGAAACGTGTACACGGTCATGTACAGCGCCTCGGCGGTACGGCTGTGATCCGTCAGCGGCTCCCACGCGTGGGCCATCGCGACGAGCACGATCGCCAGGTACTTGGCGTTGTCGAAGAACGCGTCGCGCTGCTTGGCGGGGCCGTCGGCGGAGCCGGTGCCGGGGCGCGGGGCGGGAGCGGCGGGGCGGGGGGAGTGCTGGGGGGAAGCGTGTTGGGGGGAGTGCGGGGCGCGCCGGGCGGGTGTCGTGGCGGCCGTCTCCTGTACGGGGGGCAGCGGTGCCCGGTGCCGGCCGTGCGGCTGCACGGAGTTCGTCACAGGCCCTCCCACCAGGAGCTCGGTGAGACGATCCGGGACCGCACTGCGCTTGCGGGGGTCGTGGCAGCGTGGAACATCTGGCGCACCCTAGCGCCGCCCCGCTCTTCCCGTAAAACTCTCGACTCATTCATCCGCTCAATGCCCCGCCAATGCGCTCGTAACGACGTCGACAACCCGGCCGGTACGCCGGTCCGTTCCGCGGGTCGGCGGCTCTCAGCTGGTTTGCCGGGATCCCGCAATTGAGCCTCGGGTACCCGGGGGGAAAGGACGAAAACGCACTGATCGCTGTCCGATACGTCACCACTCGTACCGCTTAAATCGTGCATAACGCCTGCGGGCGACTCCGGTGAAATGTCCGGTTGATCGGCCCGTGATGGGTTATGGGAGCCCCCGCGATGTGCTCTCGGCAACAATTCGAATTCCCGGTGAACTGCGGGTGAGGACGCTGTCGCGCACGGCCGTCGGGCGATGGCTGGCCATGGAAACGATCACGTCGAATTCGCCCTCCAGTGGAGCCGTCGAATTGCCGTACGGATCCGGGTGGTACCCGTGCGGCACGTGCCCCGCGACCCCCCGAGGCACGGACGGGACGGGTGCGTCACTGGTCAACGCGTGGCCGACGATGTGTCACCGGCCGCATAGGGCGGTCCTGTTGGTGGCACGATGGTTCCTGGCGGGGGTGTGCGGGGCCGTACCCCCCGGGCGGGAGAGCGACCGACCTAGGGTGTGATGAGTGTGGCCATTTCGCTGTCAGTGGTACTGCTGTTGGCGATCGTCCTCGTCTTGATGATTCGTCAGGGGAACATCAAGGTATGGCCCGCCATCGTCGCGGCGACTTTCGGCTTCACCCTCGCCTCGACGGGAATGGCAGACGACATCCAGGAGCTTCTCAACTCCTTGGCGGAGACCATCGGCGACATACAGTTCTGACGGCTGACGGCCGGCCACGGCGACGCTGGGGGGTCTAGGAGCGGTGGCGCTGCGGGAAACGGATCCCAAGGAGGTCGGCGGCTATCCGGTCGAGGACCGCCTCGGTTCGGGCGGGATGGGTGTCGTCTATCTCGCGCGCTCCGCGTCCGGGCGCCGCCTCGCGGTCAAGGTCGTGCACGCGCAGTACGCCGACGATCCGGAATTCCGCACCCGATTCCGCCGCGAGGTCGAGGCCGCGCGGCAGGTCAGCGGCGCCTTCACGGCCCCCGTCGTGGACGCCGACGCGGACGCGCCGAGCCCGTGGATGGCCACCCTCTACATCCCGGGCGAGAACCTGGGCGAGTACGTCCGCCGCCACGGCCCGCTGCCCGCCGAGCGCCTCCTGGAGCTCGCGGCGGGCCTCACCGAGGCGCTGCGCGACATCCACCGCGTGGGTGTCGTCCACCGTGATCTGAAACCGGCCAACGTGATGCTGGCCGAAGACGGCCCCCGCGTCATCGACTTCGGCGTCTCCCGCGCCGCCGAGGCCCTCGCGGGCGACCCCCTCACCCAGACCGGCCGCGTCATGGGCACGCCGCCCTACATGTCCCCCGAGCAGCTCACCTCGCCCCGCGACGTGGGCCCCGCCTCCGACGTCTTCTCCCTCGGCTCGGTCCTGGTCCACGCGGCCACAGGGCGTGGCCCCTTCGACGACGTCTCCCCGTACGAGACGGCGACCCGCGTGGTCGAGGGGGACGCCCGACTCGACGCCGTACCGGACGACCTGCGCGCCCTGGTCACCCTCTGCCTGGCCAAACACCCCAAGGAACGTCCCACCCCGGACGAACTCCTCGCCGTGCTGCGGGGCGACCCCGTGCCACCGCGCCCCGCGCCGCTCGCCGAAGACGGGGCCGCACCGCGCCCGCGCCGCCGGCGCCGCCTTGTGATCGCCGCGTCGGCGTGCGGCGCCCTGCTCGCCGGCCTCGCCGCCGGGCTCGTCATGTGGCTGCCGGGCGACGGCCCGCCCAGCGATCTGCCCGACGGCTGGCGGGCCTGGCAGAGCGAGCTCATCAGCGATGACGGCACCCCGGGCGGCTCCTTCGGCAGCTGTGCCGCGGCGGACGGCGGACTCATCTGCGCGGGCGACGGCGTCAAGGCCGTACGGCTGTCGCTCGCCACCGGCAAGAGGGAGTGGAGCCTGCCCGTCGACACCACCGACAGCGACGTCTCGCTCAGCGAAGGCGCCGTCATCGGCGCCTCCGGCCGTCGCGTCTTCGTCTACGGGAACAACAAGATCGCCAGCGGGAAGGACGACAGCGACCCCGACAACAACTACGCCATCCAGGCGGTCGACGCCCGGATCGGCCGCGTCCTGTGGTCCCGCCCCACCGAGCGCGGCCCCGACGCACAGGCGCCGGACCCGGATCCGGACGTCAGCGGGCACGCGGCTCGCACGGACGACGGCATCCTCACCGTGTACGGCGCCGCGGGGACCTCGTACGCCCTGTTGGACGAGGCCGATGGTGAGGTGCGCTGGAAGCGGCCCCTGCCGGTGCCCACGGGCGGGGACGCGACCTGTCAGGTGGCCGTGGCGGCCGGTGACGGCTACCTGCTCTGCTACGTCAGCACCAAGCGCGGAGACGTCACCCGTGTCCACCGTGTCGCCCCGTCCGACGGCAGGCCGAGCTGGACGGCCACGCTCGACGGGCAGCAGGATCTCGTCGGCCGGAGTGCCGACCGGCTCGTCTTCGTCAGCTCCGACTTGGAGGAGAAGGGCACCGGGGTCCTGACTGTCGACGTGGACACCCGCCTCCCGGATCCGGTGTCGCTGCCCCTGGAGCCGCCCGCGAGCGAGGTCGTGCTCGGTCGCGGCACCCTCTACTTCACGCGCCAAGGCGGTGGCGTGCGCGCCGTCGACCCGCTGACGAGACGCCTGAAGTGGGAGCGGGACTCCGGGGTGGAGTTCCCCGGCCCCCCGCTCGTCTCGGACGAGTACGTCTTCGTCGCCTCGCCCGGAGGCCGTCTCGCGGCCCTCGACCGCCGGACCGGCGACGTGCGGTGGAACCGCTCCGGCTCCGAGATCGCCGGTGGCGTCCTGGGCGTGGTCTCCGGTGTCCCTCCGACCCTCGTCGGCGACGCCCTCTACGTCCCCTACGGCATCCGCTCCGTCTACAGCGTCGACGTACGCGACCCCTGAAGCCCCGCGCGCGGGCGCGGTTACGGAACGCGGGGACGGGCGCGGACGCAAAAAGCCTCCGGCCCGGTGCTCAGGGGCGAACCTGGGCACCGGGCCGGAGGCCATGGAGCGGGCGACGGGAATCGAACCCGCGTAGCTAGTTTGGAAGACTAGGGCTCTACCATTGAGCTACGCCCGCACGGCTGGTGCAGCGCATCGCAGGTCAGCGAGCGCGGCACGGCATGCATCGTAGCGGGTCGCGGCGGTCGGCCGCACACCCCCACCCCCGCGCTCTTCCCACACCCCGATAAGCGGGCGCCGCACTGCCTGCGGGCATGTACCCTACGTGTCGCACCGACGGGGTGTGGCGCAGCTTGGTAGCGCGTCCGCTTTGGGAGCGGAAGGCCGTGGGTTCAAATCCCGCCACCCCGACCAGCAGGATCTCTCCAGCTCAGTGGCCGGTTCCCGGGTCGAAGATCCGGATGAGCCCGCTCCGCGGTCCGTCTTCGGCTCGTCTTTCAAGATCGCATTGTGGGTCGGCTCCCGCGTGCCGTTACTATGCAAGCTGTGTGCCCGTGTGTCTCTCTACCGGGCAGAAACCAAGCAGTCAGCCCACAAGGAGACCGAACCGTGAAGAGCGCCGTGGAGACCCTGAACCCGACCCGGGTTCGGCTCACTGTCGAGGTGCCCTTCGAGGAGCTCAAGGACAGCCTCGACGCGGCGTACAAGAAGATCAACCAGCAGGTCACGGTGAAGGGCTTCCGCAAGGGCAAGATCCCGGCCCGCGTCATCGACCAGCGGTTCGGCCGCGGTGCTGTGCTGGAGGAGGCCGTCAACGACGCCCTCCCGAAGTTCTACACGGAGGCGGTCAACGAGGCCGAGCTCAACGTCCTCGGCCAGCCCGAGGTCGACATCACCGAGCTGAAGGACAACGAGACCCTCAGCTTCACCGCCGAGGTCGACGTCCGCCCGACCATCGAGATCCCGGACTACTCCGGCATCGAGGTCGAGGTCGACGCGGTCGAGGTCAGCGACGAGGACGTCGACAAGGCCGTCGAGGAGCTGCGGGGCCGCTTCGCGTCCACCGCGCCCGTCGAGCGCGCCGCCGAGGACGGCGACGTCGTGACGGTCGACCTGGAGGCCAAGGTCGACGGCGAGGTCCTGGAGGACGGCGTCGCCAAGGGCGTCTCGTACACCATCGGCTCCGGCGAGCTCCTCGAGGGCATCGACGACGCCGTGACCGGCCTGGAGGCCGACGGCGAGGCCACCTTCACCTCCGAGCTGAAGGGCGGCTCCGCGGCGGGCAAGGAGGCCGAGGTCACCGTCAAGGTCACCCAGGTCGCCAAGCGCGAACTGCCGGAGCTGGACGACGACTTCGCGCAGCTGGCGTCGGAGTTCGACACCCTGGACGAGCTGAAGGCCGACAGCCGCAAGCGCCTGGAGACGGCCCGCCAGTTCGACCAGGCCACCCAGGCCCAGGAGCGCGTCCTGGACAAGCTCCTGGAGCTCGTCGAGGTGCCGGTCCCCGAGAAGCTGCTCGAGGACGAGGTCCGCACCCGCAAGCACAACCTGGAGCACCACCAGCTCGGCCAGATGGGCCTCGACCTCGCGAAGTACCTGGAGATCCAGGGCAAGACCGAGGAAGAGTTCGACGCCGAGACCAGCGAGCAGGCGGTCAAGGGCATCAAGACCCAGTTCATCCTCGACGAGCTGGTCAACAAGGAGAAGCTGAACGTGAACCAGGAGGAGCTCACCGAGCACCTCATGCGTCGCGCCCAGTCCTCCGGCATGAGCCCCGACCAGTTCGCCCAGGCCGTCGTCGAGGGCGGCCAGGTCCCGATGCTGGTCGGCGAGGTCGCCCGCGGCAAGGCCCTCGCGGTCGTCGTCGAGGCCGCCACGGTCAAGGACACGAACGGCGAGGTCGTGGACCTCGACGACGAGGACGACGCCGACTCCGCCGAGGGTGAGGCCGCCGAGGCCGCCGCCGACGCGGACAAGGCCGGTGAGGAGAAGGCCGAGGCCTGATCCCCCCAGTAGTACGTGAAGGGCCCCCGGGACACCCGTCCCGGGGGCCCTTCACGCCCCTGTGGGCGCCTTCCGGACGCGTCCGCGCGGGTGCGGCTCCGCGGTGGGCCGGGCGCGCGGTTCCCCGTGCCCCTTCGGGGCGCTGTCCGCAGGGCGTGCTACCTGCGCTCACAGCGAACAGTTGCCCTTGCGGGATTCCCCGAAGGGAGCCGCGCGTTAGGGTCCATGGATACGGGGGCAGTGGAGTCGTTGCCCTCAGAACGAAGATGCTGAGACGGCCGGTAGCCGTCAGAGACGAGCAGGTGGATACGTGACGAATCTGATGCCTTACGCAGCCGGTGAGCCGTCCATCGGTGGTGGCCTCGGCGACCATGTCTACAACCGGCTCCTCGGCGAGCGCATCGTCTTCCTCGGCCAGCAGGTCGACGACGACATCGCGAACAAGATCACGGCGCAGATGCTCCTGCTCGCGGCCGACCCGTCGAAGGACATCTACCTCTACATCAACAGCCCCGGCGGCTCGGTGACGGCCGGCATGGCGATCTACGACACCATGCAGTACATCCCGAACGACGTGGTCACGATCGGCATGGGCATGGCCGCCTCCATGGGCCAGTTCCTGCTGACCGGCGGCACCGCGGGCAAGCGCTTCGCCCTGCCGCACACGGACATCCTGATGCACCAGGGCTCCGCGGGCATCGGCGGCACCGCATCGGACGTCAAGATCCAGGCGGAGTACCTGCTGCGCACCAAGCAGCGGATGGCCGAGATCACCGCCCGCCACTCCGGCCAGACGGTCGAGGCGATCATCCGTGACGGTGACCGCGACCGCTGGTTCACCACCGAGGAGGCCAAGGAGTACGGCCTCATCGACGAGATCATCACCGCTGCTTCCGGTGTTCCGGGCGGCGGCGGCACGGGGGCCTGAGAAGGCGCCCAGGAGGCCCGAGAAGGCCTCCGACGGGGGCGCGCCACCGGCCCGCCCCAGCCGACCCAGCCCACGCTCATCACCAGGACGGAACACCTCAGATGAACAGCTTCCCCGTCAGCGGCCAGCCCACGGGCCTGCACACCGGCCCCCAGGTGGACAACCGTTACGTGATCCCGCGCTTCGTCGAGCGCACGTCGCAGGGCGTGCGTGAGTACGACCCGTACGCGAAGCTCTTCGAGGAGCGCGTGATCTTCCTCGGCGTCCAGATCGACGACGCCTCCGCCAACGACGTCATGGCGCAGCTCCTGTGCCTGGAGTCGATGGACCCCGACCGGGACATCTCGGTCTACATCAACAGCCCGGGCGGCTCCTTCACCGCCCTGACGGCCATCTACGACACGATGCAGTTCGTGAAGCCGGACATCCAGACGGTCTGCATGGGCCAGGCGTCCTCCGCCGCGGCCGTGCTCCTCGCCGCCGGCACCCCCGGCAAGCGGATGGCCCTGCCGAACGCGCGCGTGCTGATCCACCAGCCGTCCGGCGGCACCGGCCGCGAGCAGCTCTCCGACCTGGAGATCGCGGCCAACGAGATCCTGCGCATGCGCACGCAGCTCGAGGAGATGCTCGCCAAGCACTCCACGACGCCGATCGAGAAGATCCGCGACGACATCGAGCGCGACAAGATCCTCACCGCCGAGGACGCGCTGGCGTACGGCCTGATCGACCAGATCATCTCCACCCGCAAGATGAACAACGCCGCGGTCGCCTGATACTCGTCCGGGGAAACCGCAGCACCATCTGCCCGCTCCTTGGCGCGGTCGCGTCGGTCCGTGTCGATCTGCGACATTTCGTAGTTCTTCGCGGTTCCGCGTAACAGCGAACCGCGCCAAGGGGGGCCCGAACGGGGGGCCAGGCAAGGTACCGTCGGATACAAGGCACCAGGAGCCGCTGGACCAACGGCGTCTCCCAGGCGAAGGGGAAGCACACCGTGGCACGCATCGGTGACGGCGGCGATCTGCTCAAGTGCTCGTTCTGCGGAAAGAGTCAGAAGCAGGTCAAGAAGCTCATCGCAGGCCCGGGCGTGTACATCTGCGATGAGTGCATCGACCTCTGCAACGAGATCATCGAGGAAGAGCTCGCCGAGACGAGCGAGGTCCGCTGGGAAGAGCTGCCCAAGCCCCGCGAGATCTACGAGTTCCTCGAGGGGTACGTAGTCGGTCAGGAGCCCGCCAAGAAGGCGCTCTCCGTCGCCGTCTACAACCACTACAAGCGCGTCCAGGCCGGGGAGAACGGCGGCGCGCAGGGCCGCGAGGACGCCATCGAGCTGGCGAAGTCCAACATCCTGCTGCTCGGACCCACCGGCTCCGGCAAGACCCTGCTCGCCCAGACCCTGGCCCGCATGCTGAACGTCCCCTTCGCCATCGCGGACGCCACCGCGCTCACCGAGGCGGGATACGTGGGCGAGGACGTGGAGAACATCCTCCTCAAGCTCATCCAGGCCGCTGACTACGACGTCAAGAAGGCCGAGACGGGCATCATCTACATCGACGAGATCGACAAGGTCGCCCGGAAGAGCGAGAACCCGTCGATCACGCGTGACGTTTCGGGTGAAGGCGTCCAGCAGGCCCTGCTGAAGATCCTGGAGGGCACGACGGCCTCGGTCCCGCCGCAGGGCGGCCGCAAGCATCCGCACCAGGAGTTCATCCAGATCGACACGACGAACGTGCTGTTCATCGTGGGCGGTGCCTTCGCGGGCCTGGAGAAGATCATCGAGGCCCGGGCGGGTGCGAAGGGCATCGGCTTCGGCGCCACCATCCGCTCCAAGCGGGAGCTGGAGGAGAAGGACCAGTTCGAGGACATCATGCCGGAGGACCTGGTGAAGTTCGGGATGATCCCCGAGTTCATCGGCCGGCTGCCCGTCATCACCTCGGTCCACAACCTCGACCGCGAGGCCCTGCTCCAGATCCTCGTCGAGCCGCGCAACGCGCTGGTGAAGCAGTACCAGCGACTCTTCGAACTCGACGGTGTGGAGCTGGACTTCGAGCGCGAGGCCCTGGAGGCCATCGCGGACCAGGCGATCCTGCGCCAGACCGGCGCGCGCGGCCTGCGCGCCATCATGGAGGAGGTCCTCCAGTCGGTGATGTACGAGGTGCCGTCCCGCAAGGACGTCGCCCGCGTCGTCATCACGGCGGACGTCGTCCACTCGAACGTGAACCCGACCCTGGTGCCGCGCGAGGTGCGCGGCCCCGGCGCCGGAGAGCAGAAGTCGGCCTAGCCCGAAGCTGCCGCACCACACGAACAGCCAGGGGCGCCCGGCGAGTTGACCTCGCCGGGCGCCCCTGTCGCACGTACCGCTCAGCCGTGGCCGGGCGGTCGGCTCACTGCTTCACCCGGACCTCGGCGCGGAGCTTCTTCGCGATCTCCGCGGCATCGCCGAGCGAGGGGCTCTTGCCCGCCATGATGTCCGCGACCTCCATCGGCATGGAGAGACCGACCGTGCTGTGGTCGCCCCAGATGCACACGGCCATCCGTGCCTCCTTGGGCCCGGAGCCGGTGCTGCCGCTCACCCCTGAGCCCTTCTTGACGAGGGCCTCCTGGCACTTGAGGACGAAGCCGTCGGAGCTGAAGTCCTGCGGACTGCCCACCATTTCGCCGGAGTTGCCGCCGTCCGCGCTGTCCTTCTTCGCGTCCGCCTTGGCGTCGGCGAACATGGCGTCGACGGTCTTCTCGGGGTCCTTGATCTCCCCGTAGGCCCCGCCGAACTGGATCAGCTTGCCGCCCAGCGGGTTGGACTGGTCGCGCACCTCGTACCCGGCGTGCACGGACGTGGCGTTCTTCACCCCCTGCTCCTCGGCGTCGTCGAGGTCGTTGAAACCGCCCGACGCGGAGCCGCTGCCCTTCTTGTACTCGCCGAGCACGGTCTCGGGCGTGATCAGCTTGTGGGCCCCGTCGTCCTTGACGGCCACCGAGCCGCCGTCGTCGCCCCCGAGCACGAAGTACGCGCCCACACCGATCGCCGCGACGGCGGCGACGGCGGCGATGACGATCCCGGCCTTCTTGCCGCCGCTCTGCGCGGGCGGGGGAGGCGGCGGCAGCTGCCCGGGCACCTGCCCGTACGGGGCCTGCCCGTAGGGCGCCTGGGGCTGGCCGTAGGGGGCCTGGGGCGGCTGCCCGTACGGCGCCTGCGGCTGCCCGTAAGGGGCCTGTGGCGGCTGCCCGTAGCCGGGCTGCGGGGGCGGGCCCTGCGGGGGCTGCTGGCCGTACGGGCCCGGCTGGTAGTGGCTCATCGGGGGATTCCTCCGTGCTCGTGCTGTGCCGCCCCGTGCGGGGCCGGGGGTGCGCGCGAAGGGTCCGGCCGGAGCGACCGGCCGGACCCTTCGCTGGTGCTGTCTGACCCGGTGGGTCAGGCCTTGACGCGGACTTCCGTGCGGAACTTCGCCGTCTTCTCCGCGCCCTCGTCGAGGTCGGCGGACTTGCCGGCCATGACGTTGGCCATGTCCGCCGTGATGCCGACGCCGATGGTGCTCTTGTCACCCCAGATGCACGTCGCCATCGACATCTCCTTGGGGCCCTTGGCGCCGGTCGTCGACGCGCCGCCGAAGCTGTACTTCATCTCCTGGCACTTCATCGTGGCGCCGTCGAGCCCGGCGGGCTTGTACACCTCGGGGCTGCCGACCAGGGTGACCTTGGCGCCCCCGTTGTCCTGCGCGGCCTTCTTCTCGACCGAGCCGAACATCTTGTCGACGACCGCCTCGGGGTCCTCGATGTCGCCGTAGAGGCCGTTGAACTGGAAGAGCTTCTGCCCCAGCGGGTTGTCGTCGCTGCCGTACTCGTACTGGGCCTCGACGTCCTTGGCGTTCTTGACGCCGTGCTCCTCGGCCTCCCTGGCCTTCTCCGGGGACATGGCGTCGTCCTTGGCGCTGCCCGGCTTCAGCTTGTACGTGCCGTCCAGGACGGTGTCCGGCGTCGTCAGCTTGTGCGGGCCGTCGTCCTTGACCGCGACGGAGCCGCCGCCCTTGCCCGAGCCGCCGCCCTTGGCGGAGTCGTCGCTGTCGCTGTCGCCGCTGAAGAGGAAGTAGCCGCCGACCGCGATCGCCGCGACCACGGCGACCGCGCCGATGATCGCGCCGGTCTTCTTGCCGCTGCCTCCGCTCGGCGGCGGGGGCACCTGCCCGTAGGGCGCCTGGGGCGGCTGTCCGTAGGGTGCCTGCGGCTGGCCGTAGGGGGCCTGCTGGGGGTAGCCGGGCTGCTGCGGGGCCTGGGGCGGGTAGCCGTAGCCGGGCGGCGGGGTCTGGGGCGGCTGGCCGTAAGGTGCCTGCGGCTGGCCGCCGCCGTACGGTCCCGGCTGCTGCGGCTGCTGGCCGCCGTACGGGCCCGGCTGGTTGAAGCTCATTGCTGGGGGTTCCCTCCGTTAACTGCTGCTGCGAGCGTGCGCGCGCGTGTCACTTCTTCACGCGGGCCGCGTCGCGGTACTTGGCGGCGAGGTCGGCGACGTCGTCCGTCGCCATGCCCTTGCCCCCGGAGATGAAGGCGGCGGCGTCGGTGGCGGTCACCATGCCGAAGGTGCTCCGGTCGGCCCAGGCGCAGATCGGGATTTCCAGGCTCTTGCCGCCCTGGGCGACCTTGACGCTCTGGCACTTCATCAGCGCGTTGTCCAGGCCGCTGGGCGAGACCGACTCGGGGCTGCCCTGCCAGGTGACTTCTTCCTTCTCGCCGCTGTCGCCCTCGTCCTTCTCCTTCTCCGTCTCCTCGTGCATTTTGTCGAACGCGCCGTCGAGGGTCTTCTCCGGGTCGCTGATCTCGCCCCACATGCCGACGACGTTCATGCCCTTCGTCTTGAGCCCGGTGCCGGACTTGTAGTCCGCCTTGTCCTGCTCGGCGTTCTTGATCCCGATCGCGGCGGCGTCCTCCGTGTCGGCGTCGCCCAGCGGGCCGCCGGAGGAGCCCGACGACACGTCCTTCTGGTACTCGCCGACCGAGGCCGGGGACACCAGCTTGTGCGGCCCGTCGTCCGAGACCGAGCCGGAGCCGCCGTCGTCGCCCCCGAGCACGAAATACGCGCCGACGCCGATCGCGGCGACCGCCGCGACCGCGCCGATGACCAGGCCCGTCTTCTTGCCGCCGCCCCCGCTCGGCGGCGGGGGCGGCGGGACCTGTCCGTAGGGGGCCTGGGGCGGCTGCCCGTAAGGGGCCTGCGGCTGTCCGTAGGGCGCCTGCGGCTGGCCGTAGGGGGCCTGCTGCGGCGGGACGCCCTGCGGGGCCTGCTGGGGGTAGCCGTAGCCGGGCGGCGGGGCCTGGGGCGGCTGTCCGTACGGGGGCTGCGGGGGCTGGCCGCCGTACGGGCCCGGCTGCTGGGGCTGGCCGCCACCGTACGGACCCGGCTGCTGCGGCTGCTGACCGCCGTACGGGCCCGGCTGGTTGTAGCTCATGCTGAAGCTCCCCCTCGAACGCGTGTGTGCGCCTACGTTCTCCCGCACGTTTATGTGTTCCCGACATCCTGACCGACGTCGGGAGCACCGTGGGGCCCGGGGAGTCAACCGTTACTGATATTCCGGTTTCGGGACCGGTCTGTGACACCCCTAAACTGGGCCCGTGACCGAGAACACTCAGCAGCAGCCCCCAGCGACCACCCCCGAGCTCCCGACGCAGTACGCACCGGCCGAGGTAGAGGGGACGCTGTACGAGCGCTGGGTAGAGCGCGGTTACTTCGACGCGGACGCGAAGAGCGACAAGGAGCCCTTCACCGTCGTCATCCCCCCGCCGAACGTCACCGGCAGCCTGCACCTGGGCCACGCCTTCGAGCACACCCTCATCGACGCTCTCACCCGCCGCAAGCGCATGCAGGGCTACGAGGTGCTGTGGCAGCCCGGCATGGACCACGCCGGCATCGCCACCCAGAACGTGGTCGAGCGCGAGCTCGGCAAGGAGGGCAAGTCCCGCCACGACCTCGGCCGCGAGGCCTTCGTCGAGCGCGTCTGGAAGTGGAAGGGCGAGTCCGGCGGCCAGATCTCCGGCCAGATGCGCCGCCTCGGCGACGGCGTCGCCTGGTCCCGCGAGCGCTTCACCATGGACGAGGGCCTCTCCCAGGCCGTCCAGACGATCTTCAAGCGGCTCTACGACGACGAGCTGATCTACCGCGCCGAGCGCATCATCAACTGGTGCCCCCGCTGTCTGACCGCCATCTCCGACATCGAGGTGGAGTACCAGGACGACGACGGCGAGCTCGTCTCCATGAAGTACGGCGAGGGCGACGAGACGATCGTCGTCGCCACCACCCGCGCCGAGACCATGCTGGGTGACACCGCCGTCGCCGTGCACCCCGAGGACGAGCGGTACAAGCACCTGGTCGGCAAGCAGATCAGGCTGCCGCTGACCGACCGCTCCATCCCCGTCGTCGCCGACGAGCACGTCGACCCGGAGTTCGGCACCGGCGCCGTCAAGGTGACCCCGGCGCACGACCCGAACGACTTCGAGATCGGCCAGCGCCACGACCTGCCGAACATCACGGTCATGGACGAGCACGCGGTCATCACCGTCCCCGGCCCCTTCCAGGGCCTGGACCGCCTGGAGGCCCGCTCCGCCATCGTCGGCGCGCTGCGCGCCGAGGGCCGCATCGTCGCCGAGAAGCGCCCGTACGCGCACTCGGTCGGCCACTGCTCGCGCTGCAAGACCACCATCGAGCCGCGCCTGTCCATGCAGTGGTGGGTCAAGGTCGGCCCGCTCGCCAAGGCCGCGGGTGACGCGGTCCGCGACGGCCAGGTCAAGATCCACCCGCAGGAGATGGAGAAGCGCTACTTCGACTGGGTCGACAACCTCCACGACTGGTGCATCTCGCGCCAGCTGTGGTGGGGCCACCGCATCCCCGTCTGGTACGGCCCGAACGGCGAGATCGTCTGCGTCGGCCCCGACGACGAGGCGCCCACCGGCGAGGGCTGGACGCAGGACACCGACGTCCTCGACACCTGGTTCTCGTCGGGCCTGTGGCCGTTCTCCACGCTCGGCTGGCCGGAGCAGACCGAGAGCCTCGCGAAGTTCTACCCGAACTCCGTCCTGGTCACCGGCTACGACATCCTCTTCTTCTGGGTCGCCCGGATGATGATGTTCGGCCTGTACGCGATGGACGGCACCCCGCCGTTCCACACCATCGCCCTGCACGGCATGGTCCGCGACCAGTTCGGCAAGAAGATGTCGAAGTCCTTCGGGAACGCGGTCAACCCGCTCGACTGGATGGACAAGTACGGCTCTGACGCCCTGCGCTTCACCCTCGCGCGCGGCGCCAACCCCGGCGTCGACGTGCCGATCGGCGAGGACTGGGTCCAGGGCTCCCGCAACTTCGCCAACAAGATCTGGAACGCGACCCGCTTCGCGCTGATGAACGGCGCCACGGTCGAGGGCCCGCTGCCGGACGCCGCCGAGATGTCGGCGACCGACCGCTGGATCCTCTCCCGCCTCAACACCGTGGTCGCCGAGGTCGACGCGTACTACGAGGACTACCAGTTCGCGAAGCTCTCCGACGCCCTGTTCCACTTCGCGTGGGACGAGGTCTTCGACTGGTACGTGGAGCTGTCCAAGACCACGTTCATGGCGGGCGGCCCGGCCGCAGAGGTCAGCAAGCGCGTCCTCGGCGAGGTCCTCGACGTCACGCTGCGCCTGCTCCACCCGGTCGTGCCGTTCGTGACGGAGACCCTGTGGACCACGCTGACCGGCGGCGAGTCCGTGGTCATCGCCGACTGGCCCCAGGACAGCGGCTTCCGTGACGCGGGTGCCGAGAAGGAGATCGCCTCCGTCCAGGACCTGGTCACCGAGGTCCGCCGGTTCCGCGCCGACCAGGGCCTCCAGCCCGGTCAGAAGGTGCCCGCCCGGCTGACCCTGGACGGCACGCCGTTCGCGCCGCACGAGGCCGCCGTCCGCCAGCTGCTGCGCCTCCAGCCGGAGGGCGAGAGCTTCGCGGCGACGGCGACCCTGCCGGTCGCGGGCGCCACGGTCGCGCTCGACCTGTCCGGCACGATCGACGTGGCGGCCGAGCGCAAGCGCCTTGCCAAGGACCTGGCCGCCGCCGAGAAGGAGAAGGCCCAGGCCACCGCCAAGCTCGGCAACGAGGCGTTCCTGGCGAAGGCCCCGGACCAGGTGGTCGACAAGATCCGCGGCCGCCTCGCCAAGGCCGAAGAGGACATCGCCCGCCTCCAGACCCAGCTGGACAACCTCCCGGCGGCGTAAGGCGGTTCGCCCCGCGGGCACGCGAAGGCGCCCGGAACTCCCACGAGTTCCGGGCGCCTTCGCGTACCCCCACCGCCGTTACGCCTCCGTGGCGACCGGCCCCGTCCCGACCGCCTCCGCGTTGCGGCGCGTCTTCGCCCAGCCGTTGCGGCCGCGCAGCAGGCGCAGGAAGCCGCGCGCCGCCACGATGAACACGTGGTACGCGTACACCCACAGCGCCAGGCCCCACAGCAGTCCGGTGAGCCGGGAGCGGTCGGGCGCGTAGTCGCGGCGGTAGAGCGGACCCCAGGCCACGAACGGCAGCACCGAGAGGGCGGACAGGACCAGGATCAGCGGCCACGCGCCGAGGAACGCGTCGCGCATCGAGCCGCCGATGACGACGCTGCCGAGCAGCAGCACGCTCAGGACGAGCGTGGCGACGTGCGCGAGGGGCTGCATGAACGTGTACAGGGTCTCCAGGACGCCGCGGCCCGAGTAGTGCCGCGAGGCGACGATGCGCGGCGCGTACCGCACGCACTGGAGGTTGCCCTGCGCCCAGCGGGTGCGCTGGGTGAGGAAGCGGCGAAGGCGCGGCAGGCCCTCCTGGGAGACGTAGGTGTCGGCGATGTGCGCGATCCGGTAGCCGCCGAGGATCATGTGCAGGCCCAGCTCGTAGTCCTCCAGGAGCGCGTCGCGCTGCCAGGGGCGGCGCTCGGCGGCGGCGATGTGGTCGAGGGCGGTGAGCCGGGTGAACTGGCCGTTGCCGCCCAGGCCCACGGAGCCGGTGCGGCCGCGCAGCAGCTGCATGCCCGCGTTGGACACGGCGAACTCCATGTCCTGCATGCGCACCAGGAGCCGCGCCACGGCGTTGGCGAGGCGCCCGCGCTCGGGCAGCGGCGGCCGCTCCTCGTCGACGTTCCGCATCCGCACGCTGACCTGTACGCCGCCCACCTCGGGGTCGCCGAACCCGGCGGGGCCGCTGACCCGCGCGAGCGCGTCGGGGGCGAGCCGCCCGTCGGCGTCCACGACGCACACGACGACCTGGGAGCGGTCGGTGCCCTCGGGCAGCGACGCGTTCAGCGCCGCGTACGCGGAGTTGAGGGCCGCGCCCTTGCCGATGCGGGCGTCGGGGCGGCGCCGCGACACCAGGTGCACCTGGGCGTCGTCCGCGGCGAGCGCGCTCACGACGGCCGCGGTGGCGTCGTCGCTGTCGTCGTCGACGACCCACACGTGCGAGGCCGGGAAGTCGGCCCGCAGTTGGGCGACGGTCGTGCCGATGACGGTCTCCTCGTCGCGGCACGGCACGAAGAAGTGCCAGGTGAAGGGGGCGGAGTCGGACATCGGCACGGCGGGGCGGCGTACGTAGGCGTGGCGGGCGCCGGCCCAGTACAGCAGGAAGCAGGCGAGCAGGAAGAACGGCAGGGCGTAGAGCAGGACGTGGGGGGTGAGCATCGGGTCCTCGTGCGGTGGGGGACGGGGCGGAGCGGGGTCAGGCGGCGGTGGTGAGCTCGCGCTCGGCGTGGCCCGCGGCCAGCGCGCCGAGGAGGACGGCGATCCGCTGCGAGGCGAGCCCGTCGCCGAAGGGGGACGGCAGCTCGGCGAGGTGCCGCAGACCGGCCTGGCCGTCCGCGAGGCGGCGGCGCGCCGCGCGGCCGATCTCCCGGCCCGGCGGGACGAGCTCCGCGAACCCGGCGTCCATGGCCTCGGGCCGCTCCGTGGACCGGCGTACGACCACCAGGGGGCGGCCGAGGACGGTGGTCTCCTCCTGGATGCCGCCCGAGTCGGACACGATGACGGCGGCGTGCCGGGCGAGGGCGAGGAACTCGCCGTAGCCGAGGGGCGCCAGCTCGGTGAGCGGTTCGAGCAGGTGCGTGAGCCCGGCCGACTCGATCCGGGCGCGGGTGCGCGGGTGCACGGCGAACAGGACCGGCAGCTCGTCGGCGAGGGATGCGAGCTCGCGCAGGATGGCGGCGAGCGCGGCGGGGTCGTCGGTGTTCTCCGGGCGGTGCGCGGTGGCGAGGACGTAGCGGTCGGCGCTCACGCCGTGCGCGGCGAGCAGCGCGGCGCGCTCGTCGGCGGCGGGCAGGTGCTCCTGGACGGCCTCGACGACGGTGTTGCCGGTGACGGTGATCCGGCCCGCCGGGACCGACTCGGCGCGCAGCAGGTCGCGGTTGTCCTCGGTGGCCGCGCAGAGCACGTCGGCGAGCTGGTCGATGACGACGCGGTTGTGCTCCTCGGGCATCGCCCGGTCGTGGCTGCGCAGGCCCGCCTCGACGTGCACGAGCGGGATGCACCGGGCGTTGGCGGCGAGCGCCCCGGCCAGGGCGGCGTTGGTGTCGCCCTGCACCACCACGGCCAGCGGCGCCTCCTCGGCGAACAGGGCGTCGAGCTGGGCCAGGGCCGCGGAGATCTGCACGGCGCGGGGCTTGCCGCCGATGCCGTCCAGGAGGGTGGGCTCGGGCAGGCCCAGCTCGGTGAGGAACCGGCCGGAGAGCGCGGCGTCGTAGTGCTGACCGGTGTGCACCAGGTGCGCGGCCGGGCCGAGGATGCGGACCAGGTGGGCGATCTTCACCAGCTCGGGGCGGGTGCCGATGACGATCGCGACGGAGCGGGGCGGGAGGGTGGCGGCGGGCAACGGGGCTCCTGGCGGGTGGGGCGGTGCGGAATCAGGAGCCTGTGGGGTGTGGGTTGCGGGGGTGGCTCGCCTTCGGTTGCCGAACGGTTGCGGCGCCTGCGGCCGCGCCTTTTCGGGGCGAAGGCCCCGGCCCACAGGTCCTGCCCGGCCGGGACTTAGGTCCCGCGTGGGACGCCCCAGACGGTGTCGCTCGCGGCAGATTTCTCAGCCCCTCCGGCGTTTGAGGAGCGGGGTCTGGGGCGGAGCCCCAGGTCGGGAAGGGGCGGGTCAGGGGCGCCCCGCGAGGGCAGCCGCCTCAGCCCTCGCCCCGGTAGCGGTAGCCGAGGCCCCGTACCGACTCCAGGGGATCGTCTCCCTCACCCACCGCGAGCTTGCGCCGCAACCGCAGGACCGCGAACTTCACCCGCTCCCGCCCGGTCCCACCCGGATCGTCCCAGACGAGGTCGAGCAGTTGCTCGGTGGTGACGACCCGCCCCCGGTTGCGGACGAGGACCTCCAGGAGCCGGTACTCGATCGCGCTCAGGCGCGTCTCGTGGCCCTGCCACACCGCCGACCGCCGCTCGGGCACGAGGCGCAGGCCCGCCTCGACGTAGTCGCCCCGCCACTGCCCGGGGTTGGAGCGCCGCAGGAGTGCCTCCACGCGGGCGAGCAGCTCCACGTGGTCGAAGGGCTTGCACAGGTAGTCGTCGGCGCCGGAGCGCAGGCCGCGGACGCGCTCGGCGGGGCTGGTGCGGCCGGACAGGATGAGGACGGGCAGGTCGGTGAGGTCGCGGGTGCGGTCGAGCACCTCCCAGCCGTCAAGGCCCGGCAGGACCAGGTCGAGCACCATGAGCGCGGGCCGCCGGGCGAAGAGCAGCTTGAGCGCGGCCTGCCCGTCGTCCGCGGCGACGACGTCGTATCCGGCGCGGGTGAAGAGGACCCGCAGGGCGAGTCCCAGGTCGGGGTCGTCCTCGACGAGCAGCAGGCGGGTCATGCCGGGCCGGTCCCGGGCGGGCCGCCGAGCGGCAGCCACACCTCCACGCCGGTGCCGTGCCCTTCGTCGCTGTGGACGGTGACCGTGCCGGAGTGCAGCCGCACGGCGTCGCGTACGACGCTCAGGCCGAGGCCGGTGCCCGGGTAGGGGCCGCGGCGGGCGTTCGGGGCGCGGACGAACTCGGTGAAGACCTCCTCCTGGAACTCCTTGGGGATGCCGATGCCGCTGTCGGCGACGGTGATCCGCCAGCCGGGCGGCGGATCGCCGTCGGTGTCGCCGGGGCCGTGGCACGGTCGGGCGGTGACGGTGACGGTGCCGCCGGCGGGGGTGAACTTCACGGCGTTGTCGAGCAGCGCGGTCAGCGCCCGCTCCAGCTGGTCGGCGTCGGCGGTGAGCGGCGGCGGCTCGCCGCCGGGCAGGTCGAGGGCCACGAAGACGCCGTCGCGGGTGGCCCACGGGGTGATGTCGTGCACCAGGCGGGCGAGGAGGCGGCCCGGGTCGAGCGGGGCGAAGGACGGCGGGGCGCCGCTCGCGGCCTCCGCGTACCGGTGCAGGAGCCCGTCGGCCATGTCCTGCATGCGGGTCGCGGCCCGCCGGATCGTGTCCAGGTACGAGCGCTGCACCTCGTCGAGGGCGCCGGTGGCGGGGTCGGTGAGCAGTTCGCAGAAGGTGAGCACGGTGGCCAGCGGGGTGCGCAGCTCGTGCGAGGTGCGGGCGGCGAACTCGGCGCGGTCGCGGGCCAGTTCGCCGAGCGTGTCGATGTGCCGGTGCAGATCGGCCTCGTACCGGCGCTGCTCGGTGACGTCCTCGACGAGCCACAGGACGCCCAGGTGCTGCTCGCCCGCGTCGATGGGCTGGCGGCTGCGGCGCAGCGTGCGCCCGTCGCGCAGCCGGAGCTCGGCCTTGCGGACGAACTGCCCGCGCAGCGTCGGCAGCGCGGCGGCTTCGTGCTCCGGGAGCAGCCGCACCACGGCGTCCGCGATGGGGTCGGCGGGCGCGCCCGTGGAGGTGTCGACGCCGTGCAGCCCGCAGACCTCGGTGAACTGCGGGTTGGCCGCCACGACCCGGCCGTCGTCCCCGACGAGCAGCGCCCCCATCGGGATGGCCCGCAGCACGGCCGCGGAGAACGGGGCGTGCAGGCCCCGGGGTTCGGTCGGCACGCGCCCGGCCTAACCGGCGGGCTCGACCACGAGCGGGCCGAGCGGTTCCGGGCCGGGGGCGAGGCCGAGCCGCTCCAGCTCGGCGTCCGCGAGCGCGTCCAGGGTGCGCGGGTCGGCGGTGCGCCAGCCCTCGGCGAGGCTGCCGGGGGTCGCGTCCGGCAGGGCGGCGGCGGTCGCGGCCACCTCGTCGAGGGGGCGGAGCAGCGCGCGCAGGGCGAGCAGCTCGCGCCCGTTGGCGAAGGCCGCGAGTTCGCGGGCGGCGGCGGCCTGCCGCACCCAGCGCACCCGGCGCGGCAGCCAGACGGCGAGGACGAGGCCGATGGGCAGCAGGAACAGGCTGGCGGCGGCCACGGCGAGCGTGGCCCGCAGCGTCACCGGGTCGACGGCGTCGACGAAGCCGACCACCGAGCGCAGCGCCGCGTCCACGTCGTCGCCGACGACGGGTAGGCGCGCGGCGGGCGACCACGAAGAGGCGACGCCGGAGTCGGGGCCTGGGTGGCTGAGCAGCGCGGCGAGGCGGTAGGCGACGAGGGCGGCGGCGGTCCACAGCGCGGTCCACAGCAGGACGGCCAGGTCCCCGGCGAGCTGACGGGTCCTGCGACCCGGATTCTGGGCATACCACATGGTCCGATTGGAACGCCGGTCCGCACGGGGGCGGGGCAGCCGCGCCGGGGAGTACACCCGTTGTCGTACGGAGACGGCTCGTGTCGCGTGGGGGCGGTGCTCGGGCCCGTCCGTGCGGCACGTCACGCCTCCGGACGGGCGCGAGGGCCGAAAGTCTGATGTGTCGGGTCAAAAGCCTCGGCGATGATGGAGGGGATATGCACGACCGGCCCGCCGCTGTCACGGCGCTCAGCCAGGCGGTGGCCGCGGGCCGTCGCCTCGCTCGGCGTTGCACACGCGAACCTCGGGCCCTGGATCTCCTCACGGCGCTCGCCTGCCTCGCCCTGATGGCCCTCGACGTGCCGGGCCTGGCCGCCGCCGACAACTCCCTCACCGGGGTCACGGCCGCGCTCGTCCTCACGGCGGGGGCGGCGACGCTGCTGCTGCGCCGGGCTGCGCCGTGGGTGCCGTACCTGGTGGCGCTGGTGCTGCTCGGCTGGCTGCACGAGCTGACCCTCGCGCAGTTCGCCCTGTACTCGCTGGCCCGCTACCGCGGCCGCCTCGCCGGGGCCTGCGGCGTCGTCGGCTATGTCTCCTTCGCGTACGTGATGTTCAATCTGCCCGGCTGGCCGGTGCACAGGGGCGACACGCTCAGCGAGTTCCTCAGCCTCGTCGTGCCGATCGGCGCGCTCGCCGCGGGCGTCGGCGTCGCCGCGAACCGGCAGGACCTCGTCCGCGCGCTCCAGGCCCAGCGGGCCGAGACGGAGACGCTGCACGCGGTGCAGCGCGAGCGGGCGCGCATCGCCCGCGACGTGCACGACTTCGTCGGCCGCGAGCTGACGCTGCTCAGCGTCCGCTCCCAGGTGCTCGCGCGGCGCGCGATGGGCGGCCCGCACGCCGACGGCTTCGAGGAGCTCTCCGAGACCGCGCGCTCCGCGCACCGCATGCTGAACGAGATCATCGTCCAGCGCGGCGTCGACGGCCGCCCCACGCCCGGTCTGGAGGCCCTCCCCGAGCTGGCCCGGCGCAGCGCCCTGGCGGGCAGCCCCGTCGATCTCCACGTCGACGCCGCCGCCCACCGCCTCTCGCCCCTGCGCCAGGCGGCCGTGCACCGGGTGGTGCAGGAGTGCCTCACGAACGCGGCGAAGCACGCGCCCGGGCAGGTCGTGGAGGTCCACGTCACCGCCCGGGAGGGCCACCTCCGCGTACGGGTCAGCAACCCCCTGTCCACCGCCGAGCCCGATGCCCCCACGGCGCCCGTGTCCGCGGGGACGGGGACGGCGGGGATGGGGGAGCGGGTGTGGACGCTCGGCGGAACGTTCGTCGCGGGGGCGCGGGCCGGGGCCTACGAGGTCGTGGCCGACCTCCCGGCCGAAGAGCTGACCTGAGTCCCGCACCCGGCGTGGGCCCGCAGGCAGGATCCGGCCCGAGAGCGGCACCATCCAGCCCGTCCGGCGTTCGAGGACGAGGCGCGGAGCGCCGACATGCCCGCACCCCGGCGGAGCTAGGCCGCGGACATGACCCGCTCGAGGCCGTCGAAGTCCTCCACGCACTTGCCGCAGCCCAGCGCCACGCTGTCCAGCGGGTCGTCGGCCACGAAGACGGGGATGCCCGTCGCGGAGGCGAGGCGCAGGTCGAGCCCGGGCAGGAGCGCGCCGCCCCCGGTGAGGACGATGCCGTGCTCCATGACGTCCCCGGACAGCTCCGGCGGGCACTCCTCGAGGGTGGTCCGCACCGCCGAGATGATCGCCTCGACGGGCTCGTCGAGAGCGGACCGCACCTCCCGCACGGTCAGCTCCACCGTCTTCGGCAGGCCGCCCACCTTCTCGCGGCCCCGCACGGTGAACGTGCGCTCCTCGAAGGAGTCGTCGTCGGGCACCGGCCACGCCGAGCCGATGCCGACCTTGACGTCCTCTGCGGTGCGCTCGCCGATGAGGAGGGCGTGCTCCTTGCGCACGTAGTCGGTGATCGCGGTGTCGAGGCGGTCGCCGCCGACGCGCAGGGACTGGGCGGTCACGATGCCGCCCAGGGAGATCACGGCGACCTCGGTGGTGCCGCCGCCGATGTCGACGACCATGGAGCCGCGCGGCTCCGCCACGGGGAGGCCCGCGCCGATCGCCGCGGCCATCGGCTCCTCGACGAGGTGCACGGCCCGCGCCCCGGCCCGCTGCGCGGCGTGCACGATGGCGCGCCGCTCGACGGGCGTGACGCCGCTGGGGACGCACACCACCATGCGCGTGCGCGGACGGCGCCCCGGTACGGCCTTGCGCACGAAGTGCCGGATCATCTCCTCGGCCGCTTCGAAGTCGCTGATCACGCCGTCCTTGAGGGGGCGGATGGCCGTGATGGTGCCGGGGGTGCGGCCGATGGTCTCCTTGGCCTCCGTCCCCACGGCGAGCGCGGCCCGCGCGCCTTCCTTGACGGCGACCACGGACGGTTCGTTGAGCACGATGCCCTGACCGCGGACGTACAGAAGCGTGTTGGCGGTGCCGAGGTCGATCCCTATGTCCATGATCGCCAAGTTTGCCGGGCCCGTTCGGGTGACGGAGGGACCAAAGTCCCGAATCGGACAGGTCGAAGGTCCCGACCCGTGCCGGATACGGCCCGCGCCCGCCTGCGCGGACACGCTCCGGGGGCCGGCCGGGGCGCGGAGGCGGGCGGCCCCGGGCACGCGGGGTCCGCCCGCCCGGCCGCTGTCGGTGGGTCTCCGTAGACTGGCGTACGTGAGTGACCTCCCGCCGAACGACAGCCCGCGCGACGACGAGACCGGCCCGGCCGACCCCGCCGACCAGTTCGACGACATCGTCGCGGCCGAGACCGACCGCGACCCCGACCTCGCCGTGATCGAGGCGGGCAGCCGCACCCTGCGCACCCAGGCAGGCCCGCCGCAGGCCGACGTCCCGGCCCGCCCCGCCGACCCCGAGGTGGACAGGGCGTTGCGCGAGGTCGAGAGGGAGCTCACGGCCCGCTGGCCCGAGACCAAGCTGGACCCGTCCCTGCGGCGCATCGCCACGCTGATGGACGTCCTCGGCGAGCCCCAGCGCGCGTACCCGTCGATCCACATCACGGGGACGAACGGCAAGACGTCCACGGCCCGCATGGTCGAGGCCCTCCTCGGCGCCTTCGAGCTGCGCACCGGCCGGTACACCTCCCCGCACGTCCAGTCGATAACGGAACGCATCAGCCTGGACGGCGCCCCCATCGCCCCCGAGCGCTTCATCGAGGCGTATCAGGACATCAAGCCGTACGTGGAGCTCGTCGACGCCAAGGAGGAGCACCGCCTCTCCTTCTTCGAGGTGCTCACGGGCATGGCGTACGCGGCCTTCGCGGACGCCCCGGTCGACGTCGCCGTTGTCGAGGTCGGCATGGGCGGCACCTGGGACGCCACGAACGTGATCGACGGCGCGGTCGCCGTCGTCACCCCCATCGACCTGGACCACACCGACCGGCTCGGCAGCACGCCCGCCGAGATCGCCGTGGAGAAGTCCGGGATCGTCAAGCAGGACGCGACGGTCATCCTGGCCCAGCAGCCGGTGGAGGCCGCGCAGGTGCTCCTGAAGAAGGCCGTCGAGGTGGACGCGACGGTCGCGCGCGAGGGCCTTGAGTTCGGCCTCGCCGCCCGTCAGGTCGCCGTCGGCGGGCAGCTGCTCACGCTGCGCGGCCTCGGCGGCGAGTACGAGGAGGTGTTCCTGCCGCTGCACGGCGAGCACCAGGCGCACAACGCGGCGGTGGCGCTCGCCGCCGTCGAGGCGTTCTTCGGCGTCGGCGCCCAGCGCGTGGAACCCCTGGACATCGAGACGGTCCGCAAGGCCTTCGCCTCGGTGGCGTCCCCGGGCCGCCTCGAGGTCGTCCGCCGCTCGCCCACGGTCGTCCTGGACGCCGCGCACAACCCGGCGGGGGCCCGCGCCGCCGCCGCGTCCATCGGCGAGGTCTTCGACTTCAGCCGGCTGATCGGCGTCCTCGGCGTGAGCGACGGGAAGAACGCGCGCGGGATGCTGGAGGCCTTCGAGCCGATCTTCGCCGAGGTCGTCGTCACGCAGAACTCCAGCGACCGCGCCCTCGGCGCGGACGAGCTCGCGGCCATCGCCGTCGAGATCTTCGGCGACGACCGCGTCCAGGTGGAGCCGCGCCTGGACGACGCCCTGGAGGCGGCGGTCACCCTCGCCGAGGAGGAGGGCGAGTTCGCGGGCGGCGGCGTCCTCGTCACCGGCTCCGTCATCACCGTGGGTGAGGCCCGACTGCTCCTGGGAAGGCGCTGACCGCTGTGCGTACGCTCTGTTCTTCGACCCTGATCGGCGAGTTCTTCGTCATCGGCTTCGCGGGTCTGGTCGCCATGAAGGACCCGGACCTGGAGACCGGCACGGTCTGGACGGTGTGCGGCGTCGCGATGGCCCTGTCCGTCCTGCTGTGCGGCATGGTCACCCGGCCGGGTGGGGTCCAGCTCGGCTGGGCCCTGCAGGTCGCCCTGATCGCGAGCGGCTTCGTGGTGCCGATCATGTTCTTCATGGGGGCGATGTTCGCCGCGCTGTGGTGGGCGTCCGTGCACTTCGGCCAGAAGATCGACGAGGCGAAGGCGCGGTTCGCTGCGCTGGCCGAGCAGGGGGAGGCCTCCGGGGGCTGAGCGGGCCTTCGCCCCCGGGCCCCGGGCCGTGCGTCGCGCTGCGCGCTTGTCCTCAATCGCCGGACGGGCTTTATCGGTGCTGCGGCGGTCGCTTTCCCTGTGAATCCGACCTGCCGGAGTGGCCCGTTATCGCGCTCACCCGATGGCCACCCTCCGTAGTGCCCCCGGTATCGTGCGGAACCCATCCCATGTGATCGTAAAAACACCGCTTGGAGCCGCACACCATGAGCCAGCGCACGCTCGTTCTTCTCAAGCCCGACACCGTCCGCCGCGGACTGATCGGGGAGATCATCGGCCGTATCGAGCGCAAGGCGGGCTGGGCCATCTCCGCGCTGGAACTGCGCAGCCTGGACCAGGACACCCTGGAGGCGCACTACGGGGAGCACAAGGGCAAGCCGTTCTACGAGCCGCTGGTCGCCTTCATGGCCTCCGGCCCGGTCGTCGCCCTCGTCGTCGAGGGTGAGCGCGTGATCGAGGGAATGCGCCAGCTCGCGGGCCCGACCGACCCGATCGCCGCCGCGCCCGGCTCCATCCGCGGCGACTTCGGCAGCATCGTCCGGGAGAACCTGGTGCACGCCTCGGACTCCGAGGAGTCCGCCGAGCGCGAGCTGAAGATCTTCTTTCCGGGTCTCGTCTGAGATTCCCAGTTCTGACATGTAGTCAGTGCGAACGCTCCACCGACCAGGGACGGCCGAAGAAATTCGGCCGTCTTTTGGCATATGCGCCCCGATTGGGGGAACCCGTGCCTCGGATGGCACGTCTCCAAGAGCGGGGCGGCACATCATCTGCTGACAATGGCGGAGACCCTCGCGCCGTGTGCGTGCGGGCGAGACTACGATGGAAGCCTCCACGCCACACAGCACCCACCTCGCCTACCTAACAAGCCATCACACGCTCCACTAGGGAAGGCCAGACGCATCCTCATGGGGAACAACATGTCGTTCATCGGCCGTGACATGGCTGTCGACCTCGGGACCGCCAACACGCTGGTGTACGTCAGGGGTCGGGGGATCGTACTCAACGAGCCGTCCGTCGTCGCGATCAACACCAACACCGGCGGCATCCTCGCGGTCGGCGCAGAAGCGAAGAAGATGATCGGGCGCACGCCCGGCAACATCGTCGCGGTGCGCCCGTTGAAGGACGGCGTCATCGCCGACTTCGAGATCACCGAGCGGATGCTCCGCTACTTCATCCTGAAGATCCACAAGCGTCGGTATCTGGCCCGCCCGCGCGTCGTCGTCTGCGTGCCCTCCGGCATCACCGGAGTCGAGCGCCGCGCCGTCATCGAGGCCTCCTCGCAGGCGGGTGCCCGCCAGGTGCACATCATCGAGGAGCCCATGGCCGCCGCCATCGGCTCCGGCCTGCCGGTCCACGAGGCCACCGGCAACATGGTCGTGGACATCGGCGGCGGCACCACCGAGGTCGCGGTGATCTCCCTCGGCGGAATCGTCACGGCACAGTCCATCCGCGTCGCGGGCGACGAGCTGGACAACGCGATCATCCAGCACATCAAGAAGGAGTACTCCCTCCTCCTCGGTGAGCGCACGGCCGAGCAGATCAAGATCACCATCGGTTCCGCGTACGACATGGACGCCGACGAGCACACCGAGATCCGCGGCCGCGACCTGGTCTCCGGCCTGCCCAAGACCGTGGTGATCTCCGCGGCCGAGGTCCGCAAGGCGATCGAGGAGCCCGTCAACGCCATCGTCGACGCGGTCAAGACCACGCTCGACAAGTGCCCGCCCGAGCTGTCCGGCGACGTCATGGACCGCGGCATCGTCCTGACCGGCGGCGGCGCGCTCCTGCGCGGCCTCGACGAGCGGCTGCGCCGCGAGACGGGCATGCCGATCCACATCGCCGAGGACCCGCTGGACAGCGTGGCGCTCGGCTCCGGCAAGTGCGTCGAGGAGTTCGAGGCGCTGCAGCAGGTGCTCGACGCCCAGCCGCGCCGCTGACCCTTGGGGAAGACGACGCGTACGCGGCGACGACGCGGGGGCACCCGGTCGACGTCCCGCCGCGTCGCGCACCACGCGCCCGGTCACCACGGTGGCCGGGCGGCCCGCGTCCGCTGACCGGACGTCACGACCCGCACACGACCTGACGTGAAAAGGTCCGCCGTACGAGTGCCTGCCGCCTCGTGCGGCGGATCGTTGATATATAGGCAAGGCATAAGAATTCCGCGGACTTCGGGGCTCCGGGGACCCCGCGGGCTCACATTCCGCAGATTCCTACTTGAGGAAGGCACGGCCGCCGCACGTGAGGGACACACGAGAGAGCCGGCTGCTCCTGGTGCTGCTGATCGCCATCGCGTTCGCACTGATCACGGTGGACATCCGTGGTGGCGAGGATTCACCGGTCGACGGTGCCCGACAGGCCGCCGCCACGGTCTTCGGCCCGGTCGAGGACGGCATGGCGGGCGCAGTGGACCCGATCGGCAACGCCATCGGCGCGGTCCGCGACTCCGGTGACCGCCACGACCGCATCGCGCAACTGGAGCGGGAGAACGCCGCGCTCAAGGCCAAGCTCGGCAGCGACGACCGCAACCGCAGCCGGGTCAAACAGCTCGACTCCCTGCTCAAGAAGGCGGGCGCGGGCCAGTACGGCATCAAGGGCGCGGAGGTCATCGGCATAGGAGCGGCCCAGGGCTTCTCCTGGACGGTCACCATCGACGCCGGCGCGAACGACGGCCTGAAGCGCGACATGACGGTCCTCAACGGCGAAGGACTGGTCGGCCGCGTCACCACCGTCGGCCCGTCCACCGCGACGGTCCTGCTCGCCAACGACCCCGACTTCACCGTCGGCACCCGCATGGAGAAGACCGACGAGCTCGGCTTCGCCTCCGGCCAGGGCGACCGCCCGCTGCGGGTCCAGATGCTCAACGGCAAGGCGAAGATCAAGAAGGGCGACCGCCTGGTCACCTTCGGCTCGCAGGCCGACAAGCCGTTCGTGCCCGGCGTCCCCGTCGGCGAGGTCGTCCGCGTCGACCCCTCCGGCGGCGACCTGACCCGGAACGTGTACGTACGGCCGTACGTGGGATTCACCAAGCTGGACGTCGTCGGCGTCGTCGTCGAGGCCCCCCGCAAGGACCCCCGCGACACCGTCCTGCCCGACAAGCCCGCCAAGCCCAAGCCCGCCCCGACCGTGACGGTCACCGCGACGCCGTCCGGGCAGGCACCCGCCGACGGCACCGAGCGATACGAGCAGTAGGAGCACTGACACCATGCGCTTCAACCGGATCCTGCTCTCCAGCGCCCTCGTCGTGGTCGCCCTCGTCGTCCAGGTCAGCGTGCTCGCCCGGCTCCAGCTGCCGGGCGCCGTCCCCGACCTGGTGCTGCTCACCGTCCTCGGCCTGGCCTTCGTCTACGGCCACGTCGGCGGCGCCCTGATCGGCTTCGGCGCGGGCCTGCTCACCGACCTGGCGCCGCCCGCCGACCACGCCGCCGGGCGCTACGCCCTCGTGCTGTGCGTCATCGGCTACCTCGCGGGCCTCGCCAAGCCCGAGACCGGCCGACTGCGCTCCGCCAGTGGCCCGCTCTTCGTCGTGGTCGGCGCCGCCGTCGGCTCGACGCTCCTGTACGCGGGCGTGGGTGCCCTCGTCGGCGACGACGCGGCCCGCCACGTCGGCCTCGGCGGCCTGCTGTTCACGGCCGCCCTGTACGACCTGCTGCTCGCGCCGTTCACCATTCCGCTGATCATCGCGCTCGCCCGCCGCGCCGAGAACGACCCGCTGGGCGAGACCGCCGGGGGCGGCAAGGCCGCCGACGTCTCCTCGGGCTTCCTGTCCTCCGGCACCGGCCTGAGCATCGGCAACCAGCGCGGCGGCGGCCTGCGCACCAAGGCGGCCAAGGTCCGCGCCGCCCGCGCCGGACGGATCAAGGGGGTCAAGCGCCTGTGAGCGCACCGCAGTTGACGTACGGCGAAGGCGGCGCACCCGTCGACGTACGGAACAGGGGAGGAGCGAAGCAGTGACCAACGCCCACCCGTCGCCCGCCACCGCCCTTCCGAAGAAGGGGCTGCGCCCATGACCAACATTCCCGAGACCGGCCGGACGCCACGCGTCCAGATCCGCCTCGTCGTCATCCAGATCCTCGTCGTCTCGCTGCTCCTCACCCTCGGCGGCCGCCTCTGGTACCTCCAGGTCCGCAACGGCGACGAGTACGCCGAGGAGGCCTCCGGCAACCACGTCCAGCAGGTCGTCCAGCCCGCCGTGCGCGGCGAGATCCTCGACGCCCGCGGCGTGCCCATCGCCGACAACCAGACCCGCCTCGTGGTCTCCGCGTCCCGCACCGAGCTGATGAAGATGAAGGACGACGGCGCGGGCGTCCTCGCCAAGCTCGCCGACGTCCTCGGCATGAGCACCAAGGACGTCTCGGACAAGGTCCGGCTGTGCGACTCCAAGACCCCGCAGCCCTGCTGGAACGGCTCGCCGTACCAGCCGATCCCCATCACCGACGAGGCCACGCCCAAGCAGGCCCTGCAGATCCGCGAGCGCTCCGAGGACTTCCCCGGCATCACCGCCGAGCCCACCGCCGTCCGCCGCTACGGCGCGCCCGGCAAGGCGAACACCGCCCAGGTCCTCGGCTACCTCTCGCCCGTCACGGACGACGAGATCAACAAGGCCAAGGACACCGACTCGCCGTTCCTGCGCTCCGACCAGGTGGGCCGCTCCGGCCTCGAGCGCACGTACGACAAGCAGCTGCGCGGCAAGGCCGGCGTCACCCGCTACGAGGTCGACAACCTCGGGCGGGTCATAGGGAAGGCCAAGTCCGACAAGGCCGAGCCCGGCTCGAACGTCGTGACCAGCATCGACGCCCGCGTCCAGGCCGTGTCCGAGTACTGGCTGAACGACGCGATGAAGAAGGCGCGCGACGAGTTCGACGACAACACCGGCGAGAACTACAAGGCCGACGCGGGCGCCGTCGTCGTCATGGAGAACAAGACCGGGCGCGTGGTCGCCATGGCCTCCAACCCGACGTACGACCCGAACGCCTGGGTCGGCGGCATCTCCGGCAAGGACTACGCCAAGCTCACCGGCAAGAAGTCCAACTACCCGCTCCTGAACCGCGCCATCCAGGGCCAGGCCGCCCCGGGCTCGATCTTCAAGGTCATCCCGACGACCGCCGCCGTCAACGCGGGCTACGAGTTCAACGGCCGCTACCCCTGCCCCAGCTCGTACGCGATCGGCGGCCAGGTCTTCAAGAACTTCGAGTCCCAGGGCCACGGCAGCATCACGCTCGGCCAGGCCCTGGAGGTCTCCTGCGACACCGTCTACTACAAGCTGTCGCACGACGAGTGGCGCAAGGACGGCGGCAACAAGCCGGCGAAGGACCCCAAGGACTGGTTCTACAAGACCGCCCACCAGTTCGGCCTTGGCAAGGAGACCGGCGTCGACCTCCCCAACGAGGTCAGCGGCCGCGTCCCCGACCGCCGCTGGAAGAAGGACTACTGGAAGGCCAACAAGGACGCCTGGTGCAAGCAGGGCAAGAAGAGCGGCGACTACGCCGAGCGCATCGCCTACGAGAACTGCCTCGAAGGCATGAAGATGCGCGCCGGTGACTCCGTCAACTACTCCATCGGCCAGGGCGACACCCTCGTCACGCCCATCCAGATGGCCACCATCTACTCCGCCATCGCCAACGGCGGCACCCTCTACGACCCCACCGTCGGCAAGGCGATCATCAGCCCCGACGGCAAGCACGTCGAGGAGATCAAGCCCAAGGCGCACGGCAAGCTGCCCATGGACGCGGCCCTGCGCAAGGACATAGACGGTGCCCTCGCCGACGTCGCCACCAAGGGAACCGCCGCCTGGCGGTTCGGCGGCTGGCCGCAGGACAAGATCCCGATGCACGCCAAGACGGGCACCGCCGAGGTCTACGGCAAGCAGACGACGTCGTGGTTCGCGACGTACACCAAGGACTACTCGATCGTGATGACGATCTCCCAGGGCGGTACGGGCTCCGGCGCCTCCGGACCCGCCGTGCGCCAGATCTACAACGCGATCTACGGCCTCGACGACAGCGGCAACCAGGACCTGAAGAAGGCCCTGCTGCCCGAGCCGCAGAAGTCCCTGCCGAAGATCGGGGCCGACGGCTCCATCGACGCCCCGAAGATCAAGCCGTACAAGCCCGGCAAGCCCAAGACGCCGCAGGAGCTGCAGGACCAGCAACAGCAGCAGGACCAGCAGCAACAGGACCAGCAGGACCCGGGTCGGCGGGACCAGGACCAGGACCAGCAGGAACTCGCGGGCGCGCCCGCGGGCTGGAGGCGCGACTGATGGCCGGCACCAGCGGTTTCTCCGTCTCGGGCTACGGCCCCGAGCGCTCCACCATGGCCCGCCTGTTCGCCCGCGACTCGCTGCTGCGCCGCCTCGACTGGTGGATACTGCTCGCCGCCCTCGCGCTCTCCGTGATCGGCTCGGCGCTCGTCTACTCGGCGACCCGCAACCGCACCGAGCTGGTCGGCGACGACCCGTACGCCTTCGTGATCAAGCACGTCATCAACATCGGCATCGGCCTCGCGCTGATGGCGGGCACGATCTGGCTCGGCCACACGATGCTGCGCACCGCCGTGCCGATCCTCTACGGCATCTCGGTCTTCCTGATCCTGCTGGTCCTCACCCCGCTCGGCGCGACCGTCAACGGCGCCCACGCCTGGATCGTCATCGGCGGCCAGTCGCTCCAGCCCTCCGAGTTCTGCAAGATCACCATCATTCTGGGCATGGCGATGATGCTCGCGGCCCGCGTCGACGCGGGCGACCGCGAGCACCCCGACCACCGCACCGTCGTCCAGGCCCTCGGCCTCGCCACCGTACCGATCATGATCATCATGCTGATGCCTGACCTCGGCTCGGTCATGGTGATAGTGATGATCGTCCTCGGCGTCCTGCTCGCCTCCGGCGCCTCCAACCGCTGGGTCTTCGGACTGCTCGGCGCGGGCGCGCTCGGCGGCGTCGCCATATGGCAGCTCGGCGTCCTCGACGACTACCAGATCGCCCGCTTCGCCGCGTTCGCCAACCCCGCGCTCGACCCGGCGGGCGTCGGCTACAACACCAACCAGGCCCGCATCGCCATCGGCTCCGGCGGCCTCACCGGCACCGGGCTCACCCACGGCTCCCAGACCACCGGCCAGTTCGTGCCCGAGCAGCAGACCGACTTCGTCTTCACCGTCGCGGGCGAGGAACTGGGCTTCGTCGGCGCGGGCGCGATCCTGTTCCTCCTCGGCGTGGTCCTGTGGCGCGCCTGCCGCATCGCCCGCGAGACGACCGAGCTGTACGGCACGATCGTCGCCGCCGGGATCATCGCCTGGTTCGCCTTCCAGGCCTTCGAGAACATCGGCATGACCCTCGGCATCATGCCCGTGGCGGGCCTCCCGCTGCCCTTCGTCTCCTACGGCGGAACGTCGATGTTCGCCGTCTGGGTGGCCGTCGGCCTCCTCCAGTCGATCAAGGTGCAGCGGCCGCTGTCGGCCTGATCCCGCAACCGGGGCGCCCAGGGACTGCCGGGCGCCCCGGATCGCGTCTAGATTCGGTTCATGGCGGACACGAAGCACGGGACTGCGACGCACCGCGAGATCGAGCGCAAGTACGACGCCGGAGCCGACGGAAGCCTCCCCGACCTGAGCGGCGTCGCCGGGGTGGCCGACGTCATCGACAAGGGCGTCGCCGACCTGGACGCCGTCTACTACGACACCGCCGACCAGCGCCTGGCCGAGGCCGCCATCACCCTGCGCCGCCGCACCGGCGGCTCCGACGCGGGCTGGCACCTGAAGCTCCCCGTCGCGCTCGCGGACGGCGTGCGCGACGAGGTCCACGCCCCCCTGTCGGACGACGTCCCCCGCCCCCTCGCGGGCCTGGTCCGCTCCCGCGTGCGCGACACCCCGCTGGTGCCGGTCGTACGCCTCCGCTCGGCACGCGCCGTACGCCACCTCGTGGACGGGTCGGGCACCCTCCTCGCCGAGGTCAGCGTCGACGGCGTACGGGCGGAACGCCTGCACGGCGGCCCCGGCGCGACCGCCTGGACGGAGATCGAGGTCGAACTGGGGGAGACGGCGGACCCGAAACTCCTGGACAGGGTCGAGAAGAAGCTCCGCAAGGCGGGCGTACGCCGCTCGACATCGAGCTCGAAGCTGGCCCGGGCGCTGTCGGAGACGGCAGACGGGGTCCTCGCCGCGGGCGGTCGTCCCGCGGGACGAGTGACCCACCCCCAGCCCCGCACAGGTGACGGAGCCGGCGCCCACGTCCTCGCCTACCTCCGCGAGCAGCGCGACGCCCTGATCGCCATGGACCCCGCCGTCCGCCAGGACCTCCCCGACTCCGTCCACCAGATGCGCGTGGCGACGCGCCGCATGCGCAGCGCCTTCAAGACGTACCGGAAGGTCCTCGACAGGGAGGCCACCGACCCGCTCGGCGACGAGCTGAAGTGGCTGGCCGGAGAGCTGGGCGTGGACCGCGACCGCGAGGTCCTCACCGAGCGCCTCACGACGGCCCTCGCGGAGGTCCCCCGCACGCTGCGCCTCGGCCCGGTCCGCGCCCGCCTGCGGATCTGGTCGATCGCGGGCCGCACCGGATCGCGCCGCAAGACGGTCGCCGTCCTCGACTCGCCGCGCTATCTTGCCCTCCTGGACGCCGTCGACGCGCTGCTCGCAGACCCGCCGCTGCGCAAGGCCGCCGCGGCCCCCGCGGGGAACGTCCTGCCCGAGGCGGTCCGCAAGGACTTCGACCGCCTGGCCGCCCGCGTGGACCACGCCCTCGCCCTCGCCCCCGGCGAGGAGCGCGACGCGGCGATGCACGAGGCCCGCAAGGCGGCCAAGCGCGCCCGGTACGCGGGCGAGGCCGCGAAGCCCGCCCTCGGCAAGCCCGCGAAGCGCTTCGCGAAGCGCATGAAGGCCGTGCAGAGCGTCCTCGGCGAGCACCAGGACAGCGTCGTCGCCCGCGAGGCCCTGCGGAACCTGGCGATCCAGGCGCACGCGGCGGGCGAGTCCGCGTACACCTGGGGCCTGCTGTACGGCCGCGAGGAGGCGGCCGCGGCGGCCCGGGAGCGGGAGCTGCCCGAGGTGTGGGCCAGGGCGGCGGCACCGAAGCTGCGGGCGGCGCTCGGCGACTGAGCGCGCGCCGGGGGTGGGCCGATCGAGGTACGGGGCGCGGCCCCGGTCACGTTAGGCTTGAGGGTCACCCCTGTCAGCTCACGAAGGTCCAGCGATGTCTGTCGAGTCGGTTTTCCCGCAGCTCGAAGCCCTGCTCCCGCATGTGCAGAAGCCGATCCAGTACGTAGGCGGCGAGCTCAACTCCACGGTCAAGCCGTGGGAATCCTGCGATGTCCGCTGGGCGCTGATGTACCCGGACGCGTACGAGGTCGGTCTGCCCAACCAGGGCGTCATGATCCTCTACGAGGTCCTCAACGAGCGGGACGGCGTCCTCGCCGAGCGCACGTACAGCGTGTGGCCGGACCTGGAGGAGCTGATGCGGGAGCACAAGGTCCCGCAGTTCACCGTCGACTCGCACCGCCCCGTGAAGGCCTTCGACGTCTTCGGCCTGAGCTTCTCCACGGAGCTCGGCTACACGAACATGCTGACGGCCCTGGACCTCGCGGGCATCCCGCTGGAGTCCAAGGACCGCGGGCTCGACGACCCGATCGTCCTCGCGGGCGGGCACGCGGCCTTCAACCCCGAGCCGATCGCGGACTTCATCGACGCGGCGATCATCGGCGACGGCGAGCAGGCCGTGCTCGACATGACGGAGATCATCCGCGCCTGGAAGGCCGAGGGCCGTCCCGGCGGCCGCGAGGAGGTCCTCTTCCGCCTCGCCAGGACCGGCAGTGTCTACATCCCGGCGTTCTACGACGTCGAGTACCTTCCGGACGGCCGCATCGGCCGCGTCGTGCCGAACAAGTCCGGCGTGCCGTGGCGCGTGTCCAAGCACACCGTCATGGACCTGGACGAGTGGCCGTACCCGAAGCAGCCCCTCGTGCCGCTCGCCGAGACGGTGCACGAGCGCATGTCCGTGGAGATCTTCCGCGGCTGCACGCGCGGCTGCCGCTTCTGCCAGGCGGGCATGATCACGCGCCCGGTGCGCGAGCGCTCGATCACGGGCATCGGCGACATGGTCGACAAGGGCCTGAAGGCCACCGGCTTCGAAGAGGTGGGCCTGCTCTCCCTCTCCTCCGCCGACCACACCGAGATCGGCGACATCGCCAAGGGCCTCGCGGACCGCTACACCGAGGACAAGATCGGCCTGTCCCTCCCCTCCACCCGCGTGGACGCCTTCAACGTCGACCTGGCCAACGAGCTGACCCGCAACGGCCGCCGCTCCGGCCTCACTTTCGCCCCCGAGGGCGGCAGCGAGCGCATGCGCAAGGTCATCAACAAGATGGTGTCCGAGGAAGACCTCATCCGCACCGTCGCCACCGCGTACGGCAACGGCTGGCGCCAGGTGAAGCTGTACTTCATGTGCGGCCTGCCCACCGAGACCGACGACGACGTCCTCCAGATCGCCGACATGGCGATGAACGTCATCCAGAAGGGCCGCGAGGTCTCCGGCTCGAACGACATCCGCTGCACGGTGTCGATCGGCGGCTTCGTACCGAAGCCCCACACCCCCTTCCAGTGGGCCCCGCAGCTCTCCGCCGAGGAGACCGACGCCCGCCTCGCCAAGCTCCGCGACAAGATCCGCGGCGACAAGAAGTACGGCCGTTCCATCGGCTTCCGCTACCACGACGGCAAGCCCGGCATCGTCGAGGGCCTCCTCTCCCGCGGCGACCGCCGCATCGGCGCCGTCATTCGCGCCGTCTACGAGGACGGCGGCCGCTTCGACGGCTGGCGCGAGCACTTCTCCTACGACCGCTGGATGCAGTGCGCCGACAAGACGCTGCCCGAGATGGGCGTCGACGTCGACTGGTACACCACCCGCGAGCGCACCTACGAGGAGGTCCTGCCCTGGGACCACCTGGACTCCGGCCTCGACAAGGACTGGCTCTGGGACGACTGGCAGGACTCCCTCGACGAGACCGAGGTCGAGGACTGCCGCTGGACCCCGTGCTTCGACTGCGGGGTGTGTCCGCAGATGGACACGCAGATCCAGATCGGCCCGACCGGCAAGAAGCTGTTGCCGCTCACGGTCGTCAAGTAGCGGGCCCCGCTCGTCGCAGTTCGGAAACGGGGGGAACGGGGCGTCGGTGACGGCGTCTCAGTAGGCATGGACCTTGAGAAGGGGCTCCCGGCGGAGCCGCAGCCGCAGCCGGAGCGGCAGCCGTGGCCCGCGCGGGCGCCGGAGGCGGCCGCCGGGCCCGTGCGGCTGACGAAGAGCGCGCCCGAGCCCGCCCCGCGGGCCGAGGGGTGTCTCGTGGTGGCGCTGCGGCTGCCGCTGCGGATCGTGGTCCTGGTGCTCGTGGTGCCGGTGCGGATCGTGTGGGACGCCCTGGTGGTGTGCGGACGGTTCGTGTTCGACCGGGCGCTGCGGCCCCTGGGGCGGGCGCTCGCCTGGTTCGGGCGGGGGATCGGCGCCGTCCTCGGCTTCGTCGGCAAGGCCCTCTTCGTCTGGCCCTGGGTGGCCCTGTGGCGGTTCGTGCTCAAGCCGATCGGGCTAGGCCTTCTCTGGCTCGGGCACGTGCTGGTCGTCGTACCCGCCGTGTGGGTGTACCGGTGGGTGCTCACCCCGGTCGGGCACGGGCTCGCCTGGCTCGGCCGGGTGCTCGTGGTCGAGCCCGCGCGGTGGCTGTACGCGCGCCTCCTGACGCCCGTCGGGCACGGCATCGCGTGGCTCGCCCGGGGCGTCTGGTGGGTGCTGCGGGGGATCGGCCTCGGGATCTGGTGGGTGGTCCGGGGCATCGGGACCGCCGTCGGCACACTCTTGCGGTGGATCTTCGTGGTGCCCGTGGTCGCCCTGTGGCGCTGGGTGCTTGCGCCGGTCGGCCGGGCCGTCGTCTTCGTCGCCGGGGAGATCGGGGACGCGTTCGGACACGCATGGCGGATCGCCGGGCACATCTCGCGGGCCGTGTGGGGCTTCCTGTGCCACCTCTTCAAGCTGATGGTCGTGGAGCCGGTGCGCTGGGTGTACCGGAACCTCCTCACCCCGGTCGGGCACGCCGTGCGCGACACGCTGTGGCGCCCGGTGGCGCGGGGCGCCCGGGCCGTGGGCCACGTCGCCCGGCAGGCGCTCGGCTCCGTGCGCGAGAGCGTGCGCGAGGCCCGGGCCGACTTCCGCCGGATGCTGTTCGGCACGTCCCGCGAGAAGGCGCCCGTCATCGAAGGACCCGGGGCCCGGCGGGAACCGGACACTGGCCGGGGACGTACCCTAGGTAGCGGTACGACCCCACTCACGAAGGACTAGGACACTGGGCAAGCGACAGCCCGAAGGCCCGCCGCCCGCGCCCGTGGCGCAGCGCATCCGTCTGCGTTACACCAAGCGCGGCCGCCTCCGGTTCACCAGCCACCGTGACTTCCAGCGCGCCTTCGAGCGGGCGCTGCGCCGCGCCGAGGTGCCCATGGCGTACTCGGCGGGCTTCACCCCGCACCCGAAGGTGTCGTACGCCAATGCCGCACCCACCGGCACGGGCAGCGAGGCCGAGTATCTGGAGATCGCGCTCACCGAGCCGCGCGACCCGCAGAAGCTGCGGGAGCTGCTCAACGAGTCGCTGCCCGCCGGGCTCGACATCACGGACGCCGTCGAGGCCCGTGTCTCCGGCCTCGCCGACCGGCTGACCGCCTCCGTGTGGGAGCTGCGTCTTGACGGCGTGGAGACCGCCGACGCCGAGCGGGCCGCCGCCGCCTTCCGCGCCGCCGAGACCGTCGAGGTCCAGCGCCGCACGAAGAACGGGATGCGCACGTTCGACGCCCGCGCCGCCGTCGTGAGCCTGGACGCCCTCGGCCCGGAGGCGCTCGCCTCCGTCGCTGATAGGCCGACCGACAAGCCCTGTGCGATACTGCGGCTGGTTGTACGGCACGTGACACCTGCCGTCCGACCCGACGACGTCCTGTCCGGTCTCCGAGCTGTGGCCGACCTGGCGCCGCCGGTCCCCGCAGCGGTGACCAGGCTGGCGCAGGGGCTTTTCGATGACGAGACCGGCACGGTGACCGACCCGCTCGCGCCCGACCGCGAGGCAGTCACGGCCGCCCCGGCCGATCGGCACCCCGATTCAGGGGCCGCCGCAGCTGCCGCCGCGACGGCGCCGGTGCCGGAAGGTCCCGCGTAGGGGCGTTCGCCGAGAACACCGCAGCGCCGCCCTTGGTACTCGGGAGCCACCTGGGTCGGGCAGCGCACTGACCAGAAGACTTTCGCCAGGCCGTCCGCCAGGAGCGTACGGAACCGGCGAGACAAGACATAGACAGCTCCCGTGCGGCGCCCACGCCCTCGGATGGCGGCCCCCCGCGACAGGCGAGGGCCGCGGGTACGTCCGGCTTACGGCGCGGCGCCCGGGAGCGTGACGGGAGAACCGCCCGCATGCTTGAGCCGAACGACCCCACTGAGGGATCGCAGAACAGCAGCACCCCCAGCGACACGCTGCCGCCGCGCCGTCGGCGCCGCGCCGCGTCGCGCCCCGCGGGACCGCCCGCGGGCACCGCCACGGACGCCGCTCCGGCCATACCGGCCGCCCCCGCCACCGTGGACGTGGACACCGAGGAGACGGACGAGACGGCCGCCGAGGCCGTCGTCGCCGAGGCCGCTGAGACCGTTGAGGCGGCGCCTGCGGCGCGTACGCGTCGTCGTGCGACCCGTAAGGCGTCGGCTCCGGCCGGTGCGCCCAAGGCCGCGGAGGAGGCCCCGAAGGAGGCCGCCGCGGAGCAGGCCGAGGCCGTCGAGCCGTCGGTCGCCGAAACCGCTGAGGCCGCTGAGACCGTTGAGGCGGCGCCTGCGGCGCGTACGCGTCGTCGTGCGACCCGTAAGGCGTCGGCTCCGGCCGGTGCCCCCAAGGCCGCTGACGAGGCCCCGAAGGAGCCCGCCGCCGAGGCCGCCGAGCCGGTCGCCGCGGAGGAGCCCGAGGCCGCCGCCGAGCCGGAGGCCGAGGTCGAGGCCGCGCCGCGTCGTGCGCGCCGTCGTGCCACCCGCGCCGTCGCCGCCCCCGCCGCCGAGCCGCAGGCCGAGGAGACCGCCGACGTGCCGGACACCACCACCGCCGAGACCGCCCCGGCCGCCGAGGCCCCCGCGGCCGTCGAGACCGAGACGCCCCGCCGCGCCCGTCGCCGTGCCACCCGCGCGGCCGCCGCGCCCGCCGCGGAGGCGAAGGCCGCTGAGGCCCCGCAGGCCGCCGCCGAGCCGGAGGCCGAGGCCGAGGCCGCCCGCCCCGCTCGCGCCCGCCGCCGCGCCACCCGCAAGGCCGCCGCCGGGTTCACCGCGCCGCCCGCCGAGGCGCGTGCGAAGGGCGACGACGGCCAGCGGCCCGCGCGCCCGTCCGTCGCCGTGTTCCAGGCGCCGGTGTTCACCGAGCCGATGTTCCAGACCCCGGAGCGCGCCGCCGCCGCTGCCGCCGCCGAGGCGGCCGAGGCCGAGAGCGCGCCCGCCGCCGAGGAGGAGACGGGCCCGCGCCGTCGCCGTCGCCGCCGTGCCGCCGACGAGCAGCCCGTCGAGGCCCCGCAGCCCGTCGAGACCGCGGTGGTCACGGAGGCTCCCGAGGCCCCCGAGGCCGATGAGCCCCAGGACGCCGAGGCCGAGGCCGAGACCGAGGCCGCCGATGGCGAGGAGGCCGGCGAGCGCCAGGGCCGCCGTCGCCGCCGTGGTGGCCGCCGTCGTCGTCGCGGCGAGTCCGCGGACGCCGACAGCGCCGACGCCGAGGCCGATGCCGACATCGCCGCCGAGCAGGCGGAGCAGGACGCCGAGGACGCCGCCGAGCAGACCGCGGAGGACGCCGAAGAGGCCGACGACGCCGCTGACGGCCCGGCCGGCTCCAGCAGCAGCCGCCGTCGCCGCCGCCGTCGCCGCCGCGCCGGTGACGCCGCCGAGTCCGAGCCGGGCGACGGCGACCCCGAGCGCACGGTCGTGAAGGTGCGCGAGCCGCGCAAGAAGAGCGACGACGCGCCGTCGGACGAGGTGCAGTCCATCAAGGGCTCGACCCGTCTCGAGGCCAAGAAGCAGCGCCGCCGCGAGGGGCGCGAGCAGGGCCGCCGCCGGGTGCCGATCATCACCGAGGCCGAGTTCCTGGCCCGCCGCGAGGCGGTCAACCGCGAGATGATCGTCCGCCAGAACGGCGACCGCACCCAGATCGGCGTCCTTGAGGACAACGTGCTCGTCGAGCACTACGTCAACAAGGAGCAGTCGACGTCGTACGTCGGCAACGTCTACCTGGGCAAGGTGCAGAACGTCCTGCCGTCGATGGAGGCCGCCTTCATCGACATCGGCAAGGGCCGCAACGCCGTCCTGTACGCCGGTGAGGTCAACTTCGAGGCGCTCGGCATGGCCAACGGGCCGCGCCGCATCGAGTCCGCCCTCAAGTCCGGCCAGTCGGTCCTGGTGCAGGTCACCAAGGACCCGATCGGCCACAAGGGCGCCCGTCTGACCAGCCAGGTCTCGCTGCCCGGCCGCTACCTGGTCTACGTGCCCGAGGGCTCGATGACCGGCATCAGCCGCAAGCTGCCCGACACCGAGCGGGCGCGTCTGAAGACCATCCTCAAGAAGATCGTCCCCGAGGACGCGGGCGTGATCGTGCGCACCGCCGCCGAGGGCGCGAGCGAGGACGAGCTGCGCCGCGACGTCGAGCGGCTCCAGGCGCAGTGGGAGGACATCCTCAAGAAGTCGAAGATGACCACCACCAGCTCGCCGAGCCTGCTGTACGGCGAGCCGGACATGACCGTCCGCGTGGTCCGCGACATCTTCAACGAGGACTTCTCCAAGGTCATCATCAGTGGTGACGACGCCTGGCAGACGATCCACGGCTACGTCTCGCACGTCGCCCCCGACCTGGCGGACCGGCTCCAGCGCTGGACGTCCGAGGTCGACGTCTTCGCGACGTACCGGATCGACGAGCAGCTGGCGAAGGCGCTCGACCGCAAGGTCTGGCTGCCGAGCGGCGGCTCGCTGGTGATCGACAAGACCGAAGCCATGGTCGTGATCGACGTCAACACCGGCAAGTTCACCGGTCAGGGCGGCAACCTCGAAGAGACCGTCACCAGGAACAACCTGGAGGCGGCCGAGGAGATCGTGCGCCAGCTCCGGCTGCGCGACCTGGGCGGCATCGTCGTCATCGACTTCATCGACATGGTCCTGGAGTCCAACCGCGACCTGGTCCTCCGGCGGATGCTGGAGTGCCTGGGCCGCGACCGTACGAAGCACCAGGTCGCCGAGGTGACCTCGCTCGGCCTCGTCCAGATGACCCGCAAGCGGGTGGGCCAGGGCCTCCTGGAGTCCTTCTCCGAGACCTGCGTCCACTGCAACGGCCGCGGTGTGATCGTGCACATGGACCAGGCGACGTCCGCCGGTGGCGGCGGCAAGCGCAAGAAGCGCGGACGCGGCGGTGCCGAGCACACGCACGAGGCCCCCGCGGCCGTCGAGTCCGAGGACACGACGACCGAGACGGCGGCCGAGGTCGAGGCGGAGACCGCCGCGCCGACGGCGCTGCCCGAGCCCGACTTCGCGCCGGACGAGGAGCTGTACAGCAGCGCCGCGGAGGCCGAGGCGGCCGCGGCGACCCGGGGCCGTTCGCGGCGCCGGGCCACGCGCCGCGCGTCGGCTCCGGCGGGCGCGCCGCAGTCGGAGCAGACCGCGGAGGCCCCCGCCGCGACCGCGCGGGCCGAGCAGCCCGAGCAGTCGCCCGAGGCCGAGCGGCCGGAGTCCGGACGCAAGGCCAAGAAGGCCAAGTCCGGCTCGGCGAAGACCCGGTCGGAGAAGGCCGAGTCCGCGAAGGCCGAGTCCGTGCAGGCCGAGGAGCCCGCGAAGACCGAGCCCGCGCAGGCGGCGCCCGAGAAGGCGGCGCCCGTCGAGGCCGCCCCGGTGACCGAGGCCTCGGCCCCGGCGCCCGCCGCCGAGGACGACGCCGCTCCCAAGGGGCGTACGCGCCGCCGCGCGACCCGTAAGGCATCGGCTCCGGCCGGTTCGCCGAAGGCCGCCGTCGACGCCGAGGTGGTCGTCACTGAGGCCGCCAAGCAGGAGCCGACGGCACCGGCCGAGCCGGAGCCGGTGGCCGCTGCCGCCGAGCCCGTCGCGGAGTCGGTCGTGGAGCCCGTCGCCGAGCCCGTCGCCGAGGCCCCGGCCCGGCCGCGCCGCCGCGCCGTCCGCAAGGCGACCGCGCCGACCGCGTCGGAGGACGCGGCCGTGGTGGTCCTCCCCGCGGCGGACAAGCCGGTGGAGAAGCCGGCCGACAAGCCGGTGGAGCAGGCCCCCGAGGCCCCGTCCGCGACCGCCGAAGAGGCGGCCGCGGAAGCGGCCCCCGAGGCCGACGCCGAGGCCAAGCCCGCCAAGAAGGCGGCGCGCAAGACGGCCAAGAAGGCCACCGCCAAGAAGGCCGCCACGAAGAAGACGGCGGCCAAGAAGACGACGGCGGCCAAGAAGACCGCGGCCAAGAAGACGACCGCGAAGAAGACGACGGCCAAGAAGGCGGCGAAGAAGACCACCGCCAAGAAGGCCGCGGCGGCCGAGCAGTCGTCGCCGTCCGCCGTCTCGGCCGACGCGAGCTGACCCGTAAGGGCACAGCGACCGCAGAGGTCAGGAGCTCGGGGCCCCCGTCCGGCGATTCCGCCGGGCGGGGGCTCCTGCGTTCCCGCGCTCCACTGTCACCCATCCGTTGTCGATATCGCCTTTTCACCCCGCACTTGGTGGCGGAGCCGGATACCTGTAAGACTCATCCGGTCCGTTGAGCAAGGGGAGGGATGGACATGGCGGCAGCACGTCCACGGGGGATACGCCTGAGGGGCACGGGGCGCCACAGGGCGGTACGGCCCGCCAAGGGAGGGCGCCAGGCCGCGGTCCTGGCGACGGTCCTGTCGGCCGCCACCCTGCCGGCCACGGCCACCGCCACCGCCGCGCCCGCCACGACGCCCTCCTGGCCCGAGGGCCCGGTCTTCAACGACCCGCTGGGCACCGTCGACCAGCAGCACGCGATCCGCACCCGGCTCATCGAGCTGACCGACGCGGCCGTGCCGGGCTCGACCATCAAGGTCGCCGTCTACCACGTGTGGGAGGCCCCCATAGTCGAGGCGCTCGTCAGCGCCCACAAGCGCGGGGTCGACGTACAGATCCTGCTCGACTCGACCAGCAAGACGGACCGCCCGGACAACACCGCGTACGCCACGCTCGTGAACGAGCTCGGCGCCAACCGGGCCAAGTCGTCCTTCGTCACGCTGTGCCCGCCGAACAAGTCGTGCCTCGGCGACCCGAAGTACGGCAAATCGATCATGCACAACAAGTTCTGGCTGTTCTCCGAGGTCAAGGGGGCCCGGGACGTCGTCGTGCAGACCACGTCGAACTCGACCCCGTCGGCGCACACCAAGTTCTTCAACGACGCGCTGCTGCTGCCGGACAACCCGGCCATGTACGACGCGTTCTCCGAGTACTTCACCGACATGGTCGGCAGGAACTGGGAGGCCTGGGACTACCGCACGGTCAGCAGCGGGCGCTACAAGGCGTACTTCTTCCCGCGCGTCGGCACGGTGAACGAGACCGACACCATGTACTCGGTCCTGAACAACGTCTCGTGCACGTACAAGGACGCGAAGGGCGTCAAGCGCAGCACCAAGGTCCGCGCCTCCATCTTCAAGATCACCCGCAAGCAGATCGCCGACAAGCTGGTCTCCCTGCAGAAGGCGGGCTGCGCCGTCGAGCTCGTGTACGCCGAGACGGACAGCGCCAAGAGCCAGAACGGCAAGCCCGGCACCTGGGAGGGGCTGCACGAGCCCGGCGGCCCGGCCCTGCGCTGCTACAACGACGACCGGGACCCGCTCAGGCCCGGCCAGAAGCTCGTCACGCCGTTCATCATCCACAGCAAGTACGTGCTCATCGACGGCAAGTACGACGGCAAGATCAAGAAGGTGTCCTTCACCGGCTCGCAGAACTACACCGCGCCCGCGCTCCGCGAGAACGACGAGCTGATCGTGAAGGTCGACGACGACGCCGTGCACAACACCTACCTCAAGCACTTCAACCGCGTGAAGAAGGTGGCGTGGCCGGGGACCAAGGACAAGACGGACCTGTGCAGGGGCGTGAAGCCGCTGCCGCCGGACGGTGAGAAGCCGACGCGCTGAGCGCTGTGCGGGGCCCGGTTTGACCCGTACGGGCGGGCCCCGTAATCTTGACCGTCGGCGTGTCCATACGTGCGCCCACCCTCGTAAACCTTCTTCCTCCCGGGAATTTCCCAGAAGTGTCCGGGAGAGGCCGTTCGCGCTGTCGCGCCGGGCGGCTGGACTGCGGGGATTCCGTTCCGAGCGAGAGAGAGATCCGCGTGTACGCCATCGTGCGCAGCGGTGGTCGCCAGCACAAGGTTGCTGTCGGCGACATCGTTGAGGTTGACAAGATTTCCACTGCCAAGGTTGGCGACACGGTCGAGCTCTCGACCCTGCTCGTTGTCGACGGCGAGTCCGTGACCAGCGACCCGTGGGTCCTGGCCGGCATCAAGGTCACGGCTGAGGTCGTGGACCACCACAAGGGCCAGAAGATCGACATTCTGCGCTACAAGAACAAGACCGGCTACCGCCGTCGCCAGGGTCACCGTCAGCAGTACACGGCGATCAAGGTCACCGGCATCCCCACGGCTGCGAAGTAAGGGACTGAGACAAGATGGCACACAAGAAGGGCGCATCGTCCACCCGGAACGGTCGCGACTCCAATGCTCAGCGGCTCGGCGTGAAGCGCTTCGGCGGTCAGGTCGTCAACGCCGGTGAGATCCTGGTCCGCCAGCGCGGCACCCACTTCCACCCGGGCTCGGGCGTCGGCCGCGGCAAGGACGACACCCTGTTCGCCCTGGACGCCGGTGCGGTGGAGTTCGGTACCCACCGCGGCCGCAAGGTCGTGAACATCGTCCCGGTCGCCTGAACGGCACTCTGACCGGAACTTTCGCGAGGCGGACCTCACTTCCCTGTCGGGAAGCGGGTCCGCCTTTCGCGTGTTTTGAATAGACACAGCAAGCAGTGACAACCCCGTACGTTTCTGGAGGCACCGAACCATGACCACCTTCGTGGACCGCGTCGAGCTGCACGTCGCCGCGGGTAACGGAGGCCACGGCTGTGCCTCCGTCCACCGTGAGAAGTTCAAGCCGCTGGGCGGCCCGGACGGCGGCAACGGCGGCCGTGGCGGCGATGTGATGCTGGTCGTCGACCAGTCGGTCACCACCCTGCTCGACTACCACCACAGCCCGCACCGCAAGGCCACCAACGGCAAGCCCGGCGAGGGCGGCAACCGCTCCGGCAAGGACGGCCAGGACCTGATCCTGCCGGTGCCGGACGGCACGGTCGTCCTGGACCGCGAGGGCAACGTCCTGGCGGACCTCGTCGGCCACGGCACCTCGTACGTCGCCGCCCAGGGCGGCCGCGGCGGGCTCGGCAACGCGGCGCTCGCCTCCGCCCGGCGCAAGGCCCCCGGCTTCGCGCTGCTCGGCGTGCCCGGCGGCGCGGGCGACGTGATCCTGGAACTGAAGACCGTCGCGGACGTGGCGCTCGTGGGCTACCCGAGCGCGGGCAAGTCCTCGCTGATCTCGGTCCTGTCCGCCGCCAAGCCGAAGATCGCGGACTACCCGTTCACGACGCTCGTGCCGAACCTCGGCGTGGTCACCGCGGGCTCCACCGTCTACACCATCGCCGACGTGCCCGGCCTCATCCCCGGCGCCAGCCAGGGCAAGGGCCTGGGCCTTGAGTTCCTGCGCCACGTCGAGCGGTGCAGCGTGCTCGTGCACGTCCTGGACACCGCGACCCTGGAGTCGGACCGCGACCCGGTCTCCGACCTCGACGTGATCGAGGCCGAGCTGCGGCAGTACGGCGGGGGCCTGGAGAACCGGCCCCGGCTCGTCGTCCTCAACAAGGTCGACATCCCCGACGGCCAGGACCTCGCCGACCTGGTCAGGCCCGACCTGGAGGAGCGCGGCTACCGCGTCTTCGAGGTCTCCGCCGTCGCCCACAAGGGCCTCAAGGAGCTCTCGTACGCGCTCGCCGAGCTGGTCGCGGGGGCGCGGGCCGCCAAGCCCCAGGAGGAGGCCACGCGCATCGTCATCCGGCCCAAGGCCGTCGACGACGCGGGCTTCACCGTGACGCGCGAGGACGAGGACGGCGAGGTCGTGTACCGCGTCCGCGGCGAGAAGCCGGAGCGCTGGGTCCGCCAGACCGACTTCAACAACGACGAGGCCGTCGGCTACCTCGCTGACCGGCTCAACCGCCTCGGCGTCGAGGACCAGCTGATGAAGGCGGGCGCCCGCGCGGGCGACGGCGTCGCCATCGGCCCCGAGGACGACGCCGTCGTCTTCGACTGGGAGCCGTCGATGTCCGCGGGCGCCGAGATGCTCGGCCGCCGCGGCGAGGACCACCGCTTTGAGGCCCCGCGTCCCGCGGCCCAGCGCCGCCGCGACCGCGACGCCGAGCGCGACGAGTCGGAACGGGAGTTCAAGGACTTCAACCCGTTCTAGGCGCTGCCTGGCAGGCGCCGAGCAACCGTCCCGGAGCAAGCGAAGGGGCCCGGAGCGAATCACTCGCTCCGGGCCCCTTCGTCGTACGGACTACGCCGACTCCAGCTCCTCCGCGGCCGACTCGGCCGCCTCCGCGGCAGCCTCCTCCGCGGCCTCCTCCCGCTGCGCGGGGATCTCCGCCGCGACCCGGGCGGCAGCGCGCACGCGCCGCGCCTCGGACTTGGCGCACAGCTCCATCGCCGCCGCGTTGAAGCGGACGAGGGAGGGCGGGTCGGAAGGACCGAGCAGGTGCTCCTTGAGCTCGGCCCGCGCCTCGGCGTGCACGTCGTGGCGCGGGTCGCGCACGGCGGACAGGAGCGCGGGCACGCCCTCCGCCTCGGGCGACAGGATGGCCGCGGCCCGCACGGTCGGGAAGCCGGCGCGGAAGTCCGCCTCGCTCAGCCCGGTCGTGTTGGCGACGGCGTACGGCTTCTCGCTGCTCAGCCAGTCGGACACGACCGAGGAGACGTCGCTGATGAGCACGTCGGCCTGGTTGAAGCAGGAGAAGATCGCCGGGCGCGACTCGGTGATGATCTGGTGCTCCCACTCCGGCAGGGCCGCCCAGTACGCGGTCTCCCAGGCGAGGGTCGCCTCGATGATCGCGGCGCGGATGTCGCCGTCGGGCTTGCCCTGGAGCATCATGCGCTCCTGCTCGTCCGCGCCCCTGCGGAACTTCTTCGCGGTGAGGAGGTTCAGCTCCTCGGTGCGGCGGACCAGCTCGGCTTCGGCCTCCGGGCCGGGCCGGGCGCCGGAGCGCTGGGCGTTGGCCTCGCGGATCATGGCCTTGATGCGCTCGTTGGCGGCGCCCGCGGCCGGGATCTGGGAGCCGGTCATCGGGTGCGGCTTGTAGATCAGGCGCACGCCGGGGTCGGCGAGCAGGTGCCGGACGATGTTCTCGCCCGCGAGGATGACCGAGGTGTTGCCGGGGTTGCCGTCCCAGCCCTCCCAGGTCGGCGCGTACAGGACGGTCGTGTGCGACCCGGTGGGCGGGCCCGCGTACGGACGGATCGGGGACAGCTGCGGACGGCCGACCTCGACGACGTCCTTGTCGTCCACGCCGATGTCGGCGAGCTGGTAGCGCTCGCGCGCGGCGGGACCCGCGACCCACACCTCGTCGTACGCCTTGGCGTACGGGTTGCAGGAGGAGAGCTTGTCGCTCTCGCCGTGGTTGATGAAGGCGTGCTTGATCGACGGGATGCGCAGGACCTGCGAGGTCTTCGCGGCGTTCGCCGGGTGCAGGAGCATCTTCAGCGTCGACTGCTCCAGGGAGAACATCGTGGCGACCTTCGGGAAGCAGATGATCGGCACGTCCGTGGAGTCGATCTTCTGGACCATGAAGCGCTCGCGGAGGACGATCAGCGGGTTGCCGTCGAGCTGCGAGAGCGTGGAGAGCCACATGTTGGCCTGGTACGCGGACGTGGTGCCGCCGGAGAAGTACATGCCGACCGTCGGCTGGTAGTCGGCCAGCCACTGGTCGAGCCACTCCATGACCGCTTCGGTGTTCTTGGCGCGCTTCTTGGGGAACAGCCAGGTCGCGAGGTAGGCGACGCTGCCGCCCAGGAGCGCGAGGGAGATGCCGAGGCCGATGCCGCCCCAGTACGCGTCGGTGGTGGCCGCCGTGAGCAGCAGGCCCAGGGTCGTCGGCACCGAGAACAGGAGCAGGCGGCGCGCGTGCTGGCGGGCCAGCAGGCGCGGCGGCGCGGCGGTGAGGTGCAGCGCGGAGGTGTCGATGTTCCGCGTGACCACCGGCAGCTGACGGCTGCGGCGGACCATGACGGCGGTGGCCGTGCAGGTGAAGTGCAGCGCGAAGAAGACGAGCAGCGAGATGGTCAGCGGCGACTGCTCGGAGAGCGGCTCGATGCCGTCGATGCGCAGCAGGCCGACCAGGATCAGCATGTCCCGCAGCAGCTGCCGGACGATGACGTCGAAGCGGACCTTGCCGAGCAGCGAGAGCAGCCCCGGCTGCTTGTACTGCAGGTAGATGTCGAGCGCGAGGTTCGCCGCGGAGGCGGCGATGAACACCGGGACGTACGGGATCAGCGCGGTGGCGAGCTGAGCCGCGAAGAGTGCGAACATCGTCAGCAGCGCGGTGAGCTGCACGATGCGGCGGTTGGCGAGTCCGGCGGAGGGCACGGGCTTGAGCTCCTGGCGGGGGGCGGTCGGACAGGGCGGGGGCGGTGCGGGAATCCGGGCGAGCGGACGAGGTCATCGCGCATCCGGATGAGTAGAAGACCCCTGACCGTATGACGCCGGGTGCCTCCCTAGCAATCTTCCGTGATGCTAATCACCGCATATAGGGGCAAAGGTCACGGGGTGCGGGGGCCGGAATTCCACCGCGTGGCTGCTTGCCGCCCCCGTGCGGCCGGCCGGACGCCCCCGCGTGGTCCACCGGCCGGAACGCCGGGGCGCCGGGCCCCCGTCTTCGCGTAGATTCGCAGGGCCAGCAGCATCGGGATCATTTGGGGAAGCGCGTGACTAGGCAGGGCGTGGCAGAGGCTCACCGGGTCGTCGTCAAAGTGGGGTCCTCCTCGCTGACCACCGCTTCGGGCGGCCTCGACGCGGATCGCGTTGACGCGCTCGTCGACGTGCTGGCCAGACACCGCAGCGGGGGGGAGCACGAGATCGTGCTCGTGTCCTCCGGCGCCATCGCGGCCGGGCTCGCGCCGCTCGGCCTGCGCCGGCGCCCCAAGGACCTGGCCCGCCAGCAGGCCGCGGCCAGCGTCGGCCAGGGCCTGCTCATGGCCCGCTACACGGCCTCCTTCGCGCGCTACGGCATCCGCGTCGGGCAGGTCCTGCTCACCACCGACGACACCAGCCGCCGCGCCCACCACCGCAACGCCTCGCGCACCCTCGACAAGCTCCTCGCCATGGGCGCCCTGCCGGTCGTCAACGAGAACGACACCGTCGCGACCGACGAGATCCGCTTCGGCGACAACGACCGGCTCGCCGCCCTCGTCGCCCACCTCGTCCGCGCCGACCTGCTCGTCCTGCTCTCGGACGTCGACGGCCTGTACGACGGCGACCCCGCGGCCGCGGGCACGGCGCGCATCGGCGAGGTGCGCGGCCCCGCCGACATCGCGCACGTCAAGATCGGCAGCGCGGGCAAGGCGGGCGTCGGCACCGGCGGCATGGTCACCAAGGTCGAGGCCGCCCGGATCGCCGCGGCCGCGGGCATCCCCGTCGTCCTGACCTCCGCGAGCCACGCCTCGGACGCACTCGCGGGCCGGGACACGGGCACGTACTTCCACGCCACCGGGCGCCGCTCGGCGGACCGGCTGCTGTGGCTCCAGCACGCCTCCGCGCCCCGGGGCGCGCTCACGCTCGACGACGGGGCCGTCCGCGCGGTCGTGGAGGGCCGCAAGTCGCTGCTGCCCGCGGGCATCGCGGCCGTCGAGGGCGACTTCATCGCGGGCGACCCGGTGGAGCTGCGGGACCCCTCGGGGCGCGCCGTCGCCCGCGGCCTGGTGAACTTCGACGCCAAGGAGCTGCCCCGGCTCTTCGGCCGCTCCACGCGCGAGCTCGCCCGCGAGCTCGGCCCCGCCTACGAGCGCGAAGTGATCCACCGGGACGACCTGGTGGTCCTGCACCCCTGAGGCGCCGGGGCCAGGGCCGGGACCGGGGCCGCCGGGCCGCGCCCCGCCCGAACCCCTGTGCGTCCTGCCCCGCTATCCCCGCCGACCCCACCGACACCAGCGGAAAACAGGCCGAAAACAGGCGCGAACGCCGTCCCGGGACCGGCCCGCCCGAGGGGAAACTCCGGAAAATCGCCCCGAGAGACCGCTTGTCCTGCTCAACTTTGTGGCAAGGCAGTTCCGCACGACCGTTGCGTAACGACCGTTGCGTATCCGCATCAGCACTGGTTGAAGGAGGCCGTCGTGAGACGAGTGCGCCCAGGGGCGGCGTCCCGCGGGTCGGCTGAGCGCGCCCTGACGAGCGTCGCCGCGGGGGCGACGTACGCCGAGGAGGCGGGCGAGGGCCACGACCGGGAGTCAGAGGCGCGGCAGACGGACGAGAGCCCCCACGACACGGGCGGCGAGCGCGCCGAGGCGCCGCGCCTGTGGCACGTGACCCTCAGCGTCTCCGGCGCCAGGACTCCGCTCCAGGAGGTCAGGCGGGGCCTCGAACAGCTCGCCCACGACCACCCCTTTCTGCTGACCAGCCGGTACGCCCACGACCACGCGGAGATCCGCTACTGGGAAGAGGCCCGCGACCTGCACGACGCCGCGGCGGTCGCGCTGCGCCTGTGGGGCGAGCACCGGCAGACCGCACAGCTTCCCCCCTGGGAGATCGTCGGCCTCGAAGTGATCGACCGCGACACCTACCACCAGCGGATCGCGGAGGGGTACGGGCCGCTGCCCGCGACGCCCGTCGGCGTCCACCCCTTCTGAGCAGGGGGAGCGCCCCGTAGGGGCGCGGGACCGTTTCGACGTGCGGCGCCGCCGCGTGGGCGCGACCGGCCACGACGAAACCGCAGACGCCCGACAACGTGGTGCGGTCCACCCTGAAGGCGCCCCCACCGGCGAGGTTACGCACCACTGGTCATTACCGGCCATGTCTCGCGGAGTGGGATACCGGCTGGACGGCCAGGGACGCGCGGTTACCCTGCCCCCATGACCGCCCCGCTCTCGCCGTACGACAACATGACCCCGGTCGCCCAGGCCGCCTACCGCGCCCGGGCCGCCGCCGCGCAGCTCGCGCCGCTGCCGCGGGCCGCGAAGGACGACGCGCTGCTCGCCATGGCCGACGCCCTCGAAGTGCGTACGGCGGAGATCGTCGAGGCCAACGCCGAGGACGTCGAGCGCGCCCGCGCGGCCGGGACCAGCGAGGCCATCGTCGACCGGCTCACGCTCACGCCCGAGCGCGTGCGCGCCATCGCCGCCGACGTGCGGGACGTCGTCGCGCTGCCCGACCCCGTCGGCGAGGTCGTGCGCGGCTCCACGCTGCCCAACGGCATCGACCTGCGCCAGGTCCGCGTCCCCCTCGGCGTCGTCGGCATCATCTACGAGGCCCGGCCGAACGTCACCGTGGACGCCGCCGCCCTCTGCCTGAAGTCCGGCAACGCGGTGCTGCTGCGCGGTTCGTCATCCGCCTACTCCTCCAACACGGCCCTGGTGCGCGTCCTGCGCGACGCCGTCGGAGGCGCCGGGCTCCCGGCCGACGCCGTCCAGCTCGTGCCCGGCGAGAGCCGCGAATCCGTCCGCGAGCTGATGCGCGCCCGCGGCCTCGTCGACGTCCTGATCCCGCGCGGCGGCGCCTCGCTGATCAGGACCGTCGTCGAGGAGTCCACCGTCCCCGTCATCGAGACCGGCACCGGCAACTGCCACGTGTACGTGGACCAGGACGCCGACCTCGACACGGCCGTCGAGATCCTGATCAACTCCAAGGCGCAGCGCGTCAGCGTCTGCAACGCCGCCGAGACCCTCCTCGTGCACGCGGGCATCGCCGACGCCTTCCTGCCGCGCGCCCTGGACGCCCTCGCCGACGCGGGCGTGACCGTGCACGCCGACGAGCGCGTCCAGACGTACGCCCCCGGCTCGAAGGCCACCGTCGTACCGGCGACCGCGGAGGACTGGGAGACCGAGTACCTCTCGTACGACATCGCGGCCGCCGTCGTCGACTCCCTGGAGCAGGCCGTGGAGCACATCCGGCTGTGGACCTCCGGCCACACCGAGGCCATCGTCACCACCTCCCAGCAGGCCGCCCGCCGGTTCACCCAGCTCGTGGACTCCACGACGGTCGCCGTGAACGCCTCCACCCGGTTCACCGACGGCAGCCAGTTCGGCTTCGGCGCCGAGATCGGCATCTCCACGCAGAAGCTGCACGCGCGCGGCCCGATGGGCCTTCCGGAACTGACCTCGACGAAGTACATCGTGACCGGCGACGGGCACGTGCGCTGAGCCGTCCCGGCCGCCGGTCGACGGGCGGGGGCGTTCGGGGTCACAACCCCTGAATTCCCTTTCCGTCTGCCCAAATCCACCCCTCCAGGTCTACGCTGGACGCGTGCCGGAGGACGTGGGGGGCACGCCGTTCCCAGGCGGCGGGGAGCCCGACGACGACCGCGACCACGGGGGTGCGGACGACGAGTTCGCCTCCGTGGTCTTCGACGAGGACTTCGTGCGGGCCGCGCGGATCCACGAACCCACCGCCGTGGAGCGCCTCCTGGCCGCCGCCCAGGCCCGCGCCGAGGCCGAGGCCCGCCGCGGCCGCGCCCGCCGCTCCGGCACCGAAGGACGGGACGCGGCGGACGACGACTTCGACGACTACGCCTACGACGGATACGGCCCGGACGACGGCGTCTTCGGCCCCGACCACGACCACGACTTCGACGACCTCGACGAGGCGGAGCTGCTCGAGGACGGCCGCGGGCGCTACGGCCGGCGCGGCGGCAAGGTCCGCTGGCACCGCCCCGTCGCCTGGATGCTGGCCCTCCTGATGGGCATAGGCATGGTGGCCTTCGCCTTCGCCGCGGTGTACCGGGGCGCGTCGTCGGGCCGCCAGGACCGCATACCCCCGCCCGCGACCACCGAGGTCGAGCAGACCAGGGGCGCGGGCGAGACCGGCGGCCCCTCCGCCTCGGCGGAGTTCGGCCAGCCCGCCGTACCGGCGGAGCCGCGCACTCCCTGACACCGCCCCGCGAACCCCCGCGCGAGCTCGGCGAACGTGCTGACGCGGCGCGTGAGGAGTTGTCAGAACTTGTCGTGTACCAGGGCGTTTACCGCGCGCCCCGGAGACCTACCCTGAAGGTATGGGCGGGCCAGGAGAACCACCTGCGGGGACACCCGAGGGCGCTCCCGGAGGTGAGGACGAGTACCGATCCGTCGTCTTCGACGAGTCGTTCGTGCGCGCTGCGCGATTACAGGAACTCTCCGCGCGCGAGCGCATGGGCGACCACGCGCGCGCCGTGCGCCGCAGGCCGAACCCCCACCGCCGGCTCTCCCGGCAGGTCGCGATCCTCGTCGTCCTGATCGCCGTCGCCTTCGGCACCGCCATCTACATGGGCGTGCGCCACCCCTACGAGACCCCCGTCGCGCGCCGCCCCGAGCCGCTGCGCATGACCGTCATCCCGCTCGCCCCGCAGGGCCGGGTGCCCGGCACCGCGAAGATCGCCGATCTGTTCGCGAAGAGCCCGGCCGCGCAGTTCGGCGTCGGCGCGAGCGGCATCGCCCTGCCCGCCGCCCGCCGCACCGCGCACTTCTCCGAGGACCAGGTCGTCGCCGCGCTCGCCACCGCCAAGGACTACCTCGTCGAGTCCTCGCTCGACCCGGACGTGCTCAGCGGCCGTGCCGTGCGCTCCGCCCGGGTGCTGCTCGACCCCGCCCAACTCGACCAGTTCGACCGCAGTTTCAAGCACCCCGCCGCCGACGGGCGGCACGCGCCCACCGGCTGGCTGGTGCGGTTCGACCCGGCGAAGACCGCGCTCGCCGACCCCGGCGTGCGCGTGCACGGCTCGCTGCGCGCCGGCGAGGTAGACAAGGAGACCCTCGAAGTGGCCTCCGACCACACCTTCGTCTACGCGCTGCGGCCCGCGGGCGCCGGGAGCCACGCGCGCGCCTCGCTGTTCACCGTCCGCCGCGAGCTGCACTTCCGCTTCGACCGCGACGACCTGCGCATGCACCAGGCCGAGCTGCTCGTGTCGTACGTCCAGGCCGGGCCGCTCACCTGCGCCGTCGACACCACGCGTCAGCTGCGGCCGCTGCTCGCGGGCCAGCAGGCGGGGCCGGGCGGCCCCGCGGGCACCGACCCGTACGCGACGGGCCGGGCGACGGCCCTCTGCGGGTCCCTCGCGGGGGCGGCCCAGCCCAGGGTGTAGCCGTCCGTCGGGTGTGGCCGTCTGTCTGGTGTGGCCGTCCGTCGGCCGGGTTACTTTCCGCCGGGGCCGTCGGAGGGCCCGGATTCGGCTCCGCCTCCGCCGTCGCTTCCGCTTCCGCCTTCGCCGGAGCGGTCGGAGGAGCCGCCGCCCTGTCCCGTGAAGCGGCCGCGCAGCTTGCCGCCGAGGTCGCCCGCGCCGCCCGCGATGTCCGAGACCAGCTTCATCAGCGGGTCTTTGCTGTTGCGCACGTTGTCCGCGTACGACGACGCCGACTGCCGGAAGGAGTCGGTGACGGAGGTGTCGTTGTCGTCCTGGCGGCGCGGGTAGTGGCCGTCCATGATGCGCTGGTAGTCGCGGGTCGCGGCCCACTTCTTCAGCTCGGCGGCGCGCACGGTGGTGAAGGGGTGGGAGCGCGGCAGCACGTTCAGGATCTTCAGGACGGAGTCGCGCAGGTCACCGCCCGCCTCGTACTCCTCGGCCTGCTCCAGGAACGCGTCCACGTTCATCTCGTGCAGGTGGTTGCCGCCCGCGATCTTCATCAGGCCGCGCATGGAGGCCTGCAGGTCCTGGCCGACGAGCAGGCCCGCGCGGTCCGCGGACAGCTCCGACTTGCGGAACCACTCGCGCAGCGCGGTCACGATCGCCATGATCGCCACATTGCCGAGCGGGATCCACGCGACCTTCAGGGCGAGGTTCGTCAGGAACAGCAGGATCGTGCGGTACACGGAGTGGCCGGACAGGGCGTGGCCCACCTCGTGGCCGACGACCGCGCGCATCTCCTCCTCGTCGAGCAGCTCGACCAGGCCGGTGGTGACCACGATGATCGGCTCGTCGAGGCCGATGCACATCGCGTTCGGCTTCGGGTCCTGGGTGACGTACATCGGCGGGACCTTCTCCAGGTCCAGGATGTAACAGGCGTCCCGCAGCATGTCGTTGAGGTGCGCGAACTGGGCGTCGGACACGCGCACCGAGTCCGACAGGAACAGCAGCCGCAGGCTGCGCTCGGGGAGCAGCCCGCTGAGCGCCTTGAAGACCGTGTCGAACCCGGTGAGCTTGCGCAGGGCCACCAGGGCCGAGCGGTCCGCCGGGTGCTCGTAGGCCCGGGACGAGATCCCCGGGAACCGCCTGCGCTGCCGGCTCGGCACCTGTTCCTGGCCGTCGCCCGTGCCGCCGTTGTTGCCGTTGGTCATGCCGCTTCCCCCATGTCGAGTCTCGTTCGGGCCCCCGAGATGGGCTCAAGACTAGGCGGAGATACCGTGACAGGGCAGCACACAGAAGGAGCCACTGCCATGGAGCACCTCTCCACCGCCGACGCCCTCACCCTCGCGGCCACGGCCGCGGACAGACAGGGCCCGGGCAATCTCCTGCGCGTCGTACTCATCGTGATGGTGGTCGGGTGCGTGCTGGTGGGGTGGCTGTTGCTGCGCGGGTACCGGAAGGACTGAGCCCGCTGCGGCAGCTTCCAGCCCGTCCGGCGTTTGAGGACGAGGCGCGGAGCGCCGATCGGGGGCCCGGGGGGGGCGCAACCCCCGGGTCTCGGGAAGGGGCGGGCTCGGGGAAGCCCCCGGCAGGGCGCCGTCGCCGCGCCGCCGCGCCCCGCATACGATGTGCCCAAGTCTTTACCCCGATCCCACACCGGATAGGTCCTGCTGACGATGAGCCTCCACAGCACCACCGCCCAGCTGGTCACCCTCGCCTCCGAGGGCGGCGAGCACGTCGACGAGCACGCGAGCATCAGCCCTTACGTGACCGGCGGCGGCGCCTTCGTCGTGCTGCTCCTGCTGCTCTGGATCACCACGCGCTTCAACCGCGACCGCTGAGCCCCGCGCCCCGGGGCCGTACGGCTGGAACCCGGGTCGCCCGGCGGGGCCGGTAGTGTCTGCACGCATGGGAGAGCAGGACATGCCGACCGGCCCGCAGGGCGGACCTGGCACAGGCCCGGCGAGCGCAGCCAAGCGCCGCCTGGGCGTCATGGGTGGAACGTTCGACCCGATCCACCACGGACACCTGGTGGCGGCCAGTGAGGTCGCCGCCCAGTTCCACCTCGACGAGGTCGTGTTCGTACCGACCGGGCAGCCGTGGCAGAAGAGCCACAAGCAGGTCTCGCCCGCCGAGGACCGCTATCTGATGACGGTCATCGCGACCGCCGAGAACCCGCAGTTCTCGGTCAGCCGCATCGACATCGACCGCGGCGGTCCCACGTACACCACGGACACCCTGCGCGATCTGCGCCGCCTCAACCCAGACACGGACCTGTTCTTCATCACGGGCGCCGACGCGCTCGGTCAGATCCTCACCTGGCGGGACGCCGAAGAGCTGTTCTCGCTGGCCCACTTCGTCGGCGTCACCCGCCCCGGCCACACCCTGACCGACCCGGGCCTGCCCGAAGGCGGCGTCTCGCTGGTCGAGGTGCCCGCCCTCGCGATCTCCTCCACGGACTGCCGCTCACGGGTCGCCAAGGGGGAGCCCGTCTGGTACCTGGTGCCCGACGGCGTGGTGCGTTATATCGACAAGCGCGAGCTGTACCGCGGCGAGTGAGCCGAGAGGGGCACCGGTGAACGACCGACAGTACGACCCGTACGGCGGCGAGTACGAGGGTGACGCGGCGGCTCAGTACGAGGTCGTCGGGTACGACGAGTACGGGCGGCCGGTCTACCAACTGGTGCCCCGGCAGGCGGCGGCCCCTTCGTACGACACGTACGCCGCGCAGCCTTCTCAGGCCCAGGCCCAGCCGCAGCAGGCGTACGGGTACGACCCGTACGCCCAGGGAGCGGGGCAGCAGCCCGCCGCTTCCGCGTACCCGCAGGCGTACGACGCGTACGCCACCGGAACTTCGTACGACACCGGCACCTCCCACGACGGCGGTGCCTCCTATGACGGCGGTGCCTCGTACGGCACGGCGGAACAGACCGGCTGGATTCCACAGCAGCAGCAACAACAGCAACAGCAGCAACAGCAGCCGCCGCAGGCCCAGCCGCAGGTGCCGCAGCAGCAGGCTCAGGGGCAACAGGCCCGTCCCGTACCGGAGGCGGCACCGGACGAGCGCGGCGGGCACGCAGGTGCCGGGGCCGACGACACCGACGAGCCCCGCGAGTACCGCACCGAGCAGTTCTCCTTCATCGAGGAGCCCGACGAGGACTCCGAAGACGTCATCGACTGGCTGAAGTTCACCGAGAGTCGCACCGAGCGGCGCGAGGAGGCCAAGCGGCGCGGCCGCTCACGGGTCGTCGCGCTGGTCGTCGTCCTCGCGCTCGCCCTCGTCGGCGGCGTCGGCTACCTGTGGACCGCGGGCAAGCTGCCCGGCCAGTCGGACGAGAAGTCCGGCGGCGCGGCCGCGGCGGGACCGCAGCAGCGCGACGTCGTCGTCGTCCACCTGCACAACACCAAGCGCGGCGGCACCTCCACCGTGCTCCTGGTGAACAACACCACCACCAAGCGCGGCTCCTCCGTCCTGCTGCCCAACTCCCTCGCCCTGACCAGCGACGACGGCACCACGACCACGCTCGGCAAGTCCGTCGACGACGACGGCTCGACCGGCACGCGCGAGGAGCTGGACACGCTGCTCGGCACGAAGGTCGAGGGCACCTGGCGCCTCGACACCCCCTACCTCAACAACCTCGTCGAACTCGTCGGCAACATCGACATCGACACCAACGCCGACGTGCCGGACCCCAAGGCCAAGCGCAAGGGCGAGGCGCCGCTGGTCAAGAAGGGCGAGCAGCAGACCCTGAGCGGGCCGATGGCCGTTGCCTACGCCACCTACCGTGCGCCGGGGGAGGGCGAGAACGCGCAGCTGACGCGGTTCGGCCAGGTCATGCAGGGCGTGCTGCGCAAGCTGTCGTCCGACCCGCAGGCCGCCACGGTCACCGTGCAGTCGCTCGCGCAGATCCTCGACCCGTCCCTGAAGGAGAAGGACCTCGGCAGCTTCCTCGCCAAGCTCGCCGACCGCGCCAAGGGCGGCGACTACGCGACCGCGCTGCTTCCGGTGCGGCAGGACGGCACGCTGACCGAGAAGGCCGGCACCGCCGTGGTCAAGGACGTGCTCGGCGGCGTCGTGAAGAGCCCGGAGCAGGGCGCGGCGGTCCGCGTCGGCGTGAAGAACGCCACCGGCACCAAGACCGCGACGGAGAACGCCCGCATCGCCCTCGTCAACGGCGGCTACACCTTCGTCGACGGCGGCACCGGCTCGGCTCCCGCCACGTCCTCGCAGGTCACCTACGGTGACGCGAAGAACAAGCAGGAGGCGGCGGAGGTCGCCAAGACCCTGGGCCTGCCCGCGAGCGCCGTCCGCAAGGGCGAATCGGCCTCGAACGCGGAGGTGTCCGTGGTGCTCGGCCAGGACTACAAGGGCCGCTGAGGCCGCTGAGGCCGCTGAGGCGCTGGGGCCGCTGGCAGGGCCCGCCTGAGCCGTGGCAGGCCCTGCCGGAGGTGCGGGAAGAGCCTGTCGGAGGTGCGGGCGGCGCTGGTCGGGCCCGCTGAGCGGCGGCGTCCGTTCCGCCCGGCTCCCCGGGTGATCGAATAATCGTCTGGGGAGCCGTCCGCAGTCCGTGAGACCCTTGACGGGTATTGCCCATCTGAAGGAAAGCTCTCTAGTGACCGCCACGGACCGCTCCACCGAGCTCATCACCGTCGCCGCCCAGGCGGCCGCCGACAAGCTCGCGCACGACATCATCGCGTACGACGTCAGCGACGTGCTGTCGATCACGGACGCCTTCCTGCTCGCCTCCGCGCCCAACGACCGCCAGGTCAAGTCGATCGTCGACGAGATCGAGGAGCGGCTGAACAAGGAGCTCGGCGCCAAGCCGGTGCGCCGCGAGGGCGACCGCGACGCCCGCTGGATCCTCCTGGACTACGTCGACATCGTGGTGCACGTCCAGCACAGCGAGGAGCGCGTCTTCTACGCCCTCGAGCGGCTGTGGAAGGACTGCCCCGAGATCGAGCTGCCCGCCGACGCCAAGGCCACCCGCGGCAAGGCCGCGGAGCACGCCAAGCTCGAGCAGGCCGCGGAGGAGGCCGAGGAGATGCGCCACCTCGGTGGTGAGGTGCGGTGACCGCCCCGGGCTGCCGCATCATCCTGTGGCGGCACGGCCAGACGTCCTGGAACCTGGAGCGCCGCTTCCAGGGCTCCACGGACATCGAGCTGACCGAGGCCGGCGTCGCCCAGGCCCGGCGCGCCGCCCGCCTCCTCGCCTCGCTGAAGCCGGACGCGATCATCGCCTCCGACCTCAAGCGGGCCGCCGCGACGGCCGCCGAGCTCGCCGCCGTCACGGGCCTCGACGTCACGCACGACGAGGGCCTGCGCGAGACGTACGCGGGGCAGTGGCAGGGCCTCACCCACGAGGAGATCATCGACCGCTTCGGCGAGCAGTACGCCGCGTGGAAGCGCGGCGAGCCGGTCCGGCGCGGCGGCGGTGAGCTGGAGACCGAGGTCGCCGACCGGGCCGCCCCCGTCGTCCTTCGGCACGCCGAGAAGCTGCCGGAGGACGGCACGCTCGTCGTGGTCAGCCACGGCGGCACGATCCGCACCACCATCGGCCGCCTCCTCGGCCTGGAGTCGCAGCACTGGGAAAGCCTGGGCGGGCTCTCCAACTGCTGCTGGTCCGTCCTCGGCCGCGGCGCCCGCGGCTGGCGCCTCCTGGAGCACAACGCGGGCACGCTGCCCGAGCCCGTGCTCGGCGACGACGACTAGCCCGCAGGTCACGCCCTTGCGGCCGGGTCGACCACGGATTTCGCGTTTGGGCAGGTGGCAGGCTAAAGTTCTTCTTGTTCGCACCGCAGAGCGGGAAGAACGCAAGGGGCTATAGCTCAGTTGGTAGAGCGCTTGCATGGCATGCAAGAGGTCAGGAGTTCGATTCTCCTTAGCTCCACAGTCCCGGTCCCGCCCCCTTCAGGGGGCGGGACTTTTTTGTTGCCCTCCAGCTCTTCGGGCCTTCGGTCGTTCAGGCCCTCAGCTCCTCAGGGCCTTGAGGCCTCAGTCCGTCAGGTCCTCGGGCTCCGCGCGCCGCAGTTCCCGGAGCCGGGCCACTCCCCGGCGGGTCTCCTCGTCGTCCGGGGTGTACGCCACGATCCGGCACTCCGGCATGCCGTTGATCGACAGCGAGACCGACGTCATCCGCAGCTCACCGACCGCCGTGTGGCGGAACGTCTTCACGCGCGGGCCCGGGGGTATCACGTTCCCGCTCGCCCACAGGTCCGCGAACTCCGGGCTGGCCAGGGACAGTCCGCGGACGAACTCCTCCCAGGCGGGCTCGCCCACGTGCCGTCCGTACGCGCCGCGCAGCGTCGCTACCATCACCGGCAGCTCGGAGTCCCGGAAGACCAGCGGGCAGTCGCTCCTGGGGACCACGAACAGGGTCCACAGGACGTTCGGCACGCCTATGGCCTCCGTCTGTGGGACCAGGAACAGGTCCCGGTAGGCCGGGTTGGTGGCGAGGATGTCGTACCGCGTGTTGTAGACCACGGCCGGGTGCGGGTCCAGGGCGTCGATGATGCCCTGGATCTCGGCGCCTACCGCCTCCGCCGCCGCCTCGTGCCGCACCGCGTACGGCACCTCGGCCAGGTGGTACAGGTGCTCGCGCTCCGCCCTGTCCAGGCGCAGGGTGCGGGCGACGGCGTCCAGGACCTGCGCGGAGGCGTTGATGGGGCGGCCCTGCTCCAGCCACGTGTACCACGTCACGCCGACGCCGGAGAGCTGGGCGACCTCCTCGCGGCGGAGCCCCGGCGTGCGGCGGCGCGGGCCCGGCGGCATGCCCACGTCGGCCGGGGTCACGCGGGCCCTGCGGCCGCGCAGGAAGGCGGCGAGCTCGGGCCGCCGCCGTGCGGCCGCGGCACCGCCCGCGGGTGCGGCTGGGGGCGCGGTCGGAGGCGCGGTCGGGGAGGCGGTCGGAGAGGCAGGGGCGGCGTCCGCCGTGCGGGGCGCCCGACCGGTGGCCGACCCCCGTGCGGCACCGGTCGGACGCCCTGCACCGCGGACGCCGCGGGCCCCTGGCACATCGGTCTCCGGGGCGGCCTCCCGGGTGGCGGTCGGTGTGGTGGTCGGCGCGGTGGCCGGGGCCGCGTGGCCGGGCATGGGGATCGGAGCCATCCGGGTCGGCGCGGGTCCTGGGGCCGGACTGCCCGGCGCGGGCCGCGAGGCCGCGCTGCCCGGCGCAGGCCCCGAGGCCGCACTGCCCGGTGCCGTGCGCGGTCGTGCCCTGCTCGTCGTGTCCATCGTCGTCACGTCCCCCATCGTCGACGCCCGGCCCGCCCCGTGCCAGGTGCTGTCAGTACCAGCATCCGCGGGCTCTCACTACCTGTACCGAACCGTCGCCACGCTCATTCGCATGACGACCACCAGCCCATCGGCACCGAGCCCGGTCTCAACTCCCGCGTCCAGTAAAGCCCCCGGCACTGACAATCGCCCGGGACGCGTCCTCGCGACCGTGCTCGCGGCCCAGTTCATGGCGCTGCTCGACGTGTTCATCGTCAACGTCGCGGCGCCCACGATCCGTACCGACCTGCACGCGTCCGGCGCCGGGCTGCAACTGGTGATCGCGGGCTACACCATCACGTACGCCGTCCTGCTGATCACCGGCGCCCGGCTGGGCGAGCGGCTCGGGCACCGGCGCGTCTACATCGCCGGGCTCGCCCTGTTCACCGCCGCTTCGCTGGCCTGCGGGCTGAGCCAGAGCACCGGTCAGCTGATCGCGTTCCGGCTCGTCCAGGGCGCGGGCTCCGCACTGCTCATCCCGCAGGTCCTGAGCCTCATCCAGCGCACCTTCACCGGCGAGGCCCGGGTGCGGGCCCTCGGCGCGTACTCGGCGGTGCTCGCCACGGGGGCCGCGGCCGGGCAGGTGCTCGGCGGCGTCCTGGTCAGCGCCGACCTGTTCGGCGCCGGCTGGCGCCCGGTGTTCCTCGTGAACGTGCCCGTGGGGGTGGTCCTGCTGGTCCTCGCGGCCCGTGTCCTGCCCGCCGACAGCGCGCCCCCGGGCGGGCGCGCCCGCGGCCTCGACCTGCCGGGCCTCGTGCTGCTCGGCGCCAGCGTCTCGCTCTTCACCGTGCCCCTGGTCCTCGGCGAGCAGAAGGGCTGGCCGCTGTGGACCTGGCTGTCCCTGGCCGCCTGCGCGGTGCTGTTCGCCCTGTTCTGCCGCTACGAGTCCCGTCTGGCCGGGCGCGGCGGGGCGCCGCTGATCTCGCCGCGCCTGCTGCGCGCCCCGGGCATGGGCGTCGCCGTCTTCCGGCTCGCCGCGATCATGGGGGTCAACGCGGGCTTCCTGTTCGTGCTCACGCTGCACCTTCAGGGCGGGCTCGACTACAGCGCGCTGCGCGCGGGGCTGACGTTCGCGCCGACCGCCATGCTCTTCGGCGTGGTCGGCCTGACCTGGCGGAGGTGGCCCCGGGCCGTCCAACCGGCGCTGGTGCCCGGCGGGTTCGCGCTCACGGCGGTGGCGTGCCTCGCCGTGGGCCTGCTGCTGCGCGACGGCCGCGACGTCGGCGTCTGGCTGTACGTGGCGTTCGTCGCCGCGGGCATCGGGATGTCGCTCGGCTTCAGTCCGGTCCTCACGCGCGCGTTGGCGACGGTCAAGCCCGAGGACGCCGCGGACGCCAGCGGCCTCCTCGCGACCGTCACCCAGCTCGGCCAGGTGACGGGCGTCTCGGTCTTCGGCGCACTCTTCCTCGGCAGGCTTGAGTCACAGGGGGTTCCAGGGGCGTACTCATCGGCGGACGCGCTCCTGGTGTGCACCTACGCGCTCGCCGCGGCGGCCGCACTCGGGGCCGTGTCCGGACTGGTACGTATGCGTCGCTGACCGGCTCCCCGTGGTCGTGGCAGAATTCGGGGGGCCGGAAGGGGACTGCACCAGTTGCGCCGACGGTGACCCGACGTGAGGGAGAGCGCGATGCCTGCGAGCATCCTCGAGGAGGCCGGCGGCCTCCCCGAAGTGGCGAAGATACGGTCCGGCGACGCCACGCTCCTCAACTGCCCTTCCTGCGGTTCGTCCCACGTCGCCCAAGTCCTCGGTGACAACGGCGGAGTCAGTTACGTGTGCACGGCCTGCGGCCACAGCTGGAGCTGATCGATGGGTGCACACAGGCGTAAGTGCGACTGGTGCGGCAGCGGTACGCCGATCGTCCGCGACATGGAGCCGGTGAACCCGGACTACCAGTACTGGTGCGAGGAGTGCGCGCGGGCGCTGATCATAAAAGGCGACCCCATCGAGACGTACCGCGAACTCGAAGGGGAGCCGATCTACGGCCGCCTGCTCGACGAGCACTGCACGCTCAAACGCTTCTACTCCTTCGCCACCGCCTGATCCTGCGCTACTGCCCGAGCGCGGCCCGGCAAGGGCCTCCCTGGGCACTCCGTGCGCCCGCGGGACCCGCGCCGCGCGACTGCCGCCGCCACCGCGAGGAAGCCGAAGGCCGCCAGCGGGTACACCGCCGAAAGGGCCATCTGACCGGCGCTCTGGTCGAGTTCGGGCCGCCCCGGACGGTGCGGCACCCACCACAGGGCGTACGAACAGAACACCACGACGAGCCCGCCCGCGGCCGCCCGGCGCACCGGCCCGCCACGGCGCGCGGCCCGCGTCCACAGGAGCAGCGCCATCGGCACGCACCACACCCAGTGGTGCGACCACGACACGGGGCTGACGAGCAGCGCCGTCGCCGCGCAAGCGGCCACGCCCCAGGCCCGCTCGCCGCGCACCGCCGCGGCCACCGCGACCCCGAGGCCACCCGCGCACACCAGCACGGCACCCGCCGTCCACCACGGGCCGGGATCCCCGGTGTGCAGCAGCCGGGCGAGCACCCCGCGCAGCGACTGGTTCGCCGTCTGCTCCGGGTGCCCGGCCCGGCCCGCCTCGAAGACCACGCGGGTCCAGAAGCGCCGGGATTCGTCCGGCAGCGCCACGGCGGCGGCCAGCGTCGCCGCCAGGAACGCCGCGGTGGCCACGCACGCGTGCCGTACGGCGGGCGGCCGCCCCCCCCGCCGTACCGCCTCCACGACGCCGACGAGCAGCAGGAACACCACGAACAGCGCGGGCGTGAGCTTGATCGCCGCCGCCACCCCGATGCCCGCCCCCGCCCACCGGTGGCCCGGGCGCCGGGTCAGGTCCCACAGCACCAGGACCGCGAGGAGCAGATTGATCTGCCCGTAGCGCAGCGTCGTCCACACCGGCTCCGACCAGACGGCGATCGCCGACACCCACAAAGCGGTCTCTACGCGCGCGTGCCCTCGTCGGCCCTCCACGCGCGCGTGCTCCCACTGTCTCTCCACGCGCGTGTGCCCCCGCTCGTCGATCAGCCGCAGACACAGGCGGACGAAGGCCACCAGCAGGAGCAGGTTCCCGGCCGTCGCGAGCCCCCGTAGGTCTGCGGCGTCCGGCACGGTCAGCGGTGTGAAGAGCAGCGCGGCGAAGGGCGGGTACGTCATGGGCAGGTGTGCCTCGGTCGCGCGCAGCGCGTACAGGTCACCGCCCGCACGCGCCGTCGCGCCCTCCGCGCGGTAGACCATCAAGTCGATCATCGAGACGTCGGCAGCGCGCTGAGCCGCCCAGAAGGCCGCGAAGGAGAACAGGCAGACCCCGGCGGCGAGCGGTGCGCGGCGGCGGGCGGAGACGGGCACGAGCACGGTCACGACGCGGGACGGTAACCCCCTCGTCTGGCCGGAACGGAAACGATTTGGTGGTGCGGGGGGTCCACCGTGTAATGTTGGCGGAGCCGCCGGGGAAACCGGGCGGAACACAGCAAGGGGCTATAGCTCAGTTGGTAGAGCGCTTGCATGGCATGCAAGAGGTCAGGAGTTCAATTCTCCTTAGCTCCACAGTGAATGGAGAGCGGGCCACCCGGATCGGGTGGCCCGCTCTCGTGCTGTTCCCGGTGCTCTACTGCCGTCCGCTGCCCAGGGCGCGGCGTCCGCGCCCGCGCGGCAGCATCGGCGGCGTCCGGGAGGCGGTGGGCGCCACCGGGTCCTCCTCGACGCGCAGGGCGAGCGCGGGGCAGCGCCGCACGGCGCGCTGGGCGCGTGCTTCCGCGTAGCGCGGCACCGGAGCCTCCGCGACCGACGGGAAGCCGTCGGGGCCCAGCTGGATCAGCTCGGGGACGATGTCGGCGCACAGGCCGTGGCCCTGGCACAGCGTCCAGTCGACGGCGAGCCTGCGGCCGCTCGGCGCCTCGCCCTCCGGCGCGTCGTCCTGGAGGGGCAGCACGCCCTCGACGGGGCGCCCGCAGCCGTCCCCGAGTACGTGCGCCGCCAGGTCGTCCGTGAAGGCCGCGATCGTGGACTCCAGGAACGCCGCGGAGCCGTCGGGGTGCTTGCAGGCGCCGCGCCGCTTCACCGCCCGCGTCACCTCGCGCAGCGCCTCCAGGGCGGTCGGTCCGCCGCCGTCCAGGACGTCCGCGAGACCGCGCGCGGCGGCGGGCAGGCCCAAATAGCAGGGGCCGCACTGGCCCGAGCTCTCGGCCGCCAGCCAGTGCGCCACGCGCAGGGACTCGCCGAGCGGGCAGGTGCCGGGGCCGATCGGCAGCACCGCGCCCGCGCCCAGGGCGCCCCCGCAGGCCTCCAGGGCGGCCCGGGAGACGACGGCGTCGTGCGCGGTGACCGCGTCCAGCCACTTGCCGTGGTAGCCGCCTGTGAGGACGCCTTGCGGCAGCGGGGGAGCGCCCGCGAGCTGCAGAACGTACCGCAGGGGGACACCTGTTGGGACCTCCACCACCATGGGGTGCGCGACGGCCCCGGAGAGGGTCAGCAGGACGGTGCCGGGCTCGTCGCGCAGTCCGGTGCGGCAGTAGCGGTCCGCCCCGGTCCTGGCGGCGACGGCGAGCTGCGCGAACGTCTCCGCGTTCGACAGCAGTGTGGGCGCGCCGCCCACTCCGGAGTCGGCGGTGCGGACCTTGCGCCCCGGGGGCAGCGGCGGACCGCCGTCGGCGGAGCGTACGAGCGCGGAGGACTCACCGGTCACCATGCGCACAGGGTTGCGCTGCACGCGCGCGCGGAGGTGCGATCCGCGCCGGTCGGCCAGGCCCCGCTCGCCCAGCGCGGCGCGCATCGACGCCTCCGTGGAGTCGCGGGTCACACCGACGACGAGGGTGCGCGCGCCGAGGGCCTCGGCCGCGAGCAGGGCGCCGTCCAGGATGAGGTGCGGCGCGCGGTTGATCAGGACGGTGTCCTTGCGGCAGGCGGGCTCGTCCTCGCTGCCGTTGACGACGACCACGGGACGTACGCCGCGGCGGATCGCGGACTCGGCGACGGCCCGCAGCTTCTTGGCGAACGGGAAGCCCGCGCCGCCGCGGCCGCGCAGCCCGATCGCCTCCGCGAGCCCGGCCAGCTGCTCGCCCGCGATGGGCCCCAGCGGGCCGTGCACCTTCAGGTGCATGGCGAGGTCGAGCCGCTCGACCAGATCGAAGCCCGAGGTCAGCAGCGGAAGCCCGACGACGCGGACCTCGGGGACGTCGGGCAGTGACGCGTTCACTTGCTGCCTCCGGCGGGCGCGTTCCAGGGCTCACCGGTGCTGGGTGCCTGGAACGGGCCTAGTAGGGGTTGCTCGGCGGGCCCGTCGCCTTCGCGTACGGGCTCGTACGGCGGGTCGTACGCGGGCGGGTGGTAGGCGGGCTGGGGGCCGGTGTCGGAGAAGCCACCGGTGTACGGACCCGGCGGGCCGGTGGTGCCGAACCGGGTGTCTCCGTAGTCGTGTTGCGTGTCCTGGGGGTCTACGGAGTCGTATCGGGGGTCTACGGAGTCGTACGACAATGGGGGGCCGGGGGCCTGTGCGGGCGGTGGCGGTGAAGGGGTGGGCCAGCGGGGCGCGACGGTGGGCAGGACCTCGGTCGTCGTGAGGTCCGGCGTGAGGTCCGTCGTGAGGTCTGGGGGGAGGTCCGGCGGGAGGCCTGCCCCGTCCTGGCCGGAGGGGGTGGCGAGGGCGCGGTAGGCGGCGGCGATGCCGGTGACGGGGGCGGCGTCCGGCGGGATGCCGGGGCTGTCGGGGGCCGTACCCGGAAGCGGGGCGGCCCCGGTGTCCCGGGCGGTCGCCCGCGCGCGGCGGCGCGGGCGACCGGGCGCCCCCCGGCCGTCGGGTTCGAGGACGGCGAGGATCCGGGCGGCCACCTTCCGCTTGACCGGGCGCGGCGCCGTGCGCAGCGCCATGGCCCCGGCGACCGCGACGAGGCACAGGCAGTACAGGGCGACTACCCACGGCTTCGGCGGGCGGCCCGCGTACAGGCCGTGGATCAGGGCGGCGCACCAGGCGGGGTAGGCGAGCATGTGCAGCGCCCGCCACCGCGAGGCGACCTGGACCGGTGAGGCGAAGGCGCTGCGCAGCGCGCCGGTGACGCTGGTGGCGACCATCAGGAGGCCGGCGAGCGACCCCAGGCCGATGAGGCCGTCGCCGCCGGTGACACCGAGACCGAAGGGGATGAGCGCGCCCACCAGGGACACGTGGTCGAGCGCGAGCTTGACGGTGCCGTGCAGCAGCAGGAAGCCGACGGAGGCGACCGCGGTGGCCCGGTGCACGGCCTGGGCGAGCAGGCGCTGCCGGGAGCGGAGGAAGAGCCGGTCCGACGCCACCAGGCCCCAGGCGACGGACGCGGTGAGGGCGACCAGGGACAGGACGCCGGTGGTGTGGTCGAGGGCGGCGCGGAAGTCGTCGCCCCCCACTAACACCGGCAGGGGTATCAGGAGCAGCGCGGCCGCGGTCAGCAGGCCGCGGGCCGCTCTGCCCGGCCCGGCGAACGAGTCGGCGAACGACCTGGTGAACGGCTCAGCCGACGAGCGGAACGAGGGGGAGCCGGCCGACACGGGGCTCCGGGGGCGCTTGCGGTGGGGGTGCAGAGAGTTCAGAGGGTTCATGGGGGCGACTCCGAAATGGTCCGGTCGCCGCATGCTAAGTCGCTCCATACCAGCGGGTACGTGGTTTGAGTTATTGCGTTGTTATCAAAGCGCGACTCGATCTTGGTGTTGCCCCGATAGTGGGCGGTACGCGGAGTAATCCTTGGCCAAGGGTGGGTCGCCGCTTCCCGTGCGGCACCGTGGTCCGGATCGGGCCGGTGTGGGCCGAAGTGCGTGGCCCGGCCTCGGGGCGCTGCGGTACTCTGACGCCATGCGTGCCGTACGCCTTCTGCTTAGCGGGCCGCGCTGATCAGTCCCGACCGCCCAGTGAGCGCGGTCGGAATCGGCGCGGCGTCCCCTCCTGTGCGAGGGGCATTTTTATTTGGCCGCACGGCCGTTTCCGCAAGCAGAGACGATCGATGGAGCTTTGAGGACCATGAGCGAGACGAATTCCTCCGCCACCGCCGAAGGCGCCGGGGGCGCCCCCTCGACGGCCGAGGCGGCCGCACCGCACCGCTACACGGCCGCCCTGGCGGCCGAGATCGAGGCGCGCTGGCAGGACGTCTGGGACGCCGACGGCACGTACGAAGCGCCCAACCCGAGCGGTGACCTGGCCGGCGACCCGGAGCTGGCGGCCCGCCCCAAGAAGTTCATCATGGACATGTTCCCGTACCCCTCGGGTGCGGGTCTGCACGTGGGCCACCCCCTGGGGTACATCGCCACGGACGTCTTCGCGCGCTTCCAGCGCATGACGGGCCACAACGTCCTGCACTCCCTGGGCTTCGACGCCTTCGGCCTGCCCGCCGAGCAGTACGCGGTGCAGACGGGCACGCACCCGCGCGTGTCCACCGAGGCCAACATCGTCAACATGAAGGCGCAGCTGCGCCGCCTGGGCCTGGGCCACGACAAGCGCCGCTCGTTCGCGACGATCGAGCCGGAGTACTACAAGTGGACCCAGTGGATCTTCCTGCAGATCTTCAACTCCTGGTACGACGACGAGCTGCGCAAGGCCCGCCCGATCGCCGACCTGGTCGCCCAGTTCGAGACCGGTGAGCGTGCCGTACCGGACTCCACGCGCGCGTGGAGCGAGCTGTCCGCCACCGAGCGCGCCGACGTCCTGAGCGGCTTCCGGCTGGCCTACGCCTCCGAGGCCCCCGTCAACTGGTGCCCGGGCCTGGGCACCGTCCTGGCGAACGAGGAGGTCACCGCCGACGGCCGCTCCGAGCGCGGCAACTTCCCGGTCTTCAAGTCCAAGCTGCGCCAGTGGAACATGCGCATCACGGCCTACGCCGACCGCCTGCTGGAGGACCTGGACGCGCTGGACTGGCCCGAGGCCATCAAGCTGCAGCAGCGCAACTGGATCGGCCGCTCCGAAGGCGCCCGCGTCGACTTCCCCGTCGGTTCCGGCGACGCGGCGATCACCGTCTTCACCACCCGCCAGGACACCCTGTTCGGCGCCACGTACATGGTCCTGGCGCCCGAGCACGAGCTGGTCGACTCGCTGGTCCCGGCCGCCTGGCCGGAGGGCACCCACGAGGTGTGGACCGGCGGTCACGCGACGCCCGCCGAGGCCGTCGCCAAGTACCGCGCCTTCGCCGGCGCCAAGTCCGACGTCGAGCGCCAGGCCGACGCCAAGGAGAAGACCGGCGTCTTCACGGGCGCGTACGCCACGAACCCGGTCAGCGGCGAGCGCGTCCCGGTCTTCATCGCCGACTACGTCCTGATGGGCTACGGCACCGGCGCCATCATGGCCGTCCCGGCGCACGACACCCGCGACTTCGCCTTCGCGCGCGCCTTCGAGCTGCCGATGCGCTGCGTCGTCGAGCCCTCCGACGACCGCGGCACGGACGCGTCCACGTGGGACGACGCGTTCGCCTCGTACGAAGCGAAGATCGTCAACTCGTCCGGCGAGAAGGTCTCCCTGGACGGCCTGCCGGTCGTCGAGGCCAAGGCCCGCGTCACCGAGTGGCTGGAGCGCGAGGGCATCGGCCGCGGCACCGTCAACTTCCGTCTGCGCGACTGGCTGTTCAGCCGCCAGCGCTACTGGGGCGAGCCCTTCCCGATCGTCTACGACGAGGACGGGATCGCGCACCCGCTGCCCGAGTCGATGCTGCCGCTGCCGCTGCCGGAGGTCGACGACTACTCGCCGCGCACCTTCGACCCGGACGACGCCGACACCCGGCCCGAGACCCCGCTGTCCCGCAACGAGGACTGGGTCAACGTCACCCTGGACCTGGGCGACGGGTCCGGTCCGCGGAACTACCGCCGCGAGACCAACACCATGCCCAACTGGGCGGGCTCCTGCTGGTACGAGCTGCGCTACCTGGACCCGCACAACGACCAGCAGCTGGTCGCCCCCGACATCGAGCGCTACTGGATGGGCCCGCGCGCGGGTCAGCCCACCGGCGGCGCCGACCTGTACGTCGGCGGTGCCGAGCACGCCGTGCTGCACCTGCTGTACGCGCGCTTCTGGTCGAAGGTCCTGTTCGACCTGGGCCACACCTCGTCGGCCGAGCCGTTCCACAAGCTGTTCAACCAGGGCATGATCCAGGCGTACGTCTACCGCGACAGCCGCGGCTTCCCGGTCGCGGCCGCCGAGGTCGAGGAGCGCGACGGGCAGTTCTTCTTCGAGGGCGAGCCGGTCAAGCGCGAGCTGGGCAAGATGGGCAAGTCCCTGAAGAACGCGGTCACCCCGGACGAGATCTGCGAGGAGTACGGCGCGGACACCCTGCGCCTGCACGAGATGGCGATGGGCCCGCTGGACGTGTCCCGCCCGTGGGACACGCGCGCGGTCGTCGGCCAGTACCGGCTGCTGCAGCGCCTGTGGCGCCTGATCGTCGACGAGGCCACCGGCGAGGCGACCGTCGTGGACGCGGAGCCCGGCGAGGACGCGCTGCGCGCGCTGCACAAGGCGATCGACGGCGTCCGCCAGGACCTGGAGGGCATGCGGTTCAACACCGCCATCGCCAAGATCACCGAGCTGAACAACCACCTGACCAAGGCCGGGGGCGCGGTGCCGCGCTCCGTGGCCGAGCGGCTGGTGCTGCTGGTGGCGCCGCTGGCCCCGCACGTCGCCGAGGAGCTGTGGCGCCGTCTGGGCCACACCGACTCGGTCGTCCACCAGGACTTCCCGGTCGCCGACCCCGCGTACGTCGTGGACGAGGCCGTGACCTGCGTCGTGCAGATCAAGGGCAAGGTCAAGGCGCGCCTGGAGGTTCCGCCGACCATCTCCGACGAGGAGCTGGAGAAGGTCGCCCTGGCCGACGAGCGGGTCGTGGCCGCGCTGGGCGGCGCGGGCATCCGCAAGGTCATCGTGCGGGCGCCGAAGCTGGTGAACATCGTTCCCGCCTGACCCTTGGCCTTCTGGCCTCTGGCCCCAGGGCTCTGCCTCCTGGCCTCTGGCCTCTGACGATGGCTGACCGGCCGGACCCCGTGCGGGTCCGGCCGGTCAACTGTGTGCGGGGCGGGGCGCGTTGCCCGGAGCGCGCCGCGGCATCGGCTCCGCGCATCCGGGTAGTCCCCTACGGGCAGGTTCGGGGTTCCGCTGGAACCCTCGACCGGCCTGCTGCGTTTACCGTGGAGAGGCGGGTGGGCCCGTCCGCCTCCGCCGCTCACCGACCGTCCCCGCCCGGCCGAAGGAGAAGCATCGTGGAAGCCGTGATCGCAGTGGTCGCGCTGCTCTTCGTGCTGTTCCTGGCGGTGGGGGCGTATGCGGTGGTCAAAGCCGTGGGCGCCGCCAAGCGCGGCGTGGACCGCACGCTCTCGCAGGCCCGCCGCACGGTCGAGGACACGACGCTGCGCGCGAAGACGTTCGCGCAGCCCGGCGCCGTCGGCGAGCTGGCCCAGCTCCGGCTCAAGCTGCGCACGTCGATGCGCGCCACCCAGGACGCGCTGCGGGCCGGCGTCGCCGAGGACCCCTCGCTGCACGAGTCCCTCGCGCTCTTCGAGCGCCTGAGCACCCACGGCCACGAGCTGGACGACGATCTGAAGCGCCTGGAGAGCGAGCCGGACCGGATCACCCTGAGCCAGCGCCTGCCCGCCCTGAAGGAGCGCACGGAGCAGATCACGAAGGCTGCGGACTCGCTGCGCTGGGCGGCGCGCGACCGCGCCGACAAGTTCGCGGACGACGATCTGGACCTGCTCAGGACGCAGATCGACATGGAGGCGGGCGCGCTGCGGCACTGGACGACGGAGCCGTCCGACGCCCCGCCCTCGCCGTCTTCTTCGCCCTCCTCTTCCTCGACCTCGCCGTCCGCCGCCCCCGCTTCGTCGTGGCCCGACCCGGCACCGGCCGAGGCGTCGCCCCGGCCGGGCGCGACGGCCCCCGCGGAGAGCCCCGACCGCACCGCCCAGGAGCCGACGAGACCCGCGATCGCCCCGGCGAGCCCGCGGCCGACGTACTCCTGGGAGAAGCAGACCAAGCCGGAGAGCACCACCTGATCCCGTGTGATCCGATGCCGACGCCGTCGTGAGGCCTCGGCCTGCCCGGCCGCGCGCGCTCCGTCATGGGGGCCGTCGCCCGAGTGACGGGGTCGGACTGCCGCGGCAGGGTTCCTGCGGGTAATCTCCAGCTCATGTCCCGCCATGTCGCGATCGTCACCGATTCAACGGCCTACCTGCCGCAGCGGACGATGGAGCGGCACGGCATCACCGCGGTGCCGCTGACCGTGGTGCTCGGCAACCAGGCGCTCGAAGAGGGCACCGAGATCTCGGCCCGCTCCGTCGCGCTCGCGCTGCAGAAGCGCCGACCCGTGACCACCTCGCGGCCCAGCCCCGAAGTCTTCGCGCGCACCTACCGCGAGGTCGCCGAGGCGGGCGCCACGGGCATCGTCTCGCTGCACCTGTCGGCGGAGTTCTCCGGGACGTACGACGCGGCCCTCCTCGCGGCGCGCGAGGCACCGGTGCCGGTGCGCGTCGTCGACACCGGCATGGTCGCGATGGCCCTCGGCTTCTGCGCCCTCGCGGCCGCCGAGACCGCCGAGTCGGGCGGCTCCGTGGACGAGGCGGTGTCCGCCGCCGAGAAGCGGGCCGCGAGCACGTCCGCGTACTTCTACGTCGACACCCTCGACTACCTCCGCCGCGGCGGGCGGATCGGCGCGGCCCAGGCGCTCCTCGGCTCCGCGCTCGCCGTGAAGCCGCTGCTCGAACTCGACGGCGGACGCATCGAGCTCCTGGAGAAGGTGCGCACCGCGTCGAAGGCCATCGCCCGCCTCGAGGAGATCGCGGTCGAGCGGGCCGGTGCGCACGAGGTCGACATCGCGGTCCACCACCTGGCGGCGCCCGAGCGCGCCGAGGCGCTCGCGGAGCGGCTCAGGGAGCGGGTGCCGTCGCTGGCGCAGCTGCACGTCAGCGAGGTGGGCGCGGTGATCGGGGCGCACACGGGGCCGGGGCTGTTGGGGGCTGTGATTTCGCCTCGGTGAGGCGGGCGAGACCGGCAGGTTGTTTGGGGCTCGTGTGGGTGACGGAGTTATCCACAACTTCCCGGTAGTCCGCGGAAATTGACCAAGATCAACGCGCTTTCGGTGCGGTGCCTAGCGTCGTCGACATGGCACTTCGATCACCTTCACGGACAGCGGTAGACACGGCGAGCGGCGAGCTGACCCCCGCATCGCCAGTACGAGTGACGCATCGTCACGCCCGACGGCGGGCCCGGCGCAGGCGGGCCGCGGCGGAGGCGATGAGGCTGCGGGCGGAGACGCTCTTCGCTGGGGCTGGGGCTGGGGCTGGGTCCGAGGGAGCGGAGCCCGGCCCGGCGGGTCCTCGCCGAGCGGGGGCGGGGGTGGCGGAGCGGCGGGGCTCGCTGTCGCCGCCCTTGGCCGAGCCGGACCACGCGGGCTCCATGGGTGCGGGCTCCATGGGGGCGGACGGGCGCGATCGGGAGGGCGGGCGCGGCTGGGAGGACGCGTACGACCGCGAAGAGGTGCGCGATTGGGAGGGCGCGCAGGGTCGGGAGTATGCGCAAGGCCGGGAGGGCGCGCAGGGCCAGGAGGATACGCAAGGTCGGGAGGGCGAGCGGGATCGGGAGGACGGGCGCGGTCGCCGTGCGCGGGCAGAGGCCTCGTGGCGGGCGCGCGTCGGGCTCGCCGTGCGGGAGCGGTTGCCGCTCTGGATGCAGGCCAGATGCGGTCTGGAGCGGCGGGGCGTGCTCGCGCTCGGGGTGGTCCTCGTCGTCGCGGCGGGGTTCGCGGCCCAGCACTTTTGGAGCGGCCGGGCCCAGCCGGTCCGGGCGCCGGACGTGGTGGGTGGGGCGGCCGCCCCGGGCCGCGAGACGGGGCCGTCCCCGTCACCAGGGGCGCCGCCGGACGCGGGGCTGCCTCCGGGAGCCGAGGGGACGGAGGGCGTCAGCGCTGGACAGGGGAGCGGTGCCGGGACCACGGGTGAGGCGGGCGCGGCGGGCGGCGGGCTCGTCGTGGACGTCAGCGGCAAGGTCCGCAGTCCCGGTGTGCTGCACCTGCCGGCCGGCTCCCGGGTCGCCGACGCGCTGCGGGCCGCGGGCGGGGTGCGCCCCGGCACGAAGACCGATGACCTCAACCGCGCCCGGCTGCTTGTGGACGGCGAGCAACTGGTGGTGGGCGGGCCCGCGCCCGCGGCACCTGCGGCACCCGGGGTGCCCGCGGGTGGCACGGCGGCCGGGCCGCCCGGTGTCCCCGGCGCGACCGCGGGCCCCGTCGCGCTGAACTCCGCCACGGCTGAGCAATTGGACACCCTGCCGGGAGTCGGCCCGGTCCTCGCGCAGCACATCATCGACTACCGCACGGAGCACGGCGGCTTCCGCTCGGTGGACGAGCTCCGGGAGGTCAATGGCATCGGCGATCGACGCTTCGCCGACCTGCGGAATCTCGTACGGCCATGAGGAGCCCAGGCGCGAGGCCGGTGGATGCGGGGCACTCGGGGGCGAGGCCTTCGGGGGCTGGGCGCGCGGAGGTGGGCGCTCTCGGGGCCCACCGCCTCGGCTCCGCGAACCCCCGTCAGGAAGGCCCGGTGGACCTGCGTCTCGTGCCGCCCGCCCTGGCGGCTTGGGCGGCTGCGGCCCTGGCGCTCGACGCCCCGCCCCACCTGGTGACGGGTGCGGTGGTGGTCTGCGTGGTGGTCGCCGGTGCCCTGTTGGTGACGTGGACGACGTCCGGGCGCAGGCCGAGCGGGACGCGCGGCCGCAGGGGCCGGTGGCGCGGCGGAGCCTGGGGGCGGGTCAGCGTGGCGGCCGTCCTGCTGTGCGCCGGTGCGGCGGCGGCCTCCGCGGGGCTGCACGGGGCGGATCTGCACCGCGGCCCGGTCCCGGGGCTCGCCCGGGAGTACGCCGCGGTGACGGCGGAGCTGGAGGTGACGTCGGACCCGCGCCGCACCCGACCGCGGGCCACGGGCGACCGCCCGATGCCACCGGCCGTCGTACTGGACGCGGACGTCGTGCGGGTCACGGAGACGGACGGCACGACGACCGCGACGCGGACACCCGTGCTGGTCGTCGTGCGGCACGAGGAGAAGGAGAAGGGCCGCGACACCGGCGTCGGTGCGGGAGGTCCGCAAGGCGCGCAGGACGAGCGAGCGAGGGCGCCCGGGGAGGCCGGGCGCCGTCGGGACTCCCCGTGGCTCGGGCTGCTGCCGTCCACGCGGCTGCGGGTGCGGGCCGACCTCGCGCCGCCGCTGCCGGACAGCGGAGGGATCGCGGCGGTGCTGCGGGTGACGGGGGACCGGGTGCCGCGTGTCATCGGGGAGCCTTCGCGGGCGCAGCGGTTCGCGGGCGAACTGCGCGCAGGGCTGCGCGAGGCGACGGACGGGCTGCCCGCCGACGCCCGGGCGCTGCTGCCGGGACTGGTGATCGGGGACACCTCCCGGGTGCCTCCGGAGCTGGAGCAGGCGTTCCGGGCGACTGACCTGACGCATCTGCTGGCCGTGAGCGGGGCCAATCTCACGATCGTCCTCGCGCTGCTCATCGGACCGCCAGGGACGGCGCAACGGGCCGAACGGCGCGGTCTCGCCCCGCGGTTGGGCATCCCGTTGCGGGCGACTGCGCTGCTCGGGGGCGCGTTGACGCTCGGCTTCGTGCTGGTGTGCAGGCCGGAGCCGAGTGTGGTGCGGGCGGCGGCGTGCGGCCTGGTGGTGCTGCTTGCCATCGCCACGGGCAGGCGCAGATCGCTGATCCCGGCGCTCGCCGCCGTGGTCCTCGTGCTCGTCCTGTACGACCCGTGGCTGTCGCGGAGCTATGGCTTCCTGCTGTCCGTGCTCGCCACGGGAGCGTTGCTGACGCTCGCGCCGAGGTGGAGCGCCGCGCTTCGGCGGCACGGGGTGCCGGGGCGGCTCGCCGAGGCGCTGGCGGCGGCCGCGGCGGCGCAGGCGGTGTGCGCGCCGGTGGTGGCCGTCCTCGCGGCGAGGGTGAGCCTGGTGGCGGTGCCGTGCAATCTGCTCGCGGAGTTCGCGGTGGCTCCCGCCACGGTGCTCGGGTTCGCCGCGCTGGCGGTGGCGCCGGTGGTGATGCCGGTGGCCAAGGTCCTGGCGTGGGGCGCGAGTTGGCCGACCGGGTGGATCGCGGGGATCGCACGGGCGGGGGCGGCGCTGCCGGGGAACGGGGTGGACTGGCCGGGCAGTTGGCGCGGCGCGCTGTTGCTCGCCGCCGTCACGGTGGTGCTCGTGCTGGTCGGCAGACGGCTCGGGCGGCATCCGTGGCTGTGCGCGGCGTGCGCGCTGTTGCTGCTCGTCGTGGTGGTCCAGCCGCCGCCGCTCACCCGGGTCATCGCGGGCTGGCCGCCGCCGCGGTGGCGGCTGGTGATGTGCGATGTGGGGCAGGGGGACGCGACCGTCCTGGCGGCGGGGCCAGGCGCAGGGGTGGTCGTCGACGCGGGCCCCGACCCGATGCTCGTGGACCGCTGTCTGCGGTCGCTGGGCGTCACGCGGGTGCCCTTGGTGCTGCTGACGCACTTTCACGCGGACCATGTGGAGGGGCTTCCGGGGGTGTTGAGGGGGCGTTCGGTGGGGGCGATCCAGACGACGGGGCTCGGGGAGCCGCCAGGGCAGGTGGCGTTCGTGCGGGCGCAGGCGGCCGCGCGAGGGGTGCCGGTGACGCGGGCCGTGGCCGGGGAGCGGCGGCGCGCGGGGGAGCTCGACTGGCGGGTTCTCTGGCCCGTGGCGCACCCGGCGCCGGAGCCGGAGGGGCCGAACGACGCCAGCGTCACGCTCCTGGTGCGCACCCGGGGCCTCACCCTGCTCCTGCTGGGCGACCTCGAACCGCCTGCGCAGCGGGCCCTGTTGCGCACTCGGGTGGGGGCGGCGCTGCCCCGTGTGGACGTCCTGAAGGTGGCTCACCACGGTTCGGCGTACCAGGACCCGGTGCTCCTGCGGCGGGCCGGGCCGCGCTTGGCGCTGATCTCCTGCGGGGCGGACAACTCGTACGGACACCCCTCACCTCGTACGGTCGTCGCGCTGCGCGGGGCGGGGGCGATGGTGCTGCGGACGGACGAGGAAGGGGCGATCGCGGTGGTCGGCGGGCGGTCCGGCGAGGAGGCAGGCGGGGGCGCCGGGGCCGCGGACGGGGGAGGGGAGGCGGAACTGGGCGTGGTCACGCGCCGGTATTGAGTCGGTGCGCAGGGCTGTACATGGGGGTGGTGCATGAGGCGGTGCGCACGAGTCGGCCCTGGGCCTGCCGCGGGCCTGTCTCGGGCCGGTCCTGGGGTGGTGGATGCGGAAGAGATCAATTCGGGTCAGCCGGACAGTCCGAGCAGTTCTCCTGTTTCTGCAATGTTCTTGCTGAAGTGGGCGCGTTTGCATCGAATGCCGCAACGGTGATCGAATGCCTCTTCTACTTGTTGTCAAGGCCCGCGGGGGTGTGTCGCAGTGTTCGGCCGTTGGCTGGGAAACCGTTCGAGTCGAGGAGGGCGGTCCGGGCCGCTGTCGGCGGTGACGGTCCCACCCAGCGCGGGGGTGCTCAGCTGCCGGGTGCTCGACCCCGTGAACGAGCCGGTGCGGCACGCGGAGCTGTCCGTCACCGACACCATGGGGCGCAAGGTCGTCAGCGGTGGGACGGACCCGTACGGGTCGTTCGTGACGACGGTCCCGGCGGGGGAGTACCGGCTCGCGGTGTCGGCGGAGGGGTTCACGCCGTACCGGGCGAACGTGACGGTCGGCGAGGGCGCGCACGCCTCGATGGGCGATGTGACGCTCCAGGTGGCGCAGCTGCCGACGCTGCCGGACGCGGGGGACTGGGACGTCGACCCGATGCACTCCACGATCGGGTTCACGGCGCGGCACATCGGGCTGGCGCGCATCCACGGCCGGTTCAACACGTTCGCGGGGGCCATCCGGCTCGCCGAGCGGATGGAGGACTCGGCGATGCACGTGGTGATCGACGCCGCGTCCATCGACACGGCCGTCAAGCTGCGCGACGACCACCTGCGGTCCGGTGACTTCCTGGACGTGGAGCGGTTCCCGACGATGGAGTTCTACGGCGACCGGTTCGTGCACAAGGGCGGTAACCGCTGGGCGATCACCGGCGCGCTCTCGCTGCACGGTGTGACGCGGACGGTGACGCTCGACACCGAGTACCTGGGGGTCGGGCAGGGCATCCAGGGCGAGACCCGCGCGGCCTGCCGCGCGACGACCGAGCTGCACCGCGACGACTTCACGATCACTTGGCAGACCATGCTCGCCCGGGGCATCGCCGCGGTCGGCGCGAGCATCACCATCGAGCTGGACATTCAGGTCGTGCCGAAGAGCGTCGCCGCGGCTACCGCGGCGTAGGTCTCAGGGGGCTTCCAGCCAGCCCTCGTACTCCGCGGCGAGCTCGTCGAGCGCCGTCGGGTCCAGGCGCCGCTGGGGGTCCTCGACGACGACCAGCCACTGGGCGTCCTCGGCGTCGTCCTCGCCGGCCAGCGCGTCGCGTACGAGCTGGGGCTCCTCGGCGACCTCGAAGCGATCGGGGAGCTCTTCGGCGACTTCTTCCGCCGCGTCGCGGTCGGGCAGCACCAGGACATGTCGTACGTCGGTCACCTGGACATTCTCGCCCACGGGCGGGTGAGGTCGGGGCGTGGTCCCCGCGGCGCCCCCGGCTGTCGGTGGCGCGTGGGATGCTTGACCGCGATGGCCAGGAAGAACGCACAAGACAATCCGCTCGCCCCCGTCACGGTGGCCGTCGGGCAGGAGGACCTGCTGCTCGACCGTGCCGTGCAGGAGGTCGTCGCCGCGGCCCGCGCCGCGGACGCCGACACCGACGTGCGGGACCTCGCCCCCGATCAGCTGGCGCCGGGCACGCTCGCGGAGCTGACCAGCCCGTCGCTGTTCGCCGAGCGCAAGGTCGTGGTCGTGCGCAGTGCGCAGGACCTGTCGGCGGACACGGTCAAGGACGTGAAGGCGTACTTCGGCGCGCCCGTGGAGGAGATCACCCTCGTGCTGCTGCACGCGGGCGGCGCCAAGGGCAAGGGGCTGCTCGACGCGGCCCGCAAGGCCGGGGCGCGGGAGGTCGCCTGCCCCAAGATGACCAAGCCCGCGGACCGGCTCGCGTTCGTGCGCGGCGAGTTCCGCACGCTCGGCCGCGCGGCGACGCCGGAGGCCTGCCAGACCCTCGTGGACGCCATCGGCAGTGATCTGCGGGAGCTCGCTTCCGCGGCGGCGCAGCTGGTCGCGGACGTCGAGGGGACCATCGACGAGGCGGTCGTCGGGCGGTACTACACCGGGCGGGCCGAGGCCTCCAGCTTCACCGTGGCCGACCGGGCCGTGGAGGGCCGGGCCGCCGAGGCGCTGGAGGCGCTGCGCTGGTCGCTCGCCACCGGGGTCGCGCCCGTGATGATCACGAGCGCGCTCGCGCAGGGGGTGCGGGCCATCGGGAAGCTGTCGTCCGCCCGTGGCGGGCGCCCCGCCGACCTGGCGCGGGAGCTGGGGATGCCGCCCTGGAAGATCGATCGGGTGCGGCAGCAGATGCGGGGGTGGTCTCCCGACGGGGTGGCGGTGGCGCTCGCCGCTGTCGCGGAGGCCGACGCGGGGGTGAAGGGCGGGGGGGACGACCCCGAGTACGCCCTGGAGAAGGCGGTTGTCGCCGTCGCCCGGGCCGCGCGGGCCCGCCGGGCCTGACCACCGCCGGGGCCGCGCCCGCATGCCGGGTCTGACCGTCGCCCCGGCCGCGCCCGCCCGCTGCGTCTGCCCCTCGCCCCGGGCGTACGCCCTTCTCGTGGACCTCCCCGGACGGGCGGGGTGGGCACGGCAGCGCTGATATCGCGCGGCCTGGTTGCTCGCCGTCGCGGCGGGGGTTTTTCTTCCCCGATCCCGTCGATCCCGCCCCTTCCCGAAACTGGGGGCTCAGCCCCCAGGCACCCAGTCCCCAGGCGCGCCAGAAGGCCCCGCCCCCGCCCCGGGGAAGGGGCGAGGCGCGGGGCCTTCTGGTTACGCTGTGTGATGAGCTCGCACCCGCGTGGCGAACGCAGGCCGCGTACGAGCTCGGAGTGCCGACCGGGAGCGGATGAGAGAGGGCCCGCTCTGGGTCCTGCCGACGGTTACATCAGGTACATCAGGAACAGTCCACTCCGGATCACTCCGGAGAGCGGATCAGCCCGGAAGCCCGGACAGGTCCGGAAGGCCGGACTCAGCCCTGGAGGGACGCGACCTTCGAAGCAAGCGCCGACTTCTTGTTGGCGGCCTGGTTCTTGTGGATGACGCCCTTGGAGACGGCCTTGTCCAGGTTGCGGTTGGCGTCGCGCAGCGCGACGGTGGCCTTCTCGACGTCGCCCGCCACGATGGCCTCACGGGTCTTGCGGATCGACGTCTTGAGCGCGGACTTGACCGACTTGTTGCGCAGGCGCGCCTTCTCGTTGGTCTTGTTGCGCTTGATCTGGGACTTGATGTTCGCCACGAAAGAGCCTTTTCAGGTTCAGGTACCGCTGGTTTCTCTGACATGCGCCTCGCGCTGAGAGGGCTACGAGACACAGCTGCCCACGGTACCAGCCGTCCTCGGGGCGGCCCAAACCGATGGGCACGGCCCACCCGTGGGACCATGGAGGCTACGTATCGATCCGACCCGAGGCATAAGGCGCCTCAAGAGACAGGACCCTGCGTGCCCGCGACCCCTAAGAATGTGCCCGAGCCGAGCCGTACCGACCCGGCTCTGATCCGCAATTTCTGCATCATCGCGCACATCGACCACGGCAAGTCCACGCTCGCCGACCGCATGCTCCAGCTGACCGGTGTGGTCGAGCAGCGCCAGATGCGCGCCCAGTACCTCGACCGCATGGACATCGAGCGTGAGCGCGGCATCACGATCAAGTCCCAGGCGGTGCGTCTGCCCTGGGCCCCCACCGAGGGCCCGGACCAGGGCAGGACCCACATCCTCAACATGATCGACACCCCGGGCCACGTGGACTTCACGTACGAGGTCTCGCGGTCGCTCGCCGCGTGCGAGGGGACGGTCCTGCTCGTCGACGCCGCCCAGGGCATCGAGGCGCAGACCCTCGCCAACCTGTACCTGGCGATGGAGAACGACCTCAAGATCGTCCCGGTGCTCAACAAGATCGACCTGCCGGCCGCCCAGCCCGAGAAGTTCTCCGAGGAGCTCGCGAACCTCATCGGCTGCGACCCGGAGGACGTCCTCAAGGTCTCCGCGAAGACCGGGCTCGGCGTCGAGGCGCTGCTCGACCGGGTCGTGGCCGAGGTCCCGGCGCCCGTCGGCGTCGCGGACGCGCCCGCCCGCGCGATGATCTTCGACTCGGTGTACGACTCGTACCGGGGCGTCGTGACGTACGTCCGTGTCGTCGACGGCCAGCTCAACAAGCGTGAGCGGATCCGGATGATGTCGACCGGCGCCACCCACGAGCTCCTGGAGATCGGGACGAACTCGCCCGAGATGCTCGCCGCCGACGGCCTCGGCGTGGGTGAGGTGGGCTACCTCATCACCGGCGTGAAGGACGTGCGGCAGTCCAAGGTGGGTGACACGATCACCTCCCTGCACAAGGGCGCCACGGACGCCCTCGGCGGGTACAAGGACCCCAAGCCGATGGTCTTCTCCGGCCTGTATCCGCTGGACGGCTCCGACTACCCGGAGCTGCGCGACGCGCTCGACAAGCTCCAGCTCAACGACGCCGCCCTGGTGTACGAGCCGGAGACCTCCGCCGCGCTCGGCTTCGGCTTCCGCGTGGGCTTCCTCGGCCTGCTGCACCTGGACGTGATCCGCGAGCGCCTGGAGCGGGAGTTCGGGCTCGACCTGATCGCCACCGCGCCGAACGTGGTCTACCGCGTGATCATGGAGGACGGGGCCGAGCACACGGTCACCAATCCGAGTGAGTTCCCCGAGGGCAAGATCGACCAGGTCTTCGAGCCGGTCGTCCGCGCGACCATCCTCGCGCCGTCGGAGTTCATCGGCTCGATTATGGAGCTGTGCCAGAACCGGCGCGGCACGCTGCTCGGCATGGACTACCTCTCCGAGGACCGCGTGGAGATCCGCTACACGCTGCCGCTCGCGGAGATCGTCTTCGACTTCTTCGACCAGCTGAAGTCCAAGACGCGCGGCTACGCCTCGCTCGACTACGAGCCCACCGGCGAGCAGTCCTCCAGCCTGGTCAAGGTCGACATCCTGCTGCACGGCGACAAGGTCGACGCGTTCTCGGCGATCACGCACAAGGACGCGGCGTACGCCTACGGCGTGCGGCTCGTCGCCAAGCTGCGCGAGCTCATCCCGCGGCAGGCCTTCGAGGTGCCCATCCAGGCGGCCATCGGCTCGCGGGTCATCGCCCGCGAGACCATCCGCGCCATCCGCAAGGACGTCCTCGCCAAGTGCTACGGCGGTGACATCTCGCGTAAGCGGAAGCTGCTGGAGAAGCAGAAGGAAGGCAAGAAGCGGATGAAGATGGTCGGCTCCGTGGAGGTCCCGCAGGAGGCCTTCATCGCGGTGCTCTCCAGCGACGAGAGCGCCAAGAAGAAGTAGTCGCCCACCCGGCCGCGGCCGGGTTCCCCGCTGTGCGAAAAGCGCTCGTCCGATGCTCGGACGGGCGCTTTTCGTCTGTGGGTGAGCAGGGGGCCGCGGCCGTACCGTCTCCGGGCCGACTGTGAAGCTACCGCCCCGTTCTGTAGAAAGTGACAGGCAGCAGCCCCTTACGTGGCGGGCGTCCGGCCTCTACCCTGATCACTGCTCGGAGGTTACTCGCAAGTTAAACAACGTGCCTGGAGTGGCATCGGAGCGCAGCAGCCACACGCAGCCAGCAGCAGCCACACGCAGCCAGTAGGACGCACCGTCGCGGGCCCGGAGGATGTCGTGAGCGACACACAGACCTTGATCGAGAACCGACCGCCCTCGGTGGCGCACCTCCTGCTGGAGCGCGTCGCGAAGTCGCCGGAGGCCGAGGCCTACCGCTACCCCGTCCCCGCGGCCGCGGGCGAGGGCCCGGACGAGTGGAAGGCGCTGAGCTGGGCCCAGGCCGCCGAGCGCGTCGACGCCGTGGCGGCCGGTCTGATCGATCTGGGGCTGCGGCCCGAGGACCGGGTGGCGCTCGCCTCGGCCACCCGGATCGAGTGGATCCTCGCCGACCTCGGCATCATGTGCGCGGGCGCCGCCACGACGACGATCTACCCGCAGACCAACGCCGAGGAGTCCGCGTTCATCCTCGCCGACTCCGGCAGCCGGGTCCTGATCGCCGACAACGCCGAGCAGCTGGTCAAGGCGCGTGAGCAGCGGGCGAACCTGCCCGACCTGAAGCACGTCGTCGTCTTCGACACCGAGGGCGTCGAGCCCGCCGCCGACGACCCCGAGGGGTGGGTGCTCAGCTTCGCGGACCTGGAGGCGCGGGGCGCGGCCCACCTGGAGAAGAACCCCGACGCGGTCAAGCAGCGCGTCGAAGCGATCCGGTCCGACCACCTCGCGACGATCATCTACACCTCGGGCACCACGGGCCGCCCCAAGGGCGTGCGCCTGCCGCACGACAACTGGTCGTACATGGCGAAGGCCATCGCCGCCACCGGCCTGCTCACGTCCGACGACGTGCAGTACCTCTGGCTGCCGCTCGCGCACGTCTTCGGCAAGGTGCTGACCAGCGGGCAGATCGAGCTCGGGCACGTCACCGCCGTCGACGGCCGCGTCGACAAGATCATCGAGAATCTGCCGGTGGTCCAGCCGACGTACATGGCGGCCGTGCCGCGCATTTTCGAGAAGGTCTACAACGGCGTCGTGGCCAAGGCGCGGGCTGGCGGCAACGCCAAGTACAAGATCTTCCAGTGGTCGGCGGAGATCGCCCGCGAGTACGCGAAGACCAGCCAGGACAACTTCCGCAGGACCGGTGTGGCCTCGGTGCCGTTCGGCCTCGGGGCCAAGCACAAGGTCGCCGACAAGCTCGTGTACGCGAAGCTGCGCGAGGCCTTCGGCGGCCGGCTGCGGGCCGCGGTGTCCGGCTCGGTGGCGCTCGCCCCGGAGATCGGCTACTTCTTCGCGGGCGCCGGGATCCACATCCTGGAGGGGTACGGACTCACCGAGTCCTCCGCGGCCTCCTTCGTCAACCCCGGCGAGGCCTACCGCACCGGCACCGTCGGCAAGCCGCTGCCCGGCACCGAGGTGCGCATCGCGGACGACGGCGAGATCCTGCTGCGCGGCCCCGGCATCATGGAGGGCTACCACGGGCTGCCCGAGAAGACCGCCGAGGTCCTGGAGTCCGACGGCTGGTTCCACACCGGCGACATCGGGGAGCTGTCCGCCGACGGCTATCTGCGGATCACCGACCGCAAGAAGGACCTGTTCAAGACCTCCGGCGGCAAGTACGTCGCGCCCACGGAGGTCGAGGGCCAGTTCAAGGGCGTGTGTCCGTACGTCTCCAACATCCTGGTGCTCGGCGCCGACCGGAACTTCTGCTCCGCCCTCATCGCCCTGGACGAGGCCGCCATCATGGGCTGGGCCAAGGAGAACGGCCTGGACGGCAAGAGCTACGCCGAGGTCGTCGCGGCCCCGGCCACCGTCGCCCTCATCGAGGGGTACGTGCGCCGGCTCAACGAGGGCCTCCAGCGCTGGCAGACCCTCAAGAAGTTCAAGCTGCTCCCGCGCGACCTCGACGTCGAGCACGGCGAGCTGACGCCGAGCCTGAAGCTCAAGCGCCCGGTGGTGGAGCGCGAGTACAAGGACCTGATCGAGGAGATGTACGCGGGCGCCCGCGAGGCCTGAGCCCCCGGCACGGACGATCCGAGCCCCCGGGCACGGACGGGGTCCGGGCCCCCGGCCCCACACGGGGCCGGGGAACGGGGCGGTCACGCGCCGCGTCTGCGCCGCATCTCCCGCAGGATCTCCTCCATGCGCGTGATCTGGCGGCGCACGTCCGTCATGTCGTCGAAGCCCCGGTCCGCAAGCTGCCGCTCGATCGCCGCGAGGCGAAGGGACAGCTCGTCGAAGTGCTCCTGCTCGCGCGCCAGCATGTGCTCCAACTGCTGGTTCTTGCGGTGCAGTTCCAGGAACACGGTGACCTTCGCGCGCAGCACCCACGGGTCGAAGGGCTTGGTGAGGTAGTCGGCCGCGCCCGTCGCGTAGCCGCGGAAGGCGTAGCCCGCGTCGTTGTCGGTGCCGGTCAGGAAGATGATCGGCACGTCCTTCGTCTGGTCGAGGCGCTTGATGTTGGACGCGGTCTCGAAGCCGTCCATGCCCGGCATCCGCACATCGAGGAGGACCACGGCGAACCGCTGCCGCAGCAGCGCCTTCATCGCCTCCTCTCCGGAACGGGCGCGTACCAGCGGTTCGTTCAAGGACCCCAGGACGGCCTCCAGCGCCACGAGGTTGTCCTCCATGTCGTCGACGAGGAGGATGCTCGCGTGGTCTCCGGTGGTGGCCTCAGTGCTCATGGTGACGGTGCCTCACTCGGTCGTCGGCGGAATCGCGGTCTCCGCTTGACTGGAGCGCGGTTTCGTATCGGCGGGTTCTGCGGGGGCCGTCTCGACGGCTTCCAGGGGCTCGATCGCCTCCGGGGGCTCGACGGTCTCCACCGGCTTGACGGTCTCCGGGGACGTGGGCGCCTTCGGCTCGGTCGGCTCGCCCTCGGGGTCAAGGAGGGCGCAGACGACGGTGAGCAACTGGTCCACGTCCACCGGCTTCGGGACGTAGTCGGTGGCGCCCTGCGAGATGGCCTTCTCGCGGTCGCCGGGCATGGCCTTGGCGGTCAGGGCCACGATGGGAAGGCCCGTCCAGCGCGGTGAGCGGCGGATGGCGGCGATGGTCTCGTAGCCGTCCATCTCCGGCATCATGATGTCCATCAGGATCAGGTCGGTGTCGGGGTTGCGCTCCAGGGTCTCGATGCCCTCGCGGCCGTTCTCCGCGTAGAGCACCACCAGGCCGACGCGGCTGAGGACGTGCGTGAGCGCGAAGACGTTGCGGATGTCGTCGTCGACGATGAGCACCCGGCGGCCCGGCAGGACCTGGCCCGCGTGGCCCTCCTTCCACGCCTCCAGCTTGGTCGGCGCGGGCCAGTTGTCGTCCGGCTCGGGCACGGTGTGCGCCGACAGGACCATCTGCTCCCGGGGCTCGGGCGTCGGGATCGTGCGCGAGGACGCGTACGCCACCGCCGCCGCGCCGTGGCCGGGGTGCACCACGGGCACGTACAGGGTGAAGACGGAGCCCTCGCCGGGGCGGGACTCGGCGGTGATGCGGCCGCCGAGCAGGCCCGCGATCTCGCGGCTGATGGACAGGCCGAGCCCGGTGCCGCCGTACTTGCGGTTGGTGGTGCCGTCGACCTGCTGGAACGCCTCGAAGATCACCGGGAGTTGCTCGGGCGGGATGCCGATGCCGGTGTCCTTGACGGTGAAGCTGATGAGGTCGCCGCGGTCGCTGAGCAGCGGGTCGGGGGACTGCTTGACGTGCTGCACGCTCAGCTCGACGCGGCCGTTCGCGGTGAACTTGACCGCGTTCGACAGCAGGTTGCGCAGGATCTGCTGGAGGCGCTGCTCGTCGGAGAACATCTCGCGCGGCACATCGTGGCCGACGGTCACGTCGAAGGCGAGCCCGCGGTCGAGCGTGAGCGGCCGGAACGTGGCGTGCACGTAGTCCAGGACCTTGATCAGCGGCAGCTTCTTCGGGCGTACGTCCATGCGGCCCGCCTCGATCTTCGACAGGTCGAGGATGTCGTTGATCAGCTGGAGCAGGTCCGAGCCCGAGCGGTGGATCGTGGTGGCGAACTGCACCTCCTGGTCGGAGAGGTGGCCGTCGGGGTTGTCGGAGAGCAGCCGGGCGAGGATCAGCAGCGAGTTCAGCGGGGTGCGCAGCTCGTGCGACATGTTCGCGAGGAACTCCGACTTGTACTGCGACGAGGTGGCGAGCAGCGCCGCCTTCTCCTCCAGCTCGGCGTTGGACCGGCGCAGCTCCGCCTGCTGGCGCTGGAGTTCGTCCGAGCGCTCCTGGAGCTGGGTCGCGAGCCGCTGCGACTCGCTGAGCAGGGACTCCGTACGGGAGTTGGCGATGATCGTGTTGATCGCGACGCCGATGGTGTTCACGAACTGGTCGAAGAACGCCAGGTGGACGTCGGAGAAGCGGGAGAACGTGGCCAGCTCGATCACACCGAGCAGCTTGTCCTCGAAGAGGATCGGGATGATCACGACACTCGCGGGCGAGGCGTCACCGAGACCCGAATGGATCTTGATGTAGTCGGGCGGCACCTCGTCGAGGAGGATGCGCTTCTTCTCCAGGGCCGCCTGGCGCACCAGGCCGTGCGCGGGCATCCCGGTGGTGTCGACGAGGAAGCCCTGCTCCTCCTCCGTACCGGTGTCCTGGGCGGAGCCGTACCCGGCGATGAAGGCGAGGCCCTTGGCGGGCGACGTCTGCAGCGGGGCGGAGCCGTCGGCGTCCGGGTTGGCCAGGAAGAACGCCCCGTACTGGGCGTTCACCAGCGGGGTCAGCTCGCGCAGGATCAGGTCGGCGACCTCCATCAGGTCGCGGTGGCCCTGCATCAGGCCCGCGAGCCGGGCGAGGTTGGACTCCAGCCAGTCCTTGGCGCGGGTGGTCTCGCGGAGGTTGGACACCATCAGGTTGATGTTGTCCTTGAGCTCGGCGACCTCGCCCCTGGGCTCGACGGTGATGGAGCGGGACATGTCGCCCTGCGCCACGGCGGACGCGACCTCGGCGATGGCGCGGACCTGCGTGGTCAGGTTCAGTGCCAGCTCGTTCACGTTCGTGGTCAGACGCTTCCAGGTGCCGTACACGCCCTCGACGCGGGCCTGGCCGCCGAGCTGGCCCTCGGAGCCGACCTCGCGGGCGACGCGTGTCACCTCGGACGAGAAGGACGACAGGGTGTCCACCATCGTGTTGATGGTGGTCTTCAGCTCCAGGATCTCGCCGCGCGCGTCCACGTCGATCTTCTTCGACAGGTCGCCCTGGGCGACGGCGGTCGCGACCTGGGCGATGTTGCGGACCTGGCCGGTCAGGTTGTCCGCCATGTAGTTGACGTTGTCGGTGAGGTCCTTCCAGACGCCCGAGACGCCGAGGACCTGGGCGCGGCCGCCGAGGCGGCCGTCGGTGCCGACCTCGCGGGCCACGCGGGTGACCTCGGCGGCGAACGCCCGCAGCTGCTCCACCATCGTGTTGACGGTGTCCTTCAGCTCCAGGATCTCGCCGCGCGCCGTCACCGTGATCATCTTGGACAGGTCGCCGTTGGCGACGGCGGTGGTGACCTGGGCGATGTTGCGCACCTGTGAGGTCAGGTTCGACGCCATGAAGTTGACGTTGTCGGTCAGCTCCTCCCAGACGCCGCTGACGCCGCGCACCTGGGCCTGACCGCCGAGGTTGCCCTCGGTGCCGACCTCGCGGGCCACGCGGGTGACCTCGTCGGCGAAGGCGGAGAGCTGGTCGACCATCGTGTTGATCGTCGACTTCAGCTCCAGGATCTCGCCCTTGGCCTCGACGGTGATCTTCTTCGACAGGTCGCCCTGGGCGACGGCGGTCGACACCAGGGCGATGTTGCGGACCTGCGAAGTGAGGTTGTCCGCCATGAAGTTGACGTTGTCGGTGAGGTCCTTCCAGACGCCGGACACGCCGCGCACGTGGGCGCGGCCGCCGAGGTTGCCCTCGGTGCCGACCTCGCGGGCGACGCGGGTGACCTCGTCGGCGAAGGCGGAGAGCTGGTCGACCATCGTGTTGACGGTGTCCTTGAGCTCCAGGATCTCCCCGCGCGCGTCCACGGTGATCTTCTGGCTCAGGTCGCCGTTGGCGACGGCGGTGGTGACCTGGGCGATGTTGCGCACCTGTGAGGTCAGGTTCGACGCCATGAAGTTGACGTTGTCGGTGAGGTCCTTCCACACCCCGGACACGCCGCGGGCCTGGGCGCGGCCGCCGAGCCTGCCCTCGGTGCCGACCTCGCGGGCCACCCGGGTGACCTCGGCGGCGAACGCGGAGAGCTGCTCCACCATGGTGTTCACGGTGAGCTTCAGTTCGAGGAGTTCACCGGTGGCCTCGACCGTGACCGTGCGGGTCAGGTCGCCCTGCGCCACGGCCGTGGTGACGAGCGCGATGTCGCGCACCTGCGCGGTCAGGCGCGAGGCCATGGTGTTCACGGCCTCCGTCACGTCACGCCAGCTGCCGGACAGGCCCCTGACCTTGGCGCGGCCGCCGAGCCTGCCCTCGGTGCCCACTTCCCGGGCCACGCGCGTGACTTCCCCCGTGAAGAGGGACAGCTGGTCGACCATCGTGTTGACGGCGCGCCCGAGGCGGCGCAGATCGCCGCGCAGCTCCCGCGACCCGTCGTGCAGGTCGACGCGCTGGGTGAGGTCGCCGCCCGCGACGGCGTTCAGGACCCGGGTGGCGTTCGTGGCGGGCGCGACCAGGGACTCCAGGAGGGAGTTCACCTCGATGATCCGGGTGGACCAGCTGCCCTGGCCCGGGCTCGCCGTGAACCGCTCGTCGAGCCGTCCGTGGCGCACCATCTCCCTGCGGACCCGGATGAGCTCGCCGTCGAAGTGCGTGGAGCGGTCCACGAGTTCGTTGAACACAGTGATCAGCTCGGCCGTCAGGCCGGTGCCGGTCAGCGGTGCCTTGGTGAAGTTCCCGTCGCGGGCGGCCCGCATGGCGGCGAGCAGGGCCCGCAGGCTGGCGGCATCGGCTTCGGCTTCGGCTTTGGCGAGACCGGCGGCCGGGGCGGCGACGGCGGACCGCGCCTCCGCGGCCGGGGCCTCGGCGGGGGCGGGAAGCTTGGCACGCGCGGTGGGGGAGCGGCGGGTGGCGGCTGCGGGCGACACCGCGGCGGCGGGCGACACCGCGGCGGTGGGCGCCTCCGCGGCGGTGGGCGCCTCCGCGGCGGTGGGCGCCTCCGCGGCGGTGGGCGCCTCCGCGGCGGTGGGTGACACCGCGGGAGCGGGAGCGCTACGACGGGCGCGCGCGGCGCGCGACACCTGCCCTGGTTCCTTGCCCTCGGGGGCAGTTGGTGGTCGTGTGGGCGGAGCCGGCTGCGGAGCACCGGCTGCGGGGTGGGGCGGCGTCTGGCCAGGCGATGCCATGGGAGCGTCCGAGGTGTCCGAGGTGTCCGAGGTGTCAGGGCTGTCCGAGGTCTCCGGGTGGTCCGGAGCGTTCGACGTGACGGTGAGGAAGGGGAGCGGAAGGGGGCCAGCGGCCTCCGAGGAGGCACGGGTCGGGGTCCGGGCGGATATCGGCGTGTTTGCCGATGCCGAAATCTGACCGTGTCCGGGCGCGGGCGTAGCACTGTTCTCACTCATGATGGCCCACTTCGGTAACTCGGTGCTTATGGGCCCAGTCAGTCTGTCACTCTGTCCGTGTCGCCTGAGGCGTAACGTCCGAACTGCTCAGGAGCCGCACTGTGGGGGCCATTCCGATGCAACGGGAGACCGCTGTCCGCGCCTCCGTCGAGCCCGCTTCACGCCCCGGGCCATCGACGGTAGTGCGCACGTCGCTGCCTGGAAACCCGCTTGCGCCCGCCGCCGCGCGCCGGTTCGTCCGCGCGGCGATCGCCGACTGGGTGGAGCTCGCGGTGCCCGCCGCCACGCGGATCAGCGACTGCCTCGCGGACGACGCGGTGCTCCTGGTCAGCGAGTTGGTGACGAACGCCGTGGTGCACGCGGGCACGTCCGTCGAGGTCCTGTGCCGCCTGGACGACGCGGTGCCGGGCGAGGCCTCCTTCGACGGCGCGGACGGCCTCGACGCCCTGGTCGTGGAGGTCTCCGACCACCACCCGGCGCGCGCCGTGCGCAGCGAACCGCGCACCTCCCAGCCCAGCACGCCCGAGTACGGCCGCGGTCTGCAACTCGTCGCCACCCTCGCCGAGTCCTGGGGCATCACCTACCGCTCGGGAACCAAGACGGTCTGGGCGCGGCTCCCCGTGGACGAGGAGCGGATTCTCCCCGACTTCCCCGACCTCCCCGACTTCGACGCGTACGCCGGGGAGCTGGGGCTCCAGCGCGGGCTCCGCTCCGCCGAGATCCTCGCCCCGGCGCCCAAGCGGGTCGCGTACGACACGGAGTGGATCAACAGGGGCGCGCTCACCTTCCTCGCCGAGGCGTCCGACATGCTCGCCGGGCAGTTCGACGAGAGCCTGGTCGCCGCCCTCGCCGGGCAGCTCCTCGTGCCGCGGCTCGCGGACTGGTGCGCGGTGTGGCTGGACGACGAGGCCGACAGCGCCGGGCGCGCCGCAGGCGCGGGCACCCCCGGCACGCACCTCGCGCGCGTCTGGCACACCAGCGAACAGCGGATAGAAGAGCTGCGCCGCGTCCTGGAGAAGGAGCCACCGAGCCTCGGCGGCACGGTGGGCCCCGGCGCGGTACCGGTGTCCTGGCCGGGCGACGCCTTCGGCGGCGACTCCACGGGATCCGCCGTCGCCTACCGCCTGGTGGCGGGCGGCCGCCGCCTCGGCTCCCTCGTCATCGGCCGGGCCGGGCTGCCGCGCTTCCCCGACGAGGTCACCGGTCTCGTCGAGGACTTCAGCCGCCGCGTCGCCCTCGCCATCAGCGCCGCCCGCCGCTACCAGCGCCAGGCCACCATCAGCCAGGTCCTCCAGCGCGGACTGCTGCCGAGCGCCGTCGCGGAGATCCCCGGCGTGCAGAGCGGCGTCGTGTACGAGCCGCGCGAGCAGGGCGGTCCCGGCGGCGACTTCTACGACGTGTTCCCCGCGGGCGACGGCCGCTGGTGCTTCGCCCTCGGCGACGTCCAGGGCAAGGGCCCCGAGGCCGCCGTCGTCATCGGCCTCGCCCGCCCCTGGCTGCGGCTGCTCGCCCGCGAGGGCTACCAGGTCGCCGAGGTCCTCGACCGGCTGAACCAGCTCCTCCTCGACGACGCCACGGAGGCCGCGGACGCGGCGGCCGCCGTCATGGCCGTCGCGGGCGGCCAGGGCGTGCCGCCCGAGGGCGCCACCGCGCGCTTCCTGTCCCTCCTGTACGGGGAGCTCGTGCCGTACGACGGCGGGGTGCGCTGCACCGTGGCCAGCGCCGGGCACCCGCTGCCGCTGCTGCTCGGCCCCGACGGCCAGGTGCGGCCCGCCGCGGCGCCGCAGATGCTCCTCGGCGTGGTCGACGACGAGACGTACACGAGTCAGACCTTCGACCTGCTCCCCGGCGACACGCTGCTGTGCGTCACGGACGGGGTCACCGAGCGCCGCACCGGCGGGCGCCTCTTCGACGACGGCGACGGGCTCGCCAAGGCCCTCGCCGACTGCGCGGGCCTCGACGCGGGGCTCGTCGCGGAGCGGATCCGCCGCCTCGTCCACGAGTTCTCCAGCCGCCCGCCCGACGACGACCTGGCCCTCCTGGTGCTCCAGGCCCGCTGAGGCCCGGACGCCGGAGGGCGGAGGCGGCCGAGGGGCCGGGCCGGCCGGGCCCATAATGGGAGGTATGCCTTCCGCCCTGCCCGATGGAGAACCCGTGCCCCAGGACGGGGCGCTCCCCCCGTCCGCCCTGGGCGGAACGGCCCCACTCGGCTTCTACCTGCACGTTCCGTACTGCGCCACCCGCTGCGGCTACTGCGACTTCAACACCTACACCGCCCCCGAGCTGCGCGGCACCGGCGGCGTCCTCGCCTCCCGCGACAACTACGCCGAGACCCTCGTCGAAGAGGTCCGCCTGGCCCGCAAGGTCCTCGGCGACGACCCGCGCCCGGTCCGGACGGTCTTCGTCGGCGGCGGCACGCCCACGCTCCTCGCCGCCGACGACCTCGTACGGATGCTGAGCGCCATCCGCGACGAGTTCGGCATCGCCGACGACGCGGAGATCACCACCGAGGCGAACCCGGAGTCGGTCGACCCGGCGTATCTGAGCACCCTGCGCGAGGGCGGCTTCAACCGCGTCTCCTTCGGCATGCAGAGCGCCAAGCAGCACGTCCTGAGGATCCTCGACCGCACGCACACCCCCGGGCGTCCCGAGGCCTGCGTCGCCGAGGCGCGCGCGGCGGGCTTCGAGCACGTGAACCTCGACCTGATCTACGGCACCCCCGGCGAGAGCGACGACGACTGGCGGGCCTCCCTCGACGCCGCCGTCGGCGCAGGACCCGACCACGTGTCCGCGTACGCGCTGATCGTCGAGGAGGGCACGCAGCTGGCCCGCCGCATCCGGCGCGGCGAGGTCCCCATGACGGACGACGACGTGCACGCCGACCGCTATCTGATCGCCGAGGAGACGCTGTCGGCCGCCGGGTTCCAGTGGTACGAGGTGTCCAACTGGGCCACGTCGGAAGCGGGCCGCTGCCTGCACAACGAGCTGTACTGGCGGGGCGCCGACTGGTGGGGCGCGGGACCCGGCGCGCACAGCCACGTGGGGGGCGTGCGCTGGTGGAACGTGAAGCACCCGGGCGCGTACGCCGCCGCGCTCGCGGAGGGGCGGTCGCCCGGAGCGGGCCGCGAGCTCCTCGCGGACGAGGACCGGCGGGTGGAGCGGATCCTCCTCGAACTGCGGCTCCGGGAGGGCTGCCCGCTGGACCTGCTGCGCCCGGACGGCCTCGCCGCCTCGCGCCGCGCCCTGGCGGACGGCCTGCTGGCACCCGAGCCCTACGAGCGGGGCCGGGCGGTCCTGACGCTGCGCGGCCGCCTGCTCGCCGACGCGGTGGTGCGGGACCTGGTCGACTGAGGCGGCCGCCCGGCCCGGGGCGCCGTCCGGCCGCCCCGGACTACGGGGCCGTCACGAAATCGATCAGTTCCTCCACCCGGCCCAGGAGCTGCGGCTCCAGGTCCTTGTAGCTGCGCACCGAGCCCAGGATCCGCTGCCACGCGGCCCCGGTGTTCTCCGGCCAGCCGAGGGCCCGGCACACCCCGGTCTTCCAGTCCTGGCCGCGCGGCACCCGGGGCCAGGCCGCGATGCCCAGGGACGAGGGCTTCACCGCCTCCCAGACGTCGATGTACGGGTGGCCGACCACCAGCGCGTGCGGGCTGGAGACCGCGGCCGCGATCCGGGACTCCTTCGAGCCGGGGACCAGGTGGTCCACCAGGACGCCGAGGCGTGCGTCGGGGCCGGGGGCGAACTCCGCGACGATCGCGGGGAGGTCGTCGACGCCCTCCAGGTACTCGACGACGACGCCCTCGATGCGCAGGTCGTCGCCCCACACCTTCTCGACGAGCTCCGCGTCGTGGCGCCCTTCCACATAGATGCGCCCGGCGCGCGCCACCCGTGCCCGCGCCCCGGGCACGGCGATCGAGCCGGACGCGGTGCGCGCGGGCCGCGCGGGCGCCGCCGCGGCCTTCGGGCGGACGAGCGTGACGGCCTTGCCCTCCAGGAGGAAGCCGCGCGGCACCATCGGGAACACCCGGTGCTTGCCGAAGCGGTCCTCCAGGGTCACCGTCGGGCCCTCGGCGGTCTTCTCGCAGCGGATCACCGCGCCGCAGAAGCCGGTCCCGACCTCCTCCACCACCAGGTCGACGTCGGCGGGGACTTCGGGAACGGGGGCCGACTTCTTCCACGGCGGGGTGAGGTCCGGGTTGTAGCTGCGCATTCGACAGACGTTATGACATCGCGTGACATCCCGTCACGGGGACGTGCCCGCGACGCTCACCGCACCCCGAACCGGCCCGCAAGGTCCTCCCGTTGCGCCCGTACGAACGCCGCGTCGACGACCGCCCCGTGCCCGGGCACGTACCGCGCGTCCTCGCCGCCCAGGTCGAGCAGGCGGTCGAGCGCGGCGGGCCACCGCCCGGGGACCGCGTCGGGGCCCGCCTGGGGTTCGCCTGACTCCTCGACGAGGTCGCCGCAGAAGACGACCTCGGGCTCTCCGGGGGCGCCGCCGGGCACCAGGACGGCCAGGTCGTGGCCGGTGTGGCCGGGGCCGACGTTCGCGAGGAGGACCTGGACGCCGCCCAGGTCGAGGGTCCACTCGCCGCACACCAGGTGGTGCGGGAGCACCAGGAGGTCGGTGGCGTCGGCGGCGGCGCGGGCGTCCAGGCCGTGGCTGACGGCGTCCGTGCGCAGGCCCTCGCGGTCCCGGTCGAGCACCGCGTCGACGCCGACCGCGCCGAACACCTCGACGCCCGCGAAGGCCGCCGCGCCGAGCACGTGGTCGAAGTGCGGGTGCGTCAGCGCGAGATGGGTCACACGGCGGCCGCCGCCGAGCAGCCGCTGGGCCTCGGTGCGCAGCAGCGCGCCCTCCCGCAGGCTGGAGCCGGCCTCGATCATCAGGGCGGCCTCGTCGCCGACGACGAGGCCGACCGTGCAGTCCCACACGGGGAGCCGGCGCCGCCCCACCCGCGCGGTGAGCCGCTCCCAGCCCGCCTCCTGCCAGTCCGGGGCCGGTGTCACGCGTACGTCCATACGGTGACGCTAGCGCCACCGCCGTCCGTCGGCAGCCGGTGCCCCCGTGCCCCCGGTGCCCCCGTGCGGGGCGCGACCGGGCCGGTGGCGCGGGCCACACGTGGGCATGACTAAAGGAGTCGGCCCTTGCCGGGGCTGTACCCACCGGCCGTACACTGACTCGATGAAGGTTGGCACTCGCGCGTGGTGAGTGCCAGGGTGGGGCCGCCGAGGGGGCTCAGTTCGAGGGACGACAGCTGGAGGTGTGCGCGATGCTCAGTGAACGCAGGCTTGAGGTGCTCCGCGCCATCGTCCACGACTACGTAGGCACCCAGGAGCCCGTCGGCTCCAAAGCGCTTACGGAGCGTCATCACTTGGGCGTCTCCCCGGCCACGGTCCGTAACGACATGGCCGCGCTTGAGGAGGAAGGGTTCATCGCCCAGCCGCACACCAGCGCCGGGCGCATCCCCACCGACAAGGGCTACCGGCTGTTCGTGGACAAGCTGGCGGGCGTCAAGCCGCTGAGCTCCCCCGAGCGCCGCGCGATCCAGCACTTCCTCGACGGCGCCGTCGACCTGGACGACGTCGTGGGCCGTACGGTGCGGCTGCTCGCGCAGCTGACCCGGCAGGTCGCCGTGGTGCAGTACCCGTCCCTGACGCGGTCGACGGTGCGCCACGTGGAGCTGCTCTCGCTCGCTCCGGCCCGGGTCATGCTCGTCCTGATCACGGACACCGGCCGGGTCGAGCAGCGCCTGATCGACTGCCCGGCGCCGTTCGGTGAAACGTCACTCGCGGACCTGCGGGCGCGGCTCAACAGCCGGATCGCGGGCCGCCGGTTCACGGACGTGCCGCAGCTCGTCCAGGACCTGACCGAGTCCTTCGACAAGGAGGACCAGGCCACGGTGGCGACGGTCCTGTCCACCCTCCTCGAAACCCTGGTCGAGGAGAACGAGGAGCGGATGATGATCGGCGGAACCGCCAATCTCACCCGTTTCGGACATGACTTCCCTCTCACGATCAGGCCGGTCCTCGAGGCCCTGGAGGAACAGGTCGTCCTCCTCAAGTTGCTTGGTGAGGCTACGGATTCGGGCATGACCGTGAAGATCGGTCACGAGAACGCCCACGAGGGACTCAGCTCCACGTCCGTGGTCTCCGTCGGCTACGGTTCGGGAGGCGAGGCAGTGGCCAAGCTAGGCGTGGTCGGACCGACCCGCATGGACTATCCGGGAACGATGGGAGCAGTACGCGCAGTGGCACGTTACGTCGGACAGATCCTGGCGGAGTCGTAAGTGGCCACGGACTACTACGCCGTACTCGGCGTGCGCCGCGACGCGTCCCAGGACGAGATCAAGAAGGCTTTCCGGCGGCTCGCACGCGAGCTGCACCCGGACGTCAATCCCGATCCGAAGACGCAAGAGCGCTTCAAAGAGATCAACGCCGCTTACGAGGTGCTCTCGGACCCGCAGAAGAAGCAGGTCTACGACCTCGGCGGCGACCCGCTTTCCCAGTCGGGCGGCGGTGGCGCGGGCGGTTTCGGAGCCGGTGGCTTCGGCAACTTCTCGGACATCATGGACGCGTTCTTCGGTACGGCGTCGCAGCGCGGGCCGCGCTCGCGCACCCGCCGCGGCCAGGACGCCATGATCCGCCTGGAGATCGACCTCGACGAGGCGGCCTTCGGCACGACCAAGGACATCCAGGTCGACACGGCCGTCGTCTGTACGACGTGCTCCGGCGAGGGCGCCGCTCCCGGCACCTCCGCGCAGACCTGTGACATGTGCCGCGGCCGCGGTGAGGTGTCCCAGGTCACCCGGTCCTTCCTCGGCCAGGTCATGACCTCGCGGCCCTGCCCCCAGTGCCAGGGCTTCGGCACCGTGGTGCCCACGCCGTGCCCCGAGTGCGCGGGCGACGGCCGGGTCCGCTCGCGGCGCACCCTCACGGTGAAGATCCCCGCCGGTGTCGACAACGGCACCCGGATCCAGCTCGCGGGGGAGGGCGAGGTCGGCCCGGGTGGTGGCCCGGCGGGCGACCTCTACGTGGAGATCCACGAGCTGCCCCACGCCGTCTTCCAGCGGCGCGGCGACGATCTGCACTGCACCGTCACCATTCCGATGACGGCGGCGTCGCTCGGTACGAAGGTGCCGCTGGAGACCCTTGACGGGGTCGAGGAGGTCGACATCCGGCCCGGCACGCAGTCCGGGCAGTCGATCCCGCTGCACGGGCGCGGCGTCACGCATCTGCGGGGCGGCGGCCGCGGCGACCTGATCGTGCACGTGGAGGTGCTCACGCCCACGAAGCTGGACGCCGAGCAGGAGCGGCTGCTGCGGGAGCTGGCCAAGCTGCGCGGTGAGGAGCGGCCCACGGGTCAGTTCCAGCCGGGGCAGCAGGGGCTGTTCTCACGCCTGAAGGACGCGTTCAACGGGCGTTAGCGCTTGGACGGTGGGCCCCAGTTCCCGGGTGCTCGGCACCTGGGGGCTGTGCCCACCCCTCCCCAAGCTCTCGGCTTCGCTCGAGCAGGGGATGCCCCACTCGCCCTCTGGGCGGACCAGTTGCCCACAGCGCGGGACCAGGGGCCCTGCGCGAGGTGTCCTCTCAGACGTGGCACGATGCGGTTATGGTCTCCCCTCTCCACGCTCTCTGTCGTCATCCGATCGTGCAGGCCCCGATGGCGGGCGGGGCCTCGACCCCGCAGCTCGTGGCGGCCGTGGCCGAGGCCGGGGGGCTCGGTTCGCTGGCGGCCGGGTACAAGACCGCTGACGGCATGTACCAGGAGATAAAGCAGGTCAGAGGCCTGACATCGCGCCCCTTCGGGGTGAACCTCTTCATGCCGCAGCCCGCCTGCGCGGACCCGGCGGCCGTCGAGGTCTACCGCAACCAGCTCGCCGGCGAGGCCACCTGGTACGAGACGGAGCTCGGCGACACCGACGCCAAGACCGACGACGGGTACGAGGCGAAGCTGGCCATCCTGCGCGACGACCCGGTGCCGCTGGTGTCGTTCACGTTCGGCTGCCCCACCCGGCAGGAGCTCCAGGCCCTGGAGCGGGTCGGCACCACCACCGTCGTCACCGTCACCACGGCCGAGGAGGCCCTGGCCGCGCAGGCCGCGGGCGCCGACGCGGTGTGCGTGCAGGGCATCGAGGCGGGCGGCCACCAGGGCACGCACCGGGACAACCCGGAGACGGACGGCGCCGGGATCGGCCTGCTGAGCCTCATCACCCAGGTCAGGGAGGCCGTACAGTTGCCCGTCATCGCCGCGGGCGGCCTGATGCGCGGCGCGCAGATCGCCGCGGTGCTCGCGGCGGGCGCCGACCTCGCGCAGCTCGGCACCGCGTTCCTCGTCACCCCGGAGTCCGGCGCGCAGCCGCTGCACAAGCAGGCCATGACCGACCCGCGGTTCGTGCGGACCGAGCTGACCCGGGCGTTCTCGGGGCGCCCCGCGCGCGGGCTCGTCAACCGCTTCATGCGCGAGCACGGCCCGTACGCGCCCGCCGCCTATCCGCAGATCCACTATCTGACGTCGGACCTGCGCAAGGCCGCGGCCAAGACCGGCGACCCGCAGGCCATGGCCCTGTGGGCGGGCCAGGGCCACCGCCTCGCGCGGCAGCTGCCCGCGGGGGAGCTCGTGGAGGTGCTCGTGGCCGAACTCGACGAGGCGAAGGCCGTGTTCGCCGCCGGTGGCGCGGGCGGTGCGGCATGACCGCGCCGGTGTTCGTCGTCGACGGCTTCGCGGGTGCCGCGGCAGGACGTACGTACGTACTCGAAGGCCCCGAGGGGCGGCACGCCGTGTCGGTGAAGCGGCTGCGCGCCGGTGAGGACGTGGTGCTCACCGACGGTGCCGGGCACTGGGCGCACGGCACCGTCGCCGCCGCCGAGGGCAAGGACCGGCTCCTCGTCGCGCTCGACGACGACGGCGTGCGCGAACAGGACGTGGAGAGCCCCCGGATCACCGTCGTCCAGGCGCTGCCCAAGGGCGACCGCGGTGAACTGGCCGTGGAGACCATGACGGAGACCGGCGTGGACGCGGTCGTGCCCTGGGCCGCCGCCCGCTGCATCACGCAGTGGAAGGGCGAGCGCGGCCTGAAGGCGCTCGGCAAGTGGCGGGCGACGGCGCGCGAGGCGGGCAAGCAGTCCCGCCGGGTCCGCTTCCCCGAGGTCGCGGAGCAGGCCACCACCAAGCAGGTCGCCCGGCTGCTCGCGGACGCCGACTTCGCGGGCGTCCTGCACGAGGAGGGCAGCGAGCCGCTGGCCACCGCCCCGCTCCCGGCGTCCGGCAGCATCGTGCTCGTCGTCGGGCCCGAGGGCGGCGTGTCCCCGGAGGAGCTCGCGGTGTTCGCCGAGGCGGGCGCCAAGCCGTACCGCCTGGGGCGCAGCGTGCTGCGCACGTCGACCGCGGGCACCGCGGCGACGGCGCTGCTCCTCGGCCGCACGGGCCGCTGGTCCTGACGGGCCTGCTGGTCCTGACGGGCCGCCGGTCCTGACGGGCCGCCGGTCCTGACTGGACAGATGGCCGCAACCGGTCTACCGTCCGGGCGCTCGCGGTGGCACCCTGCCATCCATGGGGGCTGTGAGGCGACTACCGCGACCTGACCGGCGTTGGCGGATCCCGGGCCCGGCGAGAGGGCGGCGGATCCTCGTGGCCCTCGCGGCCGCGGGGGCCACCGGCCTCGCCCTGGCCGCCTGCGACCCCGTCGAGGGCGACATGAGCACCTCCGCCATCGCGCTCACCACGGACAAGATGGGCACGGCCGAGCTGGAGCGCCAGCACCTGGACGTGGCCTGGTTCAACTGCACGGCCTCGTTCGTGAAGAAGGGCGACGGCGACAAGCGCACGGCCACCGACGAGCCGCGCGAGGCCGAGGTCGACTGCCAGGGCAAGTCCGAAGATGACAAGGACATCACCCTCAAGGGCCGCGTCACCGACGTGCGCAACGGCAAGTGCGTCCGCGGGAACCTGACCGCGCGGGTCGAGGGCAAGGAGTGGTTCCGCGTCGACGTGCTCGGCAACTGCGAAGGCGGCAACGGCAATGACGGCAACGACGACGGCAATGACGACGGTGACAACGACTCCGGTGACAAGGGCGACGGCGACAACGGCGGGGGCCGCCACACCCCGCCCGTCAACCACGACCCCGACCGGGACGGGCCCGGTCCCACCGCCACCGTCACCGTGACCGAGCGGCCGGACCCCACCTGCGACTGCTATCCGGGCAAGTGATCCAAAACGGTGCCCCGTACGCCGTCACCTGCTTAGGCTGACGGTGTGACACAGCCTGCCTACCTCCGGTTTCCGCATCCGCACGGCGAGTTGACCGCCTTCACCGCCGAGGACGACGTCTGGATCGCGCCCCTCGACGGCGGCCGCGCCTGGCGGGTCAGCGCCGACAACACGCCCGTCAGCCACCCGCGGATCTCCCCGGACGGCACCACCGTCGCGTGGACGTCGACCCGGGACGGAGCGCCCGAGGTGCACGTCGCGCCCGTCGACGGCGGCCCCGCCAAGCGCCTCACGTACTGGGGGAACACGAAGACGGCCGTGCGCGGCTGGACGCCCGACGGTCGGGTCCTCGCGGTCGGCGCGCACGGCCAGGCCTCCTTCCGCCGCACCTGGGCGCACGCCGTGCCGCTCGACGGCGGGCCCGCGGAGAAGCTGCCGTACGGAATCGTCGGCGACGCGGCGCACGGCCCCGACGGCGAAGTCCTGCTCCTGTCCGCGCCGATGGGCCGCGAGGCCGCCTGGTGGAAGCGGTACCGCGGCGGCACGGCGGGGAAGCTGTGGATCCGCTCGCGGCGGCCCGCCGCCGACGCCTCCGGAGCCGACAGCGGCTTCGTCCGCGTCCACGAGGACCTCGACGGCAACATCGAGCACCCGCTGTGGGTGGGCGGCCGCATCGCCTTCCTCTCCGACCACGAAGGCGTCGGCGCGCTCTACTCCTCCCTGCCCGACGGCACCGACCTGCGCCGCCACACCCCGGTCGACGGCTTCTACGCCCGGCACGCCGCCACCGACGGCACCCGCGTCGCCTACGCGAGCGCCGGTGAACTCTGGCTCCTGGACGACCTGTCGGACGCCGAACCGCGCCGTCTGGACGTCCGGCTCGGCGGGCAGCGCGTCGACCTCCAGCCGCATCCGGTCAGCGCGGCCCGCTGGTTCGGGGCCGCCGCGCCCGACCACAGCGGCCGCGGCAGCGCGGTGTCGGTGCGCGGCGCCGTGCACTGGGTCACGCACCGCGAGGGGCCCGCCCGCGCGCTGGCCGCCGCCCCCGGCGTCCGGGCCCGGCTTCCCCGCACCTTCCGCGTGGACGGCGAGGAGCACGTGGTGTGGGTGACGGACGCGGAGGGCGACGACGCCCTGGAGTTCGCGCCCGCCACCGGCCTCGCCCCCGGCGCGACCCCGCGCCGCCTCGCCGCGGGCCAGCTCGGCCGGGTGCTCGCACTCGCCGTGGCGCCCGACGGCAGCCGCGCCGCCGTCGCCGCGCACGACGGCCGGATCCTGCTCGTGGAGCGCGACAGCGGCGAGGTGCGCGAGGTCGACCGCGCCGAGCACGGCGAAGCCACCGGGCTGGTGTTCTCGCCCGACTGCGCGTGGCTCGCCTGGTCGCACCCCGGGCCGCGCCCGCTGCGCCAGCTCAAGCTCGCCAACACCGCCGACCTGTCGGTGTCGGAGGCCACCCAGCTGCGCTTCCGCGACTACAGCCCGGCGTTCACGCTCGACGGCAAGCACCTGGCGTTCCTGTCCGCGCGCGCCTTCGACCCGGTCTACGACGAGCACGTCTTCGACCTCGCCTTCGTCGGCGGCTCCCGGCCGCACCTGCTCACGCTCGCGGCCACGACGCCCTCGCCGTTCGGGCCGCAGCGGCACGGCCGCGCCTTCGACGCCGCCGACGGGCCGCACGCCGAGACCCCCGACAGCGAGGGCTCGCCGGTGACCCGGATAGACCTCGAAGGGCTCGCGGACCGCGTCGTGCCCTTCCCCGTCGAGGCCGCCCGCTACAGCACGCTGCGCGCCGCCAAGGACGGCCTGCTGTGGCTGCGCCACCCGGTGCGCGGCGTGCTCGGCGCCTCCCGCGCCACCCCGTCCGACCCCGAGCCCTGCTCCGCCCTGGAGCGCTACGACATCGGCCAGCGCCGGGTCGAGGAACTGGCGGGCGACGCCGACCACTTCGCCGTGACCGGCGACGGCAAGCGGATCCTGCTGTGGGCCGACGGCAAGCTCAAGGTGGTGCCGAGCGACCGGCGCGCCTCCGCCGACGAGGACAGCGACACCAACATCACCGTCGACCTCGGCCGGGTCCGCCAGGACGTCGACCCGGCCGCGGAGTGGCGGCAGATGTACGCCGAGGCGGGCCGCCTCATGCGGGACAACTTCTGGCGGGCCGACATGGGCGGCGTCGACTGGGACGGCGTCCTGGAGCGCTACCGGCCCGTCCTCGACCGCGTCGCGACCCACGACGACCTCGTCGACCTGCTGTGGGAGGTCCAGGGCGAACTGGGCACCTCCCACGCCTACGTGGTGCCGCGCGGCGGCTACGGCAGCCGGCAGGGCCTCCTCGGCGCGGACCTCTCGCGCGGCGCCGACGGCCTGTGGCGCGTCGACCGCGTCCTGCCGTCGGAGACCTCCGACCCGGCCGCACTCTCCCCGCTCGCCGCGCCCGGCGTCGCCGTGCGCGCGGGCGACGCGATCCTCGCCGTCGGCGGGCGTCCCGTCGACTCCGTCACCGGTCCCGGACCGCTGCTCGTCGGCACCGCGGGCAAGCCCGTCGAGCTGACCGTGTCCCCGGCCGGCGGCGGCGACCCGCGGCACGCCGTCGTGATCCCCGTGGACGACGAGGAGCCGCTGCGCTACCACGCCTGGGTCGCCGACCGCCGGGCCTACGTCCACGAGCTCTCCGGCGGCCGCCTCGGCTACCTCCACGTGCCCGACATGCAGGCCCCCGGCTGGGCGCAGATCCACCGCGACCTGCGCGTCGAGGTGGCCCGCGAGGGCCTGGTCGTGGACGTCCGCGAGAACCGCGGCGGGCACACCTCGCAGCTCGTCGTGGAGAAGCTGGCCCGGCGCATCGTCGGCTGGGACCTGCCGCGCGGCTCCGGGCCGCTCAGCTACCCCGGGGACGCGCCGCGCGGGCCCGTCGTCGCCGTCGCCAACGAGTTCTCCGGATCCGACGGGGACATCGTCAACGCCGCGATCAAGGCCCTCGGCATCGGCCCCGTCGTGGGCACCCGCACCTGGGGCGGCGTCGTCGGCATCGACAGCCGCTACCACCTGGTCGACGGCACGCTCGTCACACAGCCCAAGTACGCCTTCTGGCTCGAGGGCTACGAATGGAGCGTGGAGAACTACGGCGTCGACCCCGACGTCGAGGTCGTGATGACCCCCGACGACCACGCGGCCGGACGCGACCCGCAGCTCGACGAGGCCGTCCGCATCGCCCTCGCCGCGCTCGCCGAGAACCCGGCGAGGACGGCCCCGCCGCTGCCCTGACCGGTCCCCGAGGGGCCCGCACACACGGGCGGATAGCATGCCGACGTACGCAAACATGATCAGGAGGCTGGACCATGGCGGGCGAACCACAGGACGACTGCTTGTTCTGCAAGATCGTGGCGAAGGAGGTGCCCGCGACGGTCGTGCGCGAGACGGAGACCACCCTCGCCTTCCGCGACATCAACCCCCAGGCGCCGACGCACGTCCTGGTGATCCCCAAGGTGCACCACCCGGACGCCGCCTCGCTGGCCGCCGCCGAGCCCGCGGCCGCCGCTGACGTGCTGCGCGAGGCCGGCGAGGTGGCCGCCCAGGAGGGTGCGGACAGCTACCGCATCGTCTTCAACACCGGCTCCGGCGCCGGACAGACCGTCTTCCACGCGCACGCCCACGTCCTGGGCGGCCGCGGTCTCCAGTGGCCCCCCGGATAGCACCTCGTGTCCGTACGTGAACTGGTGGTGCTCGGCACCGCGAGCCAGGTCCCGACCCGGCACCGCAACCACAACGGGTACGTCCTGCTGTGGGACGGCGAGGGCATCCTGTTCGACCCCGGCGAGGGCACGCAGCGGCAGATGCTGCGTGCCTCCGTCGCGGCGCACGACCTCAACCGCATCTGCGTCACGCACTTCCACGGGGACCACTCCCTGGGGCTCGCGGGGGTCATCCAGCGCATCAACCTGGACCGCGTGCCGCACCCCGTCACCGCCCACTACCCGGCCTCCGGGGAGCACTTCTTCGACCGGCTGCGGTACGCGACCGCGTACCGCGAGACGGTGCGGATCGCCCAGGTCCCGGTCGCCGCGGACGGCGTCCTCGCCACCGCGCCGTCGTACCGCCTGGAGGCGGCGAAGCTCTCCCACCCCGTCGAGTCGTACGGCTACCGCGTCGTCGAGCCCGACGGGCGGCGGATGCTGCCGAAGCTCCTCGCCGAGCGCGGCGTCACCGGACCGGACGTGGGCGTCCTCCAGCGCGAGGGCAGCCTGCGCGGCATCAGCATCGACGAGGTGAGCGAGGTGCGGCGCGGGCAGCGCTTCGCCTTCGTGATGGACACCCGCCTGTGCGACGGCGTGCACGCGCTCGCCGACGGCTGCGACATGCTCGTCATCGAGTCCACGTTCCTCGACCAGGACCGTCAACTGGCCTCCGACCACGGCCACCTGACGGCGGGCCAGGCCGCCGCCGTGGCCCGGGACGCGGGCGTCAGGCACCTCGTCCTCACCCACTTCAGCCAGCGGTACCCGGACCCGTCCGCCTTCGAGCAGCAGGCACGGGCCGCCGGTTTCGAGGGGGAGCTGACGGTGGCGCGGGACCTGATGCGGGTGCCGCTGCCGAAGCGCAGCCCCTGATCCGCCCGAGCCCTTCCGAAACCTCCCCACTCCCCGAACTCCTCCCGAACTCCCCCCAAGCTCCCCCCAAGAACGAAGAAGCACCTCATGCCCCTCCCCAAGGCCGAACTCCACCTGCACATCGAAGGCACCCTGGAGCCCGAGCTCGCCTTCGCCCTCGCCGAGCGCAACGGCGTCACCCTGCCGTACGCCGACACCGAGGCCCTCCGCAAGGCCTACCTCTTCCAGGACCTCCAGTCCTTCCTCGACCTCTACTACGGGCTCATGGCCGTGCTGCGCACGGAGGCCGACTTCGAGGAGCTCGCCGACGCGTACCTCGCCCGGGCCGCCGCCCAGGGCGTGCGCCACGCCGAGATCTTCTTCGACCCCCAGGCCCACACCGCGCGCGGCGTGGAGATCGGCACGGTCGTCGAGGGCCTGGGCCGCGCGCTCGACCGCAGCCGCGAGCGCCACGGCATCACCACCCGCCTCATCATGTGCTTCCTGCGCGACCAGTCCGCCGAGTCGGCCATGGAGACCCTGGAGGCTGCCAAGCCGCACCTCCACCGCATCACCGGCGTCGGCCTCGACTCGGCCGAGGTCGGCCACCCGCCGCGCAAGTTCGCCGCCGTGTACGAGGCGGCGGCCGCGCTCGGCCTGCGCCGCGTCGCCCACGCGGGCGAGGAGGGCCCCGCCGCGTACGTGACCGAGGCCCTGGACGTCCTCGGCGTCGAGCGCGTCGACCACGGCCTGCGCTGCGTCGAGGACCCGGACCTGGTCCGCCGCCTGGTCCGGGACCGCGTCCCGCTGACCCTCTGCCCCCTGTCCAACGTCCGGCTGCGCGCCGTCGACGTCCTGGCGGACCACCCCCTGCCGCAGATGATGGCCGCCGGCCTGCTGTGCACCGTCAACTCCGACGACCCCGCGTACTTCGGCGGCTACGCCGACGACAACTTCCACGCGGTCCGCGAGGCCCTCGGCCTCAGTGAGGACCAGCTCAGGGAACTGGCCCGCAACTCCTTCGAGGCGGCGTTCCTCGACGGCTCCCCGGAGGAGGAGGCGCTGCGCGCGGCGTACTTGGCGGAGGTGGCGGCGTACCGGTTCGACTGAGACGGCGCGCGCCCGCCGTCCCGCCCCGTCCTCCCCACTCCTCAATACCGGCCAACTCGTCGCACCTGCAACGAAGTTGACGCCGGTCCCGATACGCTGGGCCACCCTTGTGACCTAGCGGGCTGGAGAGGACGTCGGGCGTGGGCGAGTACACGAGGATCGACGATCTGAGTGTGATCCGTGGGATGGGCGTGGGCCTCGGCCGCATCAAGGACGCCTTCGACGGACTCGACAAGCTGAGAGGCCAGTACGAGGACGACTTCGGCGACAGCGGGCTCGCCGGTCAGTTCGGCGAGTTCGCGGGCAACTGGGAGCGCCACCGCGAGGAACTCGGCGAGGAGGTCCAGCGCCTGGCCGGGATCGCCAGGGCCGCCGCGGAGACGTACGACGGCGTGGACGGCGAACTGGCCCGCGCGCTGCGCGCGTCGCGCCCCTGATGGGCGCCGCGCGCCCCCGGGACTGGCAGCCCCTCGCGGACAGCGACCCCGTCCCCGGCGACCCGGACCGCCTTCAGGAGCTCGGCCGCAAGCTCCGGCGCACGGCCGACGAACTCGAACGGCAGGTCCGCCACCTCAAGGCGGCCGCCGACGTGACCTCCTGGGACAGCGACGCGGGCCGCGAGTTCCGCGGCGGGGCCAAGAAGTGCCGGGGCCGTCTGGAGGCCGCGCACCGGCGCTACCAGGCTGCCGCCGACGCCATCGGTGACCGGATCGTCGACCACGGCGGCGACTACGAGTCGAACGCCACCGCGCCCGCCGGTACGTACGTCACCGAGCTCCACCGCGCCCAGAAGCTCGCCGACATCGCCCGGCGCGAGGCGCGGGACGCGGAGGAGCGGGGCGGCGCCGCGAAGAAGGGCCTCGACGGCGAGGTCGGCGGACGCCGGAAGGCGGACCTCGAGAAGCAGGCGGCGGCCGCCGGGGACGCGCTCGACGCGGCGCGCGCGAAGCTCGGTGAGGCACGGCGGATCCGCGACGCCGCGGCGAAACGGGCCCGCGAGGCCATCGAGGACGCCGTCTCCGACGACTCCCTCAAGGACGGCTTCTGGGACCGCTTCGCCGACTTCGTCGAGCAGGTCGCGGGCGTCACCGAACTCATCTCCAAATGGGCCGGCATTGCCGCGCTCATGGTCGGCTGGATCCCCGTCATAGGCCAGGGCCTGGCCGGCCTCCTGGGCGCGATCTCCATGGTCGCCACCCTGGCCAACATCGCCTGCACAGCCACCCAGGTCGCCATGGGCGACACGTCCTGGACAGAGCTGGCTTGGTCGGCGGTGGGGTTGTTGGCTATGGGGGCGGGCAAGGCCTTTTCGAAGGTGGCCGGGCGGTATGTGGCGGGGACGTTGCGGCGGATGCGGTTGGCCAAGGGAGGCCGGGAGACCCCACGTCGGTCGAGGCGGAACCGAAAGGGGCTCAATCGGCAGCTCACGAGGGGGCGCCGCATCGAGAAGGGGGATATCTCGGCGTCGCTCCGTGAGCCCGTCACCGAGGTGTTCAGGTCTTCCACTTGGAAGGGGGGCCTTCAGGGTGGATACCGTCAGGCTTGGCGCGAGCTGAAGGATCGCGGAGACGGCAACGGACTCAAGGGCGCCTTGCAGTCTGTTTCGCTCGCTGACGCCTCGGTGGCGTCCGATCTGAAGGAAGTGAAGCACTTGGGCAGGGCTCTGGGGCAATACGAAGCCGTGAACAAGCTGTCGCGAAGGGCAACGGGAATGACCGTTGCTGGATCAGGTATCACGGCTGGCGGCCTGTTCATTGACGAGGTCCACTGAGGAGGAAGACCGATGCTGACGCCACTCGACGGGACGTCCGGGATGGAGGACGACTACATCGTCGACTTCGATTTCGACGGTGACTGGTTGGGCCTGACGCTCTATGAGGGCTCCCGTGAGGAGGCCGAGCGTGTCGCACTGTCGTTGGTAGAGCAGTTCAACCCGCTGGAGCTGAAGGTCGGGAAGGCTGCTTTGCAGCGCGAACTGACACAGAGGGCCCTCAACTTGAACGAGGAGAGCCCTGTGCTCGCCTGCGCCATGTACTCGGTCGGGGGCGAACTACTGGCAGAAATGGTTGGCAACACCTACGGGGAGGACGGTGTCCCGAGGCCGTCCCCCGAGGAATGGCGCTCCCGGCTCCTCGACTGGGGTGATGCTAAGCCGAAGAGCACGCCTGTGGTGTCCGAACTTGAGCTGCCCGTTGGCCCTGCCCTACGTATTCAGGCGGTGCTGGAGGAGAAGCGTCGCCTCGGCTTCGGCCGCCGTCTGTCCGAGACACTGAGGTACGCGGTCTGGCCGACCAGCCAGGAGGAGATCTACGTGCTCGACGTCGACTGGCTCCACCTCGAACGGTCCGACGAAGTAACACACCTCGCCGACAAGCTCATGTCGACCATCCGCCTCGTCCCCGTCCCCTCGGACTTCGACGAGCGGAACGCGGCGGCGCGGGGCGAGCTCTGATGCCCCTTCAAACCGACTGGTCCGCTTCGCCCGCCGAGTACACCATCCTCGTCCCGGAAGGATGGTTCCAGCTGCAGCTAGACCCTCCTGAAGAGCGCGATCGGGGGATCGTCGCGCTCGCTCGGCGGCAGTTCGGCGGAGTCGATCACGCGCCTGTGCTCAGGGAGCGGCTGATGCGGGAGTTGCAGAGGCAGGCTCGGGCGGCGGGTCGGGTGGGTGGGGTTGAGCTGTACTTGTCGTTGCTCACGGTGGGTGGCGTGCCGTTGGCGTCCTCGCTGTTGGTGAGCCTCGCGCACGAGGGGGGCTGGCCCGGGTGCAGGACGGCCCACGACCTGGCCCGGCGGCTCGCGGGCGCCGAGGTCGTGGAGCTGGAGGGCGCGGGCGAGGCCGTGCGCGAGCAGCGCGCCGAGGCGCCGGACCCGGAGCGGCTGATGGGCAGCACCCTCCCCACGACCACCGTGGTCTACAACGTGCCGGTGCCCGCGAGCCGCGCCTGGCTGACGCTCACCTTCTCCACGCCGATGGAGGCCCTCGCGCCGAAGATGGTCGAGCTGTTCGACACCGTGGCGGGGACCCTGCACTGGCAGTGACGGTGGTCGCGGCATTGACGCCGTGTAGACGTCTCTCTAGAGTGCGTTCTCATATGTGGACAGCGTTCACCTTGCCGGAGGCGCCATGCTCACCGTCACCGATGTGCGGCTCACCCCCGTACTGGTCGCCGACCCCCCTCTCCTGAACACCCAGGGGCTCCACCAGCCGTACACACCGCGCCTGATCATCGAGGTGGAGACGGAGGACGGCACGGTCGGCGTGGGGGAGACGTACGGGGACGGGAAGTATCTGGAGCTGGCCCGGCCGTTCGCCGCGCGCCTGGTGGGGCGGGGGGTGGGGGACCTCAACGGGCTGTTCACGCTTGTGGACGAAGTCGAGGTGGACGCGCGCCGGGTGGACACCGCCGTCGACGGCGGCGGCCTGCGCGGCGTGCAGACCGCGGACAAGCTGCGGCTCTCCGTGGTGTCGGGGTTCGAGGTGGCGTGCCTGGACGCCCTCGGCAAGGCGCTCGGCCTGCCCGTGCACGCGCTGCTCGGCGGCAAGGTGCGGGACGCCGTGGAGTACAGCGGCTACTTGTTCTACAAGTACGCGGGGCACCCGGACGGCGTGGGTGACGGGCGGGACGACTGGGGGGCCGCGCTCGACCCGGAGGGCGTCGTCGCGCAGGCGCGGACGTTCGCCGAGCGGTACGGATTCCGGTCGTTCAAGCTCAAGGGCGGGGTGTTCCCGCCGGCGGAGGAGGCCGCCGCCGTCCGGGCGCTCGCCGCCGCCTTCCCGGGGGCGCCGCTGCGCCTCGACCCCAACGGGGCCTGGTCCGTGGAGACTTCCGTCAAGGTCGCCGACGAGCTCGCGGACGTCCTGGAGTATCTGGAGGACCCGGCCCTCGGCACCGCCGCCATGGCCGAGGTCGCCGCGCGGACCCCGGTGCCGCTCGCCACCAACATGTGCGTGACCACCTTCGAGGAGATACCCGAGGCCTTCGCGAGGCGGGCCGTGCGCGTGGTGCTCTCCGACCACCACTACTGGGGCGGCCTGCGGCGGACGCGGGAACTGGCCGCCGTGTGCCGGACGTTCGGCGTGGACGTCTCCATGCACTCCAACACCCACCTGGGGATCAGCCTCGCCGCCATGACGCACGTCGCGGCCACCGTGCCGGGCCTGCGGCACGCGTGCGACTCGCACTACCCGTGGCAGGCGGAGGACGTGCTCACCGAACGGCTGCGGTTCGAGCGCGGGTGCGTCACGGTGAGCGACGCCCCGGGGCTCGGCGTCGAGCTCGACCGCGACCGGCTCGACGCGCTGCACCGGCGGTGGCTGGACGAGGACTTCGCCGCGCTGCGGGAGCGGGACGACGTGGCGGCCATGCGCCGCGCAGAACCGGACTGGGTGACTCCGGCCGTGCCGCGCTGGTAGCGGCCGCGGCCTGTCGGACCCGTCGGTTACGTTGCCTCCATGGCCGTACCACCTGCCGTACCACCCGCCGTCCCACGCGGGACGCCCGCGGCGCCGGGAAGTACCGGCGCCGAGCCCGAAAGCACCGTCGTCGATCCGCTCAAGTCGACCCGGCGCGCGGGCGATCCGCCCTGCGACGTGTATCTCACCGGCACCGTGTTCCTGGACATCATCTTCACCGGCCTCGACACCGCGCCCGTGCGCGGCACGGAGTCCTGGGCCCGGGGGATGGGGTCCAGCCCCGGCGGCGTCGCCAACATGGCGACCGCGCTCGCCCGGCTCGGCCTGCGCACCTCGCTCGCCGCCGCCTTCGGCGACGACCACTACGGGGAGTACTGCTGGGACGCCCTGGAGCAGGGCGAGGGCATCGACCTGTCCTCCTCGCGGACCGTGCCGGACTGGCACTCGCCGGTCACCGTCTCCATGGCGTACGAGGGCGAGCGGACCATGGTCAGCCACGGCCACGAGCCGCCGCCCGACGCCCACGCGCCCGACGGCGGCGCGCCCGCGTGCCCGCCCCGCGCGCGAGCCGCCGTCGCCTCCCTGACCCCCGGCACGCGCGCGCCCTGGATCGAGTCGGCGGCCCGCCGCGGGACGACGATCTTCGCCGACGTGGGCTGGGACGACACCGGGCGGTGGGACCTGGGGCAGCTGCCCGACCTGCGGCACTGCGAGGCCTTCCTGCCGAACGCGGCGGAGGCCATGCGGTACACCGGCACCTCCTGCCCGCGCGCCGCGGCCCACGCCCTGACCGAGCACGTGCCGGTCGCCGTGGTCACCCTCGGCGCCGAGGGCGCGTACGCGGTGGACGGGCGCACCGGCGAGACCGCGTCCGTGCCCGCCATCGAGGTGGAGGCCCTCGACCCCACCGGGGCGGGCGACGTGTTCGTCGCGGGCTTCGTGACCGGCACCCTCGCCGACTGGCCGCTCGCCGACCGGCTCGCCTTCGCCGGTCTCACGGCCGCCCTGTCGGTGCAGGAGTTCGGCGGCTCCCTCTCGGCGCCCGGCTGGGAGGAGATCGGCGCCTGGTGGCGGCGGGTGCGGGAGCTCGACCAGCAGGACCCCGTGGCCCTGGAGCGCTACGGCTTCCTGGAGGCGCTGCTCCCGGACGCCGCGCGCCCCTGGCCGCTGCGGCGCGCCGTGCCCACCATCGGGTTCCGGCGCTCCGCGTGAGCCGCCCGGCGCCCATCCGCGGCGGAAAAGCCCTACGGGGTTGTCCGTGCCGAGTCGTACTCTTGGCAGTACGAAGGGCGCCCAGCGGGCGAGCCCCCGCGACGAGGAGGACGTGCAGGCCTTAAGCGCCGGCCCATGACTCAGACACCGACAGCTCAGACCCCTGCGCAGGCACAGGCGCGAGCCCACTTCACGGTCCCGGCCAAGCACCCGATGGTGACCGTCCTCGGCTCCGGAGACGCGCTGCTGCGCGTGATCGAGAAGGCCTTCCCGGCGGCCGACATCCATGTCCGGGGCAATGAGATCAGCGCCGTGGGCGACGCGCGTGAAGTCGCCCTCGTGCAGCGCCTGTTCGACGAGATGATGCTGGTGCTCCGCACCGGACAGCCGATGACGGAGGACGCAGTGGAACGCTCGATCGCCATGCTCAGAGCAGGCGAGACCGGCGAAGGACCGGACGAGACCCCGGCCGAGGTGCTCACCCAGAACATCCTCTCGTCGCGCGGCCGCACCATCCGCCCCAAGACGCTCAACCAGAAGCGTTACGTGGACGCGATCGACAAGCACACGATCGTCTTCGGCATCGGCCCCGCGGGCACCGGCAAGACCTATCTGGCCATGGCCAAGGCCGTCCAGGCCCTCCAGTCCAAGCAGGTCAACCGCATCATCCTGACCCGCCCCGCCGTCGAGGCCGGCGAGCGCCTCGGCTTCCTCCCCGGCACGCTGTACGAGAAGATCGACCCCTATCTCCGCCCGCTGTACGACGCGCTGCACGACATGCTGGACCCGGACTCGATCCCGCGCCTGATGGCGGCCGGGACCATCGAGGTCGCCCCGCTGGCGTACATGCGCGGCCGGACGCTGAACGACGCGTTCATCATCCTGGACGAGGCGCAGAACACGAGCCCCGAGCAGATGAAGATGTTCCTCACCCGGCTCGGCTTCGACTCGAAGATCGTGATCACGGGCGACGTCACCCAGGTCGACCTGCCGAACGGCACGAAGTCCGGCCTGCGCCAGGTCCAGGACATCCTGGAGGGCGTCGAGGACGTGCACTTCTCGCGGCTCACCTCGCACGATGTCGTCCGGCACAAGCTGGTCGGCCGTATCGTCGACGCGTACGAGAAGTACGACAGCGAGAACGGCACGGAGAACGGCTCCCGCAAGGGCCGGTCCAGAGGAAAGTAGAAGACACAGCGCCATGTCGATCGACGTCAACAACGAATCCGGCACCGAGGTCGACGAGCAGGCGATCCTCGACATCGCCCGCTACGCGCTGGCGCGGATGCGGATCCACCCGCTCTCCGAACTCTCGGTGATCGTCGTGGACGCCGACGCCATGGAGCAGCTGCACATCCAGTGGATGGACCTGCCCGGTCCCACGGACGTGATGTCCTTCCCGATGGACGAGCTGCGCCCGCCGATGAAGGACGACGAGGAGCCCCCGCAGGGGCTCCTCGGCGACATCGTGCTCTGCCCCGAGGTCGCCACCAAGCAGGGCGAGGAGGCGCCGACGAAGCACTCCATGGACGAGGAGCTCCAGCTCCTGACCGTCCACGGCGTGCTGCACCTGCTCGGGTACGACCACGAGGAGCCCGACGAGAAGGCCGAGATGTTCGGCCTGCAGGCCGCCATCGTCGACGGCTGGCGGGCCGAGCAGGGCCTCACCGGCCCCTCCCCGGCGCCGACCGTCTCGTAGCCCCATGTCCATCCAGCTCATCGCGGGTGCCGTCGCCCTGATCGTGGTGGCCTGGCTCGCCGCCTGCGCCGAGGCGGGCATCGCCCGCGTCTCCAGCTTCCGCGCCGAGGAGGCCGTCCGCTCCGGGCGGCGCGGCAGCGCGAAGCTGGCCCAGGTCGCCGCCGACCCGACCCGCTATCTGAACGTGGCGCTGCTCGTCCGCGTCGCCTGCGAGATGGCGGCCGCGGCCCTGGTGACGTACGCCTGTCTGCGCGAGTTCGACGCGACCTGGGAGGCCCTCGCCGTCGCCATCGGCGTCATGGTCCTCGTCTCGTACGTGGCCGTCGGCGTGTCCCCGCGCACCATCGGCCGCCAGCACCCGCTGAACACGGCGACGGCCGCCGCGTACGTGCTCCTGCCGCTCGCCCGCGTCATGGGGCCCATCCCGCCCCTGCTCATCCTCATCGGCAACGCGCTCACGCCGGGGAAGGGCTTCCGGCGCGGCCCGTTCGCCTCCGAGGCCGAGCTGCGGGCCATGGTCGACCTGGCCGAGAAGGAGTCCCTGATCGAGGACGAGGAGCGCCGCATGGTGCACTCCGTCTTCGAGCTGGGCGACACGCTCGTGCGCGAAGTGATGGTCCCGCGCACCGACTTGATCTCCATCGAGCGCTACAAGACCATCCGGCAGGCCCTGACGCTCGCGCTGCGCTCCGGCTTCTCGCGCATCCCGGTCACCGGCGAGAGCGAGGACGACGTGGTCGGCATCGTCTACCTCAAGGACCTGGCCCGCAAGACGCACATCAACCGCGACGCCGAGAACGACCTGGTGTCGACCGCCATGCGCCCCGCCACGTTCGTGCCCGACACGAAGAACGCGGGCGACCTGCTGCGCGAGATGCAGCAGGAGCGCAACCACGTCGCCGTCGTCATCGACGAGTACGGCGGCACCGCCGGGATCGTCACCATCGAGGACATCCTGGAGGAGATCGTCGGCGAGATCACCGACGAGTACGACCGGGAGCTGCCGCCCGTCGAGGACCTGGGCGGCGGTGCCCACCGCGTCACCGCCCGCCTCGACATCGGCGACCTCGGCGAGCTGTACGGCCTGGAGGCGTACGACGACGAGGACGTGGAGACCGTCGGCGGGCTGCTCGCCAAGCAGCTCGGGCGGGTGCCGATCGCCGGTGCCAAGGCCGTGGTGACGCTGCCGGACGAGCGGAAGCTGCGGCTCACCGCGGAGGCCGCGGCAGGACGGCGCAACAAGATCGTGACCGTGCTTGTGGAGCCGGTCGCGCCGGGGGGCGCGGAGTCCGGCTCCGGGGAGGAGACCGGGCGATGAATCCGCAGGAGCTACGGACGTTCTGCCTGTCGTTCAACGACGCGGCCGAGGACTTTCCGTTCGGCCCCGAGACGTCGGTGTTCAAGGTGGCGGGCAAGCTGTTCGCCCTGAGCGCCCTCGACCGGGAGCCACTGACGGTCAATCTGAAGTGCGACCCCGAGATCGCCCTGCAACTGCGCGCCCAGTACCCGGACATCGTGCCCGGCTGGCACATGAACAAGCGGCACTGGAACACGGTGACGGCCGACGCGGACCTCCCCGACCAGCTGGTGCGCGAGCTGATCGAGGACTCGTACGACCTGGTGGTGGCGGGCCTGCCGCGATCCGAGCGGCTCCGGCTCGACCGCCCCTGACCCCGGGCAGCGGACAGCGCCCCCGCCCTGAGGGCGGGGGCGTTCGCCGTCCGGCTCCGGTTCAGCGGCGCCGCAGCAGGGCCCTGCCGACCAGCGCGGCCGTGGCGAGGACGATCGCGGCGTCGATGGCCAGGACCGTGCGCGTGCCCGTCAGGGTGTCGCCGCCCGTCGTCGCGAGGACGCCGAGGATCGGGATGCCGATGGTGATGCCCACCTGCTGGGTGGAGGTGACCAGGCCGGTCGCCAGACCCTGCTCCTCGTCGGGGACGCCCGACGTGACCGTGACGCCGTACGAGACGATCGCGCCGAGGTGGAACAGGCTGGCCACCGACACGGCCACGGTCGCGAGCCACACCGACCACGCGCCCTCGCCGATCGCGAGGAGCGCCGCCACGAACAGGCCCTGGCCGAGCAGCGAGCCGACGAGCGTGCGGCGCGGCCCGAAGCGGCCGATGACCTTCGGCGCGCGCATGCCCGCGAAGACCGACACGACGCCCTGGACGCCGAAGACCAGGCCGGTCTCGAAGGCGGACAGGTCCAGGACGTCCTGGAAGTAGAGCGTCAGGACGAAGACGACCGTCGACATCATCGAGAAGGTGACGAGGCCGCCGAGGTTGCCCCACGCCACCGTGCGGCGGCGCAGCATCGGCAGCGAGACCAGCGGCGCGGCCGCGCGCGTCTCGACGTAGCCGAAGGCGGCGAGCAGGGCGACGCCCGCGATCAGCGTGACGAGCACGTCGGCGCCGCCGAAGCCGCGCTCGGCGGCCGTGGACAGGGCGTAGATCAGGGAGAGCAGACCGCCGGTGACCGTGACCGCGCCGGGGACGTCCAGGCGCGGGCGCTCCGGGGTGCGGGACTCCGGCAGCAGGCCGGGCGCAAGCGGCAGCACGAGCAGCGCGAAGAGGGTGAGCAGCCCCATCGTGGAGCGCCAGCCGAGGGTGTCGGTGAGGACGCCGCCGAGCACCATGCCGACGGTGAAGCCGAGGGACAGCAGCGTGCCGGAGATGCCGAGCGCCCGGTCGCGCTGCGGGCCCTCCGGGAACGTCGTGGTGAGCAGCGACATGCCGGTCGGCACGATCGCGGCCGCGCCCACGCCCTGCAGCGCGCGCCCGGCCAGGAACGACGCCGGGTCCCAGGCGAAGGTGGCGAGCAGCGAGGCCGCGCCGAACAGCGCGAGCCCGCCGAGGAACAGCCTGCGCCGCCCGAACAGGTCGCCGACGCGGCCGAAAAGCAGCAGGAAGCCGCCGGACGGCAGCGCGAAGGCGGTGACGGCCCACTGGAGCGCGGTGTGGCTCATACCGAGGTCCCCGCCGAGCACGGGCAGCGCCACGTTCAGGACGGAGAAGTCGAGCGCCACCATGAACTGCGCGGCGCACAGCACGAACAGGATGAGCTTGTCACGGCGGGAGAGCTTCGGGGGCGCCGCGGCGGGCGCGGGCCCGGCGGGGGCGGTGGGGGAGGGAGCGGAGGTGTCTATCGCCATGGTCACGAGCTTGCGGCGGCCGGAATAGCCGTGGGGAGCGGGAACTTATGCTGGTGGTACGACCACCAGGCGGACCGGCGGGCGGATGACGGGGGGACAGGTGGCCAGTCAGGCCGGGGAGCGGACCGACGGGGCGAAGGCCCGTCGCCGAGTGGAGCTGCGGGACTTCCTGATGAGCAGGCGCGCCCGGGTGAGCCCGGCCGATGCCGGGCTCCCGGAGGGCGGTCGGCGGCGCACGCCGGGCCTCAGACGCGAGGAGGTCGCCGTGCTCGCGGGCGTCGGCGCGTCCTGGTACCAGTGGCTGGAGCAGGGCCGCGACATCTCCGTGTCGCCGCAGGTCCTGGACTCCGTGGCGCGCGTCCTGAAGCTGTCCGGCACCGAGCGCCGCCACCTGTACGTGCTCGCGGGGCTCAACCCGCCCGCGCCGGAGGCCGAGCAGGGCGCGGAGCACATGAGCGAGGGCCTGCGGCGGCTCATCGACACCTGGATGCCGTACCCGGCGCACATCATGGACCGCTACTACAACTGCGTCGTCTACAACGACGCGGCCGCCATGGTCCTCGGCATGCGCCCCGAGACCACGCAGAACTGCATCCTCGACTTCTTCACCGACCCCATGTACCGCTCGCGCAGCGTCAGCTGGGCGCAGAACGCGGCGACGCTCGTCGCGCAGTTCCGCGCGGCCTGCTCCGAGCACCCGGGCGACGAGGGCTTCCAGGAGCTGCTCGCCCGGCTGCACGACACGGGCGAGGAGTTCACGGAGCTGTGGGAGCGGCAGGACATCCGGCCCGCGGGCCTGGTCCACAAGGAGATCGACCATCCGCTCGCGGGCATCCTGCACGTGGAGTCGACCGCCCTGAAGGTGCCCGCGCGGCCCGATCTGACGATCGTCATGCACACGCCGCTGCCGCTCGCGGACACGGCGGCGAAGCTGGAGTGGCTGGCCACGCCGCAGGCGCGGCGCGGGTCGATGTACCGGGTGGCCGGGTGAGCCGCGGGCCCGTGCCCGCCGCCCGCACCCGTCTCCTTATGCTCGTGCCATGACTGAGCGCACCGACCTCGGCCCAGAGGACCAGAAGATCGTCACCCTCGCGCGTTCGGCGCGGGCCCGCAACGGGGTGCCGGAGGGGGCGGCCGTGCGGGACGAGACCGGGCGCACGTACGTCGCCGGGACGGTCGGCCTCGCGTCCCTGGATCTTTCCGCGCTGCGTACGGCCGTGGCGATGGCCGTGGCGTCGGGGGCGGAGTCCCTTGAGGCGGCGGCCGTGGTCTCCGGCGCGGAGTCCCTCGCGGACGCGGACCTGGCGGCCGTGCGGGACCTGGGCGGGGCCGGCACCCCGGTGCACCTGGCGGGCCCCGACGGCACGGTCCGGCTCACCACGGAGGCCTGACCCTCGCGGGGCGCCCCGCCGTGTCCATCAGCGCGCTCCGCGCGCGGGCGCCCCTTCCCGATCCGGGGGCTGCCGCCCCCGCGCCCCTGCTTTTCGGCGCTCCGCGCCTCGTCCTCAAACGCCGGACGGGCTGAAAGTCTCCGGTGCGGGCCGGATCGTGTCTGCGGTCCGCAGGGGAGATCCGGTCCGCACCGGCACGAATCCAGCCCGTCCGGCGTTTGAGGACGAGCGCGTCAGCGCGACGGAGGGGCGGGCGGGTGGGGAGAGACCAGGGTGCGGGGGACCGCCCGAGGCGACCCCGGGGGAAAAGATCAGGGACAATGGCGCCATGAGCGTTCGAACCCAGACCCCTCAGCCGACCCAGCGGAGCGACCACCGTGCGGGCTTCGCCTGCTTCGTGGGCCGCCCCAACGCCGGCAAGTCCACCCTGACGAACGCTCTGGTCGGCAAGAAGGTGGCCATCACCTCGAACCGGCCGCAGACGACCCGGCACACCGTGCGCGGCATCGTGCACCGGCCCGACGCGCAGCTGATCCTGGTCGACACCCCCGGCCTGCACAAGCCGCGCACGCTGCTCGGCGAGCGGCTGAACGACGTGGTGCGCGCCACCTGGGCCGAGGTCGACGTGATCGGCTTCTGCCTGCCGGCGGACCAGAAGATCGGGCCCGGCGACCGGTTCATCGCCAAGGAGCTGGCGTCGATCAAGAAGGCGCCGAAGGTCGCCATCGTCACCAAGACCGACCTGGTCGACAGCAAGGCGCTCGCCGAGCAGCTCATCGCGATCGACCAGCTCGCCAAGGAGCTCGGCTTCCAGTGGCAGGAGATCGTGCCGGTCTCCGCCGTCGGCGAGAAGCAGGTGGACCTGCTCGCCGACCTCCTGGTGCCGCTGCTGCCGGAGGGCCCCGCGCTCTACCCCGAGGGCGACCTCACGGACGAGCCCGAGCAGGTCATGGTCGCCGAGCTGATCCGCGAGGCCGCCCTGGAGGGCGTGCGGGACGAGCTGCCGCACTCCATCGCCGTGGTGGTCGAGGAGATGCTGCCCCGCGAGGGCCGCCCCGCCGACAAGCCCCTGCTCGACATCCACGCCAACGTGTTCATCGAGCGGTCCAGCCAGAAGGGCATCATCATCGGCCCCAAGGGCAAGCGGCTCAAGGACGTCGGCATCAAGTCCCGCAAGCAGATCGAGGCGCTCCTCGGCACGCCCGTCTTCCTCGACCTGCACGTGAAGGTGGCGAAGGACTGGCAGCGGGACCCCAAGCAGCTACGGCGCCTGGGCTTCTAGTCCGGCCAGGGCCGACCGGAGCCAGTGGTAGGACGCCTTCGGGGTGCGCTGCTGCGTGGCGTAGTCGACGTGGACCAGGCCGAACCGCTGGCGGTGGCCCTCCGCCCACTCGAAGTTGTCGAGCAGCGACCACACGAAGTAGCCCCGGACGTCGACGCCCGCCGTCGCCGCCCGGTGCAGGGCCCGCAGATGGCCGTCCAGGTACGCGATGCGGTCCTGGTCGTCCAGGCCGTCGTAGGAGCAGCCGTTCTCCGTGATGACCACGGGCGGAAGCCGGTCGCCGTACCGCTCGCGGAGGGTCAGGAGCAGCTCGGTCAGGGCCTCGGGGACCACCGGCCAGCCGAAGCCGGTCAGCGGGTGCCCGGTGATCTCGCGGGGCGCGAAGGGCAGCTGGGGCGGCAGCGTCACGCCGGAGAACTCCGTGGCGTGCTCGGCGGGGGCACCCACCCGCGTGGGCTGGTAGAAGTTCACGCCGTACCAGTCGAGCGGCTCGGCGATCACCTTCAGGTCCGCCGCCAGGTCCGGCACGTCGGCGGCGAGCAGCTCCGTGACGGCCTCGGGGTAGCGGCCGGTGAGCAGCGGGTCGGCGAACAGCCGGTTGAGGAGGACGTCGTAGAAGTCGGCGGCCGCCAGGTCCTCGGGGGCGTCGGACGCGGGCCAGGTCGGCCCGTGCGAGTTCGCGATGCCCACGTCCCGGGCGCCCGCGGCGCGCAGCGCCCGCACCGCGAGGCCGTGGCCGAGGAGCTGGTGGTGGGCCACCGGAAGGGCGTCGAAGAGCAGCCGCTTCCCGGGCGCGTGCTGGCCCAGGGCGTGGCCGAGCAGGGTGTGCTCGGCGGGCTCGTTCAGGGTGATCCACTTCGGTACGCGGTCGCCGATGCGGGCCGCGACCACGGCGACGTACTCGGCGAAGCGCTCGGCCGTCGCGCGCGTGAGCCAGCCGCCCGCCTCCTCCACGGCCAGCGGGGTGTCCCAGTGGAAGAGCGTCGGCACGGGGCGCACGCCCGCCGCGCACAGCTCGTCGACGAGCCGGTCGTAGAAGTCCAGGCCCCGCTCGCTGACGGCGCCCGTCCCGGCGGGCAGGACGCGCGGCCAGGACACCGAGAAGCGGTACGCGCCCACACCCAGGTCACGGACGAGGGCCACGTCCTCGCGGTAGCGGCGCACGTGGTCGCAGGCCACGGCGGCCGTGGTGCCGTCCTTCACGTTCCCCGGCAGGGCCGTGAAGGCGTCCCAGACCGACGGGCCGCGCTCGTCGGCGGCGCCCTCGATCTGGTGGGCCGACGTGGCCACGCCCCACAGGAAGTCGCGCGGGAACGGGGGCAGCGGGGCGCGGGGGCCCGGAGGGATGGTCGCCATGCGCGGGATCATCCGCACCGGGCGGAACGGAAGTCAACGCCCGGGCGCACAAAGGGTGTTGCGACGGTCTCCCGCCGGCTACGAGCCCTCCTTCAGGACCCGGGTGATGAGCTGTCGCTGGTCGTCGGTCAGGCGCGGGTCCGCGCAGTACACGGTGCGCCCGTCGACGGTGATCTGGTAGCTGAAGCCGTCGGGCACGCCGATCGGCGGCTCGCCCCGGCCGTCGGCCACGGCCCGCTCGGCCAGGGCGTGCCACTCCTGGGCATCGACGCGCGCGGTGGTGTCCACCTCCGCGTGCCGCTCGATGCCCCCGAAACCTCCGGTGCGCTTCACCTGGATACGCATGGGTCCTGTCTACTCCAGGCTCCGGCGCCCCGCCAGGCGGCCCCCGAGGGCCCGACGGCTTCCGGCCGGATCAGGTCGCTGCCACCTTGACCTGCGCCCATGCGTCCAGGACCGCCTTGAGCTCCTCGCCGTCCCCGTACTTGGCGCGGGCGGCCGCGACCGTCAGCTTGGCGAAGTCCGTGAACGACGCGTCCTGGGCCAGCTCGCCGCCGGTCAGGACGGCGTACCAGATCTGCCCGGCCCGCTCCCAGGCGTGGCCGCCGAGGGTCTGGGCGAGCAGGTAGAAGGCGTGGTTCGGGATGCCGGAGTTGATGTGCACGCCGCCGTTGTCGCGGCCGGTGCGGACGTAGTCGTCCATGGTGGCGGGCTGCGGGTCCTTGCCGAGGACGTCGTCGTCGTACGCGGTGCCCGGGGCCTTCATGGAGCGCAGGGCGGTGCCGGTGACGCGCTCGGCGAGCAGGCCCGCGCCGATCAGCCAGTCGGCGTCGGCGGCGGTCTGGCCGAGCGTGTACTGCTTGATCAGCGAGCCGAAGACGTCCGCCATGGACTCGTTCAGGGCGCCGGGCTGGCCGAAGTAGGTGAGGTTGGCGGTGTACTGGACCACGCCGTGCGTCAGCTCGTGGCCGATCACGTCCACGGGGATGGTGAAGTCGAGGAAGATCTCCCTGTCCCCGTCGCCGAACACCATCTGCTCGCCGTTCCAGAAGGCGTTCCCGTAGTCCTCGCCGTAGTGGACGGTGGCGTTCAGCGGCAGTCCGCCGCCGTCGATCGAGTCGCGCGCGAAGTGCTTGAAGAACACCTCGAAGGTCGCGCCGAGGCCGTCGTACGCGCGGTTGACGGTGGCGTCCTTGCCGGCCTTCTCGCCCTCGCCGCGCACCTTGCGGCCGGGCAGGTCCGTGCGGTGCTTGGCGTCGTGGATGGTGCGGTGCGGCTTGCCCTCCTCGGCGCCCTTGGGCGCGGCGACGGACGGGGCGCCGATGACCGTGGTCAGTCGGCGCTGGGTGCGCTCGAAGGCGTCCCGCTGGAGGGTGCGGCGGGCCGGTCCGGCGAGGGCGGGGTCCTGGTTCTGGGCGAGGGTGTCCAGGACGAACGGCGGCACGATGGTGCAGAAGACGGGCTCGAACCTCTCCGGGTTCCCCGTTGGGTTGGCGGTCATGCGTGGCAATGTGGCACCGGGTCATGCCGCTGTCACTAGCTGCCACCATGATTGGTGAAATACCGGGATACGGGGCCTGCGAGGCGGCCTGGACTGCTAAGGCTGGGCTGGAGCTGCCGTGCCTTGGCTGCGGGCCGTCTGTGGCTGGGCGCGCAGTTCCCCGCGCCCCTTCGGGGCGCTTTAACGCCCTGCCCCCTCGCTCCCGGCTGCCGGAGCGGTTGGAATGTTCGCGGCGCACCGGCGCAGGTCCCGCATAGTGATACGGGACGCCGTATCGGCGGATGCTCGGTTAGGCTGCTGAGCATCATGCGTTACGGGCTGCTTCTCCTTAGCCGCCGCGGCGAGGGCCTGTAGTCGAGGCCGACCCCCTCCCCGCGGAGTTCGGTGCTGCGCAAGACCGTCGGCCGTCCTGAAGGACTCACCGAGGAGCCCGCACACCCCATGCCGAATTTTCAACGTCCCTCCGCCATGCCGATCCACAAGTACGGCCAGTACGAGCAGGTGGATCTGCCCGACCGCACCTGGCCCGACCAGCGCATCACCGTGGCGCCCCGGTGGCTGTCCACGGACCTGCGGGACGGCAACCAGGCGCTGATCGACCCGATGTCCCCGGCCCGCAAGCGGGCGATGTTCGACCTGCTGGTCAAGATGGGCTACAAGGAGATCGAGGTCGGATTCCCCTCCTCCGGGCAGACCGACTTCGATTTCGTCCGGTCGATCATCGAGGACGAGGGCGCCATCCCCGACGACGTGACGATCTCGGTGCTCACCCAGGCCCGCGAAGAGCTGATCGAGCGCACCGTCGCGTCCCTGAAGGGCGCCAACCGCGCCACCGTCCACCTGTACAACGCGACCGCGCCGGTGTGGCGCGAGGTCGTCTTCCGCGGCTCGCGCGACCAGGTCAAGCAGATCGCCGTCGACGGCACGCGCCTGGTCATGGAGTACGCCGAGAAGCTGCTGGGCCCCGAGACGGTCTTCGGGTACCAGTACAGCCCGGAGATCTTCACCGACACCGAGCTGGACTTCGCCCTGGAGGTCTGCGAGGGCGTCATGGACACCTGGCAGCCCGACGCCGACCGCGAGATCATCCTGAACCTGCCCGCGACCGTGGAGCGCTCGACGCCCTCCACGCACGCGGACCGTTTCGAGTGGATGAGCCGCCATCTGTCCCGGCGACAGTACGTATGCCTGTCCATCCATCCGCACAACGACCGCGGCACCGCCATCGCCGCCGCCGAGCTGGCCGTGATGGCGGGCGGCGACCGCGTCGAGGGCTGCCTGTTCGGCCAGGGCGAGCGCACCGGCAACGTGGACCTGGTCGCCCTGGGCATGAACCTGTTCAGCCAGGGCATCGACCCGCAGATCGACTTCTCGGACATCGACGAGATCCGCCGGGTGTACGAGTACTGCACGCAGATGGAGGTCCACCCCCGCCACCCGTACGCGGGCGACCTCGTCTACACCGCCTTCTCCGGCTCCCACCAGGACGCCATCAAGAAGGGCTTCGACTCCATGGAGTCCCGCGCGGCCGCCGCGGGCAAGACGGTCGACGACATCGAGTGGGCCGTGCCGTACCTGCCCATCGACCCCAAGGACGTCGGCCGCTCGTACGAGGCCGTGATCCGCGTCAACTCGCAGTCCGGCAAGGGCGGCATCGCGTACGTCCTGAAGAACGACCACAAGCTGGACCTGCCGCGCCGGATGCAGATCGAGTTCTCGAAGATCATCCAGGCGAAGACCGACGCCGAGGGCGGCGAGGTCTCGCCCGACGCGATCTGGAGCGTCTTCCAGGACGAGTACCTGCCCAACCCGGATAACCCCTGGGGCCGCATCCAGCTGCGCGCCAGCCAGACGACCATGGGCGACGACGGCGCCGACACGCTGACCGTCGGGGCGATCGTGGACGGCGAGTCCACGGTCCTCACCGGCACCGGCAACGGCCCGATCTCCGCGTTCTTCGCGGCCCTGCAGTCCGTCGGCATCGACGCCCGCCTGCTGGACTACCAGGAGCACACGATGAGCGCCGAGGCCTCCGCGCAGGCGGCCTCGTACATCGAGTGCGTCGTCGGCGACAAGGTCCTGTGGGGCGTCGGCATCGACGCGAATACGACACGTGCCTCGCTGAAGGCCGTCGTCTCGGCCGTCAACCGCGCGGCCCGCTGAGGCTGTTCGACCCCCAGTTCGACCGGTGCTTTCGTGGCCCCGTCCGCCCTTGTGGCGGGCGGGGCCACGGCGCGCCGGGCGGCTGGTCGCGGGCCTGCTACCGGCCATCTCCCGTCCGGGGTACTGACGCGGCATCATCGATGTGGCTAACATCACGCCAACGCGGCAGGGCGGCCGCGGAGTCGTGGAGGTGCGTGGTGCTGCCAGACCGGGAACGAGACGGCCGGAATTCCCACGACTCCCGCGCTCCGGGCACCCCGCCGGACCGGGGCCGGCTCGCGGGCCTGTACCGGATGCGCCGTCTGATCGGCACCCGCACCGCCTGGACCACCGTCTGCGACGGCGAGTTCTTCTGCCCCGGCTGCGGCGGCGACCGCAACTACCAGCGGCGCAGCGGACGCCGCAGGTTCGTCTTCCTCGGCGTGCCGCTGCTCTCCCGCGGCCGGACCGGGCCCGTCGTCGAATGCGCCGCCTGCCAGGACCACTTCGGGCTCGACGCGCTCGACCACCCCACCACCATCCGGCTCGCCGCCATGCTCCGCGAGGCCGTGCACACCGTCGTCATCGCCGTGCTCACCACCGGCGGCGCCGCCTCCCGCAGCACGCTCGACGCGGCCGTCGCCACCCTGCGCGGCGCCGGGTTCGACGACTGCACCGAGGAACGCGTCGTCGCCCTCGTCAACGCGCTCGCCGCCGACACCGGCCGCCCCGGCGCCCCCGACTGCGCGCCCGGCCTCGCCATCGAACTCCACGAGGCGCTCGGCCCGCTCGCCCCGCACCTGGCCCCCGCGGGCCGCGAGGCACTGCTGCTCAAGGGCGCCCGCATCGCCCTCGCCGACGGGCCGTACACCCCCGCCGAGCGCGACGTGCTCGCCACGGCGGGCTGCGCCCTGACCATCGGCACCGACGACGTGGCCCGGCTCATGGCGGCCGCCCAGCGCACCCCGTCCTGAGCACCCCGGCCTCCCTGAGCACCCCGGCCTCGCGGCGGGGAGGCCTCCCGTACTCCCCGCGGTTACTCCCCGGGGAGTAGTCACCGCCCCGTGCCACCCGTGGGCGTAACGCGCAACTCGCCCCCGCGTCCGACGCATCGGCCCTCCGCCGACGGAACTCTGGAAGTCGTCAGACACCGTCACGGGAGGGAGGCCCACCGATGGGGGCCGCGACAACAAGGCAGCGCCGGCGACCACGTGCCGTGCCCTGGGTCCTGCTGGGCATCTGGGTCGCCGTGCTCGCGCTCGCCTGGCCGCTCGCCGGGAAGCTCGGCGACGTCCAGAAGGACCGGGCCGTGGACTACCTGCCCGCGAGCGCCGACTCGACCCAGGTCGCCAAGATCCAGGAGCAGCTGCCCGGCGGCGAGACCACCGAGCTGGTGCTCGTCTACCACCGCGACGGCGGCCTCACCGCCGCCGACCGGAAGACGGCCGCGGGCCAGGCGGCGGCCGTGGACCGGCAGCTGAAGCTGGTCGCGACGCCCACGGGGGTGGCGTCGAAGGACGGCACGACGCTGATGTACGCGGTCGCGAGCACCGCGCCGGGCACGGACGAGGAGAAGCGGGACGCCTTCGTCAACGACGTGCGCGACGTCGTGAAGGGCGGGAACGGCCTGAGCGCCGACGTCGGCGGGTCCGGCGCGCTCGCCACCGACGCGAGCGAGGTCTACGAGTCGCTCGACGGGCCCCTGCTCTACACCACCGTCGCCGTGGTGGCGGTCCTGCTGGTCCTCATCTACCGCAGCCCGTTCCTGTGGCTCGTACCGCTCGTCGTCGCGGGCGTCGCCAACTTCCTCTCCATGGGCGTCGCCTACGGCCTCAACCAGGCCTTCGGCACCTCCGTCAGCGGCCAGAGCTCCGGCATCATGACGATCCTCGTCTTCGGCGCGGGCACCGACTACGCCCTCCTGATCGTCTCCCGCTACCGCGAGGAACTCCGCCGCGTCGAGCGGCCGTACGACGCCATGGTCGTCGCGCTCCGCGGCTGCGGCCCCGCCGTGCTCGCCTCCTCCGGCACCGTCGCCGCGGGCCTGTTCTGTCTGCTCGCCGCCGACCTCAACTCCAGCCGCGGCATGGGTCCGTTGGGCGCGGTGGGCGTGCTCAGCGCACTCGTGGCGATGCTGACGCTGCTGCCCGCGCTGCTCGTCGTACTCGGCCGCCGGGTGTTCTGGCCGATCGTGCCCGCCTTCGGCAGCACGCCCAAGAAGCGCCGCTCCCTGTTCGCGTCCATGGGCTCGTCCGCCGGGCGCAGGCCGCTGGCCGTCCTCGGCGCCGGGGCCGTGCTGCTCGGCGCCCTCGCCCTCGGCGCCTTCAACCTGCCCGGCAACCTCAAGCAGGAGGACTCCTTCACCAGCAAGCCCGACTCCATCGCCGCGATGGAGACCCTCGCCGAGGCCTATCCGGAACGCGGCACGCAGCCCATCAACGTCATCGTGCCGACGGACAAGACCGACGAACTCCTCGGCCGGGCACGGTCCGTACCCGGCGTCGACAGCGTGGAGCGCGGCCGCACCGCCGAGAAGTGGACGGAGCTCTCGGTGGTCGCCAAGGCCCCGCCGCAGACGTCCGCCGAGACCGCGACGATCGAGGCCCTGCGCGACGAGCTCGACCCGAGCGGGGCGTACGTCGGCGGGCCGAGCGCCGAGCAGCTCGACCTCAAGGACACCAACGCCCGCGACCGCCTCGTCGTCGTGCCGATCGTCCTCGCCGCCGTGCTCCTCGTCCTCGTCGCACTCCTGCGCAGCCTCGTCGCGCCGCTGCTGCTGCTCCTCGCGGTCGTCGCGGTGTGGGGCGCGTCGCTCGGCATCGGAGGCCTCGTCTTCGGGCCGCTCTTCGGCTTCGACGGCACCGACCCCGGGCTCGGCCTGCTCTCCTTCGTCTTCCTCGTCGCCCTCGGCGTCGACTACGGCATCTTCCTCATGCACCGCATGCGCGAGGAGTGCCTGGAAGGAGCGGAGACCGGCGCCGCCGCGCTCACCGCGCTGCGCACCACGGGAGGCGTGATCGCGTCCGCGGGCCTCGTGCTCGCCGCGACCTTCGCGGTCCTGACCAACATGCCGATGGTGCAACTCGTCGAGCTGGGCTTCGTGATCGCGGTCGGCGTGCTCCTGGACACCTTCCTGGTGCGCACCTACCTGGTGACGTCCGCGAGCCTCGCCCTCGGCGACAAGGTGTGGTGGCCGGGGCCGCTCTCGCGGCGCCCCCTCACCCCCACCCCGCCCGCGCGGGAGGAGCCCGAACTGGCCCCCGTCCGCTGACCCGTACGCACCCCGCGGCGCCCCTCCCTGCCGGAGGGGCGCCGCCGTACAGGAAGATGAGAGCCGACGCATGGACGCAGCCGCGACACGTGTACGGGAAGGGGGAGGCGACGACGTGCTGTACCCGCCGTCCGCCGTACGCCCCTGGTGGCCGTTCTCCGGAGCGGTGCCGGGCTCGCGGCGCGCGCTCCGGCAGGACGCGGTCTTCGCGGCGCACCTCGCCGGGCTCGCCGTCGTGCTCGCCCTCCTGGTCAAGGACGGCCGTACGCCGGACGCGCTCGGCTGGACGCTCCTGCTCTGCGGCCACGTCCCGCTGGTCTGGCGCCGCAGCAGGCCGATGCCCGCGCTGCTCGCCACCATGGCCTTCGTCGGGCCGTACCACGCGGTGGGCTACACGCACGCCGCGGCGACCCACGCCGGCATGGTCGCCCTGTACTCCGTCGCCGTCTCCGGCCGCCCCCGCCGCACGCTGCTCACCGGCCTGCACCTCATCGCCGTCATGTTCGTCGTCAACGCGTGCGTCGACCGGGACCCGGCCGTGGAGGTCGTGCGGATCACCGGCTGGATCGTCGCCGTGCTGATCTTCGGTACGTACGTGCGCGTGCACCGGCAGTACATCAGCTCCGTCGTCGAGCGCGCCGAGCGGGCCGAGCGCACCCGCGAGGAGGAGGCGCGTCGCCGCGTCGCCGAGGAGCGCCTGCGGGTCGCCCGCGATCTGCACGACCTGCTCGCGCACAGCATCACGCTCGTCGGCGTGCAGACGTCGGTGGCCGCGCACGTGCTCGCCGCCGACCCCGAGCGGCTCGACCGGGCGGCCATCGCCGGTGCCCTCGACGACATCGCCGACACCTGCCGGGCCGCGCGCGGCGAACTGCGCGCGACCCTCGAAGTGCTGCGCTCCGGGACCGAGTCAGGGGACGCGCCCGACGAGAACCGCGGCCCGCTGCCCGGCATCGACGGCATCGGCGACCTCGCGGGCGCGGCCCGTACCGCGGGCGCCGAGGTCGACCTCGCGATGGCGGAGGTGGCCGCCGTGCCGCCCGTCGTCGGGGCCGCGGCCTACCGCATCGTGCAGGAGGCCCTGACCAACGCCGTCCGGCACGGCGGCCCCGGACTCGCCGTGCGCGTGGCGATAGGGGAGCGCGACGGCGCCCTGCGCCTGTCCGTGACCGACGACGGCACCGGGCCCGCCGCACCCCCCGCCGCGCGGGCCGCGCCGGGGTTCGGCATCATCGGGATGCGGGAGCGGGCACGCAGCGTCGGCGGGACGCTCGAGGCCGGCCCGCGCGACGGACGGGGGTTCGAAGTGGTGGCTGAACTGCCGCTCGGCGCACGGGAGTCGGCGCCGGCCGAGAGGGCGGCGGAGCGGTGACGCCGGCGATCCGCGTGCTCCTCGCCGACGACCAGGCCCTCGTGCGCGCCGCGTTCGCGATGCTCGTCGAGTCCGCGCCCGACATGGACGTCGTGGCCCAGGCGGGCACCGGCCGCGAGGCCGTCGAGCTGGCCCGCACCCGGCGCGCGGACCTCGTCGTCATGGACGTCCGCATGCCCGACCTCGACGGGATCGAGGCGACGCGCCTCATCGCCGCCGACGAGGACCTCGCCGGGGTGAAGGTCCTCATGCTCACCACGTACGACACCGACGAGCACGTCGTCGAGGCGCTGCGGGCCGGGGCGTCCGGCTTCCTCGTCAAGGACACGAAGCCGGCGGAGCTCCTGGAGGCGATCCGCACGGTCGCCGCGGGCGAGTCCCTGCTGTCCCCGGGCCCGACGGCCCGCCTCATCGCCCGCGTGCTGCGCCAGCCGGAGACCCCCGGCGGCACGGACGACGCCCCACGCTCCCTGGCCACCCTCTCCGACCGCGAACGCCAGGTCCTCACCCTGGTCGCCCGCGGCCTGAACAACACGGAGGTGGCGGAGGCCCTGGGCCTCAGCCCGCTCACGGCCAAGACCCACGTCAGCCGCATCATGGGCAAGCTCACCGCCCGCGACCGTGCCCAACTGGTCATCACCGCCTACGAGGCGGGCCTCGTCACACCGGGCGGCTGAGGACGCCTACAGCAGCCCCGCCGTCGCCAGGTGCTTGCCCACGCGCTCCACGTCCTCAGGGGAGAGGGGGATCTGGGGGGCCGCCGTGGTGGGGTGGGCGATGATGCCGCGGAGGTGGAGGGCGGCCTTGAAGGCGCCGAGACCGGATGAGCTGCGGCCCATGCGGGCGGGAGAGCCGGTCTCGGTCATGCGGAACAGGGCGCAGAGGCGGTCCTGTTCGGCGCGGGCGCGGTCCCAGTCGGCGGCGCGGGCCGCGCGGTAGAGGCGGACGTAGCCGTCGGGGTCGACGTTGCCGAGCCCCGGGACCACGCCGTCGGCGCCCATCGCGAGGGCGGAGTCGACCGTCAGCTCCGAGCCGGTGAGGACGCTGAAGGAGGGGGTGCCGGTGTGGGCGCGGGCGCCCAGGATCACGCGGCGCAGGCCGCCGTCGTCGCCGCTGGAGTCCTTGAGCCCGGCAAGGGTGCCGTCGGCCGCGAGGTCGAGGACGAGGTCCGCTTCGAGCTTGGTGTGCACCGATACGGGCAGGTCGTAGGCGAAGACGGGCAGGCCGCCGCGGTCGGCGACGAGCCGGTAGTGGCGGGCGATCTCGGCGGGGTGGGTGCGGGTGTAGAAGGGCGCGGTCACGACGACGCCGTCGGCCCCGCCGGCGGCCGCGGCCCGCACGTGGTCGAGGACGCGCAGCGTCGTCATGTCGATGGCCCCGGCGAGGACGGGGAGCTGGCCGCCCACGTGGCGCACGACCGTGGACACCACGGTCCTGCGGTGGGCGTCGGGCAGGTACGCCGCCTCCGACGACGAGCCGAGGACGAACAGCGCGTCCACGCCCGCGCCGACCAGGTGGTCGACGAGGCGTTCGAGCGAGGCGACGTCCACCTCGTTGTCCGGTGTCAGTGGGGTGCAGACGGGCGGGACGACACCGGTCAACAGGGTGGGGAGTGCGGTCATGGAGCCTCCTTGGACGTGGCCGTGGCGGCGGCCGTCGCGGTGGACGCCGGCTGCGAAGCCTGCGCCGACTGGCTGACCAGGTCGCGCGTGGTCTCGCCCGCCGGTACGGGGTGGTGGCACCGGAAGCGGTGCGCGGACCCCTCATCCGTAGTGTCCGGCATGGCGGCCGCGCACGCGTCGTCCGCCTTCCAGCAGCGTGTCCGGAAGGGACATCCGCTGGGTGGCCGGGTCGCGGAGGGGACGGGGCCGACGAGCGGGATGGGGTCGATGGGGTCCAGGAGGCCGGGCGTGGCGGAGAACAGGGCGCGGGTGTAGGGGTGCCGGGCCTGGTCGAGGATGTCGGCGGCGGGCGCCTCCTCGACGATCCGGCCCAGATACATGGTGATCACCCGGTCGCTCATCCTGCGGACGGTCTGGATGTCGTGGGAGACGAACACCAGGGCGAGGCCGAGGCGTTCCTTCAGGTCGAGGAGGAGGTTGAGGATCTGGGCGCGGACGGAGACGTCCAGGGCGCTGGTGGGTTCGTCGGCGACGACGAGCTCGGGTTCGAGGGCCAGGGCCCTGGCGATCGCGACGCGTTGGCGCTGGCCGCCCGAGAGCTGGCCGGGCAGGCCGTCCGCGAGCGCCGTGGGCAGGCCGACGAGGCTCATCAACTCCCGTACGCGCTCCTCGCGCTGGGCCGGTTTGCCGCGCCGGTGGACGTCGAGCGGGTCGCGCAGGATCTGACGGACGGGCAGCCGCCGGTTCAGCGCCGTCGAGGGGTCCTGGAAGATCATGGCGGTGTCGCTGCCGATGGTGGTGCGCCGCTCCGGGGGCTTCATCCGCCACAGGTCGCGGCCGCGGTAGGCGACCGTGCCCGTCGTGGGGCGCTGGATGCCCACGAGGACCTTGGCCAGGGTCGACTTGCCGCAGCCCGACTCGCCGACGACGCCGACGGTTTCGCCGGGGGCGATGGTCAGGTCGGCGCCGGTGAGGGCGTACACCTTGTCGCGGGAGAAGACGCCGCCGGTGCGAGCTTTGTGAACGACGTGGGCATCGCGGAGCGTCACGAGTTCTGATGTGGGCGCCTCAGCGGGCGTCATGTGCGATCCCTTCCCGTGATTCCGGTGGCTGCGGGCCGTCTGTGGCTGGTCGCGCAGTTCCCCGCGCCCCTTCGGGGCGCTCCCGTGCGGGGCGCTCCCGTGCCGCGGGCTCGTGGGGGGCCAGGGCCGGGTGGTGGCAGGCCGTCCGGTGGGAGAGCACGCCCAGGAGTTCCGGGGCCGTCGTGCGGCACCGCTCGTCCGCGAGCGGGCAGCGGTCGGCGAAGCGGCACCCGGCGGGGAAGTCGGCGGGGGAGGGGACGACGCCCTTGATCTGGGTGAGCCGTTCGGCGGCGGACTCCAGGGAGAGGACGGAGCCGAGCAGGCCGCGCGTGTAGTGGTGGGTGGGGTACTCCACGAGCTCCGCGGTGACCCCGGTCTCGACGATCTGGCCGCCGTACATCACCGCGACGCGGTCGGTCACGTCCGCGACGAGCGCCAGGTCGTGGGAGACCAGGATCAGGGCGAAGCCCAGCTCGGCGCGGAGCCGCAGGAGCAGCTGGATGACCTGCGCCTGCACGGTGACGTCCAGGGCGGTGGTGGGCTCGTCCGCGACGATCAGCTTCGGGTCGCGGGACAGGGCCATCGCGATGAGCACGCGCTGGCGCTGGCCGCCGGACAGCTCGTGCGGATAGCTGCGCAGGGTGCGGTCCGGGTCGAGGCCCACGAGGGCGAGCAGCTCGGCGGGGCTGCGGTGGCCGCCGCGCCGGACGACCTGTTTGAGCTGGGCGCGCACGGTCATCGCCGGGTTCAGGGAGGACAGGGCGTCCTGGTAGATCATCGCCATGTCGTGGCCGAGCAGCCGGCGCCTGGCCCGCATGGGCAGGCCGATCAGCTCCTGCCCGTCGAAGGTGACGTGGCCGCGGACGCGGGCGCCCTTGGGCTGGAGCCCCATGACGGTCAGGGCGGTGAGGGACTTGCCGCAGCCGGACTCGCCGACGAGGCCGAGGACTTCGCCGGGCCGCACCTGGAAGCTGATGCCGTCGACGATGTCGACGCCTTCGTGCCGGGCCTCGAAGCCGATGGCCAGGTCCCGCACGTTCAGGACGGGCGTGCCCTCGGGCAGCGGCCGGGCGCGGGCGCGCAGGCGGGCGGCGGCGTCGGCGAGGCCGGGCAGTTCGAGGACCTCGCCGCTGCCGGGCTCGGGGGCCTCGACCTTGTCCTTGGCGCGGGCGGGGTCGACCTCGCGGCCCGAGGGCGCGGCCCAGGCGTCGGACACGCCTTCGGACAGGACGTTCAGCGACAGGACGGTCAGGAGCATCAGGAGGCCGGGGAACACGGTCGCCCACCAGCCGCCGATGAGCACCATGTTCTTGCCGTCGGCGATGACGCTGCCCCAGGACGGGTCGGGGGGCCGGACGCCCGCGCCGATGAAGGACAGCGAGGCCTCGAAGACGATGGCCTCGGCGACCTGCACGGTGCAGAAGACGAGGACGGGCGCGGCGCAGTTGATGGCGACGTGCTTGATGAGGATGTGCGGGGTGCGGGCGCCGACGACGCGCTCGGCGGTGACGTAGTCCTCGCCGTACTGGTCCAGGACGTTGGCGCGTACGACACGGGCGATGGGCGGGGTGAACAGGAACGCGATCGCGCAGATGAGGACGGTGAGGCCGCCGCCGAACACGGCGACGAGGACGGCGGCGAGCGCGATGCCGGGGAACGCCATGACGACGTCCAGGACCCGCATGAGCGTTTCGTCCACGGCCTTGCGCGAGGTCGCCGCGACCGCCCCGATGACGGCGCCGACGGTGAGGGCGAGCAGGGTCGCGCCGAGCCCGATGGCAAGGGACCAGCGGGCGCCGTACATCAGCCGGCTGAGGATGTCCCGGCCGAGGCTGTCCTGGCCCATCCAGTGGTCGGCCGAGGGGGCCCCGGTGCCGCCCACCAGGGACTGCTGTTCGAGCGGGTCGTGCGGGGCGAGCAGCGGCGCGAACAGGGCGACGAGGACGACGACGGCGAGGACGCCGACCGCGATCCGCGACAGGACGGGCAGCTTGCGCAGCGACTTCAGGCGCAGGCCCGGCCGGGCGAGCCTGTCGGTCAGCGCCTTGCGCGAGGCGAACAGCATCAGGAGGTTCCCCTCAGGCGCGGGTTGACCAGGAGGTAGAGGATGTCGATGACGAGGTTCACCACGACGAAGCCGACGGCGGTGGTGATGACGACGCCCTGCACGACGGCGGGGTCGCCGTTCTTCACCGCGTCGATCATCAGCTTGCCCATGCCGGGCAGGGAGAAGATCGTCTCGATGACGACGGCGCCGCCGAGGAGGTAGCCGACGCGCAGGCCGAGCACGGTGAGCGGGTTGATGAGGGCGTTGCGCAGGACGTTGCGGCCGACGACCACGACGGGCGGCAGGCCGCTGCCGACGGCGGTGCGGACGTAGTCCTTGTCGAGCTCCTCGACGACGGCGGTGCGGATGATGCGGGTCATCTGCGCGGCCACCGGCAGGGACAGGGCGAGCGCGGGCAGCGTCATCGTCTTGAGCCAGCCGGTGAAGGAGTCGTTGGGGTTGATGTAGCCGCCGGTCGGGAACCAGCCCAGGTCCACGGCCAGGTACTGGATCATGAGCAGCGCCAGCCAGAAGCCGGGCGCGGCCACGCCGGTCAGGGAGACGACGCGGACGATCTGGTCGGGCAGCCGGTCGCGGTAGATCGCGGCGGTCACGCCGAGCAGCAGCGAGACGACGACGGCGATGCCGAGGCCGAGGAAGGTGAGCTGCATCGTCAGCGGCAGGGCCGTGGTGACCTGGTCGACGACCTCGGAGCGGGTCAGGACGCTGATGCCCATGTCGCCGTGGAGCAGGTCGCCGACGAAGTCGACGTAGCGCACCGGCAGCGGGTCGAGCAGGCCGTTCTCCTCGCGGAACTGGTGCAGTTGCTCGGGGGTGGGGTTGGCGCCCTGGAAGAACGCGGACGCCGGGTCGACGTCCGAGAACCGCATGACGAGGAAGACGAACAGGACGATGCCGAGCAGCAGCGGGACGAGCAGGGCGATGCGGCGGAGCAGGATGCGCAGGATCGCGGTCACGTGGTACGGCTCCTCAGGTCAGCTCGCGGTTCGCGTCCGTCAGACCCACTGGGCCTGGAGGAGGTTGATGCCGGGGTAGGGCTGGGGCCTTATGCCGCTGAGCCGCTTGGGGTTCCACGCCGTCATCAGCTCGTTGTGGACGACGGGGTAGAGCACGGCCTCCTCGGCGACGAGGTCGATGTAGTCCTGGACCATCGTCTTCTTGCGGGTGGCGTCGGACTCGCGCGTCGCCTTGTCCATGAGCCGGAACAGCTCCTTGGCGCGGGCGTTGCCCGCCCAGCGGGCGTAGCCCATCCAGATGTTCTCGGGGCCGTAGTTGTAGTGCATGATCAGGTCGGCCTCGATGCCGAACTGGTTGGGGTTCGACGCGGCCGCGACGACCTGGTAGTCCTTCTTCTGGTCCAGCTTGGTGAAGACGGCCGTGGTCTCCTGCGGGTCGAGGGTGGTCTTGACGCCGATGGCGTCCCAGGAGGCCTTGATGGTGGGCAGGCAGTCGGTGATCCAGCTGACGTTGACGGCCATGAGGTTGATCCGCAGTCCGGAGACCCCGGCCTCCTTCAGGAGCGCCTCGGCCTTCTTGGGGTCGTACCCGTACACGGTCTTGGCGGGGCGGTAGCTGGGGTTGCCCTCGTTGAGGAAGGACGTGGCGGCCTTGCCGTGCCCCTTCAGGGCTACGTCGATCATCTTCGCGCGGTCGATGGCGTAGTGCAGCGCCTGGCGCACGCGCACGTCGTCGAACGGCTTGTGGTCGGTGTTGAACATCAAGAAGAGGTTGTTCATCCCGGCGCCGCCCTCGACGGTCATGCCGCCGCCCTTGAGCTGCTCGATGTTGGCGTACGGGATGTTGTCGGAGATCTGCGCGTCCGCGCTGCCGCCGGAGATCTTGGCGACGCGCGGGGCGGCCTCCACGATCGTCAGCCAGTTCATCTTCTTGAAGGCGGCCCTGCGGGGCCCGTTGTAGTCGTCGTACGCCTCGAAGGTCGTGTTGGACTTCGGGTGGTGCGAGGCCTGCCGGTACGGGCCCGAGCCGATCGCCTTGCCCTTGGTGGCGTCCTCCCACGCGCCCGCCTCGGAGTACACGTGCTTCGGCATGATCTTGGCGAGGGTGAGCCGGGATGCGCCGTCGGGGAAGGGGAACTTGAGCACGAGCTCCACGTTCCGCGCGTCGACCTTCCGCACCTCCTTGAGCCAGCCCGCGAAGAAGCCCTTGGCCAGGGTCTGCGTTTCGGGGTCCAGGATGCGGTCGAAGACGAACACCACGTCGTCGGCGGTGACCGGCTTCCCGTCGTGCCACTTGGCGCCGGCCCGCAGCTCGAACTTCCAGGTCGTCGCCTTCAGGTCGCTCGGCACGGCGGTGGCGAGCTGCGGGTACGGCTCGCGGCTGATCGGGTCGGTGCCGAGCAGCGCCTCGTAGATGTGTTCGATACCCGCCATGGCGAACGCGGACGCCGTCTGCGTGGGGTCCCAACTGCCGTCGTTGCCGTATCCGATGACGGCGGTCAGGGTCCCGCCCCCGCCGCCGGTCTCGTTGGTCGACTCGGGCCCGCCGCACGCCACGAGCCCGCCGCCGAGGCCCGCGGCCGCGCCCAGGGCGCCGGTGTACTTGAGGAAGGACCGCCGACCGGGTCCGTCGCCGTCACGTGTCACGGGGATGGGGTCGCTCACGAGTGCCTCCCTGAAGGAGTGGGGAGAGAGGGCTCCCCACGTACCGGTGCGGATCGGGTCGGGGGATGCGGGGCTGCGGGCTCGCGCGGGCCCCCGCGGGAGTGCGTTGCGGCAGAAAGGTCCGACGTCCTACGTCGTGCTGGCGCAGCGACCATAGGAGCGGGCCAGGGCCTGGTCAAGGTGTCGGACGGGGGTGTTTCGGGACGTGAGCGAGGAGAGCGGGCGGCTCCGGTGGTGGCGCGGACGGCTGGGGGCCGTGGGCTTCGGCGGGGACCACGGCCCCGGGCGGCGGGGCCCGGGCGTGCGCGCCGAGGACGTCGAGCTGGTGCGGGACACGGGGGTCGGGCTCGGCACGCAGGGGATCTTCGCACGGGCCCGGGCCGAACCGGCGCCCGGCGGGCAGGACTTCACCTGGCTGGGCGACCCCTTGGACCGGCTCGCCGCCGCGGCGGGCCCGGCCGCACCCCGAGCCGACCGCTCCGGGGCGCGGCGGCGACGCGCATGGCGACGCGTACGGCGGTGCGTCGCGCGGCATCACCACCGCGCGACGCCTTCTCATCCGATGATTCCGATGATTCCGATGGCTCCGATGGCTCCGATGACGCCGGTGCTTCCGGTGCTTCCGGTGCTTCCGGTGCTTCCGGTGCTTCCGGTGCTCCCGGGCGGCCCGAAGGCGCCGTGCGAGCTGCCCCGGCTGTCCGGCTACCGCGGCGGGGCGGTGGGCGTGGGGCGGGACGACGCGTGGTGCCGCCGGTACATCTCCGCGAAGGTCCGCGGCGGTGTGCCCGTGACGCGCTCGACGGTGTCCGTGACCCGGTCCTCCGCGCCCCTGCTGATCCCGTCGTCCAGGGCGGCGAGCAGCTCCGCGAACGCGGCGGGCATGCCGAGTCCGGTCAGCTGGGCCACGAGCGCGCCCGGGGACACGGACCGGTGGCGCACGGCGCGCCCCGTGACGCGGGTGACGACCGCCGCCACCTCCGTGTACGTCAGCGCCTCCGGGCCGGTGACGACGAGGTCGGGCCCCGGTGCGACCGGGTCGGTGAGGGCGCGGGCGGCCACGGCGGCGATGTCGTCGGCGTCGACGAAGCCGACGCGTCCGGTGCCGGTCGCGGTGGTGAGCACGCCGTCGCCCCGGATCCCGGCGGCGTGCAGATGGTCCCCGGTGAAGTTCTGCATGAACCACGAGGGCCGGAGCACGGCCCACTCCTCGAAGGGGCCGCCGTCGGCGAGGAGCCGGTGCACCTGGCCGACGCCGGGGCCGCCCGCCTCGATGGCCGACGAGCCGAGCAGCACCGCGCGCGTGACGCCCGCCGCGCGGGCCCGCTCCAGGAAGGGCCCCATGACGGCGGCCGGTTCGGGCTCGGCGACGGGCGGGACCAGATAGACGCGGTCGGCGCCGCGCAGGGCAGCGGCGTGCGTGTCCGGGTCGTACCAGTCGAACCCGACGAGGTCGCCGCCCGCCCCGGCGCGGCGGCTCGCGGCGCGCACGGTGTGGCCGAGGGCGCGGAGCCGGGCGGCGACGCGGCTGCCTGTGGTGCCGGTCGCGCCCGTGACCAGGACCGTCAGCGGCTCAGCCATGGACGGCCGCCGTCAGGGACGCGGGGATGGCGAGCGGGTTCCAGTAGTCGCGGTAGCGGACGATCAGGCCGTCCCCGACCGTGACGACGGCGACGTAGGCCATCTCGAAGGGGCCGCCGGTCGCGACCACGCGGCCCTCGGCGCGCATCTCCGCGACGATCGTGCCCGGCTCGCCGGTCTCGTGGATCTCCACGTACGGGAACGCGTCGTACGCGATGTGGTCGCTGAGGCCGCGCAGGTACGGGGCGAGGGCGGCGAGCCCTTCGAGCCGCCGGGGGTAGCCGTCGGGCGCGAAGGGGAACTCGGCGACGGCGTCCTCGGCGAAGAGGGCGATCCAGCCCTCCATGTCACCGCGCGCGAGGAGCCCCAGGCCGTGCCGGAACAGGTCGGAGGGGCTGGCGGAAGGACTGGCGGAGGGGTCGGCGGAGGAGTCGGCGGAGGGGCCGGTGGAGGGATGTGCGGAAGGACTTGTGGAAGAAGACGTGGAGGTGGGCATGGGGGAGTACCGTCCCTTACGATTCGGACTGCTGGTCCGCTTCGACGATACGGACCGCCAGTCCGCTTTGTAAAGGTGAGCCCATGCCCGAGACGCCCGCGCGCAAGGCCCGTGCCGACGCGACCCGCAACCGCGAGGCCGTCCTCGCCGCCGCCGACGCCCTCTTCGCCCGCAGCGAGAGCCCGCGCGGCGTGTCCATGGACCAGGTCGCGGCGGCGGCCGGGGTCGGCAAGGGCACGCTGTTCCGGCGGTTCGGGGACCGGGACGGGCTGATCCGCGCCGTGTTCGAGGCCCGCAGTGGGGCACTGCGGGAGGCGGTGGAGTCGGGCCCCGCGCCGCTGGGCCCCGGCGCGCCCGCGCGCGAGCGCGTCCCCGCGCTCCTGGACGCGCTCCTCGGCTTCAAGCTCGACAACCGCCATCTCGCCCTCGCCCTGGAGGAGTCGGGCGGCGGCAGCCCCTACCGGTCCGAGTACTACGGCTGGTGGCACGGCGTCCTGCGGGACGCCCTCGCGGCCGTCGGCGGCGTGCCGGACGCGGGGTACGCGGCGCACGCGCTGCTCGCGGCGGTGCGGGCGGACCTGGTGGAGCACTTGGTCGCGACGGAGGGCGGGACGCCGCGGGAGGTGCGGGACCGGCTCGCCGCGTACGTGGCGAAGGTTCTCGGCTGAGCGGCCGGGGAATTGGTTTCGGTGGTGCGCCGCCGCCCCTGATTTCCCGGCGCTGTTTCCTGTCTTGTCGACCAGACAGCATGTGCGGCGGCACGGAGGCGCGCCGGTCGGCCCGGACGTTCCGGATATCCGGACTTTCTCAATCCCCTTTTCTGTAAGGGGAGTTGGGGGGAGTGGTGGGCGGCGATCAACGCCGTGACGAACGCTCTCTGATCTTTTGCTGGTACGAGATCGCGGGTTAAGGTCCGGCAAAAGATCCGGGCATCGCGAGGAGATGGAGGTACCGCCGCATTCTCCGCCCGGTCGTGGCGCCGCACGGGTGGCGCCCCGCTTTCACTACCGGTGACCAGCCGTCGCGCGCCCCCTTCGCGGGGGTCCCCTTCCTCGCGCCGGCTCTTCTCCTGCTTGACGCCCGGTCTGGGTCCGGGCTGCCCTCATGTTCGGCAACGATTCCGGAATTTTGAGCTCCGGAACTCTGAGCTAGGGAGTTTTTCTGTGACCCAAACACATGGTTCGACCGTCGGCGGAGCGAAGGCCTCCGGCACCACCGTCGCCGCCGCCTTCGAGGCACGGGCGGCCGCGTCCCCGGACGCGCGCGCCGTGGTCGGCGCCGACGGCACGTCCTTGACGTACGGCCGGCTCGACGAGCGGGCCGACCGCCTGGCCCACGTGCTGCGGGCCCGGGGCGTGGCCCCGGAGTCGGTGGTCGCCGTGGCGCTCGACCGCTCCGTGGAGTACGTGGTGACGGTCCTCGCGGTGCTCAAGGCGGGCGGCGCCTATATGCCGCTCGACTCCGAATACCCCGTACAGCGGCTCGCGTTCATGCTGGCGGACGCCGCGCCCGTCGCCGTGGTGACCGACGCGGCCACCGCCGCGAAGCTGCCGGACAGCGACCACCCGCGCCTCCTCCTGGACGCCCCGGACACGGCGGCCGCGCTCGCCGGCGCCCCGTCCGGGCCCCTGCCGCGGGCCGGTGCGCGGCCCGGTCAACTCGCCCACGTCATCTACACCTCCGGCTCCACCGGCACCCCCAAGGGCGTGGCCCTCACCCACCAGGACATCCTGTCGCTCGGCGACGACCGGCGCCTCTCGGGCACCGCGCACGCCGCCTTCCTCCTGCACGCCCCGCTGGCCTTCGACGGCTCCACCTTCGAGATGTGGCTGCCGCTGCTGCACGGCGGCACCGTCGTGGTGGCCCCGCCCGGCGTCCTGGACGGGGAGGGGATGGCCGCGCTCGTGGCCCGGCACGGCGTCACGGGCATGTTCCTGTCCGCGGGCCTGTTCCGGGTGCTGGCGGACGAGCGCCCCGACGCCTTCACCGGTGTGCGCGAGATATGGAGCGGCGGCGACGTCCTGTCCCCGGAGACGGTGCGCCGCGTGCTGCGGGTCTGCCCCGGCCTCACGGTCCACAACGCCTACGGGCCCACCGAGACCACCTGCATGATCAGCAGTCACCCGGTGACGTCGGCCGACGGCCTCGCCGGGACCGTGCCCATCGGCACCCCGCTGGCCGGGATGAGCGTCCACGTCCTGGACGCCGACCTGCGCCCGGTGCCGCCGGGCGTCCCCGGCGAGCTGTACGTGTCCGGGGCGGGCCTGACCCGCGGCTATCTGGGCCGCCCCGGACTGACCTCCGGGCGCTTCGTGGCCTGCCCCTTCGCCGGGTCCGGCGCGCGCATGTACCGCACGGGCGACGTCGTGGCCTACAACGAGGCCGGCGAGCTCGAATTCCGGGAGCGCGCCGACGACCAGGTGAAGATCCGCGGCTTCCGCATCGAGCCCGGCGAGATCGAGGCCGCCCTGGAGTCCCACCGCCAGGTGGCCCACGCGGTGGTCGTCCCGCGCGAGCTGACCGGCAGCCGCGGCAGGCAACTGGTGGCGTACACCGTGCGCGCCGCCGACGAGACGTTCGAGGCCGAGCGGGGCGGCGGCACGGGGCACTTCACCCTCGACTCCGGGGCCGCGCCCGGGGAGCTGCGGGCGTACCTCGCGCAGCGGCTGCCCGCGCACATGATCCCCGCCGCGTTCGTGGTGCTCGACGAGCTGCCGCTGACGTCCAGCGGCAAGGTGGACCGGGCGGGCCTGCCCGACCCCGAGTTCCACGGCGCGGACTACCAGGCCCCGCGCGACGCCCGCGAGGAGTGCCTGGCCGCGCTCTTCGCCGAGGTCCTCGGCACCGAACGGGTGGGCGTCCACGACGATTTCTTCGTCATCGGCGGCGACAGCATCCAGTCCATCCAGGTCGCGACGCGCGCCCGGGCCAGGGGCCTCGCCGTCAGCGCCCGCGACCTGTTCGTGCACCGCACCGTCGCGGCCCTCGCCGAGGCCGTGACCACGGCTGACACCGGGCCGGTGCTCGACGAACCCGACGGCGGCGGCGTCGGCTTCCTGCCGCACCTGCCCGTCACCCGGTGGGTGCGGGACTGGGGTCCTGGCTTCGGCCGCTTCTCCCAGGCCATGGTCCTGGAGCTGCCGCAGGGCATCGACCGCGCGGGCCTCGCGGCGACGCTCGGCGCGGTCCTCGACCACCACGACCTGCTGCGCGCGCGCCTGGTCGAGGCGGGCGACGCGGCGGGCACCGACGAGCCCGGCCTGCTGGTCGCGCCCGCGGGCACGGTGGACGCGGACGCGCTGATCCACCGGGTCGGCTACGACGGCCCCTGGGACGACGGGACGGAGGGCGAGCCCGCCGAGGCCTGGCGGGAGCTGCTCCTGGCCGAACTGGACGCGGCGGCGGGGCGGTTGGACGCCGCGGGCGGAGTGATGGCGCAGTTCGTGTGGATCGACGCAGGCTCGGGGCGGGCCGGTCGTCTTCTCGCCGTGCTGCACCACGTCGTCGTGGACGGCGTCTCGTGGCGGATCCTGCTGCCGGACCTGGCCAGGGCCTGGCAGCGGCTGAGCCGGGGCGAGGCCCCCGCGCTCGACCCGGTGGGCACCTCGGTGCGCCGCTGGGCCCAGGCCCTGGTCACCGAGTCCCGGCGCCCGGAGCGGGCCGCCGAGCTGGAGCTGTGGCGCGGGATCGTGACCGGGCCCGACCCGGTCCTGGGCGCGCGGCGCCTGGATCCGGCGGTGGACACGGTCGCCACCCAGTCCAAGGTCCGCGTCCGGCTCCCCGTCCACGTCACCGAGACCCTCCTGACGACGCTGCCCGCCGCCTTCCGCGGCGGCGTCAACGACGGCCTCCTGACCGCGCTCGCCATGGCCGTGGCCAAGTGGCGGTCGGCGCGCGGCGTTTCCGAACCGTCCGCCCTCGTCCGGCTTGAGGGCCACGGCCGCGAGGAGGCGGCCGCTCCCGGCGCCGACCTGTCCCGGACCGTGGGCTGGTTCACCAGCTTCTTCCCGGTCCGCCTGGACGTGTCGGGCGCCGATCTGGAGGAGGCGTTCGCGGGCGGTCCTGCCGCGGGCGCCCTCGTCAAGGCGGTCAAGGAGCAGCTCCTCGCCCTGCCCGACAAGGGCATCGGCTACGGCCTCCTGCGCTACCTCAACCCCGAGACGGCCGCCGTCCTGGAGCCGCACCCAGTGGGGCAGATCGGCTTCAACTACCTGGGCAGGTTCTCCCCGGACGCCGACATGCCGGCCGAGCTGCGCGGCCTCGGCTTCACCCAGGCCCCCGGCGTGGCCGAGCTCGCCGAGCTGGACGCCGGGCAGGACCCGGCGATGCCCGCCCCGGCCGAGCTGGACATCAACGCCCACGTCACCGACGCGCCCACGGGGCCGGTCCTCGCCGCCCTGTTCACCGCGCCGCGGGGCGTCCTGCCCGCGGCCGACGTACGGGAGCTCGCCGACCTGTGGTGCCGGGCCCTCGAAGGCCTGGCCCGGCACGCCGAGCAGCCGGACGCGGGCGGCCCGACCCCCTCCGACGTGCCCCTGGTCACGGTCGGCCAGGCCGACATCGACGCCTGGCGGGAGCGCTATCCGGGCCTGACCGACGTCTGGCCCCTTTCGCCCCTCCAGAAGGGCCTGCTGTTCCACTCGACGATGGCGCGCGAGTCCGGCGCCGACTTCGACGCCTACATCTGCCAGTACGCGCTGCACCTGTCGGGCCCCGTGGACGCCGAGCGGCTGCGCGCCGCCGCGCAGGCCCTCCTGGACCGCCACCCCGCCCTGCACACCGCGTTCGTGCCCGGCCCGAGCGGCGACCTCGTCCAGCTCGTCGTGGGCGGCGTCGACCTGCCCTGGACCCGGCGGGACCTCGGCGGACTCGACGAGGCGGCGCAGCGGGACGCCGTGGAGGAGTTCCTGGCGCACGACCTCACCGTGCTCTTCGACCCGGCGGCCCCGCCCATGCTGCGCGTGGCCCTGCTCACGCTGGCCCCCGACCGCCACGAACTGGTCCTGACGGCCCATCACGTACTGCTCGACGGCTGGTCCCTGCCGCTGCTCACGCAGGACCTGCTGCGCCTGTACGCCGCCGGGGGCGAGGGGGCCGCGCTGCCCAGGACCCGCGGCTACCGCGACTACCTGGCCTGGCTGGCCCGGCAGGACACGGAGGCGTCGGCCCGGGTGTGGCGGGCGGAGCTCGCCGGGGTCGAGGAGCCCACGCTGCTGTTCCCCGACGCCGGGGCCGATGCCGCCAGCACCGGCATCGGCCTGTCCGACGTCCCCCTGCCCGCCGCGCGGGCCCGGGAGCTCGCCCGCCGCGCCACCGAGCTCGGCGTCACCCTCAACACCCTGGTGCAGGGCGCCTGGGGCGTCCTCGTCGGCTGCCTGACGGGTCGCCAGGACGTGCTGTTCGCGGCGCCCGCGTCGGGGCGGCCGCCGGCCCTCGCCGGGGTGGAGTCGATCGTCGGCCTCTTCCTCAACTCCCCGCCGGTACGCGTCCGGTACGCGCCCGGCGACACCATCGCCCAGCTGCTCAGGAACCTCCAGCAGCGGCAGGCCGGGCTGCTCGACCACCATCACCACAGCCTCGCCGACATCCAGCGCGGCACCGGGCTCCCGGTGCTGTTCGACACGGCCCTGGCCTTCGAGTCGTTCCCGCTGGACCGCGAGGCCGTCGCCGGGGCGAGCGCGGCGGCCGGGTTCACCGTGACCGGCCTTCGCTCGTTCACCGCCAGCCACTACCCGGTGACGGTGGTCGTCTACCCCGACGGGCCGCAGTTGCGCGTCACCGTCCACTACCAGCGCCACGTCCTCGACAGGGCCGCGGCCGACGAGCTGGCCGCCCGGTTCGCGTACGTACTCGGCCGGTTCGCCGGGGACCCGCACGTGCGGGTGAGCGAGGTCGGGGCGCTCGGCGCCACGGAACGCGCGCGGGTGCTCCAGACGTTCAACGACACCGCCCGCGAGCGGCCCGACGAGACCGTCACGCAGGTCTTCGCCCGGCACGTGGCCGCGACGCCCGACGCCCCGGCACTGACCGGCGCCGACGGCACCACCCTGACGTACCGGCAGCTCGACGCGCGCGCCAACCGCCTCGCCCGGCTGCTGCGCGAGCGCGGCGTGGAGCAGGACGCGGTGGTCGCCGTGGCCCTGCCCCGCTCCGCCGAGTACGTGGTCTCCGTCCTCGCGGTGCTCAAGGCGGGCGGCGCCTATGTGCCGCTCGACCCCGGATATCCGGCGGCGCGCCTGGAGTTCATGCTGCGCGACGCCGCGCCCGCCGCCCTGGTGACCGATGTGCGGACGGCGGCGGCGCTGCCCGCGGCCGACTGCCCCCGCCTGGTGCTCGGCGACCCCGGCACGGTCGCGGCCCTCGCGGCCGCCGGGGACGGCGCCCTGCCGCCGTCCTGGCACGGGCATCCGGACCGGCTCGCCTACGTCATCTACACCTCCGGTTCGACCGGCACTCCCAAGGGCGTCGGCGTGTCCCACCGCGGGGTGACCGCGCTCGCCGCGGACCGCTGCTTCGAGGGCGGCGCGCACGAGCGGGTCCTGATGCAGTCGGCGCAGGCCTTCGACGCCTCCACCTACGAGCTGTGGGTGCCGCTGCTCAACGGCGGCGCCATCGTCGTCGCCCCGCCGGGGCGTCTCGACGTCGCCGCCCTCGCCCGGATCGTCGAGGAGCACCGGCCGACCGGTGCGCTCCTCGCGACGGGCCTGTTCCGGGTCATCGCCGACGAGCGGCCCGAGGTCTTCGCCGGCTTCCGCGAGGTGGCGTCGGGCGGGGACGTGCTGCCCCCGGCCACGGTGGCGCGGGTCCTCGCCGCCTGCCCCGGCACCAAGGTCGTCAACTTCTACGGTCCCACCGAGGCCACCGTGGGCGTCACGACCCACCGCATGGCGGTCCCCGAGGACATCGGCGCGGTGGTGCCCATCGGCCGCCCCATGGACAACACCCGGCTGTACGTCCTGGACGGGGCGCTGCGGCCGGTGCCGCCCGGGACGCCCGGCGAGCTGTACGTCGCCGGTGACCACCTGGCCCGGGGCTACCGGGGCCGTCATGCCCTGACCGCCACGCGGTTCCTGGCCGATCCGTTCGGCGCGGCCGGTGAGCGCATGTACCGCACCGGCGACGTGGTCGCCTGGACGCCCGAGGGCCGCCTCGACTTCCGGGCCCGCGCCGACGCCCAGGTCAAGATCCGCGGCTTCCGTGTCGAGCCGGGCGAGGTGCGGGCCGTCCTGGAGCGGCACGCGGCCGTGTCCCAGGCGGTGGTCGTGGCGCGGGAGGACGCGTCCGGACAGGGCAAGCGCCTCGTGGCGTACGCGGTCCCGGCGCGGGACGGCGGCTCCGGCACCGACCTGTCGGCCCAGGAGCTGCGCGCCTTCGCCGCGGAGCGGCTGCCCGAGCACCTGGTCCCGGCCGTCGTCATGCTGCTCGACGCGCTGCCGCTGACCGCCAACGGCAAGTTCGACCTGGACGCGCTGCCCGCTCCCGAGGCGGGCGTGAAGGCCTACGTCCCGCCGTCCACCGCGCAGGAGCGGAAGCTGTGCGAGCTGATCGAGCAGGTGCTCTCCGTGGAGCGGGTGGGCATGGCCGACAACTTCTTCGAGCTGGGCGGGGACTCCTTGTACGCGACCCAGCTCACCAGCCGGATCAGCAAGGAGATGGGGGTGCGGGTGCCCCTCCGGGCCGTGTTCGAGTCCGCCAGCGTCGCCGGGCTCGCGCGGACGGTGGCCGCGGCGCCGAAGGACAGCGCGCCGAAGCTGCGCCGCTTCAGCGAGAGCGGGGTGTCGTGACCGCCTAGGCACTGCCCTGCCCGGCGCGCGGCCACGGCCGCGCGCCGGGCAGGGCCGCGCGCCGGGCAGGGCCCTCGTCCTCGCCCTCACCTCGCCTTCCGGCACCGGAAGCGGAAGCCGCTCCCCGACGTGTGCCGCTCCACCTTCGTGTCCTGGAAGCCCGCCGCCGCGAGCCGCCCCGGCAGCTCCTCCGGATCGAGGACGTTCATCGTGTCGAAGAGGTGGAGCAGGCGGAATCCGAAGCTGGACAGGCTGTCGCTGCCCGCGAACACGCCGCCGGGCCGCAGCGCCCGGTGCGCCTCCGCGAACACCCTGTCCTGCAAGGCCCGGGTCGGCACGTGGTGGAGCATCGTGAAGCAGACGACCGAGTCGAAGGACGCCTCCGGCAGCGGCAGGTCGGAGGCGTCCGCGTGCAGCACGCGCGCCCGGTCGCCCCACCGCCCCTCAAGGAGCCGCGCCGTCTTCCCGTCGACCTCGACGGCCGTGAGCCGCGGTACGCGGTCCACGAGCACGCGCAGGTTCGCCCCGTAGCCGGGGCCGATCTCCAGGACGTCGTCGCCCAGGTCCACGCCGTCGAGCGCGAACGGCAGGATCAACTCCCTCGTCGTACGGGCCCACTTCTCGGAGCTGCACAGCTTTCGGTGTGCGAGGTTCATCGGCATGCACCGGACGCTAGGCCCGCCGCCCCGGTGACCACCACGGGCTACTGTGCCTACTCATGTCGCGCAACGGACATCCGTCCACCGCCGTGTTCGTCGGCAGCTTCGCCATGCCGAAGGGGGTGCGGTTCGAGACCCACACCCATCCCTTCCACCAACTCGCCTGGTCGCAGCGTGGTTTGCTGCGCATCCGCACCCGGGTCGGGTCCTGGCTCCTGCCGCCCACCCTCGCCCTGTGGATCCCGGCGGGCGTCCCGCACGCGACGGAGGCGGCGGGCGACGCGCTGATGCGCGCCCCGTACGTGGACCCCGCCCAGTGCCCCGAGCCGGTCGCCGCCTGGGCCGGGCCGACGGTCGTCGCCGCGACGCCGCTCCTGCGCGCCCTCATCGACCACCTGTCGCACGGGGGCCTCGCCGCCGACGCCCGCGCCCGCGCCGAAGCGGTCCTCCTGGACGCGCTGTCCCCGGTGCCCGCCACCAGCCTCTCGGTGACCGGGCCCCGCGACCCCCGGGCCCGCCGGGTCGCCCGCGCGCTCGCCGCCGCGCCGCACGACACCCGCCCCCTCGCCGCGTGGGCGACCGAGGCCGGTGTCAGCGCCCGCACGCTGGCCCGCCTCTTCGTGGCGGAGACGGGCCTGCCCTTCGGGCAGTGGCGCGAACAGCTGCGCATGCAGGCGTCGATGCCGCTCCTGGCCGAAGGCCTGACGGTGGAGGCCGTCGCCCACCGCGTGGGCTACGCGTCGGCGAGCTCGTTCGTGGCGGCGTTCCACCGCGTGGTGGGCGTGACACCGAGGCAGTACTTCAGCGAGCCACGCCGCGGATGAACGCCCTCCAGGCGCGGGCGCCTATCACCAGGGCGGGCCCGCCCTGGACCTTACTGTCCCGAACGGGGACGACCCCGCCACCGCTGGTAGCGACTTCGACGCAGTTCTCACCGCCGTCGCCGCTGCTGTAGCTGCTCTTGTGCCACCGGGCGGCGCCCACGAAGTCGTATGCGACCTCGACGCAGTCCTCGCCACCGTCGCCACCGCTATAACTGCTCTTGCGCCAGAGGGCGTTGCTCAGGTCGTACTCGCGCATCGTCTGTAGTCCTCCGCCGCCGCCTTGATCAGGGCCAGGGACGCCGTCAGCGACAGCGCGGCGGCCCTGAGCAGATCGTAGGACGCCTGTGTCCGCCTCACCACCGCAGGATCGTCCAGCAGATTCCCCGAAAACACCGCTTCTGTATAGACAGTTGCCGGAGCGTCCTCGAACTCCATGAGCTTCATCATCTTGCCCATCGTCGGGTACGCCCCGGCCTTGAACGGCACGACCTGCACCAGCACCCTCCGCTCTTGCATCAGTGTGGTGATGTGGTCCAGCTGCTCGGCCATCACGGCGGGCCCGCCCACTGGCACCCGCAGCGCGGTTTCGTGCAGGGTCGCCCAGTACACGGGCCGTGTGGCGTCTTTGAGGAGCAGCGCGCGATCCATTCGAGCCCGGACCAGTTCCTCGACGTACTCATCGGTGGCGAGCGGGTTGCCCGCCAGGATGACTGCTCGCGCGTACTCGGGGGTTTGGATGAGACCTGGAACCACTGCTGGTGCGAAGTCGTAGATCTTCGTCGCCAAGCGTTCCAGCTCCGCCGCATGCGCGAAGTACTCCGTGTAGGGCTGCCCCTGAATGAGCTTGCGCCACAGCCGTTCGAAAAAGCCCTCGGTTTGCAGGACTTCGTCGATCCGTTGGGCCACGTCCAACTGCGGCTTGCGAATCGCCTGTTCGAATTGGCCGATGTAGCCGCCGGACACAAAAACGCGGGCCCCCAACTCCACTTGGGTGAGGCCCGCGTTCTCGCGCCGCCGCTTTAACTCCGCCCCGAAGAACTCCCAGGCCGCCTGGCGTGACCCATGGGCACCTTTGGCCATGGATAACTCCCCTCTGCTGCGCCGACGTTGTAGAGCACAGACTCCTGCCAACAGTAGACGCACTGCGTCACCGTGGAGACACGAAGCGTGAAATTCGAGGACTAAGGGGAGCCACGTGACGGCGAATGGCGCCGCCGGCGAGTCACACTCGACGGCATGTGTGGAAGAGGCGGAGGACACGGTGAAAGAATTGCGCGCTGCCCTGGAGAGGGCGGGAATTTCGTTGCCGTCGTTGCGGGTGGACCCGGTGACCGTCGCGCGGCAGGCGCCGTGCCCGCTGGTGGACCTGGGCAGGTGCTCGGTGGAGGCGGCGGCGCGTCTGGCGGCCGGTCTGCCAGGCAAGGGGGTGCACCCATGAGGCTCCCCATCGGAACGTACGCGGTGGACACCCGGACCGGCAGGGTCGGCAGGGTGATGGGTCACGAGGGGCCGTACGTCCAGCTGCGCCCGTACGGAGGCGGGCGGGAGTGGGACTGCGCCCCGGAGAAACTGCGAACGGCCACGTCGGCGGAGCGCCTGCGCGCGGCAACGGCCTACGCGAACGCACGCAGCCGGGGGGAGGTGCCTTGACGTAGGGGCTCGCCGTCAGCCGGTCCAGGTGATGTTGGAGACGTAGACGCACTCGTGGCGGGGGATGGCGAGAAAGCTGATGAAGCCTCGCCCGCCTAGGAGGTCGAATACGCGCAGCCCACCTTCGCGATTGGCTGGGCTGCCAGCCCGGACGCTGTCCGGGTCGAGGGCGGCGAGCTCGGTGGCCAGGCGCTCGATCTCGGCGACCACGCCCGGCGGTAGTCCCTTGGTGAGGTATTCCTCGCTGGGGTTCCAGTCCCAGGTCCAGTCGCTCACCGAAGCCCGGCCTCGGCTTCCGCGGCCTCCCAGATCTGGCGGATCTCCGTCACGGCGTCCATGGGGTCGCCTTCGCCGGTGTCGATGAAGAGCTCCAGCTCTCGGAACCGGGCGGCGCGTTGCGGGTGCCGTTGGATGGCTACGAAGACGGCCCAGTAGTGGATGAACGAGCGCAGCGGGGCGAGGCTCTGGGTCTGCTGTGCGTTCGTCGTGGCCTCGAAGAGGCGCCGGGTCAGTTCGGGAACCTGGCTGGGCGCGATCTTGGCCACGGCGGCACGCAGCGCGTCGGGCGTCAGCTCGGGCATCGGGATCAGCGGGCCGTAGGGGCCGTCGAGCTGTGCGCTCATGGAGCCTCCGGTCTGCGGAACTGGTTCTCGTACGCTACCGGGTCGCAGACGGCCGTACGCGGCGAACCGGGCGGCGACGGGCCCGGGCCGCCGCCCCGGCGGCGTACGGGACAATGGGCCCATGAGCCTGTTCCGTGACGACGGTGTCGTGCTGCGCACCCAGAAGCTGGGTGAGGCGGACCGCATCATCACGCTGCTCACGCGCGGGCACGGGCGCGTGCGGGCCGTGGCCCGGGGCGTGCGCAGGACGAAGTCGAAGTTCGGGGCGCGCCTGGAGCCGTTCTCCCACGTGGACGTGCAGTTCTTCGCGCGGGGCAGCGAGCTGATCGGGCGCGGCCTGCCGCTGTGCACGCAGGGCGAGCTGATCGCTCCGTACGGTGGCGGCATCGTGTCCGACTACGCCCGGTACACCGCGGGCACGGCCATGCTGGAGACGGCGGAGCGGTTCACCGACCACGAGGGCGAGCCGGCGGTGCAGCAGTACCTGCTGCTGGTCGGCGGGCTGCGGACGCTGGCGCGCGGCGAGCACGAGCCGCACCTCGTCCTCGACGCCTTCCTGCTGCGCTCGCTCGCCGTGAACGGCTACGCGCCCAGCTTCACCGACTGCGCCAAATGCGGCATGCCGGGACCCAACCGCTTCTTCTCGGTCGCCGCGGGCGGCTCGATTTGCGCGGACTGCCGGGTGCCGGGCAGCGTCGTACCGTCGGCGGAGACCCTGGCGCACCTCGCGGCGCTCCTGACCGGGGACTGGCAGACGGCGGACGCCTGCGAGGCCCGGCACGCGCGCGAGGGCAGCGGACTCGTATCGGCTTATCTGCACTGGCACTTGGAGCGCGGGCTGCGCTCGCTTCGGTACGTGGAGAAGTAGGCGCGTGGTGAAGCGGCGCGCGGCCCGCGAAGATCGCTAAGAACTGGAGTAGTCCCCCATGGCACGACGCGGAATCCTCGGACGGTCCCGCCGTGAGTACACGACGCCCGAGCCCCACCCCTCGGGCGCGCGGCCGCCGAAGATCCCCGGCGAGCTCGTCCCGCGGCACGTCGCCGTCGTCATGGACGGCAACGGCCGGTGGGCCAAGGAGCGGGGCCTGCCGCGCACCGAGGGGCACAAGGTCGGCGCCGAGCGCGTCCTGGACGTCCTCCAGGGCGCGATCGAGATGGGCGTGGGGAGCATCTCCCTGTACGCCTTCTCCACCGAGAACTGGAAGCGCTCGCCCGACGAGGTCCGCTTCCTGATGAACTTCAACCGGGACTTCATCCGCAAGTCCCGCGACCAGCTCGACGAACTCGGCGTGCGCGTGCGCTGGGTGGGCCGCATGCCCAAGCTGTGGAAGTCCGTGGCCAACGAACTCCTGGTCGCCCAGGAGCAGACCAAGGACAACGACAGGCTGACGCTGTACTTCTGCATGAACTACGGCGGCCGCGCCGAGATCGCCGACGCCGCGAAGGCCCTCGCGGAGGACGTGCGGGCCGGGCGGCTCGACCCGTCGAAGGTCTCCGAGAAGACCCTCGCGAAGTACCTGTACTACCCGGACATGCCGGACGTGGACCTGTTCCTGCGCCCGAGCGGCGAGCAGCGCACCTCCAACTACCTGATCTGGCAGAGCGCGTACGCCGAGATGGTCTTCCAGGACGTCCTGTGGCCGGACTTCGACCGGCGCGACCTGTGGCGGGCCTGCCTGGAGTACGCCTCCCGCGACCGCCGCTTCGGCGGCGCGATCCCGAACGAGGACCAGCTCAAGAAGTAGCGGTACGCGAGAGGGCCCGCGCCGTCAGCTCGACGGTGCGGGCCCTCTTCGCGTACGTCTACGTCTTGGCTACTTCTTGGCGCACTCCGCGCAGGTGCCGAAGATCTCGACCGTGTGCGCCACGTTCACATATCCGTGCTCCGCGGCGATGGCCTCCGCCCACTTCTCCACCGCAGGGCCCTCGACCTCCACGGCCTTGCCGCAGACGCGGCACACCAGGTGGTGGTGGTGCTCGCCGGACGAGCAGCGGCGGTAGACCGCCTCGCCGTCGTTCGTCCGCAGGACGTCGACCTCGCCGGCGTCGGCGAGGGACTGGAGCGTGCGGTAGACCGTGGTCAGGCCGACCGAGTCGCCGCGGTGCTTGAGCATGTCGTGGAGCTCCTGCGCGCTGCGGAACTCGTCCACCTCGTCGAGAGCCGCTGCCACCGCGGCTCGTTGCCGTGTGGCCCGGCCTCGCACGGGGGGTCCCGCCGTCGTCACAGATGCCTCCTCAGCGCTCGTCCGCACAGCTGTCACAGGTCGTCTCTCGCCCCGCCATTGTGCCAGGTCGATACTCGGCCGTGACCAGAGTGCTCTCGGACAGTGATCCGACGCGGTCTGGACCATGCCTCTTCGATCACTGCCCCGACGACGGCCGCCTCAGACCTTGATCCCGTCCGCGGTGCCTCGCGCGCCCGGCACGTCCGCCGTGCACGCCGCGTCGCTCCTGGCCAGGGACCGCGCCCTTCTCCTTGCGAGCGGCGTGGCCAGAATCGTCAGGACGATGAACACCCCGATCGTCAGGAGCACGATCGTCGCGCCGGGCGGCACGTCCTGGTAGTACGAGGTGACGGTGCCGCCGATCGTCACGGAGACGCCGATCGCCACCGCGATCGCGAACGTCGCCGCGAAGCTCCGGGTGAGCTGCTGCGCCGCCGCCACCGGAACCACCATCAGGGCCGACACGAGCAGCAGGCCCACCACGCGCATGGCGACGGTGACGGTGACCGCGGCGGTGACCGCGACGAGGAGGTTGAGCACCCGCACCGGCAGGCCCGTGACCCGCGCGAACTCCTCGTCCTGGCTCACCGCGAACAGCTGGCGGCGCAGGCCGACGGTGACGAGCACCACGAACGCGGCCAGCAGGCAGATCGCCGTCACGTCGTCCTGCGAGACGGTGGAGAGCGAGCCGAACAGATACGAGCTGAGGTTCGCGTTCGAACCGCCGGGCGCCAGGTTGATGAACATGACGCCGCCCGCCATGCCGCCGTAGAACAGCATCGCGAGGGCGATGTCGCCGCGCGTGCGCCCGTACCAGCGGATCAGCTCCATGACCACGGCGCCGACGACGGCGACGGCCGTCGCCATCCACACCGGGGACGTGGAGAGCAGGAAGCCGAGGCCGACGCCCGTCATCGCCACGTGGCCGATTCCGTCGCCCATCAGGGCCTGGCGGCGCTGCACCAGATAGATGCCGACGGCCGGGGCGGTGATGCCGACGAGGACGGCCGCGAGCAGCGCCCGCTGCATGAACGCGTAGTTCAGGATTTCCATCGCCGGGTCCTCAGGTGAGCAGGCCGGTGCGGACGGGGGCCGCGTCGGCGTCGTGCGGATGTACGTGGTCGTGGCCGGGCAGCGCGTGCTGGCCCACGGCCTTCGGCGGCGGCCCGTCGTGCAGCACGCAGCCGTCGCGCAGCACCACCGCGCGGTCGATCAGCGGCTCCAGGGGGCCCAGCTCGTGCAGGACGAGCAGGACGGACGTGCCGCGCTCCACCTGGCGGCGCAGGGTGGCGGCCAGGACCTCCTGGCTGGCGAGGTCCACGCCCGCCATCGGCTCGTCCATGATCAGCAGATCGGGCTCGGAGACCAGGGCGCGGGCGATGAGCACCCGCTGGTGCTGGCCGCCCGACAGGGCGTTCACGGAGTCCTTCGCCCGGTCCGCCATGCCGACCTGCTCCAGGGCGTCCCGTACGGCGTCCCGGTCGGCCTTCCGCAGCACGCCGAAGCGGGCGCGCGAGAGCCGGCCCGACGACACCACCTCGGTGATCGTGGCGGGCACGCCGCCCGCGGCCGTGGTGCGCTGCGGCACGTAGCCCACCCGCGCCCAGTCGCGGAAGCGGCGGCGCGGCGTACCGAAGATCTCGATCTCGCCGCCCGTCACCGGCACCTGGCCGATGACCGCGCGCACCGCGGTGGACTTGCCCGAGCCGTTCGCGCCGAGCAGCGCGACGACCTCGCCCGCGCCGACCGTCAGGTCGATGCCGCGCAGGACCGGGCGGGCGCCGAGCTCGGCGGTCACCCGGCGCAGGGATATGACGGGCTTGCCCGTGCCGTTCCTGGCGTCGCTCATGTCGGGCCCCTTTCCTGAGGGCGTCCGGCCTCGGCCGGTGGTCACTTGGCGCCGAGCGCCGTGCGCAGGGACTTCAGGTTCGACCGCATCACCTGGACGTAGTCGTCACCCCGGGACTTCTCCGTGATGCCCTCGATCGGGTCGAGTACGTCCGTCCTCAGCTTCGCGTCGTCCGCCAGGGTCTTCGCGGTCTTGTCGCTGACGAGCGTCTCGTAGAACACCGTCGTCACGCCGTCGGCCTTCGCCATCTTCTGGAGGTCCCGGACGCGGTTCGCGCTCGGCTCGCCCTCCGGGTCGAGGCCCGTGATGGCCTCCTCGGTGAGGCCGTAGCGCTCCGCGAGGTAGCCGAAGGCCGCGTGCGTGGTGATGAAGACCTTGGACTTGGTGTCCTTCAGGCCGTTCTTGAACTCCGTGTCGAGGCCCTTGAGCTTCTTCACCAGGGCCTCGGTGTTCTTCTCGTACGTGGCCCTGTGCTTCGGGTCGGCCTTCGCGAAGGCCTTGCCGACGCCCTCGGCGACCTCGCCGTACCTGACCGGATCCAGCCAGATGTGGGGGTCCTTGCCGCCGTGGTCGTGGCCGTGGTCGTGGCCCTCGTGCTCGTCCTTGCCGTGCTCGTCGTGCTCGTCGTGCTCCTCGGCGTGGCCGCCCACCTCGGTGCCGTGCTCCTCCAGGCTCGTGAGGCCCGCCGCGTCGATCTTCGTCTTGATGCCGGACTGGCTGATCGCCTCGTCCACGTTCGGCTGGAGGCCCTTCAGGTAGAGGGCCGCGTCGGACTCCTCCAGCTGGGCGCGCTGCTTGGCGCTGATCTCCAGGTCGTGCGGCTCCTGGCCGGGCTCGGTCAGGCCGGTGACCTCGACGTGCTTCCCGCCGATCTGCTCGGCGAGGTACTGCATCGGATAGAACGACGCCACCACGTCGAGCTTGCCCTTGTTGTTCGTGGCCGCGGCGTCGTCGGAGGCGCAGGCCGAGAGGGTGGCGAGGCCGAGGACCGCCGTGGCGGCGAGGGCGGTGCTGGGTATGAGGCGGCGTCGTACGTTCATGACAGTCATTTTCAACAATTATGGAAACGATTGTCAACAAACCCCCGCCCCATGTGCCCGGCCTCACGCGGGGCGCCGGGCCGGGGCCGGGCCGGGTCGCTGGGGCAGTGCGGGTGGGCGGGAGAGAGCCCGTCGCGGCAGTGGCGGTGCCGACGGGGAATCGGGCGAAGGGGGAGGAGAGGGGCGGGG
>NZ_JOJM01000010.1 GCF_000720325.1 Streptomyces sp. NRRL B-1347
CGCCAAGCTCACCCTCAACCCCGCCATCGCGCACGGCCTCGCGCACGAGGTCGGCTCGATCGAGACCGGCAAGCTCGCCGACATCGTGCTGTGGCGGCCTGAGTTCTTCGGCGCCAAACCGCAGCTGGTCATCAAGAACGGCTTCCCCGCCTACGGGGTCACAGGCGATCCGAACGCCGCCACCGACACCTGCGAGCCGTTGGTCCTGGGCCCGCTGTTCGGCGCCCACGGAGCCGCGCCCGCCGAGCTCTCCGTAGCTTTCGTCAGCCGTGCCGCCGTCGAAGCCGGGTCGTTCGGCTCGCCACTCGGCACCCTGCGTACCCGGCGCAGGCGCGTGGCCGTCCGGGGGACCCGCGGTATCGGTCCGGCCGACATGCTCCACAACGCCCGCCTCGGGCAGGTGGACGTCGATCCGCGCAGCGGCCTCGTGACGCTCGACGGCGAGCCGATGCGCTCCGAGCCGGCCCACGAGGTCTCGCTGAACCGTCTGTACTTCCTCTGACGCCGCCCCGCTGCCCCTGACACTGCCTCATTGCCCCTGACGCCGCCCCGCTGGCTCGATTTGTGAAAGACCTGCCCTGTCTCTTGACTGAATTTTCAGTCGGGAGCAGGATGCTGCTCACACCGTGTACCCGTCCCGCGCCTCAGCCCGGCTGAGGCAGCCTCCACCGACCGGTACTTCTGGCGAAACGAAGAGAGATCCGTGATGACTGCATTCCGTATGCCCGCCGAATGGTCCGAGCACGAGGGGTGCCTGATGGCCTGGCCCGTCCGTGAGGACCTGTGGGGCGGTGTGCTGGACGACGCCAAGGAGGAGTACGCGAACGTCGCCCGCGCGATCGCCGGGTTCGAGCCGGTGACCATGGTCGCGCCGCCCGGCCACGGCGAGGAGGCCCGGACGCGGTGCGGCGACGAGGTCACCGTCGTGGAACTGGCGCAGGACGACTCGTGGTTCCGTGACTCCGCCCCGCTCTTCGTGCTCGACGGCGACGGCAACCGCGCCGGGGTGGACTTCCGCTTCAACGCCTGGGGCCGCAAACACCACCCGTACGACTCCGACGACCGCGTGAGCGCCCTGCTGCTGGAGCACCTCGGCGTCGAGCGCATCGCCTCCGACATGATCCTCGAAGGTGGGGCGATCACCGTCGACGGCGAGGGCACGCTGATCACCACGGAACAGTGCCTGCTCCACCCCAACCGGAACCCGGGGCTGAACCGGGACGAGATCGAAAGCGAGCTGAAGTCCCAGCTCGGCGTCGACAAGGTCGTCTGGCTTCCGTACGGCGGTCTGCTGGACACGGAGACCGACGGCCACGTCGACGGCGTCTGCGCCTTCGCCGCTCCCGGCCGGGTCGTCGTCTCCCTGCCCGACGACCCCGACCACCCCGACTACGCCCGGATGCGCGCCAACCGCGCGGTCCTCGCGGCCACCACGGACGCCCACGGCCGGGCGTTCGAGATCATCGACATCCCGCAGACCGCCTTCGTCGACATGCCCGAGGGCGAGGTCGAGGTGTCCTACCTGAACTACTACGTGGCCAACGGCGGCGTCGTCGTCCCGCTGGCCGGGGTGCCTCAGGACGACGAGGCCCTCACGGTCATCGCCGCGGCGTACCCCGGCCGCAAGGTCGTCGGCGTGCGGGCCCCCGCGATCGCGTTCGGCGGTGGCGGAGTCCACTGCATCACGCAGCAGATCCCGGCGGCGCCCGCCACTGCCTGAATCGAGTACGGATTGCTCCCGGCAGGCCCCAGCGGCCCGCCGGCCCCGCCCCGGAATGAGAGCGCGACGATGACCACATCCCAGCTCCCCCGCAGGGGACGCCCTCCCGGCAGGCGCGGTCGGACGGCCATGACGACGGCTGCCCTGACCTGCCTCACCGCCCTCGCGGCCTGCTCCGGCCCGCCCAAGGACTCCGGCACCGGCACCGAGTTCAAGCTCTCAGCCACCACGCCCAGAGCCCGTGGCGAGGTCGACTCGTTCACCTGGGCCGTCTACGCGGAACCGGCGACCCTCGACTACACGGCGGCGTTCGACTACCCGCAGAACACGATCCTTTCCAACGTGTGCGAGAGCCTGATGCGCTGGACACCGGGGCTCACCATGGAGCCGGGTCTGGCGAAGAAGGCGTCGAACCCGAACCCCAAGACCTGGGTCTACGACCTGCGCCCGGGGGTGCGGTTCCACGACGGCAAGGAGATGACGGCCGACGACGTGGTCTACAGCCTCGGCCGCCAGCAGGACCCGAAGAACGCCGCGGCCTGGGCCCAGGTCTTCCAGAACGTCGCCGCCGTACGGAAGACCGGACCCCTGCAGGTCACCGTCAGACTGAAGAAGCCCGACTCCCAGTTTCCGCAGTACATGGCGACCGCCGCCGGTGTGGTGGCTTCCAGGTCCGGTGTCGGAGCGGCAGGCGAGGACTACGGCACCACCGGTGGCCTGGCCTGCACCGGGCCGTTCGAGCTCGGTGCCTGGAACAAGGGTCAGTCGATCCAGCTCGACCGCTTCGACGGCTACTGGGGGAGGAAGGCCAAGTCCAAGAAGGCCGTGTTCCGGATCCTGACCGACCCGTCCGCACGTACCAACGCCATGCTCAGCGGGGAGGCCGACGGCGGCTATCTGATCCCCACCGAGAGCTACGGCCGGCTGCGCGGGAGCGGCGTGGGCTCACTGCGCTTCGGCGAGGGCCTGACCACGGTCAACGTCAACGTCACCAACATGCGGGGTCCGCTCGGCGACGTCCGGGTACGCCGTGCGCTGTCCCTGGCCATGGACCGCTCCGGGTTCGTCAAGGCCGGTCTCGGCGGCGCGGGCACCAGCACCAGCTCCATCACCCCTCGGGCCGTCTGGGCCGGAGCCTCGGAACCGACCCGGAAGACTGCCCTTGGCGCGCTGCCGCCCGCGAAGCGGGACATCGCGAAGGCCAAGGCGCTGATCGAGGAGGCCGGTGCCACCGGCAAGACCCTCACCGTGGCCACCAGTCCCATCGGTCAGGACGTCTCCCTCCTGGCCACCGTGGTTCAGGCGGCCGGTACCCAGATCGGCCTGAACGTCCGCCTCAAGACCATCGCTCCGAACGCCTTCACCGCTCTGTTCACCGACCCCGAGGCACGTGAGGGCATCGACCTGTTCCCGTACACCTCGTACCACAACATCAGTGACCCGCTGGACCTGCTGGCGAACTTCAGGACGGGCGCCTACCTGAACTTCGCCGGATACAGCGACCGGGGCTACGACCGGCTCGTCGACCGGGCCACCGCCGTCTACCAGCGGGAACAGCGGATGGAGATCGAGGCGAAGCTGCAGAAGCAGGCTTCCGAGAACGTGCTGTGGATACCGGTCGCCGAGTGGCCCACCTCGGTCTTCCTCAACAACAGGATCACCGGCGCCCCCACGACCATCTCTTACATGTACTACCCGTGGGCCGCCGATGTGGGGGCCGCGAAGTGAACTTCATGAGATTCGCCGTACGGCGGCTGGTGGAGATGGCGGCCACTCTGCTCGGCGCGTCGTTCGCGGTGTTCGCCGCCGTGTACCTGGCGCCGGGCAACCCGGCCAGCTTCCTGCTCTCGGGACGTTCGGCCTCGCCGGAGTCCCTCGCCGCGGTCAAGGCCCAGTACCACCTGGACGACCCGTTCCTCGTCCGGTACGCGCGCTGGCTCGGTGACATCGTGCAGGGAGACTTCGGGCGCTCCATCACCTACCGCACCGACGTCTCACGGTTGTTGGCCGACCGCCTCCCCACCACGCTGCTGCTCGTCGGGATGGCACTGGTCGTGGTCGCGGTGGTCGGCCTGGCGCTGGGATGGATCGCCGCCGTGCGCGGCGGTGGCACCGATGCCACCATCCTGGTCGGCACCACGCTCGCCGTCGGGACTCCGTCCTTCGTCGCCGCCGTACTGCTCCAGGGCCTGTTCGCCGTGGAGCTGGGGTGGTTCCCCAGCAGCGGCGCAGGCGACGGCTTCGGCGACAGACTCTGGCACCTGACGCTTCCCGCGATCGCCCTCGCGCTCTATCTGATCGGCATGCTCGCCCGGGTGACCCGCTCCACCATGCTCGAAGCCCTCGACAGCGAGCACGTCACCGTCGCCCGCAGCCGCGGCGTCCCCGAACGACACGTCATCCGCCGCCACGTCTTCCGCAACTCCCTGGGGACGGTCCTCACCACCGGCGGGCTGATCGTCTCCACCCTCCTGATCTGCACGATCCTCGTGGAGACCGCCTTCAGCATCGGCGGCGTCGGCCAGCTCCTGGAACTCTCCACCACGACCAAGGACTTCCCGACCGTCCAGGCCGTCTCCCTGATCATCGTCGCTCTCTTCATGACCGTGAACCTGATCGTCGACCTGCTGCTGCCCCTGGTCGACCCGCGGATCGCGCTCGGAACGAGGAGTACCTCGGTATGACCGCCGTCCTGACCCGCCGCCCCGGACTGTCCAGGATCCGCACCGCCCGGTCTCCGCTGCATCTGATCTGTGTCGTCTTCGTCGCCCTGGTCACCACTGCCGCGCTCCTCGCGTCGTGGGTGGCGCCCTACGACCCCAACGCGATCGACCTCGGCAACGCGATGGCCGGTCCTTCCGCGGAGCACTGGCTCGGAGCCGACACCGCCGGGCGCGACACCCTCTCCCGGCTCCTTCTCGGCGCCCGCACCTCGCTGTTGGGGCCGCTCGGGGTCGTGGTCTTCGCCACGGTCGCCGGAGTCGCGGTCGGGATGGCGGCGGGCTGGAGAGGGGGCTGGCTCGACTCGGTCCTGTCACGCGGCACCGAGCTGGTCTTCGCGTTCCCCGGGATGCTCCTGGCGATCCTGATCATCTCGGTCTACGGAGAAGGGCTGCTCGCCCCCGTCGTCGCCCTCTCCATCGCCTACCTGCCGTACGTCAGCAGGCTCACCCGCTCCCTCGTCCTGGCCGAACGCGAACGCCCCTACGTCAGCGCCTACCAGGTCCAAGGCCATTCGGGGCTCCAGATCTGCCTGCGCCACATCCTGCCCAACATCGCCCCCGTCGTCCTCGCCCAGTCCACCATCAACTTCGGATACGCCCTCATGGACCTCGCCGGCCTGTCCTTCCTCGGCCTCGGGATCCCCGCGCTCACCCCGGACTGGGGCCGCATGGTCTTCGACGGCCAGACCGCCGTCCAGCACGGCTACCCGCTGTCGGCGATCCTGCCCTGCGTGTTCATCGTGCTGACCGTCGTCGCCTTCAACGTGGTGGGAGAGCGCTGGGCCGACCGCGTCGCCAGGAGGACCCCATGAGTTCGGTGGACCCCATCACATCCACGCGCACACTCGACATCCAAGGACTGCGGATCACCCTGCCCGGCACCGCCCGGCCGGTCCTCGACGGCGTCGACCTCCATGTCGCCGCAGGCGAGACCGTCGCCCTCGTGGGGGAGTCCGGGTCCGGCAAGACCCTCACCTCGCGCAGCGCCCTGAACCTGCTGCCGCCCGGCGCCACCGTCGAGGGCGCCGTCCGCGTGGGAGGCCAGGACGTGCTCACCATGGACGCCGACCAGTTGCGCGCCCTGCGCACCAGCACGGTGGCCATGATCTTCCAGGACCCCCGCGCCGCCCTCAACCCACTGCGTCGCATCGGTGACTTCCTCGTCGAGAGCGTGACCCTGAGCGGGAGCACGAGCCGCTCGGACGCCACCGCTAGGGCTGTCGAACTCCTCAAGGCCGTCGGCCTGGGTGCCTCCGCGCTGCACAAGTACCCCGGTCAGGTCTCCGGGGGAATGCTGCAGCGCGTCATGATCGCGGCCGCCCTCATGGGAGACCCGGCCCTCCTGCTCGCCGACGAACCGACCACCGCGCTCGACGTCACCACCCAGGCCGAGGTCATCGCCCTGCTGGCCGAACTCCGCGAACGCTTCGGCACCGGTCTGCTCTTCGTCACGCACGACCTTGGCCTCGCCGCCGCCATCAGCGACCGCGTCTACGTCATGTACGCCGGGCGGATCGTGGAGAGCGGCCCCGGGCAAGCCCTCTTCGCGCAGCCGCGACACCCCTACACCACGGCGTTGCTCGCCTCCACTCCACGTCTGGAAGCCCCGGTGGGGAGGCTTGCCGCCATCGAGGGCCAGCCCCCCGACCTGCGGCAGGAGTTGAACGGCTGTCCGTTCGCCGCCCGCTGCCCCCTGGCCACGGAGGTGTGCGACGTGCAGGCCCCCGAGCCGCTGCAAGCACCGGCCCTGCCGAGCCACCAGGCCGCCTGCCATCACACCGGCCGTCTCGAAGGAAGGCCCGTCGATGCCTGAGCACGTACTGGAAGCCACCGGTCTCCACCGCGCCTTCGGTGACGTCCACGCCGTCGAAGACGTCTCCTTCGCCCTCCCCGAAGGCGGCTCTCTGGGCATCGTCGGTGAATCCGGGTCCGGCAAGACCACCACCGCCCGGATCGTCGTCGGCCTGGAACAGGCCGACGCGGGAGACGTGCTCGTACGCGGCCGGGTCCGCGGCGCGCCAGGCCGCGGCCGGGCCCGGCGCCTGGCCAGGGCCCGCGAGGTCCAGATGGTCTTCCAGGACCCGTACCTCTCCCTCGACCCCCGGACCGGCGTCGCGGACGTACTGCGCGAGACCCTGCGCCTGCACTTCCCCGGCACCGACCACGACCGGCGCGTCCGCGAACTCCTGGACCAGGTCGGCCTGGGCACCCGCGCGGCCGAGGCACGCCCGCGGCAGCTCTCCGGCGGCCAGCGGCAGCGGGTCGCCATCGCCCGGGCCCTCGCCGTGGAACCAGCCGTCCTCGTCCTCGACGAGGCGGTCGCCGCGCTCGACGTCTCCGTCCAGGCGCAGATCCTCAACCTGCTCGCCGACATCCGTCAGGACACCGGGATCGGCTACCTGTTCATCACCCACGACCTCGGCGTGGTCCGGTGCGTCACCGACGAGGTCCTCGTCATGCGCCGGGGCCGCGTCGTCGAGGCGGGGCCCACGGCCGAGGTGCTCGGCGCACCGCAGCACCCCTACACACGGCTCCTGCTGGAGTCCGTGCCCCGGCCCGGCTGGGACCCCGAGGCGATCGCCGCCGCCCGCCGGTCACTCTGACGGACCCGGGGCGACTCCACGGCCCCGCGGTGGTGTGGATGCGCATGCCCTGCGGTGAGCGGGCGTCTCCGTGCCCCCGGCCGCCAACGAACCCACTGCGAAACCCAGTTGACACAGGAGGTCCACCATGAACGATCACACCACAGGCCGCCACGCACGCCGGGGCCTGAACCGGCGAGGTTTCCTCGCGGCGGCCGGGCTGACCGCCGTCGGCACCGCCGTCGCGACGACCGTCCAGGCCTCGGCCGGGTCCGCCGGGGCCGCGAGCGCCTTCAGGGCCCCGGCCGAGGAGGTCCGGCACACCCGTACGTGGATGGCCTGGCCGGACCGCACCGCGATCTGGGGTCGGGACCTGAGCGGAGTCCAGGCCGACATCGCCCTGATCGCCCGCACGATCGCGAAGTACGAACCGGTCGTCATGTGCGCCAACTCCGCCGGCGCCGCCAAGGCCCGCTCGATGTGCGGCTCCACGGTCACCGTCATCAGCTCCATCCTCGTCGACGACTGCTGGATGCGTGACACAGGACCCGTGTTCCGTACCGACGGCTCCGGCGGCCTGGACGCCGTGGGCCTCAACTTCAACGGCTGGGGCGACAAGCAGGCGCACGCCAGGGACGCCCTCGTCGCCGAGCGGATCGCCGCCTACGCGGGCGTGAAGTTCACCTCCGCCGATCTGGTCGGCGAGGGCGGCGCCATCGAACAGGACGGCGCCGGGACCCTGATGGCCACCCGCAGCAGTCTGCTGAACAGCAACCGCAACCCCGGGATGTCGCAGAGCGCGCTGGAGACGGCGATGTGCGACGCGTACGGCGCCACCAAGGTCATCTGGTTCGACGGCGTCAAGGGCCAGGACATCACCGACGACCACGTCGACGCCACGTCCCGCTTCCTGCGCCCCGGCGAGGCGCTCGTCCAGATGCCCCTCGCTTCGGACAACGACGCGTTCGCGAAGGACGCGCGCCAGCAGTACCAGATCCTGTCCACGTCCAAGACGGCCACCGGCACGGCGATGACGGTGGCGAAGCTCCAGGGCCCCGACTACGACAAGATCCGCTCCACCAACCGGAACTTCCTCGCCTCCTACGCCAACTACTACCTGTGCAACGGCGCCGTCATCTGCGCCCACTTCGGCGACACGGCGGCGGACCGGGCCGCGAAGGCGACCCTGGCCCGCCTCCACCCGGATCGCGTCGTCGAACAGCTCAACATCGACAGCCTCGGCACCGGAGGCGGCGGAATCCACTGCGTCACCCAGCAGCAGCCCGCCGCCTGACCGCGGCAGTCCCCGGGGCTGTCATGGTGATTCCGGGGGCGCTCCGGACGGGTGGGTCTCCGCCCGCATCCCCATGACGGCCACGGTGATGATGCAGAACGCGATGAGCGTCTCCGCCCAGAGGAAGGCCACGTAGTCGAGGAGCGAGCCGATCGGCGGTGCGCCCGGTGCGGTGTTGCGAAAGGCCGCGAGGGCGAAGAGCGTGGCAGCCATCCAGCCGAGGGCGGGCCAGGTCAGCCCCTTGCGGCGGCTGAGCAGGAACCACGCGCCGATGAGTACGGCGAGGGCGAGCGCCCACATGGCGGCCATCATGAACACGGCAAAGATGAGGACGCTGGTGGAGCGCGCGAGGTCGACGTCGAACACCGCGATGCCGTCCGTCTCGAACGCGTCGACCGTGGCCGCGAACAGCGCGTCGCTGTTGGAGAGCGTCATGCGGACGGGCACCGCCTCGCCGCCCTGCACGGCACCGAACTCGAGCGTCGCGTAGTAGGCGTCGAGCGGGTAGTCCGTGATCGACCCCGCCGTCAGGGTGACGGGGACGTCCACGCTCGCGATCCGGCTGTGGGCGGGGAAGGTGAGATCGCCGCGGACCGAGGGCGAGGTCTGCAGCGTGAGGGTCTCGGCGGGGGAGATGCCGCCCGCCTCCGCCAGGCTTCCGCGCGGGGTGACCAGGACGCGCAGGACCAGCTCACGGGCCGCCGCGTCGACCCGCTGGACCGATGCCGCGATGTCCACCCGGTCGGGAACCGAAGCGCCCGCGCGGTAGCGGGTGTCCAGGTCCTGCCGCTCACCGACCTGGAGCCAGACGCCGATGGCTGCGGCGGCCGCGACGGCGAGCAGCACCAGCCCCGCGGTCAGGAGCCGGCCGCGGGACAGGGGGAGTCGGCGCATCGTGACCACAGCCGTTCCGTGGGGTGGGTCGGGGTCAGTCGAGCGGCTTGCCGGGCTCGTCGTGCGTGGAGCAGTGGATGCCACCGCCACCGGAGGCGATGGTGTCGATCTGGACCTGCACGATGTCGCGCTTGGGGAAGTGCTCCTGCAGGATGCTGCGGGCGCGCTTGTCCGCCTTGCGGTCTCCGAACCTGGGCATGAAGACGGAGTCGTTGGCGACGTAGAAGTTGGCGTACGTCGACACGAAGTCGTCGCCCTCGCCGGTGATCTCGTACAGGTCGGGCTGCGGCAGGTCGATGACCTCGAAGGGGCGGCCCTTGGCGTCCGTGGCCTTACTGAGCACCGACTTGGCCTGGTCGGCCGCGCGTGACCAGGAGTCGGCCGGGGTGTCGGGGTGGGCCCGGTCCAGGAGCACCACGCCCGGCTCGGTGAAGCGCACGAGGCTGTCCACGTGGGCGTCGGTGATGTCCTGCCCGCGCACCCCCGCGAGCCAGATGACCTTCTTGATGCCCAGGGTCTGCTTGAGCTCGGCCTCGATCTGGTCGCGGCTCTTTCCCCGGTTGCGGTTGTCGTTGACGATCGAGCTCTCGGTGATGAGCAAGGTGCCCTCGCCGTCGGTCTCGAAGGAGCCGCCCTCGGCGACCAGGGGCGCCTTCCTGCGGGGGATGTCGTACTTCGCCAGCAGGGCGCGGCCCACCTGGCCGTCGTTGGTGTGTTCCTGCTTGTTGCCCCAGCCGTTGAAGTTGAAGTCGACGCCGATGACGTCTCCGTCCTGTTCCACGAAGACCGGGACGGTGTCGCGGGCCCACAGGTCGTCGACGGCCAGCGGGATGACCTCGACGTCGCGCCCGCACGCCTTCTGGGCGGCCTTCTGCTGGTCGGGCCGGGCCATCATCACGACGTACTCGTACTCCGCGATGGCGCGGGCGATGCGGGCGATGTCCTCGCGCACGTAGGGGAGGTCCTCCGCCCACACCGACTCCAGAGCGGGCCACGACATGAAGGTGCGCGCGTGGCTCTCCCACTCGGCGCCCATGCGCAGTCCCTCGGCCGCCGTGTCCTTGCGACCGGCGGTGGTCGCGGCTCCCGCCGCTTCGTCGCCGGGGCCGCAGGCCGAGGCGCCGAGGAGGACGGCGCCGATGCCGGTGAGTGTGCGCAGAGCTGTGCGACGGGTCGGGAGGCTGAAGGACACGGTGAGCTCCGTTGATCGTGGTGGGGTCAAGTTATCCGTCCGCAGGTCGTGCTGCGCGGCGAGCACCGCGCGCGGGTGATACGGCGCGCGGTCGTCTGGCGCGACGGGTGGGGCGCGGATGGAACGGACCGTTTCCTCGACTCTGACACAGACTGAAAATTCAGTCAAAGAGTGAGAGGGGGTGTGCCGCATGAGGTGGTCGGAAGGGCGCGGGTGCGCGCGACCTGCGACAGCTGACCACATTGACTGAAACTTCAGTTGGCGGCACGATCGTACTCCGAGGCGGCCCGCGGCCGCCGTACGACCGCGGGGTACCGGTACGGCAATCGGCCGTCCGGCGCCGTGACCCCTCTCGCCGAAAGAGTCGCAGCATGTCCACACAGCCTCCCGGGGTGCAGTCCGCCCACACTCCGTTGTCGGCCGGTGACCCCCGTGAGATCGGTGGCTACCGCCTTCACGCCAGGCTCGGAGCCGGCGGCATGGGGGTCGTGTACCTGGCGCACACACCGGGCGGACGGCCCATCGCCCTCAAGGTGGTGCGGGACGAATTCGCCGCCGACCCGGAGTTCCGCAGGCGCTTCGCGGCCGAAGTCGCCAGCGCCCGGAGCATCCACGGCCTGTTCACCGCGCAGGTGGTGGACTCGGGTGTGGACGCCCCCACACCGTGGCTGGCCACCGCCTACGTTCCCGGACTCTCGCTGCAGCAGGTGGTCGAGCGTCACGGCCCGCTGCCGGTGCGCACTGTGCTGCTGCTCGTGGCGGGCGTCGCGGAGGCGCTGCAGGCCATTCACGGCGCGGGAGTCGTGCACCGAGACCTCAAGCCCGCCAACGTACTGATCGCCGGGGACGGCCCTCGCGTCATCGACTTCGGCATCGCCCGCGCGGCCGACGCCACCGGTCTGACCGGTACCGGACTGCGCATCGGCACCGCCGCCTACATGGCGCCGGAGCAGGCGACCGGGCAGCTGGTGACCCCGGCGACCGACGTCTTCGCCCTCGGCGCGCTCACCGCGTACGTGGCCGGCGGACTGCTTCCTTTCGGAAGCGGGCCCGAGTCCGCCGCGCTGTACCGGGTGGTCCACGAGGAGCCCGACCTGTCCGGGGTGCCCCCGGAACTGCTGCACCTGCTGAGGTGCTGCCTGGCCAAACACCCAGGGAGTCGGCCCGCCCCGAGCGAGCTGATCGACGCCGTGCGCGCCCATCCCGCCCTGGGCGGACAGCTGGAATTCACCGACGGCTGGCTTCCCCGTGGCATCAGCCGCGAGCTCGCGGCCCATGAGGAGCTGCCGCAACAGGTCCACGCCCAGCCGACGCTCGCCGCACCCACCCCCACGGCCCGCGCAGACGCTCAACCTGGCCCCGACAGCGGCGACCGGACCGATCCCCCTGCGCGTCGCACTTCCCGGGGTCGACGGCGGCGGGCCGTGACCGTGCTGGCGGCCGCGTTGCTCCTGGCTGTCGGAGGCATGACGTACTACACCTTGGCCCACCGCAAGGGCGCGGAAGGGGACTCCTCCGATGCCTCCGGCCGACCGCGCGTCCCCGTCCCCTCGTCCCGGCCGCCCACGCCTTCGTCCCCGCCCGAGCCCATGTACGTACCGGACTACTCCGATGCCGAACTCACCGCCCCCGACCCCGACTACGAACTGGATCTCACGGCGGGGAAGGTCGTCCCGGCCGAAACCGCCACCTGGTATCTAGAGGTGGCCGACGGCGAGTTCGTCCTCCCGGAAGACAGTGATGCCTTCGTCGCCGCCGGGTACGTGCTGAGCCCCGCTGACTGCGTACGGGGCATCGAGACGGAGCCGGTGACCGCGCTCCCGTTCGACGACCTGGCTGACGAGCGTCCCTTCTGCGTCCGGAGCCCGGACGAGAAGAGCATCGCCATCGTGCGGCTGGTCGAGGCCGTTCCGGACGAGGGACCCGTCACTGTGGTCATCAGCCGTCACCACAAGCGGGGTTGACTCGGGCTCGCTCGGCGACCGGTACATGTCTGCTCCGGGGGAGCGGGAAGCGGCCCGTGGTTGACACCATCGGGAATTCGCTGCGATACGGGAATGGGGCCGGCGCGATGGTGGAACAGTGCGGTCCAAGCGGAGTTTCGATCTCGCACTTGCGTCATGAGTTCACAGTCGGACGACTGGATTTCCTTCTTCCGTGAGTGAAGTCCCCCGTTGGCCGTTGCCCTATTGGGTTTTGCTATCAGGAGACTGGCTGTAAGTGTGCGGCGAGGCGGTCGTCCGCGTGGTGTGTCGTAACTGTTCAGAGGCGTACAGGACCGATCGTGTCGTGGGGTGACACGACGGGTGGTGGCTGGATGCTTTCGCTGCTGTTGCGTGTGGTGCAGGCCTCAACATGTCCAAAAACAGCCGCTGGTCCAAGAGTCCAGGACCGGACGCGCCCTGCTGGGCAAATCGCTGGACGGACCGCGTACCAGCACTGAATGTGCTGTTCCGGCGGGGAACTCCGGGCCATCTGTCGCATTCGGCATTGTTGCGTCGACCATCGCCCTAAGGCAGCCTTGGACCCATGACGTCTTGGTGATCACGCATGGGGGCGTGGTGTGCCGGGTGGGCCACGGGGCGCTCGGCCTGTCCCCGCGTGGGATATTTCTGAGACATATCGCCTATCTCTTTGACGCGTGGCTCGTTTCCAGGGCACGTCGTCTATTTCTCAGGGCAACGGGGGCGTAGTCAATGACGGTCAGTGAGTTCTGCGACTGTGTCATTGTCGGGGACGGAATAGACGCTCTGGTGTGTGCCGCCTATCTCTCCCGTGGTGGCTGCAAGACGGTGCTGGTGACACAGCGCGTCGAGGAGGACCGGGCCGCGGCGGCAGCGGATTCCGGTGGGCCCGCGCCCTTCGGCGCCGGTTCCTTGTTCCGCTACGGTCCGGCGATCCGGGAGCTGAATCTGCGGGGGCACGGCTTTGCCTACCGGGCGCGGCCCGCGGTGCGCGTCTCCCTGCACCCGGACGGTGACCACGTCGTCGTCACCGGGAACGCGGACGAGGTACGCCGCGAGCTGCACCGGTTCTCGCCCGCGGACGCCGACGCCTACACCCGGTACTTCCGGGCCATGCGCAGGCTGGGGTGGCTCGTGCGCCGCTCCCCGCAGGGCGCCAGCGAGGCCGGGGTCGCCGACAGGGCCGCGGAACTGCGCGCGGTGCTGAGGCAGGCCGCCCGGCTGCCCGACCGCGAGTTGATCACTGCGGCCGCGGTCCTGTGCACGGGCGCGCGGTCGCTCCTCGACTCGTGGTTCGCCTCCGACCGCCTCAAGGCGTTCCTGGCGGGAGAGGCGCTCTCCGGTGCCGGGGTCGGCCCCTCCACCCAAGGGTCGGCCGGTCTGCTCCTCGACCACGCGCTGCATGCGCCCGTCGGCGAGGCGGCGCCCTGGCTGAGGGCCGTGGACGGCTGGGCCGGGGCCCACAAGGCGGTGGAGGCGGCGGCGCTGGCGTGCGGCGTGACCGTCCACCGCACCGCGCAGGCCCAGCAGATCACGCGCGGCAAGGGCGGGCGGTGCACGGTGGCGCTCTCGGACGGGGGGACCATCGAGGCCGCGGCAGTGGTCCACACACTCGATCCGCGGTCGCTGCTGCACCTCCTCGACGACGGCGTGCTGCCGGACGGCTACCGCAGCGTCCTGATGGACGGCGACTTCGCCATGCCGTTCGCGGAAGCCCGCTTCCGTCTCCGGCGCCTGCCGCGGCTCAGGAGCCGCGCCGGAGCGGTCTCCGCGCGGTCCACCGACGCGCAGTTCAGCGTCGGGCCGACCCTGGACTACCTGGACTCCGCGCACAGTCAGGCCTGCCGCGGCTCGCTGCCGCTGCACCCCTACATCGAGTGCCGCATCACAGCCGCCGACGTCACAGCGGGACCGGCGGGCGGTGGGGGAGCGGCGGGAGAGGAAGGCGCGGTGCTCCACGCCCGCGTCCAGTGCGCCACCCGCGGGCAGGGCGCGGCGTCGTGGCGGACGGTCGGGCCCTGTGTGACGCAACGCGCGCTGGCGGCGCTCGAACCGCACTGGGAGGGGCTGTCCTCGCTGGTGGAGGAGAGCTGGGCCCTCTCGCCCGAAGCCCTGGAGCGCGAAGCGCTGTTGCGTGGTGAGGCGGTGGGCCGCGGTGGGACGCTCCCGTCCGTCGACCCGCTGCTGCGCGCGCCGGCGCTCTTCGGCGGGCACAGGACACCGCTGCAGAACCTCTACGTGTACGGGGCGTCAGGAACCGGCACGGCGACACCCTTCGGCGCGACCGGCAGAACGGTGGCTCGCCTGGTGCTCGACGACCTCGAAGCGCGCGGCGGGGCGGGCGCGGGCGTACACCCGGCGGGTGGGGGACGGCATGCCTGAACGAACGCGCATCAATGTGTCGAGCAGCCGGTTGCGCTACTTCGTCGCCGTCGCCGAGGAACTGCACTTCGGGCGTGCGGCGGCCCGCGAGTACGTCGCTCAGCCGACCCTCAGCCAGCAGATCAAGTGCCTGGAGAAGGAGGTGGGCGCCGAGCTGCTGCACCGCACGCGCCGTTCGGTGCGGCTCACCGAGGCCGGACACCGCTTTCTGGCCGGGTCCCGCGCGGTGCTCGCGTCCCTGGACCGCACCGTCCGTGCCGTACGGCAGCCCAGCGCGTCGAGCGCGCAGGACCTGCGGCTCGGGTACACCTTCGCCGACGAGGTCGCCCTCGTGTTCGAGATCCGGCACGCCGAGACGGCGGGCACGGGCCCGAGCATCAGTCCGATCCGCTTCACCTACGAACAGCACCTGGCCTGTCTGGCCCTGGGCGAGGCCGACGCCGTGCTCACCTACTGCCCGGCCGCTGTCGAGCAGGACGCCGCGGTCAGCCGGGAGCTGATAGCGAGGGAGCGTCTGCTCGTCGCGCTCCCGCTGTCGCACCCGCTGGCGGGCCAGGACCGGGTCAGCCCGGTGCAGCTGGCCGACGACCCCTTCGTCGTGATGGGGAGCGCCACCGACAGGCCGTGGGGCCGGCCGTGGCGCGCCCCCGCGCACGGGGGACGCCAGCCCGAGGGCGCACGCGCGGACCACGTCGCCGTGGACGCCTGGAACGCGCTTCTCGCCGTGGGCAGGGGCCGGGGAATCACCGTGCTGCCGGCAGCTGCCGCGCGGGGCACGCGCACGATCGCCAACGCGCTCGACGTGTGCTTCGCGGAACTCATCCACGCGCAGCATGCGACGGCTTATCTGTGCTGGCACACCGGGGCTGTTCCAGAACGCTCGATTTCCGCACTCCATGCGATGCTGCGCGGACTTTACGGGGCGGCCCCGGTGTCCGCGGCAGCTGATTGAATCTCTCTATTGGACGCCGTATCAACCGGCTGCCAGAGTAAAAGAGTTCCCGAACCGTCTTCAACGCAGGGTGGTTATGGAAGCTCTCACATGCCTGACGACACGGCGCAGTATTCTTGACGTAACGGGCCCCGGCCCGTCGGAAGACGAGCTGCGCGCGATCCTCCGGGCGGCGACGACCGCCCCCGACCACGGCAGACTGGAGCCCTGGCGACTTCTGGTGATCCGCGGAGAAGCGCGCCGGGCCCTCGGGGACGTCTTCGCGCAGAGTTCCCTCCTGGAGGATCCGGAACTCGAATCCGAGAAGGTGGAGCGGCTTCGGGAAAAGCCGATGCGGGCACCACTCATCATCGGATCGGTATGGTCCCGCAAAGAACACCCGAAGATCCCGGAATGGGAGCAGCTCGCCTCGGCGGTATGCGCCACCTACGGGATTTCGCTGGCGGCCCACGCCCTGGGCTACGGAGCCGTCTGGCGCACGGGCCCGCTGTGCGACCACGGGTTCGCCCGCAAAGCACTGGACATCGCGGAACACGAGCGGATCATCGGCTGGATCTACATAGGGCGGCCGAAGGGCGGCCGGTCAGGACGTGAGAGGTCGACGGCCGGTCGCGTCAGCGAATGGGGAAACGGAGATTCCCCCAGAGCGTGCACGGCCTGATTTCTGAACGTACGGCCACGCGAAGCATCCGCACACCGTCATGTGACGCGAATGCGCATGGTCATGTGACGCGAATGCGCACGGCCACGCGAAGCGAATGCACACAGTCATACAGAGCAGTACGGCAACGCGGCGAGGCGCCGAACACATGGGAGGAACAAGGACGATGAACATCGACACGCTCGTGGAGCGCGTACACAACCACCGCTGCTTCACTCATCCGGTCTTCGAGCACTGGGCGTCCGCCAATCCGTCTGCCGACGTCATCGGCGCGCTCTTCCACCAGATCCAGAACTTCTGCGCCGTGACCCGCCCCGGCGGCGCGTTCCCGGACGCACTCGCGAGCCTGGAGTTCTCGCAGGAGAGCAAGCTGCTCACGGAGATCGTGGAGAGCGAGGAGGACCACGGCCCCGAACTGGCCACGATGGCGGGCTACATCCTCAACAAGGCCGCCGGGCGCCCGGTGCTCCCCGACCTCGAGAGCCAGAAGGCGGTCGAGGCAGGCCTCAAGGAGTTCTCCGACCGGATCCTCGGCGCCCTGCCCGGCTACGACCCGGAGACGGGGCTGCTGATGCAGACCCGCAGGGCGATGGCGGTCTTCGACGGGCGGCAGGCCTCCGACCGGGACTCCACGCTGCGCAACCTCGGCACCGCGCTGGCCCTGGAGATGATCTCCAACCGGCAGCTGATCCCCGGTGAGAAGCACTGCTTGGTGGACAGCGGTCTGTACGGGGCGACGCTGGACGACGCCGAGATGCACTACCTGCTCGAACACTGGGGTGAGATCGGCGCCGAGCAGATGCACGAGCAGAACGCGATCGCCGCGGTCGGCTCCGTGCTCAACGAGTCCACCGAATCCCTCATCGTCGAGGGGCTCGACGCCTTCCTCGACAACCTCGCCGGCCTGTGGGACGTGCTCGACGCGGCCCTGCTCGCGGCGGGACACCGGGTGACGGAGCCGGCCGCGGCCTGAACGGCCCGGCTCGGCCGGGGCCGTCGGCGCCCCCTCCCGCCGACGCCGTCCGGACGTCCCGGGCAGGCCGTCGTACGCGATCGAGGCCCGTGGCGGACCGCGCCACCGGGCTCTGGACTGCCCCGGCCGAAGGGGCCGCTCCGCGGGTAAGCGGACGCTTCGGCCGGGTGCGGGTACGGCCCCGGACGCGGAACTGCGTCCGGGGCCTGCCGGGCTGGCTGCCGGGGGACGGCGAGTCGATCCGACGGCGACGGGGGGGTGACGGGTGCACGTGGAGAGCGACGCGAACGGCCACGCGACCACGCGCAACGGCGACCGGCCCACGTACTTCGTGCCGGACGGGCCCCGCCGTTTCCGCCCCACCGGCCACACCCAAGGACCGTGGAACCCGCACCATCAACACGCGGGCCCCGCCCTCGCGTTACTCGTGCGCGCGGTGGAGCGGTGCCTGGTCGACACCGGCCACGACGTCCTGCCCCTGGGGCGCCTGACCTGCGAAATCCTCAGCCCGCTGCGGATCGAACCGCTGGAGGCGCACGCCTGGGTCGAGCGGCCGGGGCGCCGCGTCCGCCTGGTCCGTGCGGAGCTGCGCCAGCGGGGCGCGCCGCTGGTGACCGCCGCGGCCTGGGCCGTGCGGCCCGCCCCGGCGGAGCTACCGGACCACCGACCCACCCCGTCCTCCGGTGCCGCGCCCCACGGCCCGCCCGCCGTGCTCCCGGTCACCGATCCCGCCCAATTCCCCGAGTGGGACTGCGGTTTCATGGCTTCGGTCGAGTGGCGTTTCGCCCAAGGCTGCTTCTCCCGGCCGGGGCCGGCCGCCGTATGGGCGCGGCCGAGGCTTGACCTGGTGCCCGGGGAATGCCTTTCCCCGACGCAGCGGCTCGTCCTCACGGCGGATTCCGCGAACGGCGTGAGCGCCGAACTGCCCATCGACTCCTGGCTGTCGATCTCGCCGGAACTGACCCTCCATGTCACGCGGCCGCCCCGGAGTGCCTGGCTGTGCCTGAGCGCGGCCTCGCACATCAGGCCCGGAGAAGCGGGACTTGCCACTGCCGAGCTGTGGGACCTCGGCGGTTTGGTGGGCCGCTCCCATCAATCGCTCTTGGTGCTGGAAAGAGAAACGGAAGCAGTGGCTCGATCGTCTCATTCAATTTAGCTATTGGACGGCTGAAGGGCCCGGCAGGACAATACTGGTGACGGAAAAGGCAGTTGCTCCATGCCGTGCCGAGGGGGGGCGAATTGTTTCGCAGCATGCTGAAGTCGAAGATACACCGGGCCACGGTGACCCACGCGAATCTGCATTACGTCGGTTCGCTCACGGTGAGCGAAGACCTCCTGGAGGCCGCCGACCTGCTTCCGGGGGAACAGGTCCAGGTGGTCGACATCGACAACGGAGCGCGCCTGACCACGTACGCCATCGCGGGCCCCCGGGGCGAGGGGATCATCGGTGTCAACGGCGCGGCCGCGCGGCTCATCAGCCCCGGCGACCTGGTCATCGTCATCGCCTACGCCACCGTCTCCGACTCCGAGGCGAAGGGCCTCGTCCCGCGGATCGTCTTCGTCGACACGGACAACCGCATCGTCGAGCAGGGCGCGGACCCGGCGGCGGCGCTGCCCGGGACCGCACGCGGCGACACCGGCGAGTTCAGGCACTGAGCAATCGCACCGCCGTCGGGCCGGACCAGTCGAGAGAGGCGGCTCCACCCGTGATGCCCACGCAGACCCATGGCGATGTTCGCGTCGACAACGTCCTGCACCGCTATCGCGAAGAGATAGCCGACGTGCTGGCCGAATGCGGCCAGACAGCGAAGAACGGCGCGGAATTCAACCCCGGAGTGGACCTCCCGCCCGTCAGCGAAGAGCTGACCGCCTATTTTGCCGCGTCGTCGCTCTCGTTCCGCCCGCTGGGGGAGTACCGCGGGAAGGAATTGCGGCTGCTCGACCTGATGGGCAACCCGCGGACGCGCACCACCAAGACCTTCGCGTCCCTGCTCATCGTCGCCCGGGCGGTGGAGTACATCCGGCGCACACACGAGCGCGTCATGATCGTGTCGCCGTCGTCGGGCAACAAGGCCACCGCGCTGCGCGACGCCGTGCTGCGCGCCCACGAACACGGACTCGCAAGCCCGGAGCAGCTCAACATCCTCACCGTGGTACCGACCGCCGCCGCCGGGAAACTCTGGGCATCAGCGCTGTCCGAGAACGAGTGGCTGCGACTGCGCAACCCCATGGTCGTCATGGACGCGGCAGACCGCTCGGCCGTGAAGCCGCTCGCCCGCGCTCTCGTGGACCAGTACGGCGCCTCCTTACGGGAGCGCTACGGAGTCAACCTTTGGTTCACCCTCGACATCGACAACTACAAAGCCGCCGACATTGTGCGCGCCTGCGCGGAGTACGAGTTCCTGCCGCCCACCCGCAGTCGGCTCCACGTCCACGCCGTGTCCAGCGCCTTCGGACTGCTCGGACACCACCTGGGCACCCAGCGGATCGCCGCCGCGGCGGCGAGCCCGCCGCACTACTTCCTCGTCCAGCACCTCGACACCCCGGACATGGTGCTCAGCCTGCACTTCGGCTCCCCCTCCCGGGACAACCTCCCGCGCTACCGGTACGACGCGGCATCGGGCCTCTACCACCAGGAGTCCGACCCCCGCTTCCCCGCACGCGCCTACCATCCCGAAGAGAACCTCGACCCGACGTTCTACACGCGGCGCCCGACGACCTCACCGGCCATGGACGCGCTCATCCGCACGCAGGGCGGCGGCGGAATCGTCGTATCCCTGCCGGAGTGCTTCGAGCGCTACCCGCTCCTGCGGGCGCTGCTGGCCGACGCGGGGATCACCCTGCCGCACGACCCGCGCGCGCTGCGGGAGTGGTCCCTGGTGATGGCGCTCACCGGCATCCTCAACGCCGTCGACCGCGGACTCGTCCCCGAGGACGACATCCTGGTGCACGGTTCGGGCAGCTACACCGAAGCCGACTTCAGCCCCATTCCGGCACCGCACCTCGCACCGGTCGGCGACCTCGGAGCCCTCGCCGAACTGGCCGGCCGCGCCGCCCTCGGCAAAGACGGCTGGCCTTGAGGACGTACCCGCCGCAGTGGCCCGTGCCGCTGCGCCGCGGCAAGCCCCTCCTGCCCGAAGGCCCGCTCGGCCGGCTCTGCGCGGCCACGCTGCTGGCCTACGTCGGCGCCGGGGCCTGGTACGTCTGCTGGGCCATCTACGCGACCCGGTCGCTCGGGCTGACACCGACGGGGTTCGGGCTCGGCCTGACCGTCGCAGGCGTGCTCGGCATGCTCCTGGGCGGACCGATCGGCTACGCCGCCGACCGGATCGGCGTCCGGGAAACACTTGTCGGCCTGACCGTGGTGCAGGGCACCGCCGCGCTCTGCTACCTGTTCGTGACCGGCTTCACCGGGTTCCTGCTCGTCACCTGCGTGGCTGTCGCGGCCGAACGCGCGGTCCCCGGAGTACGTGCCGCGCTCGTCGCGGCGCTGCAGCCCAGCGACGAACGGCTGCGCGGGATCTCCGCCACCGTCGTGGCGGGCCACGTCGGCGCGGCCGCCGGAGCCGCGGCGGGCGCCCTCGTCCTCTACCTGGACAGCCGCACGGCCTACGCGGCGCTCATCCTGCTGTACGGATCGACGCTGCTCGGCTTCGCGCTGATCGTCAGCCGCGTGCCACGTGCCGCGCCGCCCGGCGAACGGCGCTCCCGCCGAGAGCCCCTCGTCCTGCGCGACCGGACCTTTCTCGCGCTCACCGCGCTCAGCGGGATCCTGGCCCTGAACTGGGGCATGGTCGGCAGCGGCCTTCCGCTGTGGCTCACCGAACACACCTCGGCACCCGCCTGGATCATGGGCGTCCTCATCGTGCTCAACGCGGTCACCATCGCGCTCTTCCAGAACCGCGTCAGCCGCCGGGGAGGCGACGCCCGGGGAGCCGCCCGGCTGTCCGTGTGGTGCGCCGTCGCGCTGACCGCCTCCTGTCTGCTCTTCGCCGCCACCTACCACGGCAGCGGCCCCTGGGTCGTCGCCCTGCTCCTGGCGGCCGCGGCCGCACACGTCCTGGGCGAGATGCTCTTCGTCGCCGGCACCTGGGGCCTGTCCGTGGCCCTCGCACCCGACGACGCCCAAGGGGAGTACCAGGGAACCTTCGGCGCCGGGCTCGCCACGGCCCAGATGGCCGCGCCCGCCCTGATGGCCGTCCTCGTCGTCGAGTGGGGCGTCGGCGGATGGTTCGTCCTGTGCGCGCTCTTCCTCGGCGGCGGCCTGCCCATGACGGTCATCGGGCGACGGGCCGGGCACCGCCGACCCACCGCGCGGACCGCACCGCGGCCGCACCCGACCGACTCGACGCGCCAAGGAGGGGACCTCGATTGAACACCCTGCACAGGCTGCGCCTGCGCGCCGGCTTCGCGTGGGACTACTCACCGCTGCCCGCGGTCAGGGCCGCCCACGCCGCCGTGGAGACCCGGGTACGGCCCTTCCACGGCGTGCGGTCCACGGCCGGACCCAAGGCACCCAGCCTCGCCTACGCCGGGCTGCGCCGCGGCACCGTGCTCATCCAGCAGCAGCTGGAACACCAGCGCGAGGAGCTGTTCCCCGCCCCGGAGCCGCTGCGGGAGCACCACCGCGTCCCGCGAACGCGACTCCTGAACGGCCGTTGGACCCCGCCGGGCGATCTCGTCGCCGTCGTCTGCTCCCGCGCGCAGGCCGCACGCCTGCCGCGCCGGGCCGCGCTCGTGCTCCCCTACCGGCTGCACCTGGTGGTGGACGTCGGGGAAGGCGACGGCAGCTGGCGCTACCGCACGGCGAAGAAGGAGCGCCAGTGGTTCTCCGCGCGGCGGCGCACCCACGCCTGGCGCATCGACATCGCCACCGACGACGCGTCCTTCCACGACTTCTACGACCACATGCACCAGCCCACCCTGCGGGCCCGGCACCGCGAACGCGCCCGGACCGAACCACGCGACCGGGCCTACGAATGCCTCTTCCGCGACGGGCTGCTCGCCTTCCTGACCGACGCGCACGGCGAACGCCTCGCCGGACTCCTGTGCCACCGCGACGAACGCCGCGCCACCCTCACCATGCGCCTCATCGGGGTCCGCGACGGCGCGCCCCGACTGCACGCACTGGGCGCCCAGCGCGCCTGCGTCCACCTGCTGCTGGAATGGGCCGACACGCACGGCGTACGGCACGTGGACTTCGCCGGGACCGAAGCGTGGATCAGCAAGGGCAGCTTCCAGTGGAAACGGAAGTTCCGGCCGCGGGTCACCCTGCCGCCCAACTACAGCTCGGAGATGAGGCTGTGGTGGCACGCCCGGCGGGACACGCCCGCGGTGCGCGACTTCCTGACCGGCCACCCCCTGCTCGAATTCGACCCGGACGAACCAGGAGCGCTCCGGGCGGTCTACTTCCACGACGAGGCGCGCCCGCCACTGACCGGCCTGCCCTACCGGTGCGCCAACGTCTCACGCTCGCGCACCGTGCACCTCGACGGCTTTCTGCAGGGCACACCACAGGGCGGCACGCCCGAGGACACCGCTGGGGGGATCTGAATGTGCGGCATCGTGGGCAAGGTGGACTTCGCCAGGGACCTGCGGGACGACCACGCCGTCATCCGCGCCATGACGGAGACCATGCGCGACCGCGGCCCCGACGACGCCGGCACCTGGAGCGCGGCGCACGTCCAGCTCGGACACCGGCGCCTGGCGGTGATCGACCTGGCGGGCGGCCGGCAGCCCATGGTCGCGACGCGCGGCAGGACACGGGACCCGGCTGCGCACCGGCAGCGGCACGGCGTCGTACTCGTCTACAGCGGTGAGGTCTACAACTACAGCGCCCTGCGCGGGCAATTGGCGCAGCGCGGCCACGAGTTCACCACCCGCTCCGACACCGAGGTCGTCCTGCGCAGCTACCTGGAGTGGGGGCCCGGCTGCGCTGAACACCTCAACGGAATGTTCGCCTTCGCCGTCTGGGACGCCGGTGCCGAGCAGCTCACTCTGGTCCGCGACCGCCTCGGCGTCAAACCGCTCTACTACGCCCCGCGTCCCCACGGCGTCCTGTTCGCCTCCGAACCGAAGGGCATCCTCGCCGACCCCGGCTTCTCCACCTCCGTCCCCGTCGAGGCGCTGCCGCTGCTGTTCTCGCCGCGGATGGCCCTGCCGGGGGAGACGCCGCTGCGCGGACTCCGGGAGGTGAAGCCGGGGCACGTCCTGCGGGTGGACCGGCGCGGCTGCCACGAGTACCCGTACTGGCGCCTGGTCAGCCACGAGCACGACGACGACGAACGCACCACCGTCGACACCGTCCGCGCCCGGCTCACCGGGATCGTCGAACGGCAGCTGGTCGCGGACGTGCCGCGCTCCGTCCTGCTCTCCGGCGGACTCGACTCGGGCGTCGTCGCCGCTCTCGCGCACCGCACCGCACAACGCCGGGGCGACGGGCCGCTGCGCAGTTTCACCGTGGAGTTCGAGCGGGACGACGAGGACTTCCGCGCCACGCCCCTGCGCCCGGAGCGCGACGCCCCCTACGCGCTGCTCACCGCCAAGCACCTCGGCACCCACCACACCTCGGTGGTGCTCGACCCGCTCCGGCTCGAGGAGGCCTCCCCGGCCGCGCTGCACGCCCGCGACCTGCCCTCCTTCGGCCAGTTCGACGAGTCGATGTACCAGCTGTTCCGCCGCATGCGCGAGGAGTGCACGGTCGCGCTGTCCGGGGAGGCGGCGGACGAGGTGTTCGGCGGGTACCCCTGGTTCCACGACCCGGCGACCATATGGGCGGACACCTTCCCCTGGCTGGGCAACGCCCCGCGGCTGACCGACTGCCTCGCCCCCGATCTGCGCGAGAGGCTGCGCCCCGACGACGAGGAGCACGACCGGTACGCGACCCTGCGCGCCCAGGTGCCCCGGCTCAGCGGGGAGAGGGGACTGCGAGCCCGCATGCGGGAGGTCCTCTTCTTCAGCCTGCAGGGCCCGCTCAGCGTGATCCTGGACCGCAAGGACCGTATGAGCATGGCCCTCGGCCTGGAGGTACGCGTCCCCTACTGCGACCACGAACTGCTCCAGTACGTGTGGAACGTGCCGTGGGAGTGGAAGGCCGCCGACGGCAGGGAGAAGAGCCTGCTGCGGGCCGCGGCCGCGGACCTCCTGCCGCCCCAGGTGCTCCACCGTGCCAAGAGCGCCTACCCGGCCACGCACGACCCCGACCGCGAGGCGAGCACGCTGCGCCGGGTCACCGCCCTGCCCGAGGACCCGGCATCCCCGTTGTACGGCCTGCTCGACGCCCGGCGCGTCCGCGAGATCGCGTACGGAGCGGAGGGCGCCACGACGATGACGTACGCGAGCAGGGCCCATCTGCTGTCGCCCTTGGCCGAGACCGACCGCTGGATGCGCGCGTACGGCCTGACGGTCGGCTGAACCGACCGCCCGTCCGGCGGCGGCCCGGCGGTGTACCGGCCGGGCCCCGCCGCCCTGCTCAGTGCTCAAGCCGGGCGGCCAACAAGTCGACGCACAGGTGGTTGGGCGGCCCCATGTGCGCGACGGCCTCGGCGTCCAGCGAGATCCTGTGGATGTCGTGCCCGCGCATGTAGCCGCTGCTGCCGAGCAGCCCGCGCACCTGCCGGCACACGCGCTGGCTCGCCCGGGAGGCGAACACCTTCGCGGCGTAGGCGAGGTGCGCGGTCTCCTGCGGACCGTACGTCGGCAGCACGGTGACCATGGACCGTGCGGCCTCCACCGTGACGGACATCTCCGCCAACCGGCGGCGGGTGTCCGCGGCGGCGAGCAGGCCGCGGTGCTCCGCGGCGGCGACGGCCAGTTCGTACGCCGACCGGGCCGCCCCGACGCTCACCGCGGCGAGTGTGAGTCCCAGGCGGTGTGGCAGCCCGATCGCACGTGGGGTGTGCTCACCCGCGCACAGCACCGCGTCCTGGCCGACCACGACGTCGTCCAGACGCAGCGTGCCGGTGCCCGAGCCGCGCATGCCCGCCAAGTCGTGTGCCTCGGGCGCCACGTCCACTCCGGGCGTACCCGCGGGGACCAGGACGAGGGCCTGGTCCTTGCCGCCGTACCCCGACTCCCCGACCCCGGCGTCACTGGGCGGCAACTGGACCAGGACGAGCAGGAAGTCGGCGACCGTGACGCTGGTGGCGAAGGACTTTCCGCCGTTGATCCGCCAGGAGGCGTCTCCGCGCGGCTCCGCTGTCGTCGCCAGCTTCTTCTTGTCGGCGGTGCTTCCCGGCTCGCTCCATGCGGATGCCGCCAGCCACCTGTGGTCCACCACGCGGGGCAGCCAGTGCGCGCGCTGAGCGGCGGAACCGTACTCCTTGATCCTCTCCACGACGCAGCAGTGCAGATACAGCATGATCGCCACTGAGGGGTCGGCCGCCGCGACCTCCTCCACGACGGAGTTGGCCTGCCCCGCGTCGGCCCCCGTGCCGCCGAACTCCTGCGGCACGACCAGTCCCAGCAGACCGGACTCGCGCAGGGCGCGGACGTTGTCCGGGCTCGGGATCCCCGGCAGGAAGGCCTCGCGTGCCCCGTCCCGGAACGTGACGAGGGTGTCGGAGTCGAGGAGCTTCGCCACGGCGGAGTCCATGGCACGTCCTTTCCCGAGGGCGGTGGCGGGCTGCTGCTGCGTCATCTCGTCCACGCGGTGACAGCCTTCTTGAAGACCGCCATGTCCTGGGCGAAGACGCCACGTGGGCGCGGATGGGCCAGGACGACGTCGGTGAAGCCCAGTTCCGCGCACCGCGACACGAGGTCGCACAGGCGCTGCGGCGAGGCGCAGGCATCGGGTATCGCCCGGCTCACGTACAGCAGCTTGCGCAGCGAACCCGGCGCTCGGCCCTCGGCCGCGCACACCTCATCGACCTGCTCGGCCTGGCGGCCCGCCCACCGCAGCACGGCGTGCTCCTCAAGTGGTCCGACGTCCGGAGGCGGGCCGTTGCTGACCCAGATGTCGGCGTGGCGCGCCACGGTGCGCATCCCTCGCGGGCCGGAGGCGGCGAGGGCGAGCGGCGGCCTCGGGTGGCGCAGGCAGCCGGGCCTCATGGGGATGTCGACGGCGTCGAAGTACGTGCCCCGGAAAGTGGTGGCGGGCTGCCGCAACAGCCGGTCGACCAGGTCGACGAACTCCTCGAAGCGCTCCATGCGCCGGGCGGTTGGCAGTTCGCCGCCGCCCAGCGCCGCGGTGTCCGGGCCCGGCACGCCGGCGCCCACGCCCAGGACGAAGCGGCCTCCGCTGACGTGGTCGAGGGACATGGCCTGTTTCGCTGTCAGTACCGGGTGACGGAAGTTCGGCGTGGTGACGAGGGTGCCGAGTTCGACGCGCTCGGTGACGCAGGCGGCGGCGGTCAGGGTGACGAAGGCGTCGAACCACGGTTCCGTCCGCAGCAGGCGCCACGACAGATGGTCGAAGGTCCAGGCGTGGGCGACCCCCAACTCCTCCACGCCGCGCCACACATCGGCCCCCCGCGGCCCCTGGTGCTCGGGCAGCACGAGAACACCAAGATCCACGGTCATGGAGCGGCTCCTCCTCGTCGTCCTCCCACCGGACGGCACCCAACTCCTCACTTCCCTTCTACAGCAGCGTGTCGTGCACAGCACAGGCGTACGCGGAACTTACTGATAGGGAAAGCCAATGGACGCGGCGGAGGAGCCGTCGGCCCGCCCCGGGCGTGCCCGGGCGGCTCACCCCATGCTGAGCGCTCCGGAGAGCCCCGTGAGGCAGGCGACCCCCAGCAGCAGGACGCCCGCGACACTGTTCAGGCGCCCCGCCACGCGCGGCTTTGCGGCGAGCCGCGATCCCGCGCTGCTCGCGGTGACGCCCACCACGCCGTACACCACCGCACAGAGCACTATGTGCGTGATGCCCATGACGGCCATCTGCGCGCTCTCCGGAAGGGCCTGGTCCGACCGGATGAACTGCGGCAGCAGCGACAGATACACCAGCAGGCCCTTGGGGTTGAGGATGCTGGTGATGGCGCTCTGCCGGAGGGTGACGGCGGCCGACGGTGCCTGCGTGGGGTCCGGCGCCCCCTCGGTGCCCGACGGCCGGGCCAGCAGGAGCCGGGCTCCCAGGTAGACGAGGTAGGCGGCACCGCAGTAACGCAGCACCTCCAGGGTCGCGGGGTTCGCCGCCAGCACCGCGGCGAGCCCTAGCACCGCGAGGACCGTGTGCGCCAGATACCCCAGGCAGAGGCCCGCCACGGCCGTCAGCGCCATGGCGCGGCCCTGCCCGAGCCCGCGGGCGATCACGTACAGCCAGTCCGGTCCGGGTACGAAGACGAGCGCCAAGTCGATGGCGACGAACGACAGGAAAGCTTCAATTGGCATGGTGCATCCCCCGTGTTGGTGCCGATTGCCTCCCTCAACATAGATGCCGACGCGGCGCAGCCGATTGCGAATTCCGATCACTGAACCGTGGCCGCCGCCATAGAATCGACGAGTGGACCGAATCGACCGCATGATATTGCGCGTGCTTCAGCAAGAAGGACGACTGCCCAACTCGGAGCTGGCTGAGCGAGTGGGGCTCACTCCGTCTCCCTGTCTGCGCCGGGTCCGGCGTCTTGAGGCCGACGGAGTGATCACGCACTACGCCGCCTGTCTGGACTCGGTGAAGATCGGCCGCGGATTCGAGGTGTTCGTCTCCGTGGCGCTGTCGGTGCGGGACAGGGCGACCATCACATCCTTCGAGGAAGCGGTATGTGACCTGCCGGAAGTCGTCGAAGCACACCGCCTGTTCGGCGAGGTGGACTACCGCCTCAGGGTCGCGGTCGCCGATGCGGAGGCGTACGAGCGCTGTTACACGAATAAGCTGGCGATGCTTCCCGGAGTCGCCCAGTTGGTCTCGCATCCGCTGATGAAGGTCGTCGTTCCCCGACGTGCCGGCCTCAATAGCGCCTGACTTCTTGAGGGGGGCTTGAGGGGGGTGGACGGCCGGTCTGACCGGACGTGTGAGTTCCATGTTCGAATAACCGGAACGGCGGCGGAGTTTCCGGCCTCCTGGCGCACGCGATGTCCGCTGATTGAGATTCTTCCAGTGGGTCACGCGCTGTCCGAATTCCAGTCCTCCGGCTTACTCGCCCCTGGCCGTACGGGCCTTGAGTGCGGTACACATCGGTTCGGGGCCGGAATTCGTTCGCACCGGGTTCGGTGCGGACCGGTGCTGTGCTCCGGCGCGGACCCGTGCCCACGCGGCCCGGCGTCGCGCCGCGGCCAGTGCCCCCTCGGACTTCGTGACCGGTCATCGGCACGAGCGCACCTCAGGTCCTGGGTCGCTCCGTGCTCGCGCGGCTGACTACCGCCGGTCACGAATGACCCTGTCCGGCGCACGCGGAAGGAGGTGCCCGTCGGCCGCCGTGGCGGGGGAGCCGTGCTCCGCCGCCACGGCCCGGAGTCCTATCGCGCCGCCGAGGGGATCAGGAAGAGGTGGATCGACTGGTCCTTCGCGCGGTACGGGGCGCTCGCCGCGCCCTTCTTCGCCCGGTCCGAGACCACCACCAAGTGGTCGGACGAGACCCAGGAGACGCCTTCGGGGGTGCCGTAGACGGTGCGCCCGTCGGCGTCCGTGGGGAGGCGGTAGACCGTGCCCTCGTCCACCACCACTTCTTCGTGGCGAGGCGGCCCACCCAGAGGGCGGACGACGCCCGAAACAAAACAACAATCCGGCCGTCGCGCACGGACAGGCTGCTGTAGTCCTCGAAGGGCAGGGACGCGGGCAGCCGTATCGTGTCGGTGTGGTCCCACTGGTCGGCGCCGCGGCGGAAGACCTGGACGCGGCCGTCGCCGGGCCGCCGGCCCTCCTTGCCGCCCGTGCAGCGGTTGCCCTCGCACAGGCCGAGCAGGTGCCCGACGCCGTTCCGCTCCACCCACTCCAGGCCTTCCATGCCCTTGTTGGCGTCCGTCAGCGGGAAGTCAAGCCACGCCGAGTCCCGGGGCCGCAGTCGGCTGTCGTACTCGCTCTTCGCACTCTCCGCCCCCTTGCGCCCGTTGGTCACTCGCAGGACGCCGTTCTCCGGGGTGCCAGAAGGTGAGCCTCCTTCTCTACGCCCGGCGCCACATGACCGCCAGCGGCAGAACCGGCCTTACTGACCTGGCACGCGCCGCTGTGGGCGGACGGTGACTGCCCCGTTGAGCGTTCGCGCCCACGACCGGTGCTGTGTGGACCCCGCGCGATGCCGCGTGATCGAATACGGGATGACGACATCGTTCTGGACCGGCGCACGGGTACGTCTGCGCGGTATCGAGCCCGAGGACTGGGCGGCGTTCATGCGATTCGCCGTGGACGAGGAGCGGCTGGGCGACGTGCTGCAACCGCCGCGCTCCGCCGAGGCCTTCCGCGCCTGGACGAAGGAGCAGGCCGCCGCCAAGCCCGACGGCGACTGCTTCGGCCTTGCGATCGAAGCAGTCGAGACGGGGGAGACGGTCGGTGCCATCGGCTCGCACAGCGCTGATCCCTGTGCGGGCTGGTTCGAGTACGGCATCACGATGGGCGCCGGTCACCGCCGCAAGGGGTACGCGGCAGAAGCGGTGGTCATGCTGCTGCGCTTCATGTTCGCCGAGCGGCGCTACCACAAATGCCAGGCGCAGATATTCGCGCACAACGAGGCGTCGCTGGTGCTTCACCGCCGGCTCGGCTTCGTGGAGGAGGGCCGCCTGCGCGAGCACGTGTTCTTCGCCGGGCAGCACCACGACGTGGTCATGATGGGCATGCTCGCCGACGAGTTCGCCCGACTGCACTCGACGAGCGAACGGTGATGGCGCGCGAGACGCTGGTGCACGGTCTCCGGGCTGCGCCCCAGCTGGGAGGCTAGGCCGTGGTGTCCGTGGAGTGGGCGAGCTCCTTCTGCTCTTCGACGCCGGTCAGGCGGGCGGCCAGCGCCGTGGTGACGGCCTGGTAGGCGTCGCTGCCCAGGAGCAGGCGGCGCGGTGCCCGCTCGGTGTCGGCGCTGTCGATGATGGCGCGGGCCATCTTGACCGTGTCGCCGGGGACGGGGATGGCGCCCGCGGCGGCCGCGCGGCGGAGGGCGCCGACGGGGGCGGCGTCGTACACGGCCATGGCCTGCGCGGCGGTGGCGCTGCGACCGCCGAAGTCGGTGGTGGCGGCGCCGGGCTGGACCAGAGTGGTCTGGATGCCGAAGGGGGCGACCTCGGGGGAGAGGGCCTCGTAGAAGCCCTCGATGCCCCACTTGGTGGCGTGGTAGAGGCTCAGCGCGGGGAAGGCGATCTGACCGCCCATGCCGGACAGCTGGATGATCCGGCCGCCGCCCCGGGCCCGCAGATGCGGGATGACGGCGCGGGCGAGCTGGATGGAGCCGATCAGGTTGGTGTCGATCTGGTGGGCGATCTGCTCGTCGGTGACCTCCTCGGCCGCGCCGAACAGGCCGTAGCCGGCGTTGGAGACGATCACGTCGATCCGGCCGAGAGCGGCGAACGCGGCGTCCACGGTGCGGCGGACCGCGGGGGCGTCGGTGACGTCCCGGGGCGCGGTCCACAGCCGGTCACCGTGGCGTTCGGCCAGGTCGGCAAGAGTTTCGGGGCGGCGGGCTGTGGCGGCCACGTGGTCGCCGCGCGCCAGCAGCAGCTCGGTCATCCGGCGGCCGAACCCGGAGGACACGCCGGTGATGAACCAGGTCAGCCCGAGATCCTGCGCCTGGCCACCTGGCGACAGCTCGAACGCCCCGACACCAGCCCCGCGGAGGCCGACGCCTACCGCCCCAAGGTCGAAGCCGTCGCCGACGCCCAGCGCCGTGGCGCCCTGCGCGCGGACATGGAACCGGTCGACCTGCTGGCCCTGGTCCTGAGCCAGGTCACCGCCTGGTTCGCCACCCCGCCCGCGCTCCGCGCCCTCGCACCCGACGAGGCCTTCACGCCCGCACGCCCCGAACGTCACCGCACGGCCCTGACCGCGGCCGTCCGCAGCCTCACCAGCCCCTGACCGGCTCTACCGGGAAGATGTACGCCATGAACACCCGCACCGCTCTGCTGGCCGGAGCCACCGGCCTCGTCGGGGGTCACCTGCTCGACCGACTGCTCGCCGACCCCCGCTACACCCGTGTCACCGCCCTCACCCGGCGCCCGCTCGCCCGCGCCCACGACAAACTCGACGTCCGCGTCGTGGACTTCACGGCACTCGCCCAGCACGACGTGCCCACCGTCGACGACGTGTACTGCACCCTGGGCACCACCATCAAGAAGGCCGGATCGCAGGAATCCTTCCGCGCCGTCGACCAGCACCACACCCTCGCCGTCGCACGCCACGCACTTGCGGCGGGCGCGAGCGGCATCGCCCTGTGCTCCTCCATCGGCGCCGACCCCGACGCCCGTACGTTCTACCTCCGTGTCAAAGGTGACACCGAGCGCGAGGTCATCGCCCTCGGGTACCGGAGAACGCAGATCTTCCGCCCCTCGCTCCTGCTGGGCGACCGCGCCGAACGCCGCCCCGGCGAACGCGCCATGACCACCCTGGCCCCCGTGCTCGCCCCCGTCCTCGTCGGCCCCCTGCGCCCCTACCGACCGATCACCGCCGACCGCCTCGCCGCCGCCATGCTCACCTCGCTGACCACCGCCGAACCCGGCAGCGACGTCTACGCCTACGACGCCATCACCGAGTTGGCGAACCGCTAGCGCTCATGACGGGAGGGGCGGCGCGAAGTGCGCCGCCCCTCAGTCACGCCGTGCGCAGTCGGAGGGCTAGTGCCGCCATCGATCCCACGCTGGTGGTTTCGCGGGCCTCATGGATGTCCTGTCACGGGCCACACCCAAAGGCGAACAGGGGAAATCCTGAAACGCGGGCAGGCGGAGATATCCGGTGTGCGGATGCGCGTGTAGATGCGCATGCGGATTCGGTGGGGGAATTGGTAATCGCGCGGCTATTGGAGTCGGGCGGTCTGCGTCGCGTACGGAAAAGCGTCGCCTATAAAGTCCTGCCGCGTCAATGGTGCTGGCGTGGGCATGGAGGGGGCGTGCCGGTTCTTTGCCCGAAAGGGCAATGGTCTTTGCCCTCGGTGCTCCGCCGCCTCGGCGGGAGCCGGTCCCGGCGGTACGGGGGGCCACCGGGACCGGCCGTTCATATGGCCTGCATCAGCAGATCGAGCAGGTCGTGCAGGTGCGGAAACAGGACTCCTCACCGGAGATGGCGCCCGCGGCACTGTCGGACGCCACGTCCTGGATGGCGGTCTCGGTGAGGTCGATGTCGAAGAGGTCCTGCGTCATGTTCTCAGACATGGGAATTCCTTCCTGTGGAACCTGTCGAATCGCCGCCCTTCGGCGGCAGAATCGGAATCTAGGGAGGGGCGGCAGGCGGAGTCAAGGGGTTCCGGGCGGGGCGTGTCGGGGTTAGTGTGGCGGCATTCCGGCGGGGGGAGGAATCGGGAATTCCTCAGTCCGTTTCATGATGCATCGAGTAAGGGGGCGGGGCGGGGATGCGGCGTGGCCACAGCGCGGAACCGGTGTTTCGCTGCGCGGACGGAGTGCTGCTGAGGGCGCCGCTCCTGGCCCGGCCGAGGGTCCGCGCGACCTGGCGGGACGGCGAGGACGGTGACGGGGACCGGCGGGGCGATGCGGATGAACTCCGGTCCCAGCTGGTGGAGTTGCTCGCTGATGGGCTGTTCCGTGAGGCCCTTGAGGTCTCCAGTCCTTCGCTAGCCCGTACCGTCGACGCCGTGCTGGAGGGCGGGTCCGTGGCCGCCTCCGATGTGCGCAAGGCCCACCGGGCCGTGACCCGCTACCTGCTCAGGGCCGCTTCGCGCCCCACCCCCTTCGGGCTGCTCGCGGGCGTCCTGTGGGGCTCCTTCGGCGAGGCCACCAAGGGGGAGCTCACCGGCGCGGGGCACAGAGGGGCACGGCCCGACGCTGGATGGCTGGCCCGGCTGGTCGCCGGTTGGGAGCGCGACCCGGCCGTGCACCTGGGCCTGAGCGTGGTGGTGAACGGACTGTGCTTCGTGCGCGGGGGCCGCCTGGTCCTGCCGTTCGCCCCGGCCGGTCCGGACCCCGCGGGGCCCGGCTCCGACGGCCGGTCCAGCGAGAACCGCCCCAGGTCACGGACGCTCCGCCACACCCCGGTCGTGCGCGCCGTGGTCGAGGCCGCCGCCCGGCCCATTCACTGCGGCGAACTGATCCGGGAGGTCGAAACGCGCTTCCCCGGAGCGCCCGAAGGCGCCGTGGCCGGACTCGTCGCCCAGCTGATCGGGGCGGAGGTACTGCTGACCGAGTTGCGCCCGCCCCTGGACGCTCCCGATCCGCTGGCACACGTCGAGGCGCTGCTCCCGGCCGCCACGCCCGCCGCCCGGTGGGTCGCCGCACTGCGCGAGTCCCTCGCCGACTACCGCCGTACGCCGCTCGGAGAGGGAAGGGAGGCCTGGCGCACGGCACTTGAGCGCGCCGCCACGGGCCCTGCCTCCACCCCGGGGAGCCCCGCCGCGCACGCCGTCCAGGTCGACCTGCGCCTGGAGGGGACCGCCGTGCTCTCGCGCTCGGTGGCCGGGGAACTGGAGCGCGCCGCAGCCGCGCTGTGGCGCCTCTCGCCCCCGGGCCCCGGCCGACTGACCGCGTACCACCAGGATTTCGTGGAGCGGTACGGCCTCGGGCGCTACGTGCCCGTCACGGAGGTCCTCGACCCCGACATCGGCCTCGGCGCCCCGGCCGGATACCGGCTGCCCCCGAGCCACCGCCCCGAACCGGGGCCCGTGCCCCTCGGAGCCGTACGCCAGCGCCTGCTCCTGGGACTCGCGGCCGAAGCGCAGGCGCGCGGGGAGCGCGAGGTCGTCCTGGACGAGGACTGGCTGCGCAGGTTCGAGGAGGCCGACCGGGACGAGGCCGCCGACGCCGTGCGCCCGCCGTCGCTCGAACTCGTCGTGCAGATCGCGGCGGAGTCGGCCGCCGCCGTGGACCGGGGCGACTTCACCCTCGTCCTGGTGGGCGCGGCCACCGCGTCCGGTGGCCACATGGGCCGCTTCGCACACCTCTTCCCGCTCGCGCAGACCGAGGCGATCCGGCACACGGTGCGGGCCGCGCGCGACACCACCGGACGGCTGCCCGTCCAGATCCACCACCAGGCGTCGCACCACCGGCACGCCAACGTCGCCCAGGTGCCGACCTGGCTGGACGGACGCCTGGTCATCGGCGTGCACCCCGGGCCCGCCGCGCCGGACGTCACCGACCTCACCCTTGACTCCATCGCCGTCTGCGCCGACTCCGAGGGCTTCCGGATCGTGTCCACGGAACTCGGGCGCGAGCTGACCCCGTCGGCGCTCCACGTGCTCAACCGCGAACTGACCGCGCCCAACGCGGTGCGCTTCCTCATCGAGGCCGCGGCGTTCGCCCGCAGACAGTGGCGGCTGTGGGACTGGGGCGCAGCGGATGACCTGCCGTTCCTGCCCGCCGTACGCACCGGACGCACCGTGCTGAGCCCGGCCCGCTGGCGGCTCGACGCGACCGGTCCGTCCCTCGACGAGTGGCGCGCCCTGTGGCGGGTGCCCGACCACGTCCAGCTCACCCTCGGCGACCACCGCATCCCCCTCAACCTCGCCGTCCCGGCGCACCAGGAGATCCTGCGCCGCGAACGCGAGCGCGCGGGTGTGGCCGTGGTCCACGAACTGCCCCTGGGCCAGGACACCGACGGCGGCTGGCTGCACGGGCCCGGCGGCGCCCACGAGGCGGAGGCCGTGGTGACGCTGACACCCCGCGGACCGCGGAAGGCCGAGGCGCCCGCGCGCGGCACACACCTGGTGGCGCGGCACGGCACCGGCGAGATCCCGCCCGGCGGCCCCTGGCTGTACGCGACGCTCTACACCTCGGCCGAGCGCCAGGACGAGCTCCTCACCGGCCCGGTGCGCCGCTTCCTCACCGAGCTGGACTCCCCGCCCGCCGGGCCCGGCGGCGTCGACCGCTGGTTCTTCATCCGGTACGCGGACCCGGACCCGCACCTGCGGCTGCGCCTGCACGGCGACCCGGCGCTGCTCAACGGCGTCGTCCTGCCCCGACTCCACGACCTGGCCGGGCAGTTGGCCGCCGACGGGCTCGCCCGAGGCCTTCGCCTGGACAGCTACGCCCCCGAGACCGAGCGCTACGGCGGACCGGCGCTGCTCGCCGCGGCCGAAGAGGTGTTCCACGCGGACAGCCACCTGGTCCTGGAGCGGCTCGCGGCCCCCGCCGACGACCGGATCCTGTCCACCGCGTACGACGTGACCGAGCTGGTACGGGCCTTCCACCGGGGCTACGGCGGCGACTGGCGGCGCTGGCTCACCGGGACGTACCCCAAGCGGGAGCAGCACCACAAGGCGTTCGCGGCCCGCAGACGGGCGGCGCTCGCCAGGATCACGCCGGACGGCCTGCCGGACCCGGTGGCGCAGCCGCACCACGCGGCACCGGAACGCTTCGGACGGCTGGTCCGCGCGCAGGAGGAACAGGGCGCGCTGAGCGTCTCCCCGGACGCGGTGCTCGCCTCCCTCGTCCACATGCACTGCAACCGGCGCCTGGGAACGGACCGTACGGCCGAGGCGCAGACCCTGGCGGTGGCCCGCGGCGCGGTCCAGGCGCACCTCGACCGGGAAAGGGCCGGAGCATGACCGAGGACCTCGTCGCCGGGCTCGCGGAACGTCTGGCCGACCCGGCCGCACTGGCCGCCCGGGTGACCGCCGCCGAGACCCCCGAGCTGGCCGAGACCCGCTCCCTGTGGCACGCCCAGTCCCTCGCGGACGGCCACGCCGGAGTGGCACTGCTCTTCGCGGCACTGGCCCACGGCGAGCCCGGGTACGCCCGGGTCGCGCACGCCCATCTGTCGACGGCGGTCACCGGAGTGAGCAGGCCCGCCCGGGAGGGGCTGTACGCGGGGCTGCCCGCGGTCGCCTTCGCCGCCAGGACCGCCGTCACCCGCCCCGGCGAGTACGGCGGACTCCTCGCCAAGCTGGACGGCCAGGTCGCCTCGCTGGCGCGCCGACTGGTCGAGGAGGACGCGCCCCGCGTGGCGGCGGGGACGGCCGGGGCCAGGATGGCCGGGTACGACGTGGTCGCCGGGCTCTCCGGCATCGGCCGTCTGCTCCTCGCGGCCGGGCCCGAGCACCGGGCCACCACCGAACTGGTCCTCGCCCACCTCGTCGCGCTCACCCGGCCGGTCACCGAACCGGGCGGCAGGGCCGTGCCGGGTTGGTGGACCGGGGACCCGATCCTGTTCAGCGAGCCGGACGGGATACCCGGCGGGCACTTCAACGCGGGCCTCGCCCACGGCATCCCCGGCCCGCTCGCGCTGCTGTCCCTCGCCCACCGCGCGGGTGTGCGCGTACCGGGCCAGGAGCAGGCCATCCGTACCATCGCCGCGTGGCTGCTCGCCCGCCGCAGCCCCGGCGGCACGGGCTGGCCCAACATCGTCCCGCTGGCCGCCGAGCTCGCGGCCGCCTCCGGCACCGGCCCCGAACTGGCCGAGGCCCGCACCGGCTGGTGCTACGGCACGCCCGGCGTCGCCCGCGCCCTCCAACTGGCCGCGCTGGCCCTGAAGGAACCGGACTGGAACCGCCAGGCGGTGGCCGCGGTCGCCGCGGTCTGCGACCGACCGGGCGGAGCCCGTGCCTTCGACGACCCCACGCTCTGCCACGGTCTGGCAGGGCTCACCACGATCGTGAGCCTGATGGCCCGTGAGCCCGGCGGAGCGGAACTGGCGCCCAAGGTGCCGGAGTTGACGGCGGCGCTGGCCCGCGCGGCCGACCCGGCACACCCCTTCGTCTGGCCCGCCGCCGCGCCCGGGAGCTCCACCGTGGTGCACCGCCCCGGCTTCCTCGACGGGGCGGCGGGCGCCGCGCTCGCCCTCCACTTCGCGACCGTTCCGGACGCGCCCCTCGGCGAACTGCCTTGGCAGGCGGCGCTGCTGCTGTGCTGAGCCTCCCCGGCCGGTGAGAGGGGGGCCGCCCTGCCGCACCCAGCACCCGGCACCCGGCACCCGGGATCGGGTGAGGCCGTCCGGCGCGTCAGTCTCCGGTGGCGGGGCGCGGGTGGCGGGCGCCGTTCAGCACGGAGTCGAGCAGGCCGGGGAACAGCGCGTTCAGGTCGTCGTGGCGCAGCCGCACCAGCCGGGTCCTGCCTTGGACTGTGGTCCAGGTGATGCCCGCCTCGCGCAGCACCCGGTAGTGGTGGGACAGCGTCGTCTGGTGGACGTCCAGGTCCTCGCCGATGGCGTTGCAGCTCTCCTCGCCGGTCACGGCGAGCCGTTGGATGATCTCCAGGCGCACCGGATCGCCCAGCGCGCGCAGCACTTCCACCATCCGGATCGCCTCGGCTGCCGGCTGGGACACCTCGCGCATCGTTTCTCTTCTCTCCATCTGTGACGGGGGCCCAGCCTACCTATTCATTGATACATGGACAAGCATCCATGTATTGCTTACAGTGCCGATCACCCATCTCCGCCATGCTCCGGAAAGGGCGGCACGCTCCATGCTCAAACGACTCCTTCCCCTGGCCGCGGCGACGTTCGCCGTCGGCACCGACAGCTATGTCATCGCGGGCCTGCTCCCCGCCATCGCCGCCGACCTGGGGGTCTCCACCCCGGCAGCCGGCCAGCTGGTGACGGTCTTCGCCTTGACGATGGCCTTGTCCGCACCGGTCATGGGAGCACTCACCAGTGCCCTGGACCGGCGTACGGCACTGCTGATCGCCTTGAGCGTGTTCGTGGCAGGCAACGTCGTCACCGCGCTGGCGACCAGCTACGAAGTGGTGATGGCCTCCCGCATAGTCGCCGCCGTGGGCGCAGGCTCGATCAACGCCGCCGCCTCCAGCACCGCGGCGGCCATCGCGCCACCAGAACGCCGTGGCCGTGCCCTGGCCTTCGTCCTGGGCGGCCTCACGCTGGCGACCGCACTGGGTCTGCCCTTGGGCACGCTGATCGGTCGCACCGACTGGCACATCACCCTGTGGGCCGTCGCCGGGACCGGCCTGCTCGCGGCCGTCGGGATCGCTGCCGCCCTCCCCAAGGTGACTCTCCCCGCGGCCTCGCTGCCCGACCGGCTGCGCCCCCTCAAGCAGGGCCGTGTCCTGGCGCTGTTGGCGGTCACCTCACTCGCCTTCCTCGGCGCCTACACCCTCTACACCTACATCAGCCCGGCCCTGCGGGACGCCACCGGCGGCAGTGAACCGCTGCTGACCCTGACCCTGCTGGCCTGGGGCGTCGGCATCCTGGCCGGGAACATCACCGCCGGGCGTCTGGTCGACCGCCACGACCCCGCGCGCGTCCTCACCGGGGCCCTCACCCTCGCGACCATCGCCCTGGCACTGACCCCGCTGGTGACCCGAACCCTGGCCTCCACCCTGGTCTGGGCCGTGGTCTGGGGTGTGACCGTCGGTGTGATCGTCGTCCCTCAGCAGCACCGGCTCATCTCCCTCAGCCCCGCCGCCGCACCGGTCCTGCTCGCCCTCAACTCCTCAGCGCTCTACCTGGGGATCGCCCTCGGCGGCGCGTTCGGCGGGCTGGCACAGCAGTGGCCCGGGCTCACCCCGGCCGAACTGGGACCGGCAGCCGCAGGTGTCACCGGCCTGACCCTCCTGTGGCACCTGGGAACCGGGCGCCGCCCCGCACCCGTCCCCGCCGCACCGGAACCGACCCCGACCGGCCTGCCTGCCGGGTGAACTCCACGGCCTCGGCCGCGAGCTGGTCAGTGGCCGCCTGCTTGCCGCTGTGCGTTCCGGACGGCCAGGCGGGTCAGCTCCTGCAGGTCGGGCGGGAACGCCGAGTCCTTGGGGACGCCGCTGTACAGGATCGTCAGGACGACCTTGCCCACTCGGACGAACACGATGGCTCTCTTCTCGCGCAGGAGGGTTCCACCGGGGCGCCGTTCGTACGCTGTGCGTTCGTCGCCCAGGTTCTCCGCATCCATCGGCACGCTGGTGTACCCGGTGCCGTCCGGGGCGAGGAGTTGAACCCCGCCGTACGCCCCGAGCGAGAGCACCGCCAGCAGCACCACGAGCCCGATGGTGAGTGCGGCCCGGCCACCGGGTGTGTTGTTGACGGTCAGTGGCCCGATCGCGATGTGGCTGCGGGACACCCGACTGCCCTTGATCACTACGCTGCCGGTGAGGTGTGTCGTGCTCGTGGCACTGGACAGGCTCGCTGTCAGCTGGCGCCGCAGCTCAGGGTCGGCTTCGATCTCCTCGGCGAGCACGTTCTGCGTCTCGGCGCGGGCGGCAGGGTCTGTGGCGTCCGCGTCGAGCCCCTCAAGAGCCGCGCGTCCTCGCGCCGAGACGGCGAGACGAGCACGGACCAGCTCCACGGCGGCGGTGCCCGCCCCTTCCCCGACACCGGTTGCCACCCCGGTCAGGGCCCCGGCCAAGACGCCCACCGCCGTGGCCGCAAGCGCCGCTGCCTCCATACCGGACCCCCGCACCTCGGCACATCGGCTGCCCATTCTGTTCCGCCACGCGCACGGAAGACACCCCTCCGTCCGCGACGGTGGTGCCGAGATGGACGTAGCCGCGCCTTTCGTAGCCGGGCGGGCGGAGTTTCCGCAGCCCGCTGTGTCAGTCGGAGCCGTGGACGGGATTCGGTCCGGCGGCGGGCCGGTCCGCGCCGGCGGTGCCGGTGGGGGTCGGCGCGCTGCTGCCGGTGTAGGAGGGGAGGTCGGCCACCAGCTTGGTGAGGGCCGGGTCACCGGCGTAGCGTCGCGCGTGCAGGTCGGCGATCTTGTGGGCGATGTCGGGGTCGTCGCTGTCGGTGGTGTCGTAGGAGACGAAGGACTCCAGCAGCGGCAGGCCGATCCGGTCGGTGTGGGCGTGGGAGGGTGCCATCAGGTACTCCCAGTAGCCGTCGAGGTCTTCGAGGAGGAAGACGGCGCCGTACTCGAACTCGCCGCCGATGTCCCTGCCGACGACGTACCGTGCGACCGCGTCGATCGACTCGCCCTGGTTGCGCAGGCTGGCGAGGGCCTCCTCGCGCTGCTCGGCGGTGGCGGTCGCCTTGAAGGTGAAGCGGTTGTGGTGATAGATCATTTCTCTCCCTCGGTGCTCTGTGGGCGGTCTTGGGGGTTCGCGGGCGGGGCTAGCCAGTAGCCGAGCAGCGCGGTCACCGCCTGGTCGGCCAGGCGCCGGGCGCGGTCGAAGCCGATGTCCTCGATCAACCCGATGCTCGCGAGGCCGTGCAGCGTGCTCCACAGCAGGTCGCAGGCGTCCTCGACGCCGGGAAGGTCGGCTGCGGTCTCGGCCGCCCAGGCTCTGATCAGCTGCCGGGTGAAGGCGATCACGTCGGCGGCGGCGGTGCGGCGGGTGGAGGCGTCGACGTCCGTGCCGGGCGCGCCCGACATGAGCTGGTACAGGCCGGGCCGCGACCGGGCGAACTCCAGGTAGGCGGCTGCCGCCAGGTGCGGGCCCCGTGACGCCGGTTCACCGGTCACCGCGGCCCGCATCCGCTGTGTCAACTCGCCGTTGCCCCGCTCCAGGAGTGTGTGCAGTACGGCGTCCTTGCTCGGGAAGTGCTGGTAGATCACCGGCGCGCTGTAGCCGATCTCGGCGGCGATCCGCCGGATGGTCACCGCCTGCCAGCCTTCGGCCTCGGCCATCCGGCCCGCGGTCTCCAGGATCTCGGCGAACGTCCGCTGACGTACTTCTTCCCGCTTCCCCACCACGAAGTCCTAACGCCGTTAGAAAATCTAACGGCGTTAGCTTCTTGCCTGTTGCCGAACCTGTCAAGGCGTCGCGCCCTGTCGACGACCAGCGTCTAGGCGCCGTCGTCGACAGGGCGAACGTTGCTTGATCCGGCACCGGCGGGTGCGGAACCAGCGGAGCTAAAGGCCGATGCTTCCGGTTACTTCCACGGGTCGCTGAACGAGCGGCCGGGCACGGGCTTCGCGATGAGTGCCACCGGGATGAAGAAGTTGACCTGGCCGATCGCGAACATCAAGGTGGCGAGCGCCTTGGGCGCGTAGTGCTCGGCCGCCTCGGCGTACAGCTCGTCGGAGACCCGCTCACCGTGCGCGGACGGCTGGAGCACCGCCTCCGTGAGGGCCAGCGCCGCCCGCTCGGCAGCGGTGAAGTACGGCGAGTCCTGCCAGGAGGTCACCGATGTGATCCGCTCATCCGACTCCCCGGCCTTGCGCAGGAATCCGGTGTGCAGCACGGTCAGGTAGGTGCTGCCCACGATCTGACCCGCGCGCAGCTGCACGAGGCTGATCGTGGAACGCGGCACCGAACCGTTGCCGGTCACCTTGAACAGCGCGGCCGACACCGCCGCCAGCTCCGGAACGAGTTCCGCGGGGTCATCGGCCATCCGCGGCGTCATCGGGATCTCCGCCGTGATCGATCGTGCTTCCATCGCCATCTCCTGAGGTCTGCGCAGGCCTTGGTCGGCCCTGGTGAGTGACAGTGGCCCTCTTGGGACCCCGCATCGTGCGGTCACTGCCATGACGGATGGCGACGGAGGAATGTGACCGGGGGAGACGACTCTTTTCGTGTGCGGTTCCGCAGCCGGCCCGCCGCTCCTACGGGGACGCGTCGCTTGAGTCTCCCCTCAGGGGAGGCCCCAAGCTGGGGACATGCACAGCGACACCTTCTACTCCATCGGAGAGCTGGCGCGCCGCACCGGCCTGACGGTGAAGACGATCCGGTTCTACTCCGACAAGGGCATCGTCCCGCCCACCTGCCGCAGCTCTTTGGGCTACCGCCAGTACGGCCCCGCCGCGCTCGCCCGTCTGCTCCTGGTACGGACGCTGCGCGAGCTCGGGCTCGACCTGGCGACCGTACGCAAGGTGCTGGAACGGGAGGAGTCCCTGCCCGAAGTCGCCGAGGCGTACGCCGACGCCCTGGACGTACAGATCCGGTCCCTGCACCTGCGCAGGGCAGTCCTGCGGGCCATCGCCCGCCGCGGCCACACCCCCATGGAGATGGAACTCATGCACCGAATCGCCACGCTTTCCCGGGCCGAACAGCACCGCCTGGTGGCCGACTTCGTCGACGCCGTCTTCGCGGACGGCGAGCCCAACCCCGAATTCGCGACCCTGATGCGGTCCGTCATGCCCGAGCTGCCCGACGACCCCACTCCCGACCAGGTCGGAGCATGGGTGGAACTCGCCGAGCTGTGTCAGAGCACGGAATTCCGTTCCGCGGTACGACGCGTCGCGGAGGACCAGGCCCGAGAGCCTTCCCGGGACACGGTGAGCGCCCTGCACGGCAGGCTCAACCAGGCCATACGCGAACGCATCGAGGAGGCCGCGACCAGCGGCGTCCTCCCGGCATCCGTCTCGGCCGCACCGCTCGCCGACTCGCTGAGCGACCTCTACGCGTACGCGTTCGAGAGCGCGGGCGGCGGCGACCTGCGACGCTGGCTCCTCGCCCGCCTGCACCTGACCACCGACCCGCACGTCGAGCGGTACTGGCAACTCCTGGCGACGGTCAACGGATGGCCCGCCTCACCGACGCTGGCCCCCGTCTACACCTGGTTCATCACCGCCCTGCCGGAGGCGTCCGCCGTGGCGGCGACGTCCTGAGCCGGGTGCCACTCCGGGATCGCCGATGACGCACGCGCCGGCGCCGACGCGGGCCGCCTCCAGGTGTGGAGGCGGCCCGCTGGGGATGCCTGGGGGGCTTGTGGTCGCGTACAGGTACTAGTTGCTAGCAGGCCTTGGCGTAGCCCACGGGGGCCCAGTTGCCGTTGGCTCCGTAGGGCGCGGGCCTGGTGTGGGAGAGGAACCGCTTGTTGTAGTCGTACCAGCTGCCCTGTCGGCCCGGGGTCTGGTTGTTGTACCAGGACCCGCCGCTGCGCCAGTGGCTCGGCTTCTTGTAGAGCACGTTGCACCGGTACCACTCGCGTTCCTGGCCGGTGTAGTTCCTGCCCGAGTAGCCGCAGAGACGCTTGGAGGTGCAGGTGTGGCGGGCGGTGTCAACGGTGCCTTCGGCTCGGCTGCCGTTCAGCTCCCGTACGTACTTCTCGCCGGGCAGCGGCACGAGCAGCCTGCCGTCCGCGTAGCTGATCTCGTTGGCGGCCGTCTGCTTCCCGCCGTCCTTCGCCAGGAGGGTGTCGATCGTGCGCTGCAGCTTGTCGGCTTCGGAGGCGCTGAGGCCGGAGTCCACGGCCTGGCTCTGGAAGGCGGGCTGATCGGCCTGGGCCGCCGGGGCGGCCAGGGCCACGCCGCCGCCGAGGGCGATCGAGACGGTCACGAGCGTAAGGCTCTTGCGAAGATTCATCTGCTGGCTTCCTGTGTGGATGCTTCGGTCTTGTGATGCCGCGCCCCAGGCACGCCCTGCCGCTGCGCTGCGGCAGGGCGTACGGAAGCAAGGAGGAGGCTCGCGATGATCCGCGTAAGGGGCACTGCCGCCCCCCTTGCCGGGACACGGAGACTGAGGCCGTGCACCACGGATTCCAGCGGCCACCGGATTGTCCGGCAGCCCGTTTTCGCGCTACGGGACAAAAGAGCGTGACCACTGAGGCCACCGAGGCCGACGTCAACACCCCTGGTACGTGCCCCGGCAGCTCACCCGGCCGCGATCGGTCCGAGGTACGTGCCGCCGGAGACGTCGATGGTCTGGCCGGTGACCCAGCGCCCCTGCGGGCCCGCGAGGAAGCCCACCACGTCTGCGACGTCCTCCGGCTCGCCGATGCGTCCGAGCGCGGTGATCGATTCGAGTCCGGCCACCGCCTCGGGAACCGTGGCGTAGTGGGCGATCATGTCGGTCAGCACCACCCCGGGTTCGACCGTGTTCACGGTGATCCCGCGTCGGCCGAGCTCGTTGGCGAGCGAGGGGCTGAGGGCGGCGAGGGCCGCCTTGGTGACGGTGTAGCCGATCTGGAGGGGGTTCGCGATCCGGGTGGCCGCCGAGCCCATGTTGACGATCCGTCCGCCGTCCCGCAGCAGGGGCAGCGCTCGCTGGATCACGAAGACGGGCGTGCTCACGTTGATCGCCAGCAGCCGCTCGAACTCCTCCTCGGTGAGCTGCCCGATCGGAGTCGCCGAGTGGATGCCCGCGTTGTTGACCAGGATGTCCAGGCCGTCCGCGCCGTGGTCGGCAAGGCCGGTGGTGAGCCCTTCGAACAGCCGGTCCACCGCACCGGTTTCGCCGAACCGGGCCCGCACCGCGAACGCCCGGCCGCCGGACTCGGCTATCTCCGCCACGGTCCGGGCCGCGGCCGCGTCGTTGCCGCCGTAGTGGACCGCGACCAGTGCCCCCTCGGCGGCGAGCCGCAGGGCGACCGCGCGCCCGATCCCGCGCGAGCCGCCCGTCACCAGTGCGGTCCTGCCGTTCAGTTGCTCCATGAACGCCTCTCTCCGCGTGCCGCCCCGGCCTGATCCGGGAACGACTCAGCCTAAGCGGCGCCCGTTCGGTGTGGTGCTGATCCTTGCGCACCCGCCCAGGTCAGTGCCTTGGCGGCTGAAAGGACCAGCACTCACCGTCGACAAACTCGCTCAGTGGGCGAGGCCGCGCCAGAACGCCGCCATCATGGGCCGGTTCACCGTGGGGAGTCGCACGCCGAGCCGCTCCAGGTCGCGCAGGGTCCGGCCGTTGTCGCTCGTGTCGGCCGGAACCGTACGGCCTGAACGTACGACGGCGGCGTCCTGGTCGAGGAACTGCCGGAACACGCTCAGATAGGGGAGGAACGGCAGTTCCCGCCCGGCCTCGCCCGCCTCGCGCAGCCGGTGCAGGAACGCGTCGAGGGACACCGGTTCGGACCGCGTGCCGTACAGGTCGTCGTGCACCTCCATGAACGCGCCCGGATGTGTCGTCCGGGCGTGGTGCAGGTGGTGCACGGCACCGGCGGAGTCGTCGAAGGCGAGCGCGACCAGAGCGCGGGCCGTGACGTCCACGGGCAGCAGGTCGGCGCCGACCACCGCGTCCTGCGGGTAGCACCCCAGCGCGGCGCAGGTGACGAGGAGGCGGCAGAACATGTCGTCCTGGTTCACGGCACCCCGATCGGCGTCCGCCCACACCCGGCCGAGCCGGTAGACGCGGGCCGCGGCCCCGCGGTCGGCGGCGTGCTGCACCATCCGGTCGGCCACCCACTTGCTCGCCGTGTAGCCGTCGGCCGACGCGTGCCGCAGACCCGTGGTGGGGGAGTCCTCGGTGAGCCGCCGCGCTGCCTCGGCACGCCCGAAGACCCCGAGCGTCGAGACGTGGTGGAGACGCTTGGGCGCCCCCTCGGCCATGAGCCGCAGGAGGCACTCGGTGCCCCCGACGTTCGCGGGCTTGAGGCGTTCGTACGGCGAGAGGTGGTGGACGTACGCGCCCGAGTGGATGATCGTGTCGATGCCGTCCCGCAGCAGCCGCCACGCCGCTGTGCCGAGTCCGAGTCCGTCCTCGGCCAGGTCACCGGGCACCACGTGCAGGCGCCGCCCGCCGGTGCCGGCGGAGATGCCGTACGACCGCAGCACGTCGTCCAGGCGGGCCCGTCCGGCCTCCCGTGACGGCGCGCGCACCAGGCAGTGGATGTCGGCGTCGGTCCGCTCCAGCAGTTCCCGGAGCAGGAAGGCGCCCACGAATCCGGTGGCGCCGGTGAGCAGGACGTGGCGGGGCCGGGCCCCGAACCGTACCCCGGCCGGGAAGCGGAGGGCAGGCGTCAGCCGTGCCTCGCTCTCGGGCACCGGGGCGTCGGCCGGCGCCGCGCCGCCCGTCTCCAGCGTCGCCAGGAGAGCGGCGAGCCCGCCTGGCGTGGGCGCGGCCAGGAAGTCCCGCACCGGCACCCGCACTCCCGACTCGTTCTCCACCCGGGCCAGCAGCCGTACCGTCAGGAGCGAATGGCCGCCGAGGTCGAAGAAGTTGTCGTCGAGCCCGATCCGAGCGGCTTCCAGGACCTGCGCGAACAGCGCGCACAGCCTCTCTTCGCGAGGTGTGTCCGGAGCCCGGTAGGGCGTCGCGGAGGTGAAGTCGACCTCGGGCAGTGCCGCGACGTCGAGCTTGCCGTTGGGTGACAGGGGCAGCCGCGGCAGCAGGACGAACGCCGCCGGAACCATGTACTCCGGCAGCCTCCGCACCACGAACTCCCTTAGGTCCGCAGTGGTGAGGTCACCAGTGGCCGAGGCGGGCACGGCGTAGGCGATCAACTGCTCGCCGCGTGCGCTGGTACGGGCGATCACCGCGGCCCGGGCCACGCCCGGGTGAGCGGTCACCGCCGCCTCGACTTCGCCCGGCTCGATCCGGAAGCCGCGGATCTTGACCTGCGCGTCGGCGCGGCCCGCGTACTCCAGGTCTCCGGCCTCGTCCCAGCGGGCCAGGTCCCCTGTGCGGTACATGCGCGCGCCTGCCGGGCCGTAGGGGTCGGCCACGAACCGCTCCGCGGTCAAGGTGGGACGGTCGTGGTAGCCGCGTCCCACGCCCGCACCGCCGATGTACAGCTCACCCACCGCGCCCAGGGCCATGGGGGAGAGCCCCGGGCCGAGGACGTACGCCCGCAGGTTCCCCAGCGGACGGCCGATCGGCACACCCCCGGCGTAGTCACGCCCGGAGTCCAGGGAGTGAGCCGTCGCGTAGAAGGTCTCACTGGGGCCGTAGCAGTTGACGACGCGAGCCCGGGGCCAGTGCGCGCGGATCCGTTCCACCAGGGTCGACGTCAACACCTCACCGGCGAGCATCAACACCTTCGGCTGCATCCGGTCACCGAGACGGTCCACCAACTCCGTGAACGCGGACGGCACCGAGCTGATCACGTCCACATCCCACGCTTCGCGCTCGGTCAGCGCGAGCACGTCCCGGACGATCTCCACCCTGCCGCCGGTGGTGAGGGTGGAGAACAGCTCGAACGCGGCGACGTCGAAACCGATCGAGGTGCTGGTGAGCATCCGCCAGCCCGGCGCCACACCCATGTGCCGGACCAGGTCGTCCAGGGCGTTGACGAGGTTGGCGTGGGTGATGCCCACGCCCTTCGGCAGCCCCGTCGAGCCGGAGGTGTACACCTGGTAGGCGAGATGCTCCGGGCGGAGGGGGCGGATGCGGTCGCCGTCGCCGAGGTCGGTGCCGGGGTGTGCGGAGACGTCGGCGCGGTCGATGTGCAGCAGCGGCGCGTCCCGCCCGGGGAGCACACCGGCCGTCACGGTGTCGGTCACGGTCAGCCGCGGCCCGGCGGAGTCCAGGATGTGCGCGAGGCGCGCGCTCGGGTGGCTCGGGTCGACCGGCACGTAGGCGGCGCCGGACTTGAGGACGGCGAGCAGCGCGACCACGAGCTCCGGCGTGCGCGGCAGGACCACCGCCACGGTGTCGTCAGGGCCGACGCCCCGGCCCACGAGGGCACGGGCGAGCTGGTTGGCGCGCTCGTTGACCTGCGCGTAGGTCAGCCGCTCGCCGTCGTGGAGCACCGCGACGGCGTCCGGCGTACGAGCCACCTGTTCCTGGAAGAGAGCGGTCACGGTCTGTCCGCGCACCTCGGTCGCGGTGTCGTTGAACCGGTTGAGGACGAGGTCGCGCTCGTCCGCGTCCAGGATCTCCAGCGCCGCGACCGGCGTGTGCGGGTCCTCGGCGAACTGCCGGAGGACGCGCCCGAGCCGGGCCCCGATCCGCTCGATCTCCTCGGCGGTGAACACGTCGTCCTGGTACTGCAACCCCAGGCCGACGCGCGTCTTCGCGTCGATGGAACCGGCGAGCGCCAGGGGGTAGTGGGTGCCGCTGACCACACGCATGCCGGTGACGGCGACGCCCGCCGAGGTGTGGGCTTCGGCGAGGCCCTCGCGGTCGACGGGGAAGGACTCCAGCATCACCATCGAGTCGTACAGGGTGCCCAGGCCGACGGCCTCGTGGATCTCGCCGAGGCCGTGATGGTGGTGGTCCATCAGGACGGTCTGGTGCTCCTGCAGCCGCCTCAGCACCTGCGCGAGGGTCTCCTTCGCGGAGTAACGCACGCGTACCGGCAGGCCGTTGATGAAGAGCCCGACCATGCTCTCCGAGCCGAAGAGCTGAGGCGGCCGACCGACCACCGTGGTGCCGAAGACCACGTCCTCGCGTCCGGTCAGATGGCCGAGCACCACACCCCAGACGCCCTGGAGCAGGGTGTTGAGCGTGATGCCCAGCTCGGTGGCGCGGCGGTGGAGAGCGTGGGAGGTCGCCGCGGCGAGAGGGACCTCCAACCCGCCCAATCGGCCGCTCTGTTCCTTCGCCTCGGTGGCGGCGAGCCTCGTCGGCTCCGTGACGCCCGCCAGCTCACGGGCCCAGGCCACCGCGGCCGCCTCGTGATCCTGCTGGGCGAGCCACGCCAGGAAGTCGCGGTAAGGGCGGACGCGCGGCAGCCCCGAGGTGTCGCCCTCGGCCTGGTACAGCAGGATCAGATCACGCATCAGGTGCGACAGCGACCAGCCGTCGAACAGGACGTGGTTGACGGTCAGGACCAGCTCGCTGTGGTCGGTGTCCAGCCGGACGAGCGTCATGCGCAGCATCGGCGGACGGGTGGGGTCGAAGTGCGCGGCGTGGTCGGCCGCCAGCAGCGCCTCCAGGCGATCGGTGCGCTGTTGTTCGCCGAGGCCGCGCAGGTCGACGACCTGCCAGGGCAGTTCCACCCGGTCCAGGACGAGCTGCACCTGCTCGCCCGCGCTGTCGGTGACGAAGGCGGTCGTCAGGTTCGGGTAGCGGCCGAGGAGGGCCTGGCCCGCGACGCGCATGCGCTCGGGGACCGCGGCGCCGGACAGGTGCAGGACGAACTGGACCTGGTAGGCGTCGTAGGACGACTCGGCCATGGCGCTGTGGAAGAGGATGCCGGACTGCGTCGGGGTGAGCGGCCATACGTCGACCAGGCCGGGGTAGCTCTCCTCCCAGGCCTCCAGATCGCGCTGGCTGACTGTCACGAGGGGCACGTCCGAGGGGGTGAGGCCACCCGCGCCGGGCCGGACGGAGTGGCGGGCCAGGCCCTTCAGGGCGGTCGCCCACAGGTCCGTAAGGTCCTGGGCCTGCTCGCGGGGGAAAAGGCCCGCCGGGTAGTCGAGCTTGGCGATGAGCTGCGGGCCCCGCGCGCCGTCCAGGACGTAGGAGTTGATCTCGATCGGGGCCATGGCCGGCATGTCCGCGTCCAGCTCGGGGGTCAGCCACTCCATGTCCGCCGCGATCGTCCAGGCCGGGTCCTGTGGGGGGCGCGGCGCGGTGCCCGCCCCGACCTGGACGCGCGGGCCGCGTGCCTCGCGCGCGGCTCGCGCGGCGATCGGTACGACGTCGATCCGCCCGAGCGGCTCGTCAGGACAGGCGGCCAAAGCACGCAGGGAGGCGATCAGCAGGTCGGACACGCTCCGGATGTCGCCCGCGGTGTACAGCGCGGCATTGGCGTCGACGCGCACGTACAGGTCACTGGTGGTCCGCCCGTCGAAGTGCAGGGTGCACCGCAGCTCGTCGACGGCACCCATCGGCGAACCGGGCAGCATATGTGCCCTGGTGCCCGCGAAGTCCAGTTCGCGGACGAAAGTGAGGATGTTGAGGGTGGTGCCGAAAGGGCTGAACAGCGAGCCCGGACCCGCCGCGCCCAGTGCTCCGCCGTCGGCGTCCGGTGCTCCGCCGTCGGCCTCCGGTGTCCCGCCGTCGGCCTCCCGTGCGTCCTGCGCGGCACGGAGGATGTCGGTCACCTGGTGAGCGCTGTGCCGTAACACGCTCCTCGTTTCCTCGGACACCGAGCGTGCGAGGTCGGCGAACGTGGCGGAGAGCGGTATGTCGAAGCGCAGCGGCACGATGCTCGCCTGGGAGCTGCATAAGTCCTTCGTGGCGTCCGTGCGGCCGGAGGCCGCCAGGGAGACGGTGAACTCCCGGCGCCCGCCGAGGTGTCGGAGGCAGACTCCCGTCGCCGCCGTCAAGAGCGTTGCCAGGGACACCCCGATGGTGCCCGTGGTCTCCCGCCAGGCGTCGACCTCCGTGTGCGGCACCGATGCCACGTGGTGGATGAGGGACGGCCCGGCCGTACCGCGCTTGCCCGGCAGGCGCAGCGGGTCGGGCGCCCCGGCGAGGTGGTCGCGCCAGAAGGCCGAACCTTCGGCGAACCGCGCCGACCGACGGTGCCGCACGTCCTCACGGACGATCAGCTCCGGGCCGCCCACGGGTGTGTCCGGCGGCGGAGCCCCGTCCACCAGTGCTCGGTAGCACGCGGCGACGCGCTCGGGCAGCAGCCGCAGAAGGGTGTGGTCGTCGGCCACCAGACGGTGGGCGCTCAGGAACAGCACCCGCCGAACGTCCGACAGCTTGATGACGCCTGCTCGGAAGAGCTCCCCGTGCTCCGGGTCGAAGGGCCGCCGCTCGTGCTCGGCGGCGAGGACGTCGGCCGCCGTCTGCGGGTCGTCCGCGTCGCTCACGTCGAGCACGACCGGCTGCCAGGTGTCCGCGCCCTCCTCTCGGGGCACCTGCCGCAGCTCGCCGTCGACAGTGCGGAAGCCGACCTGGGCGGCCGTGTACGCCCGGTACGTCTGGCGCATCGCCACGATCAGCGCCTTGTCGTCGATCACGCCGTCGAGGAGCCAGCGCGACCCGCTGTTGCTCGGTATGTCCGGGGCCAGCTTCTGCGCCCGCCAGATTCCTTCTTGAGCAGCTGACACACCTAATGAACCCAACGAGACCATCCCCCTGGTCACCTGTGGAGGCCCACGTGAGTACGGGGCCGACGGAGGGCCGCTCCGGCCCACAGCCGTCTCCGAGCGCGCCCGCCGAGCAGTTAAGGGAAGGCGACCGAACGGTGTCCAGGCGGAACGGACCGCTCACAGCCGGGCGGGCCGGGAACGGCACGCGGGCGGGGCACCACGTCAGGCAGAGGCGCCGCGAGCGCGTCTGTCATGGCCACTTAACCCGCTCCTGGGGGAGGCGCCAGGGGGTGTCCTGGCGCCGAGACACGGGGTGAACACGTGGTGATCAGTCCGTACGAGCCGCTTCCGGCGCGGGCTTGCCGAACATGGCGCACAGCGTCGCGGACTGCAGCGGCTTGGCCGCCTGGGTGAGGTCGGGGAAGGCGTCCGGGAACTCGGCGAACGCCTCTGTGGAGATGAGGACGCTCGCGGTGCGCTTGCCTGTGGGGTCGGTGAAGTGGGTGCTGAGGTAGCCGGGGATGCCGCCGTCGTGGAACCACACCGTGCCGCACCCGGTGGTGACGGTCTGGATGCCGAGGCCGTAGCCGGGCCCCTTCGGCTCGTCGGGGGAGACCGGCACGGTGGTGCGCAGTTGTGCCAGCTGCGCGGCGGGCAGCAGCTTGCCGGTCATCAGCGCGGTGTAGAAGCGGTCCCAGTCGCGGGCGGTGGACACCACCGCCCCGGCCGCCCCGCCCCACGAGGGACTGTTGGCGGAGACGTCCACATGCCCCGCGCGGGGCGCCCCGGCGTAGTGCCGGAACTCGGCCGGCACGCCTGGGGGCATGTGTACCGCATCGGGTTCGTAGCCGCGGGCATGCGGTCCGCGCCAGGCGGAGTCCTCGGCGTAGTACGTGTGCTTCAGGCCGAGCGGCCGGGCGATCCGGTCGCGGACCAGCTCGGCCAGGGTCTTGCCGGTGACCTTCTCCAGGACGGCACCGACCGCGGCGTAGTTCGTGTTGCTGTACGACCACTTGGTGCCCGGGGCGAAGAGCGGATCGTGCCGCACGCCCACGGCGAGGAGTTCCTCCGAGGTCCACCGCCGCTGGTCCGTGCCCAGGATGGAGGGCAGGAGCACGGGGTCCTCGGTGTAGTCGTGCAGGCCGCTGGTGTGGTTGAGGAGCATGCGCAGTGTGATCGCGTGGCCGTCCGGCACCTGGCCCGGCAGCCACTTGTCCACCGGGTCGTTCAGCGCGAGCTTGCCCTCGGCGGTCAGTTGCAGGACGAGGGTGGCCATCATGGTCTTGGTGTTGGAGCCCATCCGGAACTCATCGCTCAGCCGCAGCGGGTGCTCCGAGCGGGCCCACGGTGCCTGCTCGGCGACTTCGACCGGCTTGCCGCGGCCGTCGTCCACGCGCACCATCACCCCGGGCGCTCCGGCGGCCACCAGCTTCCGCGCCAATTGCACCAGTTGGTCGCGCTGCTGTGCCCTGGTGCCGCTGCCGTCGTGAACCGGCGCCGTGACCGCTCCGGCGGGTGACTGCGCGACCGCCTGCCCGGGCTGCCCGAACCCGACGCCTAAGCAGACGACGGTCAGGGCGGACACCGCCGCCACCAGACGCAGACGGCTTCGACGGTGAACGATGCGGTGAGCAGAGTGGGTTCGGGCGTGCGTGCGCGCATGGAGAGGGTGCGACCTGGTCGTCATGCCGCTCACCTTCGCGCACGGACGTCGTGCTGGTCACTGGAGTACGCCACCTATGTGAGGGTGGGGATTGCCCCCGTGCGGAGCTGGGGTGTGCAGCGACGCCAGCCCCCCTCGCTGTCGGGCCGAACCGCCCTGCCCGGCCGTGTGGACGGCCCGGCCGTGTGGACGGGCAGCCTCCGCATTCGCTTCGCGCGTGCTCGCCTCGTCCGGTACGGTCGCGGGATTGTTTGCGCTGCTGGGAGCCCGTGCGGTCGGTCTGCGGTCTCCCTGGCGTTCCCGAGGCTGAGCCAGGTTTCGTCATGGCGTGTCGTATCGATGAGCTCGTGCTCGGTTGCCGCGAACCCGAGGTGCTCGCGCGGTGCTGGTGCGAGGTCCTGGACTTCGTCGTGCTCGACCGCGAGGACGACAGCTCGGTGGAGATCGGGCCGCGCGAGGGGTTCGGCGGTCCGCAGCCGACCATCTTCCTCAGCCGCAGGGACGAGCCGGAGCGGGGCAAGTCCCGGCTGCACATCGACGTCAAACGCCACCGACCGCGACCAGGAGGCCGAGCTCGAACGCCTGCTGGAGCTCGGCGCGCGCCCGGCGGACAACGGCCAGACGGGGCAGGAGCAGTGGCACGTCCTGATGGACCCCGAGGGCAATGAGTTCTGCCTGCTCAAGGCCCTCCTCAGCCCGCTGTAACGCTCATCGAGCCGTCTCGGCACCCTCCTGACGGTGACGAGGCGGCTCGGTCCAGCGGTTTGCCCCTAGCCGCTCGCGGGCTCGTCCGGGTGGAGGGCGTCGAGGATGAGGCCGAGGCCGAAGGCGAACTCGTCGGTGTAGTCGTAGCCGGGCTTGAGGACGTGCTCGACGGCCAGCTCCGTGAGGTGCGGGTAGGTGTCGGCGGGCATCTCGCGCAGGATGGCGTCCGCGACCTCGTCGAGCTGCTCCGCGCCGGTGAAGGGCAGGCTCAGCTCCTGGAGCGCGAAGCCGTACAGATAGCTGTCGATCAGTGAGATGGCGTGCGCGGCCATCGGGACGGAGAATCCGCCGGCGCGCAGCGCCCCGATGACGGCGTCGTGGTGGCGCAGCGTCGCCGGGCCGGGCCGGGAGCGGGAGTCCATGAGGCCGATGGCCCATGGGTGGCGCCGGAGGGCGGCGCGGGCGGAGACCGCGCGGTGACGCATGGCCGTCTTCCAGTCCGTGTCGCGCGGCGGCAGGTCGATCTCGCCGAACACCGCGTCCACCATGCCGTCGAGGATGTCCTCCCGGCCCGAGACGTGGTGGTAGAGCGACATCGCCTCGACTCCCAGCGGCGCGGCGATGGCCCGCATCGTGAGCGCGGCCGAACCCTTCTCGTCCGCCACCGCCACCGCCGTACGGATCACGCGCTCGCGACTGAGCGGGGTACGTGCCGACGGCCCGCGCCGGCCCTTGCCCGTCTCGCGCATCTGCCCTCCAACTCGCTGTTCCTGCACCTCTCTTGACCGCCTTACGGCATAAGGCTAGCTTGCCTTACGCCATAAGGTAGTCATCCTGGCGAAGGGGCTGCGCCATGGGCACGGAGCGGGTGAAGAAGGTCTGTGTCGTCGGGGCTTCGGGGAAGCTCGGGCAGTACATGGTCCGGCACGCCCTGGACCGCGGCTACGAAGTGGTCGGTGTGTGCCGGGAGCGCAGCGTGCCGAAGCTCGCCGCCTTCGACGGCCGGATGACCGTCGTGCCCGGCCCCACGGACGACCCCGAGGTGATCCGGCGGGCGGTCGCCGGATGCGACGGCGTGCTGACGGTGCTCGTGCCCTGGGGCGTACGGCAGTACGCGTCGGGCACGGCACAGGCGGTGCTCGACCACGCGCGGCCGGACGCGCGCCTGGTCTTCTCCTGCGGCTGGCACATCACCCGCGACGGCAAGGACACCTACTCTCGGATGTTCAGGCTGGGCGTCCGGACCGCTGCCGTGGTGGGCAAGCTCCTGCGGGCCGTCGAGATCGATGACCAAGTGGAGGCGTGCCGACGGGTGTTCGCCAGCGACACGCGGTGGACCGTGGTGCGCGGCAGCTCCCTGGAGGAGGGCGAAAGCCAGGGCCTGCCCGTGTGGAGCCGGCACGTGGGCGACCCGATACTGGCCAGCAACCTCACGCGCCGGGTGGACTTCGCGCTGTTCATGGTGGCGGCACTCACCGACGACACGCTCGTCCAGGAGGCCCCGGCGATCGTCGGCTGCCTCACGGCCAGCGCTCTCACCCATACGCAGGGCCTGCACGGCCAGGCCTAGAGCCGGACGCGGACCGCCGAGTCGTGAGGCTTGCCGGCTTGTCCCGAAGTGGAGCGGGAGGCGTGGCGCCCGGTCTGTGGAGCGCTCGCGCGGGTGTGGGCCTCGATGCGACCGCCGTGGTCAGCCGCCTGTTCGTCGCCCCGTCGGCCCGCGGCAAGGGGATCGGTGCGCTGCTGGTGGCGCGGGCCGTCGCGGAAGCGCGGGATCGCGGCCTGCATCCGGTTCTCGACGTGGTCGCTTCCGACACTGCGGCGGCGCCCTGGTGCGAGAGGCTCGGCTGGCAGCTCCTTGCCAAGGTCGAGCAGCAGTGCGGCCCGGGCCAGACGGTAGCCGTCCGGTGTTACGCGGCGGCACCTTGAAGAGGGTGCTCAGCGCCTGAGCGACGCGGGCAGCTCCACCCAGCGGCGCGCGGCACGACGATCGACCGCCGGTCGGCCGTCGCTGACGCGCAGGCCGACCGCGGCGCAGGCGTAGGCGAAGGTGTCCGCGTCGTGAGGGAACGCGTGCTGCCGCTGCCAGAACCGGAAGTGCCAATAGGCCGGCGGGTCCGACTCGTCCGGGGGAAGGCCGATCTCCTCGTCGGCGACGATCTCACCGTCGCGGGCCAGGGTGCCGAAGGTGCCGCCCTTGGCGTTGAAGTAGATCCCGTACGCGGCGGTGCCCGCCGATATGGCCCGCAGTACGGCGGCGTCGCTCGGCATGTACCCCTCCTGCGTGAGCACGCAGCCGCCCGGAGCGCCGGGCACGTTCCTCACGCCCACATGGCGGAGGGAGGCGTCGCTGTCCGTCAGGCTGAAGGGCGCGTGGTCCAGGTCCGCCGTGGGGCACTGCGCGGGGTCGGCACCCAAACGCCGGATCACTTCGTCCTCGGTCAGGTCCCGTACGAAGCAGATGCCGAGCCCCTCCGTCCAGAGCTCCTGCTCACCGAACGCCGCGATGAGGGCGTCCGCCGCGCGGAAGGCGGCGGCTTCCCCGATCGGCAGTTCCACGGCCCCAGGCAGGTCGGCGACGAGCGGTGCGAGGGGCGTGGTCAGCAGTAGCCGCCCCGGCGACCAGGGCCCTGTCTGCGGAGTCCACACATCGGCTCCGGCGGTGATCAGCGCGCGGACACAACCCTCGTCCACGCTGCAGGCGGCGTACCACAGGGGCGTGAGGCCGTCCTCGTCGGCCACGTCTGCCTCCGCGCCGTGCTCCAGGAGCGCGCCGACCGCTTCCGCCGCCCCGAACTCCGCCGCCAGATGCAGCGGGACGGTGCCCGGCCAGCCGACGCGCGCGTCGGGCGGCGCGCCCGCGCCGAGCCGGACCCGGACCAGTGCCGCGTCCTGCCAGTCCCGGTGGCCCATCCGCTCCCAGTCGGCCCGGGGGACGTACCGCTGCCGCTCTTCTTCCTGTCGGCGCAGCGTCTCCAATTGACGTCCCGTCAGGGGCGGGGCGAGGAAGCTGGGCGGTCCGCTGACTTCCAGCCTTGCGAAGGAGCTCGGCTGCTCCGCGGGGTCCGGTGCGTCGATGCCCGGCCATACCTCGATGACCTGTGCCGACGCGGCATGCAGTGCCGCGGTGCCGAGGGTGGTGCGCGTCTCGCCAATGCCCTCGTCCGGCCACTCGATGATCAGCTGAGCCTCGTCGGGCGGAGGGAGTTCGGCCAGATACAGCTCGACGTCGGTCTTGAACGTCGTACGGCGGGAGTGGTGCAGTCCGGGATCCAGCGGAATCAGCCCGACGTGCTGGGGTGTGACGGTGGAGCGGGCCTTTCCGTCCGACGCTGTCCACGACATGAATCGATCCACCGTGGGGTCCAGTGACGTCACGCGACGGCCGTCCTGGAACAGCAGGCCGACCCTGAGCCCGGACTGCCGGGTGGTGTCGCTGCTGCGCCAGCGGGTCCTGCGGAACACCGACAGGTGCAGGGTGGCGGAGCGCGGCCACACGGTCCATCCCGTCAGGACCACCCGGACCTGCGGACCGATGCCGACCATCTCCAACTGCGACTGCGACACCGGCGCGAACCAGTCGACCGGCGGCGCGTACCGCGCGACGTCCTCTCCCGGTGGCCCCAGCCGGACCAACGCGGCTCGCTCGGCGGGTGGTTCTTCCGGTAACACCAGATCGTCGAAGAATCCCATACGCCGATCGTGGCAGAGGGGTCTGACATCGCCGGTGGGCCGAGGCGTCGCGCAACAGCTACCTCCCCTCGGCAGCCAAAAGTGTCAGGGCCGCCCGGACGAGGGCGGCGTTGTCAGGTGCGGCGGAGCCGTCCGGGAGGACCAGGACGTCCTCAAGGCCGAATCTCGCGTCCAGTCCCAGCCGGGCTGCCACGCGCAGCACCGGCCAGGCCCCGCCGTCTTCCCCGTGCAGCAGCACCGGGGCCGGCAGGGCAGGACCCAGTTCCTCCACCAGAGTCAGCGCGGTTTCCCCGGCCGTGGCCGCGTTGACATCGGTGACTTCGGCGAGCACGCGCAGGACCCGGTCCGGAAACGGCGATGCGGAGAACCGGCGCGCGGCGTCCGTGCCCGAGTAGATGCCTGCCTCCACGCCGACGCCGCGGTCGAGCAGTGCCTCGGCCACCTGCTCGGCTCCCTCTTCGTGCCAGTTCACCGAGGCGTGGTCGGGCAGCACGCTCCAGGAACGCACCAGGGCGGCACGCTGCTCGGGGTCCGGCACCGCCCACGCCCCCGTGGTGACGCCGATCCGCACACCCGGCGGAACGCCACGGCGCACCGCGGCCACCGCCCGGGCCACCGCGTGCGCCTCCAGCGAGTCCCGGCCCTCGTCGTCCTTGGGGTGAAGGTGAAGGTCGTCGGCTCCGGCAACGACGGCCCGTGCCGCTGCCGAGGCCAGGTCGTTGGGCGACACCGGCAGTGAGCGGCACTCCGCGCGCGTGCGCGCCCCGTTCAGACATACCTGCAGCATGGCCTCGACCATGCCAGCCACCACTGACACCGTCGGCGGACGCTCCGCGGGCTCCGTCGAAGCCCTCGTCGAGCGTGACCACCGTGAGGTCAGGCCTCGGGCACCACGACCAGGACCACCTTGCCCCGGGGATGGCCCCGCTTCAGATGGCGGATCGCGTCCCGGGCCTCGGTCAGGGGGTAGGTGCTGTCGACGGCCGGAGTGATGTCACCGCTCTCGATCAGGGCCGTGAGGGTCAGCAGGTCCGCCCGGCCTACGACGGCGAACAGGCCGAGGAGGTCGTGCCGGGTGAAGCGGGTCATAAGTGCCATGCGCAGCTGGGTTCCGGTGTCGCCGAACCAGCGGCTTCCGCCCTCGCCGCCGATGTGCACGAGGGTGCCGCGCGGGGTGAGGGCGCGGCGCAGCAGGGGCAGGGGGCGGTTGCCGGCCGCGTCGAGGACGACGTCGTAGCGGCGGGAGCCGTCGGTGATCTCCTGGCGGGTGTGGTCGAGGACGGTCGTGGCGCCCAGGGAGCGTACGAACTTGGCCGCGCGACCCCCGCAGACCCCGGCGACCTCCGCGCCGTGGGCGACGGCGAGTTGCACGGCGAAGCTGCCCACGCCGCCGGACGCGCCGATGACCAGGACCTTCTGCCCTGCCCGCAGCCGCGCCTTGGTGTGCAGGGCCTGGAGGGCGGTGACGGCGGAGACCGGGACGGCGGCGGCCTGCCGGAAGGTGACGTTCTGGGGCGTAGGGGCGATCCGCTCGGTCTTGGCGAGCGCGTACTCGGCGAAGGAGCCGTCGAGGCGCCCGTACACCGCGTCGCCGGGCTCGAAGTCCGTCACCTTCGCGCCGACCGCCTCGACGCGCCCGGCACCGTCCCAGCCCCGTACGGGGTTCCTGGGGCCGCGCAGTCCGAAGACCGGGCGGACCATCAGGGGCAGCCCGGTCATCACGTGCCAGACGTCGGGGCCGACGCCTGCGGCGTGCACGCGTACCAGCACCTCGCCTTCGGCGGGGGAGGGGCGAACGACGTCCCGTACGTGAAGCGTGTCCGCGGAGCCGTAGACGTCCTGCACGATGGCCTTCACGGCGGCGTTCCCCCCCGTCGAAGTGAGCGGGCACGCGGGGCCCGTACGGGCCCCGGCGGATCGTCGGCGGTGCACGGGGGCACGCCCCGCGCAGCGCGGGCGAGGGGTGGTCGCGCCTCTCCAGGCCCTCATCGGAGGCCCCCTCGCAGCGGCCCCCCAAGCATCCCTCGAACCGGTGCCCCTGCCTAGGCGGGCGAAGCGGACAGTGGCCGGGGCCACGGCGCCGCGGCGCCGGGATGTCACCACGGGTCCCAGGAGCCCCCAACTCCTCGTAGATGTACATGAGTTCGCCACGCAACCGGCAGCGCACCGGTCAGGGGAATGAACCAGCCACCCACCCATTGACATGATCATGGAGCATGACGAGCCTGGCGTTCGCGCACAAACGTGCCGGACAACTGCAAGGGGGGCTCATGAGACGAAGAACCCGTGCGAGATCGATCCTCGCCGCCGGTGCCCTGCTCGTCGGCGGCATGGCCGCCGCACCGCACGCCCAGGCGAGCGGCCCGGCCAAGCCGTCGGGCGGCGACGACGCTGCGGCCGTGAAGGTCTACCAGGCCGAGGTCACCAAGAAGCAGATACCGATCATGCTCAAGGCCGGCCAGGACGCGCACGAACTCGCCGGGCAGGTGCCCGAACGCGGCACCGGTCGCGTCGAGCTCTACCTGACCGAAGCCCAGGCGAAGTCGATCGAACGCCAGGGCGTCGACCTCGAAGAGCACAAGATCTCCGAAGCCACCGAGAAGCGGCTCGCGGCCGCGGGCGACGGCGTCTACCGGCCCTACAGCGGCAAGGGCGGACTCCAGGAGGAGATCGTCAAGACCGCGCAGGCCCACCCCGGCCTCACCAAGGTCGTCTCCATCGGCAAGAGCCTCCAGGGCAAGGACATCCTCGCGCTCAAGCTGTCCAAGGGCGCGGCGAAGTCCAAGGACGGCTCCAAGCCCGCCACGCTGTACATGTCCAACCAGCACGCGCGCGAGTGGATCACCCCCGAGATGACCCGCCGCCTGATGCACCACTACCTCGACAACTACGGCAAGGACAAGCGCGTCACCAAGCTCGTGAACTCCACCGAGCTGTGGTTCGTGCTCTCCGCCAACCCGGACGGCTACGACTTCACGCACGCCGCGGGCGGCGAACGCCAGTGGCGCAAGAACCTGCGCGACATCGACGGCGACGGCAGGATAGCCGCGGGCGACGGCGTCGACCTCAACCGCAACTTCGCCTACAAGTGGGGCTACGACAACGAGGGTTCGTCCCCGAACGCGTCCTCGGAGACCTACCGCGGCACCGGCCCGATGTCCGAGCCCGAGACGCAGGCGATCGACCGCTTCCAGAAGCGCATCGGCTTCGCGTACGGGATCAACTACCACTCGGCGGCCGAACTGATCCTCTACGGAGTGGGCTGGCAGGTCGCCACGCCCACGCCCGACGACGTGCTCTACAAGGCCCTGGCGGGCACCCCGGAGAAGCCCGCAGTGCCCGGCTACCACCCGCAGGTCTCCTCCGAGCTCTACACCACCAACGGCGAGGCCGACGGGCACGGCGGCAACGTCAACGGCATCGCCATGTTCACCCCGGAGATGTCCACCTGCCAGACCGCGTCGAACGTCGACCCCAATGACGCCTGGAAGCCCCAGGACTGTGCTTCCGTCTTCACCTTCCCCGACGACGAGAAGCTGATCCAGCAGGAGTTCGCGAAGAACGTGCCCTTCGCGCTCGCTGTCGCCGAGACCGCGCTCCACCCGGACCGGCCGGTCTCCGTCAGCGGGATCGACGCCCCCGACTTCACCCCCGACTCCTTCACCACCTCCTACGGACGCCACGGTGACCAGGAAGTCGCCGTCACCGCCCGCAAGTCGGTGCGCGACAAGGAGCTGCGCTACCGCGTCAACGGCGGCCGCACGCACACCGAGGAGCTCTCGCGCTGGAAGGGCGGCGAGACCTTCGGCGGCGAGGACAACCTGTACTTCGACCAGTACCGCGCCGAGGTCGAGGGCGCGGGCGTGGGGGACAAGGTGGAGGTGTGGTTCAGCGGCCGCGCCAAGAAGGGCCGCACCGACAGCGAGCACTTCACCTACACCGTCGCCGAACGGCCCAAGGCGAACACCCTCGTCGTCGCCGAAGAGGGCGCGAGCGCCACGCAGACCCAGAAGTACGTCGACGCCGTCAAGGCGAGCGGCCGCACGGCCGCCGTCTGGGACGTCGCCAAGCAGGGCACCCCGCACCCGCTCGGCGTCCTGTCGCACTTCCGCGCGGTCGTGCACTACACCGGCGACCCCGTGCCCGGCGCGCCCACCCAGCTGGCCCTGCGCGCCTACCTCAACGAGGGCGGCAAGCTGATCGAGTCCGGCGAGCGGGCCGGCGGCGACGTCGACCTCGGCGACGCGCTCACCGACGACTTCGCGCAGTACTACCTGGGCGCCTACGAACGCCTGCCCGCGGCCGGAGCCCAGCGCTTCACCGGCAGCGGGGCCCTCGCCGGAGCCGAGGGCCCCGTCGCGGCCGCCGACGGCAACGCGCTCGACAAGGCGGGCCGCTTCACCGTCACCTCCGACAGCCTGCCCGCGCAGCAGTTCCCGCAGTTCAAGAGCGCGGCGGCGGGCAACTACCCCGGCCTGACCAACCCGTACGCGCCGTACGCGGGCCAGGGCATGGCGTCCGCGACCCACTCCGACCGGGACTACAAGCGCCTCACCCGCACCATCGACCTCACCGGCGTCACGGCCGCCGACCGGCCGGAGCTGCGCCTGGCGCTGAACTGGAACCTCGAGTCCGGCTACGACCACGGCCTGCTCGAAGCGCACACCCCGGGCGCCGACGACTGGACCACCCTCGCGGACCGCAACGGTGCCTCGTCCACCACCGTGCCCACCCAGTGCACGGCGGGCTTCTTCCTCACCGCCCACCCGTTCCTGCGCCACTACCTGACCCGCGGCGCCTCCAGCTGCACGGCCAGCGGCAGCAGCGGCAGCTGGAACAGCTTCACCGGCTCGTCCGGCGGCTGGAAGCAGGTCGCCTTCGACCTCAGCGCCTACGCGGGCAAGAAGGTCGAGGTCTCCCTCAGCTCGGTCACCGACCCCTCCGACGGCGGCCGCGGCCTCTTCGCCGACAACGCCCAACTCGTCGTCGGCGGCACCGCGACCGAGACCGAGGGGTTCGAGACCTCGCTCGGCACCTGGTCCGTGGCCCCGCCCCCGGCCGGTAGCGCCAACATCACCGGCGACTGGGCCCGCACCGGCGAGCTCTACCGGCCCTACGCCGCGGTCACCGCCCGCGACAGCGTCCTGCTCGGCTTCGGCTTCGAACACGTCACCGAAGCCAACGACAGGGCAGCCCTCATGCGATCCGCCCTGAACCACCTCCGCAGCTGACACACCCCGACCGGACCTCGACTCCGGGCTCGTAGCCCTGGTGAAGAGGCACCTCCAGGCAACGCGCACCCCGCATGACCTCGGCCTCCGGGACCCACTGTGGTCCCGGAGGCCGACTGCGTGGTGCGCGGACGAGCCGTGCGCCGCCGACCGGAATGAAATAACGGGAGAACAAGGTCACTTACTACTACGACGACGATGAGGACGGGGTGGGCCGCGGCCCGCCGCAGTGAGGGGGGACGGGAGCCGATGAGCCTTCGTCAGTTCGAGTACGCCTTGGCCGTTGCCGAGGAGGGCTCGGTGACGGCTGCGGCGGAGTTGTTGCGCGTCGCCCAGCCGTCGGTGTCCCAGCAGATCCGCGGCCTGGAACGGGAACTCGGAGTGACGCTGTTCACCCGTACGCCGTCCGGACTGGTGCCCACCATGGTCGGCCGCGCGTTCCTGCGCGACGCGGAGGTCGCGGTCAGTGCGGCTCGGCGGGCGCGGGCGACGGCGCGGGCCGGTGCCGACGAGCTGGTGGGCGAACTGGCGGTCGCGGCGCAGATGGGCCTGGGCACACGGCAGCTGCCGGGCGCGCTGAGCGCGCTGCGCCGCCGCTTCCCCCGTCTTGAGATCACCGTCTTCGAGGAGCCGAACCCGGCCGAGCTGGAGCGGCTCGCGCGCGGGGGCGTCCTGGACCTCGCCCTGATGGCCGGGCGGTGCGAGGAGGGCCTGTACGACGGCCACCGCCTCGGCGACGAGGAGTTCGTCGTGGTCCTCGCCGCCGGGCACCCCCGGCTCGCCGCGGACCGGGTCGAGCTGCGTGACCTGGAGCGGGAGCCGTGGGTGAGGTTCGACCACCACAGCGCCCTCGACGGCGTGCTGCGGGACGTGCTGCGGGACAACGAGCTGACCCCGACCACCGTCGCCCGTGTGTCCCAGACGGCGACGGCCGTGCGCTGGGCCGCCCACGGCCTCGGAGTGACGCTCGTCCCGGCCTCCGCGGTGCCCCACGGCCACGAGCACCTCGCCCGCCCGGTGTCCCCGGTCGTGTCCCAGCCCGTCTTCGCCGCGGTCCGGCCCGGCGCGGGTCCGGCGGAGACGGCCCTGCTCGACCTCCTGCGGCAGGAGACCTGGCACAAGTCCGTGTTCTACTCGCCGGTGTCGCCGGTGTCGTCGGCGTCGCCGGTGTCCTGACGGTGGGAGGGGGCGACGGGAGAACGCCGGGCGTCGGGAGTCCTCAGCGGTAGGCGCCGAGGAAGGCGGTGACGCCCGCGGTGGCGTAGCGGTCGAGCTCGTCCTGGGTGTGCCGCGGTCCGCCGTGGAACATGGCCTTGTTCACGGGGATCCAGAGCAGCAGGCCGGAGAAGTGGTTGGCGGCCAACAGCGGGTCGTCGATCCGGAGCAGCCCCTCGTCGGCCAGCTTCCGGAAGGTGGCCGCGAGGGTGGCGAGGACGCGCTCGAAGCCCTGCTCGTACCAGGCCGCGCCGAGCTCGGGGAAGGTGTCGGAGTTGGCGATGATCAGGCGCCGCAGCTGGAGCACCTGGGGCTGGGTCAGGGCGGTGAGGAACTGCCGGGCGAGCCGGGTGAGGTTCTCCTCCAGGCGGTCGGCGTCGGCCGGGATGTCGGCCACCAGGTCGATCATGGCGTCGGCCCGGTCGGTGGTGGCCAGGACGATCTCGGCGAACAGCTTCTCCTTGTCGGCGAAGTGCTTGTAGACCGTCTGTTTGGAGACGGCCGCCAGCTTCGCGATGTCGTCCATGCTCGTGCCCGAGTAGCCCTTGTCGACGAAGACCCGCGTCGCGGCGTCCATGATCGCCCTGCGCTTGCGGGCCGACCGGCTCTGCTCGTTCGCTTCCATCCCGACTCCCTTCAGTACTGGACAGTCTAGTTCTGATCTGGCTACTGTAGCGCCTGCACCGCGAGGAGTACTGAACCGTCTAGTTCCAGTTGGGGGATCGCGCCATGACGCACACGATCGAAGCTCCAGTCGCCACCGCTCCTGCCGCCGCCACCTCGGTACCGGCCCGCACGCTTCTGGCCGGGGGTGTCGTGGCAGGGCCGCTGTTCCTGGGTGCGGGCCTGATCCAGGGCCTCACCCGTGACGGCTTCGACTTCACCCGCAACGCGATCAGCCAGCTGAGCCTCGGCGGCCCGGGCTGGATCCAGGTGACGAGCTTCGTGCTGACCGGCGTGCTGGTCATCGCCGGTGCCATCGGCATGCGCCGGGTGCTGCACGGGAAGCCCGGCGGGGTGTGGGCGCCGCGGCTGACCGCCGTCTTCGGCGCGTCGTTCCTGCTGTCCGCCGTCTTCACCGCCGACCCCGGCGCCGGTTTCCCCGCGGGAGCCCCCGACGCCCGGGCCACCTCCATGAGCTGGCACGGCACCTTGCACATGCTCAGCGGCATGGTCGGCTACCTCGCCCTGTGCGCGGCCTTCTCCGTCCTGGCCCGGTACTTCGCCGCGGACGGGCGCCGGGGATGGGCCGTCGGGAGCCGCCTCGCGCCCGTCGCCGTACTCGCGGGCTTCGCGGGCTCCTCCGTCACCGTCGTGGCCTTCACCGTCGGCGCCGGTCTGGGCCTGCTGGGGCTTGCCGCGGTCACCGCGCGCCTGGCCAGGGCGTAGTCACCCGCCCGTCATCGAAACCCGCATCCGCCACCAGAGACAGGACACCGCAATGACCCAGACGCCCAAGGGCCCGGCGAGCTACTTCCCCTCCATCGAGAAGAAGTACGGCCGCCCGATCGCGGACTGGCAGGACCTCATCCGCACCTCGCCCCTCACTAAGCACATGGAACTCGTCACCTGGCTCAAGACCGAGCACGGACTCGGCCACGGACACGCGAACGCCCTCGTCGCCCACACGCTCGCGGAAGGCGGCGGCAAGTAGGGCAGTGACCATAGGGGCAGCGCACCCGCCATGGGACTCAGGGTCCCGCGGCGGGTGCGCTGTCGCTCCCCGTCCGTGCCGGAAACGCTGGATGAGGGTTCCCCGCCGGGGTGGGGGACGGTCACGATGAGGCACTGGGTAAAGTACAGCCGACTTTACTCACCATTTACTCTCACATGACCGATATCGGTAGGAGTCAGAGCATGCCCCACCCCATACGTCCGGGTCGCACCGCGGTGCTGGCCGCCGCCTCGCTGTTCGCGATCCCCGCCCTCGCCGGCTGCGGCGGCGGGTCCGACGACGACGCGGGCAAGGACGGGCGGACGGCCACCACGACCCCGTCCGCCACGGGGAAGTCCGCCGGGGGATCCGGCGGGGGGAAGTCCGCGCTGCCCGCGGCCCTCACCGGCCAGCGGCTGTCCTGGAGCACCTGCCCCGCGCCGTCCGCCGCCCAGGGCACCGCGGAGGCGCCCGGCAAGGGATGGCAGTGCGCCACCATGAAAGCGCCGCTCGACTACGCCAAGCCCAAAGCTGAGACCGTCGGCGTGGCCCTCATCCGCAAGAAGGCCACCGACGCCGACCGGCGCATCGGCTCCCTCGTCTACAACTTCGGCGGCCCGGGCGCCTCCGGCGTCGCCACCCTCCCGCAGGCCGCCGAGGACTACACCAAGCTCAACGCCTCCTACGACCTGGTCAGCTTCGACCCGCGCGGCGTCGGCAACACCACGGCCGTCAAGTGCCTGGACGACAAGACCCTCGACACCGACCCGGGCAGCGGGGACGCGCTCAAGGACGCCAAGCGGCTCACCCGGGCCTGCGAGAAGAACTCCGCCAAGGTGCTCCCGCACGTCGGCACCGCCACCACCGCGCGCGACATGGACCTGATGCGCCAGGTGCTCGGCGACAAGAAGCTGAACTACTTCGGCATCTCGTACGGCACCGAACTCGGCGGCGTCTACGCGCACCTCTTCCCGAAGAACGTCGGCCGCACCGTCTTCGACGCGGTCGTCGACCCCAGCCAGGACCCGCTGCAGTCGGGCCTCGCCCAGGCCAAGGCCTTCCAGAAGGCCCTGGAGTCCGCCATGGCCTACTGCGCCAAGGAGTACACCGAGAACTGCCCGACCGGGAAGAACGCCGCCGAGGGCAACCGGCGCGTCAACGCCATGCTGGCCAAGCTCGACAAGAAGCCCGCGTCCACCGAGAGCGGCCGCAAGCTCACCAAGGAACTCGCCCTCACCGGCATCGGAGCCACCCTGTACGCGGGCGAGGAGGGCTGGGACGCCCTGGCGCAGAGCCTGGGCGAGACGATGCAGGGCGGCACCGGCAACAACCTGCTGATGTTCGCCGACTCCTACAACGGCCGCGACGACAAGGGCCGTTACAGCAACATGTACGCCGCGAACACCGCGATCACCTGCGCCGACACCCGCAGCCGCCACACCCGGGCCGACGCGGACGCGCAGCGGCCCGCCTTCGAGAAGGCCTCGCCGGTCTTCGGCCCGTCCATGGCGGACGGCCTGCTCGGCTGCTCGGCGTGGCCGGTGCGCGGCACGGCGGACAAGCCCGAGGTGGCCGCGCCCGGCGCCGACCCGATCGTGGTCGTCGGCAACACCGGCGACCCGGCCACGCCCGTCGAAGGCGCCCGGCGCATGGCACGGCAGCTGGGCAAGGGCGTGGGCGTCAACCTGACCGTCGACGGCGAGGGCCACGGCACCTACGGCGAGAACCGCTGCGCCACGAAGGCGATCGACACGTTCCTGATCGACGGCAAGGCCCCGGCCGACGGCACCGTCTGCAAGTAGCCGCGACGGACAGGCCCCGCAACGGCGCCTGACAGCCCACGCGTCGGCCCCTCTCACCCGCGCCCTGCGTGAGAGGGGCCGCTCGCCGCCCTCGGCCGAACTCACCCCGCCGTCCGGCGCGCCGCGCATACTGGACGCGGCGGCAGCAGCGCAGCAGCGTGACGCACGGGTTCGTGCGGGTCCGCTCGCGGGGTGTGGGCCGTCAGACGGTGGTCAGGTTGTACGTGCCCGCGCCGTCCTGTCTGCCGCTGGAGTACTGGCGTAGGAACTCGCCGTCCGCGTAGCGGTCGTGGCCCATCATGGAGCCGGTGTACTTGTTCTGCACACCGATCTTCGGGCTGCCGGGTACGTCGCGGTAGATGTAGAACCGCTGGAGGTCGTCCTCCGCGCAGGGCAGTGTCCTCAAGACTCCTCGTTCGGTGGCCGGGGGCTGGGTGTGGCGGTTGTGTTTCTGCGTGGCCGTCGGCGCCACCGCGCCTTCTTCGAGGGTGGTGTAGGTGGTGAAGCTGCCGCCTTCGGACCCTTCGATCCATTTCAGCGCCCAGCTGCCGTCGTTCTGCTGGACGCGGTTGCAGTTGAGGCTGCCGTATGTGCCGGTGACCTTCTTGGTGCCCTTGTACACGCCGTAGTAGCCGGCCTGGTTGAAGTTCCACGCGACCGAGTTGGACTCGGTGCTGGTGGAGGAGGACTCGGCCTTCACGTTCAGGCCCACGCTCACGCCGGCCTTGCCGAGGGTCTCGGAGGCGAAGCCGCCCTCGATGCTGTTGTTGAGGCCGACGGAGACCGTGATGGTCGTCTGGGTGCTGGTGGTGACGGTCTGGTTGCCGGTGGTGCCCTCGGTGACGTACCAGCCCTTGAAGTGGGTGATCGTCGGGGAGACCTCGGTGGTCTTGATGTAGGGGTGGCGTGTGCCGAGGTCGGCCGCCGTACGGCTGTCGCCGGGCCGGGACGCCGTTGTGCCGGTGGGTGCCGCGGCGGCCGGAGAGGCGGCAAGGCTGGTGGCGGTGACTGCTACGGCGGCCGCCACGGCGGTCATCGCCATGCGTGATCTGCCGGTGTGGCCGGCGGGTCTGATGGAGCGCATCATCGCCTGTTTCCCCCTGTGGTGTGTGTCGGGTCGGGGGGAATGCAGCGGCCACGGGGGGTGGTGGTGTGAGGCCTGAACTGGCCAGCCACAAATGATCACGGAGGGGCCTATTCCGCCCCTGGCGCAGACCGTTGCTGGGGGCAAATAGGGCTGTGTTAGGGCGAGGTGCTGAGCACCAACGCGGCCCCCGTCACACAGGAACCGCTGACCAGCAGTGGCGTGCAGGAGCCTTCCGAATCAGGCTCGACCTCAGCCCGAGCCCCCGTGGAGGCTGTCCGGTAGCTCGGCGACGCACCGTCGCACGTGCGGGCGTTGGCCACTCGCTAGCGAGTGGTACGCAGCGAGGCGTCCAGCAGGCTCATGAGCTGTGCGACGCGGCTCCTGCCGACCGGCGGGAGAGGGTAGCGGCCGAGTACGTCGATCAGAACCGGTGTCGCGCGCTGCCGCACCCGCTCGAGCTGCGCGAGGCCGACGTCCGGGTCGTCGCCCGCGTTCAGCTCGGCGACGCGCGCCGCACAAGCGGCAGCACGCAGGATGTGGCCCACCTGGGTGGCCTTCGCGATCGGATGAAGGTACGCGGCGGCCGCCGCGTCACCGGCGGCACGGGCGGCGAGACGCGCGGCCTCGGTGGCAGCGTCCTTCGCCGCGCGGTGCGCGTCCAAGGAGGTGACGCGCTGCACCTTGGTCCTGCGCGCGCCGTTCACGAACACCCACGCGGCATCGAGGGCCGCGCGGGGCCGGTCGTCGCCGGGGCTGGCGTCCTCGTACACGGACAGGACGTCCTGCGCGCTCTCCGCCGCGAAGCGCGCCACGACGCGCAGCTCATCCATGGTCAACTCGAAGTCACCTGCCGCGTTCGTCACGGCGGAGAATCCTGCCACGGGCGGATGGACCGACGACGGGCGGATGGGCAGCGGATGGAGAGGCGGTCGGGCCAGTGGGTCGGGGCCAGTGGGTCGGTCGCCTTTCGGGCGACGTCTCTGCCCGTGTGTCACTCCGGGCCGGGGCACGCGCTCCATGAGCATGGTGAAGCAATACACTGTGCCTTGCTTCACCACACTCGCTTCACCGCACTCGACCCGGAGGCCGAAGCCGTGCTGCCGTCCGTCGCCCTGACGACACCCCAGGTCCTGGCAGGCGAATTCCTCACCCGCCCCCAGGCCGCCACGGTGCTCCGGCTGTCACCGAACACGGTCGGCAAGCTCCTGGCCAGCGGATTCCTCCCCGACCTCGCCGCGGCCCGGGTCCACGCCCTGGCCCGCGCCCCGCAGATCAGCGTCACCCGCGGGGAACTGCCGGTGCTGCGCACCGGGCCCGCCGGGCCGCCGCCGCACGAGGACGACGACCGGGAGTTCATCGGGGACGCCCCGCACCTGACGGACGAGCAGTTCCTCGAGGCCTCCCGCCAGTGGTGGCGGTGCGAGCCGGACAAGGTCGTCGCCGCCGGAGTCCTGGCCGTGGCGGTGGCCGGCTGGGTGACCGGGGTCCTGGCCGTCCGAGGCCGCGGTGGCACCCGGCACGGAGGGCGGGACGTACGGCACTCGTTCGAAGCGAGCGTCGCCGGGCGCGTCACGGCACTCGATCACCCCGACAGCTCTCGCGTCCTGACCGGAGATCCCGCTCTGGCCGCACTGACCCGTACGCTGCTGGGCGCGCGGGTCCAGGAGGCGAGGTCGGGCGGCCCGATCGCCTACCTCAAGGCGCCCCCGCAGCCTCCGCGGCCCGCGCAGTCCTCGCAGCCCCCACAGCCCCCGCACCCCCGCGACGAGAAAGCTCCCGTGCACCCTCACGGCGAGAAGGCATCCCTGCACCCCCACGGAGAGACGGCATGAGCGACTTCGACGCGATCGACGCGCTGCTCGCCTCGGCGGCCGAACCCGTTCCGCTGCCGCCGGCCGAGCAACGCCGCGCGCTGCGCGAGGCGCTGGGCCTCTCCCGTGCGCAGGTGGCCCGCGCGCTCGCCGTGAGCCCGTCCACCGTGGGCGGCTGGGAGGCGGGCCGCGACCCCAGCGGCGAGGTCCGCAGCCGGTACGCGTACTTCCTGGGGCAGGCCGAGGACAAGGTCCAGGCCCGGCTGAGCGCCGCCGCACCCGCCGAGGAGCCTGCGGAGGCGCCCCCCGCCCACGAACCGCTGCCGACCGCCGGCACCGACGCCCCGGCCCGGTCGGCACAGTTGGCACAGTCGGCACAGGACGAACTCGCCGAGCCGCAGCCGTGCGTGCTGTGCGGGCAGCCCGCCCATGACCAGGTCGAGGGCTATCCCCAGCATCTGGACGCCGCCGAGTGCGGGGCCGCCGCGCCCAGCGGCCCGGCGCAAACAGCCGACGCCTCGGCGCGGCCGCCGCACACCACCCCCTCAGCCCCTGAGCCGGGCGACGCCCCCAGCACCGCGACCCGCACCGTCCGCAGCCCGGGCCGAGGCGTGAAGGTCGTCCCCGTCGGCCGCCGTGCCCAGACCGCCGCCGACTCCCCGGACCTGATCGGCACGGCCGTCGCCGAGACCATGGCGCAGCACCACGGCGACGTCGAGGCGGCCACCGCGGCCCTGATCAAGCGCGCCATCCCCGACGCGATGGCGCTCCTCGACCACACCCGCACCGGCGGTCGCTACGACATCGTCGCCCACCCCTGGATGCCCGACATCCTGCGCAGGCAGAGCGCCCGCGGCGCCGACCAAATCTGGGAGGCGCGCCCCAAGTGGACCCGCCCCGAACTGCCCGCCGGGCAGCACGAGGTGACCGCCCTCGACATCAACGGCGCGTACCTGTCCGCCCTCAAGACCCACCTGCCGATCGGCCAGCTGGAGCACTCCACGGGCACCCTCCACGACCGGCGCCGAGCCGGAGTCCACCTGATCACGCCGCCCGCCTGGGACCACGACCACGTACTCCCCAACCCGCTCGGCAGCCGCGACGAACCCGGCCCCCTGTGGGTGACCGAACCGACCCTGCGCCTGCTGCTGCGCCTGTCCGGACCCAAGTACGGCCTGTGCGACCCGCCCGAGATCCACGAGTCGTTCACCTCCGGCGCCACGGAGGGGCTTCTGGAGAAGTTCCGCATCGCTCTGAAGGACGCCCGGGACCGGGCGATCGCCGAGGACGACGAGGTGACGCTGGAGTACGTCAAGGCCATGTACTCCAAGTTCGTCTCGACCCTTGGGGAGTCGAACTACAACCGCGAGCTGTACCGGTCCGACTGGATGCACCTCATCCGCTCCCAGGCCTTCGCCAACCTCTGGATGAAGACCTACAAGGCCTACGACGAGGGCCTGATGGTGGTCCGCGCGATGGGCACCGACGAACTCCACGTCATCGGCGACTGGCGCGCCGTCTTCGACGAGGGCCGGGGCGTGGCCCAGGTGAAGGTCAAGGACGCCTACACCCTCGGCGAGGACACCGCCCTGACCGAGCCCTGACCCCCGATGGGGGGCCCGCGCCACGCACGAGCCCCTCACCAAGGCCGACGCGGACTACCCGGAATGCCCGGACTCCCCGGGTGTCTCGCGCACGCCGGGGTTCCGGCCGGGAGGTGCCTTGGCGCTGTCCGCCTCGGAAGCCCTGGCCGCCTCCTTCTCGGCCCGCTCCTTCTCGGCGAGAGCCTTCTTGGCCTGCTCGTCCTGCCAGGCCTCGCCCCGGCCTCGATCACGCTTGCCCACGACCAGTCCTTTCGTACGGGAACGCGTACAGGAACGCGTACGGGAAGACGACGGCGCACAGCCGCGCCGTCCCTGCCATGTGCCCACACCTGCCCCGGTCGGGCCAGCGCAGAGGGCCGTCTGGTGGCGTCGCCATGGAACGATCTTCACCGCGGAACGGGCGACGCGAGCCCTAGCTGTTCCCGCCGACCGCCAGCCGGTAGTGCTCGTCGACGATCGCCACGAAGCGCTTCTTGCGCTTGGAGTGCGTCGCCTCCGCCACGCGCCACCAGCCCCGGTGAACCCGGCTCCAGTAGGTGCGGCCGACCTCACCTCGGAAGAACGTCCCCAGACTGATCGCCAGTTCGGGCTCGCTGAGTTCCTTGAGTACGTACTGGGTCTGCCACCAGGTGACAATGAGGTTGGCGAACATGACCTGGCGCGCCTGGTCGTCGGGCAGGTCGTTGCTCGGACTGCCCCAACAGGCCCGCAGAACGGGATCGTTGAGGCTGAGGACCAGCAGTTCGCGATGCGAGGCGCGGATGCTTCCGTCCTGGGAGATCCTCGTCTGGCGGGACTGGTAGACCAGAGACACCAGGACACCGGCGAGCGCGGCAGCGGAAATGATCAGCGATGTCAGAGCCATGCGTTGACATTCCCCCGGCGCGACGTCCCCTAGCCCGGTCGGATCGGCGTCACCGTCACCGCGGACCCTGTACGGGAGCCCGGGACGATGTCCGGATCTTTGTGGCTTCTGCCAATACGGCAGCCTGCCGCCATCCGTAGAGACTGCCGAACGGAAGCCGCGACGCACGCACCGAGGACGGGGGCTGCGGGCGCGGGCATGTCGAAACACAGGGGAGTGCGGCGCGATGAGCGTGCAGCAGTACGACGAGATCGGTGAGGCGTTCGAGGGCTTCAAGGCCCTGCCGCTGGCGCGGTACGGAGAGGTGCCCAGCTTCCTGGAGATGGTCGGGGACGTGCGCGGCAAGTCAGTGCTCGACCTCGCCTCCGGCACCGGCTTCTACAGCAGGGAGGTCAAGCGACGCGGTGCCACGGAGGTGTTCGGCGTCGACATCTCCGGCGAGATGGTCGCCGTGGCGCGGGCGTTCGAGGAGCGCGAACCGCTGGGCGTGCTCTACGAGGTGGGCGACGTGTCCGAACTACGGCCCCTGGGGCGGCACTTCGACGTCGCGCTCGCGGTGCAGCTGCTCAACTACGCGGAAGACATCGCCGCCATGGAGCGGATGTGCCGCAACGTGCGCCGGAGCCTGAAGCCCGGCGGCGAGTTCTTCGTGTTCGCCCAGAACCCGGACTACCGCTTCGACGGGCCCTCGCTGGCCAAGTACGGCTTCCTCTGCGAACCGACCGGCGAGGAAATCGAGACCGGGCCCCGTGTCCGGGTCACGGCGTTGCTCGACCCGCCGGTCTCGTTCGTCGGCGCCTGCCCGCGCCGCGAGGTCTACGAACACTGCCTGCGTACGGCCGGATTCAGCGAGGTGACGTGGGTCCCGCTGAAGGTGTCCGACGACGGCGTGCGCGAGTTCGGGGCGGATTTCTGGGCGGACTGCTTCGCCAACCCGCCGCTGGAGATGCTGCGCTGCCGCGCCTGACAGCACGAGGGGCCGACCGGACGTCCCGTCGCGGAATGAAGCAACGGCCCATCGGGTTGCCGGTGTTGTGAGGGCGATAGGGATCAACGCGTTCGGCGGCCCCGACGTCCTGCGGGTGCTGGACCTCGCCGAACCGAAGGCGGGCCCCGGCGAGGTCCGCATCCGCGTGCACGCGGCCGCTGTGAATCCGACCGACGTGCTGCTGCGCACCGGCGGCCACGCCGTCCGCATGGTGGGCATGGAACCGCCGTTCGTACCGGGCATGGACGCGGCGGGCGTCATCGACCAGCTCGGGCCCGGAACCGGTGACCGGCTCGCCGTCGGCCAGAGCGTCATCGCGATGGTCCCGTTCACCGGCCCGCACGGCGGAGCCTACGCCGAGCAGGTCGTGGTGCCCGCGGCAGCGGTGGTGCCCGCGCCCCTGGGCGCCGGGTTCGCCGAGGCGTCCACCCTGCTGATGAACGCCGCGACCGCCCGCCACGCCTTGGACGCCCTCGCCGTGCCGAGCGGGGGGACCGTCGCGGTCACCGGTGCGGCGGGCGCCGTCGGCGGGTACGCGGTGGAGTTGGCCAAGGCCGACGGGCTGACCGTCATCGCCGATGCCTCCCCGCGCGACACCGACCTGGTACGCGGCTTCGGAGCGGACCACGTGGTGGCGCGAGGGCGCGAATTTCCCACACGGGTACGCGAGTTGGCCACGGACGGCGTGCCGGGGCTGCTCGACGGATCGGCGCAGACCACCGACGTCGTACCCGCCATCGCCGACGGCGGAGCCCTGGCCGAACTGCGGGGCTGGCCCGGCCCCGCCGAGCGCGGCATCCGGGTGTGTCCCGTGGTGGTGTCGGCCGTCATGTTCGACACCGCGCTCCTGGACGCGCTGCGCCGCCAGGCCGAGGAGGGCGTGCTCAGCATGCGGGTCGCCGAGGTGCTGCCTGCCGCCGAGGCCGCTCGGGCCCACCGCCTCCTGGAAGCCGGAGGCTTGCGGGGGCGGCTGGTGCTGGACTTCTCCCGAGCGGACCGCCGCTGCCCTCGTCGACCGTGGCGGCCTCGGAATCATCGGCGTGGGCGAGATCGGCCGTGCCATCGTGACCGGCCTGAGCGACGGCGTCGAGGAGCCCCCGCAGATCCACCTCTCGCCCCGCGGAGCCCGTACCGCCGCCGAACTCGCCCAGCGGTACCCGAACGTGCGGGTGTGTACTGACACCGCGACAAGGTCGTCATCAGCGTCATGGCGGGCGTCAGCATCAGCGAGCTGCGCCGGAGCATCGACACCGGCGCCCCCGTCGTGCGCGCCATTCCGCTGCCCGCCGCGCGCGAACGCCGGTCCGTCACCGTCATTCACCCTTCCCGCCCGGCCGTGGAAAGCCTCTTCGACGCCCTGGGCGGGGCGCTGCCGGTCGTGGACGAAGCGGCATTCGACGTCTACTCCACGCTGACGGGCACACTGACCGTCCATTACTGGTACCTGGCCACGCTCACCGACTGGGCCTCGCGACAAGGCATTCCTCCCGAGGGCGCGGCCCGGTACATCCGCAGCCTCTTCCAAGGCGTCGGGCGCGGCCTGGACGACGACACCCGGTCTCTGCGGCAGCTCGCGGGCGACCACGAGACGCCGAACGGAAGCAACGAGCGCATTCGCACCACGTGGTTCGACACGAGCAACGCCGAAGCCCTGACCAAGGCACTCGACGGGCTTCTCGCACATCTCAGGTAGCCGCGTCGACGGTGACCTTGATGGGGTGCGATCGGACAAGCACGTTCAGTGAGATCGAGACGGTGAGATCGACACGTTGAGATCGAGACGAATGAGAGATCTGCGCATCAAGGCGGACAGCCGCTCTTCATTGACATGGGAGAGTCGCGCCCTGTTCAGGTCCCGGACGACCTTGACTGATCGGCGTATCTCCCCTCGCCGGAAGACGGCGATTGTTGCCTGCTGGACGCCTGAGCGATTCCGTAGGACCGGCGTTGTCCCGGGGATTGAGAGTATCTCGGCTCCACATCATCAGGATTGCCGCTAGCGGTATCCGCATTCCTCTGAGATGATCCCCAAATGGATTGGGGGGTCGAGAAGTTGTATGCGGACGAACACGCCATACGTCACCGTGCGAAACTCAGGCAAGCGCGCTGACCGACCGGCGTGACCGTCAGCGGATAAGCGACCTCGAGAAGCTCGGTGGCCGACGGGCCACCCCTCATCGGCGAACCCCTTTACGGAAGGCACAACCATGGCACAGCGCGTAGAAATCAAGCTGATTGACGACCTGGACGGCAAGACGGCCGACGAGACCGTGACGTTCGGCCTGGACGGCAAGGCATACGAGATCGACCTCAGCACCAAGAACGCCGACAAGCTGCGCGGTCTCCTCGAGCCGTACCTGAAAGGCGGCCGCAAGACCGGTGGCGGCCGCGGCGTGAAGCAGCCCGTGAGCAAGGGCAAGAGCGCCGGCCAGGACACGGCCAAGATGCGTGCCTGGGCGAAGGAGAACGGCTTCGAGGTCAATGACCGCGGCCGCGTCCCGGCGAACATCCGCGAGGCCTATGAGAAGGCCGCCGCCTGACATCGGTCGGCCGCTCGAACCATGCGAACCGAGCGGCCGCCGCGCACGGAGGAGCGCGAGCCCAGGACACGGGTGGACGTCGGCTGACCTCGCACAGCCGACGGCGGAACGACGCATGCGTGTCCTGCGGCCCCGGCTCGCTCCGGCCGGTGGTCGCCCGCGGACCGTACCTGCACCGCCGCCTCCGGATCCGCCGTCTGGCCAGTCCTCCCCGCGCCGAGAGCCCCTATCGGTTGGATGACCGATGTGCGGGGCAGAGCAGCACGGCCATAGTCCTCGAGAGATCGTTCGCGGGTGCTCGCAGAGCGCCCGGTACTCGAAAGGACCCTCTGTGGACACGTATGCGGACCTGGTGTTTCTCGGCGGCCAGGTGGTCACGGTCGATGCGGAGTTCTCCATCGCCTCGGCCCTCGCGGTGACCGACGGGGTCATCAGCGCCGTCGGCGAGCGGGACGACGTCGCGCCGCTCATCGGACCCGACACCCGCGTCGTCGACCTGCGAGGAGCGACGCTGCTCCCCGGAATCAACGATTCCCATCTGCACGGATGCGCCTTCGGCATGGCGACGCCGCCGCTCTCCGTCGACCTCGGCCACCCCGCCGTGTCCTCCCTCACGGACGCCGCGGAAGCGGTGCGGGAGGCCGTCGGACGCACCCCCGACGGGCAGTGGATCACCGGGCACGGCTGGGACCCCGGCTACCTCGACGAGTGCGTCGCCGACCCGTCGCGGACCCCCTCGCGGCACGACCTGGACGCCGTGAGCCCCGACCACCCCGTCGTCCTGTACTCCTTCTCCGGCCACGCCACCTGGGTCAACTCCAAGGCCCTGGAACTCATCGGGATCGACCGGGACACCGTCGCCCCGCCCGGCGGAGCCATCGTCAAGGACGACGAGGGAGAGCCCACCGGGCTGCTCCACGAGGGCGCCCAGGCCCTGATCCAGAACGCGCTGCCGCCGCTCAGCCGCCAGGAGCGGACCGACGCGATCCGGTCCACCCTCGCCACCCTCGCCCGGACCGGCATCACCAGCTACACCGAACCCGGGCTCGGCCCCGGGGGCGACGGCATCATGCGCGGCGCGCTCGGCGCCCAGACCCTCGACGTCTACCGTCAGCTGCTGGCCGACGGCGAACTGACCGCCCGCGTCGGCGTCCTGCTCCTGCCCACCGGGATGGCGAGCACCGCGGAGGAGTTCGCCCGCACCCTCACCGCCATCGGCGAGGTGGGTGACGCCGACCCGCGCCGCCTCGCGATCCACGGCGTCAAGGTCTTCGCCGACGGCGTCGTCCCCAACAAGACGTCCTGGATGCACGAGCCGTACGTCGGCGGCGGCTGCGGCTCCCTGTGCGTCAGCGGCGCCACCGACACCGAGCGCACCGCCGAGATCGACGCCATCATCCGCCACGCCCACGTCGCCGGTCACCAGCTGGGCATCCACGTCACCGGCGACCGGGCCTGCGACACCGTCGCGGACGCCTTCGCCGCGGCCATGGCCGAACACCCGCGGCCCGACGCCCGCCACTACATCATCCACGGCGACTTCCTCACCGCGCACAGCATGAAGGTCCTTGCCGCGCACGACTTCGGCGTCAACATGAACCCCACCATCAAGTGGACCGTCGCCGACATGGAGGAGGACTTCGTCGGCGTCGAGCGCGCCGCGTACGCCTGGCCCTACCGCGACGCCATCGACGCGGGCGTGCGCGTCGCGAGCGGCTCCGACGCCCCCGTCACGCACCCGGACTGGCGCCAGGGCGTCGCCACCATGGTGCTGCGCGAATCGAAGGCCGCGGGCCGGGTCAGCGGCCCCGAGCAGCGCATCGGCCTGGCCGACGCGATCCGTACGTACACGATCAACGCGGCCTGGCAGGACTTCGCCGACGACTGGAAGGGCTCCCTGGAGCCGGGCAAGGTCGCGGACCTGTGCGTGCTCGACGGGGATCTGCTCACCGCCGACCCCCACGACATCCCCACCATGCCGGTCGTCCTGACCGTCGTGGACGGCCTTGTCGTGCACGACACCCTTCGCGTTTGACGTATCCCTTCGCGTTTGACGTATTCCAGGCACATGATCATCCTTGGGGGATGGCAGCGCAGCGGAGCACGGCGGACATCCTGGACGCGGCCGTCCACGTCCGCGAGGCCGCACGGAGCGCCGCGCACGGCGCGACCGGCCTCGGCCCGGTCCTGACGGCGCTGGCGGAGGTGGTGGAGTACGACCACGCCTCGCTGACCCGGTGGGATCCGCTGCACCGGCGCCACACCACCCTGGCCGGGAGCTACCCGGACGACGCCACGGCCTACATCGAGAACCGCCTCCACCGGGACCCGGTGTTCCCCGTGCTCCGCAGCCCGGAGCGGGGCGGCCTCTGGCTGAGGGACGTCCCGGGGCAGCTCCTGGCCGCGTCCCTCGGCTTCCAGGAAGTGCTGTCCCCCCTCGGCATCGAGGACGGCGTGGCCCAGTGCCTGTTCGCCGCCGACGGCCGGTACGTCGGCATGCTGAACGTCAGCACCCGGCGGCCGCGGCGCGCGCCCGACCCGGCGCGCGCCGTGGTCACCCTGCTCACCGAGTCCCTCGCCGCGGCGGTCGCCCCCCAGGCGGACCCGCCGCCCGAGCAGGCCCCCGCGGCCGACGCGCGGCCCGGGGGACTCTCGCCCCGCGAGCTCCAGGTCCTCGCCGAACTGACCACGGGCCGCACCAACCGCGAGATCGCCGAGCGGCTCTACATCACGCCGCGCACCGTGGGCACCCACATCGAGCACATCCTCGCCAAGCTGGACCTCCCCAACCGCGCGGCCGCCGCCGCGCGGGCCGCCGCCTGGGGAATCGCACCCTCCCGCTGACACGGGCCCGACGGCGCGCGGTGGCACGGCACACGCCCCAGGTCAGGAAGCCGGGACGGGCCCACCGGGCCGGAAGCGCTCCACCCCGACGATGTGCCGGACCTTGGTGGGGCGCACGATCACCGCGACCCGCTGCTCCCCGGGCATGAGCCACTCGAAGCGTTCGCTGCCCAGGTACTTCTGGGCCAGGCGGTCCATGTGGCCGTGCGCCTCGTCGCCCTCGACGAAGCGGTCCACCACCCCGCTGATCTGCACCCGGTCGAAGGGGTCCGCGGCATCCGCGTGCGAGAGGTAGACGCGGGGGTCGCGGCGCAGGTTCTCCTCCTTCACCCGGCCCACCGAGGTGTTGAACATCAGCTCGTTCTCTCCCACCAGGTCCACCCACATCGGGCTGACCTGCGGAGCTCCATCGGCGAACACGGTGCCGACGTACCAGATGAGGGGAGCGCGCAGCCGTGCGCGTACGGAGTCGTTGAACGTCGCAGTCATCGGGGGAGGCTACCAACCATGATCGACTGGGCCGCGCGGCGGGGCGGGCCGGTCCAGGCGCCAGACGACGCCGATCCCCGTGCCCGCGGGAGTCGTGGGGCATGGCGCCTGCTCGCGGCGGACCTCGGTGAAGCCCAAGCGGCGGGGTACACCGGCACTTGAGGTGTTGGCCAGGTCGTGCACGATCTCCAGATACGCCACGCCCGGCAGGGTGAACAGCTCGGTGACCAGGGCCGCTGCCGCCCGCGTGGCGATGCCCCGGCCGGTGGCGGCCGGGTGCAGCCAGTACCCCATGCGCCGGCCCTGGGGCTCGGGCGCGCGGTAGGACTGGCACATGCCGACGAGCGTGTCGCCCTGGGCTATGGCGTAGTTGTACACGTCGCCGCTCGCCCACTTCGCCTCGTCCTTCGCGAGGAAGCTCCGGGTGTTCTCCTCGCTGTGCCCCTCCACCCACGGTTCCCAGGGCCGCAGATGCTCCACGGACTCCTCGATCAACCGGAACGCCGGAGCGAAATCGCTCTGCCCCCGCCAGCGTCGCAGGACGAAGTCTCCGCACTCGATGAGCTGCCTCGGTCGCACCATGGCGGCCATGATCTTTCGTGGCACGGCTCCGTGCAATGGGGACGGGGGAGAACTGGTCGGCCGGGCAGGCCCGTTCGGGCTGCGGGGCTGCGGGGCTGCGGGGCTGCGGGGTGGGCCGGGTGGACCGGTGGGCCGGTGGGTCGGCGTGGAGGCATCCCTGGCCACTTCCGCCCCATGGCTCTTGACCGTGAACCGCCGCGCGCTATGGTCCGGACTAATGACGGAAGGAGTTGTCATGTCCGCGAAAAAGAGCTCGGCCGCCGCCCTCGTCCTGGCCCTCGCGCCGCTCATCGCCGTGAGTCTCCCGGCCGGTCCCGCCCAAGCGCACGGCTGGGTGACCGCCCCCGCCAGCCGACAGGACCAGTGCTTCAACGGGAGCGTGGAGTGCGGCCCCATCAAGTGGGAGCCCGATGCCGTGGAAGGGCCCAAAGGCCTCAAGAGCTGCAGTGGCGGCAATGCCCAGTTCGCCGACCTGGACGACGACAGAAAGGGCTGGACCGTCCACAGCATCGCCAAGTCGACGCAGTTCACCTGGCAGTTGACCGCGCAGCACAGCACGACCACCTGGCAGTACTTCGTGGGTTCCCAAAAGGTCGCCGAGTTCGACCAGGGTGGCGCCCAACCGCCCCAGTTCGTACGCCACCACGTCAATTTCGGCAGCATCCGAGGCCAGCAGAAGGTCCTGGCGGTCTGGAACATCGCCGACACGGAGAATGCCTTCTACGCCTGCATCGATGTGAACATCCGCGGCTAGACGGTTCCCTTCGGACCAGGCGGCGATTGGCCGGATCGGGCGGCCTTTGACCCGCCGCGCCGCGCACGGATTCCGCAAGGAGGCACGGCTGCCGAATCGGCGCCGATGGTTGCCCATTCCGCGTGAGGACGGCACAAAAGCCCGCCGCAACGCTCCCATCCCGCTGATGCAACCGACGCATCCGCACCGTGGAGGGCACGCGACACATTGACCCCCGGGACTTCTCCGTGTTCGCTCGCCTACGGTGCGCTTGGCCACGCCACGGCCGATCGCCGCAGGAGCCGGGCGACCGGGGCGTCCGGCGTGACCACTTGGCCTTCGCCGACCGATTGCCCGTACCGATTGCTCGTACCGATTGCCCGTACTGACTGCTCGTACTGACGACTCGTACCGACCGGGGCCGAAACGCCGAGGAGAAAGGCGCGCGGGAAACGAAAGATATGCGCCACTCCCCGAGCGGGCCCGGACAGCACGACTGGACCGCCGTCGACACAGGAGGAACCGGATGCCCGTTCATCAGCGCGTGACAGCCGCCGGCGCCGCGCTCGCCGCCCTCTGCGCCATGGCCGTGCTGTCACCACCGGGTGCCTCCGCCGCTCCTCCTTCTGCCCCGCACACCGAGCGGTTGAGCGTCGGCCCGACGGGCGCCCAGGGCAACGCGGCTTCCACCGGCCCCGCCATCAGCGCCGACGGCCGGTACGTCGCCTTCGTCTCGGCGTCCCGGAACCTGGTCGAGAACGACACCAACGGCACGCCCGACGCCTTCGTCCGTGACCTGCGCACCGGAAAGACGGAACGCGTCAGCGTCCAGAGCAACGGCAAGGCGAGCCACGGCGTCGTACGGGAAGTCTCGATCAGCCCCGACGGACGGCACGTGGTCTTCACCTCCACCGCCGACGACCTCGTCCGCGGCGACCCCAACGACCTCGACGACGTCTTCCTGCACGACCGTCGTACCGGCAGGACCGAGCGGATCAGCCCCACGGGCGCGACCTACGACGGACTGCGCGGCCAGCTGACGTACGACCCCGCGGTCAGCGGCGACGGCCGCTACGTCGCGTACGCCTCAGGTGCCGAGGACCTGGTGACGGGGGACGCGAACAAGCGGGACGACGTCTTCCTCTACGACCGCAAGAAGAAGACCACGGAACTGGCGCAGCTCGGCAACGACGGCAAGCACGGCGAAGGCGACGCGTTCGCCCCCGCGTTCGCGGGCGGCACGGGCGGTCGTTACCTCGCCTTCACCTCGAACGCCTCCGGCCTGACCGACGTGGAGGACCACTCCTCCGCGACCGACATCTTCCTGCGCGACCGCGAGAAGCACACCACGGAACTCGTCAGCGTCCCGCACGGCTACAACCGCAAGACCCCGTCCTGGGGCGCCGCCCTCAGCGGTGACGCCCGCTACGTGGCGTTCACCTCGGCCTCCGGGGTGCTCCGCCCCGAGGGACCGGCCCCGACGAGCCAGCACAACGTCTTCCTCTACGACCGCGAGACCAAGCGCATGCGACTGGTCAGCGCCACCTCCGACGGCACACCCGCCAACGGGAACAGCGACGCGGTCTCCCTGAGCCGCGACGGGCGCTACGCGGCGTTCACCTCCGCCGCCTCCAACCTCGCCCCCGGCGACGACGGCGACAGCAGCGAGGACGTCTTCCTGAAGGACATGAGGACCGGCCAGGTCACCGTCGTCAGCGTCGACGACAGCGACCTCGGGCACGAGGACACCGCACCGGGGCGGCGGACCGGCGTCACTGAGGACGGCAGTGCGGTCGTCTTCGACTCCCCGGCCGGAAACCTCGTGCCCGGCGACACCAACACCGCGGCCGACGTCTTCTTGCGCCGCCTGCGCTGAACGCGAGCGGGGCAGGGCTGTCCCGACAGGCCGGGGTCCACCGCCGCGTCAGGCCGCGTCGAGGGCTTCAGTGATCTTGCGGGTCATCTCGGCCAGTGGAGGACCGGCCTCGCCCCGGTGGGCGCGGGCGGCCGCTTCGAGGGCCACGAGGACGGTGCCGCGGTAGTTGACGGCCTCTGCCGGGTCCTGCTTCTTCAGCAGGCTCATGGCTCCGGTCAGGGCGGGCAGCACGAGGTCGGCGAGTTCGGCCACGGACTTGCCGCGCAGGTTCGTGATCTTCGACTTCGCGGCGAGCACGTGTCCGATCGGGCCGGTCGCGGACGCCAGGGCGAGGGAGCCGTTGGTGGCGATCCTGTGCGGCGAACCGGCGGCACCGGCGGCGGCCAACAGCGAGACGGCACCGTACGCGCCGGTCCGCAGGGTGTGCTTGTCCTGGTCGGTAAGGGTCAGGGTGACGGACATGGTGGTGTGCTCCTTCAAATGAATGCGGCGGATGCGACTCAGCGCGGCGAACGCCACGGATGAACGGTGAATACGGATGAACGGTGAATGCGGCGAGGGCTCGGCATCAGTCGTCGATCGCCTGGTAGAGCGTGGTCCAGAAGTCGTGGATGAGCCGCGGTGAATCCGCCGTGCTCATTCCGGTCTGGGTGAGCAGGATGCCGACGAGCTGCTTGTCCGGGTCGGCGTAGGCCGTGGTGCCGGTGCCGCCGTCCCAGCCGAACTGGCCCACGGACGCGTAGTCGCCGCGGTAGGTGCGCACCGCCATCCCGAAGCCCCAGCCGCCGTGGCGCCCGAGGCCGTACGACGCCTGGGTGTTGTTGGCCATGGCCTCGCGCGCGGCCTGCTGCTCGGGGGTGAGGCGGTTGGTGGTCATCAGCTCGACGGCGGACCGGGACAGGATCCGTTCGGTCCCGTGCTTCCCGTGGTGCAGCAGCATCTGGAAGTACGCGTGGAAGTCGTCCACGGTCGAGACCAGCGCACCGCCGCCCGCCTGGAACTCCGGCGGTCGGCTGAACCTGCCGCCCGCCGCCTCGTCCCACACGAGGAACTTCCCGCTCTGCGGATCGGGCGCGTAGCTGGGCGGCAGCCGGTCGATCTCGCTGGGAGGCACGTGGAAACCGGTGTCCTCCATCCCCAGCGGACCGAAGACGCGCTCGCGCAGGAACTCCTCGTACGACTGGCCCGTGACCCTCGCGACGAGCACGCCCAGCAGGTCGGAGCCGATGTGGTACCCCCACCGCTCCCCGGGCTGGAACATCAGCGGCAGCGTGCCGAGGCGGCGCATCCACTCGTCCGGCTCGGGCAGCGGCTCCGCATGGCCGGTGAGATTCAGTTCCTGCATCGCGGACTGGATCGGGAGGCCCAGCGACGTCAGATCCATCCCGAGCCCGAACGTACAGGTCAGTACGTCCCTCACGGTGATCGGCCGGTGCGCGGGCACGGTGTCGTCCAGCGGTCCGTCGACCCGCTTCAGCACGCGCCGGTCGGCGAGTTCCGGCAGCCACGGCTCCACCGGATCGTCGAGGCGCAGCCTGCACTCGTCGAGCAGGATCATCGCCGCCGCGACCCCGACCGGCTTGGACGTCGAGGCCATCCGGAAGATCGTGTCCCGGCGCATCGGCGCGCCACCGTCGTGACGCATCGTCCCCATCGCCTCGACGTGCGTCTCACCGCCCCGGCTGACCAGGGCCACGAGCCCGGGAATCCTCCCGGACTCCACGTGCCGTGCCAGTACGTCGTGCACTCTGCGCAGCCCCGAAGCCGCGATCGCTGAACTCTTCATGTCCCTCACCATGCCCACCGGCGCTGACACCCGTCTGTCACACCCCTGACACGGCCACTGACATGACGTTCTCTTACGTCAGCCCTGGTCAGAGGGGCATGAGGAGGGGGAGGGCAGACCTGTCCGGGCCTCGTGCGGGCCCCGCACCACACACGGAGCGCGGCCCGCACGGGCAGGGGCAGGAGAGGGTTACTCGGGCTGAGTCACCGTCAGGGACCAGCGGATGTCCTGCGTCGAGGTGTCGACCGCCACGGAGAAGGATCCCCGCGGCACCACGCCGGGGTCCAAGGAGGCCGAGCCCACGCCCGTGCTGCCCTTGGGGCAGTTGACCGTGAACTCGGCCACCTGCACGTCGTCCTGTCCCTCCATCGTCACCGCCGCGCTGCCGCCGCCCTCGCAGGCCACGGTGAGCACGGTCGGGAGCCTCTCCGACACGCCTCCGGACACGACTCCGCCGTCCCCCGTCGACTCCGGCACCCACACCAGCCCGTCGGGGCCGGGGTGGGGAAGGAGTACGTCTGCCGCCGCGGCGGGCGACGCCCCTGCCCCCAGCACCCCAACAGCCGCCACGAATAACGGCGTTATGGCCTTCACTGCGCTCTTCACGTGTGTCCCTCCCGTTGTTCCGTCTTGACGCGGTGAGTATGGCGCGCGGGGAAGGGGACGCGCCTGAGTACGCCTACTCATGACAGCCGCATCGAGCGCCGGACGCTGCCGGTACCGGCAGCAGCGAGGCTGGCTGTCGGTGGTTACACCACGCCGCAGTCCTCCAGGCCGCCCGTGTACTCGACGATGTCGAGGTCCCAGATGTAGCCGGCGGTGTTGGCCCACTGGACCCCGTTGCGTCCGGGCCGCTCGATGCCGAGGACCAGGCGTTTGCCGTTGTTGTCGTTGATCTTGCAGACACCGGCCACGTCGTCGCCCGCCCAGGCGGTCCCGATCCGCGGGGTGCTCAGGCCGGGGCCGGAGTACATGGCCGTGTCGATCCTGGGGTGGACGCCCTGCCCGTAGCCGTTGCACGACGGCAGGTCACCGGTGGGTTCGCGGATGTCGTCGTCCCAGATGTAACCGGCGGTGTTGGCCCATTGAACGCCGTTGCGTCCGGGGCGTTCGATGCCGAGGACCAGCCGCTTGCCGTTGTTGTCGAAAACCTGGCAGATACCGGCCACGTTGTCGCCCGCCCACGCCGTTCCGATCCTCGGGGTGCTGAGGCCGGGGCCGGAGTAGATGCCGGTGTCGATCCGGGGGTGGATCTGCCTTCCGATGCCGAGAGGGGCGGCGGCTGCTTGCGGTGCCGCTTCGGCCGCCGCCGTGCGGGAGTGGCTTCCGTAGGTGTCCGCCGCTGGTGCGACAGCGGCACTCAACGCCACGGCCGCGGAGGCCGCGATGGCGACGGACAGGGGTCTCGTGATGCGCATGGTGGTTCCCTTCCGCTTCCGCTTGCCTGGTCGATCGATGACAGTGGCATGGCAATCGTCTCGCGCCGCACGGCAGTTCGCTGGTGCTGTCCATGCCAATGGCTCGAACCGCTGCCGGGTGCGGCCAGCCGCTCGTCATGAGTGGCTGAAAATAATCGCTCACTGGTCCGGACTTGAACTCGGATGTTTGCCTACGGGGCGCAGAGGGGCGGCATCTGACGGACCGCAGAAACGTTCGGTCCGATGGTGTGGGGTGAGTTGTGCGTCGAACCTCGGGAGTGATCCCTATAGCACATGCCCGGCGCTGAAGGCCTCTTTCACGACGAAGGCCGTGATGCGGAGCCTCCGGTTCATGGTGCTTGCCACCACCACACGATCTTGCGATTAGCATGACCATGCGCAGCCGTCAGAGGGCCGTGGCCCCGAGCGGGCCTCCTTCGCGACGGCACCGATGTGAGGGCGGGCCGACAGCCTGCATCCCCGTGCCGAGACCGAGGGGTCACGGAATGACTTTGTCCGCTGATGGGCGTCCGTCCGGCATAGCCGGCACTCCGCGAGCGGCGTCCTCGCTGCCGCTGCTCCTGCTGGGGGCGGCCGCCGTGGCGGGAGCCGCGGCCGCGGGGCTCGCGCCGTCGGCCGCCCGCGGCTGGGTGGCCGCCGTGGCCGTGGTCGGCTGGCTGCTCCTGGCCGTCGTCGTCTGGACGGGGCGCGCGGGCGCGGCCCGGCTCCGGGCGCACGCCGCGCAGCTGGAGAGCCAGCTGACCGCCGCCCAGACGCAGTTGGGCGCCCGGGGCGCCGAGGTGATCCACATGTCCCAGGTGACCCTGCCGACCGTGGCGCGGTCCCTGCACGAGGGCGCGGGACCGCAGGACGCCCTGCACCAGATCCGGCCCCCCGCCGAACCGGCGTACCGCGAGCTCCTGAACGTCTGCGTGACCGTCCTCGCCGAAGCGGAGCGGCGCGCCGCCACCGTGACGGCGGCCCAGCACCACACGGCCGGTGACCTGGCCCGGCTGACCGACGACGTACGGCTGCTCGCCACCGAGACCCTCCCCGCGGTCGTCGGCGCGCTGCGCGGCGGCGCCTCGGTGGACCGGACCCTCGCCGGCGTGACCTGGCCCGCCGACCCCTCCCTGCGCGACCTCACCGAGGCCGCCGTGCGGGAACTCGCCCTGAGCGAGCGGCGCGCGGCCGCCGCCCAGACCGCGAGCGCGAAGGCCCTGAGCCGGGTGCAGGCCAAGTCCGTGAGCATGCTCGCCGACCTGCGCGAGATGCAGGACCGGCACGGCGAGGACGTCTTCGGCGACCTGCTCAGGCTCGACCACAGCACGTCGCAGCTCGGCCTGATGACCGACCGGCTCGCGCTCCTGATGGGCGGCCGCTCCAGCCGCGCCTGGAACAAGCCGATCGTCATGGAGAGCATCCTGCGCGGCGCCGTCGGCCGCATCGCCGCCTATCAGCGGGTACGACTGCACAGCTCCACCAAGGCGGCCGTGGTCGGCTTCGCCGCCGAAGGCGTCATGCACCTGCTGGCCGAACTGATGGACAACGCCGCGAACTTCTCGCCGCCCACCGACGAAGTCCACGTCTACGTGGAGGAGTCGCGCACCGGCGTCGTCGTCACGATCGAGGACAGCGGTCTGCGCATGTCCGAGGCGGCGCTGCGCCGCGCCAAGGAGTCGGTGTCCGGGCAGGCCGCCGACCTCGCGCTCCTCCAGGGCACCCGGCTCGGGCTCGCCGTCGTGGGCCGACTGGCCGTCAAGTACGGCGTCAGCGTGAACTTCCGCCCCTCCTCGCGCGGCGGCACCGGCGTCGTCATCCTGCTGCCCCCGCAGCTCCTGGCACAGCAGCCCCAGCCGGACAGCGCCCGTACGGCAGTGGCTCCCACCATCGAGAACCCCGCCGTCGAGGCTCCCGCCGCCGAGGCCCCCGCCGTCCCGGCGCCCCGTCAGGACAGCGCGCCGGAGACGACCGAGGCGGCCCGCCCCGCCTCCCTGCCGACCCGGGTTTCCCCGGCCTCCCCGGAGAAGGCCACCACGGACGGCATGGCGGACGGCCCCGAAGCGCCCGACGCCGCGCAGGCCACCCCGGGCGGCCTGCCCGTGCGACGCCCCGGCCGCACGATGGCCGCCGCGCACGCCGCGAACGACCGGCACACCACCGAACGGCGCGACGCCGAACGGCAGACCGCCCCCGACGCCGTGCCGACCGGCCCCGACGGCGCGCCGCAGGACGAACGGCTGCGCTCCCCGCAGAGCATCGGTGACCGGTTCGGCGCGTTCCACCGCGCCCGCCGGGCCGCCACCGACGACACGGGCGAAAACCCACGGCCGCCGCGGGCCGAGTAGCCGCCCGCCCCCCTCGCGGACCGGCCCGCTCCGCAGGACCGCGAGGACCGTTTCTCGACCCCCGCCCCGCACACCGAAAGGGAGGCACGGGCGTTCGCACCCCCCCGGTGACGGCCCCGACACACGATGACGACCACCGACAACAGCCTGAACTGGCTCCTGGAGAGCCTGCTCGACGGCACCCCCGGCACCCGGCACGCCCTCGTCCTCTCCCGGGACGGCCTGAAGCTGTGCTGGAGCCCCGGCCTGACCCTGGACCAGGCGGACCAGCTCTCCGCGATCTGCTCCGGCATGCAGGCGCTCGCCCAGGGCGCGTCGATGGAGTTCGGGGACGGCACGGGCGGCGTACGGCACTCCATGACGGAGTTCCACGGCGGCCTGCTGTTCGTCGTCGAGGCGGGCCAGGGCGCGCACCTCGCCGTGATCGCCGACGAGGACGCCGACCCCGGCGTCGTCGGCAACCAGATGAGCCAGCTCGTGGCGCAGATCGGGGAGCACCTGAGCGCCGAACCGCGCGGCCAGGGCCACACGAACGCCGCGTCATGAGCCGGCGGCCCGTCGACGTGGGCGACCCGGACCGGCTGTACACCATCACCGGAGGCCGCAGCCGCGCCGACGGCGGCGCGTTCGACCTGGTGACCCTGATCGTGGCCGAGTGCGAGCCGGCCACGGGCCAGCAGTCGGAGCACGTACGCATCCTGGAGCTGTGCCGTCACCCGACGGCCGTCGTCGAGATCGCCGCCGAGCTGTCGCTGCCCATCACGGTCGTCCGCATCCTCCTGGAGGACCTACAGGCCACCGGCCGCATCACCGCCCGACACCCGCGCGTGGCGAAGTCCGCCGCGCTGCCCGATTCCGCTCTTCTCACGGAGGTGCTCCATGGGCTCCGCAACCTCTGAGCTGCCGCCCGAGGCCCGGACACCGCTGCGCGACACGGCCGAGTCCGGCCTGAAGATCGTCGTGGTGGGCGGCTTCGGGGTCGGCAAGACCACCCTGGTCCGCTCGGTCAGCGAGATCCGCCCGCTCAACACCGAGGAGGTGATGACGCGGGCCGGGGAGGACGTCGACCCGGTGCCGACGGAGTCGGCCAAGACCACCACCACCGTGGCCTTCGACTTCGGCCGCATCAGCCTCAACGACCGCCTCGTGCTCTATATGTTCGGCGCGCCGGGACAGAAGCGCTTCTGGTTCCTGTGGGACCGCCTCTTCTCCGGCACGCTCGGGGCGGTGGTGCTCGTCGACACCCGCAGGATGGACGACTCCTGGTACGCCATCGACCGGCTCGAACACCACGGCACGCCCTTCGTCGTCGCCGTGAACCGCTTCGACGGCGAGCACGCCTACCACTCCCTGGACGAGATCCGCACCGCCCTCGCGCTGCCCGCGCACGTCCCCCTCGTCGACTGCGACGCCCGGGTCCGCTCGTCCGGCAAGGACGTGCTCATCACCCTCGTCGACCACCTCCACCACCTGGCACGGGAACGGGAACTGACAGCATGACCGAAGCCACCGGACCGGCGGCGCCCGGCACCCCGCCGCCCGGCTGCCCCGCACACGGCGACGCGGTGCCCCTCAGCGGCCTGGAGTACCAGCAGACCCCCTTCGAGCTCTACCGCGACCTGCGCGGCCGGTACGGCTCCGTCGCCCCCGTCCTCCTCGACGGCGACGTGCCCGCCTGGCTGGTGCTCGGCTACTCCGAGGTCAGCTACGTCACCGCGCACGACGAGCTGTTCGCCCGCGACTCGCGGCGCTGGAACCAGTGGGACCGGATTCCCGCCGATTGGCCGCTGCTGCCCTTCGTCGGCTACCAGCCGTCCGTCCTGTTCACCGAAGGCGCCGAGCACCGGCTCCGCGCCGGTGTGATCACCGAGGCCCTCGAGGGCGTCGACCAGTTCGAACTGGGCCGCGAGTGCGTCCACATCGCGGACCAGCTGATCGCCTCGTTCTCCGGCCGCGGCGCCGCCGAGCTGATGAGCGCCTACACCCACCCGCTCGCCATGCGCGCCGCCGTGCACATGGTCGGCATGCCGCCGGGCACCGCCGACACCGAGGGCCTCGTCGAGGACCTGCGCATGTCGCTCGACACCGCCGAGGGCGACGACCCGGTCGCCGCGTACGGGCGGGTGGGCGAGCGCGTGCACCAGCTGGTCAAGGAGCGGCGCGAGCGGCCCGCCGCCGACGTCACGTCGCGGATGCTGGAGCACCCGGCCGGGCTCACCGACGAGGAGATCGTCCAGGACCTGATCTCGATCATCGCCGCCGCGCAGCAGCCCACCGCCAACTGGATCTGCAACACGCTGCGGCTGCTCCTGACCGACGAGCGGTTCGCCCTGAACGTATCCGGCGGCCGCCTCAGCGTCGGCCAGGCCCTGAACGAGGTGCTCTGGCTCGACACCCCCACGCAGAATTTCATCGGGCGCTGGGCGGTGCGCGACACCCAGCTGGGCGGCCGTCAGATCCGCGCGGGCGACTGCCTGGTCCTCGGCCTCGCCGCGGCCAACTCCGACCCGCAGCTGTGGCCCGGCGCCCACGTCGGCTCGGAGAACTCCGCGCACCTGTCCTTCAGCAACGGCGAGCACCGCTGCCCCTACCCGGCCCCGCTGCTCGCCGACGTCATCGCCCGTACGGCCGTCGAGACGCTCCTGGAACGCCTGCCGGACCTGGTCCTGGGCGTCGACCCGGCGGTGCTCACCTGGCGCCCTTCGGTGTGGATGCGCGGACTGACGGCCCTGCCCGTGCAGTTCACGCCGGTGGCCCAGTAGCACGTCGGCGTTCCGCCCGCAGGGGCGGAACGCCGTGACCGGTGCGGGCGTCGCTCAGCGCGTCACCGGGGTGAAGACCACCGGCAGCGACTGCGGCCCCCGGGTGAAGACACCGCGCTCCTCGGGGACGAAGCCGTCCGCGAACCGCAGGTCGGGCAGGGCGTCGAGGAGGTCGTTGACGCCGGTCTCGACCTCCGCGCGGGCCAGCAGCGCGCCCACGCAGAAGTGCCGGCCGAGGGCGAAGGCGAGGTGGTCGGCCGCCGCGGAGAAGGCGGTCGTGGTGCTGAGGTCGGCACGGAAGAGGTCGAAGCGGTCCGGGTCGCGGTAGCGCTCGCCGTCGCGGTTGGCCGAGCCGATCAGGCAGGTGATCGTGGCCCCGGCCGGGACGGTGCCACCGGCGAGCTCCACCTCCGCCGCGGTCTGCCGCATGATCATGTGGACCGGCGGAGTGTGGCGGAGCGTCTCGGCGAACGCCCGGTCGATCAGGGACCGGTCGGCGCGCACCGCGGCCAGCTGCTCGGGGTGCGCGAGGAGGTTCGCGAAGATGCTCGCGATCGCCTTGTCCGTAGTCTCGCCGCCCGCCGCGAGCAGCAGGCTGCAGAACGCCTTGATGTCCTCGTCGCTCATGCGGACGCCGTCGACCTCCGCGGCGCACAGCCGGGAGAGCAGGTCGTCCCCGGGCTCCTCGCGACGCCGCTGGATCACGGGCAGCATGTACTCGGCGAACTCCACGCGGGTGCGCTCACCGGCGGCCGTGACCTCGGGGTCGCCCGCGAGGTTGCCGAGGAAGGCGATCACGTTCGTGTACCAGCCGTGGAACCGTGGTTGGTCCGCCTTGTCCAGGCCCAGCATGTCCGCGATCACGTTCACCGGGAATCGGGTCGCGTACTCCGCCACGAGGTCCGCCGAGCCCCGGTCCCGGAAGGCGTCCACGAGCTCGCGGGAGTTGCGGCGGATCACCGGCAGGAACGTCTCCTGGAGCTCGCTGCCCCGGAAGGCCGGGGCGACGAGCGCCCGGCGCACCGCGTGCTCGCGCCCGCTGAGCTGGAGGATCGTCCGGCCGTGCACCGGCTCCAGCTGCCAGTCGTAGTTGTCGGTGGTGAACACCGACTCCTTGTCCTTGAAGACGCGTTGCACGTCCTCGTAGCGCGAGACGACATAGCTCTTGGTGGGCTCGTGCCACAGGAGCGGGGCGTGCTCCCGCAGTGCGCGGTACACGGGGTAGGGGTCGGCGGCGAACTCGGCCGAGAGGATGTCCGGTATGGACTGAGCAGTGGACACGGGGCTCCTTAGGGGAACAACTGCGTGGCGGGGCCACCCTATTGATCAAGAAAAGGAACCGACAGGGTGCGCGGGGCGGGATTTCCCGCGAGCCGCCCCCGCGAGCCGCCCCCGCGAGCCGCCCCCGTGGGCCGAGGCTCACTGCGTGGAGGGGACCTTGTGGACCGCGGTGTCGTCGGGGTCGAGCCGCCGCCCGTCCGCGGACAGCACTTCCAGAGGCCGCAGCCGCTCTCCCCGGCGACGGTCGAGCAGCTGTGAGTGCGGCTCCCCGGCGGTGAAGAAGTTCTGCTCGCCCCACTGCCGCAGGGCCACGATGACGGGGAAGAGGGACTTGCCCTTCGGAGTCAGTACGTACTCGCGGTAGGCGCTGCCGTCCGAGGCGGGGACGGATTCGAGGACGCCACCGGCGACCAGGGTGCGCAGCCGCGCGGTGAGGATGTTCTTCGCCACGCCGAGGCTGCGCTGGAACTCGCCGAAGCGCCGGCTTCCGTCGAAGGCGTCCCGCACGATCAGCAGGGACCACCAGTCGCCGATCGCGTCCACGGACCGGGCGACGGGACATTCGCTGTCGTCGAAGCGCGTCCTGGTCACCATGGCGTTCCTCGCTCTCTGACACACGTGCTCAAGCGCTCTGCGCTCTCGCGCTAGTTGCAACATGCTACCAAAAGGGCTTACCGTCGCCATCGCCAGTGGTAGCAAGATGAAACCAGATTGCGGAGGGGTACTGATGCCCGGAAACTGCGAGGCTGCGACACGACGGACCGAGGCCGAAGGCGCCGGGGCAGCGGGGGAAGGGACCGCCAGGGGAGTGCCCATCAGGGAGGAGTCCGTCGAGGCGTCGCCCGTAGGAGAGGGGACCGCGTTCGTTCTGTCCCGCGGCGTTGTCATCCTGTTCGCCGTCGCCTGCGGAGCGGCGGTGGCCAACGTCTACTTCTCCCAGCCGCTCCTCGTGACCATCGGCCACGACCTCGGCATGAGCCCGGCACTCGTCGGCAGCGTCGTCACCCTCACCCACGTCGGATACGGCCTGGGCCTCTTCTTCCTCGTACCGCTCGGCGACATGGTGGACCGCAGAAGGCTCATCGTCGTCCAACTGCTGCTCCTGATGCTGGCCCTGACCGTGGTGGCCGCCGCCCCCACGGCGGCGATCCTGCTCGCGGGCATGGCCGCGACGGGGCTTCTCGCCGTCGTCACACAGACGCTGGTGGCCTTCGCGGCCTCACTGGCACCCGCCGCCGGGCGCGGCCGGGTCGTCGGCCTGGTCACCAGCGGCGTGGTCACCGGAATCCTGCTCGCCCGCACCGCGTCCGGCCTCATCGCCGACCTCGCCGGCTGGCGTGCCGTCTACGTCGCCTCGGCATCGCTCACCGCGCTGCTCGCCCTGGTCCTGTACCGCGTGCTGCCGCGCCACAGCGCCACCGCGCCGACCGCTCTGCGCTACGGCGAACTCCTGCGCTCCACGATCACCCTGTTCGCGCGCGAACGACTGCTGCGGCTCCGGGCCCTGTTCGGCCTGCTGATCTTCGCTTCCTTCAGCACCCTGTGGAGCAGCGTCGCGCTGCCGCTCAGCGAGGCCCCGTACTCCATGTCGCACAGCGAGATCGGGGCGCTGGGTCTCATCGGAGTGGCCGGAGCCCTGGCCGCGACCGTGGCGGGCCGCCTGAACGACCGCGGCCGCTCCCAGCAGACCACCGGCATCGCCCTGGCCCTGCTCGCCGCCTCCTGGCTGCCCCTGGCCCTCACCCGCAGCTCGCTGTGGGCCCTGGTCGTAGGGGTGATCCTCCTGGACCTCGCCGTACAGGCGGTCCATGTCACCAACCAGACCCTGATCTACGCCCTGCACCCCGACGCGGGCAGCCGGTTGATCGGCGGATACATGGTCTTCTACTCCATCGGCAGCGCCACGGGCGCCATCGCCGCGACCTCCCTCTACACGGCGGCCGGCTGGGGCGCCGTCTGCGCCCTGGGCGCCGGGTTCAGCTGTCTCGGACTCGTGCTGTGGGGATGCACCCGGCGGAGCGCTCCGGAGCGGGTCAGCCCTGGCCGGGAGGTCTCCGGCTGACCACGGCCGGGCGTGGCGGGCTCCCGTCGGCCCGCCACCGGGCATCGCACTGTGGGGCCTACCGGACCGTGCTGGGCGCGGTCTGTGTCGGAACGGTCCTGCGGGCGTGCAGCACATGGCCGTCAAGGGGCAGCGGCCGGTGTCCGACCAAGGTGAGTCCCGCGCTGGTGAGGAGTTCGGCGTAGTGCTGGGCGGTGCGTTCGCGGCCGCCGACGTTGCACCGCATGTGGAGATCCCAGGCGGTGGCCAGGGAGGGGGAGTCGTCGGTGGGCAGCAGGCGTTCCACGATGAGCAGGTCGGCGTCGGCTGGCATGGCACGGGCGCAGTGCCGCAGGATCTCCCGGCACCGCTCGTCCTCCCAGTCGTGCAGCACGCGGCAGAGGAGATAGACGTCCGCGCCCGCCGGTACGTCCGCGAAGTCCCCCGCCACGTAGCCGCACCGGGCCGTGCCGAGGCGGCGGCGGGCGGCCTCGACGACGTGCGGGCGTTCGAGCAGGACGGCGTCGACGTTCGGGTGGGCGGCGAGGATGCGACTGAGCAGTTCGCCGTTTCCGCCGGCGATGTCGACCACGGTGGCTCCGCGCGTACCGCGCGCCGCATCGGCGAGCACCGGGTGGGTGGGCAGCGGCTCGAACATGCGCCAGTTCGCGGCCATGGACTGGTCGAAGAGCTCGGCGAGCTGGGGATCGTCGGCGAAGTGGTCGAAGTGGTTGGCGCCGAAGAGGTGCTCGAAGGCGACCTGCCCGGTGCGCACCGTGTGCGTGAGCGCGGCGAAGGACTGGTAGAACGGTCCGCCGTACATGAGGGCCAGGGGCCGCATCGAGCCCGAAGTCTCCGCGCGCAGCAGCGCGCCGAGGGAGGTGAGCCGGAAGCTGTCGGGAGCGTCCTGGGTGACGACGCCGAACGTGGCGAGGTAGCGCAGGAGCACGGCCAGACTGTCCGGGTCGGCGTCCACCTTGCTCGCCAGGGCCCCGGCGTCCACGGCGTGGTCGGTGTCCATCGCGTCGGCCACCCGCAACTGGGCGAGCGCGGTCAGCGCCTGCGTCGTCCAGGCCCCGGTCAGCAGCCGCAGCATCGTCTCGGCGGGCTGCTGACTGCGGAACTCGGCCAGGTGCGCGGCCAGTTGGCAGCGGTGGTCGCCGGGCGCGTACAGCTCGATGCGCCGGTAGCCGGCCTTGGACGCGGCGGGCGTGGCGAAGTAGAACACCGTGCCGTTCTCGTGCGGGTTGTATCCGCCGCCGTCCGGCAGCGCCCCGTGCAGGGCGAACGACGAGCGCAGACCGCGCAGCACCAGCGGGTCCGGGGCCAGCACCTCGAAGGCCACGTGTGCCTCGTCGTGCCGGGCGAGTTCGAGCGCCGCGACCTCCTCCAGATCGGAGCCCGGCGGCACCGTCAGGGCGAACACCTCGACCGTGCGGCGCTGCCCGTCGCGGCCGAGCACCACCGGGCGGAGGATGCGGACGTCCAGGTCGTCGGCGGTACGACGGTGACGCAGCGCCAGGCGTTCCCGTACCACCACGCTCGGCTGGGGCGGCGCCTGGGCGACCAGGCCGCACTCGGCCAGTGTGGCCTCCAACGCCCGGGCGTGGGCGGGGAAGACGAGCAGGGCCGCGTGCGCGAAGCGACAGCGCTTCACCAGGGAGCGCAGCTCCGCGACGTCGAGCCCGGGCAGCAGGAGCGGCAGGAGGGACTCGCTGTCCTGCTGGGTGACAAAGTCGACGGTCGCGCGCAGGCGCGACGTGTCGTCCGACAACGCCGTGATCAACGGGGCGTCCTCATTCCGGAATGTTCGGTGGGGGGATCTCAAACGCCGACGTAGCGCTCGGCGAACCAGTCCTGCTGGCTACGCGAGGTGCGTAGTGAGGCCATGCGGGAACGCCGCATGGAGTTGAGGAAGGGCGCGTCGCCGTCCCCGCCGGACGCGCCGTGCAGCAGCTCGACCATCCAGTGGGAGAACTCCTGCGCACGCCAGATGTGGCTGAGGCAACGGGCCGAGTAGCTCTCGACCCCGGTGGGATCCTTGCGGGTGAGGTCGTCGATCAGGGCCTGGGCGAGGAGCTCGGCCTCCAGGACCGCGAGGTTCGCGCCCTTGGCGGCGGAGGGGCTGATCAGGCTGGCGGCGTCTCCTGCCAGGAACAGCGCGCCGTGCCGGAGCGGTTCGAGCACGTCCGACTCCAGGTCGACGATGCCGCGCTGCACGATGCGGCCGCGGCGCAGCGTCCCGTACTGCTTGGCCCGCATCCGCAGGTCCAGCTCGTCCCAGATCCGTTCCTCCGACCAGGCGTCGGCCGGGGTGCCGCGCTCGCACTGCACGTAGTAGCGCGTGATCTCGGAGGTGCGTGCCATGTGCCCGGCGAAGCCCCGCTCGTGCACCGCGTAGCCGACGGCGTCGAGGCTGGGCGGTGCCTCGGCGAGTACGCCCAGCCACGTGACGCCGTGGTCGCGGTGGAAGTGGCGGACCGCGTGGTCCGGCATGGCACGCCGCCCCGCCCCGTGGCGGCCGTCGCACGCGGCGACGTACCGTGCGCGCCACCGCCCGGGCCGTCCGTCCGCCGCCCGCACGCTCACCGACGGGTCGTCGCCGTCCGCGTCCAGCACGGCCACGGCTTCGGTGTCAAAACGGATCCGTCCCCCGGCCGCCAGATAGTGCGTCAGCAGGTCGTCCACCAGGTCCTGTTGGGGGTAGACGGTGTGCGGTTCCCCTTGCCCGAGCGTGCTGTAGTCCAGGCGGAACCGGCCGTCCTCGGTACGGAACTCGCACGTGCTGTGGGTCTGCCCGCGCCGGAGCAGCCGGTCGGCCAACCCGTGCCGCTCCAGGATCCGTACGGTGTTGGCGGCCAGGAACCCCGCCCGTGCCCGCGCGTGGAGGCTGTCGCGGTCGGCCCGCTCCAGCACGACGCAGTCGATCCCGCGCGCCTGCAGCAGGTTGGCGAGGACCAGACCGGCCGGCCCCGCACCGAGTACCACCACGTCAGCCGCGCCGTCGACGGCGGGCATGTGCTGACCTTCTGTCACGGAGCTGATCTTATGCATGGAAATCTATGGCTCTGACCAAGGAATCACCCGGTCGTGGCAGTACGTGCGGTGCGCATGGTTCGCGGGCGGTGTCACCTGTACGGGGCCGCGGCGGCGGTGACCTAGGCCGTCCGGGGAGCTTTGGCGGCGAGCCCCTGATCAGCCGTCATCGACCGGGCCGGGTGGGGGAGAATCCTCTGATGGACATGCCTTCCTCCCGCGACCGCGCGCTGGGGCGCGGCGTCTTCGCGCTGATTCCCCAGGCCGACTCCGTGTCCGCGACGCACCGGGCCGCGGCCTCGCTCGCCGCCCTGCGTACGGTGCCGGTGCACGTGGGTGTGCTCCAGGCCGCCGTGGTGCTCCTCGAGGAGGCCGAGCGCGTGGACCAGGACGCGGCGCGTGCCGCGACGACCGCCACCACGGTGGAGCTGCTCAAGGCGGCGATCGCGCAGGCCGCGGAGGACGGCTGAGACTCGTCTCCGCTAGGGCGTGGGCAGTTGGGCCAGGAAGGTACGCACGGTGGCGGCGAACTCCTCGGGCGCGTCGGCGTGCACGACGTGCCCGGCGGGAAGTTCGACCAGCTGGGCTTGGCCGTCCCGGCGGGCGATCATTTCCCGGGCGTGGTCCCGCGCCAGTACGACGCTGTCCGCGCCCCGGATCAGCAGGGTCGGGCAGGGAATGGATTCCCAGTCGTTCCAGTAGGTGCCGCTGAGGGCTTTGTGGGACCGCACGGTGTCATCGATGTCGAACGAATAGCTCCAGCCGTCGTCGAATTCACGGAACGTGCACTCGAGGTAGGGCGCCAACTCGCCGAGCGCTGCGGTCAGCGCCTCGCGTGACGGTTGTTGGAGGGGCAGCCATGTGACCATCGACCAGTCGGCGTCCATGACGGCGCCGATGTCCTCGATGATCAAAGAGGTGACCTGGCCCGCGTGCCGGGCGGCATATTGGAAGGCGTTCACGCCGCCCATCGAATGGCCGAGGACCGGCACCGGACCGAGACCCAGATGGCGATGGAAGGCTGCGATGTCTGCGACGTAGTCGGCTCGTTGATAGCTCTGCGCTCGGTCGGACTCGCCGTGCCCGCGCTGGTCCAGGGCGATGACTCGCCACTGCGGAGCCAGCGCCTCAGCCAGCGGGGCGAATGTCGAGGCCTCGCTGGTGTGCCCGTGAAACGCCAATAACGGGCGCCCCGGACCGCCGAAGTCCAGAAACGACAACTGCTTCTGATCAACTGTGAAGAAATCACGCATAACCCGCATGCTAGCCCTGGCGATGGCGTCGACGCCTGCGAATTGTGACCAGGGCGTCCTCCCGGTGAGCCTTCGTCGTTCCTGCCCGATCACGGTGCTCGCGCCGCTACGCTCCGGGCCCTGCAACCGTCCTCGGGGGGACCCATGCGCCGCTCAACCGTCCTCATCCCCACCGGCGTCGTCGCCGTCGCGGGAGGCCTCACCGGCCTCATCCTCTGGCTGAACCAGCCCTCGTACGACGACCGTGTCGACGACTGCGTCGCCGCGCTGAAGGACCGGCCGGAGGGCGACAAGGCCAAGCCGGAGGCGTGCGAAGAGGTGAAGGACGGGCAGCCCTGACCGGAGGTGCCGGGGCCTGCTGAGGGCGATGGAAGGACGGTCAGCCAGCGCGCGGTCATATGCCGCGCGCCCCTCCGGTCGAACGAGCGCGGCTGGACGAGGCCTTCGCCGCCCGGCGTGAGACGGCACCGATGTGCCAGGCGCCGCAGTACAGCACCAGGGCGACCGCCAGTGAGGCACAGGCCCTCCTGGCGACTCCGGTCAGCACTCCTTCGGCGAGGGTGCCCCACGGTGCCGGGACCGTTTCGGTGGGGTAGCTGGTGTCGCTCGCGCCGTTGCCCAGGTCGACGGTGGTCGGGCGGCTGTAGTCGACCTCGGTCACGTAGCGGTAGGTGGTGAAGTCCCTTGCGGCGTTCGTGACACCGCCCACCACGGGAGCCGCAACGAGCAGGACCACGGCACCCCACCGCGTGAGGGGACTCAGGCGGGCGACGGAGTCGGTTCCGGCGCGGGGCCGCAGTCGGTCCCGGCGCCGCCAGAGGTGCCGCCCCAGGGCCGCCAGGCCGATGACGGTGCTCGTGTACTGGAGCAGCCGGGCGACGCTCAAGCCGCCGATTGCCGAGGCGCGCAGCGGCTCCACGTGCGTGACCAGGTAGCCGTCGCCGTGGGTGAAGGAGTCCCATGCCATGTGGGAGGCGATGCCGATCAGGGCGGAGACCAGCAGCCACACGGTGTGGCGGGCCTTGGCCGGAAGGCCGACTGTCCGCTCCGGTTCGGGCAGGCGGAGGCCGGACGGGAGCAGCGCCGTGAGCGGAGCGCGCAGCAGCCGGTAGGCGGCGACCAGGCCGAGGGCGGACGGCAGGCTGATCAGCAGGCCGCCGACGGAGGAGTGGGTCTGGGTGGCGTTGAGCAGCGGCTCGTACCAGTCCTGGGCGCTGCGTGCGGAGATGCCGACGGTGGTCAGGAAGTACGGGGCGTCCGGTGCCACGGCGCCGGCGACCAGAGCCGCCGGAACGAACGGCCGCCGCAGCAGCGGCAGTACCGCGGCGGGGTGAGACAGGGTGAACGGCAACGTGACGATCTTCTCTGCTCGGGCGAAGTGCCGGGATCACTGCACGTCACGCTGCGGATGCCCGCCCTGCGCAGGGGCGTGCGTGGGCGCGCGGCTGGGCTGACCCGGCAGCACTCACGGATAGAACACTGGAGAGAGTATTCACTTCAACGGACTATGACAACCGAACGATGAAGCGCTGTGAGGTGTGCGGAAGCCGAGCCGGAGCGGTGGGGAGGCTGGGACGGAGCGGTGAGGAAGCCGGGACGGCATGAGGAAGCCGGCCGCCCCGGCGAGGGGCGACCGGCCGAAAGGAAGCGAGCGCCAGGTCAGTGCTGGCGGCGCACCGCGTGGAAGAGCGCGGTCAGCAGGACGGTGACCGGAAGGGCGAGGAGTATGCCGAGGACGGGCAGCGGTTCGAGCGAGGCGTCCGTGTAGGCGTAGGCGATCAGGGACGGAGAGGCCACCGCCATCGCGCCGATCTCGCGCAGCCCGGAGCTGCGAGCGCGCAGCGCGAGGGCTGCCCCCGTGAAGGCGAGCACCAGCATCGGCCAGGCGCCGTAATCCGTGGTCACGCCGAAGGCCCTGGTGTCCACGACGACGACGGGGAACCAAGCCGCGGCGGCCATGGCTCCGGCGGCCGCGGACAGCCGTCTGTCGCCACGTCGATCCGGAGGACAGGCCAGGACCACCACGACCGTCAGCAGCGCCGCGACCGGAGTGTCCACCCCGTCGCCGTACAAGTGCGGGGTGACGGTCCACTGCGCCGCCGTCCCGAGCAGCCCGCACGCGGCCACGCCCACGCCCAGTACCCAGCGGCCGGTCAAGGCGATGATCGCGCCGACGCACACCAGGAGGGAGAGCAGCAAGTACAGGGTCCACCGGCCCTCCATGGTGGAGAGCTGCACCCGCACCGGGGCGGGCGAGTGAACAAGACCGGCGTACCAGCGCGTCAGCCGCAGCCCGCTGTCCACGGCGGCGGCCGCCAGCGCGAACGGGGCGGCCAGGGCGAGCAACTGTCCCGCGGACGAGGCCGAGTCCAGCCTCATCCGCACCCGCAGCGCGTGCGCGGCCAGGTCGGCGTCCGCGCGCAGGCGCACCGCCCACGGCATGCCCGTCGTCATCTCCCGATGCACATCGACGATCTCCTGCCCGCAAGCAGCCCGGTAGGCGGCCGGATACAGGCGGACCAGAACATCGATCACGTCAGCGCCGTCGCGCCGTCGGCCAGCCGCCGCCTGACCTCCCGAGCGGTGGCGGCCAGGCGCTTGGCCTCCGCCTCCAGCCGCTCCCGCCCCGCAGGAGACAGGGCGAAGATCCGCCGCGCCCGGCCGCCCACCACCTCCTCGCGCTCGACCTGGATCAGCCCTTCCGCCAGGAGTCTGTCCAGGGCCCCGTACAGTGCTCCGGTACGCGGCACCACCCGGCCCTCGGTCATGTCCTTGACCTCCTGGGCAATGGCATAGCCGTGCCGCGGCGCATTGGCCAACGCCGTCAGCAACAGCAGCGCCAGCTCCTGCATCCCTCGCTCACTCATGGCAACAGAGTATTCCGCCCCACGGACGGCTGGGACAGCCAACGGCCACACCTCGCAAGCACCCGGACTCGGCTTGCGAGGTGCGGCCCGGCAGGAGCACTCTCGGTCAGTCCAGTTGCCGGGATCGGGCCGGGAGGAACCATGGGTGGGAACGATCCGCACATCCATGTTGAGGCGAAGGTGGTCCACGCGGATGCCGCTGTCCGGAACCTGATGGCGTCCACGTTCGGTCTGGTCGGCGATCTGCCGAGCCTCGTCGCCACCGGGTGCGGGCTGCGGGTGCCGTACGCGATGACCTCTCCGCGACCGGATCGAGTCACCTGCCTCGCCTGTCGTGAGCACGCGCGACGCGAGCACCTGCGCTTCGCGGAGGAGGCGGAGCGCTTGAGCCGCATGCCTGGATCGACCCTCAGCCCTGAACAGGGAAGGCTCGCCGCGGACCGGCACCGTGCCCTCGCGCGGAGGTTCTCGCCTGACACGGAGAGCTGAGTCCTTGAAGTTGTCGTCTCCTCGGCGGAGGCGCCGGATGGCGTCGGTTGAGACGGTCGGGCAGGTCCTGGCGGAGCCGCGTGGTCGAAAGGGCGTGCCGGTGACCGCCCCGATGAACGGTCCCCGGCTCGGTCGCGTCGGTGTGGCGGGACGGGTTACAGCACGCGCAAGGCCTGGGCGGCGTCGCGTTCTCGCCGGGCGAGCGCGTGCAGTACGGCCTGGTCGCCGTGCCGGTCGCGGGCGGCTGCGACGAGGACGTCGACTGCGACGGCGAGCGTGGCTTCGGGCGTCTGCCGGGGAGCGCCCACGCTCAGCGCCAGGTCATCAAGGTGCACTGCCAATTCGACGCACCGGGTTTGGAGGTAGCCGTCGAGCAGCATCTCCTCTCCCGGCCGGTGGAGGACGGCCACGCGCCGATCGGCGGGCTCGTGGTCCAGCCGTCGCGCCAGCCTGTGCCATGCGGTGCGTGCCTGCTCAGCCACGGCGGCGGGGCCGACGGCTGCCGTTTCCTCGCTCCGCGCGCGCACGCCGACGTTGAGTGCGGAGTCCGGCAAGGCCGTGCCGACGAGCCGCGCGTAGTAGCGCACTGGCGACACCGGCTCCGCGCCGACGATCTCGCCGTCGAGAAACCACTCGACCTGCAGGACGCTGCGCGCAAGGTGACCCGCCAGTCCGCCCACCGTCATCCCCGGCAGCACCGACTCCTTGCCCCAGCGACGCGCCACCCCTTCCGTGGCCAGCAGCTGCACGGCCTGTTCGGCGCCCAGCAGGTATGCCTCGCGTATCTCCTCAGTCATGCGAGGCATCTTGCCCGCACCGAGATCGTCATGGGCGGGTCGTTCACATGGTGGAACCCTTGACCAAATTGTGGACAAGTAGTTGGTGGGGCCGAAGCCTCGTTGTCTGCGCGGCACCGGATCGCGTCGACCGTGCGCGTCCGACCGTTCGGACCTCCCGGCCGGGATGCGGCGATGCCGCGTCAGCTCAACAGGGCAGACGTGAACATCTCGCGGTGAGCCGTCAGCCACTCCTGGATGCGGTCCCAACGCTGCCAGCCGCCGCGTTCGGACAGCGCCTGGGCGTAGACGGGGTCGCCGTCGGCCACCCGGTCGGCGACGAAGGCCCGGCAGGACGCGGTGGCCTGTTCGATGACGTCGGGCAGCTCAGCGCGCTCCTGCGGGGAGAGGCCGTAGCTGTCGGCGAGGATCCGCAGTCGCGTCGGGGCGTCCAGTCCCGCGGGATGGTGAGCCGTCGCGGATGCGGGATCGAGCATGGGAATCCAGTAGCGGGCGGTCATGGCGACGTCCCACACGGCTCGGCCGGGGGCTGCCATGTCGAAATCGATCAGGGCCACGGCACGGCCGTCGCGGAAGACGACGTTGTCCGGGCAGACATCGTTGTGGCACAGCATCGTTCCTCCCGCCGGGTCGGCCAGGGACCGGGGCCACCTGGCGTCCGCGTCAACAGCGATGGCCGCGCTGACGTCGTGCAGGCGCCGCAGCAGGCTTCCCACCGATCGCAGCGCGGTCTCGGTCATGACCCAGTGCGGATAAGGCGATAGAGCCACGTCACCGGGGATGAAGGTCAGTTGCTCGCGGCCGTCCTCGGTGAGGCCGACCGGGATCGGAGCCGCGTCGAACCCGTGATCTGCGAGAGCGAGGAGATGAGTATGGAGAGCGCGTGCGGTGCGTGGCGCTGGACGTTCCACCAGGGCACCGTGGCGGAAGACCGCGCCTGCATTGATCATGCCGCCGATCAGGGCTTCGCCCTCTGCCGTCTCGCCCTCAGCCGTCATGTCGATCACGCTACCGTCGGGTCGGCCGTGCGTGGGGCGGTCTCGAAATGCGCTGCGAACCAGGCCGCTCACCTGAGCATGTGTCGGACGCTGAGGGGGCCTTCGCCTGCATCGGTGATGAGCGGACGAGCAACGCCCTTCCCCAGCCCCGAGTTTGGACTTGCTGGTCCAATTTTGGCGTCCTACGGTGCTGCCGTTCCCGACAACACGTGCCTGTTCCCACAGGAACACGTGCCTGTTCCCGCAGAGAGGTGTCACCCATGCATGCGATCCGTATCGAGGAGCACGGCGGTCCCGAGGTCATGCGCTGGACCGAGCTGCCCGATCCGTCGGCCGGTCCCGGTGAGGTGCTGGTGCGGCTGGGTGCCGCCGGTGTGAACTACATGGACGTCGGCGCCCGTGCCGAGGGCGGCCCGGGATGGGCGGCGCCCGCGGTCCTCGGCGTCGAAGGGATGGGCCGTGTCACCGCGGTCGGCGAAGGGGTGCGGGACCTGGCCGTCGGTGACCGGGTGGCCTGGTTCTACCACCCGGGCAGCTACGCCGAGCTGCTCGCCGTCCCGGCCGGCTCGCTCGTCAAGGTGCCCGACGGCATCAGCGACGAGACCGCCGCCGCCGTGATGATGCAGGGCCTCACCGCCAGCCACCTGAGCACCGAGACCTACCCGGTCGGCCCGGGAGACACCGCCGTGGTGCACGCCGCGGCGGGCGGCGTCGGCCAGTTGCTCACACAGATGATCCGAGCGCGCGGCGGCCGGGTCATCGGGCTGGTCTCCCGCGAGGAGAAGGCACCCATCGCGAAGGAGGCAGGCGCCGACCACGTCCTGGTCCACTCCGGCGGCGGTTTCGAGGAGCAGGTCAGGGAGCTCACCGACGGGCAGGGCGCCCACGTCGTCTACGACGGCGGTGGCGCGGGGACGTTCCGCTCCTCCCAGCTGGCCCTGCGCCCGCACGGGGTGCACGCCTACTACGGCCCCTTCATGGGCGTCCCGACGCTGCGCCCCACCGACCTGCCCAACAGCATCCTGCTGACCTACCCCGTGGTGCACCACCACGTCGCCACCCGCGAGGCCCTGCTGCGGCGGACCGGGGAGGTGTTCGACCTGATCCTGGCGGGGCGGCTCGTCCAGCGGGTCACCGGCTGCTACCCGCTCGCGGACGCGGCCCGCGCCCACGCGGACCTGGAGTCGCGGCGCACCACCGGCAAGCTGCTGCTCCTGCCCTGAGCGGCCGCAGCCCGATGCGGGCCCACGTGCGGCGCCCACCGCCCGCCGCGGGCCCACGCGCGGCGCCCGATCCGTTTGAATGGGACACAGGACAGCTCGTACGGGAGGACCCATGCCGTTGACCCGCAAGGGCACCGCGACCAGGCAGCGCATCATCGAAGGTGCCGCCGACCAGATCCGCGAACAGGGCGTGTTCGCGGTGCGGTTGGAGGACGTCATGGCCCGTACGGCGACCAGCAAGAGTCAGCTCTTCCACTACTTCCCCGACGGGAAGGACGAGCTGCTGCTCGCCGTGGCCCGGCACGAGGCGTCCCGGGTCATCGACGAGCAGCAACCCGAACTCGGCTCCCTCACCACTTGGGCGGCCTGGCACCAGTGGCGTGACAAGGTCGTCGCCCGCTACCAGGCGCAGGGCAGCGACTGCCCCCTCCACGCGGCCCTCGCCCACCTGGGCGGGGCCACCGACGCCACCCGGACCGTGGCCGGTGAACTCCTCGGCCGGTGGCAGCAGCAACTCGCCGCGGGCATCCGCCACATGCAGGGCAGCGGCGAGGTCGCCGCCGGGCTGGACGCCGATCGGGAGGCGGCGGCCCTGCTCGCCGGAATCCAGGGCGGCGTGCTGATCGTCATGACCACGGGCGGCATCACCCACCTGGAGGCCGCGATCGACCTGGGCATCGCCCACCTCCGCGCTTCCGTTCACCGCGACCGCTGAGCACGCGGGGGCCGGGCGAGAGCGCGCAGAGCGCCGTGGTCAGTGCGGTTGGCGGAGTCCCGCGACGAGGAGCGTGACCAGTCGGCGCGCGTCGTAGCGGGGGTCGCTGTCAGCGCCGATGCAGAGGTTGCCGATGCCGCGCATGAGTTGGTAGGCGTCGAGGTCGGAGCGGATCTCGCCGGAAGCGGCGGCCGCGTCGAGGAGTTGGGTGCACACCGGCAGGAGGCGGTCGAGGAAGTAGGTGTGCAGCGCCTCGAAGCCGGAGTTGTCACCCTGCATCGCGGCGGCCAGGCCGTGCTTGGTGACCAGGAAGTCGACGAAGAGGTCGACCCACTGCCCCAGGGCGGCATGAGGAGTCGGGCCGGTCGACAGCAGGGCCGGTCCCGCCTCGGCGCAGGCGTCGACCTGGTGGCGGTAGACGGCGATGACGAGGTCCGCCCGGGTGGGGAAGTGGCGGTAGATGGTGCCCGTGCCCACCCCGGCCTTGGCCGCGATGTCACGTACCGGCGCTTCCACGCCTGAGGTGACGAAGACCGCCGCGGCCGCGTCCAGCAGGGTCTGCTGGTTGCGTTGGGCGTCCTTGCGCTTGGGCCTGGCCGTGCTTTCCGCGCCCCTGCCGTTGTCGTTCACGCGACTTACCTCCATGACCTTGCTAAGCGGAACAGTGTTCCGTATTGTATGTGGAACAAGGTTCCGTTTCATCCATGATGGCAGACCCCGGGCCGGCCGACCAGACCGCCGGCCCGCACCAAGGCTGCGCAGCGCCGCACGGAAGGCAGTTCCATGTCCGAATCGAACTCCACGAACGCACCGATGGCCACAGGCTCGCCCGCCCTGGTGATATCCGCGAAGCCGGTGGTACTGCCCGCCCCGGGCCGCGGCGAGGACCTCCAGGTCAGCGTGTCCGCCCCCGCGACCGGCGGTGATCTGCCCGTCATCGTCTTCTCCCACGGCTTCGGCTGGTCGATGAACGGCTACGCACCGCTCGCGGACTTCTGGGCCGCCCACGGCTTCGTGGTCGTCCGGCCCACCCACCTGGACTCCAGAACGCTCGGCCTGCCCGCCGAGGATCCCCGAACGCCGCGGATCTGGCGCTACCGCGTCGAGGACCTCAAGCGCGTCATCGACGGACTCGACGCACTGGAAGCCGCAGTGCCGGGCCTCGCCGGGCGCATCGACCGTGACCGCGTCGCCGTGGCGGGTCACTCCTGGGGAGCCCAGACGGCGAGCGCGCTCCTCGGCGCGCGCGTCCTCGACTCCAACGGCGTACGCGGCGATGACCTGTCCGACCCCCGCGTCAAGGCGGGTGTGCTGCTCGCCCTGACCGGCCTGGGCGACAGCCTGACGCCGTTCGCCCTTGAGCACTTCCCCTTCATGAAGCCGTCCTTCGGCGCCATGAGCGCACCCGCTCTCATCGTCGCCGGGGACAACGACCGATCCCACTTGTCCACGCGCGGACCGGACTGGTTCACCGACCCCTACACCTACAGCCCGGGCGACAAGAGCCTGCTCACGCTGTTCGGGGCCGAGCACTCGCTCGGCGGCATCCCCGGGTACGAGGTCGCCGAGACGACGGACGAGAGCCCCGCCCGCGTCGCCCTGATCCAGCGGCTCAGCACGGCGTTCCTGCGCAGCGCCCTCTACCCCGAGGACACGGCCTGGAAGGCCGCGGTCACCGCGCTGGAGGACGACCCCAGCCCGCTGGGGAAGCTGCGGAGCAAGTAGACGAGCCATGCGCGCCCGGGGGGCAACACCCTTGCCGGGCAAGGCTCGTAGCGATGACCGACGAGGCGTCGGGGACGGTCACGGACTGGGGGACGGGGAGCCCAGCCGCTCTTGCAGGTCGGCCATCAAGCGTGTCGTCAGCGGTACGCGGATGCCGTGCCGCTCCGCCGCGCGGAGCAGGGCCCCGCCGATCGCGTCGAGTTCCAGCGGACGGCCCGCTTCCGCGTCGCGCTGCATCGACGACTTGCTGCCGGGCGGGAAGGCGTCGTAGCGCGCCAGGATCGGGGCGGCATCCGTTGGCCCGCCGCACGCCCTGCTGACCGCGATGGTCTCCTCGACCAGGGCCTCCAGTTCCGCGCGCCGCGCGGACCGGATGTCGCCGATCGGCACGCCGTAGCGGGTGGTGAGGAGCGCGAAGGGGGCCAGGAACGCCAGCTTGGCCCAGAGGACGGCGTTCCCGTCCGGGACGACGCGGGTGTCCGCGCCGATGGAAGTGAGCAAGGCGGCGACAGGGAGGCGCGGTTCGTGCCGTACGGCCAGGTCGATCTCCAGGAACGGGCTGCCGTGTTCGATGACGCCGGGGGCGGTGCGGGTGGACTCGACGCGGATCACGGCCGGTGTCACCCGTCCCGCACCGAAGCGTTCCCGCAGGATGTCCAGGTGCTCGATGCCGTTGAGGAGCGGCAGCACGAGGCCGTCGGCGAGGAGATGGGGCGGGACGCGGTCGAGCGCCGCGTCGAGCGCGGTCTGCTTGACCGTGACCAGGCACAGATCGACGGGCTCACGCAGCACGGTGTCCGCCTCGACCGCGGCGGTGAAGTCGCCGAACTGCGCGCTGTGCACGCGGATGCCACTGTGGCGCAGGGTGCGTGCGGTCTCCTCGGCGGCTACGCAGATCACGCGGTGCCCGGCGCGGGAGAGCAGCGCCGCGAGCAGGCCGCCGATCCCTCCGGGGCCGAGCACCGCCACCGTTGAGCGAGGCGGGGCAGGAGTGGAGCCGCTGCTGAGCGGTGCGGTGTGGGGCATGGGGGTCCTCTCGGTTCACGGGTCGGCACCCGTCCCGCTGCCTCGGCCGTGTCCGGACGCGGCAGGAGGGGCGGGCCGGGTTGCCGCCCTGGGCCCGAGAGGATCATCGAGGGGGCGTGAAACTTAAGTCAATCCTCGGATTCTCTCCATCTGACCCAAGTGAATCCTTGGGTCGGATGGGCCTCCTTCACGGGTTGCAGTTCAGGACGATGCCTTCGTTGACGCGGCAGATGTCGTTTCCTTCGCCGCCGTCGACTTCGCCTTCGTTGAGGAGGACCTGGATCTCGTCGTCTCCCTGGTTGCCGTGGATCCTCCCCTTGGCGCCGTCGATCTCGTCGTTGACGGAGGCGATGACGTCGTCGTTGCCGCCGCCGGCCTGGATCAGGCCGATGCTCCACTCCTCCAGCCTGATGGTGTCGTCGCCGTCGCCGCCGTTGATGACGCCGGCGCGGTTGAACGTGACCCGGATCGTGTCGTTGCCGTGGTGGCCGAAGATGACGTCCCCGGAGACGAGGCGGTCGCAGCGGATGTCGTCGTCGCCGCTGGTTCCGTAGATCTCCGGGCCGGACTGGGGCTGGCCGTTGACGACGCAGTTCTCCGCTGCGGGCCGCAGGTCGGCGGGGGCCGCGAAGGCCGCGGTGGGCCAGGCGAGCGTCGCGGTCACGGCTGCGACTCGGGCGGCCCGGTGGAAGGTCGTACGGCGTGAATGCCTGGTTCCTTTACCCATGACGCGAGCATCAAGCGGGCATGCCGCGCTGTCACCAGGCCGGAGGGCCGACGTCACCCACATGTGTCGCCCTTTCACCCGCTGGGGTGACGAGCCCTCCGGTGTCGCGGCCTGTGCGGGCCGCCGCGGTCGGCACACGCGGGGAGTCGCACAACCATTCGGCCGCCTCGCAGGTCAAAGGCGCGAAACGAACAGCAACGCCCACTGGGGGAGTCTTGAAGAAGTTCACGGCAGCGATGGCCACGAGCCTCGTGGTCAGCGCTGCCACACTGGTCGCCGTGCCCGCGGCGCACGCGGGTGGCGGCGACCCCCGCAGCCGTACGGATACGCTGCTGGAGGGCGGCAAGATCTACGCCCGCTACGAGCACATGTCCTCGGGGTTCCACCCGAAGGACGTCACGCTCAAGATTCACGAGCAGGACGACACCAAGGTCCTCGCCAGCCTCCGCCTCGACGACACCGAGAGCTGCTCCGACGCGGACGACTGCTACGAGGACACCTTCCGGTCCGGACCGGTCACCCTGCCCGCCATGGGTTCCTACGTGATCGACGTCGTGGCGAGGGAGGGGCAGCCGAACGAGGTCGTCCAGCGGTCGACCGGCTTCCTCAACTACGGCCTCAACCCCAAGCTGACCCTCACCAGCAGCCACCCGAGGATCTCCTACGACCACCCGTCCCTGGAGATCACCGGATCGCTGGTGGCCGAGGACCCCAACACCCACGAGGTGAAGCCGTTCGCCGGGGTGGGCATGTACTACCGCGCCCGGGAGGTCTTCACCGACGGATGGAAGTGGACGGACGAGGCGGGGCGCTTCACGCAGTCCGCGTCCTTCCACGAGCGCAGCACCGACACCACCTACGAGTACATGTTCGACCAGCAGTACGAGTCCCTCGGCCTGCCCTTCCACAAGCAGGAGCTGAAGCTCAAGGCGGACACCCCCAGCGGCACGGTCACCGCCCCGTACGGCAGTGACGTTCCCGTCCGCGGCAAGGTCACCCGCATCGCGGACGACGGCACCGAGAAGCCCCTGGCCACCGAGGTGAACATCGGCACCGACGGCACCGTGCAGAGCGGGGAGAACGGCACCTTCGCCACGCGGTACACCGTCAAGCGGGGCGAGCAGGTGAAGGTCCAGCCGGCCGCGTCGAACTGGTTCACCGCGCCGTCCCCGCACACCTTCACGATGGCCACGCCCTCGCGCACGAGCGAGCTGTCGAACGTCGAGGCCAAGGTGAGCAAGTACCGCAAGGTCACCTTCACCGGCAAGCTCGGTGTCACACGGGGGTCGTACCCGGCCGGGGCCACGACGAAGGTGTCGATCGACCACCGCCCGAAGGGCGGATCGTGGACGAGCACCGGCACCTTCGACGCCGCGTACGGTGCCTCCTTCACGGCGTCCTCGCCGAGGAAAGCCGACGCGGGCGCCGACTGGCGGCTGCGCCTCGTCAACGCGGACGTGAACGGTGCGAGCGTCAAGCTGGGCCGCAAGTACACGCGCGTCTGGAACGACGGTGTCACCCCCGAGCGCGTGCGCAAGGGGGCGACGGTCACCGCCAAGGGCGGCCTGATGCAGAAGTCGGGGTCCACCTGGCGGCCGTACGGCGGGCAGCGGGTCCGCGTCTGGTTCAAGGCCGCGACCAGCGGTTCCGCGTGGAAGGAGCTGGGCAGCACCAAGACGCTGAGCGACGGCACGTTCCGCAAGAAGTTCACCGCGCAGCGCGACGGCACCTGGCAGCTGCGCTACACCGACACGGACACCTCCCACTACGCGGACCACGGGCGTGAGGACTACGTCGACGTCCGCTAGCGAGCACTGAGGCCCGCGCACGGGGCGGCCCCACCGGAAGCCATCCGGTGGGGCCGCGGTGTGTTGCCGGTCGCCCTACTCCGGCGCCTGGAACCCGCCGATCTCCTGCTCCAGCAGTTCAGCGAGGCGCAGCGGGGTGCGGTCCTCGAACATCGGGCCGATGAGCTGCACCCCCACCGGCAGGCCCTCGGGCGACCGGCCCGCAGGCACGGCGGTGGCGGGCAGACCCGGCATGGTCGCCACACCGGCCCAGACGAGCTGGTCGAAGTACGGGTACTCGACGCCGTCGATGTCGATCCGGCGCCGCAGCGGATCGGGGTCGTGGTCGTGCGGGAACGCGGGCGTGGGCGTGATGGGACACACCACGGCGTCGAACTCCTTGAAGAACTGCCGCCAGGCGTGGCGGTGCAGCTCGCGGCGGTTGTTCGCCGCGAGCCAGTCGTGGAGGCTGAACACCATGGCGCGCAGCCGCTCGGCGTCGAGGCTCCGGTCGTCCGCGCTCAGCGCGGCGGCGTGGATCCGCAGCTGCTCGTACGTCTCGATGGGAAAGCGCGCGACGGAGCTGGAGAACATCAACTGCGTGTAGAGCAGGGCGGATTCGGTCAGATCGGGCAGCAGCGGACTGTGCCGTGCGACGCGGGCGCCGCCGTCGGCGAGCGCGTCGGCCACCCGGTTCACACCCGCCCGGACCGCGGCCCCGCTCGGGATGAGCGGATGGTCGTCGACGACCAGGACTCGGAAGTCGCTGAGCCGCTCGTGGCGGGCGGGCGGCAGCGTCACGCGGTGCGCCACACCGAACGTCAGCGGGTCCGGTCCGGCCATGACGTCGAGCAGGAGCGTCAGGTCGCGGGCGGTGCGCGCCATCGGGCCGACGACGGCCAGGTCGGATTCGGTGGGCAGGGCCGGTGCGGGCGGCGGGGTCATGCCTCGGTACGCCGCGAGGCCGAGCGTCGGCTTGTGCGCGTAGACGCCGCAGAAGTGCGCGGGGGTGCGCAGCGAACCGGCGATGTCGGAGCCGATGGACAGCGACCCGAATCCGGCCGCCAGGGCCGCCGCCGAGCCGCCGGAGGAGCCCCCCGACGTGCGGCTGTGGTCCCAGGGGTTGTTGGTGGTGCCGTAGATCTCGTTGAAGCTCTGTATGTCCTGCAGCCCCAAGGGCACGTTGGTCTTGCCGAGTATCACCGCGCCCGCGTCCTTGAGCCGCGTCACCTGCACCGCGTCCTCCGCGGGCAGGAAGTCCCGGTGCGGCGGCATGCCCCAGGTCGTGGGCAGCCCGGCGATGTTGTAGGACTCCTTGACCGTTACGGGAAGGCCGAGGAGCGGTCGGTCCTCGCCGCGGGCGCGCGCCCGGTCGGCCTCGCGCGCGGCGGCCCGCGCGCGGTCGAAGTCCGGCACGCAGATCGCGTTGAGCGCTACGTCGTCCCGTTCGATACGGGCGATGACCTCGTCGGTCAGTTCCACCGAGGTCACTTCACCCGCACGCAAGGCAGCCATGAGTTCTTCGGCCGTCTGAAAGATCCGTTCCATAAATGGGACCGTACGGGCACCTCTGGGAAGCCATAAAACGCCGCCTCACGCAACGGGTGCAGAGCCTCCGCGCCGCGCCGCGTCCTCGCCGACGAGCTGGGCCGTGGAGCGCCGGTCCCGAGCCCTGGCTCCGGGCTAGGTCGCCTCGGTGGAGTCGCGTGCCCCGGCGCTGACGAGGCCGGTCTCGTAGGCGACGATGACGGCCTGGACGCGGTCGCGGAGTCCGAGCTTGGCGAGGATGCGGGCGACGTGCGTCTTGACGGTCGCCTCGGCCAGGTGGAGGCGGGCGGCGAGTTCGGCGTTGCTGAGCCCTCGGGCCAGCAGCCCCAGGACCTCCAGCTCGCGCGGGGTGAGCGTGGCGAGGTCGCGGTGGAGGGCGGCTGATTCGCCGCCGTGCCGGGTGAACCGCTGCACGAGGCGGCGCGTGATGGCGGGCGCGAGCAGCGCGTCGCCGGTACGGACCGTGCGGACGGCCGCGGTCAGCTGCTCGGGGGTGACGTCCTTGAGGAGGAAGCCGCTGGCACCGGCGGACAGCGCCGCGTAGACGTACCGGTCGAGGTCGAAGGTGGTCAGGATGATGACGCGGGGTCTGCCGGGCAGGGGGGCCTGCCCTGTTCGCGAGGAGTGCGGGGCTTCGGGCGCGGCCAGGATGCGGCGGGTGGCCTCCAGGCCGTCCATCTCGGGCATCCGGACGTCCATCAGGACCACGTCGGGCCGGGTGCGGCGGACCGCTTCGACCGCCTCGGCCCCGTTCGTCGCCTCGGCGACGACGTCGATGCCGGCGGCGCCGAGGATCAGCCGGAATCCGGTACGGACCAGGGTCTGGTCGTCGGCGAGGAGCACCCGCAGAGGGTCGGTCACGGTGTCTCCAGGGGGATGAGGGCCTCCACACGGTAGCCGCCGGTCAGGCGCGGGCCGGTGCTCAGGGTTCCGTCGTAGACGGCGAGGCGCTCGCGCAGGCCGATCAGGCCCCGCCCGCTGCCGACGTCCGCGTTCGCGCCGGGGCGCCCCCCGGCGTCGGTGACTTCCACCCGGAGCCGTTCCGGGCGGTACTCGACGACCACGGCGGCGGTGGCGCCGGACGCGTGCTTGACGGTGTTGGTCAGGGCTTCCTGGACCACGCGGTAGGCGGCGAGTTCGAGCCCGGGCGGGAGCGGGCGGGGCGGACCCGTCACGGTCAGGTCGACGGAAAGCCCGGTGTCCCGGACCCGTCCGACCAGCGTCTCCAGCTGGCCGAGTCCGGGCTGCGGCGCCAACTCCACCTCCGCGTCGGCCGGTTCCGCGCCCGGCTCCGCCGCCTCGCCCTCATCGGCCATGGTGAGCAGCCCCATGACGTGGCGCAGCTCCGTCATGGCCGCCCGTCCCCCCGCCTCGACGGCGAGCAGCGCCTCACCGGCCTGCTCCGGCGAAGACCTCATGATCGTGCGGGCCGCGCCCGCCTGGATGACCATCACGCTGACGTTGTGCGTGACGACGTCGTGCAGTTCGCGGGCGATGCGGGCCCGTTCGTGCTCGACGGCCCGGCGCAGCGCCTCGGCCTGCCTGTGTTCCAGAGCGGACAGGCGGGTGCGGCCCTCGTCGTGGCGGAGCTTCCAGGTGCGCAGACCGACGGCGGCCACGGCCATCGGGACCAGGATCAGCAGGGCGATGTACTCGTTGGGGACGATCGGCGTCACCGAGTTGCCCGACGTGCCGACCAGGACGACCGCCACCGGCAGCGCCGCCAGGGTCGCCACCCGGTACGGGCTGTACACGGCGGCACTGTAGACGGCTATGACGAACGCGTAGAAGGTCAGCCGCAGGACGCTCTGCGGCGTCGCCAGCGTCGCGGCCGTCACGACGCACAGGACGGCGAGCGGATAGCGACGGCGCAGCGCCAGGGCACCCGAGGCGATGACCGCGAGGCCCACCATGAAGGCCAGACCGCCGGGGCCGTGCGGGCGCGTCATGACGTGCTTCACGCCGGGTGCGATCTCGCGCACCACGACGGTCCCTACGTTGTCGACGCCGTAGTAGACGGTGATGACCCCGAGTGACAGTGCCATCAGTACGTCGAACTGCCAGGCGCGCCGGGTGGGCCGCAGCGGCGGACCGCTCGGAAGCCCGGCGTCGCGGACGGCCCGGCGGGCACGATCCCGCAACTGCCCCACCGTCGTACGTACGTTCATCACCGGTTCATTGTCGCCGCCGCCCGGATCTGCGGAGTCCGCCTTGGTGGTCATTGCCGGTGCACCGGGTACATCAGCCGCCTACATCGCAGGGATGACGTCTGCGCGGCTCATCCCGGCGCGGTACCGGAAGGGGTTCGGGCGGGCGACGCGTGCGGACCGGGTCCGCTCCTAGCGTTCACGCAGCCGCCTGCCCGTACCCCGTTCACGCAGCCAACTGCCCGTACCCAAGGAGCCCTTCATGACCACTCCCGTGATCGAACTGCGCGAGGTGAGCCGCCGCTACGACAACGGCCCGCCCGCCGTGCACGAGGTGTCGCTGACCGTGCGGCCCGGCGAGGCCGTCGCCGTCCTCGGCCCCTCCGGCAGCGGCAAGTCCACGCTGCTCAATCTGATCGCGGGCCTGGACCGGCCCGACACGGGGACCGTCACCGTGGACGGCGTGCGGGTCGACCGGTTGAGCGAAGCGGGATCGGCGCTCTATCGGCGGTCGAAGATCGGCATGGTCTTCCAGTTCTTCAACCTGCTCGACGATCTGACCGTCACCGACAACGTCGTCCTGCCCGCCCGCCTCGCAGGCATGGCACGCCGCGAGGCGGGCCGCCGGGCCGCGGAACTCCTGCAACTGCTGGGCATCGAACGGCATGCCCGCGCCTACCCGGCGCGGCTGTCCGGCGGCGAGCGGCAGCGTGTCGCGGTGGCCCGGGCGGTGATGAACTGGCCGGCGCTGCTCCTGGCCGACGAGCCGACCGGGGCCCTGGACACGGCCGCCGGAGAAGACGTCAGCAGACTGCTCAGCGGTCTCCATGCCGAGGGCCAGAGCATCGTCGTGGTCACTCACGACCTGGGGTTGGCGCGGTCCTGCACGAACCGTACGGTCCGCATCGCCGACGGCCGGATCATCGAAGACGCCCGGTCGCAGGAAGCCACCTCGCAGGAGGGTACTTCGCGGACGGTTGCTTCGGAGACGGTCACTTCGCGGGCCGTCCGATGAGCGCGCTCGGCAAGGTGGTGCGCTCGGGCGTGGGGCGGCGTCGGGTGCAGACGCTGGTGATCGGGCTCGCCACGATGATGGCGGTGGCCGCGTCCGTCCTCGGCGGAACGCTTCTCGTGGTGTCCGGCGCGCCCTTCGACGAGGCCTTCGCCAAGCGGCGCGGGGCGCATCTGTCCGTACAGTTCGACGCGGGCAAGGTGAGTGCCGGGCAGCTGTCCGCGTCCAAGCGCGCGCGAGGGGTGAGCGACGCGGCCGGGCCGTTCCGCACCGCGACGGTCACCCCGCGGCCGGACGGCTGGAAGAACCCCGGCTGGCCGATGACCGTGGTCGGGCGCGGCGACCCCGGCCGGGACGTCGACGAGGTGGCACTGCTCGAAGGGCGGTGGCCCACGCGCCCCGGGGAGATCGCGCTGTCCGCCGACTCCTCCGTCATCCCGGCCATGGGCGTGAAGCTCGCCTTCTCCCGTCTGCCCGACGGCCCGACCCTGACGGTGGTCGGGGTGGCCCGCTCGGTCACGCACAGCGCCGACGCCTGGGTGCTCCCGTCCCAGATGCAGGCGCTCACCGCGCCCGGCAGCGGCGGCTTTCAGATGCTCTACCGCTTCACCGACGCGGGCACCGCCGCGCAGATCGCCGCGGGCGGCAGAGCCGTGACACGGTCCCTGCCGCCGAAAGCGGCCGTCGGCGAGCAGTCCTGGCTCACCGTCAAGAAGAGCGCCGAGCGCGACACCGCCCTCTACGTCCCGTTCCTCATCGCGTTCGGCGCCCTGGGCTTGGTCATGTCGGTGCTCATCGTCGGCAACGTCGTCGCGTCGGCCGTGGGTACGGGAACGCGCCGCATCGGCATCCTCAAGGGCGTCGGCTTCACTCCGGCCCAGGTCGTGCGGGCCTACGTGGGCCAGGCGCTGATCCCGGCCGCCGTCGGCACCGCCCTCGGCGTCGTCGCAGGCCACCTGCTCGCCGTCCCCGTACTGGCCGAGACCGAGGAGGTCTACGGCACCTCGTCCCTGACCATCGCCCCCTGGGTCGACCTGGCGGTGGTCGCCGGGGTGCTCGGTCTGGTGGCGGTGACCGCGTGGGCCAGTGCCTGGCGGGGCGGGCGGCTGCGCACGGTCGACGCGCTCGCCGTCGGGCGTAACGCTTCGACGGGGCGCGGCCGTTGGGCCGCGCGCCTGGCAGGGCGGCTGCCGTTGCCGCAGCCGGTCGCCCTGGGCCTGGTCCGGCCCTTCGCGCGGCCCGCCCGAGCGCTGGCCATGGGCATCGCGGTCCTGTTCGGCGCCATCGCCGTCACCTTCACCGTGGGGATGGGCGCCTCGCTCGGCCAGGTGATGAAGGCCAAGGCCCACGACGCGGCCGACGTCACCGTGGCCGCGCCCCTGCCGGACCCGCAAAGCCCCGAACCCGAGCAGCAGCGGCCCACGGCCGATCCCGCAGCGGTCACCGCGGCCATCGAGGCCGACGCCGGAACCGGGAAGCACTACAGCGCCTCGACGGTCCGAACGGCCGTGGCCGGCCTGACCGACACCGTCGACGTGATCGCCTTCACCGGCGACGCCTCCTGGGGCGGCTACACCATGGTCTCGGGCCGCTGGCTCGACAAGCCCGGCGAGGCGGTGGTCCCGACCCCCTTCCTGACCGCCACCGGCACCCGCATCGGTGACACCGTCACCCTGAACGGCCTGGCCGAGCCGGTCACCGTCCGCATCGTCGGCGAGGTCCTCGACCCCCGCAACGACGGCATGCAGGTCTACACCGACGCCTCGACCCTCACAGGCGCACCTCCCAACCTGGCGGAGACGAGCCATCACATCGCGGTCACGTCCGGCACCGACGTCGCCGACTACGTCGACACGCTGAACGAGGATCTGGCACCCCTGGGTGTCACGGCCCGGGTCGGCGGGCCCGGCGCCGGTGGCGACACGGTCGCTACGCTCAACGCATTGTCGGCGATCCTCACGCTGATGCTCGTCGCCGTCGCCGCGCTCGGTGTGTTCAACGGCGTCCTGCTCGACACCCGCGAGCGCGTGCGGGAGCTCGGCGTCCACAAGGCGCTCGGCATGACGCCTCGGCAGACCATCGCGATGGTCCTCACCTCGGTCACCGTGACCGGACTCGTCGCGGGCGCCGTGGGCGTGCCGCTCGGCGTGACCCTGCACGGCTGGGTCCTCCCCGCGATGGGCGACAGCGTGGGACTCCGCCTGCCCGAACCGGTCCTCGCCGTCTACCACGCCGCCGCACTGCTCCCGCTCGCCCTCGGCGGCCTGCTCATCGCCGTCCTGGGCGCACTCCTGCCCGCGGGCTTGGCGGCCCGGGCCCGAACGGCCACGGCCTTGCGCACGGAATAGTTGACGAGCCCTCGTCGGGATGGTGCCGACGGGGGCTCTGCGTACGGCGGTTGACCGCAAGGCCGCCCGGTGGGGGCGGGGCGTCGCCCGGGGCTCCCTTGTCCGCGAGTGCCGACTGGGGCGCAACATGCGTGGGAATTGTGAAGAGATCATGTGTGAATCTTGGGATTCGGTCACGGGAGCGGAAAACTCGGAGCGCTCACTCGGCGCTTTCGAACAGGTCGGGCGCCGACCCATGCGATGGGAGACCGATCAACGATGTTCACTCTGGTACGGAGCAGAGCGCGAACGGCCGCGCTCGCGCTCTCGGCAGTCGCGGCCCTCGCCTTCGGCGCGACCACCTCGACCGGCGCGGCAGCGGCCCCCGCTCCGGCTCCCACGAAACAGGGGCCGACCTCGGTGGCGTACGTCGAGGTGAACGACAACAGCATGCTGAACGTCGGCAAGTACACCCTCGCCAAGGGCGGCGCCAACGTCTTCGACGTCGCCGTGATCTTCGCGGCGAACATCAACTACGACACGAGCAAGAAGTCGGCGTACCTCCACTTCAACGAGAACGTGCAGCGCGTCCTCGACAACGCCTCCACCCAGATACGGCCGTTGCAGCAGAAGGGCATCAAGGTCGTCCTCTCGGTGCTCGGCAACCACCAGGGCGCGGGCTTCGCCAACTTCCCGAACCAGCAGGCGGCGTCGGCGTTCGCGAAGCAGCTGTCGGACACCGTCACCAAGTACGGCCTCGACGGCATCGACTTCGACGACGAGTACGCCGAGTACGGCAACAACGGCACCGGCCAGCCCAACGCCAGTTCGTTCGTGCACCTGGTGACGGCGCTGCGCGCGAACATGCCGAACAAGATCATCAGCCTCTACAACATCGGCCCGGCCGCGTCCCGCCTCTCCTACGGCGGCGTCAACATCTCGTCCAAGTTCGACTACGCCTGGAACCCGTACTACGGCACCTGGCAGGTCCCCGGCATCGCCCTGCCCAAGTCGAAGCTCTCACCGGCGGCCGTCGAGATCGGCCGCACCTCGCAGAGCACGGCTGCCAACCTCGCCCGCCGCACCGTCAGCGAAGGCTACGGCGTCTATCTGACGTACAACCTCAACGGCGCCGACCGCAGCGCCGACGTCTCCGCGTTCACCAGGGAGCTGTACGGCAGTGACGCCGTCTACACGCCGTAAGGCGACCGCACGCCCCGGCATGCGGTGCTCCCTCGGGGCAGGCCGCATCCCGTAGGGCTGTGACCGTGCACGCCGCGCCTTTGACAACGATGTCGGAGGCGTGGTGTGTCCGGAGTCGGCGGGGGCGTGATGATTCCACGTTCCGCTCCCGAGACGCCGACGATCCTCGAAGACACCACGAACGGGTACGTGTTCTGAGGTGAGCGCCTCAACCGACACGTACGCGGATACGCTTTTGGGGTCTCAGCCTGTGAACCGGTCTGAGACAGGCGCTATTCGGTCGTTCCAGGCGATGTCGAGTCGAGGGGTCCGTCCGTGCTTCGCTGCTGTGCTCGGCGACTGGGCACCACCTTCGTGCTGGTGCTGCTGGCGGTCACCTGCACGTATTTTCTCGCCGCGCTGAGCCTGGACCCGCGGTCCAACTACGCCGACCGCAATCCGCCGCCGTCCCCCGCGGAAGTCGAGGCCGTCCTCAACGCCTACAACCTCAACCCCGAAACGCCGGTCGTCGAACGGTTCACGCACTGGGCGTGGGGGGTCGTCCGGGGAGACCTGGGGCGGCAGGTGTCCGGCGCCGACGTGAGCCCGGAGTTCCTGCGCCGCGCCATGACCAGCGTCCGGCTCGTCCTGCTGGCCTCCCTCATCGGTTCGGTCGGCGGGATCCTGCTCGGGGCCTGGAGCGCCACGCTGCGCAAGGGCCGGGGCGACCGCATCCTGACCTTGGCCGCCTTCGCCGTCCTCGCCACGCCCGTCTTCGTCATCGCGCTCGCGCTGCAACTGGGGGCGAGGAGCGTCAACGACGCGGTGGGAAGCGGCTTCTTCGCCTACACCGGGGAGTACGCGCCGGAGTCGACGGGGACCTGGGACAGGCTGGTCAGCAGGGCCCAGCACCTCGTTCTGCCGAGCGTCACGCTGATCGCGTACCAGGTCGCGCTGTTCAGCCTGTACCAGCGCAACACGATGCTTGATGTGCTGCACGCGGACTTCGTGCGCACTGCCCGGGCCAAAGGGCTCTCCCGGCGCACGGCCCTGCGCAGACACGCGCTGCGTGTCGCGGTCCTGCCGCTGCTTCCGCTGCTCACGTACAACGCGGTGCTGGTCTTCACCGGAGCCGTCTTCATCGAGAGGATCTTCGGCTGGCACGGTATGGGCGAATGGCTCGTCGACGCCGTGTTCGCCCAGGACGTGAACGTGGTGGCGGCGATCGGGCTCTTCACCGCCGCGCTGGTTCTCGTCGCGAGCCTGATCGCCGACGTCCTGCACCTCGTTCTCGACCCGAGGAGCAGGATCCCATGAGCACACTCCCCGGCCCCGGGGCCCTGCTGACGAGGACTCGGGGTGAATCGCTCGAACACAGGAGCGCGCGCCGTCGGGCCGTACGGGTTCTGACCACGCTGAAGAGACACCCGGCGGTGCTCGTCGGCTCGGTGATGCTCATCGGTCTCGCCGTACTGGCCTACTGCGCACCCCTGTTCCATCCCTGGGACCACAGCGATCTCGACCCGCTGGCCCTGCGCAGCCCGCCGAGCGGCAGCCACCCCTTCGGCACCGACGGCGCCGGAGCGGACCTGTTCGCCCTGGTGCTGCGGGGCACCCAGAGGTCCCTGGTCGTCGGCCTGCTCACGGCGATCCTTTCCACGGCGATCGCCGTCGTCATCGGGACCGCCGCGGGCTATGCCGGGGGCTGGACGGACCGCGTCGCGCTCGCGAGCATCCATCTCTTCCTGGTACTGCCCGGGTTCCTGCTGGTCGCGGTCCTGTCGCCGGTCATGGAGGACACGACCTGGCTGCTACTGATCGTGTTTCTGTCGGTCTTCAGCTGGATGATCAGTGCGCGTGCGGTACGCGCCGGCACGCGGTCCCTGAAGCAACGCGACTTCGTGCGGGCGGCCCGTCACCTCGGTCTGCCCGGCCGGAGAGTGATCCGTCGGCATGTGGTTCCCTCACTGGCCTCCTTCCTGATCATCGATGCGACGCTGCAGTTCGGGTCCGCCGTCATCGCCGAAGCGGGCCTCGCCTACCTGGGTTTGGGGGTGCATCCCCCGGAGGTGTCACTCGGGGCGCTCATCGCGTCGGGAACGCCGAACGTGATGGCGTACCCCTGGCTCTTCTACTTCCCGGCAGGGTCCCTGCTGCTGTTGTGCCTGTCGCTGTTCCTGATCGGCGACGGCTTGCGCGACGCACTCGACCCGGGATCGGCGGGGACAAGGGGCGCGCGAGGCTCGACGAGATGCGCCGCACCCACCGACAGGGCCCTCCCGGAGGGGGAGCGGCCGCGCGTCCCACCCGTGCTGGAGGTACGGGACCTGCACGTCTCCCTGCCGAGCTCCGGCGGAACCGTCCACGCGGTCAGGGGGGTTTCCTTTCACGTGCGCCCCGGCGAAGTACTGGCCATCGTCGGCGAGTCCGGGGCGGGGAAGTCGGTCACGGCGTCGGCCGTGCTGGGCCTGCTGCCCGAGCACGCCGAAGTCCGCGGCTCCGTGCGGCTGCACGGGCAAGACCTCTTGTCCCTCGGGGAGAGGGGCCTGTGCCGTGTCCGTGGCAAGGACCTGTCCATCGTCTTCCAGGACTCGCTCTCCTCGCTGACTCCCGTGTACTCCGTCGGGTACCAGATCATGGAGGCCCTGCGCGTCCATCAGCGGCTGTCCAAGGCGGCGGCGCGTCGGCGGGCGGTCGAGCTCCTGGGCATGGTGGGCATGCGCGACCCCGCCCGGCGGATCGACTCCTACCCGCACGAGCTCTCCGGCGGAATGCGGCAGCGCGTCGCCATCGCCATGGCCATCGCCAACGACCCCGCGGTCATCGTGGCCGACGAACCCACGACCGCGCTTGACGTGACCACCCAGGCCCAGATCCTGGACCTGATCGGGAAGGCCCGTACGGCCACCGGAGCGGCCGTCGTGATCATCACGCACGACCTGGCGGTGGTCGCAGGCCTGGCCGACCGGATCCACATCATGTACGCGGGACGCTTCGTCGAGGAAGGCCCCGTGGACGACGTCTACGAACGGCCCCGGATGCCGTACACGGTCGGACTGCTCGGCGCGGTGCCCCGTCTTGAGGTCGACCAGCGCACCCTCACCCCGATCGGGGGAAACCCGCCGAACACGCTGTACGTGCCCCAGGGCTGCCCGTTCGTGCCCCGATGCCCGCTGGCCGTCGACTCCTGCCGCGACGGAGAGCCCGCTCTGGAAGCGCGGCACGGCGTCGGCCATCCGACCGCGTGCCTGCGCAGCGCGGAGGTCGGGCGGCGGCGTGAGAGCGAACAGCTCCGTGGCGCACCGGGGGACCTTCCCCACCTCGTCGCGCCGAGCGGGGAGAGGAGCGGGAAGTGGATGACGCGCGCGGAGCGGCCCGTCGTCCTGCGGATGGACCGGGTGGTTCACCATTACCCGGCCCGCCGGTCCCCGCTGGGACAGGCCAGGACGGGCCCGGTGCGGGCAGTGGACGACGTCAGCCTGGACGTCAGGCGAGGCGAGACGCTCGTGCTGGTCGGTGAATCGGGAAGCGGCAAGACCACGCTGCTGAGTCAGGTCGTGGAACCACCGCCGCCGCACAGGCGCCATTCGGCGGGGACCGTGCTGGTCAACGGTCAGGACGTCCGCGGTGCCAAGCCCGGCGTGCGGCAACAGCTGTGCCGTGAGGTGCAGATGGTGTTCCAGGACCCGGTCGCGGCCCTGGACCCGCGCATGACCGTCGAGGAGAGCCTCACCGAGCCGCTGAGGGCGTACGGCTGGACGCGTGAGGCGAGCGCCCGCAGGGTCTCCGCCCTGCTCGGCCTCGTCGGCCTCGGCCCGGAGCACCGCGGCCGGTTCCCCGCACAGCTCTCGGGGGGCCAGGCCCAGCGGGTCGGCATCGCGAGGGCGCTGGCCCCGCGGCCCGAGCTGCTGCTGCTCGACGAGCCCGTCGCGGCGCTCGACGTGTCCGCGCAGGCGACGGTGCTCAACCTGCTGCGAAGGCTGAAGGCGGAGCTGGGGCTCAGCTGCCTCCTGGTCACCCACGACCTGGCCGTCGCGGCCTACCTCGCGGACCGCGTCGCGGTCATGCACCTGGGACGCGTCGTCGAGGCCGGTGACGCCGCCGCCGTCCTCGCCCGGCCCAGCCACCCGTACACCCAGGTCCTGCTCTCCGCGGTGCCGCGGCCCGAGCCGAGGCTGGAGCGGGCCAGGGCCCGCCTCCCGCTGGTCGACGAGCCGCCGGGAGGGGCGGAGAGCCGCACCGGGTGCCGCTTCCGCCCTCGCTGCCCCCGCCACGCCGAGCTGCCGACCGAGCAGCGGCGGCGGTGCGAGACGGAGGACCCGATGCCGTCGCCGCAGGGGGAGGACCATACGGCGGCCTGCCACTTCGCAAGGCCGCGCGAAGCCCTCGGCTGAGGGCCCAAGGAGCCGACCTCCGGACAGTGCACCTGACCCCGAGGAGCGGCGGAAACCGGTAGTCACACTCACAGGAGGCGGCACCATGCGCCCTGCTCGTACGGTCCTCACCTCGGTGGTCGTAGCCGCCGTCTGCGCCTCGCTGGGCAGCGCGTGCTCGACCCGCGAGGACAAGCCCTCCGCGAAGCCACCAGGCGCGAGTCAGGTCAACCCCGTCGACCGCGCCGACCTGAAGAAGGGCGGCGCCCTCAACTGGCCGGTGACCGTGATCCAGGAGAACCTCAACATCCGCCACCTCGACGGCGGACACCTCGACACCCGGCGCATCATGGAGTCGATGATGCCCATCGTCATGAAGAGCGACGACCGCGGCCGGGTGACGCCGGACCCTGACTATCTCGTCTCCGCCGTCTCCCGTTCGAAGGACGGACGACAGCGCGTCACCTACCGCATCAACGAGAAGGCGCGGTGGACCGACGGATCCCCGATCACCTACCGGGACTTCCAGGCGAACTGGAAGGCACAGAACGGCAGGCGGGCCGCCTTCCACGCGATGTCCCACACCGGCTACGAGCTGATCACCAAGGTGTCCAGGGGACCCGGGGGAGACCGGGAGGTCGCCGTGGACTTCGCCAGGCCGTTCGGGGAGTGGCGATCGCTGTTCACGCCGCTGTACCCGGCGTCCGTCATCCGCACGGTCAGCGGCTTCAACAACGGATTCAAGGGCGGGGCCGATGTCACCGCCGGGCCGTTCAAGTTCGCCCACCGGGACGAGACCGCGAAGACGCTGACCGTGGTGCGCAACGAAGCGTGGTGGGGCGACCGCCCACTCCTTGACAAGATCGTATTCCGCGCCCTCGACCCGGGCGCCCACGCCGGAGCCTTCGCCAATCGAGAAGTCGACTTCTTCGACGTCGGAGTGAAGGCGGCCGCGTACCGATCCGCGCAGGACACACCCCACGCGCAGATCCGGAGGGCCGGGAGCCCGAGCCACCACCAGCTGACCATGAACGGCGAAAGCCCCTTCCTCAAGGACGCCCGCGTGCGCAGGGCCCTGGCGCAGGCCGTCGATCGCCGCAGGATCACCCAGGTCGCCCTCCAGGGAGTCGGCGGCAACGCGCGGCCGCTCGGCAACCACTTCCTCCTTCCCCAACAGGACGGCTACCAGGACAACGCGGGCCCGGTCGGCACGTACGATCCCGCGGCGGCCCGCAAGGCGCTCGACTCGGCCGGGTGGCGTCTCGACGGCGATGTCCGCGAGAAGGACGGGCAACGGCTCGAACTCGACTACCTGGCCGCGAGCGGCAACGACGAGTTGCAGAACGAAGCCCGGGTCATTCAGGCCATGCTCCGCGACGTGGGCGTACGGGCGAAACTCACGCTCGTCCCGGAGAAGGCGCTCTTCGAACGCCACATCATCCCGGGGAAATTCGACCTGACGGTCTTCAGCTGGACCAAGAGGCCCTTCCCGGTGTCGCTCAGCCGCAGCATCTACGTGCGGCCCAAAGGCAAGGACATCCAGCTGAACTTCGCGCGGACCGGGTCATCGCGGATCGACGCCCTCCTCGACGAGGCCGCGAGCGAGACGGACAAGCGCGAGGCCATCGACGTCATCAACCGCGCCGACCGCCTGATCTGGCAAGAGGCGGCGGCCATCCCCCTCTACCAGGAGCCGGGCGTCGTCGCGGCGCAACGCGCGCTCGCCAACCTGGGCGCCCAGGGCTACGCCTCCGTGATCTACCAGGACATCGGCTTCACCCGGTGAGAGGCCGCACTCACCGGTAGAGAGCCTCAAAGAGGTCGCGGAACCGCGCCTGGACGACGTGGCGCACGACCTTCATCGAGATGGTCAACTCGCCCTCGTCCAGCGACAGATCGCGCTCCAGGACCGTGAAATCCTGGGCTCGGTAGTATTCCTGGAGGGTGGCGTTGGCGCGGTCGAGCGTCCGCTTCAGTTCCCCCAGCAGGACCGGCTCTCGAAGCAGTTGGGCGAGGTCGGTGGGCAGGCGGCGATCGGCTGCCCACTTCTGGGCGTACCGCTCATTGAGCGTCAGCAGGACCACGAGGTGCGGCTTCCCCTCCCCGTAGGCAACCGCGTGCGAGATCAGCGGATTCCTGCGCAGTTCGCTCTCGAGGGGGTTCGGGGTCACCGCCACGCCGTGGGACAGCTGGATCAGTTCCTTGTTGCGTCCCGTGAGCGTCAGGTATCCGTCCGCGTCGATGCTGCCGAGGTCTCCGGTGTGCAGCCAGCCGTCGCGGACGGCACCGAACTCGTCCTCGTGATAGCCCCAGTAGCCGTGGAAGACGTTGGCCCCGCGGATGAGGACTTCCCCGTCGGGTGCGGTGGCTACTTCGACGCCGGGCAGGGGCCTGCCCACGGTTCCCAGCCGGTAGGCGTCCGGGGTGTTGGTGGTGGCTGCCGCCGCCGTCTCCGTCATCCCGTAGCACTCGACGACGGGGACTCCGCAGCCCAGGAAGAAGGACAGGATCTCCTGGGAGACCGGCGCGCCCGATACCGTCACCCTGCGCAGGGCGCCCCCGAAGTGCTCGCGGACCTGAGTGAACAGGGACTTCTCCGTGGCCTCGAACCACTCTTGGAGGCGGGGCGGCAGCACCTCGCCGCGGTTGACGCGCTCGCGTGCGGCCAGGCCCGCCCGTGCCGCCTCCTGGATCAGGGACGTGTCCTCCTCGGGCCAGGAGGCGAGGATCGAGCTGTGGATCTGCTCCAGGGCCAGGGGGACGAGCGGCAGGATCTGCGGCCGCGCGGCGCGGATCTCCTCCACCAGGCTGTCGTCGGGACCGCCGCGGCGGAAGGCGAGCGTGTACCGCGACCACCAGGCCAGGACCTGCATCAGCATCGCGATGGTGTGCGGGCCCGTGACGACGAAGACGGTCCCGTGGGTGTGGTCGTCGGTGGCTTCGGGGGCGCGCGGCGGCTTGGGGTGGGCCCGCAGGACGCTGACGTAGTTGCCGTGGCTGAGGGCGCAGCCCTTCTTGGGGCCGGTGGTGCCGGACGTGTAGATGATGACCAGCAGGTCCTCCGCCCGCACCGCGTCCGAGCGTCGTCTCAGTTCGCCCGCGCTGACGTCGAGCCGTCCCCGGGCCCGGAGTTCGTCCAGGGTGAGCGTGCGGGTGGGGTGCTCGGTGGGTATGGCGCACGCGGCCTCGGGCGGGGCGTCCATCAGTACGGCGTGACTCAGGTGGGGCAGGCGGTGGCGGGCGGCTTCGACCTTCGCCAGTTGCTCCGAGTCCTCGCACACCACCACCCGGGCGCCGCTGTCGCCGAGTACGTGGGCGATCTCCTCGGGCACGGTGGAGGGCAGCAGGGACACCACGACGAGGCCCGACGCCGCGGCTGCCAGGAGCGTCGTCGTCCACTCGGGCCGCAGTCCGCTGAGCACCGCCACGCGGTCGCCCGGCGCCAGGCCCAGGGCGAGCAGGCCGCGGGCGGTGCCCTCGCTCATGTCCCAGGCCTCGGCGTAGGTCATGCGGTGCTGGCGGTCGCCGACGGGGTCGCGCCAGCGCAGGGCCGGTGCCTCGGGCCACAGCTCCGCGTTGCGGCGTGCCAGGTGAGCCAGCGTCTCGCCGGGGTCGGTCGGGGCGTCCCGGCCGTCGCTCCGGGTGCCGTGCCCGTCAGGCGCGACCGGGGCGTTGGCGTCGCGGTTCATACCGCTCCTTCGTCGAGTTCGGCGTGGAGCAGGTAGCCCCGGTGCCGCACGGTCCTGATCAGCAGACCGAGCGGGGTGAGGCGGCGGCGCGTACGCGAGATCCTGACGTCCAGCGCGTTGCGCCGACCGTTCTCGTCGTCCGGCCACACGCCCGCCTGCAACGCCTCCCGGCTGACCACCGACCCGTAGGAGTCGATGAGCAGACGGGCGATCGCTGCTTCGCCCGCCGCCAGCGGCAGGTGCCGCCCGGCGAAGCGCAGCACGTTGTGCGCGTCGAGCACCGGCTTGCGCAGCGAGGCCCTGGCCCGCAAGGTGTCGCAGCGCACCCGCAGTTCCCGCTCGTCGACGGGCAGCCGGACCCAGTCCTCCAGCGGATCCAGGGTGGTCGGAGGCTGCTCTCCGGGGAGCACCAGGAGGACCCGGGGCGCCTTGCGCAGGCGCAGCTCGTGCACCACGGCGGCCTGCTCCGGCCAGCGCAGCGCCGGAATGCCGCCCGTCGTGCGGCTCAGGCTGCGCCGCCCGGGCGGGGCGGTCGGCACGGCGGGCGTGGCGTGCCCGGGCGAGCCGGTTGGTCGGGCGGGTCGTGGGGGAAGCGGTGAAGGGGTACGGATCATGTGTACGTATTCCTGTGACGCTGGGGGATGTGTGCGCTCGGGGACGTGTGCTCTGCGCGGGGAGGTCGTGCGCTGCGCGCGAGATCGGATCGCCTCGCTGGGCGTCCACCGGGGCTGGTGGCGCCTGGCCTCGCGGGTGCGCTTCAGCGGCGTCCGGAACCGGGGAAGTCCAGCGTGAACCAGGTGCTGGTTCCCTTCCGGGTCCTGCGGCAGCCCCAGGCGGAGGCCATCGCCTCCACCAGCAGCAGGCCCCGGCCGTTCTCGGCGAGCGCGTCCACGGGGGAGTCGGCGACCACGGGAGCGCCGTCGCTGCCCGCGTCGTCGACCGTGACGAGGAGCGACGCGTGTCCTTGCCGGACACTGACCTCGACCGTCTCCTCGCCCTCCCGGCCCCAGAGGTCCTTCGGCGTGTGCTTGACGGCGTTGGACAGCAGTTCGCAGAAGAGGAGCTCCACGGTGTCCACCTGGTCACCCCACCCCCACTCGATCAAGGAGCGGCGCACCCGGTGGCGGGCGCCGGGCACCGTGCTGACAGTGGCGGGCAGTCTGAGCCGCAGGGCCCGGAAGTCCCTCGGCTGTCGCGTGTCACGGCCTGGCGGATGGCGTCGGTCGGCCTCGGCTTGGCGCTCGGTCTTCTCAGGGGCTGTCTTCTCAGGGGCGGCCGCTGGGGGCTCTGAGCCGTGGGAGCGCCCGTCCCGCCTGCTCGCGGCCCGGGTGCTGGGCACGGGCCTGGTCTCCCGTGCCACGCTGCCGGCGTGGTCGTAGAACGGAGTCATCTCTGCCTCCTCGGTTCCGCTGGGCGGAGCTGTGAGGGATCGCGCCTGTCGATACCCAGAGGACCGCGCGGATAGATGCGTGTTCAATGCGGGGCACCACCTAAAGCTCGGCGGAGAGCACGCATGTGCGGGGAGCTCACGTGCCGAGCCGCCGGGCGCCCGGGGCGCGACGAACCGCCCGGATCCACTCCCGTGCGCCCGGAAAGCGCCGGAAAACAGGGGCAAGGCGACGTCGGGACTGGCTACGCTGGACGTCCGGCTGGTGGCCGGGCAGGCGCGCCCGCTCACATCCTGCAGAGGACGAGAACCGGTGGTTCAGGCTGCGACTTCCGCGGACGTCTCGTGGATGCGAAAGAACGGCTTCGCTCTGGTCGGCCGTGAGCGGGAGCTCGACGACCTCGTCACGTTCCTGCGGAGCCTGCCCTCGGTCGTCATGCTCGAAGGCGAGGCCGGATCCGGGAAGTCACGACTGGTGCGCGAGGCGGAACAGCGTCTGACGTCCTCCGGCACGCAGGTGGTGACGGGCCTGTGCCACCCACTGCGCGAGCCGTTCCCGTACGGCCCCGTCCTCGGGGCCATCGGCGAGGCGGCGGAGCACCTCCCGGCGGACTGCCTCCTGCCGCCCGAGACCGGGACGCTGGCCACCTACCTGCCGGGCCTGGCCGAGCATCTCGACGACTCCCGGCAGCTCGCCTCCGCGATGCCCGAGCGTCTGAGGCTCCTCCTGGGCATCCGGGCCGTCCTGCGGGCGGTCGGCCCTGTCGTGCTGGTCATCGAGGACATGCACTGGGCGGACGAGGCGACGCGTGAACTGCTGTTCCTCATCGCCCGCGAACCCCCGGACGGGCTCGGCCTCGTCCTGACCTACCGGGCGGAGGACCTGCCGCCCACCGAACCGGTCCTCGGCAGCGCCTACCGCCGGCCGATCGGCGTGGCGGGCGGCGAGATCCGGCTCCAGGCGCTGACCGCGCAGCAGGTCACGGACCTGGCCTCGGGCGTGGTCGGGCGCGTGGCGGGCCACTCCCTGGGGCGGGTGCTGTACCGGCGCAGCGCCGGACTCCCCCTGGTGGTGGAGGAGGACCTGCTCACGCTCCTGGACCGGCGCAAGAGGAGCAGCTCCCAAGGCCTCGAACAGGAATTGGAGTTCCTGGGCCGCTCACCGGCGCCGCGCTCCCTCCGCGAAGCCGTCCACGAGCGGCTGGCCGAGCTGCCCGAACCCGCCGCCCACCTCGTGGAGGCGGCGGCCGTCCTCGCGGTCCCCGCGGCCCAGGACGTCCTGGCCGAGGTGGCCGGTCTTGAGGCCGAGCAGGCGACCGCCGCGCTCACCCAGGCCCTGCACCGGTCCCTCCTGCACGAGCCGGAGTCCGCCACCTACGCCTTCCGCCACGTGCTCGCGCAGCAAGCCGTGTACGGAGACCTGCCCGGCCCGCGACGGCTGCACCTGCACCAGCGGGCCCACCGCGCCCTGCGCGGACAGCGGCAGCCCGCGCTGGTCCAGGTCGCCCACCACTCCAAGGCGCTGGGCGACAAGCAGGCGTGGCTGCGCGAGGCGGAGGAGGCGGCCCGCGAAGCGGTCACCGTGGGAGACGACGGCATCGCCTCCCAACTCCTGCACGGCATCCTCGGCGAGGAAGGAGTCCGGGCGGAGGTGCGGTCACGCGTCGCCCTCGCGCTGTGCGACATCGCGCACAAGTTCACGCGCTTCGCGCACCACCTGGCCATCATGCGGCGGCTCGTGGACGACCCCACCCTCCCCGTCCAGACCCGCGGCCGGGTGCGGCTCACGCTCGCCGCCGTGCTCATGAACCACGCCGGTGACGTGGCCTCGTACCGCGAACTGATGAAGGCGCTGGAGGAACTCGAGCCGTGGCCCTCGCTCGCCGCGTCCGGGATGCTCAGTGCGATCTTCTACGAGCGTACGCAGACACCGGACGAGATCGACCGGTGGGTGGAGCGGGCCGAACACGCTCTCCAGGGCTGTGAGGACGAGGGTCGCCTTGCCGAACTCGCCTCCGCGAAGCTGTTCTTGATGTCCAGGAAGGGCCATGCCCGACTCTGGGACGTGGTCGACGCCCTCCCGCGGTCCTCCGCGCACCCCGAGGCGCGAAGGCAGCGGCTCATCGGCCTGTACAACGTCGGCGCGAACGCGCTGAACCGAGGGGAGGACGCGCGTGCGGGAGCGCTTCTGCGTGAAGCCGCCCGTCTCACGGCCGACGGCGTCAACCCTTCCCTTGAATGCTTCGCCCGGACCCAGCTGCTGCGGTGCGACTGGTTCGCGGGCGAGTGGTCAAGCCTCGAAGAGCGCTTCGACGAACTGAACACCACCTGCCCCGACATGGCGATCGCCCACCGCGAACAGGCCCTCATCTGCGGGAGCCTGGCCGTCTCCAAGGGGCAGTGGGGCACCGCGATGGAGTACTTGGACTTCGCCCGCCACGCCGGTGAGCGCATCGGCGGAACGGTGTGCGCCCTGCATTCCGCGGCGTCGACCGCCGAGGTACACCTCGCCCGCGAGGAGCCGGACAAGGCGTGGGACGTGCTCGAACCGACGATCCGGCTGCTCCGGTCGTCCAGCCTCTGGTACAAGCCCTTGGGGGTGATCCAGGCGGCCGTCCGCGCGGGCCTGGCCACCGGTCACCACGAGGAGGCCCGGAGCCTGGTGGAAGAGGCCCTGGCGGCGAGGGTCACCCATGTCTCCCCGGCCGCGGACGCCGAACTCTGCGTCGCCCGTGGGCTGCTGGCACAGGACGCCGACCCCGAGAGCGCGGCCCAGTGGTTCGAGGAGGCCCGCGACAAGTGGCGGACCATCGGCCGGCCCTACCCCGCGGCCCAGGCCGCGGAACTGCTCGCACGCTGCCGCAGCGGATCGGGGGCGCTCCTCGAACCCGCGGCTCTCGACGAACCGCTCGACACCTACGGCAGGCTGGGGGCCACCGCTGACGTCGCCCGCTGCCGGCGCGCCCTGCGGCAGGCGGGTGCGAAACGCCCCGCCACCCCCGGACGGCGTGGCTACGGCGAGGACCTTTCACCACGCGAGGTCGAGGTGGCCCGGCTGCTCGCCGAAGGCGCCAGCAACCGTGACATCGCTCAGGCGCTCTGCCTCTCGGTGCGCACGGTCGAGCACCATGTCGCCCGGACCCTGAAGAAGCTCCAGGTCGTCAACCGCGCGGAGGTGGCCGGGGCCCTCGACGCCCACCTCGGCGACGGTCCGGCTGGCTGAGCGCCGGTCGTCACGGTGGTCCGGCTCGCCCGAACGCGGTGGTGAGGTGCGGTGCGGACATGCGTGGGCCTCTGCCGGAGGCTTCTCCGGCAGAGGCCGCATCCCGGGCGAGTGTCCGCTACGCGCGGGCGGTGATCCGCTTGGCGTACCACTCGCCGTTGACGAACGAAGCCTCCACCAGCGCGTAGACGCCCACGCGCATGGGGCCGTAGTACTCGGCTCCGTCCCGGAGGCTGAAACGCATCTTCCCCCGCGCCGTCTCGAGCTCCAGGTAGTCGTCCTTGAAGGCGGTGATCTTGCCGAAGAACCGGGTGATCTCCGCCGGGTTCGCGGCCGTGCCGGCCGCCGGGGCGCTGATCGCCGTCACGGGCGGCTGCTCGGCCGCGGCCGCCTGCGCCGTCGACGTGAAGGCTCCCACGGTGCCCGCAAGCCCGATGACGACCGACGCCAGCTTGATCAGCGAATTCCGGGACCTGCTCATGACGCACTCCTTGATGTCGATACCGGATGCCCTTCGGGAAACGATGAAGTGGGGGATCCGGGCGGTGTTCTGACGTTTCGAAAAATACCCTTTCTGTAATTCCCGGAAGGGACTTGTTTCGCTCTTCTTTCGGTAGCTGGAAGCTGATTCACGTGAGCACTCGCCGGGGAATGAAAAGAGCCCGGGGATCCGCTGATGCGGATCCCCGGGCGAGCGGCGGAGGGGCTACCAGGTGACGATGACCTTGGCGGTGTAGACCCCGTCCTTGAGCGTTGCCGTGACGTCGGCATGGGCGCCGACCCTGAGGTGGCCGATCCAGTGGGCGTCACCGGTGAGCAGCACGGTCACCACCGTGCCGCCCGTGGAGACCTTGACGTGGTCGTCCGCCACGGCCGTGAGCTTGCCCTGGAAGTGCACGTACTGCCCCTGGGGCGCGACGCTGGACTGGGAGGAGTGCGCCGAAGCGGCCGCCTGCGCGGGGCCCGCGACCGCGATGCCCACCGCGCCCACGAGAGCGGCGGAGAAGAGGAACCGACCGATCTTGCCGGAGGTGTTGAGCATGGGTGTCCTTCTTTCTGTATTGCTGGGGAGGGAATTGCGAAGGGCTTCTCTTTTCGGCCCGCGGCCAGGTTAGTAACTTCCCGGCGGTCGCGAGAATCTATTGCCCGTACCTTGCGGTGGCATCCGAAAAGGAAGGGAATTCGGGAACCCGGCACGCCTCGCGGGCCGGACGTGTTCACCGTCGGCAGGATTGGCCGGCGACCGGGACAGCCGTCGGCCGATGAGACAACAGAGCAGCAGGACACCGACGGGCAGCGCCATCGTGGTGCGCCAGGCGCTGATGAACGTCTGCTGGACGACGGTGTCGGTGAAGGCGGCGAAGCAGTCGGTTTCGTACGGGGACAGGCCGACCGGGGCCGGTGGCCGCACGAGGCCGTCGCCGGGGCGGGACAGCAGGGATTCGGTGAAGGGGGCGCGCAGTTCGGCGGGCAGGCCCTTCCCGGCGGCGTGGGCGTGTACCGGCAGGTCGGCGGAGAGCCGCAGCCGCAGGAGAGCGCCGACAGTCACCCCGCCCAGTACGCCGCCGATCTGCCGGGCGGTGTTGAGCACGCCAGACGCACCGGACGCCAGGGGCGGGGCGACGCCGTGCAGGGCGAGGGCCGTGACGGGGGCGAGGGTGCAGCCGATGCCCGCGTCCGCGACGAGCATCGGAGGAAGCAGCTGCCAGGCGTTCATGCCGGGACGGGCACACAGGACCGTGAGGGCCAGCCCCGCCGCGTAGAGCAGGACCCCGAGGGTGAGCAGCCGGGCGGTGTGCGTGCCCAGGCTCCAGCGGCCCACCACCACGGCGGTGACACCGACGGCCAGCGCGGAGGGAGCGGTGATCGTGGCGGCGGCGAGCGGGTCGTGCCCCAGGATGTTCTGGAGGTAGAGCAGCAGCGGCAGAGCGGTGCCGATCACGGCGAAGTGGACCCCGGCACCGATGAGGGACGCCCTGACGAACGCGGGACTGCGGTACAGGGACCGGGGAACCAAGGGCTCGCCCCGCGCGCGCCGTTGCTGCGCGACGAGGCAGACCAGCAGCACCGCACCCACGCCGATCCACGCCCCGGAGGCGGCCGACGCCGCGCCGTCGGGCCGGCCGAACTCCAAGAGCCCGTAGCAGAGCGCGGCCAGGCCGGACGTCACCAGGAGCGTGCCGGTGACGTCCCAGCGATGCGGTACGCGCGGACGGTGATCCGGCACGAACACCGCCGCCAGGACGAAGGCGAAACAGCCGAGGGGCACATGGGCCAGGAAGATCCACTCCCAGCCCGCCAGTGCGATCAGACCGCCACCGGCCAGAGGCCCCGCCACGGCGGAAAGACCGATGACACCGCCCCAGACACCGAACGCCGCGCCCCGCAGCCGCAGCGGGAACAGCACCGTGATGAACGCGCTCGTCTGCGGCGTCAACAGCGCCGCGCCCAGGCCCTGCACCACGCGCAGAGCGATCAACTCGCGGATGCTGTCGCACGTTCCGCACCCGGCGGCAGCGATCGTGAAGACCGCGAGGCCGACCAGATACAGCCGCTTGGGGCCGAAGCGGTCACCCAGCCGCCCCGCCGTGATCAGCAGCGCCGCACAGGTCAGGACATAGGCGTTCACCACCCACAGCGCCTCGGCGAGACCGGCGTCGAACTCGCTGATCATGATGGGAACGGCGGCGTTGACCATCGTCGTGTCCATGGTGATCGCGAAGAAGCCGGTGCACAGCACGGCGAGGATCTGCCACGGCCGGCGAGGAGACGCAGGGGACATGAGTGCCACGGCCCTTCAGAGAGGCGGTACCGGTGATCTGGGGCTTCATCGGGCGCTGTAACCGCCGTCGACGACGAGTCCGGCGCCCGTGACGTAGGAGGCCGCGGGCGAGGTGAGGAAGCCGACCGCGGCCGCGACCTCCTCGGGGCGGGCGGCGCGGCCCAGGGGTGTCGCGTCGATGGCCCGCTCCACGAACCGTGCCGGGGCGGTGCTGGTCATGGCGGTGGTGACCATGCCGGGGTAGACGGCGTTCACGCGGATCCCGCTGGGCGCGAGTTCGACGGCCGCGGCGGTCGTCATGGAACGTACGGCGCCCTTGGCCGCGTGGTAGGCGAACGAGGCGCCGGAGCCCACGAGCGCGTAGACCGAAGCGATGTTGACGATCGCGCCGCCGCCCGCGGAACGCAGGCACGGGGCGACGGCCTTCATGCCGAGGAACGTGCCCCGCTGGCAGACGCGGACCACGCGGGCCCACTCCTGCTCGCCCGTGCCCTCCAGCGGTTGGTGCCCCAGCGCTCCGGCGTTGTTGACCAGCACGGTCAGGGCGCCGAAGCGGCGCCGGGCCAGCTGTGTCACCCGGGCCCACGCCTCGGGTTCGGTGACGTCGAGCGCGCAGCCAAGGGCGCGGCCGGACCCGCCCGCGCCGTTGAGTCCGACCGCGGCCTCGTGGCAGGCGTCGCCGTCGAGGTCGGTCACGAGCACCCCCATGCCGCGGGCGAGGAAGTGCTCGGTGATCGCCCGGCCGATGCCTCCCAGCGCACCCGTGACGAGGGCCACCTGGCTGCCCGCGGTCATCGCCCGCCCGCCTTCGGCACCGGCAGCCAGACGAGCGCCGCGGCGTGCCCCCTGGCATGCGTCAAGGAGACGTGGGGGTGAGGCAGGTCCTTGCTCCGCAGGAGCTGTCCGGGGGTGCCACCGAACCGGATCACGGGCCCGGCGCCGGGGGCCCGGAGCACTTCGACCGCCCGGCAGAACCCCGGATCGGCCGGAAGGCCCAGGAGCGAGGCGACGGCGAGCTTGGCGGCCTTCCGCGCCGCCAGGTGCTCGTGCGCACGGCGGAAGCCGCGACTGAAGGAGATCTCCTCAGGCGTGAGCCAGTCGTGCCAGTGGTCGGCGTCCGCATCGGGGATCCGCTCCGGTGGGAGTAGGACGAGGGCGTGCGCCGCCATCACCGCACCGCCGTCTTCGCCGTCGCCGCCGGGCCGTTGTACGCTGCCGGGCCGTTGTACGCCGCCGGGCCGTTGTACGGCGCGATGACCAGGGAGGCGTACGTGCCGCCCCAGTTGGCCGCCGTGACCAGGCAGGCCCTGCCCGCGTCGGCGATCGCCCGGAGATGGGCGTCGACGGGCCCGGGCGTCGACGGCGGACGGACGCCGGGGCTCCAGCCGCTCCGCACGGTCTCGACGGCGCAGATCGCGGACATCAGCGAGGTGGTGCTGTGCACATGTCCGACGTACGGGCTGAGATTGCTCAGCCTGACTTGTCCGGGCCGCCACACCCGGCTCACGGCGTGGGCCTCTGCGGTGTCGATGGCCGCGGTGCCGCGCGCGTCCCCGTACACGGTGCCGATGTCGTCCGTGCTCAGTCCCGCGTGGTCGAGGGCGCGGGTGAAGCTCTCGGCCCAGGCCTGGCCGGAGGGGTCGTTCCCGGCGACGCGGTAGGCGTCGGAGGTCACCGCGTGGCCCTTGACCTCGGCGAGGATCGTCGCCCCGCGCCGCAGGGCGTGCTCCAGGGACTCCACGACCAGCGCGGCGCCGCCCGCGCCGAGGACGGTGCCGCCGGCCGTGGCGGCGTAGGGGCGAACGCTGTCGTCGGAGAGCAGGCCCAAGCGGTCGAAGCCGCCGTGGAGCAGGGGGGTGAGTTCGTCGGCGCTGACCGCGAGCATGGCGTCGGCTTCCCCGCGCCGTACGAGGTCGGCGGCGTAGCCCAGGCCGCTGAGGCCCGAGACGCAGCCGGTGGCCAGGGTGGACAGCGGGCCGCGGATCTGCAGGGCGAGGCAGGCGTGACCGGCTGCCGCGTTCATGACCGAGTTGGGGAAGAGGCGGGGGTTGACCCGGTGCGGGCCCACCGTGCCGATGGTCTCGCTGAGCTGCGCGACGGTCTGCATGGGCCCGCTGAACGTACCGAAGATCATGCCGATGCGTTCGGCGTTGGCCTTGGTGATCCGCAGCCCGGCGTCGCGCACGGCGAGTCGGCTGGCGGCGAGGGTGAACAGGCCGATCTGGTCCAGGCGGCGCGCGTAGGCCGGGTCCACGTGGCGTCGGCACGCGGCGCTGTCGAGCTCCGCCGCCCGGCGGGTGCGGGACAGGGACACATCGGTGAGGCGGGCGTCCCCGACCGCGCTGGTCCCCGCGCGCAGCGCGTCGAGGAAGGCCTGCCTGCCACTGCCCAACGCGGTGACGGGCCCGGCCCCAGTGATGACCACCCGGTGGTCGGGGACGTCCGCGGGAGGCACCGGACGACGGCCCAGGACGAGGGAGCAGTTGTTGCCGCCGAAGGCGAAGGAGTTGGAGACGACGACGTCCAGGGCGTGCGGGCGGGCGTGGTTGGCGACGACGTCGCGGGACAGGTCGTCGGGCTCCGCGACGTTGACGGTGGGCGGCAGGACCCCGTCGCGCAGCGCCAGGACACAGGTGGCCGCCTCCATGGCACCGGCGGCCCCGAGCATGTGACCCACCTGGGACTTGGTGCTGCTCATGGGCACCGGGGGCGCGGGCGAGAAGAGGTCCGCCACCGCCTTGGTCTCGGCCTTGTCGTTGGTGGGGGTACCCGTGCCGTGGCCGTTGACGTAGTCGACGTCTGCGGGAGCGAGGGATGCCTGGGCGAGGCTGCGGCGCATGGCCCGGTAGGCGCCGTTGCCCGCCGGGTCGGGGGCGGTGGCGTGATAGGCGTCGCTGGTCGTCGCGTAGCCGAGGACGTGGCCGAGGGTGGGGGCGCGGCGCTCCCGGGCGAGGGACTCCGCCTCCAGGACGAGGAAGGCGGCTCCCTCGCCGAGACTCGTGCCGCTGCTGCGCGAGTAGGGCGCGCAGGGCTCGGTGTCCAGCGCGTTGAGGCTGTCGAACCCGGCGAGGGACAGGATGTCGAGCACGTCCACACCACCGGCGATCATGACGTCGGCGCGGCCCTCGCGGATGGCGTCCACCGCGTACCCGATCGCGTTGGACCCGGCCGCGCAGGCATTGGAGAGCACCACTTTGGGCCCCCGGAGCCGGAAGGCCACGCTGATCGCGTCCGCCGATGTGTACAGCGGATAGCTGGTCAGGTGGTGGCGCCTGCCCGCGGTGGGGCCGCTCTTGAGGATGTCCCAGTGGAATCGCTCCCCGTGTTCCAGGCCTCCGACGGAGGTGCCGACGGCCACACCCACCCGGTAGGAGTCGTGGTCGGCCAGGCGCAGGCCCGCGCCCGTGACCGCCTCGCCCACGGCGGCCAGGGCGAGGCGCGTGGCACGGTCGGGCCGTATGCCGACGCGCCGCACGTCGGCAGGCACCGACCGCACCTCGCCCGCGTAACGGCAGCTGAGTGCGGAGACATCGAGGCGCTGGGCCTTGCCGATGCCGCTGGCGCCGCTCTGCACGGCCTGCCAGACCTGCTCCGCGCCTGTGCCGAGCGCGCAGCTGATGCCGATTCCGGTGACGGCGACGCTCTCTTGGCGCCGCAGGCTGGGGCTCATGGGTTTCTCCTCTTCGCTGCTGCCACTGCCGTGGGACGGTCCGCGTGCTGACGGGCTCAGTCGAGAGGAACGCCGAGGCTGGTGGCCGTCAGGAAGGGCGCCGAGACGGTGCGCACCGCCGCTCCGGTCCCCTCCAGGCGGAAGTCCTGGCCCGAGGCGGCCACGCCCCGGTCGACGGCGGCGGTACCGATGAAGCGGCCGAGCCGGGGCGACCACACGCAGTGCGTCACGGTGCCCACGGCGGCGTCCTCGACCGCGACGGCGGTACCGCGGCGGGGCGCCGTCTCCAGGCCGGGTTCGGCGATCCAGCACACGGGCGAGCGGTGCGGCTCGCGGCGCCGCTCGTCCAGGGCCTGCCGCCCGGTGTGGTCCAGGTCGGGGTCGAGCATCCACTGCAGGCCGATGTCGTAAGGGGTCACCGGGCCGCCGGTGTGCTCGCTCTCGTGACTGGCGAAGCGGACTTCCATGCGGCAGATGTCGAGGGCTTCCCTGCCGCACTCGACGGCGCCCTGCGCGATGAGCTCGGCGCGCAGGGACGCCGCGTGGTCGGCGGGGACGAGGAACTTGTAACCGTACTCGCCGGTGACGCCGGTCCGTGAGAGCGTCACCGGCTTCCCGGCCCAGGTGACGCTGACGCAACTGCGGTAGGACAGCGAGGCGATGGGGAAGTCCAGGTACTGCTGCGCGATCTTGAACGAGGTGGGGCCTTCGACGCCGAGCACCGCGAACCGCGAGCTGACGTCCTCGACGGTGACACCGGAGCGGTCGGCGGCCGCGGCCAGGAGGTGGGCGGTGGCGGCGGGGGCCTGGTCCGGCCAGATCTCCAGGAGGTAGCCGGTGCCGTGGCAGTGGATGAGTGCCTCGGCGACGATGGTGCCGTCCTCGCGCAGGAGCAGCGACGAGGTGCTCTGCCCTTCGAGGAGGAAGTCGACGCTGCGCGTCCCGACGCGTCCCAGATAGGCCGTGGCCTCGGGCCCGGTGACGGTGAGCAGGCCCGCGCCGTCGTAGTCGACGAGGCCGGAGCTCTGCCGCAGCGCCGTGTACTCCTCGTCGGTGGTGGTGCGGTGAGTGGTCATGGTGTCTTCTCCAAAGGTGGCTCGGCGGACGCTGGTGGTGGGAAAGGCGGGGGCACGGCGCGGTAGGAGGGCGCCGCGGGGGGTGTCACGGGGCATGGCACGGGGCGTGCCGTGGGTCGTGGTACGGCTCGTGTCACGGGGCGAGTTCGGTGACGGCCAGACGCACGGTCATCACCAGCTCACGGCCCACCGCGGCCTGGCCCGTGACCGAGATCAGACCGCCGATGCGCGGGCCGCTGTGCGCGCGTACGGTGACCTGGTCCCCGGGGAGAACGGGCTTGAGGAACTTGGCCTGACGGATTTCGGCGAGGTAGCCGACCCGGTCGGCGACGTCCGCCACCAGGTCGCCCGTCGTCGAGCGGGCGGCGGCGCTGCCGTAGACGACGGCGGCCAGTTGGGCCACGCATTCGACCAGGAGCACTCCTGGATAGAGCATGCGGCCGGGGAAGTGACCGGCCAGGACGGCGTCGGAAGCGGTGACGTTCTTGATGGCCTCCGCGCTCGTGCCGGGCTCCAGCGCCGTGATGCGGTCAAGGAGGAAGAAGGGGTAGCGGTGCGGAAGCAGCCGGGCGATGTCGTCGGCGCCGAGTACCGCTCGTGCGGGCGGCGCGGCGGGCTGGGTGGTCATGCGCGGGCGCCTTCGATGTGGTCGACCAGCCGGTTCAGTGACAGCAGGCTGTGGGTGTTGTCGTCGGTGACGGTCACGCCGAAGGTGTCCTCCACCGCCATGGCCAGTTCGAGGGTGTCGATGGAGTCGAGCTCCAGGCCGCGGCCGAACAAGGGCTGGTCGTCGCCGATGGTGTGCGGGTCGACGTTCAGCGCGAGGCGTTCGACCAGCAGCGCCTTGACTTGCGCGCACAGCTCCTGCCGGGCAGCCGCTCGGCGGGTCGCCTCGTGAAGTGTCATCACCATGGTGTGCTTCCTTAAAGGGGTGGGTGGTCGCGAGGGGGGACTCGCGCGCGGGCGGCGGGTGAGGGCCGCGTGCTGGCAGATGGGGGCTGCCGTCGACGGCGAGGTGTGCTGGCGGATGGGGCCGCTGTCGACAGCGAGGCGTGCTGGAAGACGGGGCCGCCGTCGACAACGGGGCGTACTAGCAGACGAGGCCGCCGTCGACGACGAGGGAGGACCCGGTGACGTAGGCGGCCGCGTCGCTGAGGAGGAACCGCACGGCGGACGCGACCTCTTGGGGCCGTCCGATGCGACCCAGCGGGACGTGCCGCAGGTTCTCCGTGAGCCGGTCCGAGGGGATCTGCCGGGTCATCGACGTGTCGATGAAGCCGGGCACCACGCAGTTCACACGGACGCCGTAGGAGCCGAGCTCCTTGGCGAGCGCCTGCGTCAGGGCCACGGTTCCGGCCTTGGCCGCGGCGTAGTTGGCCTGGCCCACCGGAGGGCGTACGGCGCTCGTCGAGCTCACGGTGACGATCGCTCCCGCCCGGCGCCGCGCCATGAGGCGGGCGGCCGCACGCGTGCACAGGAACGCGCCGGTGAGGTTGGTGTCGATGACCTCGCGCCACTTGGCCTCGCCCATCATGAGGGCGTAGCCGTCCTGAGTGATGCCGGCGTTGCTGACGAAGGCGTCGAGACGGCCGTACTCGTTCCTGACGGAGCGGAACATGCGCTCGACGGCGGCCGCGTCGGCCACGTCGGCCTGGAGGAGCCGGGCCTCGGCCTGGATCTTCTGTACCTGGGCCAGTGCCTCCTGGGCCTGTTCGGGTCTGCCGCGGTGGTTCATCAGGACCGTGGCCCCGTCGCGGGCCAGCTCGAGCGCCACCGCCAGGCCGATGCCCCGGGTGGCGCCGGTGACCAGGGCGACACGCCCTTGAAGTTCGCTCACGTCACTTGTTCCTTGCTGGGGAGGGGCGCGGCTTCCGTGCCCGAGAGGGGCACGGCGCGCGGTCGGCTCACCGGGCCGGGCGGCGCGAGAGCGTGCCGCGACGCCTCCGCGGTCGTCAGATGGCGTGCCGAGCGCGCCATCTCGCGGGCCAGGCCGTGCAGGACGCGGCCGGGCCCCGCTTCGACGTAGGTGTCCACGCCGAGCCCGGCCAGGGTGTGCATGACGTCCCGCCAGCGCACGGGGGAGACGACCTGGGCCAGCAGGTCCTGGCGGTAGGCCTCGATGTCGGTGATCCGAAGGCCGGTGGTGCTGGAGACGAACGGCACCGCGGGCTGGGCGAGCGCGACCTCGGCGAGGTGCTCGGTGAGGAGCTGATGGGCGCTGTTCATCAGCGGCGAGTGGTACGCGCCGCCGACGGGCAGCTCGCGGGCCCGCAGGGCACCGGCGGCGCTCGCGGCGGCGACGACGTCCTTGACCGCGGTCCGGCTTCCGGCCACCACGATCTGGCGCGGTGAGTTCCAGTTGGCCACCACCGCTACCTCGCCGTCGGCCGACGCGTCGTCGCACAGCCCGCACACCGCCTGCGGTGCGAGGCCGACGATCGCGGCCATGGTGCCGGGGCGGGCGGCGGCCGCGTCCGCCATCGCCCTGCCGCGCCGGGCGACCAGGGACAGCGCGGTGTCCTCGTCGAGGGATCCGCACGCCACCAGCGCGGTGTACTCGCCCAGGCTGTGACCGGCGACCACATCGGGCCTCCAGCCCTGTCGGCGCAGCTGCTCCAGGGCGGCCAAGGACCACGTCAGGACGAGGACTTGAGCCACTTCGGGGGCAGCGAGCGCCGCGGCGTCGGCGTGCTTCATCAGCGCGCGTACCGGAAGTCCGGTGACGTCCTCGGCCCGGCTCGCCAGGGCGCCGGTCCAGGGCCCCCACCGCTGCATCTCGTAGCCCATGCCGGGGTACTGGCTTCCCTGCCCGGGAAAGACGAAAGCCACGGTCGGGCTCATGGGCGCGGCCCCGTGTCCCGGGCCGCCGACCAGGCCAGGGCCAGACCGGACTCCAGGGGCGAAGACGCCCCGACGACGTCGAGCCGCTCGGTGCGGGCCCAGTCTCTCAGAGGACCGCTGAGCCGCACGCTCCAGGGCTCCTCGTCGCCGCGTACGCAAGAGATCTGGACGTCGATATCTGCGAGGCGGGCCTTCGCGGGAAGGCCACCGGCCGCCTTGACGACGCTTTCCTTCACGCCGAAGAGGTGGCAGAGGATCGCCCCGAAGGGCCGTTCCGCGGTGGCGAGTTGCCGTGCGGCGAGCCGTTCCTGCGGTGTGAAGTACCGCCGTGCCAGCTCCTCCCCGCTGCGTGCCAGGGCGAGGTCCCAGCGGCGCAGGTCCACCAGGTCCACACCCGCTGAATGAAGGAGAGCCGGGATTCTCCCGGCCTTGTCAGGAATTCTCATGGCTGGGTCTCCGCCCGTTCGGAAGAGGCGAGTTCGGAGAAGGAGTCGACGTCCCGTGAGCGGAAATGGCTCTCGCTGCTGCGGGGGAGCTCCTCCAGGCGGCATAAACCTAAATTCGGCAGCGAGCGCTTGTCAACGAATGCGTAATGCGCCCATCAGATTCCAAGGCCGCGTGGGCCGCTGCCGAAAGATCCGTGCAAGCCGTGACATGAAGCGGACACATTCGGTGCCCGCGATGCCGTTCTGGGCTTGTCTTGGAGCGGACGCAGCAGCGCTGACCGCTGCGGGCCCGGAGCCCGCCGGCGGCTCAGGAGGAGAACGAGGAGACCATGCCACGTCTCGTGCAGTCGGCCACCAACCTCATGCGTGACGTCAGCGTAGAGGCCACGGCCCGGGTCCGCTGGGGGGAGTGCGACCTCCAGGGGCATGCCTACTATGCCAGTTACATTCCCTGGTTCGACCTCGGGCGGGAGAAGTTCGCCCTGGACGTCGGCGCCGACTACCGCAAGTACCAGATCGCGACCACCGATCTGTACGTCCGCTACCACCAGCCCGCCAAGTACCTCGACGAGCTCGTGATCAGGACGTGGGCGGCCGCACCCGGCACCCTCACCTATTACTACGAGATCTACCGGAAGCAGGGCGGCCGGCTCGTCGCCGAGGCGCGCACCATTCATGCGTTCGTCGACGCGGAGCGCGGTGTGCTGACGAAGATTCCCGACGACATGCATCACGCCTTTGTGGAATTCCTGGAGAACTACCGCGAGCGCAAGCGGAATTCGGCTCCCGATGAGGCGACGCATGCACGCTTCCGGCCCGAGCTGGACATTTCCGCAGGTTCACCCCGAGAGTCTGGAGAGACGTCATGAAGGACGGTGCGCTCGACCGCCTGCGCGGACAGCTGATGGGCGAGGTCGTGGGGCCGCAGGACGCCGGATACGACACCGTGCGCCGGGTCTACAACGCCATGATCGACAAGCGGCCCGCCGTCATCGCCCGGTGCCTGGGGACGGCGGACGTCGTCACGGCGGTGCGCTTCGCCCGCGAGGAGGGACTGCTGATCGCCGTGCGCGGCGGCGGGCACAGCGTCGCCGGACACGGGATGTGCGACGACGGACTCGTCATCGACCTGTCCCTCATGCGCGGCGTGCACGTCGACGCCCAGCGCCGCACCGTGCGGGTACAGGGCGGAGCGCTGCTGGGGGACGTGGACCGGGAGACGCAGCTGCACGGCCTGGCGATCCCGACGGGCCAGATGTCGGAGACCGGCATCGCCGGACTCACCCTGAACGGCGGGGTGGGCATGATGCTCCACAAGTACGGGCTGACCTGCGACAACCTCCTGTCCGCCGACGTGGTCACCGTGGACGGCGGCCTGGTGACCGCCAGTGCCGACAGCCACGGGGAGCTCTTCTGGGCGTTGCGCGGCGGCGGAGGCAACTTCGGCGTGGTCACCTCCTTCGAGTTCCAGGCACACCCCGTCGGGCCGATGATGCTGGCCGGATTCCTCGCCCACCCCGTCGACCGGGCCGAGGAAGTCCTCACGTTCCTGCGGGACTTCAGCGCCACCAGCCCCGCGCACCTGAGCGCCGACGCGCTGTTCATCCACGCCCCCGAGGCGGACTTCGTGCCCGAGGAGTTCCAGGGCATGCCGATGGTGGCCCTCTTCGTGCGCTACTTCGGCCCCATGGAGGACGCCTGGGATACCGTGCGGCCCCTGCGGGACTTCGGCAGCCCGCTGTACGACAGCCTCGGCCCGATGCCCTTGGTGGCCGTGCAGTCGATGCTGGACGCCTTCAACCCGGCGGGCAACCTGCACTACTGGACCAGCGAGTTCCTGCCCGGCCTCGGCGCGGAGCAGATCGCGGCCGTCGCGGCCATCGGCGGCGATCTGCCGTCGTCGCTCACCACCATCAACGTCCACCCCTTCGACACGGCGGCCACGGCCGTCGCCGCGGACGCCACCGCGTTCGCCCACCGCGAGGACAGCTGGCTGATCCATGTGATCTGCCAGTGGAAGGACCCCGCGGACTCCGACCGCTGCCGGGCCTGGGTGAAGAAGGCGAGCTCCCGGCTCAAGGCCTTCAGCCACGGCAACACCTACCTCAACACCACCTCCGAGGACGACGAGACGGACCGCGTACGCGCCTTCTGGGACGAGGCCCGCCTCGCCCGCCTGGCCCGGGTCAAGGCGACGTACGACGCGGACAACCTGCTGCGGTTCAACCACAACATCACCCCGGCACCGCCACGGACCCCGCGATGAACCGGCCCCGCCGCCCTCCACGGCACGGCCGCCCGGTCCACGTGGTGATCGTCGGGGCGGGCATCAGCGGCCTCGGCCTGGGCATGGCCCTCAAGCGGGCGGGCCACCACCACTTCACGATCCTGGAACGGGCCGACGACATCGGCGGGGTGTGGCGCGACAACACCTACCCCGGCGCCGCCTGCGACATCCCCGCCCCCCTGTACTCGTACTCGTTCGCACCGCACACCTGGTCCCAGCGCTACGCCGGACAGCAGGAGATCCTGGAGTACCTGCGCGGCTGCGCGGACGACCACGGCCTCCACGACCACCTGCGCCTGGGCACCGAGGTCCGCGAGGCCCGCTTCGACGAGCACACGCGACGCTGGCACCTGCGCACCCAGAACGGCGACACCTACGAGGCGGACGTCCTGGTGCCGGCCTGCGGCCAGCTGAGCCGCCCCTCCTCACCCCACCTGCCCGGCACCGAGCGCTTCACGGGACGGATCTTCCACTCGGCCCGCTGGGACCACGGCCTGGACCTGACCGGCCGCAGGGTCGCGGTGATCGGGACCGGCGCCAGCGCCCTGCAGATCGTGCCCCAGGTGGCGAAGCAGGCAGCACACCTCACGGTGTTCCAGCGCTCCGCCCCCTACGTGGTGCCCCGCTGGCAACGCACCTACCGGCCCACCAGCGGGCCCCTCGCCTGGATCGGAGCCAAGGCGGCACGACTGGGCTGGTGGCTGTTCAACGAGCTGACCGTGCCGGGCCTGACCCGGCGGTGGCGCACCCGCGGCTTCACCGCCTTCGGCTGCGCGGCACAACTGCGCCGACAGGTCCACGACCCCGCGCTCCGCGAGCGCCTCACCCCGCGTGACGAGGTGGGCTGCAAAAGGATCGGGATCTCCAGCGACTACTACCCCGCCTTCAACGAACCCCACGTCGAGCTGGTCACCGACCCCGTCGCGGAGCTCACCGACAAGGCCATCCGCACCGAGACCGGCAGCGAGCACCCGGTCGACGTCATCATCCAGGCCACCGGCTTCTCGGCCACGGAATTCCTCGCGTCGCTGCACGTCACCGGACGCGAAGGCCGCACCCTGGCCGACCACTGGCGCGGCGGCGCCAGGGCCTACCTGGGGATGACGGTGCCCGGCTTCCCCAACATGTTCGTCCTGTACGGACCGCACACCAACGTCGGCGCAGGCTCGGTCGTCTACATGGTCGAGAGCCAGATCCGCTACGTCCTCGACGCCCTGCGCGTCATCGGCCGCGGCACGCGTCCGCTGCTGGACGTGCGCGCGGACGCCGAGGACACCTTCACCAAGGAGATGCGGCACCGCCTGGGAACCACCGTCTGGTCGGCCTGCCGCAACTGGTACCGCGGAAAGAACGGGTTCGTCACCACCAACTGGCCCGGCCAGACGGCGGAGTACCGCCGCCGCACCCGCCGCGTGAACCTGGCGCACTACGAGCCCCGAGGCCCCGCGGACCACCCGCACACACCGCGGACGCCGACCCACCCGCACGCGCCCCGGACACCGACCCGCTCGTGAAACCCCTGATGCCACCGAAGGAGTCCCGATGCCCTTGCACCCGCAGGCCGAGGCGTTCCTGGACCAGCTGGCCCAGCTGCGCATGCCGCCCTTCGAATCGGTCGACGTGCCCACGGCCCGGGAGCTGATGGGCGGCCTGCGACTGGCCCAAGGGGCGCCCGAACCGGTCATGTCGATCACCGGCACCACGGTGCCGGGCCCGGCCGGAATGCTGCCGGTCCGCGTCTACCAGCCCATCCGGCGCCCCGGTCCGCGTCCCCTGCTGGTGTTCTTCCACGGCGGCGGCTGGATCGCCGGAGACGTGGAACTGGTGGACAGGCCACTGCGGAAGCTGGCCAACGCCAGCGGCGCCGTCGTGGCCAGCGTGGAGTACCGACGCGCCCCGGAGACACAGTTCCCCGGCCCCGCCGAGGACGCCTACGCCGCGGTCGCCGCCCTGGCCGAGCGGGCGGAGGAACTCGGCGCCGACCCCGCGCGCCTGGTGGTCGCGGGGGAGAGCGCGGGAGGGAACCTGGCGGCCGCCACGTGCCTGATGGCCCGGGACCGCGGCGGCCCCTCGATCGCCGCGCAGCTGCTGATCTGCCCGAGCCTGGCTCCCGCCACGGACTCGCCCTTCGCCTCCTACCGCCAGTACGCGAGCGGATACCTCAACACCCGTGCCGCCATGACCCACTTCTGGGACCTCTACCTACCCTCCCCGCAGGACGCGGCGCACCCCTACGCCTGCCCGCTGCTCGCCCCGGAGCACACCGGCCTTCCTCCCGCGCTGATCCTGAGCGCGGAGTACGACCCCTTGCGGGACGAGGCGGCGGCCTACGGCCAGCACCTGCGCACCAGCGGCGTGCCCAGCACCGTCCGACGCTACGACGGCTCGCTGCACGTCTTCTTCCTGCTGTGCGAGTCGTCCGCCGCGACACAGGCACGAACCGACATCACCACCTGGCTGCAAGCTCGCTTCCCCACCACGGACGCACAGCGGGGCCGCGCCGACTGAGGAGGAGCGCACATGCCAGCTCACGACCGTCTGTACATCAACGGCGCCTGGGTGCCGTCGCACGACCCCGCCCTGCTCACCGTCGTCGACCCCACGACCGAGGAACCACTCGCCTCCGTACCCGACGCCACCGCGGCGGACGTCGACGACGCCGTGGGCGCGGCGCGCGCCGCCGCCGAGCGCTGGGCGGCCACACCCGTGGAGGAACGGGCCGACCGGCTGCGCGCCGTCGCCGCGGAGCTCGGCCGCCGCGCGGAGCCCCTGGCCCGGCTGATCACCCGGGACGTGGGAAGCCCGCTGTCCTTCGCCAGGGCCGTGCAGGTCACCCTGCCCGTCAACAGCTTCCTCCAGGCCGCCCGCACGGCTCTGGAGTACCCCTTCGAGCGTGCGCAGGGCCCGTCGCGGATCCTGCGCGAGCCGTACGGAGTGGTCGCGGCCATCACCCCGTGGAACTACCCCGTCCACCAGGCCGCGGCGAAGGTCGCCCACGCCCTGGCCGCGGGAAACACCGTCGTCCTCAAGCCCAGCGAGGTCGCGCCCCTGAGCATCTGGGAGCTGACCGACGTCATCGACTCCGTCGGGCTGCCTCCCGGCGTGTTCAACCTCGTCTGCGGCAGCGGACCGCGCACGGGTGAGGCGCTGGCGGCGCACCCGGGAGTCGACGCGGTCTCCTTCACCGGCTCCACGCACACCGGCCGCCGGGTCAGCGCCCTGGCTTCGCGGACCGTCAAGAAGGTGACGCTCGAACTGGGCGGCAAGAGCCCCGCGGTCATGCTGGCCGACGCCGACCCCGCCCGTGTCGTCCCCGCCGTCATGGCATCGGCGTTCATGAACAACGGCCAGACGTGCTCCGCCCTCACCCGCCTGATCGTGCCGCGTCCCGTACTCGCCGAGGTGGAGGAACTGGCCCGCCACACGGCTACGGGCTGGGCACCCGGGGACCCCGGTGAGGAGCGGACACGGCTGGGCCCGCTGGCATCGGCCACCCAACTCCAGCGCGTACGGCACCACATCACCCGTGCCCTGGCCGACGGAGCCGAACTCGTCACCGGCGGCGACGAACCACCCGCCGCAATGCCCCGGGGGTTCTTCGTACGGCCCACCGTGCTCTCTCGGGTCTCCCCACAGATGGCCGTGCACCACGACGAGGTGTTCGGCCCGGTCCTGGCCATCGAGGCGTACGACAGCGAGGACGAGGCCCTGAACATCGCCAACGACACGGTGTACGGCCTGGCCGCGGCCGTGTGGTCCGCCGACGAACACCGCGCCCTCACCCTGGCGCGCAAACTGCGGGCCGGACAGGTGCAGGTCAACGGAGCGGCCTTCGACCCCAACGCGCCCTTCGGCGGCTACAAGCAGTCAGGAAACGGCCGCGAGGGCGGGGCCGCGGGCCTGGAGGAGTTCCTGGAGACCAAGGCCGTACAGGCCTGATCCACCGTCAGTTCCCGGACGGGGTCCGCGTGCTGACTGGCCCGGACCCCATCCCCGTACTACGTCCCCGTGCGAACCGGCCGGGAACACCCCTGCGAGAAAGGCAGAGCCATGTACTACCGCACCCTGTTCAAGTCCAAGGTCCATCGCGCGACCGTCACCCAGGCCGACCTGCACTACGTCGGATCACTCACCCTCGACCGGGACCTGATGGACGCGGCCGACCTCCTGCCCGGGGAGAAGGTCGACATCGTCGACATCAACAACGGCAGCCGCCTGTCCACCTACCTCATCGAAGGACGGCGCGGCTCCGGGGTCGTCGGCATCAACGGCGCGGCCGCACGGCTGATCAGCCCAGGCGACCTGGTCATCATCATCGCCTACGCGCACGTCCAGGACGCGGACGCGGCCCGCTTCGTGCCCAAGGTCGTCCACGTCGACCACGACAACAGGATCTCGGCTCTGGGATCCGACCCGGCCGAGCCGGCCCCCGGCAGCGACACCACCCGCGGCGACCGCATCCTCGTTGACTGACGCCCCGCACCCACCACCCGGCACCGAGTTCCGGGCCGGGCCGGTCCGGACCCACCGGTGAATGACGAAAGGGGCGAGCCCTCATGTGCGGCATCGCAGGATGGGTCGCGTTCGACGCCGACCTCAGCCACCAGGAAGAGACCATCGGCGCGATGACCCGGTCGCTGCGGACCAGGGGACCGGACGCCTCAGGGACCTGGACCGGCAGGTACGCCGCCCTCGGACACAGGCGACTGGCGGTCATCGATGTCGAGGGCGGCACGCAGCCGATGACCGTGGACACGCCGGACGGCCCCGTGGCCATGACCTACAGCGGAGAGGTCTACGACTTCGTCGCCCTGCGGCAGCACCTGCGCGGCCGCGGTCACCCCTTCCGCACCGCCAGCGACACCGAGGTGGTCCTGCGGGCCTACCTGGAATGGGGGGAGCGCCTCGTCGAGCACCTGACGGGCATGTACGCCTTCGCGATCTGGGACGGCCGCACCGACCGCCTCCTCCTGGTCCGCGACCGCCTGGGCATCAAGCCCCTCTACTACTACCGCACGGCCGACGGGATCCTGTTCGGCTCCGAACCCAAAGCCGTCCTCGCGCACCCCGCGGTCGAGGCCGCGGTCGACCACGACGGGCTGCGCGAGATCTTCCTCGGCGTGAAGACGCCGGGCGCGGCCGTCTGGCGCGGCATGCGGGAGCTGCGCCCCGCCCACCTCGCCACGGTCGACCGCCACGGCGTACGCGAGCGAACGTACTGGAGCCTGACCGCCAGGCCCCACACCGAGGACGCGGACGCGACCGCCGCGCACGTCGAGGAACTCCTCAGCGGCGCGGTGCGCGAGCAGCTCGTCGCGGACGTGCCCCGCTGCCTGCTGCTGTCGGGAGGGCTCGACTCCAGCGCGATCGCCGGCTTCGCGGCCGAGGCCCTGAGCGGGCACGGCGAGCGCCTGCGCACCTTCTCCGTCGACTTCCAAGGACACGCCGACCACTTCACACCCGACCACCACAACGTCAGCCCCGACGCGCCCTACGTACAGGAAATCGTCAAGCACCTCGACACCGAACACGCCGACATCGTCCTGGACGCCGGAGACCTCGCGAGCCCCGACGTCCGCCGGGCCGCCGTCCGCGCCCGTGACCTGCCCGTCGGCCGCGGCGACATGGACCACTCCTTGCTCCAGCTCTTCACCGCGATACGCGAGCACTCCACGGTCGCGCTGTCGGGGGAGGGCGCCGACGAGATGTTCGGCGGCTACTGGTGGTTCCACGACGCCGCCCTGCGAGCGGGCGCGGGCTTCCCCTGGCTGACCGCCGCACTCGGCCGGACGCGCCAGGAACGCGCCTTCCTGCCACCGGACTTGGCCACGGCCCTCGACCTGTCCGGATACGCGGAGCACCGCTACCGCGAAGCCGTCGGCGAGACCCCGGCGCTCGACGGCGAAAGCCCCGCCCAACGCCGTTCCCGAGAACTGCTCCACCTGCACATCACCCGCAGCCTCGGCGGCATGTTGGAGCGCAAGGACCGGCTCAGCATGGCCGTCGGCCTGGAGGTGCGGGTGCCGTTCTGCGACCACCGCATCGCCGAGTACGCCTTCAACATCCCCTGGTCCCTGCACGCGGCACAGAACCGGGAGAAGAGCGTGCTGCGCGCCGCGGCACGCCCCGTCGTACCCGAGAGCGTGCTGATGCGACGCAAGAGCCCTTACCCGATGACCCGGGACCGACGCTATGTGTCCGCGCTCCAGGATCAGGTGCGCGAGACCCTCGGGGAGCCCGGCCACCCGGTCTTCGCCCTGTTCGCCAGAGCGGCGGCGACTCGCGCCGCACACGCCGGACCCACCGACCACCCCCGGCCCCAGGCGCTCCGCGCCGCACTGGAGAAGTTCCTCGACCTGCGCACCTGGATCGACCTCTACAGCCCTCAACTACGGCTCTGACAGACCGAGTGGCGACTGTGGCAGCGTCAACCGTCCACGATCGCGGACCTCCAGCTCAGCGATGGAGATCGGCGCGAAGGTCGCGCGGTTGTTCCCTTTGCCGGTATCGCCCCGAAGCCTGTCGAGGCCACCCCGCGCCTCCCTATAGTGGCGGCCCGGTCGCATCCGGCATGGGGGACGCATGAACGAGGACGAGCTGAGCCGTGACGTCGTACGGGCCGTGCTGCCCGACGGCACCGAGCTGCTGATCACCGCGAGCCGGGGCCGGGGGCCCGTCGAGCGGGCGGGGCGGGTGTTCGGCCTCGGCGGAGTGCAGCGAAGCATCCACGGCGTGATGGACCTGGTGCGCGGATCCGTACGACAGGCGCAGCCGGACGAACTGACCGTGTCCTTCGGGCTCGACGTGGCGGTCGACGGCTCCGGCCTGATCGGACTGGTGACCGGGGCCGGAGGGAAGGCCACGTTCACGGTGACGGCGCTGTGGCGGGCGAAGGCGGGCGCGGCGGAGCCCGGAAATGCCGGGGGCGACGGAGCGCCGACGACCGAGGAAGGGTCCGCCGGTGACACCCCGGCCGGATGAGGATCCCCTCCTGGACCTGCTCGCCCGCTGCACGGTGTCCATCCGGGAGCGCGGTGGCCGCAGCGCCGGCGAGGGCACCGGCTTCCTCGTCGGGCCCGGCCTGGTGCTGACCTGCGCGCACGTCGTGGCATCCGATGACCATCCACAGGTGTTCCTGGAAGGGCGCGCGCTGACGGCCACCGTGCGGGCCCGCTATCCCCAGGAGCGCGGCCCCTCCCGGCACCCGCCGCCCGACCTGGCCCTCCTGGACGTGGACGTGGCCGACCACCCCTGGGTGGAACTGGACCAGCGGCAGGCCCGCGCCGGGCGCGACCGCGACGAACTCCTGGCCCTGGGCTGGACCCGCGCCCTGGACGACGGGACTCCCGGAGCGCGACCCGCCCTGCACTCCATGGGGTACGTCTGCGAAGGCACGGTCGACGTCGACGGACACCAACTGCTCGAACTCGACGGGCGGCCGATCATCGACCGCATGAGTGGCGGACCGGTGCTCAACCTGCGCACCGGCCGCGTGGCCGCCGTGATGAGGATGGCGCACCACGACCACTTCCTGAGCACCGGCGGCTGGGCCGTGCCCCTCACAGGACTGGACGCCGACCACCCCTCCGGCCTGCACCCGGCGACCCTGGCCGTGCGGCTTCCCACGCACCCCGCCTGGCGGGCGGCCCGCCGCAGGTCGCTGGTGCCCCGCCTTGCCGAACTGCTGCGGCCCGCCCACCGACCCGACGAGGCACTGCGGGTGCGCGGCGAGGCCACCGCCGACTCCTACAGCCGGGCCCAGCTGCTCCGACCGAGCCTGTGCCTGGTGCCCTTCGGCGGCCGCGACGCCGACCACGACCGCCTGGCGGCCTGGTGCGCGCAGCCGGAGCCGTTCTCCCTGGCCCTCGTCACCGGCCCGGGCGGCGTGGGCAAGACGCGCCTGGCGGTGGAACTGGCCCGCACGATGGACGGCCGCGGCTGGATCACCGGGATGGTCCCGAGACCCGCCCAACTGGCCGCGCCGACGGCCTGGATCGGCCCGCTGGCCGACGCGCTGGAGACACTGGACGAGCCCGCCCTGCTCGTCGTCGACTACGGCGAGGACCACCCGGCGCTGGTGGCGCTCGTCACCGCCCTGAACGCGGCCGCCCGGCACACCCGCCGAGCCGTCCGCCTGCTCGTCCTCGCCCGGCAGGAACGCCACCTGCTCAGGGAGATGAGCGAGCAACTGGACTCCGCGCTGCGCCCGCTCACCGACCTCGACGCCGACGGGCGGCACATCCGGCTGGGCGCGCTGCCGCCCCTCGTCGACCCGCAGCAGGAGTACGAGCGCGCGGTGCACGTCTTCGCGGACGTGCTCGGCATCCCCGCGCAGCCGGGCCGCCCCGCCCCGCCGACCGACGGGACCCCCCTGCTCCAGGTGCACGCCGCCGCCCTCGTCCGGGTCCTCGGCACGGACGAGCCGCCCGCGGACGGCACACGCGGCAGCACCTTCCGGAACCTGCTGGCACACGAGGCGGCCTATTGGGCGTTCACCGAGCGCACCTTGCCCGACGCGGCGGGCACCCCGCTCCCGGCGGGCCTGCGGCGGACCGCCGTCGCGCTGGCCGCGGTGACCGGAGCCCGCGACCGCGAGCAGGGCACCGCGCTGCTGCGGGCGGCACTGGACCTCGGACCCCGGCGCGCGGAGCGAACGGCCCGATGGCTGCACCAGCTGTACGAGACCGGATCGCGCGACGGCGACGACCACTGGCCCGCGATCCAGCCCGACCCGGTCGCCGAACTCCTGGTGGCCGACCTGTGCCGTGACGATCCCGAGCCGCTGGCGGCGGCACTCGCGGTCCTGCCCAAGAAACGTCTGGGGCGCGCGCTCGGTGTGCTCGGCCGAAGCGCCGAACACGCCCCGGAGGCCCGCGACCTCTTGGTGGAACTCATCTGCCGGGACCTCCGCCGACGGCTGCCGCTGGCGGTCCACGAGGCGGCCCGCTCGGGCGCGGTCATGGGACGGGCCGTGCGCGACGCACTCGAACGCGCCGACGCGCGCGGCCAGTTGGACGTTCGTTTCTTCCGCCGTCTGGCGCGGGCGCTGCTGCACTACGACGAGCCGAGCAACCTGATCGACGCGGCCCTGTGGATGCACGCCGGGTCCATCCGGCTGTGGCGCGACGACCAGCTGACCCTGACGCCGGAACAGGTGTCGGACCATCTCCTGCACCTGGTGCGCCTGGCCTGTCTCACTGGCGAGGACGAAGTCGCCGATGCCGCGCAGGAACAGTCGCTGGCCCTGCACCTGGCGTGGTACGCCGACGAGCCGGAGGCGGCGGCCCCGCACCTGGTGGGCTGCCAGCTGTCCCAGGTCCGCCTGCACATGCTCAGGAACCGTTCCGCCGACGCCCTCACGGCGGCCCGGGCAGCCCTGGACGTGTGGCACCGGCACCCCGGCACCGCCGTACACCCCTCGGCGGTGGAGCGCCTGCACGAGTTCGCGGCCGTCCTGCCCCACCTGGGCCTTGCCGACCAGGCCGAGGAGTTCACCGAACAGGCCGCCACGGACCTGGCCGCCCTCGCGGCCACCGACCAGGTCGCCCGGGTGAACCTCGCCGTGCTCCGCGCGACCCAGGTGGAGCGATGGGCGCTTCAAGGCCGCCCCGGGGCGGCCCTCGACGTGCTCGAGGAGAGTCTGCGCGTTCTGCGGGACACCGACGTCCTCAACGACCAGGAGAAACTCCTGCCCCTCGCCTTGGTGCTCGTGTCCCGGGCGGGCGCCCGTCTGCTGGCAGGGCCTCCGCCACTCGCACGAGAGTGCGCGCTGGAGGCCCTGGGGACGGCCCGGCGGCTGCCGCGCACTCTTGCCGTACGCCCGCTGATTCTGTCCAGCGCCCTCAACCAGGCCGCCCTGTGCGAGCAGATGGCCGAGGGCAGCCGCGAGCTGGCGCTGCGCCTTTCGGAGTCGGCCGTCGCCGTGGCCTCACCGACACCGGAGAACGGGGCCGCGCGCCCGCTCGCGACGGCCGCCCTGGTGCAGGCGCTGCACAGCCGGGCCGACATCCTCAAGGACTACCAGGACCTGGACGGCGCGCTGGAGTGCGCGCTCGCGGCGGTCGAGGCGGCCGAGTCCCTCGACGGCGGCTCCGCGTCCGGCCTCGGCCTGAAGCTGGTCGGACACTACGAACTCGCCCGGATCCAGCTCGCCCGCGGCGCCCTGCGCGAGGCCGGCACCGCCGCCCTCGCGGCCCGGCGGCTGATCGACGAAGGCGGAGCGGCAGTCGCCTTGTTCGCCCCGGAGACCGACCTGTTGCTCGCGCAGGCCTACGACGGGATCGGCGAACCGGCGCGGGCGCTGCCCTACGCCGCCCGCGCGATCCAGGAACTGCGGGACCTGACCGCCGGGGAGACCCTGCACGGCGCGCGCCGCGAGCTGAGCAGGATGCTGTCCGTGGCCGCCACCATCGCCTTCCGCTGCTCCGACCACGCGTCGACGCTGCGGTACACCGAGGAGGGCCTGCCCGTACTGCGCGCGGAGCGGGCCGCGGTGCCCGAGGACCTGGAGGCGCGGGCCTGGCTGGGACGGCTCCTTGCGCAACGGGCGTTCGCGCTGTGCGGCACCGACGACGAGGCAGCGCTCGCCTGCGCGGCGGACGCCGATACGGAGCTGGCGGGCCTCGACCGCACACAGGCGTTCGCGGCGTACTGGACGTCCGTCCACCTGGTCGTGCCCTACAGCGTACGCGTCGCCAGGGACGAGCGGACAGCAGACGAGGCCCTTGCGGCCTGCCGGGCGCACTGGGAACAGACCACCGCCCTGACCGGCGAGGCCGAACTGGGTTATCTGCTGAGCAACTTGGGCCTTCAGTACGCACACGCGGGCCGACCCCTGGAGGGCCTGCGGCTGGGGCAGGCGGCGGTGGCATCGTACGACCGCCATCCCGTACCCGACCTACCGACGCGGGGCGTGACCAAGACACTGGTGGAACTGGCGAGCTGCGCGCTCTTGCAGCAGCGGCCGGAAGCGGCCGAGGAGGCCCTGGCGCGGGCCCTGCCCACAGCCCGCGCCGCCTACGCCACCGACCACCAGTGGTGGTACCACCTGTCCCTTGCCCTCGCCCACTCCGCTCAACTCCACGAACATCACGGCGACGTGACGGGTGCGGAGGGGCTGTACCGCGAGTACGACGACGTGGTGGCTCATCTCGCGGACGCGGAGTGGTCGGCCCAGCACGCCCTCGCGGTGCAGGGGCTGCGCCGCCACACCCTCGTGCTGGAGAGACTCGGCCGCAGGGCCGCCGCACTCGCGATCCTCGACAGGCTGATCGCCTGGGACCGTCGTTCGCTCGCGGCGGCCCCCGACCGGCGGCCCGCCCACTTCGTCGATCTCCACCGCAAGGTGTTCCTGCTGCTGGGAGACGGACGATGGCAGGAGGCCATGGCCGCGGCAGACGACCTGGCCGACGCGGCCCGCTACGCCGAGGAGTGGGACGGACTCCTGCCCGACACGGTCGCCTACCTGCGCTTCCTGACCGACAGGGCCCGAGGCTCCGCCCGGTTGTACGTTCCCGGGCTGGCGACCGAGGCCAAAACGGCCTTCGCCCAGGCTCTGAAGGCCCTGAAGGGGGTCTCCGCACAGACGGCCGCCACGTTCCTCCCGGAGGCGACGGCCACCCGCATGAGCCTGTCCAGCTGCCTAGGCTTCGCTGGTGACTGGGAGGCCGCCCTGCGCCACTCCGCCAAGGCCTTGCGCGAGTGGAACGACCGAACCCCGGGCAGCCACGCCGCCGCCCTGTCCCAGGGCATCGAACTACGCGTCCAGCGAGGCTGGGCGCGCTGGCACCTGAGCGATCTGAACGGCGCCGTACGGGACATCGAACGGGCGACAGCCGAACTACGCGCCCTGGACCCGCCGGACAGGCCCCGCCTGGCCCGCGCCCGGGCGGTCCGAGCACTGATCCACCTGGAGCGGCGGGAGACCCCGGCGGCACGCGAGGCCGCCGAGGAAGCCGTACACCTGTGGGAGACGGCCCGGGCCGAGGACCCGACCCTGGAGTCGATGCCGTACATCGGCTGCCTACTGATCCGCGCCGCCACGACCCCGGAACACGCGGCAACCGACCGCGCCCGCGCGGCCGAGCTGACCGCGGCGCACCACCTTGAGGAACATCCGGAGGCGGCGGAGGTGCGCTGGGCGCTGCGGGGCCGTTGACGGCCTTGAACTGCTGACCCCGTCGCTCTTGGCAGGCACCTGGCTTTCCCTCTTCCGCGCTGCGGGCTGGTGGTGGGGGTGACCGTCGGCTGCGGGCTGCGGGCTGCGGGCGCTGTGGTTGTTGTGTGGGTTGCGGGTTCCTGGCAGTGGGTGGGCGGTCGCCGTGGTTGTCGTGTGTCTGCCTGGCTGTGTGTGGGTCTCTGGCTGTGGGTGTGTTGGTGGGTCTGTGGGTTAGGGGTGGGGTGTGGTGGTGATGGTGCTGGTGAAGGCGGTTTGGTTGTTCTGGGTTGCGGTGATGTGGGTGGTGGTGGCGCTGGTGGTGTGGGTG
>NZ_JOJM01000011.1 GCF_000720325.1 Streptomyces sp. NRRL B-1347
TTCCTTTGTACTCACCCTCTCGGGCTTTCCTCCGGGCGCTTCCCTTCGGTATTTCGTGTTTCCGACTCTATCAGATCTTTCCGGCTTCCCGGTCCGTTCTGACTTCCTCGGTGCTTTCCGGCCTTTCGGCCTTCCGGCGGTTCCGACTTTATCAGATCTTCTCGGCTTCCCGATCCGTTCCGATTTTCATCGACGCCTTTCAGGTATTCGCTTTCGCGTTTCCCGTTCCGGCGGTTCCGACTCTATCAAGCCTTTTCCGTCTCGCTGACCACGATCATTTCGCAGGCACACGGAACCAGACCCCGCGTTAGGATCTGACTTGAAAGAGACTGCCGAGCCTGGACGCTGATCGCGTCGCTTGGCCCTGGGCAGGAACCCGACTCTACATGGGGGTTCCGGGCGGCGCAAATCGTTTGTGCTGCGCTCCTACGTCCGCCAACCAGGACCTTCGTGCGGAACCGGGACTTCCTATGACTTACCCTTCTGAACAGTGCGTCGTCCAGGACAGGTAGTGGCGGCGGTTACCAATCTCCACCCCCTGGGAGGCCCCCATGACTAGCGTGACGTCCCCGCTCGCCGGACGCGCCATCGGACTCGCTGCGGTACCGGACCCCGTCTTCTCGGGCGCCATGGTCGGCCCCGGCACGGCCATTGATCCCGTGCGCGAGGCGTCCGAGGCCGTGGCCCCCGTCGACGGCATCATCGTCTCGCTCCACCCCCACGCCTTCGTCGTCGTCGACGACCAGGGCCACGGCGTGCTGACGCACCTGGGCATCGACACCGTTCAGCTCAATGGCGAGGGTTTTGAACTTCTTGTCAATAAGGGTGACACCGTACAGCGCGGCCAGGCCGTCGTGCGCTGGAACCCCGCGGCGGTCGAGGCCGCCGGCAAGTCTCCGGTGTGCCCCGTCGTGGCGCTCGAGGCGACGGCCGAGTCCCTGGCCGACGTCGTCGAGGACGGCGACGTGAAGTCCGGCGACGCTCTCTTCAGCTGGAAGTGACGTCGGCGCCGTCGGTGTGCGACGGCAGGCAGTACAACCACCGCGGCGGCTGGGCCCGCCGCACTATCGGAGACGGTGAGATGGAGACAACGCTGCGAGGCGTCGGCGTAAGCCACGGGGTGGCCATCGGCGAGGTTCGGCACATGGGGACGGCGGTGCTGGAACCGCCTGCCAAGCAGATCCCGGCGGACGAGGCGGAGCGCGAACAGGGGCGCGCCCGTCAGGCCGTCGAGGCCGTCGCGGCCGACCTGATGGCGCGCGGCAACCTGGCCGGCGGTGAGGCTCAGGCCGTGCTCGAGGCCCAGGCGATGATCGCGCAGGACCCGGAGCTGATGGCCGACGCGGACCGGCGCATCGCGGTGGGCAGCTCGGCGGAGCGCGCCGTCTACGACGCCTTCTCCTACTACCGCGAGCTCCTCGCGGGCGCGGGCGAGTACATGGCGGGTCGCGTCGCCGACCTCGACGACGTGCGGAACCGTATCGTCGCTCGGCTGCTCGGCGTCCCGATGCCGGGCGTCCCGGACAGCGACGAGCCGTACGTCCTCATCGCCCGGGACCTCGCCCCGGCGGACACCGCGCTGCTCGACCCGGCGCTCGTCCTCGGCTTCGTGACCGAAGAGGGCGGCCCGACCAGCCACAGCGCGATCCTGGCGCGGGCGCTCGGCGTCCCCGCCGTCGTGGCCCTGCCCGGCGCCGGCGAGCTGGCCGAGGGCACGGTCGTGGCCGTGGACGGCAGCACCGGTGAGATCTTCGTGGACCCGAGCGCGGAGAAGCGTGCCGAGCTGGAGGCCGCGGCCGCCGCGCGCAAGGCCGCGCTCGCCGCGTCGACCGGTCCGGGCGCGACCTCCGACGGGCACAAGGTGCCGCTGCTCGCGAACGTCGGCGGCCCCGCCGACGTCCCCGCCGCGGTCGAGGCGGGCGCCGAGGGCGTCGGCCTGTTCCGTACGGAGTTCCTCTTCCTCGACGACAGCTCCAAGGCGCCGAGCGAGGAGAAGCAGGTCGAGGCGTACCGCCAGGTACTCGAGGCCTTCCCCGAGGGGCGCGTCGTCGTGCGCGTCCTGGACGCGGGCGCCGACAAGCCGCTGGACTTCCTCACGCCGACCGACGAGCCGAACCCGGCTCTGGGCGTACGTGGGCTGCGGTCGCTGCTCGACCACCCCGAGGTGCTGCGCACGCAGCTGACCGCGCTGGCCAAGGCCGCCGAGGGTCTGCCCGTCTACCTCGAAGTCATGGCGCCGATGGTCGCGGACCGCGCCGACGCCAAGGCGTTCGCCGACGCCTGCCGCGAGGCCGGGCTCCAGGCGAAGTTCGGCGCGATGGTGGAGATCCCCTCCGCCGCGCTGCGGGCGCGCTCGATCCTCCAGGAGGTCGAGTTCCTGTCCCTGGGCACCAACGACCTGGCGCAGTACACCTTCGCCGCCGACCGTCAGGTCGGTGCGGTGTCCCGGCTCCAGGACCCGTGGCAGCCCGCGCTGCTCGACCTGGTCGCACTGTCCGCGGACGCGGCGAAGGCCGAGGGCAAGAGCTGTGGCGTCTGTGGCGAGGCCGCGTCGGACCCGCTGCTCGCCTGCGTCCTGACGGGTCTGGGTGTCACCTCCTTGTCCATGGGTGCCGCTTCGATTCCTTACGTGCGTGCGACGCTCGGCAAGTACACGCTGGCCCAGTGCGAGCGGGCCGCGGCCGCGGCCCGTGCCGCGGACAGCGCCGAGGAGGCCCGCAAGGCCGCGCAGGCCGTGCTCTCCGGCGAGTAGGAGGAGTACGGACGGGCCTGGCTCGTAGAAGTACGGCTTCGAGGGGCGCTTCACCGCAAGGTGGGGCGCCCCTCGGGCGTTCAGTGGTGGTGGCCTCCCCCGGGCTCTTCGTCTCCGAGGTCGGGTGCCGCGCTGTAGTCGACGCCCGGCTCCGGGGCGATCAGGTCGCCGGAGAGCGCGTCGGTGCAGTAGGCGTCGAAGACCTCGGCCGCGGTGAGGGGGCGCAGGCGCTCGCCCTCCAGGCGCCAGCCCTGGACGCGGTCGCCGGTCTCGTCGCTGGTGCGCATGACGAGGCCGCCCGAGCTTCGGGTGGCGATGCCGACCGCGAGGACCGTGGTGAACTCCAGGGCCTCGGCCTCGTCCAGGCGGGGTTTCCCCTCGTCGTCGTGTCCGGCGTGCAGGGCGGCGAGGAGTGTCTGGCCGTCGCACGGGACGCTGCACACCAGGTGGCGCGGGCCCGTGCCCACTGTGTCGAGTACGCGCATCAGCAGGTCGGAGGCGCGGGCGAAGGCGGACCTGCCGATGTCCACGCCGCACTCGGCGCAGGCGCCGATGCCGGCCAGGAGCATCGTCGCGTACTCCCACGTGGTCTGTCGCACCGTCTCGTCGACGAGGTCGGGGACGAGGTCGGTCAGCGCCTGGCCCTCGTACGGAACGGTGGGGCCCGCTGTCGCCAGTTCGGCGGCGAAGCGGGCCCGGCTGGCGGAGGCGTCCGGGGCGAGCCCGGTGTCCGCGCAGAACTCCTCGTACTCCTCCGGGTCGAAGAGGGCGATGCTCGTGAGCCTGCCCTGGGCGGCCAGGGATTTGAGGAGCCCCTCCACCTCTTGGAGGTAGGTCACGTGGTCGTCGAAGGTGAAGGTGCGATAGCGGCGCATCGCCGCGAAGTCGCTCTCGTCGGCCAGCAGGCCGATGGTCCCGGCGACTTCGCGGCGCAAGGCGCGGCGCATGGTGTGGTGCTGGCTGTGCCCCATGATTTCCCCCTGCGGTCTGTCGATCAACGCTCACCCAACGTAACGGGTGGCACTGACAACGGCCGCCGGGCGGGCGTCAGGCGCGGTCGCGGGCCAGCTGCTCGTAGAAGCGGAGCAGCTCGATGTTGTCGACGGAGCCGGGGTTGACGGCCTTGTCGAGGGGGGTGCCCTGCAGGAGGCGCTTGACCGGGACTTCGATGCGCTTGCCGGTGAGGGTGTGCGGGATGGCGGGGACTTCGATGACCTCGTCCGGGACGTGCCGGGGGGACAGCTGTGTGCGGATGGTCGTCTTGATACGGGCGCGCAGGTCGTCGTCGAGGGCGGCGCCGGGGGCGAGGTGGATGAACAGCGGCATCCAGTACCCGCCGTCGGGCAGTTCGACGCCGATGACGAGGGACTCGCGGATCTCCGGGAGCCGTTCGACGGCTTCGTAGATGTCGGCCGAGCCCATGCGGACGCCCTGGCGGTTGAGCGTGGAGTCGGAGCGGCCGTGGATGACGACGGAGCCGCGCGCGGTGAGGGTGATCCAGTCGCCGTGGCGCCAGACACCGGGATAGGTGTCGAAGTAGCTGTCGTGGTAGCGGCTGCCGTCCGGGTCGTTCCAGAAGTGGATGGGCATCGACGGCATGGGGTTGGTGACCACGAGTTCGCCGACCTCGTCGACGAGTGGCTTGCCCTGGGGGTCCCAGGCCTGGAGGTCGGTGCCGAGGCAGGGGGCCTGGAGCTCACCGATGTGCACGGGCAGCGTGGGCACGGCTCCTGCGAAGCAGGAGCACACGTCGGTGCCGCCGCTGACGGAGGCGATCCACACGGGTCCCGTCACCTCGGCGAAGGCGTCGTGCAGCCAGCGGAAGCCGTCGGGCGGCAGCGGTGAGCCGGTGGTGGCGACGCACCGCACGCGCGAGAGGTCGAAGTCGCGCGCGGGGTGCACGTCCGCCTTGCGGCAGGCCATGACGTACGCGGCCGAGGTCCCGAAGAGCGTGGCTCCGGTGCGTTCGGCGATGCGCCACTGGGCGCCGGTGTCCGGGTGGCCGGGGCTGCCGTCGTAGAGGACGATCGTGGTGCCCGTGAGCAGGCCGGAGACGAGGAAGTTCCACATCATCCAGCCGGTCGAGGTGTACCAGAAGAACCGGTCGTCGGGCCCGAGGTCGCAGTGCAGGCCGATCTGCTTGAGGTGCTCGACGAGGATGCCGCCCTGGGACTGGACGATGGCCTTGGGCAGGCCTGTGGTGCCGGAGGAGTAGAGCACCCACAGGGGGTGGTCGAAGGGGACGGGCTCGAAGACGGGGGCCGTGTCCGCCGCGGTGAGCGCGGACCACTCCAGGGTGCCTTCGGGGGCCTCGGTGCCGAGGAGCGGGATGTGGACGACCGCGCGCAGGGTGGGCAGTTCGCGGCGCAGCTCGGCGACGGTGTCGCGGCGGTCGTGCTCCTTGCCGCCGTAGCGGTAGCCGTCGACAGTGAAGAGGACCACCGGTTCGACCTGCTGGAAGCGGTCGAGGACGCTGCGGGCGCCGAAGTCGGGGGCACAGGAGGTCCAGACGGCTCCGACGGCCGCGGTGGCGAGGAGCGCGACGACGGCCTGCGGGATGTTCGGCAGGTAGCCGCTGACGCGGTCCCCGGGGCGTACGCCGAGGGTGCGCAGCTCGGCGGCGAGGGAGCCCACCTGGCGGCGCAGCTCGGACCAGGTGACGGGGGTCGGGTCGTGGGTCTCGTCGACGTACAGGAGGGCGGGGGCGTCCGCGCGCGTGGGGTCCTCACCGGCGCGCAGGGCGTGTTCGGCGTAGTTCAGGGTGGCGCCGGGGAACCACTCGGCGCCGGGCATGGAGCGATCGCCGAGCACGCGCGCGTAGGGGGCGGTGAAGCGCACGTCGAACCAGTCGGTGACGGCCTTCCAGAAGGTGTCGAGCTCGTCCACGGACCAGCGGTGCAGGGCCGCGTAGCCGCCGGTGGCGGGAGCTCCGTGGTGTTCGGCCGCCCAGGCCTGGAAGCGCGTGATCTGGGCGCCGGCGATCCGCTCCTGGTCCGGCTGCCAGAGCGGCGAGGGGTTCGCTGTGGACATGCGGCTGCTCCTGGGCTGTACGCGTCGTGGGCGGCTGTCGTGCGCACGGGCTTGGTGTGCGCGTGACACGGCTGACAGGACGATGCCACGTGATCGACTTCCGCACCAGGGTCTGCCGCGCCGGTGCGGCCGGGCGACGGCGGACGGGGCCCTTGAGTGAACGGCAGTTGAACGCGGTGCACCCGCTCCTCCTTCGGTGGCAGGGTGAGCAGCATGAACGGTCGTGACCTGGTGCGTTCGGTGAAGGCGGTCGGCTTGTCCGACCCGGCCCGGAAGGTGCGCGAGGTGCGCTCCGCATGGCGTCGGCGGCGGGCCGACGCGGCCGGTCTCGCTCCTCGGGGTGCCGAGCGGGCCCGGACGCCGGGTCCTGTGACGATCGTGGAGCCGGGGCCCGGCGGTGGCGTGGTGCGGTTCGCGCGGTCCGAGCTGCGGGTGCGGGTGACGGCGGGTGGGGCCGTGTTCTGGGGCTGGGACGGGGCCGAGCCGGATCCGTCGTACGCGCTGGTGGGAGGGAGTCCCGAGGCGGATCCCAGGGCGGTTCTGGAGCCCGACAAGGAGGGCGGCTGGCGGGTGGTGTCGGAGCGGGCGACGGTGGTCGTCTCGCGCCACGGTGCGGTGGAGCTGCGGACGCCCGGTGGCGTGGTGCTGCGGCGCGATCTGCCGCCGCGCTGGTGGGAGCCGGTGGGCGGGGGGACGGCGCGCTGGGTGCAGCGGTCGGAGGTGGCGGCGGACGCGCGGTTCTTCGGGCTCGGCGGGAGGGCTGCGGGGCCACGGCTGCGGAATGGGACGTACCGCTTGTGGAACACCGATCCGGGGGGTTCGTTCGAGCCCGGTGACGATCCGCTGTACATCACGATGCCGGTGCAGCTGGTGGTCGCCGACGTGGGCACGCACCTGGTGTTCCACGACAACAGCTGGGACGGCTCGGTGACGCTGCGCGAGGGCCTGGAGGGTGCCGGTTCCGGTCACGACCGGCTGGGGTCCTGCGAGGTGCGGATGGACGGCGGGCCGCTGCGGTGCTGGGTGATGGTGGGGACTCCCGCGCGCGTGCTGCACTCCTGGGCGTCGCTGACGGGCGCGCCCGCGGTGCCGCCCGCGTGGGCCCTGGGCCACCATCACGCGCGCTGGGGCTTCGGCAGCGAGCGTGAGGTGCGGCGGGTCGTGGCGGGCTACCAGGAGCGCGGGTTGCCGCTGGACGCCGTCCACTTGGACATCGACCACTTCGACGCGCACCAGGTGTTCACCGTCGACAAGGAGCGCTTCCCTACGCTGCCGCAGCTGGCCGGGGAGCTGCGCCGGGACGGGATCCGTCTGGTGTCGATCGTGGACCCCGCGGTGAAGGCGGCGCCGGGCAACGCCGTGTACGACGGCGGGATGGCGGCGGACGCCTTCGTGCGGGACGCGGCGGGGCGGGTCGTGCGGGGTCTCGTGTGGCCCGGTGATTCGGTGTTCCCGGACTTCACTGCGGGGCGGGTGCGCAAGTGGTGGGGCGGCCTGTACGACGAGCGGCTCGGACAGGGGTTCTCGGGCTTCTGGCACGACATGAACGAGCCGGTGTCGTTCGCGGCCTTCGGGGAGACGACGCTGCCCCGTTCGGCCCGGCACGCGCTGGAGGGCCGCGGCGGTGACCACCGGGAGGCGCACAACGTGTACGCGCTGGGCATGGCCCGGGCGGGGTACGAGGCGATGCGCGAACTGCGGCCTACGGAGAGGCCGTTCGTGTTCTCGCGCTCCGGCTGGGCGGGGATGCAGCGCTACGGAGGGACGTGGTCGGGCGACGTGGCCTCTACGTGGGAGGGGTTGCGGGCGTCGCTGGCGCTGGTGCTGGGGCTCGGCCTGTGCGGGGTGCCCTATTCGGGGCCTGATGTGGGCGGCTTCGACGGCAGTCCGTCCCCGGAGCTGTTCCTGCGGTGGTTCCAGCTCGGCGCGTATCTGCCGCTGTTCCGTACGCACGCGGCGCTGCGGGCGGGTCGTAGGGAGCCCTGGGAGTTCGGCCCCGAGGTGCTGGAGCACGCGCGCATGGCGCTCGCGGAACGCCGTCGGCTGTTGCCGTACTTCGTCACGCTGGCGCAGCTGGCGCGGCGTACGGGGGCACCGTATGTGCGCCCCTTGTGGTGGGTCAGTCCCGAGGACAGGGCACTACGGGACTACGAGGACGCGTTCTTGCTCGGTGACGGGCTGCTCGTGGCGCCGGTGCTGTCGGAGGGGGCCGCGCGGCGGACCGTACGGCTGCCTCCGGGACGGTGGTACGACACCGTGACCGGGACGGCGTACGAGGGGCCCTGCAAGGCGGTCCTGGAGGCGCCGCTGTCCCGCATCCCGGTGCTCGCGCGGGCGGGTGCGGTGCTGCCCGTGCGGGGCGAGGACGGGCGGCTCGCCCTGGACGTCTGGGCGCCGCCCAAGGGGCGCACCGGCGGAGGCCTGGTGATAGCCGACCCCGGGGACGGGTGGGAGGAGCCGGAGCTCCAGCGCTACGGCGTGCGCTGGAGCGGGGACGAACTGCTCGTCGAGCGGGAGGGCGAGAAGGGCGGCGGGTATCCGGTGGAGTACGCGGTGCGGATCCGGGGACTCGCGGCGCCCTAGGGGCCGCCCTCTCGCGCTCCGCGGTTCAGATGTAGCGCCCTTCGAACCAGGCCCGTACCACCGACGTGTGCAAGGGGAAGGCGAGTTCCGTGGGGCGGTACAGGAGCTCCCAGCCCTCGGTCTCGTCCGTGGGGGTGGACTGGGGCAGGTCGGCCGCGGGGCGCTCCGGGAGCAGTCCGAACAGGAGCAGATGGCCGTCGGGGGAGCTGAGGACCTCGACGATGCGTACATCGCGGCTCGCGGCGCTGATGCCGGTCTCTTCCTTGAGCTCCCGGGCGACCGCGTGGCGCCAGTCCTCCCGGTGGTCCACGTAGCCGCCGGGCAGGGCGGAGCCACCGCGCGCGGGGGCGATGGAACGGGTCACGACGACAAGGGAGGTGCCCTTCGTGTCGTACACCGGCTGAAGGGCGATGGCCACGGGCAGGGGGTTGCGGTAGACCACGGCCTCGCAGTCGGAGCAGGTGCGGGGCCAGCCGGCGACGTGGTCTCCGTAGCGCGCGCCGCAGCTCGAGCAGTGGGCGTCCGGCGCGGAGTTGGTGGGGTGCTGGGATGGGGACACGCGGCGGACTGTAGCCGATCTCCGGGCGTCGGTCTTCCGTGGAGTACGGAGATGCTGATAGACGCTCGGACATGACAGCATTCGCTCCCGCTCTGCGGGGACTCGCCCTTGCCGCCGTTGCCCTCTTCGCCGTGGCGGCCGCGCCCGCGCCCGCCGAGGCACGCACGGAACCGGAAGCTCCGGATGGATTCGTGGCGTTGAGGGACGTCGACCCGACGATCATCCAGGAGATGCGCTACTTCACGCCGCACAACTTCGTGGGCGAGCGCGTCGACGGCTATCGGCAGCCGATGTGCATCCTCACCGAACCGGCGGCCAAGGCCCTCCGCACGGCGCAGCGCGCACTCCTCCGGAAGGGCTACTCCCTCAAGGTGTACGACTGCTACCGGCCGCAGCGGGCCGTCGACCACTTCGTGCGCTGGGCCGAGGACCTGGGGGACGAGCGGATGAAGGCGGAGTTCTACCCCCGGGTCGACAAGTCGCGGCTCTTCGAGGACGGCTACATCGCGAAGAAGTCCGGGCACAGCCGGGGTTCGACGGTCGATCTGACGGTCGTGCGGCTGCCCGCGCCGCCCACCCGGCCGTATGTCCCCGGAGAGCCCCTGAAGCCGTGCTACGCGCCCCGGAGCGAGCGCTTTCCGGACAACTCCGTCGACATGGGCACGGGCTACGACTGCTTCGACACGCTGTCCCACACGGACGATCCGCGCGTCACCGGCAAGCAGCGCGCGCACCGGGATCTGCTGCGGGGCGCGCTGGCCAAGGCCGGTTTCGTCAATCTGCCGGAGGAGTGGTGGCACTTCACGTACAAGCCGGAGCTCTTCCCCGACACGTACTTCGACTTCCCGGTGTCACGCCGTTCGCTGCCCCACTGACGCGGCGGGCCTCGCCGTGACACACTTCTGACGTCCCGTCAGATCTGTTGTCCTGGAGGGCTCATGTCGCCGAAGCGGGCGCCTGTGGTGGCGCAGTGGTTCGCCGGGGAGGGGGATTCCTTCCGGCTGTTGGGGACGCGGTGCGCGCGGTGTGCCACGGTCCACTTCCCCCGCGAGGACGGCTTCTGCCGCAATCCGGGGTGCGGGGGCGGCGAGCTGGTCGAGGTCGCGCTGTCACGGCGGGGGCGGGTGTGGTCGTACACCGACGGGCGGTATCGCCCGCCGGAGCCGTACGTCTCCGATCCGGAACTTCCGTGGCGGCCCTACACGTTGATCGCTGTGGAGCTCGAGGCCGAGCGCATGGTCGTGCTCGGCCAGGGGGCTCCCGGCGTGACCGTCGCCGACCTGGAGGTCGGGATGGAGGTCGAGGTCGTGTCCGGCGTGCTCCATGAGGACGCGGAGGCGGTCTGGACCACGTGGCACTGGCGTCCGGTGGGGGTGACGGCATGACGGGCGAGGTGGCGGTGCTCGGGGCGGGCATGCACCCCTGGGGCAAGTGGGGGCGCGGCTTCGTCACGTACGGCACGGTGGCGGCCCGCGCCGCCCTGGCGGACGCGGGCGTCGACTGGCGGGACGTGGGCTCGGTCGTCGGCGCGGACACGGTGCGCGGCGGCTATCCGGGGTACGTGGCGGGGGCGACCTTCGCCAGGGCGCTCGGCTGGCAGGGCGCGCGCGTGGCGAGCGTGTACGCGGCGTGCGCGTCCGGGGCCCAGGCCATCGCCACGGCACGCGCACAGCTGCTCGCGGGGCTCGCGGACGTCGTGCTCGTGGTCGGCGCGGACGCCGCCCCCAAGGGGTTCTTCCGGCCCGCCGGCGGCGAACGGCCGGACGACCCGGACTGGCTGCGCTTCCGCGTACTCGGCGCGACGAACCCGGCGTACTTCGCCCTGTACGCCCGTCGCCGCATGGCCGTCCACGGCGACACGCTGGACGACTTCGCGCAGGTCAAGGTGAAGAACGCGGCCCTGGGGGCGTTGAATCCACACGCCCGCTACCGCAAGGCCGTCACCGCCGACGAGGTCGCCGCGTCGGCCGTCGTGGCGGACCCCTTGCGGCTGCTCGACATCTGCGCGACCTCCGACGGGGCGGCGGCCCTGGTGCTGTCCACGATGGAGTTCGCCCGGCGGCACGGCGCGTCCGACCCGGTGCGCATCCGCGCGGTGTCCACGGTCACGCCGACGTATCCGAACACGGTCCTGGACCTCCCGGACATCGCCACCGACTCGGCCGCCGCCGTGCCACCCGCCGAGCGGACGTTCCGGGCGTCGATCGCGCACGCCGCGTACGAGGAGGCGGGCATCGGCCCGGACGACCTCTCCTTGGCCGAGGTGTACGACCTGTCGACCGCGCTGGAGCTCCAGTGGTACGAGGACCTGGGGCTGTGCGGCGAGGGCGAGGGGGCCAAGCTGCTGCGCGCCGGAGCGACCTCCCCGGGCGGGCGCATACCGGTGAACACCAGCGGCGGGCTCGCCTCCTTCGGAGAGGCCGTCCCGGCGCAGGCGATAGCCCAAGTCTGCGAGCTGACCTGGCAGTTGAGGGGCGAGGCGGGCGGCCGTCAGGTGGCCGGGGCGCGGGTGGGCCTCACCGCGAACCAGGGGCTCTTCGGGCATGGCTCCTCGGTGATCGCGGTCCGCTGAGTCCCGTGGAGGGCGTTCCTCCGCACGGCACGGAGCCGTTCCGCCGCACGGCACGGGGGCCAGTCACGGAAGGGCGTGCGCCGGTTAACCGATGGTGTCGGCGACCTTGACGCTCCATCACTGGCGGTGAACACTTCCCGGTGTCAGTCGGCATCGCCGTTCTTCGGCTCCGTGCCGCTCAGGGCCCGTGTGCTCTCCCAGGCTCTGCAAGAAGGGCCTGTTCAGCGGGCTATCCCCCCATGGGCGATGCGACTGTGACGGCACGCTCGTCACCGGGGCGCGGGAGTCCCCTGCCACGGCGGATGCTGCCGTGCGTGAGCGGGCTGTAGTCGTGGGAAGCGCACCCTGCACGGAGGACCGGGGCCCGTCGCCCCGGGCGAGGGACTAGGAGCCGCCATGTACTCGAACGGGGACATCTTCGTCGGTGAGGTCATCGGCACCGCGATTCTGATTCTCTTCGGCGCCGGCGTATGTGCCGCCGTCACCCTCAACCACTCGAAGGCCAAAGCCTCCGGATGGGTCGTCATCGCCCTCGGGTGGGGCTTCGGCGTGCTGGCGGGGGCCTACACCGCCGGTCCGCTGTCCGGCGGCCACCTCAACCCCGCCGTGACGCTCGGCATCGCCATCGACACCGACAAGTGGGGCAAGGTCTGGATCTATCTGGCCGGACAGATGGTCGGCGCGATGCTCGGCGCCGTCCTCGCGTACCTCACGTACCTCGCGCAGTTCAACGCCAACGTGCCGACGGGCGGCAAGGACGGCCGGGCGGGCGCCCAGGGGCCCACGCCGACGCTCGGCATCTTCTCCACCATCCCGGAGATCCGGAACCCGGTCGCCAACCTGGTCACCGAGGTCATCGCGACGGTAGGCCTGGTCCTTCCCATCCTCGCCTTCGGGCTCACCAAGGGCCTCGGCGAGTCGGGTACGCAGACGCTGATCGTCGCCTTCCTGGTCGTCGGCATCGGCCTCTCGCTCGGCGGGCCCACCGGCTACGCCATCAACCCGGCCCGTGACCTCGGTCCGCGCATCGTGCACCAGTTCCTGCCGATCCCCAACAAGGGCACGTCCGACTGGAGCTACGCCTGGATTCCGGTGGCCGGTCCGCTGATCGGCGGCGCCCTCGCGGGCGTCATCTACAACGCAGCCTTCTGAGCGGCAGCCCGGGGGACCTCCAGCGCTCCCGGGCCGCCTCCGACGCTCCCCGAGCAGCTTCCGACAAGGAGGAGCCATGACGGACAGCTCCGAGAAATTCGTCGCCGCGATCGACCAGGGCACCACCTCTAGCCGCTGCATCATCTTCAACCGGGACGGCGCGATCGTCGCCGTGGACCAGCGCGAGCACCGCCAGATCTTCCCCAAGCCCGGCTGGGTCGAGCACGACGCCACCGAGATCTGGTCCAAGGTGCAGGCCGTGGTCGCGGGCGCGATCGCCAAGGCCGGACTGCGCGCCGACCAGCTCAGCGCGCTCGGCATCACCAACCAGCGGGAGACCACGGTCCTGTGGGACCGTGCCACGGGCAAGCCGGTGCACAACGCCATCGTCTGGCAGGACACCCGTACCTCCGCGCTCTGCACCGAGCTGGGCGGCACGGACGGCCAGGACCGCTTCCGCGAGCAGACCGGCCTGCCCCTGGCGAGCTACTTCTCCGGGCCCAAGGCGGCCTGGCTGCTGGACAACGTGCCGGGCCTGCGCGCGCGTGCCGAGCGGGGCGACATCGCCTTCGGCACGATCGACTCCTGGCTCATCTGGAACCTCACCGGCGGCACCGACGGCGGCGTCCACGTCACGGACGTCACCAACGCCGGGCGCACGATGCTGATGAACTTGGAAACGCTCCAGTGGGACTCCTCGATCCTGTCCGCGATGAACGTGCCCGAGGCGGTCCTGCCGGAGATCAGGTCGTCGGCCGAGGTGTACGGAACGGCCGTGGGGCAACTGGCCGGAGTGCCCGTCGCCTCCGCCCTCGGCGACCAGCAGGCGGCCGTCTTCGGGCAGGCCTGCTACGACACCGGTACGGCCAAGAACACGTACGGGACGGGCAGTTTCCTGCTGCTCAACACCGGGAACAGGCCCGTGCCGTCCAAGAGCGGGCTGCTCACCACGATGGGCTACAAGATCGGCAGCGAGGCGCCCGTCTACTGCCTGGAGGGGTCCATCGCGATCACCGGGGCGCTCGTGCAGTGGTTCCGCGACCAGCTCGGCATCATCCGCACGGCCGATGAGATCGAGCCGCTGGCGGCGAGCGTGGACGACAACGGCGGGGCGTACATCGTGCCCGCCTTCTCCGGCCTGTTCGCCCCGTACTGGCGCTCCGACGCGCGCGGTGTCGTCACGGGACTGACCAGGTACGTGACCAAGGCGCATCTGGCACGCGCGGTCCTGGAGGCGACGAGCTGGCAGACCCGCGAGGTCGTCGACGCGATGTACCAGGACTCGGGGGTGCGGATCACCACCTTGAAGGTGGACGGCGGCATGACCAAGAACAACCTGCTGATGCAGCACCAGGCGGACGTGCTCGGCGTGCCCGTGATCCGCCCCAGGATCGCCGAAACGACGTGTCTGGGAGCCGCGTACGCCGCGGGGCTCGCGACGGGCGTGTGGCACGACCTGGACGAGCTGAAGAGCCACTGGCAGCGCGACGTCGAGTGGACGCCGCGGATGGAGGCGCAGGCGCGCGACCGCGAGTACCAGAACTGGCGCAAGGCCGTGGAGCGCAGCTTCGGCTGGCACGACGACGGCACCGACGGCAATGCCCAGGGCTGAGACCCCGCACGCCGAGGCGACGGCGGCGGGCACGCGCGCGTAGCGGGCCGGCAAGGCTCACGCGCGCGTGCGTGGCGGCGGCTCGTACCCCGGTCGGCGAGGGTGCGGGCCGCTCGCGGGGCGCACCCTCGCGGGGCGGGGCGGGGCGGGGCGGCGGGCTCACCTGGCCGCAGGCTCCCGCCGGGCTCAGGTCGGGCTCCTGTCAGACTCAGGTGGCGACGGGCTCGCGGGCCGCGGCGCCGACGGCCATCGCGTGCTCCACCACGTCGATCAGGACCTCCTTGACGGACTCCTTCTCGCGCGCGTCGCACAGCACCACGGGGGTGCCCGGGTCGAGGTCGAGCGCCAGGCGCACCTCGTCGGCCGGGTACTGGTCGGCCCCTTCGAAGCAGTTGACCCCGACGACGAAGGGTATGGAGCGGCGCTCGAAGTAGTCGACGGCGGCGAAGCAGTCCTCGAGGCGGCGGGTGTCGGCGAGCACCACGGCGCCGAGCGCGCCGGTCGCCAGTTCGTCCCACAGGAACCAGAAGCGGTCCTGTCCGGGGGTCCCGAAGAGGTACAGGACGAGGTCCTCGCGGAGGGTGATCCGGCCGAAGTCCATGGCCACGGTGGTGGTGTGCTTGCCCGGGACGCCGTTGACGTCGTCCACGGGGCGGCCGGCCTCGCTGAGCGTCTCCTCCGTACGCAGCGGCTTGATCTCGCTGACCGCGCCGACGAGCGTCGTCTTGCCCACGCCGAAGCCGCCCGCCACCAGGATCTTCAGCGTGACCGGCTCGACGGGGGCCGTACCGCGCTCAGAACGCTTGAAGATCATTGCTCTCTTCTCCTGCATCAGTCATCAGTCGTGTCGCGTACGTCGGTCGTGTCACGTGCGTCAGCCATGCCGTGAGCGTCGGTTGGGGCGGAGGCCGCCGGGTGGGCGGGCGCGGGTGGCGGGCCGTAGCCGCCGCCTCCGGGGGTCTCGATCACGAGGACGTCACCGGGGCCCGCGTCGGCCGTGTCGCTGCCGTCCAGCCGTACGACGGTGCCGTCGGCGCGCTCCACGCGGCCCGAGCCCAGGGCGCCCGGCCGGCCGCCCGCCATGCCGTACGGCGCCACCTTGCGGTGCTGGGACAGCGTGGAGACCGTCATGGGCTCCCGGAAGCGGATGCGGCGTACGGCGCCGTCCCCGCCGTGCCAGTGGCCGTCCCCGCCGCTGCCCCGGCGGACGGCGAACTCGTCGAGCAGGACGGGCAGTCGCCACTCCAGGACTTCGGGGTCCGTGAGGCGCGAGTTGGTCATGTGGGTCTGCACGACGGACGCGCCGTGGAAGCCGTCGCCCGCGCCGGAACCGGAGGCCACCGTCTCGTAGTACTGGTGGCGGTCGTTGCCGAAGGTGACGTTGTTCATGGTGCCGGAGCCCTCGGCCTGGACGCCGAGCGCCGCGTACAGGGCGCCGGTGATGGCCTGCGAGGTCTCCACGTTGCCCGCGACGACGGCCGCGGGCGGCTCCGGCGACAGGAAGGTGCCGGGCGGGACGATGATGCGCAGGGGCCGCAGACAGCCGTCGTTGAGGGGGATGTCGTCGGCCACCAGGGTGCGGAAGACGTACAGGACGGCCGCGTTGACCACAGCGAACGGGGCGTTGAAGTTGGTCGTCAGCTGGGGCGACGTCCCAGTGAAGTCGATGGTGGCCGTGCGCTGCTCGCGGTCCACGGTGACGCGGACCTTGATGACGGCACCCGAGTCCGTTTCGTAGGTGAACTCGCCCTCTTCTAGGGCGTCGATAACGCGGCGCACGGAGTCTTCGGCGTTGTCCTGGACGTGTCGCATGTACGCCTGGACGACGTCGAGCCCGAAGTTGTCGATCATGCGGGCGACTTCGTCGACGCCCTTCTGGTTGGCGGCGACCTGGGCGCGCAGGTCGGCGAGGTTCGTGCCCGGGTTGCGGGAGGGGTAGCGGGTCTCGGTGAGCAGGCGTGAGGTCTCTTCCTCGCGGAAGCGGCCCGCCTCCACCAGGAGCCAGTTGTCGAAGAGGATGCCTTCCTCGTCGATGGTGCGGCTGTGGGCGGGCATGGAGCCGGGCGCGATGCCGCCGATCTCGGCGTGGTGGCCGCGCGAGGCCACGTAGAAGAGGATCCGCTCCCCAAGGGTGTCGAAGACCGGGGTGATGACGGTGACGTCGGGGAGGTGGGTGCCTCCGTGATACGGGTCGTTCACCGCGTACGTGTCGCCGGGGCGCATGGCGGCGCCTCGGCGGCGGATCACCTCTTTGACGCTGGTCCCCATGGAGCCCAGGTGCACGGGGATGTGGGGGGCGTTGGCGACGAGGTTGCCGTCCGGGTCGAACAGGGCGCAGGAGAAATCGAGCCTCTCCTTGATGTTGACCGACTGGGCCGTGGACTCCAGGCGGGCGCCCATCTGTTCGGCGATCGACATGAAGAGGTTGTTGAAGACTTCGAGGAGGACCGGGTCGGCCTCCGTGCTCGCGCGGGAACCCGTGAGCTCCGTGGCCCGTTCCATGACCAGGTGCCCGTCGTCGGTCGTCGCGGCCTGCCAGCCGTCGTCGACGACCGTGGTGGCGCCTGCCTCCGTGATGATCGCAGGGCCGGTGACGGTCCGGCCGGACGGCAGCTCCTCGCGGCGGTGCAGGGGAACTTCGCGCCAGGCCCCGCCCGTGTGCAGACGTACGAGGCGCGCAGCGGCCGTGGCGTCGGGCGTGGCGGCACGGCCGAGGCCGGAGAGGTCCGGGGCTTCGGTGATGCCGGTGGCCTCCACGGAGAGGGCTTCGACGACGACGGGGCGATCCAGGGCGAAGGAGTAGGTGGCGCGATGGCGTTCTTCGAAGGTGCGCCGCATGGCGTCCGGCTCGGTGAGCTCCACGGTGAGCGTGGTGTCGGTGCCGTCGTAGCGCAGGTGCGCGCGGCGCGTGACGCGGACGCGGTCGTCGGGCACGTCCTCCGCGCGCAGCTCGGCGCGGGCGGCCTCCTCCAGGCCGTCCGCCGTCTTCAGGACGTGGTGCATCGCCGCGGCTCCCAGGGGTGCCTCGACGGACTGCTCGCGCATCGACGTGGTGTCGGCGAGGCCGATGCCGAGGGCGGAGAGCACGCCCGCCATGGGCGGCACCAGGACGGTGCGGATTCCGAGCGAGTCGGCGACCATGCACGCGTGCTGCCCGCCCGCGCCGCCGAACGTCGTCAGGGCGTAGCGCGTGACGTCGTGGCCCTTCTGGACGGAGATGCGCTTGACGGCGGCGGCGATGTTGGCCACCGCGATCTGGAGGTAGCCCTCGGCGACCTGTTCCGGTGTGCGGTCGTCGCCGGTGCTCGCGGTGATCTCGCGGGCCAGCGCGGCGAACCGGTCGCGGACCAGTTCCTCGTCCAGCGCCTCGTCGCCGTCCGGGCCGAACACCTGGGGGAAGTGGGCCGCCGGGATGCGGCCGAGCGCGACGTTGGCGTCGGTGAGGGTCAGGGGGCCGCCGCCGCGGTAGCAGGCCGGGCCGGGGGCGGCGCCCGCCGAGTCGGGTCCCACGCGGTAGCGGCTGCCGTCGAAGTGCAGCACGGAGCCGCCGCCCGCGGCCACGGTGTGGATGTCGAGCATGGGGGCGCGCAGCCGCACGCCCGCGATCTGGGTGGTGAAGACGCGTTCGTACTCCCCCGCGTAGTGCGACACGTCCGTCGACGTGCCGCCCATGTCGAAGCCGATGACGCGGTCGTACCCGGCGAGCCGCGACATGCGGGCCATGCCCACGATGCCGCCCGCGGGCCCGGAGAGGACGGCGTCCTTGCCGCGGAACTGCCCGGCTTCGGCGAGTCCGCCGTTGGACTGCATGAACATCAGGCGCACGCCCCGGAGTTCGGCGGCGACGTGCTCGACGTACCGGCGCAGGACGGGCGAGAGGTAGGCGTCGACGACGGCGGTGTCGCCGCGCGGTACGAGCTTCATCAGCGGGCTGACCTCGCTGGACAGCGAGACCTGCGGGAAGCCGATGGCGCGGGCGAGCGCGCCGACGGCCTGCTCGTGGGCGGGGTACAGATGGCTGTGCACGCACACGACGGCGACGGCGCGGATGCCGTCGTCGTAGGCCTGGCGCAGCGGTCCTTCGAGGGCGTCCAGGTCGGGGGCGCGCAGCACCTCGCCGTCGGCGGCCACGCGTTCGTCGACTTCGAGCACGCGCGCGTACAGCTCTTCGGGCAGGACGATCTCGCGGGCGAAGATCTGCGGGCGGTTCTGGTACGCGATGCGCAGGGCGTCGCGGAAGCCCCGGGTGATGACGAGGGCCGTGGGCTCTCCCGTGCGCTCCAGGAGGGCGTTGGTGGCGACGGTGGTGCCCATCCGGACGGCGTCGATCGGTGCGGAGCGCGGATCGGTGGCGCGCCGGGGGTCCTGCGGGTCGCGCGGAGTGGCGGCGGTGCCGGGCGCGCCGCTCGTCTCCTGGGTTCCGGGGGTCTCCGGGGCGCCCTCTTCGGCGAGCAGGTGCGCGATGCCCGCGACGGCCGCGTCCGGGTAGCGCGCGGGGTTGTCCGACAGCAGTTTGTGGGTGCGCAGCCGGCCGTCCGGGCGACGCGCGACGATGTCCGTGAACGTGCCGCCCCTGTCGACCCAGAACTGCCAGCCAGTCACGTCTCAATCCCCGCTTTCGCGCTGTTCAGAGCGCCCGGAGGCCGCTGATCACGTCGCGCAGAATACTCTCGTCCGGCAGCTCGGCGGGGGGTACGGGGCGGGTGACGTGCACCAGTTGGTCGTCCACGAGATCGCCGATCAGGACGCGGATCACGCCGATCGGAAGGTCGAGTTCCGCCGCGAGTTCCGCGACGGACTGGGGGCTGTCGCGGCACAGGTCGACGATGTCCACGTGCTCCGGTGACAGCGTCTGGTCGGCCTCCGTGTCATCGGCGCGGGACTCCGCGACCACGACCGCGATCAGGTCGAGGCGGTGCTGGGCCGGGCTGGTGGTGCGTCCGCGCGTCATGGCGTACGGACGCACCACCGGGCCGGCGTCGTCGTCGAACCAGCGAGGCGTCGAGGGAAGGGCCTGACTGTCGTCGTCGCTCATGCCCTCCCACTACCCTCCCGTGGGCAGGTCGGTGCGCGGCGCCGAACCCAGGTGCACACCCACCCTTTTGACCAGCAGCGTCATCTCGTACGCCACCAGGCCGACGTCGGAGTCCGCGTCCGCGAGGACGGCGAGACAGCTGCCGTCGCCCGCGGCCGTGACGAAGAGGAACGCGTCGTCGAGCTCGACGACGGTCTGTCTGACCTTGCCCGCCTCGAAGTGGCGCCCGACGCCCTTGGCGAGGCCGTGGAAGCCGGACGCGACGGCGGCGAGGTGCTCGCTGTCCTCCCGGGTCAGGTTCTTGGACACGCCCGTCGGCAAGCCGTCGCCGGAGAGGACGAGCGCTTTGCGGATGCTGGCGACACGCTCCACCAGGTCATCGAGGAGCCAGTTCAGCTCTCCCGATCCCCCGGTCGCGGTGGTGCGTGTGTCGGCCTTCGGTGCGGTCATCGACCGTCCCCCTCAGATGTCGTTCCTGGTGCTGTGCCGTCAGGGGCGGTGTCGCCCGCGGCGTTCTCTTCGCGGCCGCGCTGCCAGCCGCGCTGGAGCGAGGCCATCCGGCTGCGTACCTCGTCGGCGTCGCGCTCGTCCGACCCCCCGGTCACCGGAGCTGTGTCACGCTCCGTGCGGTGTCCGGGGCCTTCCTTGAGCTGTGGGGCGAGGTTCGCCTGCCGGACCCTGCGCGGCAGGCCTCCCAGAGCGGGCCTGCCGGGGTCCTGGGGCGCCGTGCGGGGCGTCGTCCCGGTGCTGCCTGCGGCCCGGTCCATGGCTTCCCTGTCCGTCCTCGCCGCCCGGTCCGCACCGGGCGCTGTCTCCGTGCGGGCGGCGCCCCTGAGCGGGTCCGTCGCCGGGCGGCGGCGGGGCAGCGGCCGCGGTTCCGCCTGGGGGTCGCTCCGCTCCGGGCGGGGCGGGGCCAGATCGGGCCAGTCGCCGTCGGAGCGCGGGCGGCGCGGCGGTTCGAGGCCCGCGCGGCCGGCCGCGGCGTCCCGGGCGGGGGCGCTGTCGGTCCGGGCGTCCAGCGGGGTCGGTCCAGTCGGCCAGGTGTCCCGCGCGGGGCCGCGCCCCGGGCGGCCGCCCGGGGCGTCGCGGCGGGACCGTACGTCGTCATCGGTGTCGGTGGTGTCGGCGGCGTCCGCGTCCCGCGCGCGGGACGGGCCGACGCGGCGGCCGTGCGAGGAGACCAGCTTCGGCGCGCCGCGGCGCGGCAGGGGCACCGTGCCCCCGGGGGCCCGATCGTTGTCCAGGAGGTCGTCGCGGCCGGGAAGGTCGTAGGCGGTGGGGCCGGTGGCCCGGGCGGGCTCGTCGAGAACCGGCTCGCGCGCCTGCTGATGCTGCTCTCCGGAGGTCTCGGTGACACGGCGGCGGGGGCGGAACAGGCCACCGCGCTCGCTGTCGGCGTCTTCCAGGTCACCGAGTTCGTCGAGGGAGTCCGAGAAGCCCTCCAGGCTCGCCATGCCGACCGGCGCCTCCAGCTCGACCGGTCCGTCCAGGATGGAGGCGGGCAGGCCGGGGAGCTGGACGGGGACCTGGGCGAGGGCCGCGGCGCGGTCGCCCGCGGGGGTGCCGCCCACGGGCGTGGCGGGCTGCGGCCGGTCGAGGCGGAACCCGACGCCTCCGGTGTCCGGTACGTCGTCCGTGAGCAGGGACTCCGGGATGAAGACCACGGCCGTCGTGCCACCGTACGGAGAGGGCTGCAAGGAGACGCGGACGCGCTGGCGCTGAGCCAGACGGCTGACGACGAAGAGGCCTAGGCGGTCGGTGTCGGACAGTTCGAACTCGGGCGTCTCCGCGAGGCGGAGGTTGGCGTCCAGGAGGGCCTCGGAGGCCATGCCGAGGCCCCGGTCGTGGATCTCCAGGGTGAAGCCGTTGGCCACGTGCTCCCCCAGGACCTGCACCGCGGTGTGCGGGGGCGAGAACACCGTGGCGTTCTCCAGGAGTTCGGCGAGCAGGTGGGTGAGGTCGGCGACAGCGGGCCCGGTGACGGCGATCCGGGGCAGTCGGCGCACCTCAATGCGTTCGTAGTCCTCGACCTCGGCGACGGCCGCTCGTACGACGTCCATCAGCTGGACGGGCTTGCGCCACTGCCGGGAGGGGGCGGCGCCGGAGAGGATCACGAGGCCTTCGGCGTGCCGCCGCATGCGGGTGGTGAGGTGATCGAGGCGGAACAGGTCAGCCAGTTCGTCGGTGTCCTCGGTCCTGCGCTCCATGGTGTCGAGGAGCGTCAGCTGCTTGTGCAGCAAGACCTGGCTGCGGCGGGCGAGGTTGACGAACACCTCGGAGACGCCGCGGCGCAGGTCGGCCTGTTTGACGGTGGCCTCGACGGCGGCGCGCTGCAGGGTGTTGAGGGCCTGGCCGACCTGGCCGATCTCGTTCTTCTCGTAGCTGAGGCGGGGCGCTTCGGTCTCCACGTCGACCTGCTCGCCCGCCGCGAGCCGCCGCAGCAGGCCGGGCAGGCGCACACCGGACGCCTCGTGGGCCTCCAGGCGCAGACGGCGCAGGTCGCGGATGAGGCCGCGGCCGATCCGCACGGAGAGCACGATGGAGATGATCACGGCGAGCAGGCCGACCACGCCGGCGATGGCCAGCTGCACGATCACGCCGACGGCCTCGGGGCGGGCCCGGTCGCGCAGCCGGTCGATGGCCGCGTCGTTACGCTCGGAAAGGCCCAGGAGGACCTTGTCCGCCTCCTGGTTCCAGTCGGAGGAGGTGACCGCGCGCGGGGTGCCGGGGCCGGACTCCGCGAGGGACTTCTCGGCGTCGCGCAGGCGGGCGGTCTCGGCGCCGTTCCAGTACCGCTCGTAGCGGGCGCGCTCGCCGTCGGGGAGCTGGGCGAGGCTGTTGTCGAGGAGCATCGAGCGCTGCGCCATCAGGTCGGTGACCTGGCGGATCTCGCCCTTCGTGACGGTCCCTGTGACCAGGGCGGAGGCGATCAAGGCGTCTTCGCGGGAGAGGAGTTCACGGGCCTGGTCGACGCCGACGAGGGCGCGGCTCTGGGCGGTGATGCTCACGTCGTCCAGGGCGTTGAGCGTCGTCAGGAAGCCGTAGCAGGGGTCGGTCAGACGCGTGTACATCTTCAGCGCCTTGTCGCGGCTGATGGTGCCTTCCTCGACGGTGCGGCGCAGGGCCTCGATGCCCGCGAAGGCGTCGAGGACGGCGGTCAGGCGTTCCTCGGAGTGGCCGTCGAGGACGTCGCGGGAGTCGGAGTCCTTGGCGGCGGACCTGACCTTGGCGACGAGTTCGTCCGTGGCGTCGCGGCTGCTGCGCAGCGCGGCGAGCGCGTCCGACGCCCGTGGGTCCGCTAGGTAGACGAGCGTCTGGCGCCGCTCCTCCTGGACGACCTGGACGGTGTCCTGGATGGGTTTGGCCAAGTCGTCGATGATGTACGCGGTGTCGATCAGCTTGTTTGCCTCTCGCCCGGTCACGAACGTGGCGAAGCCCCAGATCGCCGTGAGGGACACGAGCGGCACGAGCAGCAATGCCACGATCTTCCGGCGGATCGACTTCCCGCGAAAGCGCATGGCCTCCCCTAGATCGGGCCCCTTGCGGCCGCGCGAATGACCCAGGGGCACGCATGTGCGTCAACAAACGGCGTGAGCCTACTACTGACACACGGGCAACTCGAAGGCACGTCCGGACGCTTTTCAGCCGTGACGCGAAACGGACGTCAGGAGTTGTCCGCCCATTGCGGGAGATTGCCTCCCGCCTGCGCCGCACCCCGAGCCGCCCCATCCCCCTTACCTCAAAGGCCAGTTGGCCTGAAGTGTGTGCCGCTGGGAACCGATCACCCTTTCGGGTGACGTCTCGAGCGGAGTGGGAATCTTCGACGGGGCTCGTTCGTCGATCAGTACGGAAGGTGAGCACGAGGTCGAATGGCTGGACGGGGCGACCGAGTGGTGCGCGCGGGGGCCGGACGACAAGGGGCGCGGGATCGAACGACCATGTACGGCTCGGCGGGTGGCGTAAAGCAGCGTAATCCGGGCAGCAGCCAGAGAGTCGGACAGGAGACTCTCGGTGGCCGCGGGGCACGGGACGGCGTGCGTGCGACACGCGCCGCGCCGTAAGGCAGCGGGGGGGAGTGACGAGTTGATGAGTACGACGGAGCGCGATACGGCGCTACGGAAGGGCGCGCGCGGTGAAGTGGCGGGCCCGGACGTGAAGGTGGCCGCGCGACAGGAGGACGATCAGGCCGGGACGGGGCGGCCTTGGCGGGCCGAGCGTGCGCAGAGACGTGAGCTGGGCCGGGCCGAGCGCGACGGCGAGGCCGGAGCGTCGGGCGCCGAGACGCAGGGCTTGGAGGCGGGGAGCGCCGCGCACCGCGTCGCCCCGGCACACGCCGCCTTGGGGCAGGCCGCCTTGGGGCAGGCCGCCTTGGGGCAGGCCGCCCTGAAGCAGGCCGAGCAGCGGGAAGCCGATACCGGTGACCCGAGCACGCGAACGGGAGGCGACCGCTTGGGATTCGACGGGTATGACGCGCGGCGGCCACTGTGGATCGAGGAGCCCTCGACCCGTCGGCGCCTGCCGGATCCGGTGCGCGCCACCGCCGTACGGGCCGTGCTCATCGTGGCGCTGACGCTCATCCAGGCGATGACTGCGTTCTTCTGCGCGATGGCCGGGTCCTGGCTGGCCTTCCCCATGGTGCTCAGCAGCGTCGCCAGCACGGTCGTGGCCACCTGGGGCGTCCTCGACGTCTTGGTGACCCGCCAGGCCTGGAACCAGCGCAACGGCGTCGTGTCGGCGCCCAGCAGCACGGCACGCAGGCTCCGGCGCGAGCGGCGCAGGGCCCGCCGGGCGGCTCGCACGACCGCCCGCGCCAAGGAGGGCATACGGGGGCGGGGCGCGGCGCGACAGCTGTCCCACTCCTGACGGCGCGCCGCACCTCGCCGACCACACAACTTCGCCACAGGTCGCGGGCGATGGACCCACAGCGCACGCTGCCGGGCGACATCACGTGCTGCGGGCCGCACACCGGCCGTCACACCACGGCCGCGCGCCTGGCCCGTAGCTCTCGCCGGGCACGCATGAACGCACGCGGGCGATCCACAGCCAGGACAGCCGTCGGGTGACCCTCATGCTCGTACACCGCCAGAAAACCACCATCGTCTGGGTTGAGACCGCCCTCCTCCACGCGGACCGTGGCCGCGGCGGGGCGATGGCCCGCGAACTGGAGACGGGAGCCGTACTGATCCGACCAGAAGTAAGGGAAAGCGTTCGCGGACTCCACGGTACGGGCGGCGAGCAAATTACGTACGGCTACGCGAGGTTGCTCCGTGGCGCTCGTCCAGTGCTCGGCGCGGATACCGCCGACACGGGCGACATCCCCGACGGCGATCACCTGCGGCAGGGCGGTCACGCAGCCCTCATCGCACGGGACTCCGTCGCGCAGCGCCCCACCGCCGCCGTCGAGCCATGTGTCCTCCAGCCATGCGGTATTGGGCTGCGCGCCGATGCCGACGACCACCACATCGGCGGGCAGTAGGCGGCCGTCGGCAAGCTCCACCGCGGCGACCCGGCCGCCGGAGTCGGACGCGCAGGCCGAACGCGGCGCGGGGTGCAGGCTCGCCACTCCCGTGCCGGTGAGCAGCCGAGCGCCGCCCCGCCGGTGCAGGTCGGCACAGAACGCGGCCATGTCCGAGCCGAATTGAGGTATCAGTGGCAGGGGCGCCGCCTCTACGACGGTGACGTCATGGCCGAGCGTCACGCACGACGACGCCGTCTCCGCGCCGATGAATCCGCCGCCGATCACCACGACCCGGCGGGGGCGGCCGGTCAGCGCGGTGCGCAGGGCTCGGGCGTCGTCGAGGGTGCGCAAGGTGTGGACCCCGGCGAGGGGTGGACCCGGGAGGCTCCGGGCCGTCGCGCCCGTGGCGATGACGACGCCGTCGCCGACGACCGCGCGGCCATCGGCGAGCAGTACGGCACGGCTGCCCGTATTGAGGCCGGTCGCGGGGGTGCCGAGGAGCCATTCGGCGTCCAGCTCGGCGAGTTCCTCGTCGTCGGCCAGGGTTAGGTCGGGCTCGTCGGCGGTGACCGGAGCCGGGGCCGGGACTGCGCCGATGCTGGTGGTGGGTGTGGCGAGCGTTGTGGGTGCGCCAGGAGTGGGGGGCGTGCCAGTCGCAGGGGCCGTGAGGGCGGTGGTGGTGCTGGTGGTGGTGATCGTGCCGGTCGTGGGGGCTGGGGCCGTGGAGGCTGTGGAGGCCATGGAGGCCGCGAGGAAGGACTTGGACAAGGGTGGGCGGTCGTAGGGCATGTGGGGTTCCGCGCCGATGACCACGAGGCGGCCGTCGAAGCCCTGGGCGCGCAGCTCGCGGACTGCGTGGAGCCCGGCGAGGGAGGCGCCGACGACGATGACCGTTCTCATGCGGCGGAGCCCTCCCCCGCCACCGCGCCCGCCTCGGCCGGGACCGAGGGCACGCCCGTCACGTGGACGTGAACCATGCCGTCCACGACGCTCACGCGATGTGTGCGTACGGAGCGGCGCGCGGGCAGGCAGGTCGGCTCGCCCGTCCTGAGGTCGAACGAGGCGGCGTGCAAGGGGCATTCGACCAGGCAGCCCTCCAGCCAGCCGTCGGAGAGAGAGGCGTCCTGGTGGCTACAGGTGTCGTCGATGGCGTACAGGGCGCCGTCGGCGTTGAACACCGCGATGGGCGGGGTGGTGTCGAGACGGACGGATGCGCCGGCGGGGAGGTCGTCGAGGCGGCAGACGGGAATCATGGCGTCCCTCTGGATCTCTCGGTCGGATGTGGTGGAAGGCTGGGCCCGGACCGGGTCGGTGGGGCCGGGTCGGTGCTTGGCTCGGTGCTCGGCTCGGTGCTCGGCTCGGTTCGTGTGGCCCGACGGGTGCTCGGCTTCCGGCCGGGGTGAGGCTTCGGGTCCCGGGCAGGCCCGGAAGCTTGGGCTGCGGTTGGGCCCGGAGGTTCAGGACCCCGTCGTACGCGGAGGTTCAGGTTCGTGGCCGGGAGCGGAGGTTCAGGGCCCGGCCAGGAGCGGGGAGGCCTCGGCCAGGCCCGGAGGTTCGCACCGGGGCGCGGTTCGAGGTGTCAGGCCTCCGGCCAGGTCCGGCTCCGGCGAGGAGCAAAGGCTCAACTCCCGCCCGGAGCAAGGGCGCAGCCGCAGCCCTGACGTCAGCTCCATGTCCAGCTCTGTCGGGAGACCCCAGCCCTGTCCGGCCCCGTTTGGGCTGGGGACTCTTCGGTAACATGAAGTTCCATATGACGCACCACGTAGTGCTATGCGCAACAGAATCCGGTGGGACGCCCGCGGAGTCAAGGGCTTCCCTGAGACGCGGCATCAACGGCCGCCGAGTGGTGAGAGTTGAGATATGACCCGCACGCCGAAAAGCCCTGACCAGACCGAGGAGCCGCATCAGGACCCGCACGGGTCCGGGAGGTCCGGCGCGCGGCAGTCCCGGGCGGCCGCGGGCTCGGTGCAGTCCGTGGACCGGGCCGTGAGCGTCCTGGAGATCCTCGCCCGGCACGGTGAGGCCGGAGTCACCGAGATCGCCGACGAGCTGGGCGTGCACAAGTCGACGGCGTTCCGGCTGCTCGGGGTCCTGGAGAACCGGGGCCTCGTCGGCCAGGCCAAGGACCGCGGCAAGTACTTCCTCGGCGCGGGCGTGCTGCGCCTCGCGGGGGCCGCGGCCGTGCGCATGGACATCTCCCAGGAGGGCGGCCCCGTCTGCCGCGAACTGGCCGACGAGCTGGGCGAGACGGTCAACATCGCGGTCCTCGACGACGACGCCGCGGTCAACATCATGCAGGCGCGCGGCCCCGCGTCCGTGACCGCGCAGAACTGGCTCGGCCGCCGCACCCCGCTGCACGCCACCTCCAGCGGGAAGGTGCTGCTCGCCCACCTGCCGACGACGTTGCGCGAGGGCCTGGTCGCCCGGACGCTGCCGCGGCTCACCGACCACACCGTGACCGGCACGGTGGCGCTGCGCGGCGAGTTGGAGACCGTCGTGGAGCAGGGCTTCGCGACGGCCGTGGAGGAGTTCGAGGTGGGGCTCGCCGCCGTGGCCGCGCCGGTGCGCGCGCACGACGGCAAGGTGATCGGGGCGCTCAGCGCGTCCGGGCCGGTGTACCGGCTGACCGAGGGCCGACTCACCGAGCTGGCCAAGCGCACGGTCGCGGCGGCGGTGGAACTGTCGCGCCGCATGGGCTACGGCCTCTGACCGCGGGCCCGCGCCCCGGGGGCGGCCCGCCCAGGCCCCCTCCCCCAGCCGAGCCGGGCCGGTCGGCCGGACACCCGTAGCCCGCCACCCAGCACCGCCGCCACCGCCACCGCCACCCAGCACCCAGCACCCAGCACCCAGCACCCAGCACCCAGCACCCAGCCGGAGCTGCCCGCCGCCCGCGCACCCATCCGCGCGCCCACGCGCCCACGCGCTCCCGCAAGCGTTCACGCCCGCCCTTTGACGACCTCTTGACGCCCCCTCGATACCGCTCGCACGATGTTCCCGATAGCGCAACGAGTCGTGGAGTACGCAACAACAGCCGCGTTTGCGCGCACTCGCGCAACGGTCCCGCAGAGGAGCCTGGCCGTGCCACACGAGGTCCGTGGCGTCGTCGCCGCGAAGAAGGGCGCACCCGTCGAGGTGCAGACGATCGTCGTGCCGGATCCCGGACCGGGAGAGGTACTCGTCTCCGTGCAGGCCTGCGGGGTCTGCCACACCGATCTGCACTACCGGGACGGCGCGGTCGGCGACGACTTCCCGTTCCTGCTCGGGCACGAGGCCGCCGGCACGGTCGAGGCCGTCGGCGAGGGTGCCGACGGGCTGCGGCCCGGCGACTACGTGGTCATCGCCTGGCGCGCACCGTGCGGGGCGTGCCGCTCCTGCCTGCGCGGCCGCCCCTGGTACTGCTTCGACTCCCGCAACGCGGCCCAGTCCATGACGCTGCTCGACGGCACGCCGCTGACCCCCGCGCTCGGCATCGGCGCGTTCGCGCAGAAGACACTGGTCGCGGCGGGCCAGGCCGTGAAGGTCGACCCCGCGGCGCGCCCGGAGGCGGCGGGCCTCATCGGCTGCGGTGTGATGGCCGGGTACGGGGCCGCCGTGCACACCGGCGGCGTACGCCGCGGCGACACCATCGCCGTCATCGGCTGCGGCGGCGTGGGCTGCGCGGCGATCGCCGGGGCCGCGCTCGCCGGGGCCAGGCGCGTCATCGCGGTCGACGTCGACGACGCGAAGCTCGACGGCGCGACGCGGTTCGGGGCGACGGACACGGTCAACTCCCGGGGCACGGAGCCGGTGGCGGCGGTGCGCGGGCTCACCGGCGGCTTCGGCGTCGACGTGGCGATCGACGCGGTGGGCGTCCCGGAGACGTACCGTCAGGCCTTCTACATGCGCGACCACGCGGGCACCCTCGTCCAGGTCGGCGTGCCCGACCCGGCGATGACCATCGAGCTGCCGCTGATCGACCTGTTCTCACGCGGCGGCGCGCTCAAGTCCTCCTGGTACGGCGACTGTCTGCCCACGCGGGACTTCCCGATCCTCGTCGACCAGTACGTGCGCCGCAGACTGGACCTCGGCGCCTTCGTCAGCGAGCGGATCGCCCTCGACGAGGTCGAGACGGCCTTCGACCGGATGCGGGACGGCAAGGTGCTGCGATCGGTGGTGGTCCTGTGACACCCCCGCACGACCACTCCCAGAGCCCCGGCAGCCCCCACAACCTCCGCAGCCCTCACGGCCCCCGTGGCCCCCATGGCCCCCATGGCCCCCGCGTCGTCATCATCGGCGCCGGAATCGTCGGCTGCTCCCTCGCCGACGAGCTCACCGCGCGCGGCTGGAGCGACGTCACCGTCCTCGAACAGGGGCCGCTGCCCGCCCCGGGCGGCTCCACGTCGCACGCGCCCGGGCTCGTCTTCCAGACCAGTCCGTCCAAGACGCTGAGCGAGTTCGCCGCCTACACCGTGCGGAAGTTCACCTCCCTGACCGTGGACGGGCTTCCCTGCTTCCACGCGGTCGGCGGCCTCGAACTCGCCACCACTCCCGAGCGCTTGGCCGATCTGCGCCGCAAGGCCGGGCTCGCCGCGTCCTGGGGCGTTCGCGCACGGCTCGTCGGCCCGGAGCGGTGCGCGGAGCTGTGGCCGCTGCTGGACAGCGGGCAGGTGCTCGGCGGTCTGCACACGCCCGACGACGGGCTCGCGCGGGCCGTGCCCGCCTGCCGCGCGCAAATCGACCGGGCCGTCCGGCGCGGCGCCCGCTTCCTCGACCGGCACACCGTCACCGGCATCGAGCGCGCCGACGGCCGGGTCACCGGCGTGGTCACCGACCGCGGCTCGTTCCCCGCCGACCACGTGGTGTCGGCCGCGGGCTTCTGGGGCCCGGTGATCGGACGGATGGCGGGCGTCGACGTACCGCTGCAGCCGCTCGCCCACCAGTACGCGAAGACGCGGCCGCTGCCCGAGCTCGCGGGCGTCAACGACCCGCGCGCCGAGGCGTCCCGGCCCATCCTCCGGTTCCAGGACAGGGATCTGTACTTCCGCGAGCACACCGACCGCATCGGCATCGGCTCGTACGCCCACCGGCCGCTGCCCGTCGACCCGTTCACGATCGACTCGTACGACGAGGCCGCCGCACGGGGGCGGGCCGTGCCCGCGATGCCGTCGGCGCACCCCTTCACCGAGGAGGACTTCGCACCGAGCTGGCAGGACTGCTGCGGTCTGCTGCCCGCGCTCAAGGAGTCGGCGGTCGACGAGGGCTTCAACGGCGTCTTCTCCTTCACTCCGGACGGCATGCCGCTGCTCGGCGTGACACCGGCGCTGCGCGGCTTCTGGCTCGCCGAGGCCGTGTGGGTCACGCACTCGGCGGGCGTCGCCAAGGCGGTCGCCGAGTGGATGATCGACGGCAGGCCCTCGACGGACGTCCACGACTGCGACCTGACGCGCTTCGAGGACGCGCAGCGCTCCCCCGCGTACGTCGCGCGGCGCGGCGCCCAGCAGTTCGTCGAGGTCTACGACGTGATCCACCCGCAGCAGCCGATCGACCAGCCTCGCCCACTGCGCGTCAGCCCCTTCTACGCCCGCCAGGTGCAGTCGGGAGCGGTGTTCCTGGAGGGCGGCGGCTGGGAGCGCCCGCACTGGTTCGAGGCGAACGCGCCGCTCACCGAGGGCCTGGAGCTGCCCGCGCGGGACACCTGGTCCGCCCGCCACTGGTCACCGATCGCCGCCGCGGAGGCGCGGGCGACGCGCGAACGGGTCGCGCTGTACGACATGACGCCGCTGCGCCGCCTGGAGGTCACGGGCCCCGGCGCCCTGGCCTTCCTACAGCGCATGACCACCAACAACGTTCACAAGAAGCCCGGTTCGGTCACCTACACCCTCCTTCTCGACGAGGCGGGCGGCATCCGCTCCGACCTGACCGTGGCACGGCTCGCCCCCGACCACTTCCAGGTCGGCGCCAACTCCCCCGCCGATCTCTCCTGGCTACAGTGGCACGCGCCGGACGACGTGCACATCAGGGACATCACCCAGGGGACCTGCTGCGTCGGCGTCTGGGGTCCGCGCGCCCGCGCGCTCGTGCAGCCGCTCACCCACGACGACTTCTCGCACCGGGCCTTCGGCTATTTCAAGGCCCGCCGTACGTACATCGGCGACGTCCCGGTGACGGCGCTGCGCCTGAGCTACGTCGGTGAGCTCGGCTGGGAGCTGTACACCACCGCCGACCTCGGCCTGCGGCTGTGGGACACGCTGTGGGACGCGGGGCGCGACCTCGGCGTCGTCGCGGCCGGACGGTCCGCCTTCACCAGCCTGCGCCTGGAGAAGGGCTACCGCGCCTGGGGCCAGGACATGACCACCGAGCACGACCCGTACGAGGCCGGGCTCGGCTTCGCGGTGCGGGAGGACAAGGGCGACTTCGTCGGCCGTGCGGCCCTGCGGGAGCGCCGCGCGGCCCAGCGGAAGCAAGGCCCCCACTCCGGCACGGGCGCAGGCACGGGCACGGGCACGGGCACCGGCACCGGCACCCGGAGGCTCACCCCGCTGCTCCTGGACGACCCCGCCGCCGTCGTCCTCGGCAAGGAACCGGTGTACGTCCAGGGGACCCCCGCCGGATACGTCACCAGCGCCTCCTACGGCTACACGCTGGGCCGCTGCGTCGCCTACGCCTGGCTGCCGCCGCTGCCCACCGGAGCGCGTACGCACATCGAGTACTTCGGGGAGCCACTGCCCGCGACAGTCGCCGACGAACCGCTCTTCGACCCCGAGATGACCCGCATCCGGTGCTAGCCGCCCGCACCGTCGCCCCCCCCCTGAAGAACCTCCCCCGAAGAACCTCCCTTGGAGACCGCCATGTCCCGCACCACCCCCACGTACGACGTGATCGTGATCGGCCTGGGCGGCATGGGCAGCGCCGCCGCCCACCACCTGTCCGCGCGCGGGGCCCGCGTCCTCGGCCTGGAAAGGTACGGCCCCGTGCACCAGCGGGGCTCCAGCCACGGCGGCTCCCGGGTCACGCGCCAGTCGTACTTCGAGGACCCCGCGTACGTACCGCTGCTGCTGCGCGCGTACGAGCTGTACGAGCAGGTGGAGCGGGACACCGGGCGCGAGATCGCCGTCCTCTGCGGCGGGGTGATGGTCGGCAGGCCCGACGGGCGCGTCGTCTCCGGGGCGCGGCTCTCCGCCGAGACCTGGGACCTTCCGCACGAGATGCTCGACGCCCGCGAGATCCGCCGCCGCTTCCCGACGCTCGCGCCCCGCGCCGACGAGGTGGCGCTCTTCGAGCGGCGCGCGGGCCTCCTCCGGCCGGAGAGCACCGTGGCCGCACACCTCCAGCTCGCCACCCGGCAGGGCGCCGAGCTGCGCTTCGAGGAGCCGGTCGTCCGGTGGGAGCCGTACGGCGGCGGGGTGCGCGTGCACACGCCCGAGGACACGTACACCGCGGGCCAGTTGGTGATCTGCCCCGGTGCCTGGGCGCCCGAACTGCTCGCGGACCTCGGGGTGCCGTTCACGATCGAGCGGCAGATCATGTACTGGTTCCAGCCGACCGGCGGCGTGGGCCCCTTCCTGCCCGAGCACCATCCGATCTATGTGTGGGAGGACCCGGAGGGGGTCCAGGCGTACGGCTTCCCCGCGATCGACGGCCCCGGACTCGGTGCCAAGGTGGCCTTCTTCCGCAAGGGCGAGGTGTGCACCCCCGACACCATCGACCGCACGGTCCACCCGCACGAGGTCGCCGCGATGGCCGACCACATCTCCCGCCACATCCCGCTGCTCCCGGGGCGCCTGCTCAAGGCCGCCACCTGTATGTACACGACGACGCCCGACGAGCACTTCGTCATCACCCGGCACCCCGCCCATCCGGAGTCGGTGACGGTCGCCTGCGGATTCTCCGGGCACGGCTTCAAGTTCGTGCCGGTCGTCGGCGAGATCGTCGCCGACCTGGCGCTCGACGGCACCACCGCGCACCCCATCGAGCTGTTCGACCCGCGCCGGATCACCGGCCAGCTGCCCGCCGCGGCGCCCGCTTAGGAGGACCGACGTGACGACCCAGGTCTCCAAGAGTCTCATCGCGACCCTGCCCGGCCGCTCGTACACCGACCCCGAGGTGTTCGAGCGCGAGCGGGAGCGCGTCTTCGAGGCGCTGTGGGTGTGCGCCGTGCGCGCCGCCGACCTCGACAGGCCCGGCGCGTACCGCACCGTCCAGGTCGGCCGCGAGAGCGTCCTGGTCACCCGCGCCCGCGACGGCGGCCTGCGCGCCTTCCTCAACGTCTGTCGGCACCGGGGCGCCCGCCTGTGCGCGGACGACGCGGGCGAGGTGCGGCGCGGCCTCCAGTGCCCGTACCACGCGTGGACGTACGGCCTGGACGGCCGGCTCGTCGCGGCGCCGAACCTCACCGGGATGCCCGACGTCGACCGGACCGCGTACGGCCTGGTGCCGGTGGCCCTTCGGGAGTGGCTCGGCTACGCCTGGGTGTGTCTGGCCGACGAGCCGCCGTCGTTCGAGGAGACCGTGATCGGCGAGGTCACCGCGCGCCTCGGCGACCCGGCGGCCATCGAGCGCTACCGCGTCCACGACCTGGCCCTCGGACGGCGCGTCCGCTACGACGTGCGCGCCAACTGGAAACTGATCGTCGAGAACTTCATGGAGTGCTACCACTGCGCGACCATCCACCCCGAACTGACCGACGTGCTGCCGGAGTTCACCGACGGCTTCGCCGCCCAGTACTACGTCGGGCACGGCGCGGCCTTCGGCGATGGGGTGCAAGGCTTCACCGTCGACGGCAGCGCGGGCTTCGGGCGCCTCCCGGAGGTCGCCGACGACCAGGACCGGCGCTACTACGCGATCACCGTCAGGCCGACGGTGTTCGTGAACCTCGTGCCGGACCACGTGATCCTGCACCGCATGTTCCCGCTGGCCGTGGACCGTACAGCCGTCGAGTGCGACTGGCTGTACGCACCCGACGTCGTGGCCTCCGGGGCCGATCTGTCGAAGTCGGTGGAGCTCTTCCACCGGGTCAACGAGCAGGACTTCGCGGCGTGCGAGCGCACCCAGCCCGCGATGAGCTCCCGCGCCTACCGGCAGGGCGGGGTGCTCGTGCCGACCGAGCACCACATCGGGGAGTTCCACGACTGGGTGACCCGGCGGCTCGCCTGAGCACCGCGCGCCCCGCGGGGCTCGGGCAGCTGCCGTCCCGCACGGCTCAGGCGACTGCCGTCCCGCACGGCTCAGGTGGTCGCGGGCCGCTTGTACATCCGCGTCGCCGTGATCTCCCCGTGCACCGTCTCCTCGGCCGGGGCCTGCTGCCCCTGCGGCAGACCCGGCCGCAGGTGCTCCTCGACGCTGATGTACTTCAGGCCCGCCCGCAGGTCCGCGTCGTTGCGCAAGCGGATGACCAGCGGGAACTCGGCGAGCGCGGTCGTGTCGAACAGGCCGGTGGTGTACAGCAGCTGCACGCCGAGGGCGTCCGAGACGGCCCGCTGGAGCTCCAGGAGGTACGTGGCGTTGGCGCGGCCGATGGGGTTGTCGAGGAACAGGGTGCCCGCGTGGCGGTGCTTGTCGCGGCCCCGGTCGTTCGACCGCAGGGCGGCCATCGTGCAGTACAGGGCGATGGCGGCGGTCAGCAGCTGGCCGCCGGAGAACACGTCGCCCATCTGGCCGACGGGGACGCGCTCGGCGCGCAGCACGGCGTCGGGCTTGAGGATCTCCACGGCGATGCCGCGCGGCTCCAGGGCGGCCTGAACTCCCCTGAGCAGCAGGGACATTCCGTCCCTTCGCAGGTCGGAGTTCTTCTTCACGGCCGCGCGGGTGGCCTCGTCGATGACCAGGCCGAGGCGCTCCACGAGCGTGGCCTGGTCGGGCTCCTCGAAGCGGATGCGCAGGAACTCCTGGCCCGACCACTCGCCGAGGCCTTCGGGGAGCCGGGACAGGCGCTGGGCGGACCGCAGGGTGGCGAGGGCCGACTCGACGAGCCCGCGCAGCCGGTCGACGATGCTGTCGCGGTTGCGCTCCAGCTGCTCCAGCTCGTCGGTGAGCACGCGCAGGCGGGGCGCGAAGGCGTCCGCCCACTTCTTGGCGTGCTCGGGCAGCGCCGCGGCGGGCAGCTCGCGGATCTGCTGGCGGGCCGGGGTGCGGACCTGTTCGTAGCGCGTGGAGTTGGCGTGCCGGACCAGGACGTCGCTCGCCTCGCGCACCGCCGTCTCGGCCGCGGACAGGTCGGCGGCGCAGCCGCGCAGCGAGCGGCGGGCCTCCGCGGCGGCCTGCCGGGCCTCCTCCAGGGTGCCGGGGTGGGGTTCGGGCTGCTCGTCCTCGTCCGCTTCGTGGTGCTCGCGGAGCAGGTCGCGCAGGAGCGCGGCCGTCTCGTCGAAGCCTCCGGCCGCGTCCTCGGTGGCGCGGTGGGTGCGCAGGAGCGCGGCGTGCGCCTCCTTGGCCCGGGTCAGGTCCTCGCTGTGCGCGGCCAGTTCGCCCGTGGCGGTGCGCAGCAGCGCCTGGGCGTGCTCGGCGTCGGCGGGCACCAGGTCATCGGGCAGCTCGGTGTGCGCGTCGCCGTCCTCGGGCGCGTGCCGCTCGGCCTCGCCGCGCAGGCGGCCGAGCTGCTCGCTGGCGGCGGACGCGCGCGACTCGATGAGCTGGACCTGTGCCTCCGCTCGCGCGGCGGCGGCCTGCCGGGAGGGGCCGTCGGCGCCGTCGGTGCCTTCGAGGAGCTGGGCGGCGCGGGTGCGCACCTTGTTGCTGAGCCGGTCGAGCTCGGCGAGGGCGGCGGACTCGTCGCTCTCGGCCCGGGCCTGCTCGGCGCGCAGGTCGGCGCCGACACCGACCTTCTCGTAGAGCTGCGAGGCCGCGCGGTAGGCCTCGCGCAGGGCGGGCAGCGAGGTCTTGGGGGCGTCCTCGTCCAGGGCGAGGTCCTCCGGGGCGCCGGCGATCTCGGCGCGCTCGGCGCGCAGGGCGCGGGCGGTGCGGCGGGCGTCGTCGGCGGCGCGCTGCGCGGCACGGCGGTCCTCGTCGGCGGCGCGGGCGCGGTCGAGGCAGGCCTGGGCGCGGGCCTCGGACTCCACGGCCTCGTCGGCCAGTTCGCGCAGTTTCGTCTGCCATCCGGCGCGCTCGCGCAGCCGGAACGCGAGGCCCGCGAGGGCGTCGGCGGCGCGGCGGGCGCGCTGGGCGGCCTCCTGCCGCTCGTCGCGCACGCGCGCGGCCTCGCTGGCGATCTCGTCGGCCTCGGCGCGGGCGGTACGGGCCTCGGTCAGCTCGGCCTCCGCCTCCTCGGCGAAGGCGCGGGCCTCGCGCGCGGCGACGGCCAGCTCGCCGAGGCGCCCGGCCGGGCAGCCGGAGCGCCAGGACGCGAGCCGGGCGGCCAGCTCCCGGTCCTTGGCCAGGCGCTGGGCGAGCACGCGGATCTCGTCGTCGCGCCGGGTGGCGCGGGCGCGCAGGGCCTGCCGCTCCTCGTCGGCGGCGTGCTCGTCGTGCATGGCCGGGTTCGGCGGCACCAGGAAGACGGCGCGGGCGTCGTCCTCCGCCGCGGCCTCGTCGCCGGGGGCCGGGGCCAGGAGCGCTGCGGCCGTGCCGACGGCGACGGTGGAGCGCGGCAGCAGGGCGGCACCGGCGAGCGCCTCGCGGGCCCGCACGTGGGTGTCGGGGTCGGTGATGATGACGCCGTCGACGAGCTCGGGCCGGGCCGCGAGCACGCGCGCGTGGTCGGTGGGGTCGACGGCCTGGGCGAGGTAGCGCCAGCCGGGCAGTGCCGGGATGCCCTGCTCGCCGAGGAACTCGACGGTGGCCAGGACGTCGGGGCCCGGCGGCAGCAGGCCGCCGTCGCCGAGCGCGCCGAGGATCCGGGCGTCGTCCGCGGCCGCGGTGCGCAGCTCGAACAGCTGCCGCTCGGCGGCGGCCACCCCGTCCTCCAGGAGGCCGCGCAGGTCGTCGGCGCTGTGGTCGAGGTGCTCGGCGGTGAGGGCCGCGGCTTCCTCCGGGCGGCCTTCCTGGTCGGTGGCCGCGGCGCCCTCGGGCGTGCCGCCGGTGCCGTCGTCGGCGGCCGCGCGGCGCGGCTGCGGCACACCGGCGCCGAACGTGCCCGCGGGACCGGGCAGACCGAGCAGTTCCGCGAGCCGCTCGTCGCGTGCGAGGGACTCGGCGGTGCGCCGCTCCGCGTCGTACGCCTGCTCTGCGGCCGTCGCGGCGTCGGCGGCGCGGGCCGCCGTCAGCTCGGCACGGGCCTCCGCGGCGCCGGCCTCCTTGGCGTGCTCGGTGGCCCTGCGCCCGGCCTCGCGGGCGGTGTCCCAGGCGGCGACCGCGGTCTTCTCCGCGTCGCTAGCGGCGAGCGCGGCGCGCGCCGGGTCGGCGTCGGGAGCGCTGTCGTCGAGCCAGCCCGCGCGGACGGCCTCCGCGGTCTCCTGTTCGACCTCGGCCAGGCGCTGGCGCAGGTGGCCGGTCTCGCTGCGGGCCCGCTGCGCCTCGGTGGCGGCGGCGGTGGCGTCGCGGTGGGCGGCCTCGCCGGTCTCCTGGAGGGCGGCGGAGCGCTCCTCCTCCTCGTTCGCGTGCGCCTCGGCGCCCTCGGCGGCCGTGTGCAGTGCCCGGACGAGGTCGGCGGCGGCCTTGGCGCGGGCGGCGAGCGCGGGGGCCGCGTCCCGCTCGGCCTCGCGGATGGCGGCGGCCACGCGCGCGGAGCGGTCGGCGGCCGCCCGGTGCCGCAGGACGGCCTCGGCGGCCTGCCACGCCGCGTGCAGGGTACGGGCGTCGGCCAGCTCGCGACGCTGGGCGGTGGCGGCCTTCTCGGCGACGGTGAGCGCCAAGGAGGCGTGCCGGTAGGCCAGTTCGGCGGAGATGCGGGCGGAGCGCTCGCGGGCCTGCTCCGCCGAGGTGACGGTGTGCGCGGCGGCCGTGACCTGCTCGGCGAGGTCCGCGGCGCGGCCGCGCTCCTCGACGGCGCGGGCGGACAGGCGGCGGGCGAGGGTGCGGGTGCGCCGCTCGGCGCCCGCGTGCACGTCACGCGCGCGTGCCCGGGTCTCGGCGGCGTCGACGATGCGGCCGAGCAGGTCGACGGAGCCCGCGGTGAAGTCCCGCTCGGCGATGAGCTCGGCGCGGCGGCCGAGTTTGTTGCCGAAGCCGTGGACGAGGTCGGCGAGGCCGTCCGTGTCGCGGGTGTCCGTGACGGCGCGCAGCAGCAGGTCGGTGAAGTCGGAGTCCTTCTTGACGGCGAAGAGGCCCGCGGCCTCGCCCTCGTCGGCGTTCATCTCGCGCTGGTAGCGGAAGAGTTCGGGGTCGAGGCCCAGGTCGCCGAGGTGTTCGTTCCACCGGTCGTGGATCTCTTCCCAGTGCACTTCGAGGTGCGGGTACGCCTTCCCCGCCTCCGTCAGGGCGTCCCGGAAGCCCTTCATGGTGCGGCGGCGGCCCTGCGCGCCCGACGCGCCCTCCGCGGTGGGCCTGACGGCGGTGGACTCGGCGACGGGCAGCGAGTCCAGGCTCATGCCCGGGCCGGGCCGGAACGAGTACCAGGCCTCGGCGAACTTCCGCGGGTCGTTGGAGACCTGGCGGCCGCGCCACTCGCTGACCTTGCCGACGACGACGCACTCGCCGGTCAGCGTGTGCTGCCACTCCAGGGCGACGTGGCCGCAGTCGTCGGCCAGCAGGAACTTGCGCAGGACGCCGGAGCTGGCGCCGCCCAGGGTGTTGCGGTGGCCCGGCAGCATCACCGAGAAGATCAGCTTGAGCAGGACGGACTTGCCGCCGCCGTTCTCCAGGAAGAGCACGCCGGCGGGCGCGGGCCTGCGCGGCGGGCCGACCGGCTCCTCCTCGAAGAACTCCGCCTGCGCGGGCGCGGGGTCGGGCACCACGTCGCCTACTCCGCGCAGGTCGAGGACGGTGTCGGCGTAGCGGGCACCGGCAGGTCCGATGGAGTAGAGGCGGACCCGGGACAGCTCGTACATGGCGGCGGACTCTCGTCGTAAGTCGGTGACTCGTGCGGAACGGCGGGGCGTCGGGGCAGGTCCCCGGTGACGGGGTCCCGGCCCCGGGGGGTCAGGCGTGGAACGGCAGGCCCGCGTCGGCCACCAGCTCCAGGTCGTCGGTGTCGTCGGGGGGCAGGAGCGTCGCCGAGCCGTCCGTGACGGGGACGACGCCGAGCTCCAGGAGCTCGGCCATGGCGGCGCTGCCCGCCATGTCGCGCACCTGGAGCTGATAGCGCGCCGTCGTGCGGTAGGTCCCGCCGGAGTCGTCGCCGGTGCGCTGGAGGAAGCCGGAGTCGGTGAGGAACGCGGCGGCCTTGCCGACGATTCCGGTGGTCGAGCCGGCCAGTCTGCGCGCGTCCTTGGTGGCTCCGGTGGAGCTGCGCCGGGCCCAGACGCGCCAGGCGGACTCCAGGCCCGGGGCGTTCGTCGCCGGGTCGGTGTTCTCGCCCTGCTCCTCGGCGCGCTCCTCCAGGCGGCGGCAGGCCTGGCGGACGAACGCGTCGACCCCGTTGACGGTGACGCGGCCGATGTAGCCGTCGTCGGCGAGGTCCTCGGGGCGCGGGAAGGCCATGGCGGCGACGGCGAGGTGGGCGAGGCCGTGCAGGAAGCGGTCGGTGGAGTCGGCGGCGGCGCGCCGGGCGTAGTCGCCCATGCGGACGGCGAACACGGAGTCCTCGGCGGCGGTGACCGCCATCCCCGCGCGCGGGGACACCTCCAGGACGACGAGCCCCAGGCCGGTGGCGACGGCGTCGGCGAGGCGCGCGAAGGGCGGGTCCTCGCGGTAGCGGCGGAGCAGGTCGCCGTACTCCTGGTCGCGGGCGGGCTGGAGCTTGGGCTGGAGCCCGAAGGCGACGAGCCGGGCCGCGTCGGCGGCGTCGGCCGGGGTGACGGCCGGGGCGGCCGCCGGGGCCGGGGCGGAGTCCGGCTCGCCCCACGCGGCGTGCTCTGCGGGGTGGTCGGTCACGGCTGCGGCTCCTTGCTGCGGTGGTTCGGTCGTACGTCTCCTGGGGTGCCCGGGGCGGTGCCGCGGGCCCGGGGCGTCACGCCGCCTCCGTGCGGTCGGCGGCCATCCCCGCGGCGTCGAGCAGCGCGGTGCCGACGATGAGGTCGGCGCCACCGAACTCCGGGTCGTCCAGGTCCGTGCCGTCGTCCACGGCGAACAGGAGCCGCTCCTCGCCCTGGCGGTAGGCGGTGCCCACCGGCGGGCTCGCCGCGTGCACGGCGAGCAGGGCGACCAGGTACGGCAGGTCGGGGTCGCGGCGGCGGGCGTCGGCGAGCAGCCCGGAGAGCCTGCGCGGCGCGTCCGGCGGCAGGGCGAGCAGCTCCATCGCGCCGGCCAGCTGCTCCTCGCTGAAGCGGCTGTCGTCGGGCGTGGCGATGAGGTCGGGCTCGGGCATCTCGGCGCCGAGGTGCTCGCGCTCTATCGGCGGGGTCAGGAGTATGTCGACGAGGTCGCCGACGCGCACGGACACGGGCGTGCGCAGGCCCGTGCCGTGGGCGAAGAAGGCGTCCGTGACGCGGGTGGCCTGCTCGGCGGGGAGCGGGAGCACGGGGGCGACGAGCTGGCCGTACAGGTCGAGGCCGGTGCGTGCGGCGGGGGTGGCGAAGGCCTGCCGGTCCTGCTCGGCGCGGAACAGGGGGCCCGCTTCGAGGAGCCGGGACTGGAGCTGGGTGTGGCGGCGGATGCAGTCCTTGACGATGTCGACGAGCTCGGCGGCGCGGCGCTTCTGCTCGGGGTCCTCGGACTCGTCGCGGGCCTTGCGGATGTTCGTCAGGATCGCGTTCTCGTGGCGGTAGCGGTCGGCCACGTGGTCGAGGGCCTCGGCGATCATGTCGGGGACGGCGTTCAGCCAGTCGACCGCGCGGACGTTGCGCCGGGTGGCGTCGAGGGCCTTGCGGAGGGTCTCCGAGTACTGCACCGTGCGGTAGCGCGCCTGCTCGGCGGCGAGCTGGGCGTCGGCGAGGCGGCCCCGGCTGATGAGCACCTCCAGCTTCACCTCAGCGGCGATCTGGGCGCTGGTGACGTCCGTGTCGAGGGCGCCCACCAGGACGTTCACGGCCTCGTCGGTGGTGCGGAGGTAGACACCGCCGCCGTATCCGGGGACTTCCTCGATGAGTTTGAAGTCGTAGTCCCGGCGGACGTACGTCCCGTCCGGGTCGAAGGTGCCGTAGACGGCGCGGAAGCCGCGGTCCACGCTGCCGACGTTGATCAGGTTCTCCAGGACCCAGCGGGCGACGCGCTCGTGCTCGGCGGCGGGGCGGCGCGGGGCCTGGGCGGCGACGCGGGGCAGCAGCCGGGCGACGATCTGCTCGTGGTCGGCGCCCGTGTCGAAGTCCATGTTCAGCGTGACGAGGTCGATGGCGGACAGGGCCACCTCCGCCATCGCGTACACCGAGTACTCCCCCGCGAGGTTGGCCTTGCGGGCGTCCAGGTCGTGCAGCGGCGCCGTGCACGCGAGCGCGCGCAGGCGCCGCGCCAGGCCCTCGTCGGCGGCCGGGCCAGGCGCGGGCCGCGGCCCCGCGCTGAGCTGGGGCGGAGCGGTGTCCGATACGGCAGGCGAAGTCACGGTGCACAGACTAGGTCCTCGGTCTGACAACGGTCGAAACGACGCAGATGCACCGTGCGGGGCCCCCGCTCCCGCGGCGGGCCCGCGGCCGCCTCACCGCGTGCCGATGCCACCCTCCGCCACGCGGCGCGCGTAGGTGTCGACCAGGCCGCGCCGCGAGTCGTCCAGGTACGCGGCGAGCAGTTCCTCCGCCGCGGGCCCGGCACCGGCCTGGAGGGCTTCGAGGAGCTGGCGATTGCGGGCGAGGTAGGGCTCGTGCAGGCGGCGCGGGTCGTCCACCACGTGGAAGGCGAGCCGCAGTTCGGCGAAGACGCTGCGCATCAGCTCGTCGGTGCGGTCGCTGCCTGCGAGCGCGACCAGTTCGCGGTGGAAGTGGATGTTGGCGGTGGACACGCCCTTCCAGTCCTTCTCGCGGGCCGCCGCTGCGCCCTCGGCGACCGCCTCGGCGAGTGCGTCGACGGCGTACGGCGGCTGTCCGAGGCCGCGGACGACGGCGCACTCGACGAGCTTGCGGATGCGGTAGATGTCCTCGACGTCGTCGACGGTCAGGACCCGCACGAACACGCCCCGGTTGAGCTCGTGGACGAGCAGCCGCTCGTGGGTGAGCAGCCGGAAGGCCTCGCGCAGCGTGTTGCGGGAGACGCCGAGCGCGCCGCCGATGCTGTCCTCGGACAGCCGCGTCCCCGGGGGGAAGTACCCCTCGGCGATGCGGCTCCGCAGGATGTCCGCGACGCGTTCGGCGGTGCTGGTGCGGCCCAGCAGCGCGCGGTCGTCGGCGAGACCCGTCAGTTCAGCCATGCTCAACGATCCCCTCAGCCATGCCGGGATTCAACCGCAGAGACAAGAACGAAACAACACGGGTATTGAGGGATCGTTGAACAATCCTCTACGTTGTCCGGCAGGCGGCTCCCGCTCCCCGCCGGGCGCCGTCACGCTCAGCCCGTCAACAGCACCCGCGGCGCTTCCGGACCCCCTTCGGCACCGCTCATCAGAAGCACCCTCCAGCCCCGCCAACCCCTCTGCGAGGTGCCCATGAGCACGACCCCACCGCCCTCCCCGATACCGGTCGACGACTCCCGGAGCGACGCCCGACGCCCCGACGACGACGGCGCGTTCGGCTGGCTGCGGGCGCTCGGGCCGCGCGGCCGCCGCGCCTTCACCGGCGCCTTCGGCGGGTACGCGCTCGACTCCTACGACTACTTCACGCTGCCGCTGACGATGGTCGCCCTCAAGGCGTACTTCGACCTGAACAGCGGCCAGACCGGCCTGCTCACCACCGTCACGCTGGTCGTCTCCGCCGTGGGCGGGGCCGTCGCCGGCGTCGTCGCCGACCGCATCGGCCGCGTGAAGGCCCTGATGATCACGGTGATCACCTACGCGGTGTTCACCGTGGCCTGCGGCTTCGCGCCCAACTACGAGACGCTGCTGGTCTTCCGCGCCCTCCAGGGCCTCGGCTTCGGCGGCGAGTGGGCCGTCGGCGCCATCCTGGTCGCCGAGTACGCGAGCGCGAAGAACCGGGGCCGCACGCTCGGCGCGATCCAGAGCGCCTGGGCCGTGGGCTGGGGCCTCGCCGCGATCGTGTACACCCTGGTGTTCCAGTTCCTGGACGACGACCTCGCCTGGCGCGTGATGTTCTGGACGGGCGCCCTGCCCGCGCTGCTCGTGGTCTACGTGCGCCGCAACGTCCACGACGCCCCGGAGGCGGCCGCCGCGCGCGAGAAGAGCGCCGACAAGGGCTCCTTCACGGCCATCTTCAAGCCGGACCTGCTGCGCGTCACGCTCTTCGCGGTCCTGCTGTCCACCGGCGTCCAGGGCGGCTACTACACGCTCGCCACCTGGGTGCCCACCTACCTCAAGGACGACCGCGGCCTCACGGTCGTCGGCACCGGCGGGTACCTCACGTTCCTGATCACCGGCGCCTTCCTCGGCTATCTGACCGGCGGATACCTCACCGACAAACTGGGCCGCAAGCGCAACATCACGCTGTTCGCCTTCCTCTCCGCGGCCAGCATCGTCGCCTACACGAACATCCCCGACGGCGCCAACGGCCTTCTCCTTGTGCTCGGTTTCCCGCTGGGGTTCTGCATGTCGGCCATCTTCAGCGGCTTCGGCTCGTTCCTCAGCGAGCTGTACCCGGCCGCCGTCCGCGGTACCGGACAGGGCTTCACGTACAACACCGGGCGGGCGATCGGCGCCGTGTTCCCCACCACCGTGGGCTTCCTCGCGGACAGCTGGGGCACGGGCGGCGCGCTGATCTTCGGCGCGTTCGGGTACGCGCTCGCCGTCATCGCCCTGCTCGGCCTCCCGGAGACGCGCGGGAGGGAGCTGCTGTGACCCCCGCCGAGGCACGGAAGCGGTTCCGGGCGGGCCTGAGCGCCCCGACGGCGGGCTGGGCCCGGGGGGCGCACCCAGGCGAACCTGATCGCCGTCCCCGCCGACTGGGCGTACGACATGCTGCTGTTCTGCCAGCGCAACCCGAAGCCCTGCCCTGTCCTGGACGTCACCGACGCGGGCTCCTGGACCACGCCGCTCGCCCCGGGGGCCGATCTGCGCACGGACCTGCCGCGCTACCGCGTGTGGGAGCACGGCGAGCTGGTCGACGAGCCCACCGACGTGCGCGCGCACTGGCGCGACGACCTGGTGACGTTCCTCATCGGGTGCAGCTTCACCTTCGAGTGGTCCCTCGCGGCGGCGGGCGTGCCGCTGCGCCACATCGAGCAGGGCCGCAACGTCTCCATGTACGTCACCGACCGCCCGTGCAGGCCCGCGGGGCGCCTGAAGGGGCCCATGGTGGTCTCCATGCGCCCGGTCCCGCCCGCGCGCCTCGCGGCGGCGATCAGGGAGAGCTCACTGCTGCCCGCCGTGCACGGCTCCCCCGTCCACTGCGGGGACCCGGGCGGGCTCGGCATCGCCGACCTCGGCAAGCCCGACTTCGGCGACCCGGTGGACGCCGAGCCCGACGACATCCCCGTCTTCTGGGCGTGCGGGGTCACCCCGCAGGCCGCCGTGATGGCCTCCAGGCCGCCGTTCGCGCTCACGCACGCGCCGGGCCACATGTTCCTCACCGACGCGCGCGACGAGCAGTACCGCGTGGCCTGACCACGACCGCAGCGGCACGCACGGTGCCCACGCGCGCGCGGGCACGCGACAACGAACAGGAGCGAGAACGTTCATGACCTGGGCCTCGATCGACCTCAACGCCGACCTGGGCGAAGGCTTCGGACGCTGGCGGCTCACCGACGACGAGGAGCTGCTGTCCGTGGTCACCAGCGCCAACGTGGCGTGCGGCTTCCACGCGGGCGACGCGGCCACCATGCGGCGCGTGTGCGAACGGGCGGCCGAGCGGGGGGTGCGGATCGGCGCCCAGGTCTCGTACCGCGACCTGGCGGGCTTCGGGCGGCGCGCGATGGACGTGCCGCCTCTGGAGCTCGCGGCCGAAGTGGCCTACCAGATCGGCGCCCTGGAGGTGTTCGCCCGGGCGGCGGGCGCGCGCGTGGCGTACGTGAAGCCGCACGGCGCGCTCTACAACCGGGTGGTCCACGACATCGAGCAGGCGGCGGCCGTCGTGGACGGGGTGCTGCTCGCCGACGACCGCCTCCCGGTGCTCGGCCTGCCCGGATCACGCTTCCTGGAGGCGGCGGACAAGGCGGGACTCCCCGTCGTCACCGAGGCGTTCGCGGACCGCGCGTACACCGACGAGGGCACCCTGGTGCCGCGCGGCACCGACGGGGCCGTCATCGCCGATGCGGACGCCGTCGTGGAGCGGTCCGTCGGCATCGCCCGGTCCGGCACCGTGACCGCGCACACCGGACAGCGCATCCCGGTCCGCGCCCGCTCCCTGTGCCTGCACGGCGATACACCGGGGGCGGTGGGGCTCGCCCGGCAGGTCCGCGCGCGCCTGGAGGCGGCGGGCGTCCGGGTGGAGGCGTTCGCGTGAGCGTGTCCCCTGCGCGGCCGCGCGTGAAGGTGCTGCCCATGGGCGAGCGGGCGCTGCTCGTCGAGCTCGCCGACGGGAGCGCGGCCGAGGCCCTGCACGCCGAGCTGCTGCGCCGCCGGGCCGCCGGTGAGCTCACGGTGCGGGAGATCGTTCCGGCGGCCCGTACGGTGCTTCTGGACGGCCTGGACGCCCCGGAGCGGCTCGCTGCCCGTCTGCCCTCCTGGGAGATCCCGCCGCTGCCCCCGCGCGCGGAGGACGTACTCGAACTGCCCGTGCGGTACGACGGCCCCGACCTGGCGGACGTGGCCGCCCTGTGGGGGGTGCCGGTGCGGGAGGTGCCGCGGATCCACGCGGCGGCCGAGTTCCGCGTCGCCTTCTGCGGGTTCGCCCCCGGCTTCGGCTATCTGACGGGCCTCGGCGGGCTGCCCGACGTGCCGCGCAGGGCCACGCCGCGCACGACGGTGCCCGCGGGCTCCGTGGGCCTCGCCGGACCGTACACGGGCGTGTACCCGCGTGCCTCGCCCGGCGGCTGGCAGCTGATCGGCACCACGGAGGCCGTGCTGTGGGACCACGCGCGCGTACCGGCCGCGCTCCTGACACCGGGTGTGCGGGTCCGCTTCGTCCCGGAGGCCCGATGACCGACCGGGCCTTCGCCGTCGTACGGTCCGGGGCGCTGACCACCGTGCAGGACGAGGGGCGGCCCGGGCACGCCCACCTCGGAGTGCCGCGGTCCGGCGCCCTCGACCGGCCGGCCGCCGCGCTCGTGAACCGTCTCGTCGGCAACCCTCCCGAAGCGGCCGTCCTGGAGACCACCCTCAACGGCTGCGCGGTGCGGCCCCGCTGTGCGGTCACCGTCGCGGTGGGCGGCGCGCCGTGCCCGGTGACGGTGGACGGCAGGCCCGTCCCCTGGGGGATGCCCGTACGAGTGCCCGCCGGGGCGCTGCTCGACGTGGGAACCGCCGTCTCCGGAGTGCGCGGCTATCTCGCGCTGAGCGGCGGCGTGGCCGTCGAGCCGGTGCTCGGCAGCCGCTCCACGGACCTGCTCTCGGGCCTGGGGCCGCCGCCTCTCGCGAACGGTGCGGTCCTGCCCCTGGGGGACGCGACAGCCGCGCACGCGCGCGTGGACGTCGTTCCGCACGCGGCGCCGCCGAGCGAGCTGGTGCTGCGCCTGACGGCCGGGCCCCGTGCTGACTGGTTCACGCCCGATGCGCTGCGGACCCTCGCCACGCGCGCGTACCGCGTGTCATCGGCGAGCAACCGCATCGGCCTGCGCACGGAGGGGCCGCCGCTGGACCGGGCGGTGAGCGGGGAGCTGCCCAGCGAGGGCATGGTGCTCGGCGCGGTCCAAGTGCCGCCGGACGGCAGGCCCGTGGTGTTCCTCGCCGATCACCCGACCACGGGCGGCTATCCGGTGGTGGGCGTGGTGCGGCCCGCCGACCTGGCAGGGGCGGCGCAGGCGGTGCCGGGGACGCGGGTGCGGTTCGTGGTCACGGGGGCACTCACGCCGCCCCCCGGCTGACCCTCCGCCGCCGTGAGCCCCGTGAGCCCCGTGAATCCTGTGCACCCCGTCAGCCCCGTGAGCGCCGCGGCGACGGAGCGCGCGGCCCGTGCGTCCAGGCCGCCGCTGGTGCCGCACAGCCCGTGGCGCACCTCCGCCGCGGCCAGGGCGAGGAGTTGGGGCAGCAGGTCGGTGCAGCGCCGGGCGACCCATCCCGTGCCCTCCGTGGCCAGCCACCACAGGCTCGCCGAGCGGGTGGGCGGCGGCAGTTCCGGCTGCTCACCGGGCGCAGGGCCGACGGCCAGTCCCGCGGCGGCGAGCAGGGCGTGACAGCGGGCGGCGAACACCCGGTGGCCGCGCTCGCCCGGGTGCAGCCGGTCGGCGCTCCACAGGGTGCGGTCGGCCAGCCACTCCTCGCCCGCGGCGTGCAGGTGCAGCGCGCCGTGGCGCTCCGACAGGGCGTGCACGACCGCGTTCACGGCCCGCTGCCGCCGGGCCAGCGGACGGCCGAGGGCACCGGGGAGCCCGAGCATCGCCCCGGGGTCGGGCAGACAGGCGGTGAGCAGGGCGGCGCCGCTCCCGGCCAGCGCGCCGTAGACCTCGTCGAGGCGCGCGGCCACGGCACGCAGGTCGAAGGTGTGGCGCAGCGTGTCGTTGACACCGACGACGACGGACACCAGACCGGGACGCAGGGCCAGCGCCTCGGGCGTCTGGCGGTGCAGGACGTCCCAGGTCCGGGCGCCGTTCACGGCCAGGTTGTGGAACTCCACGGGCCGTTCACGCGACCCGATGCCGGTAGCGAGCAAGGCTGCCCAGCCCCGCCAGGCGCCGTCCACAGGGTCGCCCACGCCCGCGGTGAGCGAGTCCCCCAGGGCCACGTAGGTGAGCGCGTTCATCCGCCACCGCCGTGCCCGGGCAGTGCGACGGCTCCGAGGGCCTGCTGCGCCCCCGTGTCATGCGCTGCCAGGAACGCCGTCACCGCGGTGTCCCACCCGAAACCCTCGGCACGCGCGCGTGCGGCCTGTCTGCGGTCCCGCTCGGGCCGGTCGAGCACGGCCTGGACCGCGTCCGCGAACGCGTCCGCCGTGTCGGCCGCCACCGCTCCCGCCCCGCCCACGATCTCCGGCAGCGCGGACGAGGCACTGGCCACCACGGGGGTGCCGCACGCGAGCGCCTCCAGGGCCGCGAGCCCGAACGTCTCGCACGGCCCCGGTGCCAGGCACACGTCGGCGGTGGCCTGGAGCGCGCCGAGCGCGGCGCGCTCCGCGACGTGCCCCAGGAAGGTCACCGGCAACCGCCGCTCCCCGGCCCGCTGTTCGAGGCGGGGCCGCAGCGGCCCGTCCCCGGCGACGACGAGCACCGCGCGCACGCCACGCGCGCGCAGCTCCTCCAGGGCGTCCAGCGCCCTTCCGGGCTGCTTCTCCACCGAGAGCCGTGAGCACAGCAGGAGCAGCGCGTCGCCCTCGCGCGCGTGGGCGGCACGCAGCCACGCGTCCCGCAGCCCCGGGTGCCGGTCCCGTAGATCGACCCCCAGGGGTGCCCGTACGACATTGCTCGCCCCTATGCGGACGAATTCGCGTTCGGCCCACTCGGTGGTGCACACCACGCGCGCGTAGGCGTGCGCGGTACGCGAGTTCAGGGAGTCGGCGGTCCGCCGGGCCAGGCGCGGCGGCAGTCCCCACGTGCGCATCACGGCGTCGGCGGCCTCGTGGGAGACCATCGCGGCGGGGACCCGGGCGCGGCGCGCCCACGCGCCGGTCCAGCGGAGCGTCGTACGGTCGGACACTTCGAGGCGGTCCGGGGCCAGGCGCTCCAGGAGGCGGGTCACCCGGCGCCGGTCGGCGAGGACGCGGTAGCCGCCCGTGCCGGGCAGCTCGGGCCCGGGCACCGTCACGACGAGGCCCTGTTCGGTGTCGGCCACCGAGGCGCGCTCCCCGGGGACGATCAGAACGGGCTCGTGCCCGGCGGCCCGATAGCCGCGGCCCAGCTCGTGCAGGGCGGTGCGCAGGCCTCCCGACGACGGCGTCACGAAGTTGGCGAGGCGCACGATGCGCAAGGGGCCCGTGTGCCGCACGGCGAACGGCGCCTCGGGCCGCGCGGACGGCTCCTCGGGCCACGCGGACGGCTCCTCGGGCCGCGCGAGGGCCGTACCAGCATCCTGAGGAGCCGTACGGGTACCCCGAGGGGCCGTGCCGGTATCCCGAGGAGCCGCACCGGTGCCCCGGGTGTCCGTACCGGTACCCCGGGTGTCCGCACCAGTGCCCCGGAGGGCCATGCCCGTACTCCGTACACCCCGCATCACGCCGCCACCGCCGTCCGCTCGGCGAGCACCTCTTCGTAGTGCCCGACGAGCTGGTCCCCGACGGCGTCCCAGGTCCGCCCCTCGACCGCGGCGCGCCCGGCGGCGCCGTACGCCGCCCGCAGGCCGGGATCGGCGGCCATGGCCCAGACGGCGTCGCGCACGGCCTCGGCGTCGCCCGGCGCGACGAGGCTCCCGGTGCGGCCGGGGACGACCAGGTCGAGCGGCCCGCCCACGGCGGGCGCGACCACCGGAACGCCGCTGGCCATGGCCTCCTGCACCGTCTGGCAGAACGTCTCCAGGGGCCCGGTGTGCACGAAGACGTCCAAGGAGGCGAAGATCCGGGCGAGTTCGCCGCCGGAGCGGCGCCCGAGCAGCCGCGCGCCGGGCAGCGCCGTGCGCAGCGCCGCCTCGCTCGGCCCGTCGCCCACGACGACCACGCGCACCCCGGAGAGGCGGCACACCCGCGCCAGGAGCTCGACGTGCTTCTCCGGGGCGAGCCGTCCCACGTAGCCGACGAGGAGTTCGCCACCGGGGGCGAGCTCGCGCCGCAGCGCCTCGTCGCGCAGTGCCGGGCGGAACCGGTCCGTGTCCACGCCGCGCGGCCACAGACGCACCCGCGGCACGCCGTGGGCCGCCAGGTCGGCGAGGGCGGCGGAGGACGGCGCGAGGGTGCGGTCGGCGGCGGCGTGCACGCCCCGGATGCGCCGCCACGCCGTGGCCTCGCCCCTGCCCATGTACGTGCGCGCGTAGCCGCCGATGTCGGTCTGGTAGACGGCGACGGTGGGGATGTCCTGGCGGGCCGCGGCGGTCATGCCGCGGGCGCCGAGCACGAACGGGCTGGCGAGGTGGACGAGTTCGGCCCGGTGCGCGGTCAGCGCCGCGGCCAGTCGGCGGCTCGGCAGCGCCACCCTGACCTGCGGATAGCCGGGCAGTGGCAGGGAGGGCACGCGGATGACGGGGCACGGCGCGCGGCCGTCGGGCTCGGCCCCCGGCACGGCGGCCGGGGCGATGACGAGGGGGTCGTGGCCGCGGGCGGCGAGCTGGCGCGCGGTCTGCAGGGCGCAGTGCGACACGCCGTTGACATCGGGCGGGAAGGACTCGGTGACGATGACGACACGCATACCGGTGTTGTCGTCAGATGGGGCGTGCCCACGTCAACGTGGATCTTTCCTGGCGAGGAACGTCCCATGAGCGTTCCGCTCCGCGCGCGGCGACGGCCCGCCGGGCCGCACGGCTCCGCCCTGGGTCCGGGCCCGCCGCCGCGCGCCGGAATCTCACACGGCGGGCGCGTCAGGTCCTATCCGGTTCCGCACCGCGGACTGGACCTCGTCCTCCTCGGCGGGATCGGTGGCGAGCCTTCTGAGCTGGGCGACGACACGCGCGTCGCCGGTCTCCGCGTGCCGCGCGGCGACCTCGCGGGTGGACTCCTCGCAGTCCCAGAGGCACTCGACGGCGAAGCCCGCGGCGAAGGAGGGGTCGGTGGCGGCGAGCGCGCGGGCGGCGCGGCCCCTGAGATGGGAAGAGGCGGTCTCGCGGTAGACGTGGCGCAGGACGGGCGCCGCGCAGCAGATGCCGAGGCGTCCCGCGCCGTCGACCAGCGGCCACAGCGTCGGCGCGTCCGGGCCCGCGCCGCGCACGGCCTCGCGCAGCGCGGCGAGCACCAGCTGGCTGTCCTCGGCGCCGCCGCGGCAGGCGAGGACGCGTCCGGCGGCGGCACCGAGCACGTCCGGGCGGCCCGCCCACTGCCGGGCCCGCTGCACGGCGGCGACGGAGCGCATCCGCTCGAAGGTCTCGGCGGCGACGTCCACGACGACGGACGACGTGCTCTGCGCGGCCTCCTCGATGAGGTCGAGCACATCGGGGTCGTGCGCGTCGGCGAGGTAGCGCAGGGCAGTGCCGCGCGCCCCGTCCGCGCCGTACCGCGCCACCGCGATGATCTCGGCACGGTCCTCGGGTCCCGCGACGGCGCTCAGGCAGCGGGCGGCCGGGGCGTGCAGCGCGGCGCCGCGCTCGAACCCTTCCTGGGCCCAGTCGAGCACGGCCTTGACGCTCCAGCCGGGGCGCGGTCCGGACGGCTCCAGCTGCCGCTGCCAGCGGTCGAAGGAGCCGCGCTCCTGGGCGGCGCGCACCCGGGCGCCGATCTCCGGGCGCGGATCCTCGGCCCACAGCCGCCAGGGCCGTGGTTCGAAGGCGTCGCGGACGGCGACGGTGAGGGCGGCCTCGCCCTCGGCGTCGGTGGTGAAGCGGGCGAGCACGGGCCCGGCGAGGGCGCGCAGGGCCGCGTCGTCGTCGCGCAGGGCCAGCTCGTCCAGGGCCCAGGCCCAGTTGCTGCCGTACTCGGCGTACCGGCGCAGCATCCTGAGGGCGTCCAGGCGGTCGTACGAGGCCAGATGACCGAGCACCGAGAGCGCGAGGCCGGTGCGTGAGTCCTCCGTGACCAGGGTGTCCTCGGGGTCGAAGAGGTGGCGCTCGATGGCGCCGAGGTCGCCGTCGAGGTCCAGGTACAGGCGGGCGTAGTACAGGGAGCGGTTCTCCACCTGCCAGTCGTGCCGCGGGTCGCTGAGCACGCAGTGGTTGAGGGCGGAAAGGGCCTCGGCCCGTGGTGCGGTGAGCGCGTGCAGCGTGCCGTCGCCGCGGCCCCTCTGCAACAGGCCGAGCAGCGTACCGCTGGGCGCTATGACCGGTTCGAACATGGGAAACAGCCTCACATCAAGCGTCGACGCAACCGGGAATCCGCATTACCTGGCCGTGCGCCAACACGTCGGGCCGCCCGCCGTCTCTTGCTTGTCGAAGACCATTTTCCTCTGCCTTTCGTCAGTGGCCCGGGGGGATGCCGGACACCAGGTCCGGGTTCGGGCCGATCACGGGCCACGCGCTGCGGCAACTCCTGCCCCGACGTCGTGTCCGTGAATCACGTCGTCATGATGACCCAGCGGTTACACCCGCCGCGACCACATTTCCGGCGCCCCCGTCGCACCGGGTCGGGTGCCCCGGTCAGGCGGCCCCGAACAGCGTGAGCAGCTCGACCTTGTCGAACATCCGTGCGGTGTCAATCGCCGACGGCGTGCCCGCGGCCGGATCGGCGCCCCCGTCGACCAGCGCCCTGACCACGTCGTCCGCACCCTTGAAGACGGCACCGGCGAGCGGCGTCTGCCCCCGGTCGTTGGCGCGGTCGACGTCCGCGCCGCGCTCGACGAGAGCGCGTACCGCGGGTGCGTGACCGTGGTACGCGGCGAGCATGAGGAGCGAGTCGCCGCTGTCGTTGGTCAGGTTCGCGGGAACGCCCGCGTCAACGTACGCGGCGAGGGCGTCGGTGTCGCCGGCGCGCGCCAGATCAAAGATCTTGCCCGCCAGCTCCACGACCTCGGGGTCGAGGGCTTCGCCCATGGTGGTGCCCGCCTTTCGCGATGCGCGTGAGCCCGGCCCCAGCGCGTGCGGGGGCCCGGATGGTTCCCGGCTGCGCAGCCGTGCAGCCGTACGAGTGAATCGACAGGGTACTGCCCGTCACGGCACATGACCGACCGCGTCGGCGGCAAAGATCACCGCGGGCGCGGCCGACCGCCCGCCCCTCACCCCGGACAGCCCGGCGACCCGCCGCCGTTCAGGGGAAATTTCCGGAATTTCCCCCATTTGCACCCCATCTCGTATGGATACATGCTGTGAGCCTGGAAGTACTGATGGTGACTGTCCCCCTCAATCAGGAGAACTCTCATGGTCCTGTCCATCTCCGGAGTCGTGCTGCTCGGCATCATCGTCTTCCTCTTCTTCCGCAAGGACGGGCTCAAGGCCTCCCACGCCCTGGTCTGCGCCCTCTTCGGCTTCTTCCTCGCGGGCACCGCCATCGCGCCGAGCATCCAGGCGGGCAGCGCGAGCCTCGCGAGCCTGCTCGGCGGGATCAAGTTCTGACGGCTGAGCCCCTCACCACCACCTCGAGGAGACCGACGTGGCCCGGCGCCCTCTCCCCCGCATCCTGAGCACCGGCACCGCCCAGATCGCCCGGAGCCGGGAGCACATCGCGCGCAGCCGCGAGCTGGCCCGGTCGGCCGCCGACAGCGCCACCGACGTCCTGCATCCGCTGATCACCATCACCCGAGGACTGCGCCGCCTCGCCGGAGCCGGGCGGCGCAAGTGGTCCGCGACCCCCAAGGACCGGCGGGGGCCGCTGCTGTTCCTCGTGGCCTCGGTGATCCTCGTGGTGGCCCTCATCCCCTACGGACCGCTGCTCGCCGTCATCTGCCTGATGGCGGCGGCCGCCTGGAAGGGCCGCGAGCGCACCGTCCCCGCGCCCACCGGCCCTGACGACGCGCAGGTGCAGCGCCTGCAGTCCCTCTACGAAGCGCTGGTGCCGTACTTCTCCGTCCCGGAGGACCCCAGCCCGCTGTTCACGCACGGCGGCGAGTGGGAGAAGGCCTTCCCCGCCCACGAGTTCGACGACACCGGGCGCGTGTCCCACCTCGTGGTGCGCTACCCCGCGTACTTCACGGACGGCGAGGCCGAGTCCCGCGCGCGGATCGAGCAGCTGCTGCACGCCAAGTCGGGCCGCGGCCGCGAGTACCACTTCGAGTGGGACGAGGAGGGCAACACCCTCACCGTGGACGTGCTGCCGCCGCTGCCCACCGACATCGCCGCCCAGCGGTTCGTCACCGCCCCCGGCGAGACCGTCCTCGGCTTCACCGACCCGACCTCGGTCCAGCGCACGCTGCCCGTGGCCGACGGCGACGCACAGCGCGACGTACCGCCCGTCGTGTGGCGCACCGGCCCCCGCTCGACCGAGCCCCACCTGCTGGCCGTCGGCCAGCCCGGCAGCGGCGCGACCACCCTGCTCCGCTCGATCGCCCTGCAGGCCCTCCAGCACGGCGACGTCGTGGTCGTCGACGGCAGCGGCACCGGCGACTACGCGTGCCTCGCCGGGCGCGACGGCGTCCTGGCCGTCGAGTGCGGGCTCGCCGGGGCCCTGGCGAGCCTGGAGTGGGCGGCGCACGAGACGGAGCGGCGGCTGATCGCCGCCAACCGCGCGCGGCAGGCGGGCCAGCAGCCGCCCGACGACATCAGGCGCCCGCTGTGGATCCTCCTCGACCGCCCGAGCACGCTCGGCCACCTGGCCGCTGCCGACGGGCACCGGGACCCCCAGGCCCTGCTCCAGGTGCCGCTGCGGCACGGCCGTGCGGCGGGCGTCACCGTCGTCGTCGCCGAGCAGCTCGACTCCATGGACGCCCTCAGCGACGCGGTGCGCCAGCACACCCGCGCGCGCGTGGTGCTCGGCCCCGCCGCCCCCGACCAGCTGGAGCAGATCCTCGGGGCGGCGCCGCACACGACGCCCACGGCGGAGGTCCCGGCGGGCCGCGGCTACGCCCGCCTCGGCACGGGCCCGGTGCACCGCCTCCAGGTCCCGGCGACACCGGACCCCTACGACGACGCGACGAGCGAGGCGCACCGGCAGGCCGTCCTCGCGCTCCTGCCGGAGCGCACGACGCCCGCGGACGCGACCCTCACGGCGGCACCCGCCGTCGCGGAGGGCTGAGGCGCACGGGGCAGTGGCGGGCGGGGCGCTGGCGGGCGTGGGCGGTGGTGGGCGTGGGCGGTGGCGCACAAGGCGGCGGCCCACCGCCCTCAGGCCGTGAGCCCCGCGCCGCGAGCCCTCACGCCACGAACGTCTGGGGCGCCTGCATCCCTCCGCCCGCCCCCGTCTCCACGAGGCGCGCCGCCGCCGCGAGCCGCACCGCCGCCTCGTCCGCGACCGCTCCCCCGACCGTGAACGGCAGCCGCACATAGCCCTCGAAGGCGCCGTCCACACCGAAGCGGGGCCCGGACGGCACCCGGACGCCGACGCGTTCGCCGACCTCGGCGAGGCGTGAGCCGGACAGGCCGCCGGTGCGCACCCACAGGGTCAGGCCGCCGCGCGGCACCTCGAACTCCCAGCCGGGCAGCTCCCGGCGCACGGCGGCGACCAGCGCGTCGCGGTTGTCGCGGGCCTGGGCCCTGCGCACGTCCACCGCCTCGCTCCAGCCGCCGGTGCTCAAAAGCCAGTTCACGGCCAGCTGCTCCAGGACGGGCGTGCCCAGATCGGCGTAGGCGCGCGCCGCCACCAGGCTGCGGATCACGTCGGGCGCGGCCCGCACCCAGCCGATGCGCATGCCCGCCCAGAAGGCCTTGCTGGCCGAGCCGACGGTGATGACGGTGGCGCCCGCGGGGTCGAAGCCGCAGACGGGGCGGGGCATCTCGACGTCGTCGAGGGCCAGTTCGCTCATGGTCTCGTCGACGACGAGGACGGTGCCCGCGGAGCGCGCCGCGTCGACGAGCTTGCGGCGCTGGTCCTCGTCGGCGAGGGCCCCGGTCGGGTTGTGGAAGTCCGCGACGACGTACGCGAGGCGCGGCGCGGCGTCGCGCAGCACCTGCCGCCAGCGGTCCAGGTCCCAGCCGCGCAGCCCCTCGGCCATCGCGACGGGCACCAGGCGTGCGCCCGCCTCGCGCATCAACTGGAGGATGTTGGCGTACGAGGGCGACTCGACGGCGATGCGCTCACCGCGGCCCGCGAAGAGGTGGCAGATCGCGTCGATGGCGCCCATGGCACCGGTGGTGACCATGATCTGTTCCGGCATGGTCGGGATCCCGCGCGCGGTGTAGCGCTCGGCGAGCATGGCGCGCAGGGCGGGCAGTCCGGCCGGGTAGTCGCCGTGGGTGTGGGCGTAGGGCGGCAGCTCCTCCAGGGCGCCCTGCACGGCGCGGGTGAGCCAGGGCTCGGGGGCGGGCAGCGCCGCGCAGCCCAGATCGATCATGGAGCCGACGGCTTCGGGCGGCAGGGGTTCGAGCCCGCGCGCGGGGAGCGGGTTTCCGGCCGGGACCGCGGTCCAGCTGCCCGCGCCCCTGCGGGACTCCAGGAACCCTTCCGTGCGCAGTGCCTCGTAGGCGGCGGCGACCGTGGTGCGGCTCACGGAGAGCGCGACCGCGAGTTCCCGCTCGGCGGGCAGGCGGGCGGCCACGGGAACGCGTCCCTCTAGGACGAGGAGCCTGATGCCGTCGGCGAGGGCGCGGTAGGCGGGCGGGCGGCGGGTGCCCGCGCCCGCGGGGCGCGCCTGCTGGGAGGTGAGCAGCCGGGCGAGCTGAGTCGCGCCCACCGCCGATGTCCACTGAGCCATGATCCCAGTCCACCTTCATCGAATTGGCCATGGATGGCGCCTTGCGCCAAGCCACACAGTGTCATGAGTCAGGCCACTACCACCACGGGGGGCATCCCTTGTCCAGGGCGCATCCAGATCCGTCCACCCCGGCCCCGGAGCGCCGGGGCCGGTCCCTGCCCAGGCTGCCGGGCGGCGGCCACCTCACCCGGCGGATCGTCCAGCTGTACGCGGGCCTGGTCCTGTACGGCGCGAGTTCGGCGCTGCTCGTGCGCTCGAGCCTCGGTCTCGAGCCGTGGAACGTGCTGCACCAGGGCCTGGCCGAGCGGACCGGGATGTCCATCGGCGTCGTGTCGATCTTCGTGGGCGCCGCGGTGCTGCTGCTGTGGATCCCGCTGCGGCAGCGGCCGGGCCTCGGCACGGTGTCGAACGTCTTCGTCGTGGGCCTGGCGATGGACGGCATGCTCGCGCTCGTCCCGGACGCGCACGGCCTCGGCATCCGGATCCCGCTGATGACGGCGGGCATCGTCCTCAACGGCGTGGCGACCGGCCTCTACATCGCGGCGAAGTTCGGCCCCGGCCCCCGGGACGGCCTGATGACGGGCCTGCACGAGCGCACCGGCCGCTCGATCCGGCTGATGCGCACGCTGGTGGAGGTGGCCGTGGTCGTCACGGGCTTCGCGCTCGGCGGCACCCTCGGCGTGGGCACCGTCGTGTACGCCGTGGCGATCGGGCCGCTCGCCCAGTTCTTCCTGCGCCTCTTCGCCGTGCCCGCGCCACCCGCCAGGGGCGTGGTAGCCGCCGGCGGGCCATCGGAGCGGGCGATACTGCGGCGGTGACCACGCACGTACGCCATCCGTACCTCGACCATCCGGGGCCGCTCGCCTTCGCCCACCGAGGGGGCGCGGCCGGCGGCCTGGAGAACACCGCGACGGCGTTCCGGCGCGCCGTCGACCAGGGCTACCGCTACCTGGAGACCGACGTGCACGCCACGGCGGACGGCCGGCTCGTGGCGTTCCACGACGCCACGCTCGACCGGGTCACGGACGGGACCGGCGGCATCGCGGCGCTGCCGTGGCGCGAGGTGCGCCACGCGCGCGTGGCGGGGCAGGAGCCGGTACCGCTCTTCGAAGACCTCCTGGAGGCGTTCCCGGAGGCGCGCTGGAACGTGGACGTGAAGGCCGAGCCCGCGCTGGTGCCGCTGCTCGACCTGATCGAGCGCGCCGCCGCGTGGGACCGGGTCTGCGTCGGCTCGTTCTCCGAGGCGCGGGTGGCCCGGGCCCAGCGCCTCGCGGGCCCGCGCCTGGCCACGTCGTACGGCACGCGCGGCGTCCTGGCGCTGCGGCTGCGCTCCCTGGGCCTCCCCGCCGTCCCGCGGACGTCCGCGGTGTGCGCGCAGGTGCCCGAGGCGCAGTCGGGGGTCCGGGTGGTCGACCGCCGCTTCGTGCGCACCGCCCACGCGCGCGGGCTCCAGGTGCACGTGTGGACGATCAACGACGCGGCCCGCATGCACGCGCTGCTCGACCTCGGGGTCGACGGCATCATGACGGATCACACAGAGACACTGCGCGACGTCCTCAAGGAGCGCGGCGCCTGGGTGTGATCACCTGTGGCGCAGGGCGCGGACCAGCCGGTTCCGGGCCTGATTTAGCAACCAGAGGCGAAGGCCGGTAGTGTACGCCTTTGGCCTGCCAGGCGGACCGTTACTGCGTGCTGAGTTTTCAGCAACGCTGGGTGACATCTGCTGTCAGATGTGACAAACCGGGCGCCGGTGGGTACAACAAGGGGCGGCATACGACGGCGACGCATGACCCTACGGGAATCTTTACCGCCGACCGGACGTTGTCCGGATGACGACGACAGCGACACCTGTCCTGTGGGCGAGAAGCCCGGGAGGCACGATTCATGAGTGAGCGAGCTCTTCGCGGCACGCGCCTCGTGGTGACCAGCTACGAGACCGACCGCGGTATCGACCTGGCCCCGCGCCAGGCCGTGGAGTACGCATGCCAGAACGGACATCGATTTGAGATGCCGTTCTCGGTCGAGGCGGAGATCCCGCCGGAGTGGGAGTGCAAGGTCTGCGGGGCCCAGGCACTTCTCGTGGACGGCGACGGACCGGAGGAGAAGAAGGGCAAGCCCGCGCGCACGCACTGGGACATGCTCATGGAGCGCCGCACTCGAGAAGAGCTCGAGGAGGTCCTTGAGGAGCGCCTGGCGGTCCTCAGGTCCGGCGCGATGAACATCGCGGTGCACCCGCGTGACAGCCGCAAGTCCGCGTAAGCGCACGGCGGTTCGACAGTAACGACGAGGGCCGGGCCCGCTGCTCTGCAGCGGGCCCGGCCCTCGTCGTCTTTGCAGGTCCGTCGTCTTTGCAGGTCGCCGCCCCCCCCGGGCGGGGTCCCGGCTAGCGCGGGAGCTGGGGGTCGTCCGGATAGCCGCCCGGGCGGGCCGGGGGCTGGTCCTCGCGGATCACCTCGCCCTGTACGACCTTGCCGTCGGGGTGGTGCATCCGCGCCTGCTGGAAGGCGTCGCCGAGGCTGCCGGGGGCGGCCGCCGCGGCCGCGCGGAGCTTGCGGTCGAAGGCGCGCTCGGCGCTGCGGCTGAGGACCTTCTGCAGCGGCGGTACGAGCAGCAACAGGCCCAGGACGTCCGAGATCAGGCCGGGCATGATCAGCAGGAGCCCGCCGAGCATGGTGAGGGCGCTGCCGCCGCCCTGGTCCTGCGCGGGCGCCACGCCCTGCTGCTGCTGTTGCAGCGCCTCGCTCAGGTTCTTGAAGGCGCGGCGGCCGGCCCGCTTGATGACGAAGGAGCCGAGCACCAGGCCGCCCACGAGCAGCAGGAACACGGTCAGGCCGCTCGACGCGCCCGCCACCACGGTGAGCAGCCAGATCTCCAGGACCAGCCAGGCGACGAGGCCGAGGGGCAGGAACCTGAGGACGCGGGAGCGCCGGGGCCGGGCGGGCTTGAGGGGAGGCGGTGCGCCAGTCGTCATGCTCCCAGTGTGCCTGGCCCCGGCTCAGACCGGGATAAGCGGGGTGATCAAGAGCGGGGGTCGGACGGCTTGCGGCCCAGGGCCTTGCCGACCCGCTCCCCCACGCCCCAGGCGGTGACCCGCCACAGCGCCTCGGCGACGATGTCGCGGCTCATCTTGCTGTCGCCGTGCTCCCGCTCCACGAAGGTGATGGGCACCTCCACGACGTGGTAGCCCGCCTTGATGGCGCGCCGGGCCAGGTCGACCTGGAAGCAGTAGCCCTGCGACGCCACGTCGCCGAGGCCGAGCCCGGCCAGGGTCTCGCTGCGGAAGGCGCGGTAGCCGCCGGTGACGTCGCGGATCGGCACGTCGAGGAGCAGCCGGGAGTACGTGCTGCCGCCACGGGACAGGAACTCGCGCGACTTGGGCCAGTTGACGACCCGTCCGCCCGGCACCCAGCGCGAGCCGAGCACCAGGTCGGCGCCCTTGAGGGCGGTGAGCAGGCGCGGCAGTTCCTCGGGCTGGTGCGAGCCGTCGGCGTCCATCTCGACCAGGACGCCGTAGCCGTGCTCCAGGCCCCAGGAGAACCCCGCGAGGTAGGCGGCGCCGAGGCCTTCCTTGCCCTTGCGGTGCAGCACGTGGACGTGGTCGTCCTCGCCCGCCAGCTCGTCCGCGATCTTCCCGGTGCCGTCGGGGCTGTTGTCGTCGGCGACGAGCACGTGCGCCTGCGGCACGGCGGTGCGCACCCGGCCCACGATCGCCTGGATGTTCTCCGCCTCGTTGTAGGTCGGGATGATCACCAAGGCCTGGCCGAGCGGGCCGAACTGCCGTCCCTCGTCCGCCGCTTCGCTGATCCCGCCGCCGTTGCTCACTACTGCCCCTTCGTTCGTACGCAGGGGACCACCATAGTGGCCCGGGCCTGGGGCTCTCGTACCCGTGCGGAAGCGATCCTGCGGGTCGGGGCCCGGTGCCCTTCGGGCCGGCCTGGGACCCGCTGGCTGCGGATCGACCGAGAGCCGTTGTCTACTGAGCTTCCGGGCCCCACCCGGGTCGCACCTCCCCCGAGCTCACCAGGGAGCGGGAGGGACGTCCTTGCCCCGGCGATCGCGTTCCCGCGCCCGGGCGTCGCGGGCGCTGGACCTGGCTCCCTGTGGTGGTGCGCCGGTGCGGCGCACCACCCGTGGCCCAGCGGCGTTCGACGACTGCGCGCAGGTACACCGGTCGGACGTCCTGTGGTGGACCCGGCCGAAACTACCCGTGCACGGCGGCCGTCTGTCAATAGCCGTGTGACCTGCGTGGTTTCCGTAGATCAGCAGGTCAGTGGCGAGAGACCGCGCCGCGCGCGACGCGCCGCCTGGCCCCGTTCGGAGCCGCGCGGCCGCACCGGCGTCACTCGCCCGGCCGTACGAACACCGTCTCCCCTGCGACCACCGTGCGCAGACAGACGGGCAGCTCGGTGCCGGGCGTCAGGTCGGGCAGGCCCGGGGTGCCGGAGCGCGGGTCGGTGGACCAGCGGGCGACGCGGTCGTCGGGGGCCTGGACCACGAGTTCGCCGGTGCGCCACACGGCGTAGTCGGCGGGGGCGCCGGGCACCAGGACGCCCGCGTCGTCGCGCCCTGTGGCCCGCCAGCCGCCGCGCGTGTGGGCGGTGAAGGCGGCGCGCACGGACACCCGCTGCTCGGCGGTGCGGTGGAAGGCGGCGGCGCGGACGGTGCCCCACGGGTCGAGCGGCGTGACCGGGCTGTCGGAGCCGAAGGCGAGCGGCACACCCGCGCGCAGCAGGGCCGCGTACGGATTGAGGGCGCGGGCGCGCTCGGCGCCAAGCCGCCGGGCGTACATGCCGTCGCCGCCCCACAGCGCGTCGAACGCGGGCTGCACGGAGGCGGTCAGGCCGAACTCGGCGAAGGCGGCGATGGTCTCCGGGGTGAGCATCTCGGCGTGCTCGACGCGGTGCCGGGCGGCGCGCACGCGGGCGAGGCCGACCTTCTCCGCTGCGGCGCGCACGCCGTCCGTCACGGCGGTCACGGCGGCGTCCCCGATGGCGTGGAAGCCCGCCTGGAGGCCCGCTTCGGCACAGGCGACGACGTGGTCCGCGACGTCGGCGGCGCTCAGGTAGGCATTGCCGGTGGCCGCTGCGTCCGCGTACGGCTCGTGCAGCCAGGCCGTGTGCGAGCCGAGCGAGCCGTCCACGAAGAGGTCACCGGCGGCACCCCGGGCGCCGAGCTCCCGCGCGCGGGCGACGCCTGTGGCGCCCAGCTCGCCCCAGTAGCCGACGACGCGCGGCCCCGGCTCCTCCGCGGCGAGGCGCAGAAGGCCGGTGAAGTCGTCCTCGCTGGAGATGGTGGGGCCCGCGCACTCGTGGACGGAGCCGATGCCGAGCGACGCGGCGCGCCGGAGCGCGGCGCGCTGGGCCTCGGCGCGCTGGAGCGGCGTGACGGCCCCGTGGGCGGCCTCGCGCACCGCGTGGTGGGCGTCGGCGGTCAGCGGCGCGTCGGCGCGGAACCCGGCCGCGTCGGCGACGCCGGGCACCAGGTCGAGGAGGGCGGTGGTGACGACGGCGGAGTGCACGTCGATGCGCGACAGGTACAGCGGGCGGCCCCCGGTGGCCTCGTCGAGCTCCGCGCGCGCGGGCGGGCGGCCGTCGGGCCAGCGGGCGGCGTCCCAGCCGTGGCCGAGCAGCACCCGGTCGTCCGGGCGCGCGGCGGCATATTCGCGGACGAGAACGAGCGCTTCGGCCAGGCTCCCGGCCCCGGAGAGGTCCAGGCCGGTGAGCGCGAGGCCTGCGCCCGTGGTGTGCACATGGGCGTCGGTGAACGCGGGGGTGACGAGGGCGCCTTCGAGGTGGACGACCTCGTCGACGCCGTCCGCGAAGGCGTCGGCGGCGCCTTCGGAGCCGACCCAGGCGACATGGCCGCGCTCGACGACCATCGCGGTCGCGAAGGGGTCGGCGGGGCTGTGGACTTCTCCGCCGCGCAGCAGGACGGTGCGGTGCCCGCTCTCGGGGGTGGTGCGCTCGCTCATGGGGACAGTCTCGCGCCTGCGCGAGGGCGGCGTGCCGCCGGGGTGGCGCGCCCGCACCGGCGCGCCGCGCGGGGCCCGCGGGGGCCTTCAGATCCGCGGCGGCCGCGCCTCGTACGGCGTGGACAGGACCACCGTCGTGTGGGTGGAGACCCCGGCGAGCGAGCGCAGCCTGGCGAGCAGGTTCTCCAGCTCGTGCGGGGTCGCGACCCGGACCTTCAGGAGGTAGTTCTCCGCGCCCGCCACGCTGTGGCAGGCCTCGATCTCGGGCACTCCGGCGAGGCGTTCGGCGATGTCGTCGGGCGCGCTGGGGTCGAACGGCTTCACCGCGATGAAGGCGGTGAGCGGCAGCCCGACGGCCTCGGGGTCGACGACCGCGGCGTAGCCGCGGATCACCCCGCGCTGCTCCAGCCTGCGCACCCGCTGGTGCACGGCAGACGTGGACAGGCCCGTGGCCTTGCCCAGGTCGGTGTAGCTCATCCGCCCGTCCTTGACGAGCAGCTGCACGATCTGTCGGTCCAGCTCCTCCATGCGCCGAACCTACAGTGCCCTTGATCCTCGCCGATACCTGAGTGACGCCCGAAGGGCACCGGGGCGGGCCCCGGGCGCCGCCCGCGCGAGAGTGGGTGCGGCGCGAGCAGGGCGCCCGCGGCCCTGGCTCCGGGTGCCACGGACGCGTCGGCGGGAAGGGCCGCGGGAGGGGATCGCTCCGCATGACCCCTCGCACGTCCGCATACCTGCGCACGCCTCGGGAGCCGCCCCGCGCACAGCGGCATCTTCATCCGGCATGTGACGAACGCCACACATCAGGGGGCGGGTCCGCGGAAGTGCCGCGATTACCGCCAGGACGGGGCGGGAAGTGCTTCGTGTGGTCGAGGCCGCAGTGCCTTGTCGGCCCACCCGAGGGGGAGATTCCCATGCATAACCTGAAGCGCCCCGGTCGTACCGCGCGCCGCAAGCAGCAGATCGTCGAACTGCTCGAACCCGCACCGGAGGGCGTCGAACCCGCCGACGCCGATGACGAGGAGTTCGACGCCTACGACACCCTGGAGATGTACCGCGTGACCTGCCCCGACTGCGGGCAGCCCATCGCGCTCCTGGCGGACGAGGACGTCCTGCCCGAGCACGCCCTGTGCCCCACGCCGTGGAACCCCTTCGGGCTCACCGTCTGCGCGGGCACGGGCCGCCTCGCGACCGAGGCCGAGTGCGCGGACGAGTCGCCCGAGCCCCAGGAGCAGGACACCGCCCTGCTCCTCACGCTCCCGCAGGGTCTGGACTGGCGCACGCAGCCGTTCTCGCACGTCGGCGGGCCCGGCTCACGCCCGATCCGGGTGCCCCGGCAGGTCCGCCGCGCCGCGGCCTGAGCCGCCGCGCCCGGCCGGTTCGCGACGGCCCGTCAGCACTGACGGGCCGTCACCAGCAACTGATGGCCCGTCACCAGTAGTCGCCGCGCACCATCGCCGCGAGGCTCGCGTGGTGCAGGATCAGCGTGTCGGGGTCGTCCGGCACCGCCGCCTCCCCGAAGTGCACCTGCCGGTGAGCGACGCGCAGCATGACAACGGCGTGCCGCAGCGCCGCGTACAGCGTGTAGAAGTCCATGTCGCGCGGCCGGTGGCCGGTCAGCTCCGCATAGCGGTCCTCGACGCGGTCGCGGCGCAGGAAGCCGGGCAGTCCGCGCTGGCCGAATCCCGCCGTCAGGTCCTGGAAGAACCGGTGCAGGTACACGGTCCAGCCGAGGTCGACCTCGCGCGGCCCGAGGCAGGCCATCTCCCAGTCGAGCACGGCGGCCGGGTCGAAGCCTTCGTAGACGATGTTGCCGATGCGGGCGTCGCCCCAGTTGAGGACCGTCTCGCCGGGGTCGGCGGGCCACAGGTCCTCGAGGCGTGCGAAGGCGCTCTCGATGAGGGGCGAGCGGGGCAGCCCCCGCACCACCCACGCGTAGTACGCCCGCTGCGCCGCCACGTGGCGGCGCAGCGCGCCGCCGTCGCCCGGCAGCGCGAGGAAGGCCGCCTCCTTCGCCGGGACCTGGTCGTGCAGCCGGGCCAGGACGCCGATCGTGGCGTCCTCCAGGTGCGCGCGCTCGGCGTCGCTCGCCGCGTGCAGCCAGTTGCCCTCGTACGTGTACGGCATGACGTCCGGCGGCACCCGGCCCGCGACGCGCTCCATCACGAAGAACGGCGCGCCGAGCGGGCCCGGGTCCTCCTCCAGCCACAGCACGCGCGGCACCGGCACGTCGGTGTGCTCGGCCACGAGCCGCAGGGTCCGGTACTGGCGCGGCATGTCGTACACCGGGAAGACCGTGTACGCGGCCGGGTCCGCCGCGAGCCGCGCCACGCAGGCGCGCACCGGCGGCCGGGGGTGGTCGAGGGTGAACAGGAGCGTCTCGCTCGACATGCCGTTGGACTCGGGCACGGTCACGTCGACCGCCCTGGCGCCGGGCAGCCGCGCGTCGAGCCAGTCGGTCAGGCGGCGGGCGAGCGCCTCGGGGTCGCGCGTGGTGGTGCGGGGCCGGGGTGCCGTGGCCATGTCGGCGCTCCTCTCAGGGGGCGGCCCGGCGCCGCTCAGGGCGCGACGGAGCCGAAGCCGGTGAAGCCGCTCGGGTCGTGGCGGCCGAACGTGCCGTGCTCGAAGATCCCGTGCCCGACCCGGCCTTCGAGGGTGCAGCGGGCCGCGTGGTCGATGACGCCGTACGCGGCGAGCGGGTGGGCCGCGGGGTCCGACAGGTCGTAGGAGCGCCGCTCGCACCAGGAGCGGCCGCGCCAGGTGCCGTGCTGCCAGTCGTCCGCGGGCGGGTACCCCGCGCCGACGGCGAGCGGCAGCGAGGTGAGGACCTCGACGCCGAGCTCCACCGGCTTGTGGGTCAGCGGGTCGGTCAGGTGGATGACCGCGGACTCGGGGTGCCGGGTGCCGGAGCGGTAGGTGACGTCGGCCCGGGGCCAGCCGAGCTGGCGGTCGGGGCCGCCGGGGCGGACCAGGGTCGCGTCGTTGAGGGTGCGGTAGCCGTCGGCGTCCTCCTGGGTGATGACCATCAGGAAGCGGTCGTCGAAGCGCACCGGGCACCAGATCCAGTGGAAGCCGTCCGTGGCGAACTCCTCGGCGAGGCGGCCGCCCTCCTCGCCGGGGATGGGCCGCACGCCCCAGCTGCGGTCCCGGGTCGCCGTCCACTCCCCCGCCGTCACCGGGATCTCGTCGCCGCCGAGGCGTATCGTTCCGGCGCAGTGGCCCGCCTGCACGAAGCGGCGGCCTTCGAGGGTGAGCCGGCCGCCGCGCCGCTGGAGGTGGTGCGGCTCCCACAGCGCGGGGAAGTCGGCGTGCCAGATGAGGTCGAAAGCGAGCGCGCCCGCGCCGTCGGGGTCGGCGGCGCACGTGAGGCGGAGCCTGCGCAGGGGCTCCTCGACCAGGATGCGGAGGGGTCCGACGGACAGGTCCATACGGTCGTCGCCGAGCGCGTCGGACGCGCGTACGGCGTGCAGCGTATCGCCGATGCGCAGGGTGGCGTACGCGTCGATGACACCCGTGTTCGGGTAGACGCCGAGGCCGAGGATCAGGAGGGCGCGGCCCTCGTGGTCGAAGAGGTGGAAGATGCACCGGTCATAGGCGTTGCGGTCGCCGGTGGCCACGTGCTTCATGGACAGCGGCACTTGGTGGACGGGGTACTCGTCGAGGGGCACGGGGCGGTCGTCCGGCACGGGGTGCCTCCCTGGGGACAGGGTGGTCGGAGGGGCCGGGTGGCGTGCGCCCGGACCGGAGTTGACGGTACGTCAGACGCCGTGCGGGGGCCATACACGTGTCAGCACCTGGCGCGGACGACCCGGGTGGCGGGCGCGCGAGGTGTCCATGGCGCGTGCGCCCGCGACGGCGTGCCGCCGCGTACGGCGGCGCTGGTGCGGTGCGACGCGTGCGCCGCGCGGCAACGGACCCTGAACGCACTCTCGATTCGACCCGATGGTGACCTGGCCACGGCGCCGCGCGTTGGCCGGACATGACCCCCACACATGCTCCGGCAGGCCAGCACCGCCGCACCCTGGCGGCGCCGCCCGCCACCGCAGAATCGGTTCCTCACCGGTCCTCCTACCCACAGCAGCAGGCGTACTCCCCCCAGGCCTCCTACTCCCCGCAGACCTCGTACGCACCATCCGGCTACTCCCCGCAGCACCAGCCGCCGCCTCCGCAGCCCGTGCCGCCCCAGGATCCGCCGATCTACCGCGCGCTGCTCCGCCAGTGGGCCGACCGCGGCCGGACGCTGCCGGGGCGCCACGACCCCGAATGGGTGCGCCTCGCGGCCCCGCCCGCGCCGAGCGGCCAGTTCACGGGCCACTTCGGGACCGCCCAGGACACGCCCTACGACTCCCCGTACGACCTGGCTGCCACGCGGTACGAGACCGGACGGGGCGCCCCGTACGGCACGCGTGGCGCCGCCGACGACCCGCTGCGCGGCGGCGGACACGAGGGCCCCTACGGCCGGACCCGGCGCCCGCAGGTCCCGCCGGCGCCCCCGGATCCCGGCCCGGAGCCGGACGCGGAGCGGGACGCCCGCCCGCACGGCCCGGACCCCAGGCTGCTGATCAGCCCCGCCCCGCAGAGCTCCTTCGGGCTGCGGCCCGGGTCAGCGTGAGTCGGGGCCCGCGAGGTGGCGGGCGATGACCATCCGCTGGATCTGGTTGGTGCCCTCGACGATCTGGAGCACCTTGGCCTCGCGCATATAGCGCTCGACCGGGAAGTCGGCGGTGTAGCCGTAGCCGCCCAGGACCTGCACGGCGTCCGTGGTGACCTTCATCGCGGCGTCGGTGCACAGGAGCTTGGCCATCGCGGCCTGCTTGGAGAACGGCTTGCCCGCGTCCCGCAGCCGGGCCGCCGCCAGGTACAGCGCCCGGCCCGCCTCGATCTGGGTCGCCATGTCGGCGAGCATGAAGCGCAGGCCCTGGAAGTCGGCGATGGGCCGCCCGAACTGCCGGCGCTCGGTCGCGTACGTGAGCGCCTCGTCGAGCGCCGCCTGGGCCACGCCGATCGCGCACGCCGCGATCCCGAGCCGCCCCGAGTCGAGCGCGGACAGGGCGATCGCGAAGCCCTGGCCCTCGTCGCCGAGACGGCGGGCGTCCGGCACCCGGACCCCGTCGAAGTGGAGCTGCGCCGTGGGCGAGCCGCTCATGCCCATCTTCTTCTCCGGCGCGGCGGCGGAGAGCCCCTCCGCGTCGCCCGGCACCAGGAAGGCCGTGACGCCCTTGGCGCCCTCGCCGCCGGTGCGGGCGAGCACGGTGTAGAAGTCGGCGACGCCGCCGTGCGTGATCCAGGCCTTGGTGCCGGTGAGGACCCAGTCGTCGCCGTCGCGCACCGCCTTGGTGCGCAGCGAGGCGGCGTCCGAGCCCGAGGACGGCTCCGACAGGCAGTAGGCGCCGAGGAGCTTGCCGCCCAGCATCCGCGGGAGGTGCTCGGCCCGCTGCTCCTTGGTGCCGTAGCCCGCCAGGGCGTGGCAGGAGAGGGAGTGCACGCTGACGCCGAGGCCGACCGTGAGACGGGCCGCGGCGAGCTCTTCGAGGACCTGGAGGTACACCTCGTACGGCTGGTCGCCGCCGCCGAAGGCGGAGTCGTAGGGGAGTCCGAGCAGGCCCGACTCCGAGAGCAGCGCGAAGAGTTCGCGGGGGAAGCGACCCGCGGCCTCCTCGTCGGCCGCGTGCGGGGCGATCTCCCGCTGGACCAGCTCGCGGACGAGCGCCAGCAGGTCCCGGGCCTCCTCCGTGGGCAGTTGGCGCTCCACCGGCTGCACGGCTCCGTCGGCCATTCCGCTCTCCTCTCCCCTGTTCCCCTGTGGGGCACTCGCAGCGGACGCGCGCACGGGGTGTGACGACGCCGCCGGGACACTGCCACGCCGATGCTGCCCTTCCGGATCGCGGAAGCTGCTGACCAGCGACTGTGGCGCGTTGAGTATGCCCGATCGGCGGCATGGCGTCACGGGTTCTCCCGGCCGCCTTCCGATCTTCACCAGCCACTTCTGGCGCCGGACGGAATCAGGCCACCAGGGAAGGAGCGAACGGGAATTGGTCCGAACCATTGACGCAATGGTCTAGTCCTCCCTAGAGTCCAGCGGCACGGAATCTTTCGCGTTCATGCCAATTCAAAGCGCGACTGTTCTTTGGTCAACAGCACCATCCCCCTTTGCTCCCCTCTCCCCCCACGAGGAGACAGCGATGCCAAGACCACACCGTCCCCGCGCCCCCTTCCGGGCGCTCCTGGCCACCGCCTGTACCGCCGTCCTGGGCGCGGGCCTGCTCGCCGGTGCGGGCACCGCCACGGCCGACCAGAACGCCGCCCCGAAGGCCGCCGAGGCCCAGGCGGGCTCGCGCGTCGTCGGCTACTTCACCGAATGGGGCGTCTACGGCCGGAACTACCACGTCAAGAACGTCGAGACGTCGGGCTCCGCCAACAAGCTCACGCACATCAACTACGCCTTCGGCAACGTCCAGGGCGGCAAGTGCACGATGGGCGACGCCTACGCCGCGACCGACAAGGCCTACTCCGCCGACCAGAGCGTCGACGGCGTGGCCGACACCTGGGACCAGCCGCTGCGCGGCAACTTCAACCAGCTGCGCAAGCTGAAGAAGAAGCACCCGAACCTCAAGGTCCTGTGGTCCTTCGGCGGCTGGACCTGGTCCGGCGGCTTCACCGAGGCCGCGAAGAACCCGCAGGCCTTCGCCCAGTCCTGCTACGACCTGGTCGAGAACTCCAAGTGGGCGGACGTCTTCGACGGCATCGACATCGACTGGGAGTACCCCAACGCCTGCGGTCTGAGCTGTGACACCAGCGGTCGGGCCGCGTACAAGAACCTGATGTCCGCGGTGCGCGCCAAGTTCGGCTCGAACAACCTGGTGACGGCCGCCATCCCGGCCGACGCCTCCTCCGGCGGCAAGATCGACGCCGCGGACTACGCGGGCGCCGCCCAGTACGTCGACTGGTACAACCCGATGACGTACGACTTCTTCGGCGCCTGGGACGCCAAGGGCCCGACGGCGCCGCACTCGCCGCTCAGCTCCTACACCGGCATCCCGAAGGCCGAGTACCACTCGCAGGCGACGATCGCCAAGCTCAAGGGCCTCGGCATCCCGTCCGACAAGCTCCTTCTCGGCATCGGCTTCTACGGCCGCGGCTGGACCGGCGTCACCCAGAAGGCCCCGGGCGGCACCGCCACGGGGCCCGCGCAGGGCACGTACGAGCAGGGCATCGACGACTACAAGGTGCTCAAGACCAAGTGCCCGGCCAACGGCACCGTCGGCGGGACCGCGTACGCGCACTGCGGCACCAACTGGTGGAGCTACGACACCCCGGCCACCATCGCGGGGAAGATGAACTACAAGAACCAGCAGGGCCTGGGAGGCACCTTCTTCTGGGAGCTCAGCGGTGACACCACGAACGGCGAGCTGATCAAGGCCATCAACTAGTCGTCCACCTCTGACGATCGGGGGCGGGAGCCGGCGGGCTCCCGCCCCTTCGTCATGGCCGCGCTCGCCGTCACACTCGTCACCGCTTCCGTCGTCACGGCGGCGGCGCCGGGCACGCGGGCTCGAACTCCTCGATGACGTTCAGGGTTTCGCGGAGCGTGCGGACGAGCAGCTCGCGCACGGTGTCCCGGGACAGCTCCCGCTCGCCCGTCGCGTCCCTGCGGCCGATCCAGTCGAGCGTGATGCCCTCGACGCTGCACAGCCAGCCGAGCAGCGCCGTGCGCGCCAGCGGCGGGATCGCGCGGCGGCCGTACGCCCCGTCGGCGATCGTGCCGACCATCGCCTCGCGCACGCCGTCCCGGATGGCGTGCACCTCGGCGTCGAAGCCCACGCCGCCGCTGACGATCGTGCGGTAGGCCGCCTGGTGGTGCTCGGCGTAGCGCAGATAGCCGTCGACGGTGCGGTGCACCCGCTCCACGGGCGGGAGTTCGGTGTCGCCCGCCGCCCGCTCCACCAGGTCGGCCACCGAGTCCTCGATGATCGCCAGGTAGTAGCCGCGTTTGGACTTGAAGTAGTAGTAGATCAACCCCTTGGCGACGCGCGCCTGTCTCGCGATGTCGTCCATCGAGAGCGCGTCGTAGGACGTGTCGGCGAACAGTTTCCGGCCGATGGTGATGAGTTCGGCGCGGCGCGCCACGGAGCGGTCGGTGCCGCGCGCCTGCGGGCGGTCCGCGTCGGTGGAACGGTCGCTACCGCGCTGTTGACTATTATTCAATTTCGGCCCTAGTCTCCAACTGCCTTGGGATGAGCCGCAGTATGGCAGACCCTCACCGCCTGCCTGGAACGGCGCGGCCCGCCCGACGGCGCCCTGTAACGCACTCCCCTGACGCACGCGCGGTTCGGCTGAACTCGTACGGGAGGAAGACAGTGAGCGCAAGCAAGCGGCCCGCAGCGGGGTCCGTCCCCGAGGGCAGAACCAACTGGAAGAAGACGGCCGTCATCGCGCTGCCCGCGTTCGTCGCGGTCGGCGCGATGGCGTCGATCATGGCGGAGGGCGCGCTCGCCGCGTCCTTCGCGGTCTCCGGCACCAGCTTCCAGGTGTCGTCGGGCAAGCTGACGAGCCAGGGCCTGGCCAGCTATGTGGAGACCGACCGGAGCGTCGACGGCAAGGGCCACCCCGTGGCGCTGCTCGGCATCGGCGACGCGACGCTGTCCGACATCTGCCAGGCGGCCTCGGTCAAGACGCCCCTCGGCACGGTGGTGTTCAAGCTGACGGCGGGCGGCGACGCGGGCAAGGTCACCGCCAGCAACCTCATCATCGACGCCGAGGACCTCGTCGGCGACGCCCGCTTCGGCACCGCCCAGATCGGCAGAGACGCCTCCACGCTCGACGAGGTGCCCGGGGTCAAGGGCGAGAAGGGCAAGTTCGGCCTCCAGGCCGGGGACATCGAGGTGTCCGGGGTGAGGTCGCACGCCTGGTCGGCGACCGGCGGCAACTTCCGCCTCAAGGGCATGCGGGTGGACGTCAGCCTGGACGGCAAGAAGTGCTTCTGAGCGGGCCCGGCGCGCCGCGCCCGGGCGGCTGGCTCGACGAGCGGCTGCCGCTGCGGGAAGTGCGCCGGGTGGTCCGCCGCTGGCGGCGCACCCGCCCGTTCTGGGGCGGGCTCCTGCTCCTCCTGGGCGGCGCCGAGCTCCTGGTCGTGCCGCTGTCGCCGCTGACGGTCCTGGTGAGCCTCGGGCTCGGCGGGATCGCCGCGATCGGCATCGGGATCGCGCTGATGGTCGCCGGTCTGTTCCTGTGGCTGCTGCCGCAGGCGCACCACTACGTGTCCGTCAACGCGCTGATCCTGTCGGTCCTGTCGTTCGCGGCGACCAACCTCGGCGGCTTCCTGGTCGGCATGCTGCTCGGCATCGTGGGCAGCGCGATGGGCTTCGGGTGGACGCCGGTGCCCGAGGACGGCCAGGAGGAGGCACGGCGGCCCGGGATCCGCGACGGGCAGGGCACGCGGACCCTCGCCGTACTGCTTCCGGTGGTCCTCGCCGGGGCGGCGTTGTGGGGCGCCGCCCCGGCGAAGGCCGAGCCCGTGGGCGGGGCGGTCGCGGCCCCGCGGGCGCCCGGCGACGGGGCCGTCGTGGCGGCCCGGACACCGCCGACCGTCACGACGACGCTGTTCGCGCCGAAGGGCTTCCTCGTCGCGGGCGTGCGCGACATCCCCACCGCCGACGGGCCGTTGAAGGTGATGGAGCTGCGCATGAACGCGGCCTCGCTCACCGACTACCGGCTGCGCACCCGCGACGGGAGCCGCGAACTGGCCCTGGGCGCCGACACCTTGGACCTGAGCGGCAAGGTCACGCTCTATCTCACCAAGTTCAGGGGCTGCATCCAGGGCCTGCTGTGCCTGACCTTCACGCCCGACCGCCTTCCGGTGCCGCCGCTGGTGCCGCCGTTCGTCTTCATGACCGACGTGAGCGCCGAGCAGGCCCTGGTCACCTCGGACGTGATCACCGCGGGCGGGCTCAGTCTGCGGGCGCACCCCTAGAGGTCATCGTGATCCAGATCCAGGCAGCGCTGTTCTGGGCGTACGCGGTGGGCGCGACGTTCGCGCTCGCCGCGGGGCGCCAGCTCCAGGTGTGGGAGCGGATCAACGCGGGAGAGGGCCCGCGCACCCGCAGCCGCGCCGCCAACCCCTATCTGGCGCTCACCCTGCTCTTCGCGGCCGTGCTCATGGTGCCGACGGGGCTCTTCGTGCTGTGGCAGAACCCGTCCTGGGCGACCATGCACGTCGCCGACGGGCACGGCGGGGTGTGGGCGGGCTTCGTCCTGCTCTACGCGGGCGGCATCCCGGTCGGGGCGGTGCTCGGGTTCCTCGCGGCGCAGGTCCTGGTGCTCGTGGGCGCGGGCTACTGGGCGTACCTGCAGTGCGTGGGCGGCTACTTCCTGCTGTTCGCCACCCTGGTGCACGGCTGGGACGGCAGCGGGTACGAGCGGTTCCTCTCGCCCGGGGCGCGCGACTGGGCCGACTGGCCGCAGGACAGCGTGGTGAACAACGCCCTGGACTTCCTGACCTCCGGCACGTTCCTCGCGCTGCTCGTCTTCGGCGCGGCCGTCATCGGCACCATGCTGATCACCGAGATCGGCTGGCTGATGGAGGGCTGGTCGCTGCCCGGCGCGGACGAGGACCGCAAGGTGCACCGCGTCCTGGCCGTGGCGATCGCCGCGGCCGGGGTCCACGGCCTGCCGTTCCTCGGCGCGGTCACCGCGAGCGCGCTGGTGCGGCTGCTCGGCGGCTGGCTCGGCCTGCCGCTGTTCGCGGTGCTCGCGGGCGTCGTCCTGCTGCCGCGCCGCTCACCCGTACGGCGGCTCTACGGCCTGGTGGGCGTGCCACACCGGCACTGGCGGGTGGGCCTCGACGACACCGCCACCACCACCGCGGGTGTGAGCGGGGTCACATCAGACCGGTCTGGGTGACGAGCATCGCGAGCAGGACGACGAGCGTCCAGCCGAGCAGGTGCTCCAGGAGCTTGGGGCCGTCCTCCTTGGGCCCTCCGGTGCGGGCCCGGAGCCCCTCACGGGCTTGGAGAACGGTGGCGGTGGCGGAGCTCGCGGTCATGGCAACTCTCGATACGTCGTCCGGCAGTGGCTTCCCCCCACTGGCCGGCAGCGGCCCCTCCCACTGCCCCCTCCACCATGCCAGCGAAATCACTCGTATCGGGCGAGACGTTGGTCACCCCACAACTCGGACCCCGTGCCGTGCGTCTAAGACGGCGTACGTCCGCTAAGAACGGCGTACGTCCGCGCTCCACCGGGCGCACGTCCACGCACCATCGACCGAAGGGTTTCCGATGAGTACGTTCCCGACGCCCCGCCGCAGAGCACGGCTCGCCCTGGCGGCGGCCGTGACCGTGGCGGCCGCCCTCACCGGACCGGTCTCGTACGCCACCTCCGCCTCGGCCCCCGAGGCCAAGCCCGCCCCCGGCGCCCCCGGCCTCGGCGACCCGATGTTCCCGCTCGACGGCAACGGCGGCTACCGGGTCGACCGCTACCTCCTGGACTTCGACTGGCAGGCGCCCAGGACGCCGTTCGAGGCCACGGCGACGATCAAGGCCACCGCCACCCAGTCCCTGTCCCGCTTCAACCTCGACTTCGGCGGCAACACCCTGCACGCGGTCACCGTCGACGGCAAAGCCGCGGGCACCTCGCGCGCCGGGGACGAGCTGGCCGTCACGCCCAAGTCGCCGCTCGCCGAGGGCCGCTCCTTCACGGTGAAGGTCACCTACACCGCCGACCCCACCCAGGTCCGCCACCGCGACGACGCCATCGAGGACTACGGCTGGATCCCCACGCCCGACGGCACGGTGGTCTACCCGCAGCCCAACGGCGCCCGGCTGATCTTCCCCGCCAACGACCACCCCAGCCAGCGCGCGCCCATCACCTTCCGCATCACCACGCCGAAGGACCTGACGGCCGTCGCCAACGGCAAGCTGGTCGGCAAGAGCGCGCGGCCGGGCGACCGGGTGCGGTGGACGTACGACTCCGAGCAGCCGCTGTCCACGCAGCTGGTGCAGCTGGCCGTCGGCCGGTTCACCCTCGACGAGCGGACGGGCCCGGGCGGCCTGCCGATCCGCGACGTGGTGCCGGACGCCCTCGTCGAGCCGACGGCGAAGTACCGCAAGCTCACCGCCGACCACCTGACCTGGCTCCAGGAGAAGCTCGGCCCCTACCCCTTCAACCGGTACGGCATCCTCGTCGGCGACACCGACCTGGGCGTGGCCCTGGAGACCCAGACCCTCTCGCTCGTGCCCAAGGCCGATCTGCTCGGCACCCAGGTCGACGCCGAGCGGAACCTGGTGCACGAGCTGACCCACCAGTGGTTCGGCGACAGCGTCGCGCTCAAGGGCTGGTCCGACCTGTGGGTCAGCGAGGGCCACGCCCGCTTCTACGAGCGCCAGTACTCGCAGGAGCACGGCGGCGCCAGCTTCGAGGAGGCCATGAAGGCCGCGTACAAGGCGCACGACCAGTGGCGCAAGGACTTCGGCGCGCCCGCGGAGCCCACCGAGCCCAACCTCTTCAAGCGCATGCGCTACGACGGCTCGGCGCTCGTCCTGTACGCGCTGCGCGAGCAGGTGGGCGACGCGACCTTCCAGAAGATCGAGCGGGCCTGGGTCACCGAGTACCGCGGGAAGGCCGCGAGCACCCAGGACTACGTCGACCTCGCCTCGCGGGTCGCGGGCCAGGACCTTGAGGGCTTCCTCAAGCCGTGGCTGTACGGGGCGAAGACGCCGCCGATGCCCGGGCACCCGGACTGGGTGGTGGACCCGGCGACCTGATCGCCCGCCGGGGACGCGGAGGTCCCGCACCCTGAGCGGGACCTCCCCACCGGCTCCGCCCCCGGCGAGGGGGGCGTCAGCGCACGCCGACCGCGGCGAGCGCGCGCACCTGCGCCTTGGCCGGGCGCAGCGGGAAGTACAGGTAGCAGACGCCGCCCGTGCCGGAGACGACCTTGCCCTGCGCGTTCTTGCGCTTGGTCCGCAGCCAGATGTTCTCCCACTCGCGCCGCAGGTAGACGCGCCGCACCGCGGCGTTGCTCGGCGACGCCGGGTCGTTGGCGATCACGTCGCCGCCGTCCGTGAAGCCGACGACGGTCATCAGGTGGCCCGCCGTGCCGTAGCCGGCGCCGGTCAGCTCCTCCTTCAGGAACGACTGCGACGTGATGACGGGGATGCCCGCGGCGATCAGCGTCTCCAGGTCGGAGAGCGAGCCGAGCCGGGTGACGACGCCCTGCATGTCCCGGTACGTGGCGGCGTAGGCGGCGTTGAAGGGCCAGTTCCCGCAGCCGCCGTACTGGTAGTCGTAGGTGAAGCGGGCCGCGTGGCACACCTGCGGGTCGGCGAAGGAGGGGTCGACCCAGGCCAGGTCCGCGGCCGTGGGCCTGCGGCCCCAGTACTCCAGGATCATCTGGGACGAGGTCGGGCTGCACCAGGCCTCGCCGCCGTTGTCGTACTCCGGGTACTGACCCTTGTGGATCTCCTGCGAGTAGCGCGGCACCGCCAGCTCCCCGGCGGGCCCCGGCTCGGACGCGGGCACCGTGAAGCGGTCCGGCACGTCCGATGTCATCGCGCCGAGGCGCCACACCGTGGGGGTGACCGCGGTCCCGGGCTCGCGGTACAGGGTCAGGCGCGGCCGGTACGAGACGAGGCGCAGGCCGGTCGTGGTGTCGTCGAGGGACACGGTGTCCGTCCACACGGTCGACCTGCCGTCCTCCTGGCCGTCGACCGAGGTGCGGCGTATGACGGGGGCCGCCGGGTCCTGCCGGTCGTCGCCGGAGGCCCAGCGCCCGAGGACGTACCACGGCGTGCTTGTGCCGTCGGAGTAGGCGCCCTCCAGTTCGACCTGGATCCAGGTGCCGCGTGGTGTGCGGGCGTTCCAGGAGGCGATGACCTCCGTGCCGGGCACGGCGGAGCGGTGCACGGGTCCCGTCCAGCGGGCGTACTCCCAGGTGGTGGTCCTGCCGGTGTGCGGGTCCGTGTAGTCCGTGGTGCCCAGGGGCTCGGCGATCTCGACGCCGGGGCGGGTCTTGCCCGCGACGCGGGTGCCCGCTCCGGTGCCCGCGCTCCAGTCCTTGCGCGAGGTCCAGGCGCGGTTGTCCACCGGCCGGTCGGCGCGGGGCGGGCGGCGGCGGGCCGCGGGGGCAGCGCCCGCCGGGGTCGCGGCGGGCGAGGTCGCGGCGGCCGCGGCGGCGGCGACGGCCGCGGCGCCCGCGGCGGTGGTGAGAAGTCTTCTGCGGGACATGCCTTCAGCTCGGTCCATGGACGGGGAACCCCCAGACGAGAGTCGTCAGGTGCACGACAGTGCGCCAACTATGACCGTTCGATGGTGGGTTCTGCCAGTGAACGGACTCCGGCGGCATCCACCAATATTGGCCTCTACCACTGGTATGACCTGCGACGCCGCACTGAACCGCGCAACTGTTCGGAAATCGACGCGGGGGCCTAGGCTGGCGAGTGATGACAATGACCCGGCGCCCCACGCCTCTCCCGCGCCTCGCCCGTGCGCTGCGCGCGCTCCCCCCGTCCTGCGGCCCGGTCCGGCTGGTCGCCGTCGACGGGCACGCGGGCTCCGGCAAGTCGACGTTCGCCGTACGCCTCGCCGACGCGCTCGGCGGCGCCCCGGTGCTCAGGCTCGACGACATCGCGAGCCACGAGGCGCTCTTCGACTGGACCGACCGGCTGCGGCAGCAGGTCATCACCCCGCTGTCCCGGGGCGAAGCAGCGCACTACGAGGCGTACGACTGGCACGCGCGCCGCTTCGGCCCTGCAAGTCGCCCCCTGCCCGCGGCCCCCGTCGTCCTCGTCGAGGGTGTCGGCGCGGGCCGTCGCGTGCTACGCCCGTTCCTGACGCGACTGCTGTGGATGGAGCTGCCGCGCGCCGCGTCCTGGGCCCGCGGACGCCACCGGGACGGCCCGGAACAGCGCGACTTCTGGGACGGCTGGGAAGGCGCCGAGCGGCAACATTTCGCCGCTGACCCGTCCCGGCCGTACGCGGAGCTTCTGGTACGGGAGTTGTCCATGGGGTACGAGGTGCTGACGGGGCCCGCAGGGACGGCAGCGGACGCCAAAATCGTCACTCAGGGTGAAGGTCCGTCGGCAGCGCGCTGAAACTTTGGAAAGTCCGTTTCCGACCACGTGGCCAGTTTCCGTGAGTGGCCCAACTCTGCTTGACCGAGGGGCCTTACAGGACTTACGTTCTCAAGGAGCGGCCTTTCGGGCCGCCCCTCAGACGCGAAGCCCCCGGTTGTTCCCCCGTGATCGGGGGCTTCGTTCTGCCCTGACCCCGCTTTCCGCAGGCGCCACGAGCCGTCATTCGCTCACACTGGGTCACCAACGCGCCCGCTCTCACCTGGGCGACCGCCGCACCCTCCGCGCCCGATCCCGCGCCCCCCGCACCCTACGGCCGGGCACCTCTCCGCAGGTACGATGCCTCTCGGTGCGACCAAACGGACGGCGGCTTCGCGCACCGGGTCAACTCCCGTCCGCAGCACGGCGGTTCAGATCGGTCGCCGACGGGCAGCGGCCCGGTGGCACACACACGGGGGCACGGCTTGTGGGGGACGTGATGGACTTCGGCACGCAGGGCCGGGCCGCCCCGGCCGACCTCGCCTGGCTGCGGGGGGTCGACGCCTACACGATGGGCGCCTATCCGCAGGCGGAGGAGGAGTTCCGGGCCGCGGTGCGCATCGACCCGGGCATGGCCGACGGCTGGCTCGGGCTGCACGCGCTGCGCGTCGACACCACGACGGCACTCCTGCGGATGTACCAGCACCGGGACCGCTTCGGCGAGCAGCGCGCCCGGCACGGCCGCACCCTCAACTCCTGGTACTGGCTCGGCTGGTGGGTCCAGCCCGTCCTGGAGTCCGTCCGGGACCTGCTGCTCGCGCACGCCTCGCACTGGCTGGACGGCCGCCACGTCCCGGAGCTCGACCGGGCCCTCGCGGGCCTTCCGCCCGTCGACACCGACAGCCAGGTGCGCTTCCTGCACGCCTGCCGCGCCTATCTGGTCAAGGACTGGGAGCAGTTGGTGCGGCACACCGACCCGCTGATCGACGACCCGATGCTCGGCATCGAGGCGGGCCTGTTCGGCGGCATGGCCCGGGTCCGGCTCGACATGTACGGCCAGGCGGAGCCGCTGCTCTCCGCCGCCCTGATGCGCTGCCGCAGCGAGCAGCCGCAGCGCAAGGAGCTGCGCTACTGGCTGGCCCGCGCGCACGAGGGCACCGGCAGGTCCGCCGCCGCCCTGCCGCTGTACCGCGCGGTGCACCGGGTCGACCCCGCCTTCATGGACACCTCCGCGCGGCTCGCGGCCATCGCCGAGGGCGACGGCTTCGACGACGGCACCGACCTCGCCGCCGTCACCCTCGCCGGGCTCGGCCAGGACGTGCTCGACGGGCCCGAGGGCGTGGACGCGCTGTTCGGCGCCGAGGGCCGCGACCTGAAGGTCACCGAGCCCGATCTGCCGCCGGGCACAGGCCCCGCGGAGCAGCCCGCCGCCGACACCGTGCGCGAGAAGGCGATCATCCCCGTCAAGCCTCCGCCGCCGCAGCTGCCGCCGGGGCCCACCGATCCGGCGCTGCTCGCCCAGGCCATCGCCGAGCTGGAGCGCATGGTCGGGCTCGAACCCGTCAAACGGCAGGTCAAGGCGCTGTCGGCGCAGCTCAACATGGCCCGTCTGCGGGCGGCCCAGGGCCTGCCCGTGCAGCCGCCGAAACGACACTTCGTCTTCTCCGGGCCCTCCGGCACCGGCAAGACCACCGTGGCCCGCATCCTCGGCCGGGTCTTCTACGCGCTCGGCCTGCTCGGCGGCGACCACCTCGTGGAGGCCCAGCGCGCGGACCTCGTCGGCGAGTACCTGGGCCAGACCGCCGTCAAGGCCAACGAGCTGATCGACTCCGCCATCGGCGGCGTCCTCTTCGTCGACGAGGCCTACGCCCTGTCCAACTCCGGCTACGGCAAGGGAGACGCGTACGGCGACGAGGCGCTGCAGGTGCTCCTGAAGCGGGCCGAGGACAACCGCGACCACCTCGTGGTGATCCTCGCCGGCTATCCGGAGGGCATGGACCGGCTGCTCGCCGCCAACCCCGGCCTGTCCTCGCGCTTCACCACCCGCGTCGACTTCCCCTCGTACCGCCCGCTCGAACTCACCGCGATCGGCGAGGTGCTCGCCGGTGAGAACGGCGACGTGTGGGACGAGGAGGCCCTCGACGAGCTGCGGTCCATCAGCGGGCACGTCGTCGACCAGTCCTGGATCGACGAACTGGGCAACGGAAGGTTCCTGCGCACGCTGTACGAGAAGAGCTGCGCCTACCGCGACCTCAGGCTCTCCGGCTATCCGGGCGAGCCGACCCGCACCGACCTGGCCACGCTGCGGCTGCCCGACCTGATGCAGGCGTACGGCGAGGTCCTCTCGGGCCGGGGCCCGACGGGACCCGCCGGTACGGGATGACCGTTCCCCCGGGCGGAACGGCCCCGCCTGTCACCCCTTAGGGGCATTTGCCGCCCGGTTGTCCCAGCTGTGGCCAGAAGTCCGCGACCCTGACCACAAAGGCGCGGACACGGTGGGGGTGCGCGACGATGACCACCTGGCTGGCATGGGGATTCTTCGCCGCCGTCACGACGGCCACCGGCACCGGCGTGGCCCTGTGGATCGCGTGCGGGCTCAGCTTCCAACTCGCCGTCGACAGCTTCGTCGTGACGGACACCACCCTGTCCCTCACCTTCGCCGCCTGCGGCGTCGCCGTGGCCTGGCGCCGCCCCCGCAACCCCATCGGCTGGCTCCTGCTCGGCGGCGGCGCGGCGCACGCCGTGACCGTCCTGGCCCTCGGCTTCCTCGCCCTCGGCCTGCGCGACGGCTGGGCCCCGGCGACGCTCCGCGTCCTGGTCACCCTCGCCCTCGCCGCCTGGCCGCTCGGCCTGCGGCTCTTCGTGCCCCTCGCGCTGCTGCTGTTCCCCACCGGGAGCCTGCCGGGCCCGCGCTGGCGCCCGGTGGCCTGGGGCACCGCCACCCTCGGCGGCCTGTTCTGGCTGTGGAGCGTCACGACACCCGAGCCGTACGCGCTCGGCGGCCCCTCCGGGTACCTGCGGGTCCTCAGCTGGCCGCCGCTGGAGCCGTACCGGGCGCAGACCGACCTCCTGGGCATCTTCGTGCCCATGCTCATCGACCTCGCCGCCCTGATAGTGCGCTACCGCTGGGGCGACGAACGGCTGCGCCGCCAGATGCTGTGGCTGATGCTCGCCGTGCTGTGCGCGGTGCCCTGGTGGCCGCTCGGCATGAACGCGGAGGCGCTCCAGGTCCTCATCACCGCCCAGCCGATCGCCATCGCGGTCGCGATCCTGTGCCCGCAGGTCCTGGACATCCAGTGGGTGGTGTCCCGCGCCCTGCTGTACATGACGCTGTCCCTGGGCGTGCTCGGCGTGTACACGGCCGTGGTGCTCTTCCTGGACCGGGTGCTGCGGGAGACCTTCCACATCGGCGGTGCCGCGCTGGTCGCCATCGCCGTCGCGATCGCCTTCCACCCCGTGCGCGGCGTGCTCCAGCACGGCATCGACCGGCTCCTCTACGGCGACCGGGGCGACCCCGTGCGCGCGCTCAACCGGCTCGGCGCCCGGCTGACCGCCGAGGCCGGCCTCGACGGGCTGCTCCTCGCGGTCCGCGACGCGCTGCGGGTGCCGTACGCCGCCTTCCACCTGGAAGGGCGGGCGGTGGCGGCCTCCGGCACCCCGCCGCCCGGCTGCGCGATGGTGCCGCTGCCCGCGCCCGGCACCAAGGAGGCCGAGCTGGTCGTGGGCACCCGCAGGGGGCAGGCCCGGCTCGACGCGGAGGACCTGCGCACCCTGCGGGTCCTGGTGGTGCCGCTGGGGGTCGCGGTGCGCGCGACCGTCCTGTCCGAGGAACTCCAGTCCTCGCGCGAGCGCCTGGTGTCGGCCCGCGAGGAGGAGCGCCGACGGCTGCGCCGCGACCTGCACGACGGGCTCGGCCCCACCCTCACCGGCCTCGCCTTCACCGCCGACGCGGTGCGCAACCTGGTCCGCTCCGACCCGGCCACGGCCGAGCTCCTCCTGGACCAGCTGCGCGGGCACGCGAGCGGCGCCATCGACGAGATCCGCCGTCTCGTCGAGGGGCTGCGCCCGCCCGCCCTGGACGAGCTGGGGCTCGTCGCCGCCCTCGCCCGGCAGGCCGAGCGGCTGAGTCACCGCGTGGGCGGCGCCCCGCTCGCCATCACCATCGACGCGCCCGGCAGGCTCCCCCAGCTGCCGGCCGCGGTCGAGGTGGCGGCGTACCGGATCGCGACCGAGGCGCTGACGAACGCCGCCCGGCACTCGCGGGCCGACCACGCCCTGGTCCGGCTGCGCGTCGACGACGCGCTGCGCATCCGGGTCACCGACAACGGCGGCCCGTCCGCCCTGCCGTGGCAGCCCGGGGTGGGCCTGTCCACGATGGCGGAGCGGGCCGCCGAACTCGCCGGCTGGTGCCGGTGCCGCCCCGGTCCAGAGGGCGGGGAGGTGAGCGCCGTCCTCCCGTTGCGGTCCGGCTAGCACCAGCACGGCACTGTACGACTGAGGCCCCTGATTCCGTCAGCCGTACAGGATCCGGGTCCACGCGTGGTGGACGTACTCACCCACGGCCACCACCCTCGTGACGGCACCACCTCCCCCCGCCGCGGCCGCCGCTGTCGTCCCGGCGAAACCGGCGCAGAGGGCCGCCGCGGCAAGGGTCGCCACGCCAACTGCCTTGAGTGTGTCGCGCATTGCCGTTCTCCTTGTCCTTGGGGTGCGGGCTCGCGGGAACGAGCACGTGCCGGGCCGCGCACATGCAGACCGGCGGGCTCAAGGGCGGTGCCCCGCGGGGAGGTGTCCGGCGCATCGGGTGCCTCCGTTCGGGGCCTGGTCATCGGCTTTGCGGGGATTTCGTTGCCGGCCGGGCCCGATGGCACGGGCCCGGCGGTCCCCCGTTTCCAGGCTCAGCATGGCCCTCGGCCCCTCCTTCGGGTCAGGGCCCGCACTCCTCCCCCGGCCGGGAACTCCTCCCGGCCGACTCGGGTGCCCGCGCCCATGACGGAGGGTCCGCCGTCCGGAACGATGGGTAGGCATGGCAGGACGCACCGCCGCCGTTGGGAGCCGCGCCTTGACGACGCCCGCCGATTCCAGTGAGCTCACCGTGGTCCTGGCCGACGACCACCCCGTGGTCCGCGGGGGCCTGCGGGCGCTGCTCGGATCCATCGACGGCATCAGAGTGGTCGGGGAGGCCTCCGGCGGCCGTGACGCCGTGCGCGAGACGCTGCTCCACCGGCCCCTGGTGCTCGTCATCGACCTGGAGATGCCGGACCTCGACGGGGTCAGCGCGACCCGGGAGGTGCTCGCGTCCGCGCCGGACACGGCGGTGCTCGTCCTGACCATGTTCGAGGACGACGAGTCGGTGTTCGCGGCGATGCGGGCGGGCGCCCGCGGCTACATCCTCAAGGGCGCCGCGCAGGACGAGATCGTGCGCGCCGTGCGCTGCGTGGCCGCCGGGGAGGCCATCTTCGGGCCGCGCATCGCCCGCCGCGTGGCCGAGTGGATGGCCCGGCCGCGGGACGCGGCGGCGCGCTCGCCGTTCCCCGAGCTGACGGCGCGCGAGCTGGAGGTGCTCGACCTGATCGCCGCGGGCATGGCCAACCCGGCGATCGCCCGCAGGCTCCAGCTGGCGCCGAAGACCATCAGCAACCACGTGTCGGCGATCTTTGTGAAGCTCCAGGTCGCCGACCGCGCCACGGCCATCGTGCGGGCCCGGGACGCGGGCCTCGGCCGAGCGTGAAGCGAGGCTCCGCGCGCTCGTCCTCAAGTGCCCTTCGGTCAGCGCACCAGTTCCCTCCCCCGTGTCGCCCGTGGCACCGTCAGCCGGTGGGCCGGGTCCCTGACCTCGCCGACCAGGAGTTCCAGGACGTCCTCCAGGGCCACCAGGCCGAGGATCCGGCCGGCGGCGTCGGCGACCTGCGCCAGGTGGGTCGCGGCGTGCCGCATCACCGACAGGGCATCGTCCAGGGGCAGTTCGGCCCGCAGCGTCGTCATCTGGTGCCAGACGTGCTGCGGCACCGCACGGTCGGTGTCCTCCAGGTCGAGGACGTCCTTGACGTGCAGATAGCCCATGAAGGCACCGCTCTCCGCGCGGACCGGGAAGCGGGAGTAGCCGGTGCGGGCGGTGAGGTCGACAACCTGGTCCGGGGTGACCGACGGGCCGACCGTGACCAGGGACGCGCTGTCGAGCAGGACGTCGGTGACCGGGCGCGAGCCCAGTTCGAGGGCGTCCTCCAGGCGCTCCTGCTCCTGCGGGTCGAGCAGCCCCGCCTGGCCCGCGTCCTCGACCAGGCGGCCCAGCTGCACGCTGGTGAAGACCGCCTCGACCTCGTCCTTGGGCTCGACCCGGAACAGCCGCAGGATCAGCCGGGCGCAGGCGCCGAGCGCGGCCGTGACCGGACGGCACAGCCGGGCGAAGGCGACCAGGCCCGGGCTGAGCCAGAGCGCGGTCCGCTCCGGCGCCGCCATCGCGAGGTTCTTCGGGACCATCTCGCCGATGACGAGGTGCAGGAAGACGACCACCGCGAGCGCGATCACGTACCCGAGGGGGTGGACCATGCCCTCCGGGAGCCGGGCCGCCTCGAACAGCGGCTCCAGGAGGTGCGCCACGGTCGGCTCGGCGACCGCGCCGAGCGTCAGCGAGCAGACGGTGATGCCGAACTGGGCCGCGGCCATCATCTGCGGCAGGTGCTCAAGGCCGTACAGGACCTGGCGGGCCCGGGCCGTGCCGAGCGGCTCGATCTGGCTGCGGCGCACGGAGACGAGCGCGAACTCGGCCCCCACGAAGAAGCCGTTGGCGAGCACGAGCAGGAGGGCCAGGAGGAGTTGGAGGGCGCTCATCGCACCGCCTCCGCGACGGCCCTGTCCGCCGCGGAACCGTGCGCCGGGCCACCGGCGAGCCCGAAGGCCGCGGGGTCCGGGGCGGCCGCGGCGCCGTCGGCGGCCGCCGGGTCGCCGCCCGCCCGCGTGCCCGCGGTCCGTACGAGCCGCACGCGCTCGGCGCGGTAGTGCCCGACCTGGCGCACCGCGAGCCGCCAGCCCGGGAGTTCGGCCCGGTCACCGGGTGCCGGGATGCGCCCGAGCAGATCGGCGACGAGCCCGGCCACCGTCTCGTACGGCCCCTCGGGGACGTCGAGTCCTATGCGCTGGAGCGTGTCGACGCGGCAGCCGCCGTCGGCGTCCCAGGCCGGGCGGCCGTCCTCGGGCGGAGCCGCGGCGAGCTCGGGCAGGTCCTGGCGGTCGTGCTCGTCGCGGACCTCGCCGACGAGCTCCTCGACGATGTCCTCCAGGGTGACGACTCCCGCCGTGCCACCGTACTCGTCGACGACGACGGCCATCGGCTGCTCGCTGCGCAGCCGCTCCAGGAGGGGCTGCACGGGCAGCGTCTCGGGGACGAGCAGCGGCGCCTTGGCGATGCGGCTGACGGCGGTGCGAAGGCGTGCGTGCCCCGGCACGGCGAGGGCGTCCTTGAGGTGGACCACGCCGACGACCTCGTCGATCCGCTCGCGGTAGACCGGGAAGCGGGACAGGCCGGTGGCGCGGGTCAGATTGACCACGTCCTCGGCGGTCGCCGACGACTGCAGGGCGCTGACCTTCACGCGCGGCGTCATCACGTGCTGCGCGGTGAGCTCGCCGAGCGAGAGGGTGCGCACGAACAGATCGGCGGTGTCCTGCTCCAGGGCCCCGGCACGGGCCGAGTGCCGGGCGAGCGACACCAGTTCGCCGGGGGTGCGGGCGGAGGCCAGCTCCTCGGTGGGCTCGACGCCGAGGGCACGTACGAGCCGGTTGGCGACGGCGTTCAGGGCGGCGATCACCGGCCGGAAAAGGCGTGCGAAGGCGTGCTGCGGCCCCGCGACGAACCGGGCCACCTGGAGCGGTCTCGACACCGCCCAGTTCTTCGGCACGAGTTCGCCGATCACCATCTGCACGGCGGACGCAAGCAGCATGCCGACGGCCACGGAGACCCCCGGAACCGCCGCGCCGGGCAGGCCCGCGGACGTGAACGGGCCCGCGAGCAGGTGCGCGAGGGCCGGTTCGGCGAGCATGCCGACGACGAGGGAGGTGAGGGTGATGCCGAGCTGCGTGCCCGACAGCTGGAAGGACAGCTCCTTCAGGGAGCTCACGACCCTGCGGGCGCGGCGGTCGCCGTCGGCCGCCGCCTTCTCGGCATCGGGTCGCTCGACGGTGACGAGGCCGAACTCGGCAGCGACGAAGAAGCCGTTGGCGAGGATCAGCAGGAAGGCCGCTCCGAGGAGCAGCAGGGGGATGGTCATGATGCCGCCGCCTCGCCCGGTGCGCGGGTCCCGGTATGTCGGGAGGGGGCGGCGCAGGTACTACAGGACGATCCGTCCATCGCCGGAGGGAGTCACTCCTCGGGTAGCAGGAGCCCCTGGGAGCCGCGGGCCCGGCAGGGGCGGGGCGGCACACCGGGCCGACCCCGCCACCAGGTTAATCAAGACCCCCCGCTGAGGTCAGCCGTGCTCGCTGCCCGAACGCGCGTCGGCCAGGGCGCGCAGCGTCCGGGCGTCGCTGATGGCCTGCTGCTTGGCGATGCCCGGCTGGATGCCGAGGGCGGGCAGGCTGGTGCCGTCGGTGAGGTTGAGGAACACCCAGGGGTCGCCGGGGCGCAGGTTGACCTGCACGATCTCGGCCCAGGCGAGACGGCGCCGGGTCGCGATGTTGACGACGGTCACGCCGGACTCGTCGGCGACCACCTTGGGCCTGCTGAGCAGCACGAGCGCGCCGGACAGCAGTGCGCCGGTGAAGACGAAGCTGACGCGCTCGCCCGGGTTGAGGTCGGGCAGGATCACCGCGATCACCACCAGGACCGCGAAGATCGCGGCGGCGGCGGCGAGCAGCACGGCCCGGGTGCGTCCGGGCCGGAAGGTGACCGGGAGCGCGGGCGGGGCGGAGGACTCAGTCATGACGGTGCTTCCCTGTCCGGTCACAGGCGGCAGGCGTGGATCGCCGTGGTCAGGATGGCGCGCGCGCCGATGGCGTACAGGTCGTCCATCACTCGCTGGGCGTCCTTGGTGGGCACCATGGAGCGGACGGCGACCCAGCCCTCGTTGTGCAGCGGGGAGATGGTCGGCGACTCCAGGCCCGGGGTGAGGGCCACGGCCTGCTCCAGGTGCTCGGCGCGGCAGTCGTAGTCCATCATCACGTACGTACGGGCGACCAGGACGCCCTGGAGGCGGCGCAGGAACTGCTGCACCTTGGGGTCGTCGGCCTCGGCGCCGGTGCGCCGGATGACCACGGCCTCGGACTTCATGATCGGCTCGCCGAACACCTCGAGGCCCGCGTTGCGCAGGCTGGTGCCGGTCTCCACGACGTCCGCGATCACCTGGGCGACGCCCAGCTCGATGGCGGTCTCGACGGCGCCGTCAAGGTGGATGACGGAGGCGTCGACGCCGCTGTCGGCCAGGTGCTTGGCGACGATGCCCTCGTAGGAGGTGGCGACGGTGCGGCCCGCGAGGTCCGCGAGGCCGGTCGCGGTGCCGGGCTTGGCGGCGAAGCGGAAGGTGGAGCGGGCGAAGCCGAGCGGCAGGATCTCCTCGGCGCTGGCGCCGGAGTCGATCAGCAGGTCGCGGCCGGTGATGCCGATGTCGAGCTTGCCGGAGGAGACGTAGATGGCGATGTCGCGCGGGCGCAGGTAGAAGAACTCGACCTCGTTCTCGGGGTCGACGATGACGAGTTCCTTGGACTCGCGGCGCTGCTGGTATCCGGCCTCATGCAGCATCGCCGACGCAGGTCCGGACAGTGAACCCTTGTTGGGGACGGCGATGCGCAGCATGAGGTCGGATTCCTTTGCGTGACGGTGCGGGAACGTGGTGCGGGACGAGGGCGGCGTACGAAGTGCGCGCCGGATAGAACGTTCGTCCTAGAGGTGGGCGTATACGTCGCTGAGGGAGATGCCGCGGGCGACCATCATCACCTGTACGTGGTACAGGAGCTGCGAGATCTCCTCGGCGGCGGCTTCCTTGCCCTCGTACTCGGCGGCCATCCACACCTCGGCGGCCTCCTCGACGACCTTCTTGCCGATGGCATGGACGCCCTTGTCCACCAGTTCCGCGGTGCGGGAGGTGGCCGGGTCGCCGTGGGCTGCCTTGTGCTGGAGCTCGGTGAAGAGCTCCTCGAAAGTCTTCTTGGACATGATGCCGTTCACTCTACGCGCCCTTGTCACTGCGCCGCGAAGCGGCTCCGGCGAAGGGCGGTGGCGGGCGACGGGTGGGCGCTCAGCGCCAGGGCTCGGAGATGGTGCGGAGCGTGGCCGCCGTCGCGACGGCGGCCGTGACCGCCTCGTGTCCCTTGTCCTCGGTGGAGCCCTCCAGGCCCGCGCGGTCCAGGGCCTGTTCGTCGGTGTCGCAGGTCAGCACGCCGAAGCCGATCGGCACGCCGGTGTCGACGGACACCTGGGTGAGGCCCTGGGTGACGCCCTGGCACACGTAGTCGAAGTGCGGGGTGCCCCCGCGGATCACGACGCCGAGGGCGACGATCGCGTCGTAGCCGCGGCCCGCGAGGACCTTGGCGACCACCGGCAGCTCGAAGCTGCCGGGGACGCGCAGCAGGGTCGGCTCGTCGATGCCGAGCTCGTGCAGCGCGCGCAGCGCGCCGTCGACGAGGCCGTCCATGACCTTCTCGTGCCACAGGGCGGCGATGACGGCGACGCGCAGGTCACCGCAGTTCTTCACGCTCAGTTCGGGGGCACCCTTGCCGCTCACGCGCTTCTCCTAGGGATGAGGGATGGTGGGGTGGACGGTGTGGAACGAGGTCACTGATTGCCGCAGGCGGACATGTCCGTGGCGTCGAGCCAGGGCAGGTCGTGGCCCATGCGGTCGCGCTTGGTGCGCAGATAGCGCAGGTTGTGCTCGCCCGCGGTGACCGGCATGGGCTCGCGCGCGATGACCTTGAGGCCGTAGCGGGCGAGGGCCTCGGTCTTGTCGGGGTTGTTGGTGAGCAGGCGCAGGCTGCGCACGCCGAGGTCGTCGAGGATCTGGGCGCCCGCGCCGTAGTCCCGGGCGTCGGCGGGCAGGCCGAGCTCCAGGTTGGCGTCCAGGGTGTCGCTGCCGCGCTCCTGGAGCTCGTACGCGCGCAGCTTGGACATCAGGCCGATGCCGCGGCCCTCGTGGCCGCGCAGATAGACCACGACGCCGCGCCCCGCGGCGGCGATGCGCCGCATGGACTCCTGGAGCTGGGGGCCGCAGTCGCAGCGCAGCGAGTGGAAGACGTCGCCGGTCAGGCACTCGGAGTGGACGCGCACCAGGACGTCCTCGCCGTCCTGGATGTCGCCGTGGACGAGCGCCACGTGCTCGACGCCGTCGGCGGTGGAGCGGTAGCCGTACGCGGTGAACTCGCCGAAGGCCGTGGGCAGCCGGACCTCGGCCTCGCGGCGCACGGTGGGCTCGGCGGAGCGCCGGTAGTCGATCAGGTCCTCGATGGAGATGATGGTCAGTCCGTGCTTCCGTGCGAAGGGGATCAGCTGGGGGAGGCGCAGCATGCGTCCGTCCTCACCGGCGATCTCGCAGATGGCCCCGGCCGGGCGCAGGCCCGCGAGCCGGGCCAGGTCGATGGCGGCCTCGGTGTGGCCGTTGCGGGCGAGGACGCCGCCCTCCTTGGCGCGCAGCGGGAAGATGTGGCCGGGGCGGACGAAATCGCCGGCCTTGGCCTTGCCGCCGGCGAGCATCTGCAGGGTGGTGGCGCGGTCGGCCGCGGAGATGCCGGTGGTCACGCCGTGCGCGGGGCCCGCGTCGACGGTCACGGTGAAGGCCGTGCGCATCGACTCGGTGTTCTCCGTGACCATCTGCGGCAGTTCGAGGCGGTCGAGCTCGTCGGCCTCCATGGGGGCGCAGATCAGGCCGCGGCACTCGGTCATCATGAAGGCGACGATCTCGGGGGTCGCCTTCTCGGCGGCGACGACGAGGTCGCCCTCGTTCTCCCGGTTCTCGTCGTCGACGACCACGACGGGGCGGCCCGCGGCGATGTCCCGGACGGCCAGCTCGACGGGGTCGAGGCAGAGGTCCTCGGAGTTGTCGGTCGTGTAGTAGAAGGGGTGCACCGGCCCGGCGTCATCGGGGGCGGCGGGAGGCGTGTGGGTGGTCATGCCGGGGCTCCTTCGATGACGGGCTGCGGCTGCGGGGCGGCGGCGCTGCGGGAGCGCAGCCACCAGTCGCGCAGGCCCCACAGCACCAGGGCGAGGTAGACGACGTACACGAGGCCGGAGAAGGCGAGCCCGCTGGAGAACGCGAGCGGCACCCCGACGACGTCGACGAGCAGCCACGCGAACCAGAACTCGACCAGGCCGCGCGCCTGGGCGACCATCGCGGCGAGCGTGCCGACGAATATGTAGGCGTCCGGCCAGGGGTTCCAGGACAGGTCGGGCACGGCGGAGAACAGCGCGCCGACCGCGAGGGTGCCGGCGGCGGTGCCGCCGAGGAGCAGTCCGCGCTCCTTCCAGGTGGCGAAGCGGACGGCGATGGAGCCGTCCTGCGCCTTCTGGCTGCCGCGCGTCCACTGCCGCCAGCCCCACACCGCGACGCCGATGACGAGGAGCTGCTTGCCGACGCCGCCGGACAGCTGCGCGGAGGCGTACGCGGCGACCAGGATCACGCCGGACAGGAACTGGGCGGGCCAGGTCCAGATCGAGCGGCGCCAGCCGAGGGCGAGGGCGATCAGACCGATGCTGTTGCCGACCATGTCGGACCACATGATGTGCTGGCCGAAGGCGGTGAAGGCCTCGGCGTTGAGCCAGTCGAAGTGGTTCATCGCGTGGGCTCCTCACTCTGGGCGCGGGTGCCGAGCAGGCGCTCCACGTACTTGGCGATGACGTCGACCTCGAGGTTGACGGGGTCGCCGGGCTGCTTGACGCCGAGCGTGGTCAGCGCGAGCGTCGTGGGGATGAGGCTGACGGTGAAGTAGTCGGGCCCGGCGTCGACGACGGTCAGGCTGACCCCGTCGACGGTGATGGAGCCCTTCTCGACCACGTAGCGGGCGAGGTCGGCGGGCAGGGAGACCTTGACGATCTCCCAGTTCTCGGAGGCCTTGCGGTCGAGCACGGTGCCCGTGCCGTCCACGTGGCCCTGCACGATGTGGCCGCCGAGGCGGGCGCCCACGGCGGTGGGGCGTTCCAGGTTGACCTTCGAGCCGGGCGCCAGGGCGCCGAGGCTGGAGCGGTTCAGGGTCTCGGCCATCACGTCGGCGGTGAACTCGTCGCCCTCGTGGTCGACGACGGTGAGACACACGCCGTTGACGGCGATGGAGTCGCCGTGCTTCGCGCCGTCGGTGACGACGGGACCGCGCAGGCGGAAGCGGGACGCGTCGGCCAAGGTCTCGACGGCGGTGACTTCGCCCAGCTCTTCGACGATTCCGGTGAACACGCTCAGTGCTCCTTCGTTGCGAGGGTCGCGGTGATCCGCAGATCGGGTCCGACGCGGACGGCTTCGGTCATGTCGAGCCGCAACGCTTCGGTGACGGTGGTGATTCCGCCGCCGCTGAGGACGGCGGGGCCCGCGCCCAGCAGGGCGGGCGCGAGATAGCCGACGACGCGGTCGACGGCGCCCGCGGCGACGAAGGCGCCGGCCAGGGTGGCGCCGCCTTCGAGCAGGACGGAGCGCACGCCGCGGGCGTGCAGCGCGGCGAGCAGCGCCGCGATGTCCAGGCCGCCCGCGGCGCGCGGCAGCCGCACCGTGTCGGCACCGGACGGGACCGGCGCGGCGTCGGCGGCCACCGCGATCAGCGTGGGGGCCGCGTCGTCCAGGACGCGGGCGCCGGGGCGCACGGCGGTGCCGTGGGTGTCGACGACGACCCGCAGCGGCTGGCGGGCGCCCTCGACGCCGCGGACGGCGAGGTGCGGGTCGTCGGCGCGCTGGGTGCCGGAGCCGACCACGACGGCGTCGCACTCGGCGCGCAGGCGGTGCACGTCGGCGCGGGACTCGGCGGAGGTGATCCAGCGGCTGCTGCCGTCGGCGGCGGCGGTGCGGCCGTCGAGCGTGGCGGCGTACTTCCAGGTGACGTGGGGGCGGCCGCGGCGCACGGAGGTCAGCCAGGCGGCGTTGGCCGCCTCGCCCTCGGCCTCGAGCAGGCCCGCCTCGACGTCCACGCCGGCCGCGCGCAGGGTGGTCGCGCCGCCGGTGGCCTGCGGGTTCGGGTCGCCGACCGCGTAGACGACGCGGGCGATCCCGGCGTCGACGAGGGCCTGGGCGCAGGGGCCGGTGCGGCCGGTGTGGTTGCAGGGTTCGAGGGTGACGACGGCGGTGGCGCCGCGGGCCAGGTCGCCCGCCGCGCGCAGGGCGTGGACCTCGGCGTGCGGGCCGCCCGCACGCTGGTGGTAGCCCTCGCCGACGGTGCGTCCCGCGGCGTCGATGACGACGCAGCCGACGACCGGGTTGGGGCTGGTGAAGCCGAGTCCGCGCACGGCGAGTGCGAGCGCGTGCCGCATGGCGGCTGCTTCGGCCTGGGTGGCCACCGGGTCCTCCTGCCTCTTCGGGCACGGACTCCGGGGCACGTCGATGACGACGAGAACGTACGAGCGGGAGCACACGGGGCCGCAGACGCCGGAAGGGACCTGTCCCGTGTCAGGAACAAGCCACTACGACGACACGGCACACGGAGGTGTGCCCGCTCGCCGCGCACTGCCTCCCATCCGGACTTTCACCGTCGGTCCAGGAATTTCACCTGGTCAACCGGCCACTGGAGGTGACCGGGTCGCGGACTGTAACCGCCGGTTCGGAATTACACCGACCCCGGAGTGCGCTGCTTTTGGTACGCAGCCAGTGTGCCACGCCCGGTAGCGACCGTGCGGGCCACCTTCTGTGGGCTGGCTCACAGCGGACGCCGCGCGACTCCCGGCGCGGCTCGGCCGGATCATGTCGCCCCGTTCTGACCGGATTCCGCCGACCACCCCTCCGGAAATGGCGAATCCCCCTCCGCAAGCGGGTTGGTCCATACCTATTGACGCTCTGGTCTAGTCCTTTTAACGTCTGCGTCACTCTGCGGAAAGGCCCGCCCGGTGTGCGCACATCGTGGGCCGCCATCCCCGTTCGTTGTGCGACACCGAGCCTCCCCAGGAGGAACAACGTGCCCACCCCCACTCGGGCGAGAACCACGCTCCTCGCCGGCGCCGCCGTCGCCGGTCTGCTCCTGAGCACCCTCGCCGCGACGACCTCGCAGGCCGCCGATCCCAAGGACGCCGCCGCGAACGAGTCGTGCAGACCCGACGGCCTCTACAAGACCCCCGGCGTCGACGTCCCCTACTGTTCCGTCTACGACGCCGACGGCCGCGAGAAGATGGGCGCCGACCACCAGCGCCGCGTGATCGGCTACTTCACCGGCTGGCGCACCGGCAAGAACGGCGAGCCCGCCTATCTGGCGTCCGACATCCCCTGGGACAAGGTCACCCACCTCAACTACGCCTTCGCGCACGTCAACAAGGACAACAAGATCTCCGTCGGCTCCGACGGCGAGAAGAACGCCGCCACCGGCATGACGTGGCCGGGCGTCGCGGGCGCCGAGATGGACCCCGGGTTCTCCTACAAGGGCCACTTCAACCTCCTGAACAAGTTCAAGAAGAAGCACCCGAACGTCAAGACCCTCGTCTCCGTGGGCGGTTGGGCCGAGACCGGCGGCTACTTCGGCGACGACGGCAAGCGCGTGAACTCCGGCGGCTTCTACTCGATGGCCACCAACGCCGACGGCTCGGTGAACCAGGCGGGCATCAACACCTTCGCCGATTCGACCGTCGACTTCATCAGGAAGTACGGCTTCAACGGCGTCGACATCGACTACGAGTACCCGACGACGATGAAGGACGCGGGCAACCCGCTGGACTGGCAGCTCGCCAACGGCCGCCGCGCGGGCCTGGTCAAGGGCTACGCGGTGCTGATGAAGACGCTGCGCGAGAAGCTCGACAAGGCCGGGGCCACCGACGGCAGGCACTACCTGCTGACCGTCGCCGCGCCCTCCTCCGGCTATCTGCTGCGCGGCATGGAGACCTTCCAGGTCCAGAAGTACCTGGACTACGTCAACATCATGTCGTACGACCTGCACGGCGCCTGGAACGAGTACGTGGGCCCGAACGCCTCCCTGTACGACGACGGCAAGGACAACGAGCTCACGGCCGCGGGCGTGTACGGCAGCCAGCAGTACGGCGGCATCGGCTACCTCAACACCGACTGGGCGTACCACTACTTCCGCGGCTCGATGCCCGCGGGGCGCATCAACATCGGCCTTCCGTACTACACGCGCGGCTTCAAGAACGTGCAGGGCGGCACGGACGGCCTGTGGGGCAAGGCGGCCACGACGAACTGCCCGGCGGGCTCCGGCCTGACCAAGTGCGGTGACGGCGCCGTCGGCATCGACAACCTGTGGCACGACAAGGACGACAACGGCAAGGAGTCCCCGGCGGGCTCCAACCCGATGTGGCACGCCAAGAACCTGGAGAAGGGCGTCGTCGGGGACTACGTGACCAAGTACGGCTTCCCCGCCGACACCAAGCTCACCGGCACCTACGCCCGCAAGTACGACTCGACGCTGGTCGCGCCCTGGCTGTGGAACGCCGACAAGAAGGTGTTCCTGTCCACCGAGGACGAGCAGTCCGTGAAGGCCAAGGCCGACTACGTCGTGGACAAGGGCATCGGCGGCACCATGGTGTGGGAACTGGCCGGTGACTACACGTACAACTCCGCCAAGGGCCAGTACGAGATCGGCGACACGCTCACCACGGCGATGTACGACAAGTTCAAGTCGGCGGCCCCCTACGGCGCGAAGGTCGCGGGCAAGGACCTGCCCGCCAAGGCCGTGGACATCGGGGTGGAGTTCGGCGACTTCAAGCTCGGCGACTCCAACTACCCGATCACGCCCAAGCTGAAGATCACCAACAACACGAAGGCGACCCTGCCCGGCGGCACGGAGTTCCAGTTCGACTACTCCACCTCGGCCCCCGCCAACGCCTCCGACCAGTCCGGCTTCGGCACGAAGGTGATCAGCAGCGGCCACACCGGGAACAACGTGGGCGGTCTGAAGGGCGACTTCCACCGCGTCTCGCTGAAGCTGCCCGCCTGGCAGACGCTTGCGCCCGGCGCGTCCGTGGACCTGTCGTTCAACTACTACCTGCCGGTGTCGACGCCGTCGAACTGGACGGTGAACATCGGCGGTACGACCTACGCGCTCGCCGGTGACCTGGCGCGCGGCACGACGGTGGTCGAGCCCGGCACGGGTCCGGGCCCGACGGACCCGCCCGGGCCGACGGACCCGCCCGGCAAGTGCACCCCGCCCGCGTGGAGCGCGACGTCGGAGTACGGCTCCGGGACCACCGTGTCCCACAAGTCGCACACCTGGAAGGCCAAGTGGTGGACGAAGGGCGAGGAGCCCGGCTCCACCGGTCAGTGGGGCGTCTGGCAGGACCTGGGAGCCTGCTGACGTGACGACCGGGGCGCTCGGTGCCCCTCCCCCAGACGCCCGGCGGCGGGAAGACATGCCCTTGCCTCGCCGCCGGGCCTCCAACCCCACCCCGGCCCGCACGCCTCCCCGCGGGCCGGGGTGCCGTGCGTCGGCCGCCGCTTCACATGCCCGTCTTCAAGCCCCCGTCTTCAGCGCCCGTCTTCACGCGCCCGTCGTGAACAGCTCGTCCTGGGCTGCGTCCCGGGCGGTGAGCAGCGCGCCCCGGAGCACCGCTGCGCCGCCGAGGGTGCTCGCCCGGACCTCCGTGCGCAGCGGCGACATCGCCGCCACGCGCCGCGCCACCCGGTCGGCGAGCGCCGCGCCGCCCGCCCGGCCCAGCTCGCCGCCGAGCACCACGCAGCCGGGGTCGAGCACGGCCGCGACGGACGCGGCGCCGATGGCCACGCGGTCGGCGAGCGCGGTGAGGAACGGCGCGTGGTCCGTCTCCACGGCGTGCCGCACCAGCGCGGCGGCGGGCAGCTCGCCCGGCTCGGGGTCCGCCTTCAGGCCGTGGTCCGCCGCCAGGTCCGCCACCGCGCCCGACCCGGCGAGCGTGTGGAAGCCGCCGTCGCAGGCGGTCGCCGAGGGCAGCCCGCCGGTGCCGGGCACCGGCAGGAAGCCGATCTCGCCGGTGCCGCCCGAGGCGCCCCTGCGCAGCGCGCCGTCCAGGACGACGGCCGCGCCCGTGCCCGCGCCGAGCCACAGGAGCACGAAGGTGTCGCGGTCGTGCGCGGCGCCGTCGCGCTGCTCGGCGCGGGCGGCGAGGTTGGTCTCGTTCTCCACCAGGACGCGCGCCGGGAGCCGGTCCGTCAGAGCGGTCACCAGGCGGCGGTGCCAGGCGGGCAGGCCCGCCGAGTCGCGCAGGTCGCCGGTCGCGGGGTCGATCAGGCCGGGGGCGCCCACGCCGACGGTGTGCAGGCGCGTGGCACCGGCCGCGGCCGCGGTGCGCTCGACGAGGGCGACGGCCCGCTCGACGGCACGGCCGGTGCCCGTGCCGTCGTCCATCGGGAGCGAGGCCTCGGCGAGCGGCGTGCCGAGCAGGTCGGCGACGACGACGGCGACGCTCTCGGTGCGGACGTCGAGCGCGGCCAGCTGGGCCCGGTCGGCGACGATGCCGTACAGGCGCGCGTTCGGGCCCCGGCGTCGCTCTCCCGCCTCGCCGACGACCGTGATCAGGCCGGCGTCCTGCAGCCGCTCCACGAGGTCGGCGACGGAGGGCCGGGACAGTCCGGTGAGCTGCTTCAACTGCCCTGCCGTCAAGGGGCCTTCGCTTTGCAGGAGGCGCAGCGCGAGCCGGTCGTTGATGGCCCGAGCGGTGCTCGGTGATGCGGGCATGGCCGGATCCTTCCACAGCGCTCGCGCCGGTCCGCCGGGGCGGCGTCCGTGCTGCGCGCGATATTCGGTTCCCTGGCCCTCTTCTATCAGGCAGGGTTCCTGATAGTTTACTGCGGCGGTCCCGGAGGGGACCGTGGAGGGGTGCGTCGGATGAGTGAGGGGCAGGGCCAAGTGGTTTACAGCAAGCCGCAGTTGAGCCGGGCGCGGCTCGCGGTCGCGGTCATCTTCTGTGTGCACGGCTCGGTCGCCGGGTCGTTCGCGACCCGGGTGCCGTGGATCCAGGACCACGCGGACGTCAGCGCCGGCATGCTCGGCCTCGCGCTCGCGTTCCCGGCGATCGGCGCCTCGGTGGCGATGCCGCTCGCGGGCTGGGTGAGTCATCACTTCGGCGCCCGCGCCGCGCTGCGCGGGCTGCTCGCGCTGTGGACGCTGGCGCTCACGCTCCCCTCGCTCGCGCCGAACCTGCCCGCGCTGTGCGCGGCGCTCTTCGTGTACGGCGCCACGTCGGGCATGGCGGACGTGGCGATGAACGCGCTCGGCGTCGAGGTCGAGACCCGCATGGAGAAGTCCATCATGTCCGGCCTGCACGGCATGTGGAGCGCGGGCGCCCTGCTCGGCTCGGCGGGCGGCACGGTCGCGGCACACCTGGGCGCGGACGCCCGCGTGCACCACGCGCTCGCCGCCGCGGTGCTCACCGCGGCCGGTCTCGTCGCCTGCCAGGGCGTGCTCGACCTGCGGAGCGCGCCGGAGGAGGAGGCGCCGCCGCGCTTCACGCTGCCGCCGAAGTCGGCGCTGCTCATCGGCGCGGTCGGGTTCTGCGCGGTGTTCGCGGAGGGGGCGAGCCTCGACTGGTCCGCGGTGTACCTGAAGGACGTGCTCGACTCGTCGGCGGGCCTGGCCGCCGCGTGCACCACCGGCTTCACGCTGACGATGGCCATCGCCCGGTTCGCGGGCGACAAGGTCGTCGACCGGTTCGGCGCGGTGCGCACGGTGCGCGTGGGCGGGGCGCTCGCCGCGCTCGGCGGAATCCTCGTGGTGACGGCGCCGCACGCGGCCCTCGCCATGACCGGCTTCGCCCTGATGGGCCTCGGCATCGCCGTCGTCGTGCCGCTGGCGTTCGCCGCGGCGGGGCGCAGCGGGCCCAACCCCAGCCAGGCCATCGCGGGCGTCGCCACCATCACGTACACGTCGAGCCTGATCGCGCCGTCGGCGATCGGCACGCTCGCCGACGCCACGAGCCTGGTCGCCTCCTTCGGCCTGGTCACCGTGCTCGCGTGCGGGCTCATGGCGTTCGCCGGGGTGCTGCGCACGGACGGGCGGGCGTCCGCGCAGGCGCCCGCCCCGCAGTCGGCCGCGGTGGACCGCAAGGGCTGAGGCGCCCTCACCCGGGGCTCGCCCCGGCCCCCTTGGCCTCACCCCGGCCTCACCCCGCGATGGAGTCCAGCTGCTCCGCCGCGGGCCGCAGCGCCCACAGGTCACCGCCGGGCGGGGACGCGAGCTTCGGCACCGCGGCCTTCGCCGCCCGGTCGCCCGCGTCGGCGGCCGCGTGCACGACGTCGGTCGCCGCGTACCTGCGGAAGTCGAGTTCGGGGTGCGGCCACGGCCGCTCCCCGGTGGCGGCGGGCAGCAGATAGCGGACGGCCTTGACCAGGCTCTGCCCCGCGGGGCCCCGGTGCGCCCAGAGGTTCACGCCCACGTGCCGGCCGATGTCGGCGAGGCGGGCGTAGGCGACCAGGTCGAAGGTCGAGTAGTGCCAGCTGCGGGTGCGGCCCAGCTCCTGCGGCTGGCTGCCGTCGGGGGCGATCTGCGGGTCGATGCGCAGGGCGCGCGCGTCGCGCACGGTCTTCCGGGCGAGGGCCTCGTCGCCTGTGGCGTAGGCCAGGGCGGCGAGTTGGAGGTCGTAGAAGGTGCCGTGGTTGTTCTTCGCGGCACCTTCCTGCTTGCCGAAGTCGCTGTGCGTCAGCCAGTCGCGGAAGTCCTTGTTCCAGTCCGTCATCCGCGCGCGGTCGGTCCGCGTCCAGCCGGGGGCGCCTGCGGCGAGGATCGCCTGGGCGTCCAGGACGCTCGTGTACGACTGCGAGAAGTCGATGATGCCGATGGCGCGGCCGTCGTACTTGCAGGGGATGAACTGGCCGTGGTCGAGGCGCGGGTTCATCCGGGTCGCCGGGTCCAGGAACCAGGTGCGCAGGATCGTCCCGGCGTGCTCGGCGTACGTCCGCTCGCCCGTGTAGTACCAGGCGAGGGCCAGCTCGTAGCTGGAGTCGAAGACGTTCTCCGCGTCGCGGCGGTCGGTGCCGGTGTCGACCTCGGGGTTGCGCTCGCCGTCGCGCTGCTCGTACGGGCAGCCCCAGGGGTTCTCGGGGGTCTTCGGCCGGGTCGGCCACCAGTAGGGGGCCTGGCTCAGATAGTCGTGCGGGTCGCCGCCGGGCGCGGGCCTCGGCTTGTCGACGACGGTCCAGGGGCCCTGGCCCAGCCAGCGGTCGGCGCGGGCCGTCAGGTCCCGGAGAGCGAGCCGCAGCCGGGGGTCGCCCTGGTCGAGGCGCTGCTTGGCCGCGGCGAGGCGCTGACCGTCCAGGACGGCGGTGCCGGGGACCTCGGGCCGGGCGGCGGCCGCGGCGGGGGCGGCGGGCACGGCCAGCGGGGCGGCCGTGAGGGCCGCCGCGGCCAGCAGGGCCCTCAAGCGGGTACGAGCACGCATCGCACCCACCACACGCATCGTGCTCATCGCACGCATCGCACGCATCACTCCAATCAGATACATGAACGGAGTTCATCGACCTGGCCGAGTCACCGTACCGGAGGAGCCGGAGAGAATCCGCACTTACGTCGCATTAACATGTCGACGCTGATCGTCCACATGACGACACAGCCCGTCCCCCGCGACGACACAGCCCGTCATCCGCGACGGCACAGCTCGTCCCGCGCACAGAAAGCGAACTCACCATGGATCTCGGCGTGCGCTGGAGACTGCACGGCGACGGGCGCACCCCCGCGCCCGGGGCCGTCGTCCGACCCGACGAACGGCTCTCGTGGCCCCGCACGTTCGGGCTCGGCGCCCAGCACGTGGTGGCGATGTTCGGGGCGTCGTTCGTCGCCCCGGTCCTGATGGGCCTCGATCCGAACCTCGCGATCATGATGTCGGGCGTCGCGACCGTCATCTTCCTGCTCGCCACCCGCGGCCGGGTGCCCAGCTACCTCGGCTGCTCGCTGTCGTTCGTGGGCGTGGCGGCCGTGATCCGCGCCCAGGGCGGCTCCAGCGCCACGGTGACGGGCGCGGTGTTCGTGGTGGGCGCGGCGCTGTTCGTGGTGGGGCTCGCCGTGCAGCGGTTCGGCGCGCGGATCATCCACGCGGCGATGCCCCCGATCGTCACCGGCGCGGTCGTCATGCTGATCGGCTTCAACCTCGCCCCGGTCACGGCCGCGACCTACTGGCCGCAGGACCAGTGGACGGCGCTGTTCGTCATGCTGTTCACCGGATTGGCCGTGGTGTGCCTGCGGGGTTTCTGGTCCCGGGTCGCGATCTTCCTGGGTCTGATCTTCGGCTACGCGCTGTCCTGGGCCCTCGACGCGCTCTTCGGCAAGATCCACTCGGCGGACGGCTCCGGCAAGGTCACCGACCACTGGCGCCTCGACCTGTCGGCGGTCGACCACGCGGACTGGATCGGCCTTCCCACCTTCCACGGGCCGAGCTTCGAGTGGTCGGCGATCCTCGTCGCCCTGCCCGTCGTGATCGCCCTGGTCGCCGAGAACGCGGGCCACGTCAAGGCGGTCGGCGAGATGACCGGCGACCCGCTGGACGACAAGCTCGGCACCGCGATCTCCGCGGACGGCGCCGCGTCCATGCTGTCCACCGCGGTCGGCGGCCCGCCCAACACCACGTACTCCGAGAACATCGGCGTGATGGCCGCGACCCGCGTCTACTCCACGGCCGCGTACTGGGCGGCCGCGGCCTTCGCGCTGCTCTTCGGCCTGTGCCCGAAGTTCGGCGCGGTCGTCGCCGCGATCCCCGGCGGCGTGCTCGGCGGCATCACCGTGATCCTGTACGGCATGATCGGCCTGCTCGGCGCCCAGATCTGGATCAATGCGAAGGTCGACCTGCGCAATCCGCTGAACCTGGTCCCGGCCGCCGCCGGCATCATCATCGGCGTCGGCAACGTCTCGCTGAAGTTCACCGACACCTTCTCCCTCAGCGGCATCGCCCTCGGCACCATCGTGGTGATCACCGGCTACCACGTGCTGCGCGCCTTCGCCCCCGCGCACCTCAAGTCCCAGGAGCCGCTGCTCGATTCGGGGACGTCGTCGTACGACGAGCCGGACACGGACGGGACCCGCGAGGACGCCGGTCCCGGTCCCACCGCTCAGCCGCGCGCCAAGTCGTAGGCGTAGCCGGGCGAGAAGGTGCCGGGCCTGCCCCGGCACCCGTCCGACTCCCCGGGCAGCTTGACCCACAGATAGGCGTCGATGCGGGCCTCGCCGGTGCGCAGCGTGGGCGGGCGGCCGAGGCGGCGCCCCGCGGGGTCGCACCACCGTCCGTCCGCCGGGGCCCCGTTGCCGTTGCGGCTGGTGTCGATGACGGCGCCGAGGCCGCGCGGCCCGCCCAGGGCGGTGAGGACCCGGCGCGCGTACGCCACTTCGGCGGCCGTGCGGTGGAAGTTGGACACGTTCGTGAACACCCCGTCCGAGGAGGCGGCGGACGCCGCGCCCGCCCGGCGCAGCGCGGCCGCCTGCCGCTCGGCCCGGTGCCAGCCCGAGTGCCCGCCGTCGTGGTAGACGCGCGCCGCGGGGTTCGCCCGCTTCAGGACGGCACCCGCGCGGGCGAGGGCCGCGAACCGCCGTGACCGCTCGCCCGGGGACAGGCAGTCCGCGAGCGCGACGGCGTCGGGCTCCAGGATGACGACGACCTCGCGGGAACCGAGGCCCGCCGCGAACCGCTTGATCCACTGGGCGTACGCGGCGAGGTGCGGCGCGCCGCCCCGCGAGGGGCCGCCGCAGTCGCGGTTCGGGATCGCGTACGCGACGAGCACCGGAACCCGGTCGCCCGCCCGGGACGTCACCGCCCGCACCCGGGCCGTGACGGCCCACGGCCGGGGGTCGGTGAACCACACGGCGGCGGGCCGCGCGGCGATCCGGGACGCGATCAGCGGCCTCCTCGGGTCGTCCCTGTGGGCCCGCACCCACGCCACGACCTGAGCGCCCTCGTGCCGGTACAGACGGCCGGCGGCGCCCGCCGCGGCCCGACCGGACGGCGGCTGCGCAGGCCGCGCCGACGACGAGCGCCCCGACGGCTCCGGGCCCGACCGCGACCCCTCCACGGCCCCGGTCCCGCTCCGGTGCCCGCCCGTCCCGTCGTCCCCTGCCACGGTCACCGCCCCGGCCAGCACTCCGACGGCCGCGACCAGCAGGGTCGCCGTCGCCGTGATCCCACCGAGGCCGCGCCGCCGCCCGCCGCGGCCGCGCGCACGTGTCTCCCCCACGTCCCGCTCCCCCCTCGTACCGCTCCCCCGGGGGGTCCTTGCGGGCTCGTTCCCCCGTTCTGGGGAAGCGCCCGCCCGGCGGACCCCTGCGCCAGGCTAGGGCTGGGACCCTGCCCCCATGGCGCGGTTGGAGCGGTTGGCCGAGTGCACTCACCCGGCGCACGGAGTGGACGTGGTGGCGCACGGCGTGGACGCGGTGGTGGCGCGCATGCGCGCCCTTGACAGGACGTGGCCGCGCCGGGACGGCGTCGCGGTCTTCAACCGCGTGTATCTCGCGGTGACTCAGGAGGTCGGCCGGCACGTCGGCGCGGGCGCGTTCCCGGACGTCGAGGCCGCCGTCACGCTGGACGTCCGCTTCGCCGAGCGCTATCTGGCGGCCGTGGACGCGGTGGCCGCCGACCGGTGCCCGCCCGCCTGCTGGCGCCCGCTGTTCCAGCTGCGGAGGCATCCCGGCGTACGGCCGCTGCAGTTCGCCCTGGCGGGTGTGAACGCGCACATCGGGCACGACCTGGCGCTCGCCGTGGTGGACACCTGCCGCTCCATCGGCTGCGAACCGGCCGACCTGGAGGACGAGTTCGACCGCGTGGGCGACATCCTCGTGTCGCTGGAGGAGCGCGTCCGCGAAGAGCTGATGCCGGGCCCCGACGTCTTCCAGGTCGCCGATCCGCTCACCCATCTGCTGGGCTCCTGGAGTCTGGAGCGGGCCCGGGACACCGCCTGGTCGACGGCGCGCGCCCTGTGGGCACTGCGCCAATTCCCCGGGCTCGCCGCGGAGTTGCGGGAGCGGCTCGACGGCGCGGTGGGCCTCGTGGGGCGGATGCTGCTCACTCCGCTGCCCGACTGACGCCGGACCGATCCGGCCGGCGGCACGGCGGGCGCCCCGGAACTCCCCCGCGTTCTTTGTACGTTGAACCGGCCAGCGCGATCCCGACCGCAGGAGGACGACGATGACGACCCGACTCGGACTCGGCCTGCCCCAGATGAAGTGGGCGGACCTGGGGCGCGACGTCCCGGACGTGGCGCGCTGCGCCGAGCGGACCGGCTTCGACAGCGTGTGGGTCTTCGAGCGCGTCCTGTTCCCCGAGCCCGCCGCGCACGGCCTGTACGGCGTCCCGGGACTGCCCTGGCCCGACGACTACCGCTCGGTCGCGGACCCGCTGGTCACGCTGGCCCTCGCCGCGACGGCCACCGAGCGGGCCCGGCTCGGCACCAGCGTCCTGGTGGCCCCGCTGCACGTGCCGTTCCAGCTGGCCCGCTCGCTCGCCTCGCTGGACGCGGCGAGCGGCGGCCGGGTGGTCGCGGGCCTCGGCACCGGCTGGTCCGTGGACGAGTACGCGGCCTCGTCGGTGGCGCCCTTCGAGCGGCGCGGCGCGGTCCTCGACGAGGTCATCGACGTGTGCCGGGCGGTGTGGGGCCCCGACCCGGTGGCGTACGAGGGCGGGCTGACGCGGATCGTGCCGTCGGAGGTCGGCCCGAAGCCCGCGCGGCCCATCCCGATCCTGCTGCCCGCGAACGGCCCGCGCGCGCTGCGCCGCCTGGTGGACCGGGCGGACGGCTGGATGCCGATCGGCACGGGCGCCGACAAGCTCGCCGCGCAGTGGCGGCGGGTCCGGGAGACGGCCGCCGAGCGCGGCCGCGAGGAGCCCGTCCGGTCCGTGCTGCGCGTGAACCCCCAGTACACGCCCAAGGCCTACGACGGCGAACGGCGCGCGCCGTTCCAGGGCTGCGTCGAGCAGATCACCGAGGACCTGGCCGCGCACGCCGCGGTGGGCCTGGACGAGATCCTCATCGACGTCCAGGCGAGCGTGCGCGACGCGCAGGAGCTCAAGGACGTCGCCGCAGAGCTGTACGCGGCGGCGCGGGCCGCGGGGGTGTAGCGCGGCTTCGGGGCCCCGCCCCTGCGGGTGCGGGGCCCCGGTCGCCTCAGTCCTCCGGCAGCTCGACCGGCGCGATCTCGTCGTAGAGGTCGCCGGGGCCGGGGTTCGTCGCGTCGGTGGTGCCGCCCAGGTGGTGCATGACGCCCCACACGGCGTTCAGGGCCGTCGTCACGGCGCCCTCGGCCCAGCCCGCCGTCCAGGAGATGTCGTCGCCCGCGAGGAAGATGCCGCGCTTGTCCTCGGGGAGGCGGTCCTGCATGAAGTGCGTGAACAGGCGGCGCTGGTAGCGGTAGTGGCCCGGCAGGTTGGCCTTGAACGCGCCCATGAAGTAGGGCTCGTTCTCCCAGGACACGGTCACCGGGTTGCCGATGATGTGCTTCCTGATGTCGACCTTCGGGTAGATCTCGCCGAGCGACTTGAGCATGACGTCCATGCGCTCGTTCGCCGACAGCGGCAGCCACTTCAGGCTGTCGTCGCACCAGGTGTAGGACAGGCAGATGACGGCGGGCTTGTCCGGTCCGTCGTCGAGCAGGTAGGTGCCGCGCGTCATCCGGTCGGTGAGCGTCATCGACATGACGTCCCGGCCCGTCTCCTCGTCCTTGTCCAGCCAGAAGGGCCGGTCCACGGGCACGAAGAGCTTCGAGCTCTCCATGTAGTGGGTCCGCTCCATCGCCGTCCAGTGGTCGATGGGGAACAGCGAGTCGTCGCACTCGATCTTGGAGAGCAGCATCCAGGACTGGGCGGTGAAGATCGCCGTCCGGTAGGTGCGGATGTCGCCGTTCGCGTCGGTGACCGTGATGTTGTTGCCCGCGGTCCGGTGCAGACGGGTCACGGCGGGCTTCGGCACGCGGCCCTCGTGCAGCTCGGCGAGGGAGGTGCCGAGCGGCCAGTGCACGATCTTCTGCGGCTCGCGGTCCCACAGGCGGAGCGGCAGCTGCTGCGAGCCGCCGACGATGCCGCGGTGGTGGTCGTCCGCCTCGGTGTAGACGACGCGCAGGATCTCCAGGATGGAGTTCGGGAAGTCGGTGTCCCAGCCGCCGGTGCCGAAGCCGACCTGGCCGAAGATCTCGCGGTGCCGGAAGGACTTGAAGGCCTCGGACTCGCAGAGGAAGCCGTAGAAGGTCTGGTTGTCGAGCTTCTCGACGAGCTTCGCCCAGATCTCGCGGATCTTCGGCACGTCGCGCTCGCGCAGCGCGCGGTTCATGTCGGAGAAGTCCGCGCCCTCCTCCAGGCAGTCGTTCCACGCCTTCGCCACGTCGCGGTAGACCTGCGGCAGGTCGGCGACGGTCTCCGCGTAGTGCGACTCGCCCTTGAGGTCGACGACGGTCGACGGCGTCGACTCCGCGAGGGGGTTGGGGAACGGCCGGGTCTCGAGGCCCACCAGGTCGATGTAGTGCTGGAGCGCCGTCGAGGACGGCGGGAAGCGCATCGCGCCCATCTCGGCGGTCAGCGACGGGTCGCAGCCCTCGAAGCCGACGGTGCGAAGGCGGCCGCCGATCTGGTCGGCCTCGTACACGACGGGCTTGAGGCCCATCTTCATCAGCTCGTACGCCGCCACGATGCCGGACAGGCCGCCGCCGATGACGGCCACCTCGGTGCCGTGCTCGGTCGCGGGTATCTGCCCGAGCCCCGCCGGGTGGGCGAGGAAGTCGTCGTACGCGTACGGGAAGTCCGGCCCGAACATGGTGATGGGCGGCTGCGCGTCGGTGTGCTGGACGGCGGTGGGCACCGTGGACGTCATGGGGTACGGACTCCTTGCACAGTACGGAACGGTGGTGCGGGTGGGGACTCGGCCTCAGCCGAGGGACGCGTACAGGCCGGGGCGGCGGTCGCGCAGATAGGGGTTGGCCTCGCGGGAGGCGGCCAGGAACTCCGGGTCGGCGTCGGCGAACACCAGCTCGTCGCCGCGCCCGGCGCGGGCGCGGGCCACGCCGTCGGGGCCCGCGAGCGTCGACAGGCCGACGAACTCGAACTCGCCCTCGTGGCCGACGCGGTTGACGTACGCGACGTACATCTGGTTCTCGAAGGCCCGCACGGGCACGACCGACTCGGCGACGAACTGGAAGGGGTGCATCTGGGCCGTCGGGACGAGCAGCAGGTCGGTGCCCGCGAGGGCGTGCGCGCGGACGTTCTCCGGGAACTCCACGTCGTAGCAGATCATCAGGCCGATCCGGACGCCGTCGAGCTCGGCCTGGACGACCGTCCGCTCGCCGGGCGTGAAGTGGTCGCGCTCGAAGCAGCCGAAGAGGTGGGTCTTGCGGTAGTTCGCGAGGCGGGTGCCGTCGGCGTCGATGAGCTGGACGGCGTTGTAGACGTGCTCGCCGTCGCGCTCCGGGTAGGCGTAGGCGACGGCCAGGCCGTGGCGCACGGCGATGTCGGCGACGGCGTCGGCCGCCTCGCCGTCCGCGGGCTCGGCCAGGCGCGGCACGTCGTCGCCGATGGCGTAGCCCGTCAGGAACATCTCCGGCGTCACCAGGAGCCGCGCCCCGGCGGCCGCGGCGCGGGCGGCGGCCTCGTCAAGGACCTTGAGGTTGGCGGCGACGGAGCCGGGACGACCCGAGCTCTGGAGCAGGGCGGTGCGCAGCGGCGGCATGGCGGACCTCGGGGGCACAGGAGGGGCGCGGACAGGTGGAGTGAGTCGGATAGACCGTACGTTTCGCGGGAGTGACGGGACAAGACACGACCGTTGCGCCTGCCCGTACGATCCGTTGCGCGTCGAAGGCCCCGGGCGGAGATTCGTTGCGGGGCGGCGTACGGGTGGCGTATGGACGGCGTACGAGGCGCGTCTGCGCGGCGTCCCTCGTGCTACGGGGGTCAGACCTGGGGCCCAGTCGGCCGCGCCGCGGCTCCCCCGCGCGGGGGAAGCGGAGAGCAGCCTCGGGCCCGACGTGCCGGGGCCCCTGTGCGGGAGATCGTGAAGTCACCCGGAACGACCGGGCCACTTCGACAGACGGAGGGCTCCCGTGAGCCGCATCACCTTCACCCGCAACAGCACCCGCGCCCTCGCCGTGAGCGCCGCGCTCCTGGTCACCGCGGGGGTGGCGGGCGTCGCCGTCGCGTCCGGCGAGGACGTCACGCGCCCGGTCCCGGTCGCCGATGAGCAGGCGAAGCCCCGTGAGGCGGCCGCGCTCACCGGCACGGGCAAGATGTTCCGCAAGACGACGGAGGACGTCACCTTCACCTTCGACGCCCACCTGGCCAAGCGGCACAACGGCGACCCGGGCAAGGCCACCGGCACCTTCAAGTTCGTCCACCTGGACAAGCCGGGCGGCAAGGGCGGCTGGGCCAAGGGCCGGATCGACTGCCTGGTGACGGGCGGCAAGGTGGCGACGGCGACCGGAATCATCACCGAGACCAACCTCAAGGAGATCAAGGGCGGCCGCGTCGGCTTCAGCGTCCACGACCAGGGCAAGAACGATCGCGTCGGCTACAGCTGGGGCGCGACCGGCGGCCCCACCGGCGACAAGAAGCTGCCCAAGTGCAACAGCGCCGCCCCCTTCGAGAAGCTCAAGAAGAACACGGGCGACTTCCACGTGACCCCGTGGAACCCGCCGTACCCCGAGGCCCGCTGAGCCGGGGCGCGGGCTGCCCGCACGGGGGTCGGGCGGCCCGCGCCCCGCAGAGGCAGCGCCCCGAAGGGGCGCGGGGCGTTGCCGATGTGCGGCTTCGCCGCGTGGGCGCGCCGAGCCACAACGCACCCGCAGCCGAAGAACTAGGCGGGAGACCCCGAAGAAAACCGTCGCATCAGCGGCGAAAGCACCAGCACCGACTTGGTCCGCTCCACGAACGGCTCCCCCGCGATCCGCTCAAGGACCCGCTCGAAATGCCGCATGTCCGCGGCGAAGACCTGTACGAGCGCGTCCGCCTCCCCCGTGACGGTGGAGGCGGACGCGACCTCCGGGTAGCGCTCCAGACCGCGCTGGATCGCCTCCGGAGAGGTGTTGCGGCGACAGTAGATCTCGATGAACCCCTCGGTCTCCCAGCCGAGCGCGGCGGGGTCGACGCGGACGGTGAACCCGGTGATCGCTCCGGTGGCCCGCAGCCGGTCCACGCGCCGCTTCACGGCGGGCGCGGACAGGCCGACGAGCTGGCCGATGTCGGCGTAGGAGCGGCGGGCGTCCTCGGCGAGGGCGTGCACGATGCGTTCGTCGAGATCGTTCAGTCGCACTGGGGGTCGTTCACTTCTCTGCGTGTCACTTCACTGCGGAGGCCTCCGCGGCGGGCGGTTCGGTCTCCAGGCGGGAGCGGCGCATCCCGTACAGGAAGTAGAACACGAGCCCGACGACCATCCAGACACCGAAGACCTTCCAGGTCGCCGCGTCGAGGTTGTACATGTTGTAGGCGCAGAAGCCGAAGCCGAGGACCGGGAAGAGCCAGCCGAGCGGCACCCGGAAGGTGCGCGGCATGTCGGGCCGGGTCCGGCGCAGGATGATCACGGCGACGTTGACCAGGCCGAAGGCGAAGAGCGTGCCGATGCTGGTGGCGTCGACGAGCTTGCCGAGCGGGATCACGGAGGCGAGCGCGCCGCAGAACAGGGACACCAGGACGGTGTTCACGCGGGGCGTGCCGGTCTTGCCGCTGACCTTGGCGAACGTCTTGGGCACGAGGCCGTCGCGGGACATCGCGAACAGCACGCGGGTCTGGCCGTAGAGGACGGTCAGGACGACGCTGGCGATGGAGATGACGGCACCGGCGGCGAGCAGCGTGCCCCAGACGTTCTGACCGGTGACGTCGTTCATGATCGCGGTCAGCGACGCCTCGGAGCCCTCGAAGTCCTTCCAGTTCCAGGCGCCCACGGCGACGGCGGCGACCAGGACGTACAGGGCGGTGACGATGACCAGCGAGAGCATGATCGCGCGGGGCAGGTCGCGCTGCGGGTTCTTGGCCTCCTCACCGGCGGTGGAGGCGGCGTCGAAGCCGATGTAGGAGAAGAACAGGCTCGCTCCGGCCGCGCTGACCCCGGCGACGCCGAGCGGCATGAAGTCGGAGTAGTTGCCGGACTTGAAGCCGGTGAAGCCGACCGCGCAGAAGAGCACGAGGGCCGCGATCTTCACGATCACCATGATCGTGTTCGCCCGTGCGGACTCCTTGGCGCCGCCGAGCAGGAACACCATGGCGAGCAGCACCACGATCAGGCCCGGCAGGTTGATGATCGCGCCGTCGACCTCGCCGGGCGCCGCGGAGAGCGCGTCCGGGATGGTGACGCCGATGGTGCCGTCGAGCAGCTCGTTCAGGTACTCGCCCCAGCCGACGGCGACGGCCGCGACGGACACGCCGTACTCCAGGACCAGGCACCAGCCGCAGACCCAGGCCACGAGCTCGCCCATCGTCGCGTACGCGTACGAGTACGAGGATCCGGCGACCGGGATGGTGCCCGCCAGCTCGGCGTAGGACAGGGCCGAGAACAGGGCGGTGAGACCGGCGATGACGAAGGAGATCGTCACGGCCGGACCGGCCTTGGGGACGCTCTCGCCGAGCACCACGAAGATGCCGGTGCCGAGCGTCGCGCCGATGCTGATCATGGTCAGCTGCCACATGCCGAGGGTCCGGCGGAGCGTGCCGCCCTCGCCCTGGCCGCCCTCGGCGACCAGGCGGTCCACCGGCTTGCGCCGGGTTATTCGGCTGCCGAAACCGGCGCCGCCCTGGGGGCGGGGGCGGGTCTTCGGGGGTGCGCCCTGGTCGAGCACGGGTGGCTCCTTAATCGCTGCCGGTCGAAATGGCCGGGACCCACGGCAGCCCGGGCATCACCACGGGAACCCACCGAGCAGGCAGTCCCCGCCACGCCACGTACAGCGCCAGACTCTAAGCGGTTCCGCTTCCCAGCCGAAATGCAGCAACGTTGCGCACCCACACAAGATCGTTGCGTGAGCGTCGATTGTATGGACCTTTATTGCGCCGTCCCTTTCGTCCGTTGCGTGACGCCCGATTTGTCCGTCGATTGGGATTCCGTTTGTTTCCGCTCCGGCCGCCCCCGGATCGGCCCCCGTACCCCGCCCGTCGACCGATCCGTATTCCGTTTGTGATCTTCCCGAAGCACTGGTGAAACGCCGACGGCCCCCGCGAGTGAACTCGCGGGGGCCGTCGATGAGTTGGCCCGAGGGGCCGGTGGGTCAGCTCCAGCTGGCGTGCAGCGGCTTGCCCTCGGCGTATCCGGCGGCGCTCTGGATGCCGACGGTGGCCTTGTCGGCGAACTCCTCCAGGGAGCCGGCGCCGGCGTAGGTGCAGGAGGAGCGGACGCCCGCGATGATCGAGTCGATCAGGTCCTCGACGCCCGGACGCGCCGGGTCGAGGAACATGCGGGAGTGCGAGATGCCCTCCTCGAACAGCGCCTTGCGGGCGCGGTCGTAGGCGGACTCCTCGGACGTGCGGTTGCGCACGGCACGGGCCGAGGCCATGCCGAACGACTCCTTGTAGGCGCGCCCCTGGGCGTCCTGCTGGAGGTCGCCCGGGGACTCGTACGTGCCCGCGAACCAGGAGCCGATCATGACGTTCGACGCGCCCGCGGCGAGCGCCATGGCGACGTCGCGCGGGTGGCGGACACCGCCGTCGGCCCAGACGTGCTTGCCGTACTTCTTGGCCTCGGCGGCGCACTCCAGGACGGCGGAGAACTGCGGGCGGCCGACGCCGGTCATCATGCGGGTGGTGCACATGGCGCCGGGGCCCACGCCGACCTTGATGATGTCGGCACCGGCCTCGATCAGGTCGCGGACGCCCTCGGCGGCGACGATGTTGCCCGCCACGATCGGCACCTGCGGGTCGAGCGCGCGCACGGCCTTGACCGCGGCGATCATCGACTCCTGGTGGCCGTGCGCGGTGTCCACGACGAGCGTGTCGACGCCCGCGTCGAGCAGCTGCTTGGCCTTGCCCGCCACGTCGCCGTTGATGCCGACGGCCGCCGCGACGCGCAGCTTGCCGTCCGCGTCCAGGGCGGGCTTGTAGAGGGTCGCGCGCAGGGCGCCGGTGCGGGTGAGGATGCCCGCGAGGCGGCCGTCCTTGTCGACGGCGGGCGCGTAGCGGCGGTTGGCGCCGTCCAGCTTGTTGAACGCGTCGCGCGGGTCGATGTCCGCGTCGAGCAGCACCAGGTCCTTGGACATGACCTCGGACAGCTGCGTGAAGCGGTCGACGCCGCTCAGGTCCGCGTCCGTGACCACGCCGACCGGCTTGTGGTCCTCGTCCACGACGACGCCCGCGTTGTGCGCGCGCTTGGGCAGCAGCGCGAGCGCGTCGGCGACGGTCTGCGAGGGGGCGAGGACGATCGGGGTGTCCAGGACGTGGTGGCGCGTCTTCACCCAGGAGATGACGTCGGTGACGACCTCGATCGGGATGTCCTGCGGGATGACGACGAGGCCGCCGCGGCGGGCGACGGTCTCGGCCATGCGACGGCCCGCGATCGCCGTCATGTTGGCGACGACCAGCGGGATCGTGGTGCCGGTGCCGTCGGGCGAGGCGAGGTCGACGCCCTGGCGGGAGCCGACGGCGGAGCGCCTCGGGACCATGAAGACGTCGTCGTACGTCAGGTCGTACGCAGGCTGGATGTCATTGAGGAAACGCACGTGCTGCTCATCCCAGTCGATCAGAGGTGGCCCCCGAACCGGACAGCCGGGGGAAAAGCACGTACTTCATTGTCCCATGCCCAACCGATTGCGCCGCCTGGGACGATCCCCCAGGCGGCGCACGAACCCCCTGGTCAGATCCTCCAAGGGCGGTACCGTCCGCTAGATCTTCTTGGTGCGCCACACGGCGAGCGAGGTGAGTGCGGCGAGGACCGCGCCGAACCCGAGGACCGCGGTGAGGGCCACCGTGCTCACGATGACGCCGCCGAGCGCCGCGCCCGAGGCGATGGCCAGGTTGAACATCGAGGTGTTCAGGGCGGTCGCCGCCTCGGTCGAGCCGGGCGCGGCCTTGAGCACCCAGGTCTGCACGGCCACCGGGATGCCGCCGAAGGCCAGGCCCCACAGCACCAGGAGCGCGATCCCGGTCGCGGGGCTGCGGCCGATCAGCGGGAACAGCGCGAGCACGACCGCGAGCAGCACGCTCATCGTGATGATGGTCGCGCGGACGTTGCGGGTCGCGGTGATGCCCGCCAGGACCGTGCCGCCGATGCCCGCGAGCCCGTAGACGAGGAGCAGCGGCCCGATGAGGCTCTCGCTGACGCCGGAGGTGTCCTGCAGCAGCGGGCTGATGAACGTGAAGGCCGCGTAGTGGCCGCCCACGAGCAGGCCGGTGGCGATGACGCCCGCGCGGACCGTGCGGTTGCGGAACTGCCGGGGCAGCTCGGCCAGGCGCACCGGCTCGGTGGCGGGCAGGCTCGGGAGCAGGAACACCAGGCCCGCGACCACGATCAGACCGAGCCCGGCGACGGCGAGGAACGCGACGCGCCAGTCGGAAAGCTCGCCGACGAACGTCGCGGCGGGCACGCCGATGACGTTGGCCGCGGTCGCGCCGCCGAAGACGAGCGCGGTGGCCCGTGGGATGTGCCGTTCGGGCACGAGGCGCACGGCGATGCCCGCCGCGAGCGCCCAGAACCCGCCGATGCTGATGCCCACGACGAACCGCGCGACGAGCAGCAGCGCGAAGCCGGACGCGGCGGCCGACAGGGCGTTGGCCGCGACCATCAGCGTGATCAGGGCGAGCAGTACGAGCCGCCGGTCGAGGCGCCCGATGAGGACGGGAAGGACGGGCGCGGTCACCGCGGCCACCAGGCCCGGCAGCGTCACCAGGAGGCCGACCGCGCCCTCGGAGACGTCGAGCCCGTTGCTGATCGAGGTGAGCAGGCCCACCGGAAGGGCCTCGACGGTGATCATGGCGAAGGTGCCGAGCGCCATCGCCACGACGGCCAGCCAGGTCTTGACGGGGACGCGGTCCGGCGGCGGCGCGGGCGTGGTGCTGGAAGTGGCGGGAGCACCGGGGGTGGCAGGGGTGGCTGACGTGCTGGAGCCGGACATGGCTGAACTCCCGTTCCGAGCGGTTCGCTTGGGGCTGTGCGCGGCGGTTCGAGCCGCGAGGAACACGCTAGGAAGCGGCGCCCGGAGGCGAATCAGTCACGTGACTGGTGTGCCTCCGTCATCGGTCCTGCGCCGGCCTCGGCCCGGCCCCCGTCCCGCCCCCCACCTGCGACGTCCGCTCGTGCGCGCGGGCCACCGGCTCACGTGCCCAGGTCCATGCGGGCCAGCTCGCCGCGCGAGGCGACGCCCAGCTTCGGATACGCCTTGTAGAGGTGGTAGCCGACGGTGCGCGGGCTGAGGAACAGCTGCGCCGCGATGTCCCGGTTGCTCAGGCCGGTCGCCGCGAGCCGCACGATCTGGAGCTCCTGCGGCGTGAGCCGGTCGAGCAGGCCCGGCTCGCGGTCGCGGACGGGCGTGGTCTCACCGATGGCCCGCAGTTCGGCGCGGGCGCGCTCCGCCCACAGCGGGGCGCCGACCGCGTCGAACAGCTCCAGGGCCGCGCGCAGCCGGGGGCGGGCGTCGGTCCTGCGCAGGCGGCGCCGCAGCCACTCGCCGTACAGCAGCTCGGTGCGGGCGCGCTCGAAGGGGCGCTGGTCGTGCAGGGGGCCCTGGTGGGCACCGACGGCCTCGGCGAAGAGGGCGTCGGCGGGCTCGGCCTGCGCCGTGGCCCCGGAGGCCCCGGCAGCCCCGGAGCCCGCCTCCGCCGTGGCCCCCTCCACCGTGGCGAGCAGCGCGCGGCAGCGCAGGGTGACGGCCCGCGCCCAGGGCTGCCCGGTGGCGTCCGCCCACTTCGCGAACGCGGCGGCCGCGGCCGCGGCCCGCTCGGGCCTGCCCACCCGCACCGCGCTCTCCACCAGGTCGGGCAGGGCGTACAGGGCGAAGCCGCCGTGCCCGTGCGGCCCGGCCCACAGGTCCTCGAGGCGGTGCAGGGCCTCGTCGTGGCGGCCGTGGCCGAGGTCGAGCAGGGCGAGCGCGCCGGACGACCAGGCGCCCGCGATGGGCAGGCCCTGCGCGGCGAGCTCCTTGGTGACGGCCCGGCAGCGGTCCTCGTCGCCCTCGGCCGCCGCGATGTGCGCGAGGACGCCGCGCAGGTTCCCGGCGAACAGGCCCTGCGCGGTGTCCTCGGCGATCCGGACGCCCTCGGACGCGGCCGCGGTGGCGTCCCGCAGCCGGCCCATGAGCAGCTGGGCCCGCGCGAGGTGGAACAGCGCGGCGGGCATCAGGCCGATCGCGTCCCCGGCCCGGCAGTCCCGTTCGAGCGCGCTGGCCCGCTCGTACGCGGCGTCCAGGTCGCCGATCAGCTGGTGCCACCAGTGCGTGCTGGCGCGTTCCCACAGACCGGGCGCGCTCACCGTGCCGCCGGGCGCCTCGACGAGGGCACGGGCGGCGGGCAGCCCACCGGCCGGGTCGCCGAGCGCCACGGCGGCCAGGCCGTCGACGGCGGTGATCAGTCGCGCGGCGGCGGGCGCGGGGTGCGCGGCGCTGGCCGCGGCGTGCGCGCCGGACGGAGACGGCCGCAGGGCCGTGAGCCCGGCCGACGTCCGCGCGATCATGCCCGGGTCGTTGAGCGCCCAGGCGGCGGACATCGCGTCCAGGAACATGTACGCGGCGACCTCCGCGTCGTACGGCCCGACCGCGGCCGCCCCGTCGACGAGGAGGGCGTGCGCGGCGCGCTGGTCGCCGCGGGCGTTCGCGGCGGTGGCGCGGATGCGGGCCAGCCGGGCGCGGGTCAGCGGGTCGTGCGGGTACGCGGCCGCCCGGTCCGCGAGACCGGCGGCGCGCTGCTGCTCGCCCGCGTTCTCCACGGCCTCGGCCGCGGCGACGAGGCGCCGGGCGCGCTGCTCCTCGCCGGGCGAGAGGGCGGCGGCACGCTCGTACGCGGCGGCCTCCGCCTGGTGCCCGCCGCGGCGCCGCGCGGCCTCCGCGGTGCGCTCCAGGTCGGCGGCGACGCTCTCGTCGGGCCCGGTCGCGGCCGCCGCCCGGTGCCAGGCGCGGCGGTCGGCGGTCGTGGCCTCGGCGAGGGCCCGGTGCGCCGCCGTGCGCAGCGACAGGGGCGCGGCGCGGTACACCGCGGACCGGCTCAGCGGATGGGTGAAGCGCAGCCGCCCGTCGGCCACGGAGACCAGCCGGCTCGCTTCCGCGGCGGCCAGGTCGTCGAGCGAGGCGTCCAGAGCGCGCCCGGCGGCCAGCACGGCGCCCAGGTCGCCGGTGGGCTCGGCGGCGGCGACCACGAGCAGGTCCTGGGCCCGGGCGGGCAGGGCCCGCGCCCGGTCGAGGAAGGTGCGCTCGACGCGCTCGGAGACCGGCCGCGAGCCCAGGTGGAAGAAGTCGGCGTGCAGGTCGCCGGAGCGCTGTGCGGCGCTCAGCGCGGCGGGCAGCTCAAGGAGCGCCAGCGGATTGCCGCGCGCCTCCTGGAGGATCATGCCGCGCACGTGCGCGGGCAGGCCGTCGGCGTGCCGGTGGAGCAGCCGCGCGCCGGTCCGCTCGTCGAGGCCGGTGAGCCGCAGTTCGGCGAGGCCCGACGCGGGGAAGGGATGTCCGTCGCGGACCGCGAAGACCAGCGCCACGGGGTCGGAGCCGAGCCGCCGCGCGGCGAAGAGCAGCGCGTCCACCGACGCCTGGTCCAGCCACTGCGCGTCGTCGACGAGGACGAGGAGCGGCCGCTCCTCGGCGATCTCCCCGAGCAGCGAGAGCACCGCGAGCCCCACGAGGAAGCGGTCGGCGCTGCTCCCGTGCCCGGCGCCGCCCGGCTCGTCGTCGGCCGCGCGGACGCCGACGTCCAGGCCGAACGCCGCGCGCAGCGCCCGTGCCTGCGGCGCGGGCAGCGCGTCGAGCCGGTCGGCGTGGGCGCCGAGCAGCAGGTGCAGCCCCGCGAAGGCCAGCTCCGACTCCGACTCGATGCCGAGCCCGCGCAGCACCCGCAGGTCCGTGGCCCGCTCGGCCGCGTGGTCCAGCAGGGCGGTCTTGCCGATCCCGGCCTCGCCCCGCACGACGAGGACCCCGCCCCGCTGCTTCCTCGCCCCGTCGAGCAGCCCGTCGACGACGGCCCGCTCCTCGTTGCGCCCGTACAGCTCCATGCCCCGTTCCCCCCGTGTGCCCGCACGGCCGCCGGGTGTGCCCGGCGTCCGTCCGGTGTGTCGTCGCGCCCCTGCGCCGCCGGTCCGGCGTACCCCGTCAGTCCGAAGGGCCGAGCGCCAGCACGATCTCCAGTGCCGTGTCCTCGCCCCGCCAGTGCTCGACCGCCGCGGCGAAGACGTCCTGCGCGATCTCCCAGTCGCCCGGTGCCCGGCGCGCGTACTCCTGCCAGCCGGTGACGGCCACGAGCCGCCCCCGGGCCTGCGGCTGCCACGACAGGTCCGTCAGGCAGTCGGCCAGCGCGTCCCAGTTGCGCCCGAACCACCGCGGCAGCGCGAACGCGGTGGCGCACCGCTCCATGAAGGCGTCCTTGTCCCGGACGCCGCTCAGCTCCAGGGCGACGGTGTGCCACCCGGTGCCGCGCACGGCGCCGAGCACTCCCGCGAGCGTCCCCGGCGAGCCGCCGTCCGCCGCGGGGTCCCCGCCCGCCCAGTCACCCGTCGTCACGCTGCCGCCTCCGTCATCTCAGCACCGCCTTGAACGACGCGTAGTGGTCGTCCGTGTAGTACGTCTCGTGCTCGCGCCCCGTGACCAGGCGCCGGGCGCCACGGCCGCGCTCTCCCGGCGTACGGACGGTGTACTCGCGGTAGTAGCCGCGCGGCTCACGGGGCAGCCGACCCTCGAAGTTGCCGAAGACGGTGCCGTCCTTCGGGTACGGGAAGGGCCCGCCCTCGTCGATGAGGCGCAGGGTCCTGCGGGCCTCGGCGGGCAGCCGGTCGGCCGTGACGGTGGCCATGCCGCGCGCCCAGGCGGGCGTCGAGGCGGGCCTCGATGCCGTGCCGCCGTCCCGTGCCGTGCCGCTGTCCCGCTCCGTCCCGCAGCCCGTGACGAGGGCCGCGAGACAGACGAGCAGCGCGCACAGGACGCGCCCCGCCGACCGAATGATCATGGGCCCGATGCTGCCACAGCCTCCGCGCACCGGCACGCGCCGGCGTCCGGACGCCGGACACCACCGGGCCCCTGGTCATCCCGTCGCGCGGGTCAGCTCCCGTCCGGGTCCGCGCGGTCGAGCGCGGGCCGCGGCGCCGGACCCTCCTCCAGGAGGTGGTCGGCCGCCGCCGTGTCCGTGACCAGGCTGGTCACGAGCCCGGAGCGGAGCACCGCGTCGATGGCCGCGGCCTTGCGCTGGCCCCCGGCGATCGCGACGACCTCCGGGATGCGGCGCAGCCGGTCCGCCTCGACCGTGATGCAGCGCTCGCCGAGGTCGCGCCCGACCCGGCGGCCCTCGGCGTCGAAGAGGTGCGCGGACATCTCCGCGGCGACGCCGAGCGAGGCGTAGTGCGCCCGCTCCTCGTCCGTGAGCATGTCGTGCACCGTGGAGATGCCCGGCTCCCAGGAGCCGATGGACACCGCGGCGACCGTCACCTTGTCGAAGTACTCGAAGGCGCGGGCGATGCCCGTCTGGTGCCGCAGCGCGGCGGCCGTCGCCGCGTCCGGCAGGAGCATCGGCGCGTAGATGGGGTGGGCGTCGCCGCCGGAGACCTGGGCGGCGCGGCGCACGGCCTCGACGGAGCCGCGCTCCGCGGTGCCCGCGTCGTACACGCCCGTCAGCTGTACGACGGTGCACGGTGGCAGCGCTTCGAGCGCCGCCGCCATGTTGATGGTCGAACGGCCCCACGCGAGGCCGAGCACGTCGCCCTCGGCCACCAGCTCGCCGAGCAGTCCCGCCGCCACCTCGCCGAGGTTCTCCGGGTCGGGCGACTCGTCGACGTCGTCCGTGGACGACGGCGATTCGACGACGACGGCGTGCCGCAGGCCGTAGCGGGCGCGGAGCGCGTCGGAGCGCTCGGCGTCCAGCTCCGCGGGCACGCGGATCTCGATCCTTACAAGGTCCCGTTCGAGAGCGGTCTCCAGGACCCGGGCCACCTTGAAGCGGCTGACGCCGAACTCCTCGGCGATCTGGATCTTGGACTTGCCCTCGAGATAGAAGCGGCGGGCCATGGCCGCCGCCTGCACCAGCTCCGCGGGTCCCATCCGCATGGCTGACCGACCCGCCGACATGGCCGACACGGCGCTCTCCTCACTGCTCACTGCTGTTCACGACATTCGTACACCTGGATTCGCTGTTCATCCTCGCAGATCCGGCGTACTTGATCAGCCTCGATGGGCCGCGTTCACGTTCCCGTGGCCAAGCCGTTGGCCGAGCGGGGGCTCAGTGGCCGCACGCCCACCCGGCGGTCGCCGTCGTGGCCGCCGCCTGGGCGCGCAGGGCGCGGACCGCGTCGGCCGGGTCCTCGGCGCCGTACACGGCGGACCCGGCGACGAAGACGTCGGCGCCCGCCTCGGCGCACCGCTCGATGGTGGCGGCCGAGACCCCGCCGTCGACCTGGAGCCACAGGTCGAGGCCGTGCTTGCCGATGAGCTCACGGGTGCGGCGGATCTTGGGCAGCATGATGTCGAGGAAGGCCTGGCCGCCGAAACCGGGCTCGACCGTCATGATCAGCACCATGTCCAGTTCGGGCAGCAGGTCCTCGTAGGGCTCGATGGGCGTCGCGGGCTTGAGCGCCATGGCCGCGCGGGCGCCCTTGGCGCGGATCTCGCGGGCGAGCCGGACGGGCGCCGCGGCGGCCTCCGCGTGGAAGGTGACGGACCCGGCACCCGCTTCGACGTACTGCGGGGCCCAGCGATCCGGGTCCTCCATCATCAGATGGCAGTCCAGCGGCGTGTCCGTCGCACGGGCCAGGGACTCTACGACCGGCACCCCGAGCGTGAGGTTCGGCACGAAGTGGTTGTCCATGACGTCGACATGGAGCCAATCCGCGCCCTCGACGGCCTTCGCCTCCTCGGCGAGACGGGCGAAGTCGGCGGACAGGATGCTGGGGTTGATCTGCGGGGCCATGCCCCAAGCCTGCCATGCCCGGCGGTGGTTGCCCGCTCCGGTCCCGCCAAGGTGTGCGGGGCGGTCCCTCGCGCCCTCCCGCGCCCGCACGCCGCGTGCCATGCTGGCCGTCCACCGGCAGCGCGTGGGGCGGCAGGGGGCACCTATGCCAGGAACGCCGAGAACACAGCGCGACCAGCGGCGGCAGGGCCGTCGGGGGGTGGCGTGGCTGATCTGCGGGCCGCGCGTGAAGTGGCTGGTGCTCGTGTTCTGGCTGCTCGTCCTCGTCCTCGCGGCGCCGTTCGCCCAGAAGCTCGCCGACGAGCAGGACAACACCACCTCGTCCTGGGTGCCGCGGTCCGCCGAGTCCACCCAGGTCCTGGACGTCTCCGAGGAGTTCAGGCCCGAGACGATGCCGATGGTCGTCGTGTACGTGCGCGAGGACGGCCCCCTCACGGCCGCGGACCGCGAGCGCATCGACAAGGGCGTCGGCGGGGTCAAACAGCTGCGCTCCCACTGGATCCGCGGGGACGAGACCCGCGGCCCCGCCTTCGACAAGAAGGGCGACGACGCCCGCGCGGCCCAGGTGTACGTACCGCTCACGGTGAACAACGACACCTACAACGACCTGCCGGACGCCGTCGACGACGTGCGCGACGCGGTGGGCCGGAGCGCCGCGGGCCTGGACGTCTACGTCACGGGCCCGGCCGGGATCAACGCGGAGTTCTCGAAGGCCTTCGCCGACATCGACTCCACGCTCCTGCTCGCCGCGGGCGCCGTCGTCGTGGTGGCGCTCCTGATCACCTACCGCAGCCCGGTCCTCCTGCTGGTCCCCCTGTTCTCCGCGGTCGTCTCCCTGTTCGTCGCCCAGGCGCTGATCTACCTCCTGGCCGAGCACGCGGGCCTGACGGTCAACGGCCAGAGCTCGGGCATCCTCACCGTGCTCGTCTTCGGCGCGGGGACGGACTACGCCCTGCTCCTGGTCGCCCGCTACCGCGAGGAGCTGCGCCGCCACGAGGACCGGCACGAGGCGATGGCCCTCGCCCTGCACCGGGCGGGGCCCGCGGTCATCGCCTCCAGCGCGACGGTCGTCCTGAGCATGCTGGTGCTGCTCGTGGCCGAGATGAACTCCACGCGCGGCCTCGGCCCTGTCGCCGCGATCGGCGTGGGCATCGCGCTGCTGGTGATGCTGTCGCTGTTCCCGGCCCTGCTCGTGATCTGCGGCCGCTGGCTGTTCTGGCCGAAGATCCCGCACCACGGCTCCCCCGACCCCGCCGAGCAGGGCGTGTGGGCCCGCATGGGCCGCCGCATCGCGCGCCGCCCCCGCCTGACCTGGGTCGTGACCTCGGTGGTGCTCGCGGCCCTGGCCCTCGGCCTGACCCAGCTGCGCGCGGCGGGCGTCAGCAACGAGGACGCCTTCCTCGACAAGCCGAGCTCCGTCACCGGCCAGGAGGTCTCGGCGGAGTACTTCCCCGCGGGCAGCGGCGATCCCCTGGTCGTGGTCGCCGACAAGGCCAAGGCCGAGGACGTCGGCCGCGTCGTCAGCGGCACCCGCGGCGTCGACCCGGAGACGGTGGCCGTGCCGCCCGGCACGAAACCCGAACACGACGGCAAGGTCCTGTACGAGGCGACCCTCACGGACCCGTCCGACAGCGAGGCGGCCAAGGACACCGTCGAACGGGTCCGGGACGCCGTCCACGGCGTACCCGACGCGAACGCGAAGATCGGCGGCGGCACCGCCACGCTGCTGGACATGGACAAGGCCACGATTCACGACGACAAACTGGTCATCCCGCTCGTGCTCCTGGTGGTCCTGCTGATCCTCGCCGCACTGCTCCGGGCGGTCGTGGCACCGCTGCTCCTCATCGCCACCGTGGTCCTGTCCTTCTCCACGGCCCTCGGCATCAGCGCGCTCGTCTTCCGCCACGTCTTCGACTTCGCCGGCGAGTCGACGGACTTCCCGCTGTTCGTCTTCGTCTTCCTCGTGGCCCTGGGCATCGACTACAACATCTTCCTGACCACCCGCATCCGTGAGGACGCGGGCGTCCACGGCACCCGGCCCGGCGTCGTGACGGGCCTGGCCGCCACCGGGGCGGTCATCACCTCGGCGGGCCTGGTCCTCGCGGGCACCTTCGCCGTCCTCGGCACGATCCCGATGGTGGCCTTCGTCGAAGTGGGCTTCGCGGTCGCCCTCGGCGTCCTCCTGGACACCTTCATCGTCCGCTCGATCCTGGTCACCAGCCTGTTCCTGGACGTGGGCCCGAAGATCTGGTGGCCGCACGCGCTGGCCAAGGAACAGCCGAAGGAATCGAGCCCAGCGGGAGATTCAAACCCGTCCGGGGTGTGAGGACGAGCGCGCAGCGCGATCGACCGGGGCCCCGGGGGGGGGCGGAGCCCCCCCGGGTCACCCCGTACGCCGGATGACCGCCAAGTACATCGCGTCCGTACCGTGCAGATGAGGCCACAGCTGCACGTCGGGCCCGTCGCCGAGCGCCGCGACACCGGGGAACAGCGGCCGCGCGTCGACCAGCTCGGCGCCGCCGCCCCCCTGCTTGAGCACGTCGTCCACGACGGCCCGGGTCTCCGCGAGGTGCGGCGAACACGTGGCGTACCCCACGACGCCGCCCACGCGCACGGACTCCAGCGCCGTCCGCAGCAGCGACCGCTGCAACGGGGCGAAGCCGTCCAGGTCCTCCGGGCGCCGCCGCCACCGCGCCTCGGGCCGCCGCCGCAGCGCGCCGAGCCCGGTGCAGGGCACGTCCATGAGGACCCGGTCGAAGGTGCCGGGCCGCCACGGCGGACGCGTGCCGTCGGCAGCGATGACCTGGTACGGGCCGGGGTTCCCGGCGAGGGCCTGGCCCACGAGCCCGGCCCGGTGCGGCTGCTTCTCGGAGGCGAGCAGAACCGCCCCGCGCTCGGCGGCGAGCCCCGCGAGCAGCGCGGCCTTGCCGCCGGGCCCGGCGCACCCGTCGAGCCACTTCGTGTCGGGACCCTCGATCGGCACGTCGGCGAGCGCGCGGGCGACGAGCTGACTGCCCTCGTCCTGCACGCCGGCGCGCCCCTCGCGCACCGCGTCGATCCGCCCGGGCTCGCCGCCGTCGGCGAGCCGCACGGCGTACGGCGACCAGCGCCCCGGCACGGCGGCCTCGGTGCCGAGCGCGTAGAGCAGCTCGGCGGCCGTGGACCGGCCGGGCCGGGCCACGAGGGTCACCTCGGGCCGTTCGTTGTCGGCTTCGAGCAGGTCCTCGATCCCGGCCCTGCCGCCGCCGAGCGCGTCCCACAGCGCGGAGACGACCCATCGCGGATGCGAATGCACCACGGCGAGATGGTCCTCGGCGTCGTCGTCGTACGGCGGCGCGACCTTCTCCAGCCACCCGTCGAGGTCGTCGCCCGCGACCTTGCGCAGCACCGCGTTGACGAACTTGGCCCGCCCGTCGCCGAGCACCACGCGCGCCAGCTCCACCGAGGCGGACACGGCGGCGTGCGTGGGGATGCGGGTGCCGAGGAGCTGGTGCACGCCCAGGTTCAGCACGTCGAGGACAGGTGGGTCGACCTCGCGCAGCGGCCGGTCGATGCAGGCCGCGACGATCGCGTCGTACGTGCCCTGCCGGCGCAGCGTGCCGTAGACGAGCTCCGTGGCGAGGGCCGCGTCCCGGGCGTCGAAGTCGCCCTTCTCACGGGCCTTGCGCAGCAGCGGCGGAAGGACCAGGTTCGCGTACGCGTCGCGTTCGTCCACGGCCCGCAGCGCCTCGAAGGCGAGGAAGCGCACGGGGTCCTTCTGCGGGCGCCGGTAGGGCTTGTGGGGCCTGCCGGGCTTCCCGGACTTCCCGGGCTTGCCCTGGGTGCGGGGACGGCGGCTCGGCTGGTCGTTCAAAGGTGCTCCGCTGTGAGGATCCGACGTCCGCCAAGGCCGTCGGCCCGCTGCGGGCCGACGGACGGACCAGTTCAGCGTACGTCGCCCGTACCCAAGGTCTCACCCGGGGCGATCCGCACCCCGCGCGCCCAGTCGGCGGCGGCCATCGGCTTCTTGCCCTGCGCCTGCACCCACAGCAGCTCCACGGCGTACGAACCGGTGCCGACGTACAAGTTCTTCTTGCCGACGGAGAGCTCGCCGGGCGCGAGGTCGGTGCGGTCCGGCACCGGGACGGCTTGGATCAGCTTGAGGCGCTCGCCGCGGAAGACGGTCCAGGCGCCCGGCGCGGGGGTGCAGCCGCGCACCACGCGGTCCACGCGGAGCGCGGGCGTCGCCCAGTCGACGCGCGCGTCCTCGACGGTGATCTTCGGCGCGACGGTGACGCCGTCAGCGGGCTGTGGGAGGGCGCTCAGCGAGCCGTCCTCGATGCCGTCCATGGTCGCGGCGAGCAGCCCCGAACCCGCGAACGCGAGGCGGGTCAGCAGGTCACCGCTGGTGTCGGTGGACCGGATCTCCTCGGTGACCGTGCCGTACACAGGGCCGGAGTCCAGGCCCTCCTCGATCAGGAAGGTCGAGGCGCCGGTGATCTCGTCACCGGCCATGATGGAGTGCTGCACCGGGGCCGCGCCGCGCCAGGCGGGCAGCAGCGAGAAGTGCAGGTTGACCCAGCCGTGGGCGGGGATGTCCAGGGCCACCTTGGGCAGCAGCGCGCCGTAGGCGACCACCGGGCAGCAGTCGGGCGCGATCTCCCGGAGCCGGGCGAGGAACTCCTCGTCACGCGGCTTCGCGGGCTTGAGCACCTCGATCCCGGCCTCCTCCGCGCGCTCGGCGACCGGGCTCGCGATCAGCCTGCGACCGCGGCCCGCCGGGGCGTCGGGGCGGGTGACGACGGCGGCCACCTCGTGCCGGCCGGAGGCGATCAGGGCGTCCAGGGCGGGGACGGCGACCTCGGGGGTGCCTGCGAAGACCAGCTTCACTGGGTGCTACCTCGGATTTCTGGGAGTCTGCGGCGGCTGTCGGCGGCGACGCGCGTGCGGTGACGGCAGCTCACCAGTCTATGGGCCGCCGCGGTTCTCGCTGCTGGGGACGGCACACGAACCCTTTTGAGAACTTTTGAGGCCTTTTCAGATGACTTGACGGACTTGCCCGGAAAGGCAGTTCGACGAAAGAGCACGGGAGGCACTGGCGAGACACCGGGACGCGCCCTGGGGGCGTGCGCACCCCCGCGCGCCCTGCGCATATGCGGATACGCCCTGGGACCGTGACCCCTCACGACGTAGCGCGTTGGTCAAGACGAGGTTGACCGGAACGGGCCGCACACGCGGCCCTCTCCTCGTTCACCGCCATCCCCGTCGCTCCCCGTCACTTCCGCCCCTGCCCCGTCCCCCATCACCCCCACCACACCCCACACCCCGATCCCTCAACGCCGGTTCGAGAGGCTTGTTCATGGCCGACCACGCAACCCACGACGCCCAGGCACGGGCCAGCCTGCACCTCCTGGTACGGGACATCGAGCGGGTCCGCCGGCAGGTGGACGCACTGCGCACCCTCACCGCGCAGCTCGGCAACGTCTACCGGCCGCGTCGCTCCAGCCCCTCCGCGGGCTTCGTCGTGTACGGACGCGCACCCGCTCCGACCGTCCGCCTCGCCCAGGAACTGCGGGACAGCGTCGAGACGCTGGTCACCGCCGCGGTCGACTTCGACCGCTCGCTGGGCTTCTCGTGGGACGCGGTGGGCTCCGCGCTCGGCGTCACCAAGCAGGCGGTCCACCGCCGGTACGGCGCCCGCAGGACCACGGCACAGACCACGACGACCGCCGAGCCGGACCGCGCCGCCGAACCCTCCACCACGACCCGCACGGTCCCCGTGGGCACCCCCCTCCCCTCCGTCCCCGCGGCCCGCGCCATGCCGACCCAGCCGACGGCGGGCAGCCCCGGCCTCCGTGACGACGTCCGCCCTGGCGCCTTCCCCGGCCCGCGCAACGGCTGACGTCCACGATGCCCCCTGCCCGGGCCCGGGCAGGGGGCATCAGTGTGCCCCGCCGCCTTCGCACCCGGGCACCCTCGCCCCCTCGCGTCCCCGGGGCCTCGCTCCCCGGCACCCTCGCCGTCCTCGCCCCCTCGCGTCCGGGGGCCTCGCTCCCCGGCACCCGGGCGCCCCGACATCCTCGCGTCCCGGCGCTCTCGCACCCTCGCGTCCCTGTGTCCTCGCTCCCCGGCACCCGGCAATCCCGGCGTCCCGGCACCCTCGCACCCCGGCACCCCGGCGCCCTCGCACCCCAGCGCCCTCGCGCCTCGGCACCCGGGCGCCCCGACGTCCTCGCGTTCCGGCACCCCGCAATCCCGGCGTCCCGGCACCCTCGCGTCCTCACGCCCCGGCACCCCCGGCGTCCTCGCGCCCCGGCACCTGGGCGCCCCGACGTCCTCGCGCCCTCGCGTCCCGGCGTCCCGGCGTCCTCACGCCCTGCTGTCCTGTGACAGGACGGGCACCGGGCGCCGCGGACGGGCCCGGCGGGCCTCAAGAAACGCGGCCGGGGTGCCCGCAGGTCACCCGATGTCCGCCGGGTCGATCCGCACCCGCACCGCCTGCTGCGCCGCCACCCCGCGCGCCATCCGCGCGGCCTGCGCCGCCTTGAGGGCGCGGGCAAGGGCCGCGCCGCTGCCCGGGGGCACCCGCACCAGGGCGCGCTCCCACCGCTCCCCCGGCGGCGCGTCGCCGGGGCGGCGCGGGCGGCCCGGCTCGGTGGCGGGCACCGGCACGGGGCCGAGGACCTCGGCGTCCGGCGGCAGCTCCGCCTGGGCGAGGAACTCGGCGAGCGCCTCGGGAGCGCCCGTCACCGACGCCATCCGCGACACCGGCGGGAAGCCCAGCTCGGCCCGCTCCGACAGCTCGCGGACCGCGTGCCCGACCGGATCCCACCGGACCAGAGCCTGCACCGGCCGCAGCGTCGGCTCGGCGACGACCACCACCGTGCCGCCCGCGCCCTGGTCCCGCACCAGCGCGGCGGCGCCGATCCACCGCCGCAGCGCGTCCTCGCCCGCGCGCAGGTCCGGCCGGCCGAGCATGGCCCAGCCGTCCAGGAGCAGCGCGGCCGCATAGCCCCCCTCTGCCACGGGCTCCGCCCCCGGCGTGCTCACGACCAGGGCGGGCGCCCCGCCCACCGTGTCGAGCACCTGCTCGCGCCCCGACGTCCGTACCGGCACCGCGGGAAACGCCCGCCCCAGCTCCTCGGCGGTCCGCCGCGCGCCCACGACCTGCGCCCGCAGCCGGAAGCCACCGCACTCGGAGCAGTGCCAGGCCGCCTCGTCCCGACCGCACCAGCCGCACACCAGGGCTCCGGCGTCCCGCGCCTCCAGGGGCCCCGCGCAGTGCCGGCACCGCGCGGGCTCCCGGCACCGCTCGCACGCGAGCCGCGGTACGTACCCGCGCCGGGGCACCTGCACGAGCACCGGGCCGTGCTTCAGGCCGTCCCGGGCGATCTGCCAGGCCAGGCTCGGCAGCCGGGCGGCCCGGGCGGCCTCGTCGCGCGCGAGGTCGCCGTCCCCCACGGTCCGCACCAGCGGCGCCGCGGCCCGCACCTGCTCCCGGTCGGCCACCACGGGCACCGCCCAGCCGCTCTCGACGAGCTGCGCGGCCTCGACCGTGCAGCCCCAGCTGCCCAGCAGGAAGGCGCACCGGTCCCGCGACGCACGGAGCTCCAGGACCTCGCGCACATGGGGGAACGGCGCGTTGTCGTCCCCGTGGCTGGCGTCGCCGTCGTCCCAGACAACCACGAGACCCAGGTTCCGCACCGGCGCGAACATGGCGGCCCGGGTCCCGACCACGGCCCGGACGGCACCGCGCCGCACGGCCAGCCACTCCCGGTACCGCCGCTCCGGCCCCGCGTCGGCGGTGAGCAGCGCGTGCTGCCCCTCGCCGAGCAGCGCCCGCAGCGCGGCGTCCACCCGAGCCGCGGGCCGCCCGGCGGGCACGACGACGAGCGCGCCGCGCCCCGAAGCCAGCGTCGCCCGCACGGCCCGGGCGATCTCCTCGGCCCACAGCGGCCCCGGCAGCGCGGTCCACACGGCCCGGGGCGCCCCGCCCGCGGCGAGCGCGGCCACGAACTCGGGCCCGCGCGCATACCGCCGCCACGACCCGGCGTCCGGCGCGGAAGGCGGCCCGGGGGCGGGCGGCGAAGGACGCCCCTCGGCCCGCCCGTGCCGGGGCGGAACCGCCAGCTGCAACACGTCCGCGAGGCTGCCCGCGTAGCGGTCGGCCACGGCCCGGGCGAGCCCGAGCAGCTCCTCGTCGAGCACGGGCTCGGGCGACACGACCTGGGCGATGGCGGCCAGCGGCCCGCTGTAGTCCGAATCGGCGACGCGCTCGACCAGGAAGCCGTCGATCAGGCCGCCGCCCTCGCGCCGCCCCTCGCGCACGTTCCGCGAGCCGGCGCCGAAGCGTACGCGCACCCGCACTCCGGGCTGCGCCTGCTCGTCCAGCTCCGCCGGCACCGCGTAGTCGAAGTACCGGTCGAGGTGCAGCACGCCCTTGTCCACGACGACCCGCGCCACCGGCAGCTCCTTGGCGAGCTCGGCCCCCCGCCACGTCCGCGGCTTGGCCTTCGGCGCCTTCGCCTTCCGCACGCTCTCCCGAATGAGCGCAAGCTGCTCCGGCACGTCACCCGCCGCCCCGCCACCTGACCCGTTCTCGCTGCTCACAGCCAAATTCCTACCAGACGGGTCGGACAACCGACGGTGGCGGGACACCGGGCCCGGCCGCACCGCACACGGGCATCACCTGGCCGATTTCGCTTTCTCGACACTCGGTGAGAGGTCGGCTTCCCTCCGGATGAGGAAACGGGAAACGCTCCATTCGCCTTGTTCGGCCCCGGTCGGCTGCCAGACGCTGAATCCCGGCGCTCACCGCTGTCGGCCGGAGAGTGACGGAGGTTGAAGTGCCGGAAGAGACACGCAATTTCGGACGGGAACTGCGCAGGTGGCGCTTGGACGCCGGGCTCTCCTTGGAGCAGCTCGGTCAGCGCGTGCACTACAGCAAGAGCCAGCTCAGCAAGGTCGAGCGGGGACTCAAACGCCCCACAGTCGAACTGGCACGACTGTGTGACGCCCAGCTCAAGGCCGACGGCGCGCTCGCCGACCTGATCCCGGCCCACCCGCCCCTTCCTTCTCCGGTCAGTCCGGATCACGACAGTGAGGTGTGGTTGATGCACGTGGACAAGGACGGCTCAAGCAACATCCAGAGGATGACGCGCCGCCGAGCGATCTCTGCAGGGGCCGCATCCGCCTTGGCGCTGCAGGTGAGCGAGGGTCTGGTCACTCCACCGCCCGACGAGGCGGCGGCGACGGTCGTGGACGCCGCCCGATTGATCTTCGACCAACTCCGACGGCTCGGCCAGGCTTCTGGTCCCGCGGGAGTTCTGCCCGCCCTCGCCGCCCAGGCGCACAGCCTCGAGCAGTTGGCCACGCACGCGGGTCCTCGTACGCGACGAGCCCTACTGCTCATCGCGTCACGCTACGCCGAGTACGCGGGCTGGATGGCGCAGGAGTGCGGCAAGGACGCCATGGCCCGCTGGTGGACCGAGCGAGCCGCGCGGCTCGCTGACGTCGGCGATGACCCTGACCTGGCGACCTACGCGCACGTCCGGCACTCGCTCATCAGCCTGTACCGAGGTGACGTCGCAGAGTCCGGCCAGCTAGCCGAGCAAGCGCTGCGCAGCGACGCGTCCGCGCGCGTTCGCGGCCTCGCCGCGCAGCATCTCGCGCAGAGCGCCGCCGTCGCGGGTGACTACACGGCCTGCATGCGCAGTCTCGATCGCGCCCGCGAACTGCTGGAGCGGGACGTGACCGATCCCGCCCAGCCGGTACTCGGCACCTCACACCTGCCGGACGTGGTGTCGATGTTCACCGGCTGGTGCCTGTACGACCTCGGCCGCCCGGCGCAGGCAGCGGCTCTGCTCGACACGGAGACCGCCCGCATTCCCTCACATGCATTCCGGACTCGCGGCCGACACAACGTCCGGCGCGCACTCGCTCACGCGGCGGCGGGCGAGGTCGACCATGCCTGCGCGATCGCGTCCGAAGCCCTGACGTCCGTGAGTCTCACCCGCTCCTCAACGGTGACAGCCGACCTGCGCCGGCTGTCCCACACGCTCGGCCGCCACCGCGACCGGCCCTCGGTACGTGCCCTCGCTCCTGATCTGGCCGACGCGATCGCCTGTACGACCGCTTCCTAGAGAGGACCAGCCATGCATGAGATCTTCATAAGCTTCCGCACCAAGGGCGGCAAAGAGCTCGCCTACATGTGCCAGCAGGCGCTGGCGGACAGGTTCGGACCCGACAGCGTCTTCTTGGCCGGCGGCTCCATCGGGGTCGGAAGCGACTTCACTCAGGCAATACCCCAGGCGGTACGCCGGAGCCGGGTGCTGCTCGTGATCGTCGACGAGCACTGGCTCGATGCACCGGACCGCAAGCATCCGGGCAGGCGTGCCCTGGCCGATCCACAGGATTGGGTGCGCCGCGAGATCGAGGAAGCCTTCGATTCAGGGGTGCTCGTCGTGCCCGTCCTGGCGTCGGGCAAGCTGGAACAGCTCGTCCCTCATCGCCTTCCCAAAGCCATCGCTCAGCTCGCGGTGTGCCAGTACGCGCGCGTCCAACTGCGCACCTTCGCGACGGACCTGGCGAGCCTCGGCGACCGCCTGGTGCAGCAGGTTCCCGGTCTGGCCGCGATGGACAGGCAGGGGCCGCCCCGGAGCAGTGGCGAGCCCGAGGAAGGCGCCAGTGTCCGCAACGAGCGTCAGAGCGGTGGCATCGGCCACGTCGGCGGCTCGGTCGGGACGTTCGTCGGTGAATCCCACAGCCCCATGCACACCGGAAGCGGCGACATGGTCCACAACAACCACGAGAACGGCGACGGCACCACCTACTACACGGGGGACAACGGCGTCATCCGTCAGCAGTTCGGCCCTCGGGCCCGCCGCACGCGCAGGCAAGGCGACCGATGACGGAGAGCGTCGGCACGTACGTCCACGAATCCCATGGCTCGGTACACGGAGGCGAAGGACCTCAGTACAACTTCTACGTGGCAGCGGCCGCGGCCACGTCGCGCCTCCGCGACCAGGCGGGCAGACGGCCACACACCATTTCCCAGACCGACCGCGTCCACCTCTACCAGCGCTTCGTGGACCCACCGCACTTCACGAGGGTCCGCGAGGTGCTGCGAGAAGCACGTGTCGTCCTGCTCGACGGCCCACCCGGCAGCGGTCGGCGCGCGGCAGCTCTGATGCTGTTGCACCAACTACCGGACTCGCAGGGAAGCCTCCACGAACTACCCGACACCCTGGACGACTCCGCCGCTTCCGTCTTCGATGCCCGCGAGGTCAGCACCGGTGACCGGCTGCTGCTGGACCTGTCGGAAGCGGAGGAGGCACGGTACGTCGAGATGCAGCGCCATCTCTTCGCCTTCCGCGATCGCCTCAGCCCGCTCGACGCCCATCTCGTCGTGGTGCTACCGCACCACCTCGGCTATCTGCTGCGCGACGACCTCAGACACCTCAGCGCTGAAATCGGCCGCCCCAACAGCAGGCGCGTGCTCGCCAGGCACCTGCGATGCGAGGACATAGAGCCCACTCCGACCGACCTCGATAGCCCAGAGCTCGTGTCCTACCTGGCCCGCGCGCCCCTGCACAAGGTGGCGGCCCTCGCCGACGGGATCAGGCGGCACCGCGACACCGATGGGGCGAGTCAGCGCTTCCCTCAGTGGCTCGCTGCGGCCCTGGCCGACGAGCACGACCAGGCCGGTCGTGTCGCCGCGGACATCGCCGCCGAGGAAAGCGGGCGGCGGCGGGCACTGCTGCTGTCCCTCGCCATGTTCCACGGCTCACCGCCGAGCACCGTTCTGCACGCCACGAACGCCCTGCTCAAAGTCTTGAGCCATCCGCACGACGAGACTCCTCGGCTGAATCGCACGGACCTGTACGCGGAATTCACCGCCATCCGCGCCGAGGTCGACGCCGACGGCCGCGTGTGCTTCGCCCTGCCCGGCTATGACAGCGCCGTCCGCGACCACTTCTGGACGTACATGCCGGACGTCAGACGGCAGCTGCGCGACTGGTTCCAGGACTGCATGTCCTCGCCTGGCCTCCGGCCCGCCGAGCGGAAGGCGGCCGTCGCCCGGTTCGCCGAACAGGGCCTGCGATGTCAGCGCCCGGAGGACCTCAGAGCCCTCGTGGAGCGGTGGACACGCACCGACGCGGCTGTGCGTTACGTACCGGACGCGGCCCAACTCCTGGCGCTTGGTCTCTCCGATGACCTGCACGGGCGCTACTTCCGCCAACAGATCTACGACTGGTCCACGGCGGCGGACACGAACGAAGGGCTGAGGCACGTCCTCGTACTGGTCTGTTCGGAGTCCATGGCGCCCACCCACCCAGACCAGGCTCTGGTACGACTCCATCACCTGGCGCGCCGAGGGAAGGTCCGAACCGGCGCGGCCGCCCAGGAGGCGGTTCTGTCGCTGGCCCGCTCCGAGAATCGTCTCTATGAGCTGATGCTCAATCGGCTGAGTGCGGACAAGGACCAGCGCACGTGGGCGGCCAGGGACAGCGCCTTGTTCCTCGCGCTCGCCGATCCCATTCGCCGCATCCACTCCCCGCGTGTCCGCGCGCTGCTGATTCATGGGTGGTCGGCAACGCTGCGCCATCCGGACGAATGGTGGGCCGAGCACGTGTCCCACTGGCTCAGCGCGTGCCTCGAGTACGCCGAGCATCGCGATCACGTGCTTGAGGTCCTGGCGACTGCCTGCGCTTCGGACTCCCGCACGGCGGGGCGCCTCTACCGAGCCGCGCGGGTGTGGCAACGCGCGGCTGACCGAGCCGTCGCCGATCGCGCGGACACCGTTCACCGCCTGCTACACGCAATCGATACCCAGCAGGGCATCGAGTCGTACTCATAAGCCATCTGACTCGGACATCGGGGGTTCACGATGAGTTCCGGCCAGAAGACCATGACGCTGTTCGTCACTGTCATTTTGGGGCTGATCTTTGTCATTCTCGGCTTGAGCACGAGCTGGCCCCTCTGGGCTTGGCCCGCGACAGCCGTACTCTTGCTCGTCATCACGGCCGCTACCCACAAAGCCCTCAGCCGAGGCGCCGACGAGCTGCTGTCCACCGCAGTCTCTGGTCTCCAGCCTGAGCTCTTCACACCGGAGCGTCCTGAGCGGCGCGTCACACATGTAGCGCTGCCGAGCGCCACCCCTGACTACGACTTCTCATTCGCCGCGACCGTTCTCTGGAGCGAGCTGGAAGCCCCGGAGGAGGCCCCGGTCATCAACCCCGCAGGCCTGGCGGTCGACGCCATCCTTCAACGGGCACGGCAGCACACGGAACGGCAGCCGCCCACTCGAAGCGCATTCGTGCAGCATCAGCTCAACGGGGCACTGGGCATCATGCGCATGGACCCGACAGGCCGTGTGCTGGCCATGGCCCAGGACGTATCGCTGAGCCTGCCGGAGCAGGATCGTGAGCGCCTGGGCAAACTCTCCGACGTCCGCAAGGACGAAGACGTCTGGGAACACGAGCGCAACTACGAGCGCAGCAAGCGGACCTATCTCGGCAATGACGTGCTGAAGGACACGGGCAGCGCTGTCGTCTGGTGGCTCTCGCGCAACGACGAGGAGGTCGAAGGGACCGTCGATCGGATCGGGCTTCTGGCCCGCCTGTCGGCAGCGGCGAACAACGACGCCGTTCTGCCTCCCTTCGATCACCTCGTACCGCAGCCCCGTCCCGTCGTCGAACCGATCGAGTCCGACAGCGAGCAGCAGCCCTCCACCGACTGGGCCGACGCCTCGATTCCCTACGGAGCCGGAACGAGCCGTGGTTCGACGGACACGGACACGGTCGACGCCTTCCTGAAGTGGTTCGACATCTCCCCTGACGCCCCGGAGCACGACATGTTCATTGAGCGGCTCATCAACCTTGCCCGCGCCCATGACAAGCCCGACGTCATTGACGACATCCGGCGGCGCTTCGGGCCTCATGAACCCGACGAGCCCGACGGCGGCGTGTCGATGCCGACGGATTCTGACGACTGACGCGCCGAGGCCCGGCACCCCCGTTGAGGGGCACCGGGCCTCGGCGAGCAAGCGGCAGGAAGTCAGCTCTCCAAACCGGCGGCCGTCCGCAGCGCGTCCACGCGGTCCGTCTTCTCCCACGTGAACTCCGGCAGCGCGCGGCCGAAGTGGCCGTACGCGGCGGTCTGGGAGTAGATCGGGCGGAGCAGGTCGAGGTCGCGGATGATCGCGGCCGGGCGGAGGTCGAAGACCTCGCTGATGGCCTGCTCGATCTTGTCCGTGTCGATCGTGTTGGTGCCGAAGGTCTCGACGAACAGACCGACGGGCTCGGCCTTGCCGATGGCGTAGGCGACCTGGACCTCGCAGCGCGAGGCGAGGCCCGCGGCCACCACGTTCTTGGCGACCCAGCGCATCGCGTACGCCGCCGAACGGTCCACCTTGGACGGGTCCTTGCCGGAGAAGGCACCGCCGCCGTGGCGGGACATGCCGCCGTAGGTGTCGATGATGATCTTGCGGCCGGTCAGGCCCGCGTCACCCATCGGGCCGCCGATCTCGAAGCGGCCGGTGGGGTTGACCAGGAGGCGGTAGCCCTCGGTCTCCAGCTTGATGCCGTCGTCGACCAGGGCCTTGAGCTCCGGCTCCACGACGAACTCGCGGATGTCGGGGGCGAGGAGCGACTCCAGGTCGATGTCCGACGCGTGCTGCGAGGAGACGACGACCGTGTCGAGACGGACGGCCTTGTCGCCGTCGTACTCGATGGTGACCTGGGTCTTTCCGTCGGGGCGCAGGTAGGGGATGGTGCCGTTCTTGCGCACCTCGGAGAGGCGGCGCGAGAGGCGGTGCGCGAGGTGGATCGGGAGCGGCATCAGCTCCGGGGTCTCGTCGCAGGCGTAGCCGAACATCAGGCCCTGGTCACCGGCGCCCTGCCGGTCGAGCTCGTCCTCGTCGCCCTCGACGCGGCTCTCGTACGCCGTGTCGACGCCCTGCGCGATGTCAGGGGACTGCGCGCCGATGGACACCGAGACGCCACAGGAGGCGCCGTCGAAGCCCTTCTTGGAGGAGTCGTATCCGATCTCGAGGATCTTCTCGCGCACCAGCTGCGCGATCGGCGCGTACGCCTTGGTCGTGACCTCACCGGCGACGTGCACGAGGCCGGTGGTGATGAGCGTTTCGACGGCGACCCGGGACGTCGGGTCCTCACGCAGAAGCGCATCGAGAATGGTGTCGCTGATCTGGTCAGCGATCTTGTCGGGGTGACCCTCGGTCACGGACTCCGAGGTGAAGAGACGGCGGGACACATCGCTCCCTGTGGTTGCAGCGGCTGCTGGCTGATCATTGATGGACGGGCCGAGAGCTGCGCTCGACGACGTCCGAGACCAGTTTATCGGTCACACACGGCCGCATGGCCACCTCTCTCGTCAGAAGCGAGGCCTGTGACCTGCGGCACTGCATTGTGCGATACGACGATCGGTCTCCACCAGAGGGCTCAAGGCCCACATTTGGCGGGTTTAGGGTGGGTTTAGAGAGGCCAGAGGGGCGCATGGTGCGCCGGGGGCCGATTCCCGCCATCGGTCCGGCCACGATCCGGACCGATGGCTTCAGGCGTGTTACGACCGGTCAAGACGCGGTACGACCAGATCCCACACCGTGTCGGCGAGATCGTCCTTGGGCCCGTACGGCACCGGCGTCTCGCTGCCGTCGGCACCGAGGACCACGGCCTCGTTCCGCTCAGAGCCGAACGTCTTGCGCTCGCCGACTTCGTTCACTACGAGCAGATCGCAGCCCTTGCGGGCGAGCTTGGCCCGGCCGTTGGCCAGCACGTCGTCCGTCTCGGCCGCGAAGCCGACGACGACCTGTCCGGGGCGCGGGCGGTCGCCCGAGAGCTCGGCGAGGACGTCCGGATTGCGGACGAGGGTCAGGGGGGCCGGGTCCTCGCCGTCCTGCTTCTTGATCTTTCCGGTGGCGTACGCGGCCGGGCGGAAGTCGGCCACGGCGGCGGCCATCACCACCGCGTCGGCGTCGGCGGCCGCCTTCAGGACGGCCTCGCGGAGCTGTACGGCGGTGCCCACGGGCACGATGTCGACGCCCGCCGGGTCCGGCAGCGCGGTGTTCGCCGCGACGAGCGTGACGCGGGCCCCGCGCGCGGCGGCGCTGCGGGCGAGGGCGTAGCCCTGCTTGCCGGAGGAGCGGTTGCCGAGGAAGCGCACCGGGTCGAGGGGCTCGCGGGTGCCGCCCGCGCTGACGACGACGTGCCGGCCCGCGAGGTCCTGGGCGGCCGTCCCGCGCGCGAGGACGCGGCGTACGACGTCGAAGAGCTCGGCGGGCTCGGGGAAGCGCCCCTTGCCGGTGTCGACGCCGGTGAGGCGGCCGACGGCCGGCTCCACGACGAGGGCGCCGCGGCGGCGCAGCGTGGCGACGTTCTCCTGGGTGGCCGGGTGCTCCCACATCTCGGTGTGCATCGCGGGTGCGAAGACCACCGGACAGCGGGCCGTGAGGAGCGTGTTCGTCAGCAGGTCGTCGGCGAGGCCGTGGGCGGCCTTGGCCAGCATGTCGGCGGTGGCGGGCGCCACGATCACCAGGTCGGCGTGCTGCCCGATGCGCACGTGCGGCACCTCGTGGACGTCGGACCAGACCTCGGTGGAGACGGGGTGGCCGGACAGTGCCGACCAGGTCGCGGCGCCGACGAAGTGCAGCGCGGAGTCGGTCGGCACGACGCGCACGTCGTGACCGGACTCGGTGAGCCGGCGGAGCAGCTCGCACGCCTTGTAGGCGGCGATGCCACCGCTGACCCCCAGAACGACCTTCGGCTTGTCCACCGTGCCTCCCCGCACTCGGTTGCGCGACCGCTGCGGCGCGCGTACGACTCCATGACACACCACAGGCCCGGCAGGTGCTCTGCCGGGCCTGTGGTGAACGTATGACTGCTTACTGCGCCGGGCCCTCGATGGCCTCGGACGTCAGCAGGCCGGCGTTGATCTCGCGGAGCGCGATCGACAGCGGCTTCTCGTGCACGTGGGTGTCCACGAGCGGGCCCACGTACTCGAGGAGGCCCTCACCGAGCTGCGAGTAGTACGCGTTGATCTGACGGGCGCGCTTGGCGGCGTAGATCACCAGGCTGTACTTCGAGTCGGTGGCCTCGAGCAGCTCATCAATCGGCGGGTTGATGATGCCCTCGGGCGCGGTGATGGAAGAGGACACTCTCTGCCTTCCGAAGGGGGTGAAGATCAAACAACTTTCATCAAGGCTAGCAGCTCGCGCGCTACGTCCTCGACCGAGGTGTTGACCAGGGTGGTGTCGAATTCGGGCTCCGCGGCCAGCTCCACGCGCGCGGCCTGGAGCCTGCGCTCGATCACCTCGGCCGCCTCGGTGCCGCGCCCGGTGAGGCGCCGCACCAGCTCGTCCCAGCTCGGCGGGGCGAGGAAGACCAGCTGGGCGTCGCCCATGGACTCCCGCACCTGCCGGGCGCCCTGGAGGTCGATCTCCAGGAGGACGGGCTCGCCCGCCTCCAGGCGGTCCATGACCGCGCGACGGGGCGTGCCGTAGCGGTTGCCCGCGAATTCCGCCCACTCCAGGAGCTCACCATTGGCGATCAGCTTGTCCATTTCCTCGTCGGAGACGAAGAAATAGTGCACACCATGGCGCTCGCCGGGGCGCGGCTTGCGGGTCGTCGCCGAGACCGAGAGCCAGACCTCGGGGTGTTCCTTGCGCATATGGGCGACGACCGTGCTCTTGCCGACCCCGGAGGGGCCGGAGAGCACGGTCAGCCGCGGACGTTCACTCATGCAGCGATTATCCAGGTTCTCAGAGGTGCCTGAGACCAGGTTCCCGGACGGCGCGGAGCCGTCAGGCGCCGCTGCCGCCGAACTCGCGCTCCAGGGACGCGATCTGGTTGGAGCCAAGACCGCGCACGCGGCGGCTCTCGGAGATGCCGAGGCGCTCCATGATCTGCTTGGCGCGGACCTTGCCCACGCCGGGCAGCGACTCCAAGAGGGCGGAGACCTTCATCTTGCCGATGACGTCGTTCTCCTGGCCCTGCTTGATGACCTCGTGAAGGGAGGCGCCGGAGTGCTTGAGTCGATTCTTGACCTCGGCCCGCTCCCGGCGAGCCGCGGCGGCCTTTTCGAGCGCGGCTGCGCGCTGTTCAGGGGTAAGGGGCGGAAGAGCCACGCCTACGTCACCTCGAAGATCGAACTGTCGGATACGGACCGGTGAGGAACCTAGTCGCCCCACACCAGGGGAGCAACGTGCAACGCGCTTGCCCGTTGGCTCTGGTCGGAGACTAGCGGCCATGGCCGCCTGAGTCAGCGAGAACAAGCGAAAAGTCCAGGTCAGCCTCTGTTGAGCCGGGCATATCGGGCAATTCACCCCTGTTTTGGCCGGGTGTCGTGTAAGCAACGCGTCAGTTCGGCGGGCTGATGCCGTCGGTGCACGACGTACGCGGAACGTCCACGGGGCCGAATGCGGAACACAAACGTGGCCGAGGAACGACCTTTCGCCAGGTCGCCCGCCGGGTCGGACACGCGTCCGCCCCGGGACCGGAAGGACCGGTCCCGGGGCGGACGCCAGGAGCTCGGGGCGGGCTAGCCGCCGACCGCCTGCCGCACCTCGTCGGCGAAGCGCGCGGCGGCCGCGCGCAGCGCCCCGGCGTCGGGGCCCGCCTTGAGCACGCCGCGGCTCACGTTCGGGACGACGTTGCGCACGGCCGCGCCGAAGACGCGGGGCAGGTCCGCGGGCGTCGCGCCCTGCGCCCCGATGCCGGGGGCGAGCAGCGGCCCGTTGATGTCCAGGTCGAAGGACGACAGGTCGCCGAGCGTGGCGCCGACCACCGCGCCGAACGACCCCATGGGCGCGGCCTCGGCGTTCTCGCGCGCGAGGTGGCCCAGCATGGTCGCGCCGATGGTGCGGCCGTCGGCCCGCTCGGCGCGCTGCACCTCCGCGCCCTCGGGGTTGGACGTCAGGGCGAGCACGAAGAGCCCCGAGCCGCTCTCCCGGGCGAGGTCGACGGCGGGCCGCAGGGACTCGTACCCGAGGTACGGTGAGACCGTCAGGGCGTCCGAGAACAGCGGCGCGTCCGGGTGCAGGAAGGCCTCGGCGTACGCGGCCATGGTGGAGCCGATGTCGCCGCGCTTGGCGTCCATGACGACCAGGCCCCCGGCGGCGCGCAGCTCCGCGACGGCCCGCTCCAGGACGGCGACGCCGCGCGAGCCGAAGCGCTCGAAGAACGCCGCCTGCGGCTTGAAGACGGCGACCTGGTCGCCCAGGGCCTCCACGACGGTGCGTGTGAAGGTCTCCAGGCCCTTGATGTCGTCATCCAGGCCCCACGCCGCCAGGAGCGAGGCGTGCGGGTCGATGCCGACGCAGAGCGGGCCGCGGGTGTCCATGGCGTGGCGCAGCCGCGCGCCGAAGGGTTCCTGGTGGCTCATGCGGCGGGGGCCTTTCGGGTGTCGGCGCCGATCGCTTCGGCGAGCGTGGCGTACGGGGAGGTGGCGAGCCGCGCGGCGAGGCCCTTGTGGATCCCGCGCGCCCAGAACGGGCCCTCGTAGATGAACGCGCTGTAGCCCTGCACCAGGGTCGCGCCCGCGAGGATGCGCTGCCAGGCGTCCTCGGCGTTCTCGACGCCTCCGACGCCCACCAGGGTGATCCGGTCGCCCACGCGCGCGTAGAGGCGGCGCAGCACCTCCAGGGAGCGCTCCTTGAGGGGCGCGCCGGACAGGCCGCCGGTCTCCTTGACGAGCTCCGGGTCGGAGGTCAGGCCGAGGCCCTCGCGCGCGATGGTCGTGTTCGTGGCGATGATGCCGTCGAGGCCGAGCTCCACGGCGAGGTCGGCGACCGCGTCGACGTCCTCGTCGGCCAGGTCGGGCGCGATCTTGACGAGCAGCGGGACGCGGCGGCCATCGACGCTGCGGTCGGCGGCCTCGCGCACGGCGGTGAGCAGGGGCCGCAGCGACTCGGTGGCCTGGAGGTTGCGCAGGCCGGGCGTGTTCGGCGAGGACACGTTGACGACGAGGTAGTCGGCGTGGCGGGCCAGGCGCTCGGTGGACTTCACGTAGTCGGCGGCGGCCTCGGCCTCCGGCACGACCTTGGTCTTGCCGATGTTGACGCCGACGACGGTCCTGAAGACCGCCTCGCGGGCCGCGAGGCGCTCTGCGACGGCCGCCGAGCCGTCGTTGTTGAAGCCCATGCGGTTGATCAGGGCGCGGTCCTCCACGAGGCGGAAGAGCCGCTTCTTGGGGTTGCCGGGCTGCGGCTCGCCGGTGACCGTGCCGATCTCGATGTGGTCGAAGCCGAGCATGGCCATGCCGTCGATCGCGGCGGCGTTCTTGTCGAACCCGGCGGCGAGCCCGAAGGGGCCGTGCATGCGCAGGCCGAAGGCCTCGGTGCGCAGCTCCTTGTGGCGGGGGGCGAGGGCGGCGGCCACGAAGGTCCGCAGGACGGGGATGCGCGCGGCGAGGCGGATCCAGGCGAAGGCGAGGTGGTGGGCCCGCTCGGGGTCCATGCGCCGGAAGACGAGCCGGAAGAAGAATGCGTACATGCTGGTGTCCTCATGAGGAGGGGGACACCGGATCCGGTGTCCCCCTCGTGGGCTGTCTAGTCGCGGGCCGCGGTCAGGTGTTCCGCGTGTTCCTGGAGCGAGCGCACGCCCACTCCGCCGTGGTGGAGCGCGTCGATGCCCTGCACCGCGGCGGCGAGGCCCTGGACCGTCGTCAGGCACGGCACGGACCGGGCGACGGCCGCGGTGCGGATGTCGTAGCCGTCGAGGCGGCCGCCGGTGCCGTACGGGGTGTTGACGATGAGGTCGACCTGGCCGTCGTGGATCAGCTGGACGATGGTCTTCTCGCCGTTCGGGCCCTCGCCCTCGGACTGCTTGCGCACGACCGTGGCGTTGATGCCGTTGCGCCGGAGCACCTCGGCCGTGCCGGACGTGGCGAGCAGCTCGAAGCCGTGCGCGACGAGCTCGCGCGCCGGGAAGATCATCGAGCGCTTGTCGCGGTTGGCGACGGAGATGAAGGCGCGGCCCTTGGTGGGCAGCGGCCCGTACGCGCCCGCCTGCGACTTGGCGTACGCCGTGCCGAAGACGGAGTCGATGCCCATGACCTCGCCGGTGGAGCGCATCTCCGGGCCGAGCACGGTGTCGACGCCGCGGCCCTGGATGTCGCGGAAGCGCGACCACGGCATCACGGCCTCCTTGACGGAGATCGGCGCGTCGAGCGGCAGCTCGCCGCCGTCACCGGTGGCCGGAAGCAGCCCCTCGGCGCGCAGCTCGGCGACGGTCGCGCCGAGCGAGATGCGGGCGGCGGCCTTGGCGAGCGGTACCGCGGTGGCCTTCGAGGTGAAGGGCACGGTGCGCGAGGCGCGCGGGTTGGCCTCCAGGACGTACAGGATGTCCCCGGCCATGGCGAACTGGATGTTGATCAGGCCGCGCACGCCGACGCCCTTGGCGATGGCCTCCGTGGAGGTGCGCAGGCGCTTGATGTCGTGGCCGCCGAGCGTGATCGGGGGCAGCGCGCACGCCGAGTCGCCGGAGTGGATGCCGGCCTCCTCGATGTGCTCCATGACGCCGCCGAGGTACAGCTCGTGGCCGTCGTAGAGCGCGTCGACGTCGATCTCGATGGCGTCGTCGAGGAAGCGGTCGACGAGGACCGGGCGGTCGGCGCTGATCTCGGTGGACTCGGCGATGTACGCCTGGAGGCGGGCCTCCTCGTACACGATCTCCATGCCGCGGCCGCCGAGCACGTACGAGGGCCGGACGAGCACGGGGTAGCCGATCTCGTCGGCGATGGCCTTGGCCTCGGCGAAGGTCGTGGCGGTGCCGTGCTTGGGCGCGGGCAGGCCCGCCTCGGCGAGCACCCGGCCGAAGGCGCCGCGGTCCTCGGCGGCGTGGATGGCCTCCGGGGAGGTGCCGACGACCGGCACGCCGTTGTCCTTCAGGGCCTGCGAGAGGCCGAGCGGGGTCTGGCCGCCGAGCTGGACGACGACGCCCGCGATCGGGCCCGCGAGGGACTCCGCGTGGACGATCTCCAGGACGTCCTCCAGGGTGAGCGGCTCGAAGTAGAGCCGGTCGGAGGTGTCGTAGTCGGTGGAGACGGTCTCCGGGTTGCAGTTGACCATGACGGTCTCGTAGCCCGCGTCGCTGAGCGCGAAGGAGGCGTGCACGCAGGAGTAGTCGAACTCGATGCCCTGGCCGATGCGGTTCGGGCCCGAGCCCAGGATGATCACCGCGGGCTTCTCGCGCTGCGCGACCTCGGTCTCCTCGTCGTAGGAGGAGTAGAAGTACGGCGTCTTCGCGGCGAACTCGGCGGCGCAGGTGTCGACCGTCTTGTAGACGGGACGGACACCGAGGGCGTGCCGGACCTCGCGCACCACGTCCTCGCGCAGGCCGCGGATCTCGGCGATCTGCGTGTCGGAGAAGCCGTGCCGCTTGGCCTCGGCGAGCAGCTCCATGGTGAGGTCGTCGGCCTCGGTCAGCTCGTCCGCGATCTCCTTGATCAGGAAGAGCTGGTCGACGAACCACGGGTCGATCTTCGTGGCGTCGAAGACCTCCTGGGGCGTGGCGCCGGCGCGGATGGCCTGCATGACGGTGTTGATGCGGCCGTCGGTGGGGCGCACGGCGGCGCGCAGGAGCGTGTACTTGTCGCCGGGCTTGCCGGTGAAGGAGAACTGGCTGCCCTTCTTCTCCAGGGAGCGCAGCGCCTTCTGCAGGGCCTCGGTGAAGTTGCGGCCGATGGCCATGGCCTCGCCGACCGACTTCATGGTCGTGGTGAGCGTCGAGTCCGCCTGCGGGAACTTCTCGAAGGCGAAGCGCGGCGCCTTGACGACCACGTAGTCGAGGGTCGGCTCGAAGGAGGCCGGGGTCTTCTCGGTGATGTCGTTGGGGATCTCGTCGAGCGTGTACCCCACGGCCAGCTTTGCGGCGATCTTCGCGATCGGGAATCCGGTGGCCTTCGAAGCGAGCGCGGAGGACCGCGAGACGCGCGGGTTCATCTCGATGACGATCACGCGGCCGTCGACCGGGTTCACCGCGAACTGGATGTTGCAGCCGCCGGTGTCGACGCCCACCTCACGGATGATCGCGATGCCGACGTCCCGCAGGATCTGGTACTCGCGGTCGGTGAGGGTCATCGCGGGCGCGACGGTGATCGAGTCACCGGTGTGTACGCCCATCGGGTCGAAGTTCTCGATGGAGCAGACGACCACGACGTTGTCGCTCTTGTCGCGCATCAGCTCCAGCTCGTACTCCTTCCAGCCGAGGATGGACTCCTCCAGGAGCACCTCGGTGGTCGGCGAGAGCGTGAGGCCCTGGCCCGCGATGCGGCGCAGTTCGTCCTCGTTGTGCGCGAAGCCGGAGCCCGCGCCGCCCATGGTGAAGGACGGGCGGACGACGACCGGGTAGCCGCCGAGCTCGTCGACGCCGCCCAGGACGTCGTCCATGGAGTGGCAGATCACCGAGCGTGCGGACTCGCCGTGGCCGATCTTGGCGCGGACGGCCTCGACGACCGCCTTGAACAGGTCGCGGTCCTCGCCCTTGTTGATCGCCTCGACGTTGGCGCCGATCAGCTCGACGCCGTACTTCTCCAGGACGCCCTGCTCGTGCATCGAGATGGCGGTGTTGAGTGCGGTCTGGCCGCCCAGGGTGGGCAGGAGCGCGTCGGGGCGCTCCTTGGCGATGATCTTCTCGACGAACTCCGGCGTGATCGGCTCGACGTACGTGGCGTCGGCGATCTCCGGGTCGGTCATGATCGTCGCCGGGTTCGAGTTGACGAGGATGACGCGCAGGCCCTCGGACTTGAGGATGCGGCACGCCTGGGTCCCGGAGTAGTCGAACTCCGCGGCCTGGCCGATGACGATCGGGCCGGAGCCGATGACCAGGACGGACTGGATATCGGTGCGCTTAGGCACGCTGGCCCTCCATCAGGGAAACGAAACGGTCGAAGAGGTACGCGGCGTCGTGCGGGCCGGCGGCCGCCTCGGGGTGGTACTGGACGCTGAACGCGGGCTGGTCGAGGAGCTGGAGCCCCTCCACCACCTGGTCGTTGAGGCACACGTGGGAGACCTCGGCGCGCCCGAAGGGGGTGTCGGAGACCTTGTCGAGCGGCGCGTCGACGGCGAAGCCGTGGTTGTGCGCGGTGACCTCGACCTTGCCCGTGGTGCGGTCCTGCACGGGCTGGTTGATGCCCCGGTGGCCGTACTTCAGCTTGTACGTGCCGAAGCCGAGGGCGCGGCCGAGGATCTGGTTGCCGAAGCAGATGCCGAACAGCGGCGTCTTCCGCTTCAGGACCTCCTGCATGACGGCCACGGGGCCGTCGGCGGTCGCCGGGTCGCCGGGGCCGTTGGAGAAGAACACGCCGTCGGGGTTGACGGCGTAGACGTCATCGGCGGTCGCGGTGGCGGGAAGGACGTGCACCTCGATGCCGCGCTCGGCCATGCGGTGCGGGGTCATGCCCTTGATGCCGAGGTCGACGGCGGCGACCGTGAACCGCTTCTCGCCGATCGCCGGGACGACGTACGTCTCCTTGGTGGCGACCTCGGCGGAGAGGTTCGCGCCCTTCATCTGCGGCTGCGCCTGCACCTTGGCGAGCAGCTCGGCGTCGGCGGCGATCGTGTCGCCGGAGAAGACGCCGACGCGCATGGCGCCGCGCTCGCGCAGGTGGCGGGTCAGGGCGCGGGTGTCGACGCCGCTGATGCCGACGACGCCCTGCCGCTGGAGCTCCTCGTCGAGGGAGCGCCGGGAGCGCCAGTTGGAGGGCACCCGGGCGGGGTCGCGCACCACGTAGCCCGCGACCCAGATCCGCTGCGACTCGGGGTCCTCGTCGTTGACGCCGGTGTTGCCGACGTGCGGCGCGGTCATCACGACGACCTGACGGTGGTACGAGGGGTCGGTGAGGGTCTCCTGGTAGCCGGTCATGCCGGTGGAGAAGACGGCCTCGCCGAAGGTCTCCCCCACCGCGCCGTAGGCGCGGCCGCGGAAGACCCGGCCGTCCTCAAGGACGAGTACGGCGGGAGTCTTCGCGACTCCCTTGGTGGAGGTCGTCATCGTGCGCCTTCCGTTTCCGTCGTGCTGTGGATCCCGGCGCCGGTGCCGTCGATCTCGGTGTTGTCGATCATGTTGTTGAGGGTCTCGACCCAGTCGGCCTGCTCCGCGGCGTGGTCGGAGCGGAAGCCGGAGTCGATCAGCTTGTCGCCGTGCGCCCAGGTGACGATCAGCAGACCGCCCTCGGCGAGGACCTTGCCCGCGATGCCCTTGTCAAGGCGGGCCTCGCGCAGGGCCTCCTTCGGGATGAAGAAGTCCCGCGCCCCGGGGCGGACGACGTCCAGGCCCGCCTCGGTGAGGGTCAGCTCCACGCGGCTGCGGGTGCCCAGACCGTGCGCCACGATGCGGTCAAGCCACTGGCCCGCCGTGGTCGAGCCGTGGTAGCGGCCGGTCAGCTCAAGTTTCGTCGCACCGGGCTCGGACGGCACATCGGGCAGTGGCGGCTTGCCGCCTCCGTTGAGGGTGGTGGTGGGAGACGGGCGGGAGGGGAGCTCGGGGAGGTCGCCCTGGAGGGTGCCGCGCCACTTCCAGCCCTCGCGCATCAGCCAGTAGACGAGCGCGATGAAGAGCAGGATTCCGACGACCCAGCCGATCCGCGCGGCCCAGTCGGTGACCTGCGCCGACTTTTCGTCGGCGGCCAGCTGGGGCAGGGCGGAGGGGGTGAGGAGATGCGTTGCGGTCACTGAAGCTTCCCGTCGACGAGCGTGGCCCGACCCCGGAGCCAGGTGTGCGTGACGCGTCCCGGAAGCTCACGGCCCTCGTAGGGGGTGTTGCGGCTCCGGGAGGCGAAGCCCGCGGGGTCCACCTCTCCACGGTATGCCGGATCGACGAGGGTGAGGTTCGCGGGCTCGCCGGGCGCGACGGGGCGACCCTGGCCCTTCGCCTGCCCGATCTCGGCGGGCTTGGCGGACATCCGGTCGGCGACCCCGGCCCAGGTGAGCAGGCCGGTGTCGACCATCGTGTGCTGGACCACCGAGAGGGCGGTCTCCAGGCCCACCATGCCCATGGCGGCCGCGGCCCACTCGCAGTCCTTGTCCTCGTGCGGGTGCGGGGCGTGGTCGGTGGCGACGATGTCGATGGTGCCGTCGGCCAGGGCCTCGCGCAGCGCCAGCACGTCGGCCTCCGTGCGCAGCGGCGGGTTGACCTTGTAGACCGGGTTGTAGGAGCGGACCAGCTCGTCGGTGAGGAGCAGGTGGTGCGGGGTGACCTCGGCGGTGACGTCGATACCGCGGGACTTGGCCCAGCGGACGATCTCGACGGACCCGGCCGTGGACAGGTGGCAGATGTGCACCCGGGAGCCGACGTGCTCGGCGAGCAGGACGTCCCTGGCGATGATCGACTCCTCGGCGACGGCGGGCCAGCCGCCGAGCCCGAGCTCCGCCGAGACGACGCCCTCGTTCATCTGGGCGCCCTCGGTGAGCCGCGGCTCCTGGGCGTGCTGGGCGACGACGCCGCCGAACGCCTTCACGTACTCCAGGGCGCGCCGCATCATCACGGCGTCGTCGACGCACTTGCCGTCGTCGGAGAAGACGGTGACCCCGGCGGCCGACTCGTGCATGGCGCCCAGTTCGGCGAGCTTCTTGCCCTCGAGGCCGACGGTGACGGCGCCGATCGGCTGCACGTCGCAGTAGCCGGATTCCTTGCCGAGGCGCCAGACCTGCTCGACGACGCCCGCGGTGTCGGCGACCGGGAAGGTGTTGGCCATCGCGAACACCGTGGTGTAGCCGCCGCTCGCGGCCGCGCGGGTGCCGGTGAGGACCGTCTCGGAGTCCTCGCGGCCGGGCTCGCGCAGATGGGTGTGCAGGTCGACCAGGCCCGGCAGGAGGACCTTGCCGTCCGCCTCCACGACGGTGGCGCCCTCGGCGCTCAGGGCGGCGCCCACGGCCTCAATGGTCTCGCCGTCGATCAGCACGTCCTGCGGCTCGCCGCCGAGCACCCGCGCACCACGGATAAGGATCTTGGTCATGATTTCTACTTCTCCTCGGTACGGGTGTGGGTGACGGCGGGCTCCTGGCCGCCGAGCAGCAGATAGAGGACGGCCATGCGGATGGAGACGCCGTTGGCGACCTGCTCGACGACCGTGCAGCGGTCGGAGTCGGCGACCTCGGCGGTGATCTCCATGCCGCGGACCATCGGGCCCGGGTGCATCACGATCGCGTGGTCGGGCATCTTGGCCATGCGGTCGCCGTCCAGGCCGTAGCGGCGCGAGTACTCGCGCTCGGTCGGGAAGAACGCGGCGTTCATGCGCTCGCGCTGGACGCGCAGCATCATCACGGCGTCGGACTTCGGCAGCACGCGGTCCAGGTCGTACGACACCTCGCACGGCCAGTGCTCGACGCCGACCGGCACCAGGGTGGGCGGGGCGACGAGGGTGACCTCGGCGCCGAGCGTGTGCAGCAGGTCGACGTTCGAGCGGGCGACGCGGCTGTGCAGCACGTCACCGACGATCGTGATCCGCTTGCCGCTCAGGTCCTGGCCGAGGCCGGTGTCGCGGCCGACGAGGCGGCGGCGCATGGTGAAGGCGTCGAGCAGGGCCTGCGTGGGGTGCTGGTGGGTGCCGTCGCCGGCGTTGATGACGGCCGCGTCGACCCAGCCGGAGTTCGCGAGTGTGTACGGCGCGCCGGAGGCCCCGTGCCGGATGACGACGGCGTCGACGCCCATGGCCTCCAGGGTCTGCGCGGTGTCCTTCAGGGACTCCCCCTTGGAGACGCTCGACCCCTTGGCGCTGAAGTTGATCACGTCGGCGGAGAGCCGCTTCTCGGCGGCCTCGAACGAGATCCGGGTGCGGGTCGAGTCCTCGAAGAAGAGGTTGACGACGGTACGGCCGCGCAGCGTCGGCAGTTTCTTGATCGGCCGGTCGGCGACGCGGGCCATCTCCTCGGCGGTGTCGAGGATGAGCACGGCGTCGTCGCGGGTGAGGTCGGCGGCCGAGATGAGGTGTCGCATCATCTGGTGGGCTCCGTAAGGGATTTCAGGTGTGCATCAGGCCTGGGGGCGCCCCTGGGCCGGGCAGCGGGCACGCGGGCGCGCGTCAGTACGGACCCGGCGGGTCCGGTACCGGTACGGGGCGGGCTACTGCTCGCCGGCCGCGGCGGTCGGCTTGGCACCGAGCAGCACGGCGTCGCGGCCGTCCTCCTCGGCGAGCTGGACCTTGACCGTCTCCCGCAGCGACGTCGGGAGGTTCTTGCCGACGTAGTCGGCGCGGATGGGCAGTTCTCGGTGACCGCGGTCGACGAGGACGGCGAGCTGCACCGCGCGCGGGCGGCCGATGTCGTTCAGGGCGTCGAGGGCGGCGCGGATGGTGCGGCCGGAGAAGAGCACGTCGTCGACGAGGACGACCAGGCGGCCGTCGATGCCGTCACCGGGGATCTCGGTGCGGGCGAGCGCACGCGGCGGATGCATGCGCAGGTCGTCGCGGTACATCGTGATGTCGAGGGAGCCGACGGGGACCTTGCGGCCGGTGATCTCCTCGAGCTTGGCGGCGAGCCGCCGGCCGAGGAAGACGCCGCGGGTCGGAATGCCGAGCAGCACGACGTCGTCGGCGCCCTTGGCGCGCTCCACGATTTCGTGGGCGATACGGGTCAACACCCGTGCGATGTCCGGGCCTTCGAGAACGGGCCGCGGCACACCGGAGGCATGCGTGTCCATGAAAACGGACCTCCTTCTCCGCCTCACGGGACGGACTTTAAAGGACGTCTAATTTGCGCCATCTGGCGCCTACAGCGTCTTTCACGGTACCAGCAACGGCAACGTGGGCCGTCACCTCCCCCTCGGAAGGGGCCCTCGGACCCATTCGGCTTGACGCAGCCAAGTAACGCTGCGTAACCTCACAGTGAGTCACCAGCCGCGCGGCGGAGCCGCACGTTGTCACAGCGTCCGGGGAGCTATATGTCCAGCGAATACGCCAAACAGCTCGGGGCCAAGCTCCGCGCCATCCGTACCCAGCAGGGCCTTTCCCTCCACGGTGTCGAGGAGAAGTCCCAGGGTCGCTGGAAGGCGGTCGTGGTGGGGTCGTACGAGCGCGGCGACCGCGCCGTGACCGTGCAGCGCCTCGCCGAGCTGGCGGATTTCTACGGCGTTCCGGTGCAGGAACTGCTGCCTGGCACCCCGCCCGGCGGTGCCGCAGAGCCGCCGCCCAAGCTGGTCCTTGACCTGGAGCGGCTCGCCCACGTCCCCGCCGAGAAGGCAGGCCCGCTGCAGCGGTACGCCGCCACGATCCAGTCCCAGCGCGGTGACTACAACGGCAAGGTCCTCTCCATCCGCCAGGACGACCTGCGCACCCTCGCCGTGATCTACGATCAGTCGCCGTCGGTGCTCACCGAGCAGCTGATCAGCTGGGGCGTCCTGGACGCGGACGCGCGCCGCGCCGTGGCCCACGAAGAGGTCTGAGCCCGTCAAGGGCGAATCCAGCAGAAACGTGCCGCCGGGGTGGCCGGAAACCCAGAGAGGGTTTCCGGCCACCCCGGCGGCTTTGTCATGCCCAGTGGCAGCTTTGTCGGGCGCCGCGGTGGCGGCTTTGTCGGACCCGGTGGATTTCGCCGCCGTACGGAAAACCCCGGAGGGCCCGCGGCCGTATTGGCCGCGGGCCCTCCGGGGTGCCGCGAAATCGAACTGAACGCTATGCGTCCCGGCGAAGGCTCGGCTTGAGGTCCTTGAACCGACCGAGCAGCCCATTCACAAAAGCGGGCGAGTCATCGGTCGAGAACTCCTTGGCGAGCTGGACGGCCTCGTCGAGGACGACGGCGTCCGGCGTACCGTCCACCCAGATGAGTTCGTACGCGCCGAGCCGCAGGATGTTGCGGTCGACGACCGGCATCCGGTCGAGCGTCCACCCCACCGCGTACTGGGAGATCAGCTCGTCGATGCGGGCCGCGTACTCCTGGTAGCCCTCGACGAGCTCCATCGTGTACTCGCTCACCGGCGGCTGGCGCGTGTCGGTCCGCGAGTGGCGCACCCAGTCCGCGAGCACGGTGAGTACGTCGACGCCACGCTGGTCGGCCTCGAAGAGGATCTGGAAGGCGCGCTTGCGGGCCGTGTTACGGGCGGCCACGGTTAGCTGTTCACCCGGCCGAGGTAGCTGCTGTCACGGGTGTCGACCTTGATCTTCTCACCGGTGGTGATGAAGAGCGGCACGTTGATCTGGTGGCCGGTCTCCAGGGTGGCGGGCTTGGTGCCACCGGTGGAGCGGTCGCCCTGGACGCCCGGCTCGGTCTCCTGGATGACGAGCTCGACGGCGGCGGGCAGCTCGAGGAAGAGGACCTCGCCCTCGTGCTGCGCGACCGTGGCGGTGAAGCCCTCGATCAGGAAGTTCGCGGCGTCGCCGACGGCCTTCTTGTCGATGTGCAGCTGGTCGTAGGTCTCCATGTCCATGAAGACGAAGTACTCGCCGTCCATGTACGAGAACTGCATGTCGCGCTTGTCGACAGTGGCGGTCTCGACCTTGACGCCGGCGTTGAACGTCTTGTCGACGACCTTCCCGGAGAGCACGTTCTTCAGCTTGGTGCGCACGAAGGCAGGGCCCTTGCCGGGCTTGACGTGCTGGAACTCGACGACGGACCAGAGCTGGCCCCCGTCGAGCTTGAGCACCATGCCGTTCTTGAGGTCGTTCGTGGAAGCCACGGTTGCGGAATCTCCTGGACTGACGTGGACGACCCCGGCGCACGCGCTACAGCGCGAGCAGCTCCTTGGTCGTGATGGTGAGTAGCTCGGGTCCGCCGTCCGCTTCGCAGCGAACGACGAGCGTGTCATCGATCCGGACCCCGCCCCGGCCCGGGAGGTGAACCCCCGGTTCGACGGTGACCGGCACGCAAGCGTCCAGTTTACCCATGGCTGCGGGCGCCAACTGCGGGTCCTCGTTGATTTCGAGCCCCACGCCGTGTCCGGTGCGCGGAGCGAGGCCCTCCGCGTACCCGGCGGCGTCCAGGACGTGGCGGGCCGCGCGGTCCACGTCGCGGCAGGCGGCGCCGGGTGCGAGGGCCTCACGCCCGGCCCGCTGAGCGGCGAAGACGACGTCGTACAGCTCGATCTGCCAGTCCGCGGGGGAGGTGCCGATCACGAAGGTCCGCCCGATCTCGCTCCGGTATCCGCGGTACGCGGCGCCGAGGCACACGGACAGGAAGTCGCCCTCCTCGACGCGCCGGTCGGTGGGGCGGTGGCCGCCGCGCCCGGAGTGCGGCCCGGTGGCCACGGAGGTCGGGAAGGCGGCGCCGTCCGCGCCGTGGTCGACGAGCCGCCGCTCCAGCTCCAGGGCGAGATGGCGCTCGGTGCGTCCCACCAGGATCGACTCCAGGAGCTCCCCGAGGGCCTGGTCGGCGATCTCCGACGCGATCCGCAGACAGGAGATCTCCTCCTCGTCCTTGACGAGGCGCAGCTGCTCCACGCCGCGTGCGAGGTCGACCAGGCGGAGCCGGGGCGCCACGGAGGCCAGGGCCCGGTGCCGGGCCACGCTCAGATGGTGCTCCTCCACGGCGAGGGAGTCCGCGCCCTGCGCCACCGCCTGCCCGGCCGCCGCGACGGCGGCGTCGCCGTCCGGCGTGTCGAGCACCCGGGTGCGCAGCTCGGCGTCGGGCCGCTCGGGGCCGTCCTCCGCCCCCTCCCCCGGCGGCCGGGGGCACAGCAGTACGTCCTCGGACCGGCCCAGGAGAAGGGCGGCCCCGCTGGGCGCCGCACCGGCGAGATAGCGGATGTTGGCGGGCCGGGACACCAGGGCCGCGCCGCTCCCCGCACACTGCTCCCTGAGCCGCTCCCGCCGAGCCGCGTACACCTCTGACATGGGGCGAGCCTAAGAGCGCACCCCGGCCCCGGCTGTCTCAGCGCGTCCGACCGGGCGTCGGCACCGCGCGTACGAGGGGGCGGGGGCGGAGCGGTTGACGGGCCCGTCGGGCCCGCAGCGGGGCGCCTGGGGCCCGTGGGAGGGGCGCTACGGCCGGGCCGCTACCACTTCGGTGGGCTCGTGAGGGCCCTGGTCAGGACCTCGTCCAGGAAGCGGGCGGTGGCGGGGACGTCCAGCTGGGAGTTGTCGATGATGGGCAGGCCCGAGCCGTACCAGCCGGCCATGCGGCCGTGGATGCGGGCCACCTCCTCGTCGGTGAGGCGGCGGTTGCCCGAGCGCTGGGCGTTGCGCTCCAGGACGATCTCCAGGCCGGGCAGCAGGACGACGGGCAGCAGGCCGGGGCCCACGTGCCGCTTCCAGCCGCCGAGGCCGACGACGGGGCGGTCCGGGAAGACGGCGTCGTCGAGGACGCAGGAAATGCCGTTGGCCAGGAAGTTCCGCGCGGCGAAGCCGCAGGTGCGGCGGGCCAGGCGGTACTGCGCCTCGGAGTGGTCGTTCCACCCCGTCTGGGGGTCGGCGAAGCCCGAGCGGACCCATTCGCGGACGTCGTCGAGGCTGATGTGGGCCGTGGGCACGCGGCGGTGCTCGGCCCAGTACTTGGCGACGCTGGTCTTGCCCGCGCCCGCGGGGCCGATGAGGAGCACGGCGAGGGTCGTGGAGCCGGTGTCGGCCGGGGCCGGTCCCGGCGGCGGGCTGGGCACGGCGACGGGGCCGCCGGGCGGGAGCTGGATGTGGCTCGTGGTGTCGCGGGCGGGCGGCGCCGGGGCCGGGGCGTGGTGCGCGGCGGGCGGGGCCGCGTGGGGGGGCGGCGCTCCGGCGGGGGCGTGGGGGGCCGGTGGGGCTCCCGGGGCGTGCGTCGCGCTCGGCAGGGGGGCCTGGCCCGGGTGGTGCGGGGCGGGACCGGAGGGGGCGCCCGCGAAGCCCGGCGCGGGTGCTCCGTGCGGTGCGCCGACGGGCACCGGGCCCGGCTGCGGGAGACTCGGATGATGGGCGGCCATCGACCAGCCGGTGGCCGGTCCGTGCCCCGGCTGAGGGGGCGGCGGCAGCGGAGACCCCACGGTGTGCTGCATCCGGTGCCACTCCGTCTCGTGCGACTGACCTGGTACGGGCGGCAGGGCCACCCGCATGGAACGGTACCGCCCCCGGCCGACGTTGTGTGAACGGCCGGGACGGCCCCGAAGTGCCCGTGGCTTGTTTCGCTCCGCCCGCGCGCGGGCGGAGCGAACGGTCAGTCGGCTACTTCGCCGTACGCGGCGAGCAGCACCGCCGGATCCGGCCCCTCCAGGACGGTCGGCTTGGCCAGGCCGTCGAGGACGATGAAGCGCAGCAGGTCGCCGCGGGACTTCTTGTCGACCTTCATCGTCTCCAGGAGCTTGGGCCACTGGTCGTAGCGGTAGCTCAGGGGCAGGCCCACGGACTCCAGGACCGTGCGGTGCCGGTCCGCCGTCTCGTCGTCCAACCGTCCGGCCAGTCGGCCGAGTTCGGCCGCGAAGTGCATGCCGACCGCGACGGCGGCGCCGTGCCGCCACTTGTAGCGCTCGTTCTTCTCGATGGCGTGCGCCAGCGTGTGGCCGTAGTTGAGGATCTCGCGGCGGCCGGACTCCTTCAGGTCGCCGGAGACGACGTCGGCCTTGACCCTGATGGAGCGCTCGATCAGCTCGGCGGTGTGCGGCCCGGTGGGCGTGCGGGCCGCCTGCGGGTCGGCCTCGATCAGGTCGAGGATCGCGGGGTCCGCGATGAACCCGGCCTTGATGATCTCCGCGAGCCCGGAGACGTAGTCGTGCACCGGCAGCGAGTCGAGCGCCGCGAGGTCGCAGAGCACGCCCGCGGGCGGGTGGAAGGAGCCCACCAGGTTCTTGCCCTCGGCGGTGTTGATGCCGGTCTTGCCGCCGACCGCCGCGTCCACCATGGCGAGCACGGTCGTGGGGATCGCGATCCAGCGCACCCCGCGCAGCCAGGTCGCGGCCACGAACCCGGCCACGTCGGTGGTGGCGCCGCCGCCCACGCCGACGATCACGTCGGTGCGGGTGAAGCCGGACTGGCCGAGCGCCTTCCAGCAGTAGGCGGCGACCTCGGCGGTCTTGGCCTCCTCGGCGTTGGGCACCTGGATGGCCACCGCCTCGTACCCCTGGTCCGCCAGGTCCTGGCAGAGCGCCTCGCCGGTGTCGGCGAGCGCCTCGGGGTGGATGACGGCCACGCGCTTGGCCGAGTCGCCGATCAGGCCGCCGAGCTCACCGAGCAGCTGCCGCCCGACGAGCACCTCGTACGGCTCCGTGCCCGCCGTACCGCCGACGGGGATCCGCGTCACTGCCTCACTCATGCTTCAGTCAACTCCAGGGCGTCGAGGACCGCTTCGGCGACCTCTTCAGGGGTCCGGCCGTCGGTGGCGACGACGGCGCGGGCGACTTCTTCGTACAGGTGGCGGCGTGCGTCCATCAGCTCGCGCCACTGCTTGCGCGGGTTGACGGCGAGCAGCGGCCGCGCGGCGCCGAGGCCGACGCGGCGCACGGCTTCCTCGACGTCCATCGAGAGATAGACGACGGGCAGGCCGTGCAGCAGCGACCGGGTGCCCTCGTCGAGGACCGCGCCGCCGCCGAGGCCGAGGACTCCCTCGTGCTCGGCGACGGCGGTGCGCACCGCCGCGCGCTCCAGGGCGCGGAAGTGCTCCTCGCCGTCCTCGACGAAGATGTCGGAGATCTCGCGGCCCTGGGCCGCGACGATGTCGGCGTCGGTGTCGCGGTAGGGCAGGCCGAGCCGCTCGGCGAGCAGCCCGCCGACGGTGGACTTGCCGGAGCCCATGGGCCCGACGAGCACGATGCGCGGCGCGTGGGCGCCTTCTGCTGCCGGGTGGTTCACCGGATCTGGAGGTGGTCGAGGTAGGAGGTGACGTTGCGCCGGGTCTCCGGCACGCTGTCACCGCCGAACTTC
>NZ_JOJM01000012.1 GCF_000720325.1 Streptomyces sp. NRRL B-1347
CGTGGAGTTCGAACAGATCATCAACCAGAAGCGTGCCGAGGCCCGTTCACGGACTCACGCCGCATAGACGAAGACTCCACGCTCCCAGGGGATTGCCAGGTGCGCCCCTTCCACGAGCTGTTCCCGGTGCGTGGTGGTCGAGGCGGGGGGACACGAGATGCAATGGTGGGACGCGGAGCATCAGCGCTGGATCGAGGGTGAGGCCGGGCCGTATCCCCCGTACGGTACGACGGGTTCGGACGGCGGCGGCCCCCAGGGCGGCACTCAGGACGGCGCCGGGAGCCCCGTGCCGCCGCCGGACATGTGGCCCTGGGCCGAGACACAACCCGGGACAGGCGGAGGCCCCGGCTTCGCGCCGCCGCCCGGGCCCGGGTACGTCATGCCGCCGTACCCCGGCCGCCCGCCGGACCCGGTGGCGCCGCCGGACGGCCCGTCGCGGCGGCGCCTTCCCCTGACGGCTGTGCTGCTCATCTGCGCGACGCTGGCCGGCGGGGTCGGCGTCGGCGTCTGGGCACTGATCCGGAACGAACCAGGGGACAACGAGGGCGGCGACAGACGAGCGTCCATCAGCGCCCCGGCCAACCCCGGTACCGCGACGCCAGGCACTCCTGACCGGACGAACGAGCCGGGAACCCCGTCCCGGACGGATGACCCCGGCACTCTGGAGCAGTCGACGCCAGGCGTTGCCCGACCCGCCCCTGGATACAGCGCGTCGCTGGATCCGCTCGGCTTCACGGTCACGGTGCCGGACGGCTGGGAGCGCTCGGAGGAGGCGCGGGAAGGCCTGCCGACCGTGGTCACCTACACCTCCCCGGACGGAACGAGCGCGCTCGCCCTGTTCGAAGTCATGGAGCCGACACCGCAGTCGTCGTTGCAGGAGGCGGAGGACAATCCGGCCTACGGCTACGCGTCCCGCCGCTCCGGATACGAGGTCCTGGACCGGACTTCCGGCGACAGCTGGGCGCGGCTCTCCTTCCGCTACGACTCGGAACAGGGGCCCCGACAGGTCGTGGACCACCGCTTCGAAGCCATGGACACGACGTTGTACGCGATCGTCTCCAGCGGCCCGGAAGGCACCGACGTGCAGAGCAGGCTCACGACGGCCGTCACCTCCTTCTGCCCGGCGGACGCGGTGTGCGGGTGAGCCGGAGACGGCACCCGCAGGGCCCACCTCGGACCGTCGCCGCCGGACCGCACGGCCCCGCTGCCTGACAGACATCGCCGACGAGTTCCGGTACTCCCCGTGTGTCGCTCACAGACACGTCCCATAACCTCGTGCATGGAGACGCCAGGTGTCACGTGTATCCATATGGGAGGCGATGGTGCTCGCAAGGGGCGCGCGGTTGTTCGCGGGCGCGGGGGTCTTGGCCTGCATGGTGCTCGTCGGCCCCAGCGCGCCGAGCGGTGCCCTCTTCGGCAGGTCTGCGCCCGTCGAAGCGGTCAGGGACGTCGTGCCGAACCGCGTGATGACGTGGAACATCTGCAACCCCTGCGGGGACACCAACGTCGGCCGGGCCGCGGAGATCGCCGCGTACGCGCCCCAGGTGATCGGCATGCAGGAAGCGTGCGTACGTGATGTCGAGAGGATCCGGGACCATCTGAGGAACCTCTACGGGCTGGTCTACCACGTCGAGTACGGGTCGGTCCTGCGGAACCGGGGCCGCTGCGGGGGATGGCCGTGGAGCCCAGGAGCCTTCGGCCAGGCGATCCTCTCGGCGGCGCCGATGAAGGACCGGGTGAACGTGGAGTACCCCGACGGCGGGTCCGAGGACCGCGGGTACATGGCCGTCACCACCACGGTGGGCGGCGAGTCCGTCCGGGTCTTCAACACGCACCTCGCGCAACGGCAGCAGGAGACGGTCCGGGCAGGACAGGCCGCGGTGCTCGCCGCGGCGGTCGCCCGGCACGACCGTGCCATCGTCCTCGGCGACTTCAACGCGGTGCCGGACGCTCCCGAGCTCAGCCGGATGTGGGCGCTGGCCACGGACACCGACCCCCAGTGCCACCCCTCGCTCGTCGGCGCCTGTAAGCCGACCACCGACTGGCGCAGCAAGTTCGACTACGTCTTTCTGCGTGGAATCGCCCCGCTCAGGCATCGCGTGCAGGCCACCCCCTACTCGGACCACGATCTGCTGCACACCGACCTGGACCTGAAGAAGAGGCCTTCCACCACCGCGAATCGGTAGCGCGGAGCGCAGAACGCCGGGAGCGGGCGCGTGTGCTGGGAGCGCGCGGCCCCGGCGAACGCGCGGTCGCACCACGCTGCGCCCCCACGGCCGGAAACGACCGGCGGCCGGTCGTTCGTCTCAAGGGGGAGAGCCGAGGGGGCGCGGCCTGGGGAGGCCGTGCGGGCATGGGGGTGCACGGCCATGGAGCGGATCGGACGAGCACGAAAGCGGCGGTTATGGGGGGCGCTCCTGGGGGCGGTGCTCCTCATCATCACGGCGGCGATGCCGTGCGTGGCCGTGGTGGGCGGCGCCGCGGCCCGGACCGTGGCCGGTGTCCGGGAAGACGCCACGCCGGAGCCGTCGGCCACACCAGCGTCCCCCTCGGACACGCAGCCGGTTCCAAAGCCCTCGGCTACCCCGACGGACGGCACGGACCCGCCTCCGCCCCCCGACCCCGTACTGGGCCCGCCGGGCGAACAGGTGCTGCCAGGCGAGACGTTCACGGCCGTCGGCAGCGACTTCGACTGCTCCGCCGGGGACGGCAGCGCGGGCCCCCTCACGTTCACCGTCGAGGGGCAGGCCCCGGTGACCGTGTCGGTGGGGGACGGCGGAGGCTTTCAGCAGCCGGTCTCCGTCCCGACGGACGCCGCTCCTGGACGGTACGGGATGACGGCGGTCTGCGCGGCCGTGGCGGGGGCGCCCACCGCCGCAGCGGCGTTCGAGGTCCTGGAGGCGGCCCGGCCCGATCCGCGGATCTCCCTGTCCTCCGCTTCCGGGCCGCCGGACGAGCATCTGACCGTCCGGGGCACGGGGTTCGTGTGCGGCGCGGGAGCGGGCGTCGACGTCCTGTGGGACGGCCGGGCCGTGGCGGGCGGCACGCCCTCCGAGAGCGGCAGCGTCACCATCCCGCTGCACGTCCCGTCCGGCGCCTCGGAGGGCGCGCACGAAGTGACCGCGGCCTGCCGGACACCGGCGGACGTCCGCGCCTCGGCGAGCTTCAGCGTGGACCCGCCGGACGAAACCGAGCCGACGGACGACCCCCGCGAGGTCACGATCCACATGGCCGACTACCCGGCCGCCTGCGCCAAGGGCTCGATCGTCATCGGCGGCCGCCGCCTCGACACCTGGCTGGACGCCGACTCGGTCGAGGGCGGAGCCGCCAAGGGGCACTGGGAGCTGATCGACCTCCACGCGCTGATCCCGACGGACATGACCGGCCGCCGGGACGTGGGCGTGAAGTGCGCGGGCCGGGCCTGGGAGAAGGCAGGCGTGATCACCCTTCCGCCGCCGATCCAGCTGTCGGTCTTCCAACTGCCCGTGGGGTCCACCCGATTCCCGGAGGGCGAGACAGGCCCGATCAAGCCGTCGCCCTCGAAGGACCCCACGCGTGATCCGACCGGCGGTTCGCAGACGCCGGGCGGAGGCGACGGCGGGCAGGACCCGGACGACAAAGAGGCGAGTACCGCGCAGCCCGACGACGAGGAGGGGGACGGCGGCGGTGCCAAGAGGCCGCCCAGTGACGATCCGGACCTCGGCCTCGTCGGAGCCCTGCGCACCCCCGCCGATGTCTCCTGGGCGTTGAAGGACCTGGCCGGATCGGTCGGCATGGCCGCCTGGTTCCTGGTGGTGGTCCTCCTCTTGGAGAGGGCCTTCCCCTCCCAGCTGGCCGACAACGCACTGGGGCGCTGGTGGCTCCGCCGCCAGGCGCGGAGGCGGTCCCGGCCGCCGAGGCTGCCCGGTTGGGCCAGGGTCTGCGGATTCGCGCTCCTGGGCGGCTCCTTGGCCGTCTGGGCCGACACCAGGACCGGCCTGAGTTCGACGACCGCGATCAAGACCGCTGGCGCGGCCGCGGGGATGCTGGTCATCCTGGTGGCCTACGAGAAGACCAAGGACTCCTTGCTGAGCCCCCGGCGGAGCGGATTCCGTTCCGAACTGCGCGTGGTCCCCGCGGGTCTGGTGCTCGCGGGCCTGATGACGGCGATGTCCCGATTCCTGGAGTTCCCGGTTCCGTACGTGTACGGCCTGGTCGCCGTCTACATGGTGCTCAGGTCGCCCCGCCGAGGATCCGGCGACCCCGACGGCGGACTGCCCAAGGGCCAGGCCGTCCTGATCGGCGGGATCTGCGTAGTGGCCGCCGTGGTCCTCCTCTGGGTGCTGGGCGCGCCCCTGCTCGAAGCCGTCCGGACGGAGCACGCGCAGCCGGGAAGCCTCCGATACGCCCTCGCCTACGCCGTGGGGCTCACGGTCGTCGCCGGCATCGAGGTGGTGGTGTTCGGCCTGCTCCCGCTGTCCGGCATGGACGGCCACAGCCTGAAGGACTGGAACAAGCCCGCCTGGTACGCCTTGTACCTCGTCGGCCTGACCTTCTTCTTCCACGTCCTGCTGCACAGCCTCCACCCGGGAGTGGGCAGCGACCTCGTGGTCGACGGGGACCTGCGCTGGTGGACGCTCGGCATGGCCACCGTCCTGTTCCTGGTCTTCGGGGCCGTCTCCCTGGTGCTGCGCTGGTACGCGGGGCGTGTCGAGAGGCGGCCGCAGACGGCCTGACACCGGCTCCCCGAGCCGGAAGGGAGGGAGCGAGGGAGCACGGTCACCCATGCGATCATGGCCTGTCATGACCACACACGGGGACCTCGCCGACGGTGAGCATGGGGAGCACGGAGCGGACGGAACGGACGGATGGCCGGACGTACCCGGTGACACCGCGCTCACCATCAGGATTCCCGAGGCCGATCCGCTGGTGCGGGCCGGGTTCCCCGCCCATGTGACCGTGCTCTACCCGTTCCTGCACGAGAGCCGTATCGATGCGCGGCTCCAGGGCGAGCTCTCCGCTCTCTTCGCCGGGCACGACGCCTTCACCCTGACGTTCGCCGAGTTCGGCCGCTACCCGGGGGTGCTCTACCTCGATCCGTGGCCGCGCGACCCGGTGCAGGCACTCACCAAGGACCTCACCCAGCGGTGGCCGGAAGCGCCGCCCTACCGGGGGATCTTCGGCGCCGGGCTCGACCCGCACCTGACGATCGCCAACAGCGAGGGCCCCGCCACCCAAGAGGCCGCGTACGACGAGCTGGAGAGCGAACTCGCGCCCTCGTTGCCGCTGGTCTGCCCCGTGCGGACGGTCGACCTGATCGTGTGGGACGGCTTCCGGTGGCAAGGCCGCGCCGAGTACGCGCTCGGGTGACAGCTCACTTCGCCTTGGGCGCCCGCCCGGTGCGGAGCATGCGCAGGACGGCTCGCTCGGCGGGACCTTGGGTCGCCGGGATCCCGTACGTGCCCGTGGCTCCGAGGCGCGGCAGGACGGCGGCCACGGTGACGCCCTCCTCGTACAGCTCGATGACTCGGGGGTTGATGTAGGAGGCGCGGCAGACGGCGGGAGTGTTGCCGAGGTACGTGGCGACCTCCCGGACGGACCGCCCGATGGCGCGCCGACGGGCGGTCTCGCTGTGTACGGCGCCCTGGGACACGGCGAGCGCCACGGCGGCCATGACGGTGGCGTGCCAGGTCCTGAAGTCCTTGGCGGTGATCTCCAGGCCGGCCAACTCCTTGAGATAGGCGTTGACTTCCGCGCCGCTGATCTCGTGCCAGTCGGGGCGCTCCCAGTAGACGAACAGCCGGTCGCCGCCCTCACGGCGGTGCGCCAGCGCGGTGATGCTGCGGCACGCGGAGGGGTCGGCGACCGCTTGGACCTGTTCCTTGCCCTGCTTGGAGGGGTAGGTGAACACGACCTCGCCGCGCTGGCAGCGGGTGTGTTCGCGCAGCAGGGTGGTGAGGCCGTAGGTGTCGTTCAGATCGGCGTAGCGGTCGCTGCCGACCCGGAAGAACCCCAGGTCGAGAAGGCGCACGGCGGTGGCGAGGACTCTCTGCCTGGTGAGTCCGCGGTCACCGAGGTGTGCCTCCACGGCCTCCCTCACCCGTGGCAGGCGGTCCGCGACGTCGAGGACGTGCTCGTGCTTGGCCTGCTCCTGTTCGGCACGGAACTGGGGGTGGTACAGGTACTGCCGTCGTCCTGCGGCGTCCGTGCCGACGGCCTGCAGATGACCGTTCGCCTTGGCGCAGATCCAGACGTCCTGCCACGCGGGCGGGATCACCAGGGCCTTGATGCGGTCCAGTTCGGCGGGGTCGCGCACGGGCCGACCCCGCGGATCGAGATAGCGGAAGCCCCGCCCGTGCCGTGTGCGGGCGTAGCCCGGGTCGGTGGGGCGGCAGTGGGAGAGGCGCAAGCGAACCTCCTGGCGCGCGGGTCGCCGACTTCGCGTCGCATCCGGCGGGCACGAGTACCCGCCGTGCGCGCACCTGAACCGCTCACGGGCGGCGTGGAACCGGGCTCGCTGCTTCGGGCCGGCCGCTCAGTGGCCGAGGGCCCGCTTCAGTTCCTTCTTGTTCATCGACGAGCGGCCCTCGATGTTCTTCTTCTTGGCCTCCTCGTACAACTGGTCGCGGGTGGGGCCCTGGGATCCGCTGTGCGAGCGTTCGCCGCCGCGCTGGTATGCGGACTTCTTGTCCTGCGTCGACGTTTTGCTGGCGGTCTTGGACTCGCCTGCCCGCGCGCGTTCCTTGTTGACCGTCCGTGCGGCGATTTCCTTCGCGCGCTTGGTGGATTCTCCGCGCTCCTCCGCGCTTTCCTTGATGTGCTCGTACTGGCGCTCACGCTTCTTGCTGGATCCAGCAGGCATGGGACGAGCCTCTCTTCGGTGCTGCCTCTTGTGTGTCGTCCGTCGTGGCTGCGCGGGTCTCGTGAAGGCGCGGGCTCGCACACGCGGCACCGCGTCGTCGGCGCGCGACGAACGCCTGCCCCTCCACTCTCGGCGCAAACGGGCGGGCCCGCCTCTTGGGGCCGCACGACGGCGACGAGGCGGGCACGGGCCCTGCGGCGGCGACCTCGGGGACAGGCCGGTCCGCTATCCCAGGCCGCCGCCCCCGAAGCTGCTGCCGCGGCCTTTCCTGTGGTCCTTGGGGTCCTGCGAGGCGCTGGGGTGCGTGCTCGACTGGCCGTAGCCCTCTTTGAGCTCGTGCGGGGTCAGCCAGCCGCCGTCGTGCGGCACTTCGTCCGGATCCCGATACTCCCGGACTTCCCTGACGGGGCCGCCCTCGGGGAGGTGCGGCTGCTCGTCGGGACGTGGCCGCCGGGCCTCCCGCGCCTGCACGCGGCGGCCCCAGATGAAGGCAGCGATAAGAACGCCGACCACGGCAAGACCGGCAATCCACATCAGCAGCGCTGTGCCGGACGAGGCAGCGAGTTCCCACTCCATGGTCTTCATATAAGTGTTGTACCCGTCCCTGTCCGAAAAATAGCCGGTCATGCATTCCTCCCGATGAGCCGATGGAAATCTCGGCCGCGTACTAGGAAGCTTCGGAATGGGTATTCCCTCGATGTCTCCGGAATCCCTTTCCCATTGGCCCGCAGGGAATACGGCATGCGCGGGGTGGCATGAAATTGCGGTGGCCCGGGCGAGCCGATGCCGTCCGCGCCCGTTGGGTCAGCGGAGTGACTCCTCGGGGTGGGCCTGCGTCTTCAGCCGCCAGTACTCACCCGAGCAGCCCGCAGGAAGCGGCGGGAACCGGTGCGACTTCACATCGGTGCTCCAGTGGTGCTCGCCGCCGCAGTCACATTCGTAGATCCCGCTGGAGGGCACGACCTCGCCGGGATGCCATGTCGTCTTCTCCTCGTCCATGACTCCAGGTCTACGTCGGCCTCCGCCGCGCCGCGACCGGGGCGAGGGCGGACCTGGGCGCAGCCGGACCTGGACTCAGCGCAGTACGGCAGCCAGCAGATCCGTGCCCAGCGTCGACAGGTCCGGCACCTTGAGGGCGTGGCGGACGTAGCGTCCGTGCCGTCGGGAGGTGAGGAGGCCCGCGCGGCGGAGGGCGGCGAGGTGGCGGGAGACCTCCGGGCGCGAGAGTTCCCAGGCGTGGGCCAGTTCGCCGGTGGTGTGGGGGCCGCGGGCCAGGGTGCGCAGCAGCCGTAGCCGCAGCGGATGGGCGAGGGCCTCGAGCCGCAGGGTGACCGTTTCCAGCGATACGGGCTCCGACGGGTGCGCCTCGGCCACGGGGTACTGCACCACCGGCTGCCACCCGGGCGCGTGCACCACGACCAGGTGCGGACTGCCGAAGACGCTGGGAATGAAGGTGACCCCGGTGCCGTGGGCGGACGTCGCCTTGTCCTGGAGCTTGTCCACGACGATGCAGCCGCCGTCCGGTGCCAGGGCGACCGCGCCGGACGCCGACGCGAGTGCCGCCCCGACGCCCTGGCGCTTCAGCAGGTCGTGCTTGAGGCGCAGATCGGTGGCGAGCCGCACGGCGACACCCGTCCAGGCGGCGTCGAAGAACGCGTCGGCGCACTCTTCGAGGGTGTGGCGCACCCGCGCCCGCACGGCTGCCGGGTCCGCGAGCAGTCGTTCCGCGAAGGCCTCCTGCCGCGCGCCACGGGCCTGCGCCAGGTCCAGGGCCCGCTCGCGCGCGGTCGCGTCGGTGAGGGGCGACGGCACGGCGGAGCGAAGCCGGTTGCTGCCGCACGTGGTGACGAGCGCGGCGGTCACGTACGCCTCGTCGTCGATCCGGTCCACGTCGTCCAACTCCTCGGCGAGCGTCGGACGGGGCCTGGCCGGCAGCAGGAAGTCCGCTTGCGAGGAACGCCAGAGGAACTCCGCCTCCCGCAGCCGCTCGGCCAGCTCCGGCCGCAGCCCGGCCCAGACGTCCCCGGCCCATCCGGCGAACTGCGGATGGTGCCCGGGTTCGGCCAGCACGTGCAGCATCGCGGTCAGTTCGGCCAGCGGGGACGCGGCGAACCGCAGCCGCTCGGACGGCAGACCGCTGATGTCGATCCTCAGCGTCATCCGCACATCATCACCGACCGGTCGGCGGGCACCCGCGTCGGTTGACGGGGTCCGTCAACCGACGAGGTCGGCCGCGCTGTCGTACGCACCGTTGGCGCCATGGCAACCACCACCAAGATCCGGCCCCGCGCCCTCGTCGAGGCCTCCGGAGGCCCCCGCTACGCCGTCGCCCTGGCTGTCGACGCGCTCGGCACCGGCCTGTTGCGGCCCTTCCTCCTGCTCTACGGAGTGACGGTGCTGAAGCTCTCCGCGCCGGCCACCGGCATCGCCATGACGGCCGGCGTCGTCGTGGGTCTGGTGTGCATGCCCGCGGTGGGCCGTTGGCTGGACCGGGGCGCGCGCAGCACGGTCGTCGCGGCGTCGATGCTGGTACGGGTGCTGGGGGTGGCGCTGCTCCTGGCCACGCCCGCCGGGCACGTGGGGCTGTTCGCGGCGGCGGCGCTCGTCCTCGGCGTCGGCAACCAGGCCTGGCCCGCCGCCCACGCGGCGCTCGTGGCCACCGTCGCCCACGGCCGGGAACGCGACACCGCTCTCGCGGCGGGGCGCGCGCTGCGCAACGCCGCCCTGGGCGTGGGCGCGCTCATCGCCACCGCATGCCTGGCGGGCGGCACCGCCGCGCTGCAGGCGCTGGCAGCGGTCACCGGCCTCGCCTACCTCGCCGCGGCGGGCCTGGCCTGGTCGGTCCGCCTGCGCGCACAGCCGGCCGCCGCCCCGGCGCCGAACGGGGACACCGGGCCCGCGCCCCGCATGCGCGCGCTCCTCGCCGCCAACGTGATCTACGTCTTCTGTCTCAACGTCCCCGAAATCGCGCTCCCGCTGGTCCTGGTGACGCAGCTGCACGCGTCCCCGGTGTGGTCGGCGGCCATCTTCGTGGCCAACACGGTCCTGGTGGTCACCCTCCAGCTGCCGCTCACCGTCCTGCTGTCCCGCTTCTCCCGCCGGACCGTCCTCGCGCTCGCGGGCGTCGTACTCGCCGCGTCCTACCTGGGCTTCCTCGCGGCCACGTCCCTGGGGCACGGCTGGGGTGCCCCGGCCGTCGCCGTGGTCTCCGTGGTCTGCACCCTCGGCGAGATCGTCTACGCGGGCAGCGCCACCGCCCTCGTCACGCACCTCGCGCCGCCCCATGCCCTGGGCCGCGCCCTGGCCCGCTTCGAACTCTCCATGGGCTTCGGCCTCGCCGTCTCCCCGATGGCCATCACCGCCCTCGCCCCGCACGGCCCGACGGCCCTCTGGGGCAGCCTCGCCGCGGCCACGCTCGTCTCGGCCTCGGCTGTCGCCGGGGAGAAGAGCCAAGAGCGTTAGCGGCTTGGCTCCGGCGGTGGCCCGGCGCTCGGATGGAATGAGCACCTCCGGCACCTGTTGGTGCCAACTGGTGCCACGGCGGATCGCGCCGGCGCGGCCGCATATACGGATGTGCGCCATGTCTCCTCCGGTGCGCCAACTGATGGCGCGCCCCTGACCTGCTCTTTTGTCGATCCAGTCATGTCGTGGCGCCACTGGTGATGTGCATGGCGCCATAAGTGGCTCGCTATGGCGCCATGGGTGTGCCATGATGGCGGCATGAGGGGGTGCTCCTCGGTCTCGCAGGCCGGGGAGCGCGCGTTTCGCGGAGCGTCATCGAAGGGGTCGGATCATGGAGACAGCGCAGAGCCAGCAGCAGGTGGCGGCACCGGGCGCCTTCGTCGCCTTCGCCCGCTTCGTGCTCTGCGGCGGCGGTGTGGGCCTCGCCTCCAGCTTCGCCGTGGCGGGTCTCGCCTCCTGGCTGCCCTGGGCCCTGGCCAACGCCCTGATCACCGTGGTCTCCACGCTCCTCGCCACCGAGCTGCACGCCCGCTTCACCTTCGGCAAGGGCGGGCGCGCGACCTGGGGCCAGCACATGCAGTCGGCCGGGTCCGCGGCGGCGGCGTACGTGGTGACCTGTGTGGCGATGTTCGTCCTGCAGCAGCTGGTCGCCGCGCCCGGCGCGGTGCTCGAGCAGGTCGTCTACCTGTCCGCCTCCGCGCTCGCCGGAGTCGCCCGGTTCGTGGTGCTGCGCCTCGTCGTCTTCGCGCGGAACCGCTCGCGGACCGCGACCGCCGCCACCACGTCTCCCGTGCACACGACCGTGGCCCGCGCCGCGGCCCCGGCGGGCCCCGCGGTGCTCTGCCGGGCCGCCTGACCGGGCCGCTCGGCCCGGCCCTACCGGACCGGCGGGTTCAGGCCCGCACGTTCGGACCGGTACGCGCACACCGGGAAGACGTACGGCGTCCAAAGCCCGGACCCTCCGCCAAGGAGCTCAGATTCCCTACGCCGGGTGCGCACGGTGCTGCGGTCCGCCCGGCGCGGTGGGATCCTTCCGGCAGGCAGCGTACGTACGGCTGTCCAGGGGGATTCGATGCGGACGAAGCGACGCGTCAGGGGTGCGGGCGCGGTGGGCCTCACGGTGGTCCTCGTGACCTGCGGGGTGTCGGGATGCGGGGGAAGCGCCCCCGGGGGAGGGGCGCCGACGGACCCGCGCGGCGGCTCCGACCCGCCGACGTCCTCCTCGCTCAGCTCCGCCCAGTCCGGTGGTTCCGGCACGGACGCGCCCGGCGAGAGCACCGGCGGAGGCGAAGGCGGGGACGACATCCCGCCGGTCCCCGCGCCGTCCGTCGCGCCTGGGGGTGGTGGCACCGGCGCCGGTGGCATCGGTGTGTACCCCAGCGGGGACACCGGCGGCACGGGCGGCGGCGATCCGAGCGCCTCCACCGGCGGCTCCACCACAGACCCTCCGCCACCGTGCGGCGATCCCGCCGCCACCGCCGACGCCTCCTGCCCGCCGGCCTCCGCACCCGGAGCCTCGGAGATCGCTCCGCCCACCGCGGGCGACGGGTCCTGAGGCGGCCGATGGCAGCGCCGGAACCACCACCGCGAAGACCTGGTCGTACGACCTCACCGGGCGGGGCGGGCCCGCGCCGCCGCCCGTCGCCCCGGCGCCGTGTGCGCGGCCCGGCCCGACCGGCACCGCGTCGGCCACGGGGGCGGCGGCCGCCGGACCCGTCGCCGACGGCCGACACCGGCGGACACCTGGAGTACGCCAACTCCGCGCTCGGCGCGGGCTCGTTCGTCGTGGCGCTCATGCTCTACGCGGGATACCTCTACGTCGACGCGTTCTACAGCTACTTCCACCTGGGCACGTTCGCCGTCGGGTTCGACTCGCTGGAGTTCGCGCTGCGGAGCCTGCGGCTCGTCACGCTGCCGGTGTTCGCCACCCTCGCGGGGCTCGTCCTCATCCCGTACACGCCGGATCTGCTGGCGCTGCTCGGGGTGCCGGAGCGGCGCGTGCGGGCCGTCCGGGAGTACGGCCACACCCTGGCGCGGCTGCACCCCTTCCTCGTCGTCGGCGGGGTTGTCCTCATGGCGTTGTGGCAGCCGCTCCGCGGCCTCAACTGGCTCGCGCCCCTGTGCGTCGCCGTGGGTCTGCTGCTCGGGCAGACCTCGGCGGCGACCACCCGCTCGCCCCGGCGGCGCGCGTGGGAACGGGCGGTCTCCCTCGTGGTCGCCGGGGTGTTCCTGATGTGGGTCGTCGCCCTGGTGGCCGTCGACCTGGGCCGCCGGGACGCCCGGCGCGCCTCGCACCGCCTCGTGAGCCGCGTGGCCGTCGTCGTCCTCAGCACCGAACGGCTCAGCCTGACCGGCCCCGGCGTCGTCGACGAGAACCTCGGCGAGGGCCTGCGGTACCGCTACCGCTACAGCGGCCTGCGGCTCCTGGTGGAGCGCGACCACCGCTACTACGTCCTGCCGCTGGGCTGGCGGAAGGACAGGGACGCGACGTTCGTCATCGAGGACGACGACACGGTCCGCGTCGAACTGCGGCCCGGCGTCCGGCCTCACGGGGCGAGTCCGCGGGGTTGATAGGCCGCTGGGTCCTCGTCAGGGGCCGGACGAGTTGCGCGACAGGGCTGTCACAAGCATCGAAGATCACTTGACGTCGCCGGGGAGGCAGAGGCGACAGTGTCCGTCAGTTGATCAAGTGAGCGGGCGGCATGTGTGCGCTCGCGGCTTGGACCAGGAAGAAGAACGAAGAGGGGGAGTTCAGATGACCGCGACCTGCGTCATTCTCGACATCGGCGGCGTACTGGAACTCACGCCCGAGACCGGGTGGGCGCGGCGCTGGGAAGCACGGCTGGAGCTGCCGCCGGGCGCCGTCCACGAGCGGATGCGGGACGTGTGGCGGGCCGGGAGCGTCGGGAGCATCAGCGAACGGGAGGTGCACGCACAGGTGGCGGCCCGGTTGGCTCTCACCGAGCCCCAGGTGACGGCCTTCATGGCCGGCCTCTGGACGGAGTACCTGGGGACGCCGAACGAGGAGCTCATCGCCTACGTACGACGGCTGCGCGGGAGGTGCCGACTGGGCATCCTGAGCAACAGCTTCGTCGGTGCCCGGGAGCGGGAGGCCGCCCTGTACCACTTCGACGACCTGGTGGAGCAGATCGTCTACTCCCACGAGATCGGCATCGAGAAGCCCGACCCGCGCGCCTTCGAGGCCGCGTGCGCCAGCTTGGCGGCCGGTCCGGAGAACTGCCTCTTCATCGACGACGCGGCCGCCAACGTCGAGGCCGCCCGTGCGGTGGGCATGCAGGCACACCTGCACGAGGCCAACGCCGAGACGATCGCCCGCATCGCGGCTCATGTGGGTGCGGAGGCCTGAGGCGGCTCGGCCGCTCAGGGGCGGGCCGCCGCGGCTGCTGGACGGGCATCGGCAAGCGGCTGCCCCGCAGGCTGCCGGCCACCCACCCGAACCGGGTCGTGCACACTGCTCCACCCGGCTGGCCGGTGCGTGGCACAGTGGATGTCACTAGGGGAGTGGTGGGGGCCATGGGGGCGCGTAAACCGCTGACGTTCGCCGATGCGTTGGTGGTGCTCGGGGCGGAGCAGCCGCGGCTGGCGGCGCTCGACCGGGTGTTGTGCGGGGTGCTCAACCAGGCCACGGGCGGGGTGAGCGGCACGGTCCTCGGTGTTGCGGATGCGCAGGGGCGCCTTCTCGGGCTCGGCAGGGACGCGGTGCGAGGGATCGGCGCGCGGCTCGGCCGGACCCGGGGGCGGCCGGAGCGGACGGATGTGCTGCGGGCCGCGCACACGGTCGTCGTCGTTGTGGCGTTCTTCGAGACCATGGAGGAGTCGGACCTGCCGTTCGAGTGGGGCGAGGTGGAGCTTACCCGAGGTGAGCAACTCGCCCTGGCCCGCGGCGATTCCGTGGCGTCCGCGTCCGCGCCGCGAGTGGCGGACCTCGTCGCGCTGCTCCTCGACGCGGACCTCCCGTGCCCGGCCCCGCACGCGCCCTTCGAGCGCGTCGCGGAGGCCCTGCTGCGCCGCTACCAGGGCTACGCCGCCAGGTTCCAGCACTTCATCGAGGGGCTCGCCTTCTGGGAGCAGCTCGGTCCGCACCGCCAGCGGGAGGCCCGGCGCGTCCTGCTCGACCCCCGGCTGCCGGAGACCGCGCTGGACCGCTATCAGAGCCTGTACGTCCAACTGGCCAGGGACGTGCCCGAGTTCGCGTTCTGGGTCACGCACGTCGAGCAGCGGGCCACCCGCGCCGAAGTCCGCCGCGCCCTGGACGGGGTCGAGGAACTCCTGGCCCGCACCGCGCAGGGCCTGCGTCCGCCCGTCGACGTGGCCGCCGCGCTGGCCCGTGCTCATCAGGCCGCCCTCGCCCGTACCGTCCTGGACGCCGAGGCCGCGCCCGACGGCATCCGCATTCCGGCCCTCAAGGAGCTCTACCTCGATCCGGACTTCAGGGTGAGCGAGGTGTCTGGGCCGAGCGGACCCGCCGACGAACAGTGGTGGGAACACCTCCCCGTCCGCCGCGACCTGACCCGGTTCCTTGCGGGCGCGCTCACCTCCCCGCACCTGGCCGAGACGCCGCTCCTCGTCCTCGGCCAGCCCGGCGCCGGGAAGTCAGTGCTCACCCGGGTCCTCGCCGCCCGCCTGCCCTCGGTGGGCTTCCTGCCGGTACGGGTGCCGCTGCGGGACGTGCGGGCGGAGGACGAGCTCCAGGACCAGATCGAGCAGGCTGTGCGGGCGGCCACGGGCGAGACGGTGAGCTGGCCCGAGCTCGTGCGCGCGGCAGGCGGCAGCACCCCCGTACTGCTCCTCGACGGATTCGACGAACTGCTGCAGACGACCGGGGTCCACCAGAACAACTTCCTCGTCCGCGTCGCCCAGTTCCAGCGCCGCGAGACCGACCAGGGCCGTCCCGTCCTGGCCCTGGTGACCAGCCGCACCGCGGTCGCCGACCGCGCCCGCTACCCCGACGGCCTGGTCGCACTGCGCCTGGAGCCGTTCCGCGCCGCACAGATCAGGCAGTGGCTGGCCGTGTGGAACGCGGCCAACGCGACCGGCTTCCGCACCCGAGGACGCGCCCCCCTGGCCTGGCAGCACGTGGCGCGGCACACGGAACTCGCCGCCCAGCCCCTGCTGCTGACCATGCTCGCGCTCTACGACGCCACCGAAGGGGGCTTGCAGCGCGCCACCGGTGACGCGCTCGACGCGGCCGACCTCTACGAACAACTGCTCACCTCGTTCGCGCGCCGCGAGGTCGGCAAGTCCGCGCACGACACGGCCTCCCACCAGGAGACCGCCGACCGGGTCGAACGCGAGCTGCAGCGCCTGTCCCTGGTGGCGTTCGCACAGCTCAACCGGCGCCGCCAATGGGTGTCGGCCGCAGAGCTCGAAGAGGACCTCACGGCGGTGCTCGGGCGCCAGCCCGTGCACGTCTCCGGATTCCGCACCCCGCTGACGGCCGCCGAGACGGCACTCGGCCGGTTCTTCTTCGTGCAGCGCGCCCAGTCGCTGCGCGACGGGCACGTGCTCGCCACGTACGAGTTCCTGCACGCGACGTTCGGCGAGTACCTGACGACCCGCCTCGCCCTGCACCTCCTCACCGACCTGCTCGCCCCGCGCCCCGCCCTCTCGCTCGGCGAGGCCCGCATCGACGACGACCTCGCGTACGCCCTCCTGTCCTACGCCTCCCTGTCCTCCCGGCAGATGCCGCGCTTCGCCCGGTCACTGATCGGCCGGATGCCCGGGGCCGAGCGGCAGCGGCTCACCCGGCTGCTCATCCAGGTCCTCGCCCAGCACGAGACGCGCACCGGCGATCAGCACCCCGCCTACCGTCCGACGCTGCCGCGCACCGCCACGCGCCACGGCCTCTACAGCTCCAACCTCGTCCTGATGACCGTGATGCTCGCCGGACGCTGCTCGGCGGCCCAGCTGTTCCCCGACTCCACCGACCCCGTGGGCTCCTGGCACCGGCACTGCCTGCTGTGGCGCTCGGCCATGCAGGAGAGCCAGTGGACGGACTTCGCACTGACGCTGAACGTCCGCTACTCCTGGGACGACGCCGGCCGGTCCCTGGAGATCTCACCGCGCACGGACGCCGTCGTGGCACCGCAGCCGCTCGACATGAACTGGCTCTTCCGCTACCCCCAGGGCCACGGCGGCTTCGGCTGGTCACGCTCGTACTGGGACGAGATCTGGCACAAGACCTCCGTGTCCGCCGGTACGAACGACTCGACGGTGCGGCACGCCATGGACCCGGTCTTCCACTGGCTCGGCCCGGCGATGACGACGTTCACCCCGGTGGAGGGCGCTCCCGCCTCGTCGCTCGCGCACGATCTGCTGGAGCTGCTCCTAGCCGACCGCGGCGAGGTGACCGACAGCGAACTCGGCGATCTCCACGGGCGCGCCCTGCACGGCGTACGGCAACTGCTGCACGCCCGCTCGCCCTACCTGCCGCGGGCCGCGCACCTGCTGGTCACCACCTTCGCCCAGGACAAGGAGCGGCTGCCGGGCGACGTGTTCGACGACATCAGGGACTTCCTGAACAGGGACCTGCGGCCCCTCGCGCGCAGTGACCAGGACGGGCTGCCGGTGCTGCCGCCGGAACTCGTACGTCTGCTGGACCGGCACGACGCGGTTGCCTGAAGATCGACGAGGTTGCGCCGCCCTGTGCCCCGGCCTGCCGTCCGCCGAGTGCATCGTTCGGCCTACCCGCAGGTCCGACCGGCGGACGATGACCGGGCCGGGGGCGCGGGCGACGCTGAAGGCATGAAAGAGATCATCGCCATCGTCGGTTGGGTCGTCGGCATTCAGGGCGCCCTGGGAGTCCTCGGCCGGGCCTTCGGGGGAGACTCCTGGGGCCTCGTCCAGAAGTGGTGGGACGTGCCCACGGCGGGATACGCCGTGCTGTTCGTGCTCGGTGCCGCGCTCGCGGTCTACGGCGAGTCCGGCAAGGCGCGGGCACGCCGCTGAGGCCTGCCGCCCGTCGCCGCCCGGCAGGGCTACGGCTCGTCCGCCGGGGGCTCGTCGGGGGCCGGGCGCCGCAACAGCGTGCCCAGGCGTTGCAGGCCCTCCGTGGTGGTGAGGGACTCACCGGTGGCGTCGGCCGTGCGGATCAAGGGGGTCATGACCGCCACGTCGGGCTTGCGGGAGCCGAGCGCCGAGTACAGGCGGGCGACGTACTGGGCGACGGCCGCGGGGCTGTCCGGGTCCTGGACGTCACCCGCGAACCGTCCCGCCTCGCGCATCGTGCGCTCGGCCTCCTCGGGCCGGTCCGTCGCCCACAGCACCAGGGCCAGCAGGATGCCCGACATGTGGTGGCGCAGGGCGCTGCCGGTCTCGGTGGCGCAGTGGAGCGCCGTGCGCAGATCTGCCTCGGCCGCCTCGTGCCGCGCGGCGAGGAAGGAGAGCCAGGCGCGGGTGTGCAGGGCGCGGGCCCGGTACTCCGGGTCCTGCCGCACACGGGCCCGCTCGGCGGCGGCGCCCGCGATCCTGCTGACTTCGAGGTAGTGGGCCCGGCCCATGAAGTGGCCGCTGACGGCGACGACGCCGAGCAGTTCCACCGCCGTGCGCAGCGCCTGCGGACCCCAGGGAAGCAGCTGGTTCACGGTGGCGGTCAGCAGCGCGTGTTCGGCGCCGAACCACTCCCGCACCTCCTCGGCCCCCGCGAAGGCCACACCCGAGTGCCGCACCGGTCGCAGCCAGGCGCGTGGAGGCTCCGCGGGCACGACGGCCCTTGCGGCCCGCAGCGCGGTGGCGATCAGCAGCTCCGCCACGCGCACGAGTGCCGCCTCGTGCTCGGCGGGACCGTCCGAGTGCTCCGTGCCGTGGCGGGCGTACAGCCGCAGCAGGTCGTGGTAGCGGTAGCGGTCCGGCGCGTGCGATTCGAGCATGCCGGCGTCCACGAGCGTCTCGGCGAGGTGCTCGGCGGTGCGTTCGTCCGCGTCCAGGAGCGCGGCCGCCACCGGCAGTGGGAGGTCCGGCGCGTCGGACAGGGCGAGCAGCCTGAAGGCGCGGGCGGCGTCGGCAGGCAGCGCCTCGTAGCCGAGGCGGAACGCCGACGCCACGGCCAGGCCGCCGACGCGGAGCTCGTCGAGCCGGGCGCGCTCGTCGCGCAGCCGCTGTTCGAGCGAGGCGATGCTGCGGCCCGGGCGGCCGTCGAGCCGGGACGCCGCGATCCGCACGGCGAGCGGCAGCCGCCCGCAGGCCTCCACCAGGGAACGCGCGGCCTCCGGCTCGGCGGCCACGCGCGCGGAGCCGACGATCGCGGCGAGCAGCGCCAACGCCTCGGACTCGGACGGCACGTCGAGATCGAAGCGGTGCGCGCCCGGGAGCGCCAGATCGCGGGAGCGGCAGGTCACCAGGACGGCGCAGCCCGCCGTGCCCGGCAGCAAGGGGCGGATCTGCTCGGCGTCCAGGGCGTTGTCGAGGACGAGCAGCACGCGCCGGTCCGCGAGGAGGGTCCGGTAGAGCGCGGCCCGCTGGTCCAGGCCCAGCGGGATCCGGTCGGACGGGGTGCCCAGGGCCGCCAGGAAGTCCGCCAGGACGCTGGCGGGGTCCGCGGGCGTGCTGCCCGCTCCCAGATCCACGTGGAGCCGACCGTCCGGGAACGCCTCGCCCAGGGCGTGCGCGACGTGCACGGCGACGGCGGTCTTGCCGACGCCCGCGGTGCCGCTGACCGTGCAGACCGTGACCGCGCGCCGCTGGCCCGCGCCGCCGCCGTCCAGGACGGCGCGGATCGCGTCGACCGCCGCGGCGCGCCCGGTGAAGTCGGCGATGTCCGAGGGAAGCTGCTGGGGGAGCGGCCGGACCGACGGCGCGGGTGCGGGCGCGGTGACGGCGGGGCCCGCCCCGCCACCGGCCCGGGCCTGCTCCGCGGGCACCATGAGGCGCGGGTCGGCCGTGAGGATGCGCCGCTGCACCTCCGTGAGCGAGGCGGAGGGCGCGATCCCGAGCTCGCTGCGCAGTGCCTGTCGCGCGGCACGGTGGACCGCCAGGGCCTCGGCCTGGCGCCCGCAGCGGTACAGGGCGACCATGAGCAGTTCGCTCAGGCGCTCGCGCAGCGGGAACTCAGCCACCATGGCCTGGAGTTCCGGCAGGCACTGGGCGTGCCTGCCCAGGTCGAGGGCGTGGCCGAAGCGAGCCTCGCGCACCGTGGACCGCAGTTCCTCAAGGCGGTCCCGCTCGCGCTGCGCCCAGGGTCCCGGCACCCCGGCGAGCGGGGCTCCGCGCCATCGGCCCAAAGCCCGGTCCAGCCGGTCGTACACGGTGCGGACGCTGCCGTTCCGGTCGGCTGCCTCCCGCTCGAACCGTACGGAGTCGACCTCGATGCCCTCGGTCCGCAGCGCGTACCCGCCGGGCACGGACACGAGCACGTGGCTGCTCTCGCCGGGGCGCCGGCCGGGTTCCAGGACGGTCCGCAGCCGCGAGACGTAGGTCAGGACCGTGCGGTGCGCGGTGCGCGGCGGCTCCTCGCCCCACAGGCCGTCGACCAGCTCCGCCATCGGGACGGCCCGGCCCTCGCGCAGCAACAGCATCGCGAGGACGGCCTGCTGCTGCGGGGACCCCACGGCGAGCGGCTCGTCACCTGCCCGGCCGCTCACGGGCCCGAGCAGCCGAAAGGAGAGCCCACCCTGCTGACCGTGCACCTGAGGTACCTCGCCGCGCTGTTCCCACGCCCCGCTCGGTCGTGAGTTGGGCCCCTGCGTTGACTTTAAGTCATGGCCGGGTCCTCGCCGACCCGGGTCAGGCCGCCCGCCCGCTCAGCCGCCCGCTCGGGCTGTCATGAGGCTCTCGGCCCGCACGCAGCGCTCAAGGGAGTCCGTCAGCCACAGATGGGACGCGCCGAACGTGAGGGGGTCGCCGCTGGCCTCGGCGACCAGGTGCCAGTAGCGGCGCATGCCGCGGTCGTGGTCGGCGGCCACGTCGGCCAGGAGGCGGCGCCGGAACCGCGGCGTGTCGGTGGTGCCGCGCACCGACGCGTGCACGGCGACGAACCGGTCGAGTTCGGGGCCCACGCGGGGTGCTTCGCCCGCCTGCACCCGGGGCTTGGCGAGGGCGCACGCCGCACGGATGCCGTTGATCAACTCGTTCTCGTCGGCGATCAGTTCGGCGTTGGCCCGCGCCATGGCCAGCAGGCCGCGTGTGAGCACCCGGTCGCCGGTGAGGGCGACCAGCTCGGCGAACGCGACGACCTGCGGCGGGGTCGGGTCCGCGGGCGGCTCCGGCACCGCCATGGTCACGAACGCGGACAGCATCGCCTCGGACGCCGGGGCGACCATCGTGCGCCGCCAGAAGTCGATCAGCGCGTCCCGGGCCGCGCCGCCGCCCTCCACCGCGGCGAGCAGTTCGAGGCGGGCCGCCCGGTCGGCCGGTTCGGCCTCCTCGACCGCGCGCAGCGAGGCCCGCCGCCAGGCCATGTCCGCGAGCTGCACGTCGAGCGCGGCCCGCTCGGCGGCGACGACCTCCGCCACGGAGCGCTCGCCGACGAGCACGTTCCTGATGGACGGCAGGCCGAGGCCGAGCCCGCGCAGCCGTCTCACGAGCCGGAGCCGCTCGACCGCCGACGGATCGAACCTGCGGTGGCCGCCCGTGCTGCGCACCGAGTCGACGATGCCCTCGTCGCAGTAGAAGCGAACGGTCCGCACGGGCACGCCGGTCAGTCGTGCCAGGTCGCCGATGCCGAGCGTGCCATCGCGTAAAGGCACTTGAACCTCCACTGGACTGGAGCTCCTACCGTACCGGCGTAGCCCCATGGGAGGAGATTTCGTGATGTCGTCGACGCTGCGCACCGCACGGCTCGTGGAGGGTCTGCGGGAGCAGACCGGAGGGTTCATCCGCGCGGTCGCCGGAAAACCCCAGAACACCCGGGTGCCCACCTGCCCGGAGTGGCCGTTGCGCACCCTCGTCGGACACGTCGGCCAGGAACACCGGTGGGCGGCCGAACTGGTGCGCAAGGGTGAGCAGTTGCCCGTCCCCGATCCGTGGGAGGCCGATCCGGGCGCCCCAAAGGACTGGCCCCGGTGGCTGCGCGAGGGCGCGGACGCCGTGATCCACGCGGTCCAGGAGACCGGCGCGGACACCGAGGTGCGGACGTTCCTGGGGCCGCGGCCCGCGGTCTCCTGGCTGCGCCGGATGCTCAGCGACACCTGCGTCCACCACTACGACGCGGCCCACGCGACGGACACCGCGTTCGAGGTCGCCGACGACCTCGCCGCCGACGTGATCGACGAACACCTGGAGCTCCTGGCCGCGCCTGCCTGGGAGAAGCTCAGGCCCGCCGCCGCCGAACTGCGCGGCCGCGGCGAACGGATCGGCTTCCGGCCCGCCTCCGGCGCGGGCTGGGTCGTCACCCGGACACCCGAGGGAGTGCGCCGGGAGCACGGCCCCGCAGCAGCCGACGTGCTGGTGTCGGCCACCGTGACGGACCTCCTGCTGGTGCTCCACCGCCGCATCCCGCCGGAGGGAGACGGGTTGAAGGTGACGGGGGACCGCGCGCTGCTCGACCACTGGCTGGCCCATTCGGCGCTGTGACCCGGGGCGGGCCGCGATAGATGGACAGGGCCTTGGTCTACACCAACCACGTCCATCCCAGTACGCTCATCCGTGGCCAGTAGCACACCATCCCCCCACCCAGGTTGCGTGCTGGCACGGGCGACGCCCACCTAGAACTGCCCCCAGCAGCCGGGTGACCTCCCCCTTCGCCGCCTCCAGGAGGATCACGGTGAACGTACGCACCAGAAGCTCAGCGATCGTCGGCGCCCTCTGCCTCGTCGCCTCCCTCGCCCTGACCACGGCATCCGCCGACGAACGGGCCGCCCCGCGGCAGGCCCCGAAGGTCGCGCTCACGAAGGTGGCCACGGCCCAGAACCCGGTCGCCGGAGCGGCCGGACCCGGTGGCACGGTCTGGATGGCCGAACGGGCGGGCACCGTAAGGGTCCTGGACGCCAAGGGACTCGGGAAGCCCGTCCTCGACATCTCGAAGGAGACCACCACCGACGGTGAACGCGGCCTCCTGGGCATCGCGTTCGACAGGAAGTTCGCGCACTTCTACATCTCGTTCACGAACCTCGAAGGCACCAGCGTCGTGGACGAGTTCGCCGTACGGCACGGCAAGATCCGGCCGCACACCCGGCGCACCGTCCTCACCCAGACGCAGCCGTACGCGAACCACAACGGCGGCGACATCAAGTTCGGCCCGGACGGCTACCTTTACATCGCGTTCGGCGACGGCGGCGCGGGCGGCGACCCGCACGGCAACGGGCAGAACCTCGACACCCTGCTGGGCAAGCTGCTGCGGATCGACCCGAGGGGCGGCAAGCCGTACGCGATCCCGAAGGACAACCCGTTCGTCGACGACCCGAAGGCCAGGGACGAGATCTGGTCGTACGGGCTGCGCAACCCCTGGCGGTTCTCCTTCGACGCGGGCACGGGCGACGTGCTGATCGGTGACGTCGGCCAGAGCGCCTGGGAGGAGGTCGACTGGGCCCCGGCCCGGAGCAAGGGCGGCGAGAACTACGGCTGGTCCCAGATGGAGGGCACCCACCCGTTCCGCGGCGGCACCGAGCCCGCGAACCACGTGCCGCCGGTCCACGAGTACGACCGTAACGGCCTCGGCTGCTCGGTGACCGGCGGATTCGTCTACCGGGGCAGGGCCATCCCGGCCCTCAGGGGGCAGTACGTCTACAGCGACTACTGCGACGGCACCCTGCGCACCCTGAAGATCGAGAACGGCAAGGTGACCGGCGCGGGCGACCTCGGCGTCAACGGCGGCGAGGTCGTCTCCTTCGTCCAGGGCGGCAGGGGCGAGCTGTACGCGCTCGACATCGGCGGCAGCATCCACCGCATCGATCCGGCGTGACGCCCGCCCCCGGTATGAGGGGCGCGGGCCTGCGCGGCTACTGAGGCCGGTGCCCTTCGGCCTTCCCGAGTTCCGCCAGGCGGGTCAGCGCGGGCAGCGCGGCGGCCAGCGCCTGGCGGTCCTCCGGGGCGAGCCGCGCGAGGAGCGGGGCCAGGTGGCGGGTGCGGTCGTCGTGGCGGGACCGGCCGACGCGCCGTCCCGCCTCGGTGATGTGGACGAGGACGGCGCGCCCGTCGCTCGGGTCGGGCCTGCGCTCGACCAGGCCGTCGCGTTCGAGCCGGGTGACCAGCTGGGTGATGGCGGGCTGGGTGATCTGCTCGGTCCTCGTCAGCTCGGTGAGGCGCTTGGGACTGCCGCCGAAGGCCAGGGTGTCGAGCACCGACAGAGTCGTGAAGGGGTGCTTCTCCAGCGTCGGCAGCCGGATGTAGAAGCGGTTGAAGTTCTCCAGGGCGGCGGTGAAGGCGTCCACGTCCAGGTCGGGGGAGTGCGGGGGCGAGCCGTCGGCCGGGCGGCCGGTCGGGGGAGGGCTCTGCGGGGTGCGCGGGGTGTCGGCGTGCGAGATGTCGTCCACGGCCGAAATATATCGCGCTGCTTATATAAGCTACTTATGCTGTTGCGCGTGGGTACCCCCGGTGCACGCGTACCGGGGCGTGCCCGCCGCTGCGGCGTGCGCTGTGCTCGCCGTACCGCGCGGGACCTCCGGCGGGCAGGAGCGCCGTCGCACGAGAACACCCGCGCAAGGACGCCTCAGGGGAGAGACCATGACTGTGCGCATCGGCATCAACGGCTTCGGGCGGATCGGCCGCAACGTCTTCCGCGCGGCGGCGGCCCGCGGCGAGGACCTGGAGATCGTCGCCGTCAACGACCTCGGCGACGTGGCCACCATGGCCCATCTGCTCGCCCACGACTCGATACTCGGCCGCTTCCCCGGTGAGGTCACCGCGGAGCCCGGCGTGATCCGCGCAGGGGAGACCACCCTCCGGGTGCTCGCCGAACACGATCCGGCCGCGCTGCCCTGGGGCGACCTGGGCGTGGACGTCGTCATCGAGTCCACCGGCGTCTTCACGGACGCGGCCGCGGCCCGCGCGCACGTCGACGGCGGCGCCAAGAAGGTCATCATCGCGGCCCCGGCCAGCGGCGAGGACGTCACGATCGTGCTCGGCGTGAACGACGACGCGTACGACCCGCAGCGCCACACGATCATCTCCAACGCCTCGTGCACCACCAACTGCCTGGGCGTCCTCGCCAAGGTGCTGCACGACGCCGTCGGCATCGAGTCCGGCATGATGACCACCGTCCACGCCTACACCCAGGACCAGAACCTCCAGGACGCCCCGCACAAGGACCTGCGCCGCGCCCGCGCCGCCGCCCTCAACGTCGTGCCGACCTCCAGCGGCGCCGCCAAGGCCATCGGCCTCGTCCTGCCCGAACTCCGCGGCCGCCTCGACGCGTTCGCGCTGCGCGTGCCCGTGCCCAACGGCTCGGTCACCGACCTGACGGTCACCACCACCCGCCGCACCACGGTGGAGGAGGTCAAGGCGGCGTACGCGGAGGCCGCGGCGGGCGCGTACAAGGGGCTGCTGACCTACACCGAGGCCCCGCTCGTCAGCACCGACATCGTCACCGACCCCGCCTCGTGCGTCTTCGACGCCGAACTCACCCGCGTCGTCGGCCCGCAGGTGAAGGTCGTCGGCTGGTACGACAACGAGTGGGGGTACTCGAACCGGCTCATCGACCTGGCGCTGCTCGTGGGCGCCTCCCTGTAACGCGCCGCAGGCCCGTGCCCCGCCGCGCGACGCTCCCGCCACAATGCCCCCATGGCTGACAACACGCTCTGGGTCGGTGTCCTGACCGCCGGAACCGCCGTGGTTGCGAGCTGGGTGACCAGCCGCGGCACGGCCAGGGCCGCGCGCATCCAGGCGGAGGCCGCGGCGGAGAGCCAGCACCTGGACCGGTTGCGCGCGGCCCGGCGCAGCGCGTACGTCGACGTCATCGAACAGGCCCAGCGCATGGGGGACTTGTACTGGAAGGTCACCGACGCGGCGAGCGAACCCGACGGGGCCGAGCGGCGCGGCGCGCTCACGGACCTGCGGCTGCGCCTGCGCGACGAGTACGCCGTACTGCGCCACCGGGTGTGGGTGGTGGACCTGGAGGGCCCCGCCGAGGTGGCGGAGGCGGCGAACCGGCTGCGCCGGTCCACCTCCGACAACTACCGCGCCCTGGCGGCGATGATCGGGGGAGAGGAGGGCGCGGCGGAGCGCTTCAACGCCTGCTACGCGCCGTTCTGGGAAGCGGTCCTCGCCTTCGTGGCGATCGCGCGCGAGGCGCTGCGCGAGACGACGGCCCTGCCACCGCACGGCCGTTAGCCGCCCGCGTCGAGCCGTACGCCCTCACTCGAAGGGGCAGCCCGGATTGGGGGCGTCCTGGGAGAAGGGCGCACCGTGCGGCAGGACGTAGAGGACCTGGATGACGAGGTCGGTGGTGCCGCGGTTCAGGCCGATGTGCACGTGGTCGGCGCCAGGAGGTTCCTGGAGGGTGCTTCCCTCGGGGTAGACCCCGCTGGACGCACAGGTGGCGTCGAAGTGGCTGAGGGTTCCCCGCTCGATGCGGCCGTACAGCGTGCCGTCGTGGTAGTGCCAGCCCGTTCCCTGGCCGGGCGGGATGGTGACCTCCCGCAGGACGTAGTCCCGGTCGCCGATGGTGGTCCGGGCGATGACCCTGCCGACGACGCCGGGGCCGCCCGGGGTCGCGTGGGCAGCGTCGGCGGGGAGGACGAGGGCGACGAGTACCGCACTGATCGCTCCCAGGCGTGACAGTGTGCGCATGACGGTCCCTTCGGGGGGGCGCGGGTTCATGGATGGATACCCGGGCTGTCGCTGAGTACTGCGCAGGAGCGGCACGGGCCCCGACCGAACGGGCGGGCCGGCTCAGCGCGCCATGTACCGGTCGAGTTCGCGGACCCGCTCCCGGAGCCGGGACGCCGTCTCCTCGTCGTCGAACTCCGCCGCGACACCGGCCCGTTCGGCGAGGGCGAGCACCGTGGCGAGGAACCCGTCCGTCAGGGCGAGGACGACGGCGTGATGGGTTCTGCGGTGGTGGGCCACCAGGGCGTTCACGAAGGCGCCGAACACATCGGGGTCGATGTGGGACTCGTCGTTCTCCATCGGGCCGACGCCGGAGGGCACACCGAGCTCCGCCTCGAAGACCTCCACCTGGCGCAGGAAGAGCCGCGCCGCCCCGCCGGAGGGATTCCACAGCGTCTCGTCGCCCATCTCGAAGTACTGGCTCACATGGCGCCTTTCGGGTCCGGTGGCAGACGGCGGGATCAACGGCCAAGATCGTACGACCCATCGCGACCGAGGGTGATCGAACCGGCGAACTTCCCCCCTGGAAGGCCAACTTATCCCCGACGGGTCGTCACTTTCCGTAACATGTGGTGGCTGATGCCGTGAGTGCCGCCCGGTGACCACGGCCCGGCCGGACCGGTGCCGGAGCGTCCCCGCGGCTGTCCGGAATGCGCGGGTGCCTTTCCGCGCCTCAGTAGCATTTTCCGGTAGCCGTTGGCGGACGCACCGTTACCGGGCACGGGGGGCTGGACTGGTGGACGCGCGGAACAGACAAGCCGACGTCATCGCGTCGGGGGACGAGCGCGGGGGAGCGGCACACTCGGCGCGCCGGCTGCGGGCCACCGGAATCGGCGGGGTGGCCGTCCTGCTGTGGGCGTCGCTCGCCCTGGTCACCACGCTGACCGGGCGGATTCCGCCGTTCCAGCTGACCGCGATGGCGTTCGCGGTCGGCGGGGTCATCGGCCTCCCCCGGGCCGTCCGCGGCGGCGCGGCGCTCGCCCGCGGGCTGCCCGGCGGCGCCTGGGCGCTCGGCATCGGCGGCCTGTTCGGCTATCACTTCTTCTACTTCCTGGCCCTGCGCAACGCCCCGGCGGTCGACGCCGGGCTCATCGCCTACCTGTGGCCGCTGCTGATCGTGGTGTTCTCCGCGGCCCTGCCCGGCGAGCGGCTGCGCTGGTGGCACACGGCGGGCGCGGTACTCGGGCTCGGCGGCACCTTCCTCCTGGTCACCGGCGGTCAGGGGGTGCACCTGAAGGGCGAGCACCTGCTCGGGTACACCGCGGCCGCCGTCTGCGCGGTGGTGTGGTCGGCCTACTCGGTGGCCAACCGCCGGTATCCGCAGGTCCCCACGGACATGGTCGCCTTCTTCTGCCTGGCCACGGCGGCCCTCGCGGTCGTCTGCCACCTGCTGTTCGAGACCACCGTCCGGCCCGACGGCTGGCAGTGGCTCGCCGTGCTCGCCCTGGGCCTCGGTCCGGTCGGCGGGGCCTTCTACGTCTGGGACCACGGCACCAAACACGGCGACATCCAACTCCTGGGCACGTTCTCGTACTTCGCCCCGCTGCTCTCCACCGCGCTGCTCGTCGCGACCGGGCGAGCGGACGCGAGCTGGCCCGTCGCCGCCGCCAGCGTGCTGATCGCCGGTGGTGCCACGCTGGCCTCGGCGGACGCCCTGCGCGCGGCACGGCAGCGGGGCCGAGCCGGGCCCGGCCACCCGCGAAGGGGCTGAGCCCGGCCGGATCAGGCGTCCACCGGCCAGGTGCCCCGGCGGACCATTTCCACCACCTTGTCGGCGCCGTTGGCCCGCACGAGGAGCTCCAGACGCGCGCGTTCGATGTCCTCCGCGCTCCACTGGTCGGTGGCCATGGTCCCCTTCTCGTGCGACCAGCCGTTGTCGTAGTGGCGTACGACGTAGTCCTTCTGGAAGTCCCACATCTTCGTGCCCGGCAGCGGCGTGACGATGAACGGGTTGGCGTACGCCATGCCGTGGCCCATGAGCGTGACCGCGTAGTCGATGGTCTTCTCGATCTGCTCCAGGGACTCGACGTACGGCTCGTCACCGGGCCGCTCGGGCGGGTTGACGAAGCCGAGCATGAAGCCGCCGGTGACCTGGATGCCGTACTCGGTGAACATCTCCACGATCTCCCCGGTCGCCTTCTGGAAGGCGTTGAGCCGGGGCTTGCCCGATTCGACCAGGCTGTCCTCGTTGGCGCTCTCCACCGCGAGGTAGACGCTGTAGCAGCCGCCCGCGGCCATGGCCTTGATCAGGTCCCGGCAGGTGAGCCCGGCCCGCATCGCCGCGAGCACGTTGCGGAAGTTGGGGTTGCGCCGCTCGCTCTCGTCCATGCTGTCCGCGAACTCGGTGCCCAGGTGCAGCAGGACGAGGTTGAACAGGCTCAGGCCGCCCTCCTCGACCCACGGCAGGTCGTGCTTGCGCAGGAGCTTGAAGGTCTCCATCGCGTACAGCGGGTCGTGCAGCAAGTGGTCGTCCTCGATGAGGACTTCGGTCACGCCGTGCTTGCGGATCTCGGCGAGGTGCAGATCGAACCAGTCGGTGCCGAGCGCCCGCCACGGGCCGTTGACCATCGGGATGTAGCAGAAGTCGCAGCCGACGTTGCAGCCGATGGTGGAGAAGATCTGCGCCCAGGAGCCGTGGTCGCGCACCCGCTTGCCCGAGGAGTGGTAGCCCTGCTCGTACTGGGCCATGTCCAGCATCCCGAAGTCGGGCAGCGGCATCATGCCGAGCCGCTGGTCGAGGCCCTGCCGCTTGGGCAGGATCCGCATGTACGGCGACATCGCCGTCGTCTTGACCACGGCCCCGTCGGCGCGCCGGTAGGCGATGCCCGGCACGGCGTCGACGTCACCGCCCTCCTCGGTCAGCGCCTGGAGGAGAGCGGTGAAGGTCTGGTCCGCCTCGTTGATGACCACGTAGTCGAAGGGGGAGTCCGGCACGGCGTACTGCCAGTCGCCGCTGGGGTGGGCGCCGCCCGTGACCGTCACGATCCCGGGATCGATGTCCTTGACCAGATCGGCGAGGGCGCGCGCGTTGCCCCACTGGACGGTGTAGATGCACTGGACGCCGACGACATCGGGGTCGAACTCCTCGATGAGCGCGCGCAGTTGCGCGTCGTCGAGGCCGTAGCGCACCAGGCTGCTGCCGCTCCCGAGGTCGACGAGCCGGCGCTCCTGCTCCCAGCCGGCGAAGGGCGAGTCGACGATGCGGACGTCGAAGCCCGAGAGGCGCGCGTTCGCCGCGATGCGCAGCAGGCCGATCGGGGTGCCCGCCCGCTTCATGACCTCGAAGGTGTCAAGTCCGAGCGCCCGGAAGCTGCTCCGCTGCGGGGAGGATTCGACGACGCGGGTGTACGAGGGTACGAGGAGCAGCACGCGGGGCGACTCCCCGCGGGCGCGCCGCCGGGTGCCGGACGGCGACGTGCGCGAGGAGGGGACGCCCAGGTGCCGCAGCGGCGGGCGCTGTGGGGCACTGGAGAACTTGACGGACGGTCTTTCGATGAGCACGGGCGCATGGGAAGCGGATCGTGTCATGAGCGCTCCATCTGTCCGATTCGAACGGAGAATTCGTTCAGATCGTGACCGTCTTCACACAGTGAGGACAGGGTTCCGCGGCGAATGGCGTGAACCAGCGCATGCGGCCCCCTACATCTGATCTGCGAGGATCGGATGCCCCGTGATCTGCGAAGATCCGACGACCCGCAAGAAACGACCCGGGGGGACTCCCGTGCATCTCGCCACTCCCGCCACTGTTGGCACTCCCACCGCTCCCGCTGTCTCTCGATTCGGACGTCTGCTCGCCGTCGGCGGCACGGCCGCCGTGCTCGTGCTCGGTGGGAGCGCCGCCGTCGCAGCACCCGCGGCGCGGACGACACCTGCCGCGAGCCTCGGCACGCAGTCCGGCCCGTACGCTCAACTCCGCACCGTCGCCGCGCTCTCCGCCGACCGCCTGGCCACCGCCGACCTCGTCGCCGCAGCCAAGTACGGCACGGGAAGCCCCATCGACGACCCGGCGCGTGAGCAGCAGGTGCTGGACGCCGTGGCACGCCAGGCGGTGGAGGCGGGCGGGCACCCGGAGTCGACCGTGCGCGTCTTCCGCGACCAGATCGAGGCGAACAAGCTCGTCCAGCGCGCCCTGCACCGGCGGTGGGACGCCGACCCGTCGTCCGCGCCCACCGAGCGGCCCGACCTCGGCAAGGTCCGCGAGGAGATCAACCGCGTCAACGGGGCGCTCGTACGTGCCCTCGCCGCGTCGACGGCCGCGCGCACCGCACCGTACTGCGGCGGCCTGCTGACAGCGGCCACCGCGCACGTACGGCATGAGCGCGGCCTCGACGCGTTGCACGCGACAGCGTTGCGGAGAGCCTTGCCGTCCGTGTGCGGATAAGCAAGCGGTGGCGGGAAGTCACCCCTGAATGGATGCACGTCGGCATACACCTCCCCCAGCCCGTACGGAAGATGCGACCCTGATGTACCAGCCGGTGCCGGGCCGGTGTGAGGCGAGCACGGGGGAGTGTGTGCATGGGCGAAGTCTGGATCGACGCGGGAGATGCGGCAGGGGCTGGCGCGCTCGCCGGATGGCTGCGGCGCGACCCCGGAATGGCACGGTCGGGCGTCGAGATCGAGACCGCGGGTCCCACCCCTGCGGGGCCGTCCGGAGCGGGCGGCGCGATGGGCGCGGTGGAGACGGTCACCGCCGTCGTCAACAGCACGGTCGCCGTGCTCTCGCTGCTGGTGGCCGTCGCCGCCTGGCGGCGCCCGCACGGCGCCAAACCGCCCCTGGTGCGGGTGATCGAGGACGACGGGACAGTGGTGGAGGGGACTCCCAAGGAAGTGCTCGACACCGTGCGGGCGCGCCGCGAGCAGCCCGAAGCATGACCGTGCGCCTGTCAGCCCGCACGTCCTCCCGAGCGGTCCTGATCGGGGTGCACACCTACGCGGAGCAGGCCGGACTCTCCCCGTTACCCGCGGTGCGGCGGAACATCACCGCGTTGCGGGAGGTCCTCTGCGACGAGGTCGGCTGGGGCCTGTCGTCCGCCAGCTGCCGCGTCATGGGACCCGAGGCCACCGGCGGCGACGTCATGCGGGCCATCGACGAGGCGGTGCGCGAGGCGAGCGACACCCTGTTCGTCTACTACGCCGGGCACGGACTGCTGCACCCCGACCGGCCCACCGAACTCCACCTCGCCCTGCACGACTCCAACGAGCAGCAGATGTGGCGGGCCCTGCCGTACGCGTACATCCGTGACGAGGTGCGCGCGGCACACCGGCAGCGGCAGCTGAAGTGCGCCGTGGTGCTCGACTGCTGCTTCAGCGGCGCGGCCGTCGAGGGCGGCATGAGCCACCCCGAAGCGCTCCTGAAGCAGGCCGCCGACATCGACGGCGTCTGCGTGCTCACGTCGAGCGCCGCCACCGAACTCGCCTACGCGCCGCCCGGCGAGGAGCTGACCGCCTTCACCGGCGCGCTCGTCGACCTGGTGCGGACAGGAGTGCCCGAGGCCGGTCCGGTGCTCGACTTCGGCACGCTCCACGCCCGCCTGCACCAACGCCTGAGCGCCCGGCAGCACCCCCAGCACCCCCAGCTCGGCACCCACAACTCCGGCGAGCGGATCGCCGTCTTCCGCAATCGTGCCTACGTCGAGCACGCGCGGGCCGAGGAGCACCGGAACGCGGCGGCACCGCAGCCGCCGCCCGCGGAGCGGCTGTTCGGCCGCGACCGCGAGCTGCGGGAGCTGGCCGAGGACGCGGCCCGAGGGCCCGGGCTCCTCGTCATCCACGGCCCGCCGGGCGTGGGCAAGTCGGCCCTGGCCGCCGCGCTGCACCAGCGGCTCACCGGCCGCCGCCCGGAGCACCCCGAGGCCGCGTTCCCCGTCGTCCTCCTGGACGGCGTCACGGACCTCGCCGAGGTGACCCGGACCACCGAGGCCTCGCCCGACGCGCTCGTCGTGGTCACCAGCCGCGCCTCGCTCACCGAGGCGGGGCCCGACGCCCGCCGCTATCCGCTCGCTCCCCTCGCCCTGGAGGACGCGGTGGAGATGATGCGGTATCTGAGCGGCCTGACCGGACACGACGCCGAACTCACCGAGATGGCGCGGATGCTGAGCTGCTTCCCGCTCGCCCTGTACCCGGTCGCCGCCCGGCTGCGCCGCACGCCGCCCGACCTCATGCTGGACGCCATGCGCGAGTCGGACCGGCCCTTGCAGCACCTGCGCTGGGACGACGACCGCGTGCGGGCCGCGTACACCATGTCGTACGAAGCGCTCGACGAGCGGCAGCGGCACGTCCTGCACGCCTGCGTCAGCCACCCGGGACCGGACTTCGACCGGCACTCGGCGGCGGCCCTGAGCCGCATGCCTCCCGGCATCTGCGGGCTGATGCTGGAGGAACTCGTCGACGCGGGGCTGCTCCAGCGGAGCGAGGGCCGGTACGCCTTCCACGACCTCTACCGCAGCTACTCGCACACCAGCGCCCAGGAGCAGGCCCTGTGCCGCACCTGGCTGTACCTGCATCTGAGGCGACGGCTCAAGGCCACGCGCGAGGGCGGCGCCGACCGGGCCTGGCGGGTGGCGGCCCTGCCCGAGCTGCGCGCGGCCGCGCGTGCGGCGCGCGGGGACCGGTGGACCGTGGCGACCGAGCTGAGCTGCGAGGTGGCCGACGCCCTGCGCGAGGAGCGGTGCCTCGACGAGGCCAGGGAGGAGGCCGAAGCCGCCTACCGCTACGCGGCGGGCCGCGCCGACGGCCGGGGCATCGCCAGGGCCCGCGGCTGCCTCGCCCTCCTGGGCGGTGAACTCGGCCCCGGTGACCAGCGGCAGCGCGCCCGCGAAGTCGCCACCGTACGGCAGGAGGTGACGGCCGAACTCCGCCGCGCGGCCCGGACGGCACGGCAGGGCACGCAGGACCCGGCCGACCCGGTCGACCTGGGCCACCAGCTGATGACCCTCGCTGAGCGGGCCCTGATCGCCGGTCTCGTCGAGGACGCCATGCGCTTCCAGGCCGAGGCCCACGCCTGTTTCGAGGACGCGGGCGACGAGAAGCTCCTGGCCGAGTGCCTCGTCGGGCAGGCCGCGCTGCACACCTTCGCCGGACGCTTCCTGGCCGCCGCGACCCTGGCCGACCAGGCCGCCGGGCTGCTCACCGCCCACAGCGACAAGGAAGGCGCCGCCCACGCGCACGCCTCGGCGGCGGAGGCCCTGCGCAAGGCGGGCGACCTCACGGCGGCCGCCGAGCACGCCTACCGCGCGCTCAGGCTGTTCGAGGCGGGCGGCGATCCCGCCGGCCTCAACTACGCCTACCGCCTGGCCGCGAAGGTCGAATGGGCGCGGCAGAACCACCCGCTGGCCCGACAGCTCCTGGACAAGGCCCGCGCGCTGCCCCGCGACTCGGGCGTCGCGGAGGAGGGGCCGTCCACCCAGGCCATCGCACACCCGTCGCGGGCCTTCCGGGCCCGGGCGGCGTCCGGCGGGGCACCGGGTCCGGAGGCCGACGAGGGTGACCGGTGCCGCACGGGCTGACCGGCACCGGAAGCCCTGTAACGCAGGCGGCACGCGTATCGCAGGTATGCATGGAGCGCCGGGGAGGCATGTAACACATGCGGCGCACGTGACACCTGTCCGGAGCGCCACCTTCCCTTTCCTCGATGACTCCTCAATGCCTTCCTCAACGACTCCTCATGACTTAAGGACAGCCCTCATGGCCAACAGTGCCCTTCTCGTAATGGACGTTCAGCGGGACGTCGTGGACGTAGCGCACGGCAAAGGTGTGCTGGCCGGAGGCGTGCCCGGCGTGGCGGCCGCCGACAGCTCGGAGTACCTCTCCCGCCTGGGCAAGGCGATCGACGGTGCCCGAGCGGCAGGCATCACCGTCATATACGTCGTGATGGGCCTGCGCGCGGACAAGACGGAGGTGAGCCCGCGCAACAAGATCGTCACCAATGTCGTGCAGATCGGCCTCTTCGCCGAAGGCAACCCCGGCAACGAGATCCACCCGGACATCGCGCCCCAGGAGGGCGACATCGTGGTCACCAAGAGGCGGGGGAGCGCCTTCTCCGGCAGCGACCTCGACCTCGTGCTCCGGGCCCGCGACATCAACACCCTCGTCCTCACCGGCATCGCCACCAGCGGCGTCGTGCTCCACACCGTGTGCGCGGGCAACGACCTGGACCTGGACCTCACCGTCCTGGGCGACGCCTGCCTCGACCTCGACCCCGAGGTGCACCGGTTCCTGACCGAGAAGCTGTTCCCGCAGTGGTTCGACGTACTCACCGTGGAGGAGTGGGTCACGTCCGTCGCCCCGTGACGAGCCCGTCTCCTATCGTGATTCCGTGAACGGTTCCACGCGGCCCCTGCTCTTCCTCGACATCGATGGTCCGCTCATCCCCTTCGGCGCGACGCGCGCACAGCTGCCGGACGGATACCCGACCTGCGAGACCGGGCGCGGGCCACGTGGAGCCACGGAGAATCCGCTGATCACCAGGGTCGATCCCGCGCTCTCGTGAACTGGGCGGACGGGTGCCCCTTCGCCTGGGTCGACGACGAGATCTCCGGCCTGGACCGGTCCTGGGTGGCGGCCTGCTGCCCGGGGCGGGCCCTGCTCCATCGCGTCGATCCCAGGGTCGGCCTGACCGACGAGGACTTCGTGGCGCTCGACGAGTGGCTGCGGTCCTGGGGGTAGTGGGGCCCGGAGGTGGGGCGGCTCGGGGGATGTGGCCCGGTCGGGTGGACGTGGTCGGCGCGGGCGGACGTAGCATGCGCCGAATGACGACGATCTCCCCCTCTGCCTCCGGCTCGGACTCGGACCCGGCATCGGATTCGGCCTCGGTCGATGAGGCCCTGCGTCCGTTCCGCATCGACGTACCCCAGAGCGAACTCGACGATCTGCACGGGCGTCTCGACCGCACCCGGTGGCCGGACGAGCTGCCAGGTGTGGGGTGGGCCTACGGCACGCCGCGTGGCTATCTTCAGGAGCTCGCGCACTACTGGCGCCACACGTACGACTGGCGGGCTGCCGAAGCCGAGTTGAACCAGTGGCCGCAGTTCACCACCACCATCGACGGCGCGCACGTGCACTTCGCGCACATCCGGTCGCCCGAACCGGACGCGACCCCGCTGCTCATGACCCACGGCTGGCCCGGCTCGATCGTCGAGTTCGCCGACGTCATCGGCCCGCTCACCAACCCCCGCGCGCACGGCGCCGCCGACGCGGAGGCCTTCCACCTGGTGCTCCCCAGCATCCCCGGCTTCGGCTTCTCCGGCCCCACGGTCCAGACGGGCTGGGAGCTGAAGCGGGTGGCCGCCGCGTTCACCGTGCTGATGGAGCGCCTCGGCTACGCCCGCTACGGGGTGCAGGGCGGTGACTGGGGCGCGGGCATCTCCCGGGAGCTCGGGCGCGCCTGGCCCTCGCGGGTCACCGGCGTTCATCTGAACCTCCTGCCGAACTCCTTCCAGGCCGAAGTGCCGAGCGCTGAGGAGCTGGCCGCGCTCGGCCCGCGGGAGCGGGAGCGGGCCTCGGCCTCCTGGGCGCGCTTCCAGGCGTGGAGCCGCGACCGCCAGGGGTACGCGGACATCCAGGCCACCCGCCCGCAGACCCTGGCGTACGGCCTGACCGACTCCCCGGTCGGGCAACTGGCCTGGATCGTGGAGAAGTTCAAGGAGTGGACCGACTCCGAGAACCACCCCGAGGACGCGGTCGACCGCGACCGGCTGCTCACCAACGTGATGCTGTACTGGCTCACCGGCACGGCCGGTTCGTCCGCCCGCATCTACTACGAGCGCGCCCACGCGGACTACTGGGGCACCCCGCCCGAGCCGTCGACCACCCCGACCGCCCTGGCCGTCTTCCCGCACGACAACTTCATCCCCCTGCGGCACATCGCCGACCGCACGAACAACATCGCGCAGTGGACGGAGTACGACCGAGGCGGCCACTTCCCGGCCCTGGAACAGCCGACACTCCTGGTCGACGACATCCGCAGGTTCTTCCGCGGCCTGCGCGCCGAACGCCCGTCCACGGACGCGTAGCGCGTCGCCCGCGCAAGTTCCCCGCTACGTGAGGAAGGCACGTGCCTACCGTGTGAGTTCGGCCAGCTCGTCCAGGTGGGTCAGTTTCCGTGGGTTGCGGACCACGTAGATCCGGGTGACGTGGCCGTGCTCGATCGTGAGGCTGACCGCGGCCGGTTCGCCGTCGAAGGTGATGCGGCCCGCGGGGGCGCCGTTGAGCTGTATCGGCCGGGTGTCGAGCGTGGTCGCCACATGGTGGGCGCGGGCCAGGACGGGGGCCACCGTGTCGGCCCCGTGGAGCGGGGCCAGCGCGGCGGTGACGAGGCCGCCGCCGTCGGTGATCATGACCACGTCGGGGGCCATGACCTCCATCAGCTCCTGGAGGTGGCCGGTGCGCAGCGCGGCCAGGAAGCGGTCCACCACGGCCTGTTGCTCCGAGCGGCTCACCTGGACCCGGGGGCGCCGGGCCGCCACGTGGTCGCGGGCCCGCCGGGCGATCTGGCGTACCGCGGCCGGGGACTTGCCGACCGCCCCGGCGATCTCGCCGTACGGCATCTCGAAGACCTCGCGGAGCACGAACACCGCCCGCTCCGTGGGCGCGAGCGTCTCCAGGACGGTCAGCATCGCGATCGAGACGCTGTCGGCGAGTTCGACGTCCTCGGCGACGTCGGGGCTGGTCAGGAGCGGCTCCGGCAGCCACTCGCCCACGTAGTCCTCGCGGCTGCGCGACAGCGTGCGCAGCCGGTTGAGGGCCTGGCGCGTGACGAGCCGGACGAGGTAGGCGCGCGGGTCACGCACCTGTGCCCGGTCGACGTCGGCCCACCGCAGCCAGGACTCCTGCAGCACGTCCTCGGCGTCCGCGGCCGAGCCGAGCATCTCGTAGACGACGGTGAAGAGCAGGCCGCGGTGGGCGACGAAGGGGTCATCCGTCATGACGCGGACGCTGCGCCGGAGGTGTGCGGGCGCGTCGCCAGCGGGATCTCGCAGGCGGACGAGAAGCCCTGCGACTCGACGCCGTTCGCCACGTTGGCCCGGGTCGCCAGGTTGATGAAGGCGATGAACGCGGTGAGTTCGACCATCGCCGCCGCGCCGAGACGGTCGAGCAGCCCCGCGTACAGCTCGTCGGTGACGGTCAGCGGCGTGCTCGTCATGGCTTCGGCGTACTCCATGACGTCCCGTTCCAGAGGTGTGAACACGTCGGACTCCCGCCAGCGCGGCACCTGGCTGGCCTTGACCAGGTCAAGGTCGGCGTTCCGCGCGTGGAAGTAGCCGACGTCCAGGCACCAGCTGCAGCCGACCTGCGCCGCGACGGCCATGTGCGCGAACGACTTGAGGCTCGCGTCGGCCGCGTCCCACGCGCCGACCTTGTCGCCGAACTCCAGGTTGTCCTGGGCGACCTGGGGGCTGTGCCAGATGACCTCGACGTTCTCGGGCACCGCGCCGAGCTGGTCGACCATGCTCTGCGCGAGTTCGGTGGGGAGCTGGGCCTTCGGAATGCGTAGCGCCATGGGTGTTCTCCTTGTACGAGTGCCTGATCGGCTGTTCGACATGAAGACACCGCCGGGCTCGCGGATGTGACACTCCTCGTCAGGTCTCCGCCGCCACCTTCCTGGCCCACCGGTAGTCCGCCTTGCCGCTCGGGGAGCGCTGGATGTGGTCCGTGAACACCGCGGAGCGGGGGATCTTGTAGCCGGCGAGGCGGGTGCGGCAGTGGGCCTTGAGGGCCGCGAGATCCAGGGGCGGGGCGTCGGGGCGGAGCTGGACGACGGCCGCGACGCGGCTGCCCCAGCGCTCGTCGGGCACCCCGGCGACCAGCGCGTCGTAGACGTCGGGATGGGACTTGAGGGCCTGCTCGACCTCTTCAGGGTAGACCTTCTCGCCGCCGGTGTTGATGCACTGCGAGCCGCGGCCGAGGACGGTGACGATGCCCTCGGCGTCGACCGTGGCCATGTCGCCGAGCAGGACCCAGCGCTCGTCGCCGCGCTGGAAGAACGTCTCCGCCGTCTTCTTCGGGTCGTTGTAGTAGCCGAGCGGGACGTGGCCGCGCTGGGCGATGCGGCCCGGCTCGCCGACGGCCACCGGCTCGTGCGTGGCCGGGTCCACCACCTGCGTACGGGAGTTGACCTGGATGCGGAAGCCGCGCTCCGGGCCCGAGTCGTCCGTGGCGGTGCCGTTGAAGCCGGACTCGGACGAGCCGAAGTTGTTGAGGAGCATGACGTTCGGGGCGAGCGCGGTGAACTGGGCGCGGACGGTGTCCGACATGATCGCGCCGGAGGAGGAGACACTGAAGAGGGACGAGAGGTCCGTGCCCGCGCAGGGGCCGTTCAGCGCGTCGATCAGGGGCCGCAGCATCGCGTCGCCCGCCAGCGAGACGCTGGTCACCCGCTCGCGCTGGATGGTGCGCAGGACCTCCTCGGGGGCGAACCTGCGGTGGATGACCAGGCGCTGGCCGAAGTGGAAGCAGATGAAGGCGGTCAGCGTCGAGGTGCCGTGCATCAGCGGCGGCGTCGGGAAGAACGTGAGGCCGTCGCCGCCGGCCGCCACCCGCTCGGCGACCTCCTCGGGCCGGGTGACCGGCTCGCCCGTCGGCGCGCCGCCGCCGAGCCCGGAGAAGAACAGGTCCTCCTGGCGCCACATCACGCCCTTGGGCATGCCGGTCGTGCCGCCGGTGTAGATGATGAAGAGGTCGTCCGCCGAGCGCGGCGCGAAGCCGCGCGCGGCAGAGCCGGACGCCTCCGCCTCGGCGAAGGGCACGGCCCGCGGCTCCGCAGCGCCCTCGCCGACCCGGATCAGGTGCCGCAGCTTGGGCGCGCGGGGGAGAGCCGCCGCCACCCGCTCGGCGAACTCGGCGTCGAAGACGAGCGCCGCCAGGTCCGCGTCCCGGTAGAGGTAGGCCAACTCCTGCTCGACGTAGCGGTAGTTGACGTTCACCGGCACCAGACGGGCCTTGAGGCAGCCGAGGACCGTCTGGAGGTACTCGACGCCGTTGTACAGGTGCAGGCCCAGGTGCTCGCCGGGCTTGAGGCCGCTGTCGATCAGATGGTGGGCGACGCGGTTCGCGGCCGCGTCGAGCTCCGCGTACGTCAGCCGGCGCTCGGCCCCGGTGCCGGGGTGGTCCAGATGCACGAGCGCCTCGCGGTCCGGCACCGCGTCGACGACTGACTCGAACAGGTCGGCAAGGTTGTACTCCACCGCTCCTCCTGACCCCGACGCCGTGACGTGCCGTGTGGCGGTCATCAGAGCAGAGGCGCCCGGAAGGCGGAAGGGGCCGTGCGGAAGAAATCTGACTGAGTGTCAGAATGCTATTGAACTGGCACCTCGCCTCCTGCAACCTGTTCCAGGTCTGAAGACGGGAGAACGGCCATGGGTGGCACGGAACATCTCTCCGTGCGGCGCGAAGGCGCCACACTGGTGCTCACACTGAACCGGCCCGAAGCCAGGAACGCGCTCTCACTGCCGATGCTCGTGGGCCTCTACGACGGCTGGCTCGCCGCCGACGCCGAGGACGGCGTGCGGTCGATCGTCCTCACCGGGGCGGGCGGGGCGTTCTGCGCGGGCATGGACCTGAAGGCCCTCGCGGGCAAGGGGATGGCGGGCGCCGAGGACGCGGCGTGCCGCGAGCGCCTCGCGGCGGACCCCGATCTGCACTGGAAGGCGATGCTGCGCCACCACCGGCCGCGCAAACCCGTCGTCGCCGCCGTCGAAGGGCCCTGTGTGGCGGGCGGCACCGAGATCCTCCAGGGCACCGACATCCGCGTCGCGGGCGAGTCCGCCACCTTCGGGCTCTTCGAGGTCAGGCGCGGCCTGTTCCCCATCGGCGGCTCCACGGTGCGCCTGCAGCGGCAGATCCCGCGCACCCACGCCCTGGAGATGCTGCTCACCGGCCGTCCGTACACCGCGCGGGAGGCCGCCGACGTGGGGCTCGTCGGCCACGTCGTGCCGGACGGCACCGCCCTGGAGCGGGCCCTCGCCATCGCCGAGCGGATCAACGCCTGCGGGCCCCTCGCCGTCGAGGCCGTCAAGGCCTCCGTGTACGAGACCGCCGACCTGAGCGAGGCCGACGGGCTCGCCGCCGAACTGGGGCGCGGCTGGCCCGTCTTCGACACCGCCGACGCCATGGAAGGCGCCCGCGCCTTCGCCGAGAAGCGCCCGCCCGTCTACCGGCGGGCCTGACCCCGAGGAGCCAGCGACATGCCCGACGCGCTCAGCGCCCCCCTGGTCGTGGAGTTCCCCTTCACCCGCTCCCTCGGCCCCGTCCAGTCCGCCTTCCTGACAGGACTGCGCGAACGCACCGTGCTCGGCGTGCGCACCACCGCGGGCGCGGTGCTCGTCCCGCCCGTCGAGTACGACCCCGAAACCGCGGCGGAGCTGCGGGACCTGGTCGAGGTCGCGGCCACCGGCACGGTCACCACCTGGGCCTGGAACCCCGCGCCCCGGCGCGGCCAGCCCCTGGACACCCCCTTCGCCTGGGTCCTCGTCCGCCTTGACGGAGCCGACACCGCGCTGCTGCACGCCCTGGACGCGCCGGGGCCCGACGCCGTCCGCACCGGACTGCGCGTCCGCGTCCGCTGGGCCGCCGAGCGCACGGGCGCCATCACGGACATCGCCTGTTTCGAGCCGTGCGACGCGGACGACCCCTGTGCGGATGAGGTGACGGCTCGTCAAGCAACCGCACACAGTGGTGCGTTCGCCGGTGAGCCCGTGACCGGCATCGTCGCCCCCGCCCGCCTCGACTACACCTACACCCCCGGCCGGGCCCAGACCGGCTACCTGGCCGCCCTGGCCGAGCGCCGCGCCGTCGGCGAGCGCTGCCCGCGCTGCCACAAGGTGTACGTGCCGCCGCGCGGAGTCTGCCCCACCTGCGGAGTCGCCACCACGGAGCAGGTGGAGGTCGGCCCGCGCGGCACCGTCACCACCTTCTGCGTGGTCAACATCAAGGCGAAGAACCTCGACATCGAAGTGCCCTACGTGTACGCGCACATCGCCCTCGACGGCGCCGACCTCGCCCTGCACGGGCGCATCGGCGGCATCCCGTACGACCAGGTCCGCATGGGCCTCCGCGTCGAACCGGTGTGGACCGAGGGCGGGCGCCACCCCGACCACTACCGGCCGACCGGCGAGCCCGACGCCGACTACGACACGTACAAGGAGCTGCTGTGACAGGGGAGTTCACCGGCGGGCCCAGGGACGTCGCCGTCGTCGCCTGTGCGCAGAGCGACCACCGGCGCCGCACCGACGAGCTCTCCGAGGTGGAGATGCTCATGCCGGTCCTGCACGAGGTCCTGGAGCGGACCGGTCTGACCGCCGCCGACATCGGCTTCACCTGCTCCGGATCGAGCGACTACCTCGCGGGCCGGGCGTTCTCCTTCACCATGGCGCTCGACGGCGTCGGCGCCTGGCCCCCCATCTCCGAGTCCCACGTCGAGATGGACGGCGCCTGGGCGCTGTACGAGGCCTGGGTGAAGCTCCTGACCGGCGACGCGGACACCGCGCTCGTCTACGCCTACGGCAAGTCCTCGCCCGGATCCGTACGGGACGTGCTCACCCGCCAGCTCGACCCCTACTACGTGGCCCCGCTGTGGCCCGACTCCGTCGCCCTCGCCGCCCTCCAGGCGCAGGCCCTCGTCGACGCGGGCCACACCGACGAGCCGGCCCTCGCGGCCGTCGCCGCCCGCAGCAGGGACGCGGCCACCGGCAACGTCCACGCGCAACTGCCGGGCGCCCGCCCGCACGGGGAGTACGTCGTCCGGCCGCTGCGCACCGGCGACTGCCCGCCCATCGGCGACGGCGCGGTCGCCGTGGTCCTCGCGGCCGGGGACCGGGCCCGCGCGCTGTGCGCCCGACCGGCCTGGATCCGCGGCATGGATCACCGCGTCGAGGCCCACTCCCTCGGCGTCCGGGACCTCACCGACTCGCCCTCCACACGCCTGGCCGCCGAGCGCGCCGGAGCCTTCGCGCGGCCCGTGGACACCGCCGAACTGCACGCGCCCTTCACCTCCCAGGAAGTCGTGCTGCGCAGGGCGCTGAGGCTCGACGACGGCGTCCTCGTCAACCCCTCGGGCGGCGCGCTCGCCGCCAACCCTGTCATGGCCGCCGGGCTCGTCCGCGTCGCCGAGGCCGCAGGCCGCATCCACCGCGGCGCGTCCGACCGCGCGCTCGCCCACGCCACCTCCGGCCCCTGTCTCCAGCAGAACCTGGTCGCCGTCCTGGAAGGGGAGTCCCGTGCCTGAAACCGCCACGGCCAAGGAGCACGTCGCGGTCGTCGGGGTCGGCCAGACCAAGCACGTCGCCGCCCGCCGCGACGTGTCCATCGCCGGGCTCGTCCGCGAGGCCGCCCGGCGGGCCCTCGACGACGCCGAACTGACCTGGGCGGACATCGACGCCGTCGTCATCGGCAAGGCCCCCGACTTCTTCGAGGGCGTCATGATGCCCGAGCTGTACCTCGCCGACGCGCTCGGCGCGGTCGGCAAACCGCTGCTGCGCGTGCACACCGCGGGCTCCGTCGGCGGCTCCACCGCGCTCGTCGCCGCCAACCTCGTCGCGAGCCGCGTCCAGCGCACCGTGCTCACCCTGGCCTTCGAGAAGCAGTCCGAGTCCAACGCCATGTGGGGGCTCTCCCTGCCCGTCCCCTTCCAGCAGCCGCTGCTCGCGGGCGCGGGCGGGTTCTTCGCCCCGCACGTACGCGCGTACATGCGGCGCAGTGGCGCCCCCGACTCCGTCGGCTCCCTGGTCGCGTACAAGGACCGCCGCAACGCCCTCAAGAACCCCTACGCGCACCTGCACGAACACGACATCACCCTGGAGAAGGTGCAGTCCTCGCCCATGCTGTGGGACCCCGTCCGCTACTCCGAGACCTGCCCGTCGTCCGACGGTGCCTGCGCCATGGTGCTCACCGACCGCGCCGGTGCCGCCCGCGCGCCGCGGCCGCCCGCCTGGGTGCACGGCGGCGCGATGCGCAGCGAGCCCACGATGTTCGCGGGCAAGGACTTCGTGTCGCCGCGCGCCGGGAAGGACTGCGCGGCCGACGTCTACCGGCAGGCGGGCATCGGCGACCCGCGCCGCCAGATCGACGCCGTCGAGATGTACGTGCCGTTCTCCTGGTACGAGCCGATGTGGCTGGAGAACCTCGGCTTCGCCGACGAGGGCGAGGGCTGGAAGCTCACCGAGTCCGGAGTGACAGAACTGGACGGTGACCTTCCGGTGAATATGTCGGGCGGTGTCCTGTCGACCAACCCCATCGGCGCCTCCGGCATGATCCGCTTCGCCGAGGCCGCGCTCCAGGTGCGCGGCCTCGCCGGGGAGCACCAAGTCGACGGCGTACGCAGGGCACTTGGGCACGCCTACGGCGGCGGCTCGCAGTTCTTCTCGATGTGGCTCGTCGGGGCCGAACCTCCCACGACCTGACGCGCCCCGTCCGCCCCGGCCGCCGTCCTGATGCCGCGGCCTGTCCGGCGCCGGGGCGGAAAGCTAGGCTGGCGGCGGACGACGCACTGGGAGGAGCACGGACGTGGCCGACAGCACCACCACTCAGCAGCATCCGCTCGCGGGCTGGGAGAAGCCGGACCTGGACCTCAGCGCCGCCGACTGGCGGTCGAGCAGCGAAGGCCGCGGGGACGTGCAGATCGCCTTCGTCGAGGGCTTCATCGCGATGCGCAACAGCGGGCGCCCGGAGAGCCCTTCGCTGATCTTCACGCCCGCGGAGTGGGGGGCGTTCGTGCACGGGGCCCGGGAGGGCCGCTTCGACCTGACGTGACGCCGGGGCCCCAGGCTCCCGGCAGCCACGTGTCAGCCGCCCTGCGGGACGGCCGGCCGATCCGGGCCGGCCGGCCCCACCGGTCAGCGCGCCGGTCGGCCCGCGATGTCGCGCACCACGCGCAGCGCGGCGTCGACGTCCCGCGCGGAGTTCATGACGCCGGTGCCGATCCGCGCGTACCCCAGGCTGTCGTGGTAGAGGGAGGACAGCCGGACCTCGCGCTCGGCGGCCAGGGTGACCACGTCGGCGCCGGGCAGGTCCCGCACGCTGAAGCAGGTGATGCCCGCGGACATCCCGGCTGCCGCGGGCGTGTGCACCCGTACGCCCGGGATGTCGGCGAGCTCCTGCTTGGCCCGCGTGGAGAGCTCCGCGATCCGGCCCGCGACCCGGGAGCGGCCCAGGGTCTGGTGGAACGCGACGGACACCGGCAGCGCGAAGGCGTGCTCGAAGGCCAGGAACCCGCCCGGTGAAAGCGGCGCGGCGCCCTCGCCCGCGATGAAGCTCGCGAACGTCGGACGCAGTTGCTCCAGCGCCCCCGGCGCCACCCAGAGGAGGCCTGTGCCGCGCGGCCCGAACAGCCACTTGTGCGTGCCCGCGACCAGCACGTCGGCCCCCAGGCGCGCGCCGTCCGCGTCCACCGCGGCCAGGCCGTGCACGCCGTCGACCACCAGCAGACAGCGATCGGCCTCCGTGCGCCCCCGGTTGGCCTCGCGGACCACCTCCGCGATGGCCTCCACCGGCATCCGCACGCCCGTCCTCGACTGCACCCAGGTGATGCCGAGCACCCTCGTCGTCGGCCGGAGCCGACTGCGCACCGCGCTCACCACCTCCTCGGCGGTGGCCTCGGCGGAGTCGGCGAACCACGAGTGGACGAGCCGCACCCGCGCCCCGTGCTTGTCCGCCGCCAGCCGCGCGGCGGCCTGGTGCACCGGATGGTCGTCCTCGCTGAGCAGGAACTCCTGACCGGGCCTGGTGCGCACGCCGTTGTACACGATGCCGAGGCCGATGGTCGTGCTCGCGGTGAGCGCGACGTGGTCGGCCTCGCCGCCCAGGTACGCGGCCAGGGACTCCCGTACGCGGTCCCAGCCCGTCGGGCCGTCGGGCAGCGAAAGCCGCGTCGGCACCAGCATCGGATCGGCGTCGAGCTGCCGGGCCAGGTGGTCCACCGCCGCCCGCACCACGCGCGGCTGGGAGGCCAGATAGAACGTCGCCAGATGGACCAGGCCCGGATCGAGTCGGAACTGCGCCCGTACCGCCCCCCAGTCCGGCCGCCCGTCAGGACCCAGCAGCCGCCGGGTGTCCGCCCCCGCGGTCTCGACCGCCGCGGCGATCCCGCCGCCCCACGCCGCCACCGCCGCGGACCCGACCGCACCCGCCAGCACGCTCCGCCTCTGCACCCCAATACCTCCAGAAGTCCGAAACCCAGCCACGGGCGAGGATCCCGTGGGGCGGGCCGTCGTGATGTCGCGTTCGACGGAGAACACCCCAAAAGCGCCCGTCTGACGGTAAGCACTTGAATGGAACGCCGAGAGGGCGTCAAGCGGGCGAACCAGCCGCGGTGGCGTGACTCCACCGACCGCGGGGCACGCTCGCCGCGGCCGTACGGAATCTTCAACTCCCCTATCTGAAGGGAGACTTGATCTGCACAATGCTTCCTGTGCCGCATTACGACTACCTGGAGTTCACCCTCGACGACGGAGCACGCGTCCGCGTCGAGCTGGCCCCCGCGGGCGAAGCCCCCGCCGCCGCGCCCGACGGGACGGAGGCCGACCTGCCGGGCGGCATCTCCGGTGTGACGCCCGTGGGGCGCGGGGTGCGCGTGGCCACGCTCGCCACCGACGCGCTGCGCACCGTACTGAGCCCGCTGGGACCCGTCCTGCAACAGGTGCACGACGCCGTGCGCGACATCCCCGACCCGCCCCACGAACTCTCCGTCGACTTCGGCGTCCAGATCGGCCAGGACCTGCGGCTCGGCGTCGTCGGCGCGGGCGGCCAGGCGAGCATGACCGTATCGGCGACCTGGCAGCTGTCCCCGCGGGCCGAGAGATGAGCTGGTTCACGGCGACCGGCGGCGACCGGTACGCGGACGCCCGCGGAGCCCTGGTGCGCGTCCTGAGCGCGGACCGGACGCGCACCGCGGGCGCGGGCGTCTACCTCTGCGGCCGCACCCTCCTGACCTGCGCACACGTGGTCAACGCTGCCCTGGGGCAGCGCATGCTCAGCGCACGGGACCCCGGCGGCGTCACCCTTGACGTCTCCTTCCCCGTGCTCTCCGCCGCCGCGACGCGCCCCGCCCGCCTGGTGGCGTGGATACCGCCCCGCGCGCACCACCTCGGCCCGGTCCCCGACGGCTCCCTCGGCTGGGAGGGCGACCTGGCCGTCCTGGAGCTGGGGGAGGAGCCGCCGTCGCCCGTCGGCCCCGTCCGCTGGCTGGAGATGGCGCGGGGGCAGGAAGTCAGGGCCTGGTACGGCGGCGGACAGCCGTTCTCCTACGCCGACGTGCGCGTGGCCGCGTACGACGACGGCATCGGCTACCTCGACGGACAGCTGTCGGGCGCCGCCGTCGACGAGGGCTACAGCGGCGGCCCCCTGTGGTGCGTCGCCGACGGCGCGGCCGTGGGCCTGGTCATGGGCCGCATCACCGCCCCGGACACCGCACTGTCCGCCCAGCACACGGTCCGGCGCAGCTGGGGGCTCGGCTGGCAGTCCGTGCTGCTCGAACTGCGCCGCGCAGGAGCCCTGCCCGAGCCATACCTGTCCGGCCTCGCGCCCTCATCGGAGCCGGTGTCCGGGGCCGACCCCGACTCCGCCGAGACGGTGCGGGACATGATGGTCGGCCCCCTGCACCTGCTGCTCGGCGATCCCGCGACCCGCGCCGCCCACGGCACCGCGCTCGCGGGCGAACTCGGCCTGCGCACCCCCGCCGACGGCACCGCTCCCTCCGTGGCCGACCTCGCCCAGCTGCTCACCCGCACCGAGCGGGCGCTGCCCACCCTCGCCGAGTCCCTCGCCCCCACCGTGGCCGAGGACCCGCGCGGCCGCGGCGAGCTCGACCGGCTGCTCGCCCTGGGCCGCCTCACCGGCGCCGCGCGGCTGCTCTCGGTGGCCGAACACCGGCTGCTGCGCGCCAAGTTCGAGCACCTGTGCCGACACGACCCGGGCCTGCTGCACCGGGCCGCGACCGCCGCCCTGCCCTATCTGGACCTGCCCGATTCCCTGCACGCGGCCCGCCTCGCGCCCGCCGCCGTCGACGGAGTGCTGCGCGAGCTGGAGATCTGGCCCGGGGACAGCTCCCCGGTCCCGGACGAGACGCCGCGCCTGCCCGCCCTGCTGCGCGTCGTCGAGTACGTCGCGGCCGAGACCGGCGGCCTGGCCTGCCGGGCGCTACAGGAGTGGAGCGGCCAGGTCGCCGCACGGCTCGGCATCCACGCCTCGGCGCTGCGCGAGCGCCGCGCCGACGCCGAACGCTGGTCGCAGCGGTCCGCCGCGGCCGGTGCCCGGATCCTGGTGGAGCTCGACCGGCACGCCAAGGACCCCGCCGACCACTACCGCTGCGCGGTGTGGCGGCTGCGCGCCGACGGCACTGCCGCTCGTGCCGTCACCGGCAGCGAACGGCCCCGCGCCGGACGTGAGATCGCCCGCCTCATCCGGGAGATCGCGGGCGGCACCGAGGGCGCCGAGCGGGGCGTGGCCCTGGTCGCGGTCTCCGTACCCCCGGACGCCCTTGAGCTGCCCGTGGACGAGTGGGACGGGGCGGGCGTCGACGAGTACATTCCCGCCCCGCTCGGCGAGGACTTCCACCTCATCCTGCGCTGCCCGCGGCTGCGGCGGCGCTCCCGCACCGGCGCCGCCGACCTCACCCGGCGCTGGAACGCCCGCCACCGCGGCGACCCGCTGCGCGCCGACCGCACCGTCGGCGGCCGGGCGGGACTCATCGGCCTGCTCAAGACGGTCCACCGGGACACCGCCCGCGTCCTGGTCCAGGGCACGGCCGCCCAGCGCGGCGAACTGCTCCCCGTCTGCCTGGTGATGGGCGTGCCCATCGTGCTGTGGGACCGCGGCCCCCAGGCCCCCGACGCGGACCCGGACCCCGACCCGCTCACGCCCGACGGGCCCGTCGACCAACTCCCCGAGCGCGTAAGGCACTTCCGCGTCCGCGCGTACGCCGACCCGCGGAGCGGCATCCGCCCCGCGCTGGTGTGGGAGGACATCGAGCTGCCGCTCCCCGACGAGCTGCAGCTCGCCGACCCCGCGGAGGGCCTGACAGGACCCGCGGACACCGCCGAGGGAACGGAGCAGGCGATATGAGCGAGCACGACGGGTGGCGGCTGTTCCGCGGGGACCGCGTGGCCCGGCGGGTGGAGCTGCCCGAGGCCCCGCCCTGGCGCCGGTTCCCCGACGGCTCCGGCGGCCGCCCGAGGCCGCGGCCGTACCTCATCGGCCGCGCCGAGGCCGACGTGGTGAGCGCGGCCCTGCACCTGCGCCGCCCGCTGCTCGTCACCGGCCACCCCGGCACCGGCAAGTCGTCGCTCGCGCACGCCGTCGCCCACGAACTCACCCTCGGCCCGGTCCTCCAGTGGGCCGTCAACAGCCGCTCGGCCCTCAAGGACGCCCTGTACGGCTACGACGCCATCGGCCGCCTTCGCGAGACCCATCTGCGCCAGGAGCGCGACGCGGGGGAGCCGGGCATCGGCACCTTCGTCCGCCTGGGCCCGCTGGGCACGGCCCTGGTGCCCCGCGACCGGCCCCGCGTCCTGCTCGTCGACGAGCTCGACAAGGGCGACGTGGACCTGCCCAACGACCTCCTGACCGTGTTCGAGGAGGGCGAGTTCGAGATCCCCGAGCTGTCCCGGCTGCCGGAAGACCAGTCCGAGGTGTCGGTCCTCACCCACGGCAGGGACGGCGACCGGGTCACGGTCACCCGCGGGCGGGTGCGCTGCCGCGCGTTCCCCGTCGTGGTGATCACCAGCAATGGCGAACGCGACTTCCCGCCCGCCTTCATGCGCCGCTGCGTGCGCCTGGCCCTGCCGGACCCCGACGAGGCCAGGCTGCGGGAGATCGTGTCGGCACACCTCGGCGAGGAGGCGCTGGCCGGTGTGGACGACCTGCTGCACGCCTTCCTCAACCGCCGCGCCCCGGGCGAACTGGCCACGGATCAGCTGCTCAACGCCGTGTTCCTGCGCAAGGGCGGCGTCGACCTGGACGCCGAGGGGCTCCTGGACGCGGTGCTGCACCGGCTCGGCGGAGCGCTGTAGATGCCGCCCGGCGGCGGGGACCCTGCGGCCGGGCGGCCCCACGAGGGGCCGCCACCGACCCGGCCGCCCGGCAGCGGTGAGCTGTCCCGCAGCGGTGAGCCGTCCCGCGGCCATGAGCCGTCCCGTAGCAGTGCACCCCGCAGCGGTGAGCCGTCCCCCGTGGTCCTCGGTCTGCTCGGCCGACTGACCGGGCACGAGCTGTCCATCCACGAACTGCTCGACGCCGTCTGGCTCGCCGCGCGCCTGCCCGCCGACGCGGACGCGCCCCTCGCCCGCGCGCTCTCCGGCACCGCCCTGCCCGCCCCGGCGCCCGGCCCGGCGGAGGAACCCGCACCCCCGACCGACACCCGCCCCGGGGACGACGAACCCGACGGCGGCGGCAGGGCGCCCGGCACCCCGGCGCCGCCCCCGCCGCCTGCCCAGCTGCTCGGCGCCCTGCACGCGGCCGCGGCGGCCCGCAGCGCCCCCGAGTTCGCCCGGCTCGGGGCGGCCGACCGGCCCCCGTCGGACGACGGCGCGCTCCCGGTGCGGGTGCCCGAGGAGAAGGCGCTCGGCGACGAGGAGCTGCGCTTCGGCCGGGCCCTCCGGCTCCTCAAGCAGCCCCAGCCGCATCCGCACCGGCGCGAGTTCGACGAGGCGGCCACGGCGGCCGCCCTCGCCGAGACCGGGCTTCCCGACGTGGTGACCCGGCCCGCGCGGCAGCGCTGGCTCGACCTGGTGCTGCTCATCGACGACGGCATCTCGATGCTCCTGTGGCGGCGGCTCGCGACCGAGCTGCGCGCCCTCCTGGAGCGGCTCGGCGCGTTCCGCGGCATCCGTGTGCTCGGCCTGGACACGCGCACCCGGCGGGCACCGCTGCTGCGCGCCCGCCCCTTCGACGCGAACTCCCCGCCGCTGTCCCCCGCGTCGGCCGTCGACCCCTCCGGCGGCACCCTGGTCCTGGTCATCAGCGACGGCGTCGGCGCCTGCTGGCGCGACGGACGCATGCGCGGGGCCCTCGGCCGCTGGGCGCGGCAGGGCCCGACCGCCATCCTGCACGCCCTGCCCGCCCATCTATGGGGCGCGTCGGGCATCCGCTCCGAACCCTGGCTGGTGACCACCCGGCGCCGTGGCGCCGCCAACGACACCTGGTCCGTGTCCGACCCGCTGCTGCCCGCAGGGCTCGGCGAGGAGTTCACGGACATCCCCGTACCGGTACTGGAACCGTACCCGCCGGCCGTCGCCGCCTGGGCGCGGCTCGTCGCCTCGCCCGGCGCGAGCACCGAACTGCCCCTGCTGGTCCCCTCGCACGCCCCGACCCCGCGCGGCCGGGCCGAGACCCGGGGCGCCGACGCGGCCACCGCCGTCCTGCGGTTCCGGGACGCCGCCTCGCCGGAGGCCTTCCGGCTCGCCGCGCACCTCGCCGCCGTGTCCCCGCTGACCGTGCCCGTGATGCGGCTCGTCCAGGCCGCGGTGGACTGGCGGGCGGACACCGCGCACCTCGCGGAGGTGTTCCTCGGCGGGCTCATGCAGCAGGTCGAACCGGCCGACGCGCGGCTGCCCGCGCCCCACCGCCGGTTCGGGTTCGCCCGCGACACCCAGGACATCCTGCTCGACACGGCGTCCCCGATCGACCTGCTCCGCACGACCAGGACCGTCACCGAGCGCCTGCGCGCGCTCGTGGGCCGCTCACCGGACTTCCCCGCCTGGCTCGCGCACCCCTCCGGCACCAGCGAACTCCTCCCCGGCACCCGGCCGTTCGCCTGGCTCGAGGACCGGCTCCTGACCCACATCGGCGCCCGCCCCATGGCGGCGCCCGCCCCGAACGGGGCCGCGGCGCAGGAGGAGGTCCTGCTGCCGTCGGGCCTGGAGGCGGCCCCGTCCTGGCTGTCCCTGCGCCTTCAGGACCTGCACGCCCTCGGCCCCTACACGCTGCTGCGCCGGGACGGCTCCGGCGGCACCCCCACCGCGTACATCGGCGAGGACGAGGACGGACTCCAGGTCCTGCTGCGCGTCTCTTCCTCGTCCGCCTCACCGGTGGCGCGCGAGCTGCTCGACAACGAGCGCGCCGCGCTGCGCCGCATGGACGGCGGATACGCCCCCGCCGTCGTGGCCAGCGACCTGCGCGACGTGCCCGTGCCCTGGCTGGCGCTTCGCCTGGACACCCTCGGCGACGGGCGGCCCGCGCCGACGCTGCGCGCGGTCCTCGACGCGGCGGGGCCGCTGGCGGGCACCCCGCTGTTCCTGTGGCTCGGCTGGCACCTGACGCGGGCGGTGAGCCGCTGCCACCGCCGCGGCATCGTGCACGGCTCGCTGACGCCGGGCGCGGTCCTGGTGACCGAGTCGACCCTGCACGTCATCAGCTGGACCTCGGCGCGCATCGACGGGGCCTGGAGCGCCTCGGTCTCGGCGATGCCGCCCGCCTCGCCCTACCGGGCGCCCGAGGTGACGTACTGGGGCGAGTCCCGGATCACGGCCGGGGACGTGTACTCGCTGGGGGCCGTACTGCTGCACGCCGCGACCGGACGCGCCTGGCAGGGCTACGAACACGACGCGCTGCGGCGCGACCCCTGGTTCGGGGATCTCGACGGTGAACTCGCCGACCTGCTCCTGCGCTGCGTCACCGCCGAACCGGAGAGCAGGCCCACGGTGCGGGAGGTGGCGGACGCCCTCAGCGCCCGGCTGCCCGGCGCGCAGCCGTGGGAGGAGGCCGACGACGACGCGCTCGCCCCCGAGACGCCGCGGGAGCGGCAGCGCGCCGACGAGCCGGAGGACGACGACAGCGAGACCTGGACGCACACCGTCCGCGCCCCCCTGGAGAAGCCGCTGCGCATCGCCCTCGTCGGCGTCAAGGACGGCGCGGGCTGCACCACGACGACGATGATGCTGGGCGCCGTCCTCGCCGACCAGCGCCAGGAGCGGGTCCTGGCGATCGACGCCGACAAGCACGCGGGGCGGCACGTGCGCATCGGCGGCCGCGTCTTCCGCGGCACGTTCGCGGGCCTGACCGATCTGGCCGCCTCGCTGCCCGAGGTGCGGCGCTTCGAGGACCTCAGCCTGTTCCTGTCGCCGCACCGCTCCGGCCTGACGGTCCTCGCGAACGACTCGCTGTCGCGGCCGTCGGCGGGCGGCCAGTACACGGACCAGGACTTCCGCGAGGTGGTGCGGGCGACGCGGCAGTACTTCGGCCTCACCCTGATCGACTCCGACAAGCCCGTGTCGCTGGTCCTGGAGCACGCCGACCGCGTCGTCATCGTCTCGCGCGCCGACCCCGTGGGCCTGACCCAGGCCCAGCAAACCATGGACCGCCTCGTCACCCTGAACCGCTCCGACCTGGTGGAGGAGGCCGTCGTCGTCCTCAACCACAGCCGCCCCGCGGCTGGTTGGACCCTGGACTCGGGCAGCGTACGCGCGCTGCGCTCACGCTGCCGCGGCCTGGTCACCGTCCCCCGCGACGGCCACCTCGCCATGGCCAGCACCGTCGAACTGTCCTGGCTGACCCCCGCCGCCTACAAGGCCTACCTGCGCCTCGCGGCCCTGCTCCTGGGACGGCGCCCGATGTTCCCGTGACGTGCGCGGGCCCGCCTCCGGTCCGGGAGAGGCGGGCCCGCGCGGGGACGAGGCGCGGTCAGCGCACCGGTGTGCCCTTCTCGTACGACACCTCGGGTGCCGGTCCCCGCGGCGCGGGCACCGGGGCGGGACCGCCCTCACTGAGGCCGAAGCGGGCGTGGAAGGCGCGCAGGAAGCCGGGCGCGTACCAGGCGGAGCGGCCCAGCAGGCGCATCGTGGCGGGGACGAGGACGCCGCGCACGGCGATGGCGTCGATGAGGATGGCGAGACCGCTGCCCAGGCCGAAGAGCTGCATGAAGCTGATCTCGGCCGTACCGAAGGCGAAGAAGCTCACCGCGAGCAGGACGGCCGCCGCGCTGACGATCCGGCCGGTGTGCCCGAGGCCGTCGGCCACGGCGGACTCGTTGTCCTCGCCGAGGTCGTGGAGCTCCTTGATGCGGCTGGTGACGAACACCTCGTAGTCCATCGAGAGGCCGAAGGCGACGCAGAACATCAGGACGGTCATCGACGTCTCCATCGGCTGCGGGGTGAAGCCGAGCAGGCCGGAGAGATGGCCGTCCTGGAAGATCCAGGTCATGACGCCGATGGTCGCGCCCAGGCTGACCATGTTGAGGACCAGCGCGCGCAGCGGCTGCACGACGCTGCCGGTGAACAGGAACAGGAGCACGAAGGTGGTGACGGCGATCAGGCCGATGGCGAGCGGGAGCCTGCTGCCGATGGAGTCGTTGGAGTCGACCAGCTCGGCGTCGGCCCCGCCCACCAGCGGGTCGGCCCCGGAGGGCGCGGCGGCCGTCCTGACCCCCTCGACCAGGTCCTTGGCCTCCTCCGACTTCGGCGTCAGGGAGGTCACCACGTTGAGCTGCTGCGCCGCGGGGCGGCCGAGCGCAGGGTTGCCGGGCCCGGTCGCCTCGGACCGGCCGTCGGCGTAGACGCCGGTGCTGGTCTCGACGCGGGCGACGCCCTCCAGGGCGGACAGCTCGACCGCGTAGGACGCCAACGGGGCTTTGCCCACGGGCTTGTTGATGACGACGTGCAGCGCGGCCGCGTCGTTGCCGTTGAAGTTCTCCCGCAGTGCCGTCGAGACCTGGCGGCTCTGCGCGTCCTCGGGCAGCACGCGTTCGTCCGCCGTGCCGAAGGTGATGCCGAGCAGCGGGCTCGCCGCCGCGAGCAGCACCGCGAGCACGGGCAGCGCGGTGAGCGCGGGCCGCCGCATGACGGTGCGGGCGAGCCGCCCCCACACGGACGTCCCGGACACGGCGTGCCCCGGCCTCGCCCACGGCATCCGGCCGCGGTTGACCCGGTGCCCCAGGACGTTGAGCAGCGCGGGCATCACGAACAGGGTGGCGAGGGCCGCGATCAGGACGACCCCGACTCCCGAGTAGCCGAACGAGCGGAGGAAGTACTGCGGGAACACCATGAGCGCCGCGAGGGCGGCCGCCACCGTCGCGGCGGAGAACGCGACCGTACGGCCCGCGGTGCTCATGGTCTTGCGGACGGCGTCCTCCACGCTCGCCCCCACCGCGAGCTGCTCGCGGAACCGGCTGATCATCAACAGGGCGTAGTCGACGCCGAGTCCGAGGCCGAGCGCCGTGGTCAGGTTGATCGCGAAGACGGACACGTCGGTGACGCTGCCGACGACGTACAGCTCGGCGAACACGCCCACGATGGCGATGAGCGCGATGACCAGCGGAAGCAGCGCGGAGACCACCGTGCCGAAGACGACCAGGAGCAGCAGGAGGATCAGCGGCACCGCGATGGTCTCGGCCAGGACGAGGTCCTCCTCGGTCTGCGGCCCCATCTCGTAGCTCACGCCCGCGCTGCCTCCGGCCTTGACCGTGAGCGTGTCCTTGTACGTTCCGGCGTACTCGTCGATGACGCTCTTGGCGTTGTCCTGCTGCTCCGCGTCGTGGCCCTTCACCCGGGCGAGGACGATGGCCTCGCGGCCGTCCTCGGAGCGCAGGTCGGGGCTGTGGGCGTCCCAGTACGAGACCACGTTGGTGAGGTCCCGCTCCTCCTTGAGGTCGGCCACCAGGGCCCGGCCGCTCCGCTCGGCGGCCGCGGCGTCGACGCGGCCCTCGGCGGCGCGGACCAGGAACACCAGGTTGGTCTCGCCGCCGAACTTCTCGTCGATGACGTCCCTGGCCCGGGAGGACTGGGAGGCCGGGTCGTCGAAGCCGCCGCCCAGCAGCTTCCCGAACGCACCCGCGCCCAAGGCGCCCATGAGGGCCACCACCACGGTGGCGACGACGAGTACCAGCCGGGACCGGCGGATCGCCAGCTCGGCGATGCGTTCGAACACGTGCTCTCTCCTTTGCGTTCCTGCGATGAAGCGGTGAAAGCGACGTGAAGCAGCCGGAGTTGGCACGGGGGACCTCGTCGCCGCAGGACGACGGTATGGAGAGGGAAGAAGATTTGGCAGTGTTAGATTTTCCGAGCAGTACGAAATCATCATGACGCCGTCAGGCAAACTGGCGTACGGTCGCCGCATGACCGCAACGGACCAACTCGCCACGGCCCGGCCCACCTTGCGCGAGCGGCGCCGGGCCGCGGCCACCCGGGAGATCCTGGAGGCCGCCGAGGCGCAGCTCTCCGAGCACGGCCCCGCGGCCCTGTCCCTGCGCGCCGTCGCCCGCAGCCTCGGCATGACGGTGCAGGCGCTCTACCACTACTTCCCGAGCCGGGACGACCTCGTCACCGCACTCATCGCCAAGACGTACGACGACCTGGCCGCCGCCATGCAGGACGGCCTCGACGCGGCGGCGGACGAGCCGGGCGCGCCGCGTCTGGTGGCCGTGGCCGGGGCCTACCGCCAGTGGGCCATCGACCATCCCGAGCGGTTCCAGCTGCTGTACGGCACGCCCCTGCGGTACTACGCGGCGCCGCCCGAGGGACCCACCACCCAGGCCGTGCGCCGCATGGGCGCGATGTTCGAGCGCGAGCTGTTCGGCGGGTTCACCACGGAGCAACTCGCCGCGGCCGACGTCCCGGAGCTCTCGCCCGCGCTCCGCGAGGACCTGGAGCGACTGCCCGCGGACGGCATGGGCACGCTGCCGCCGCCCGCGGTCGCCCTCCTCATGAGCGCGTGGGGCCAGCTGCACGGCCTGGTCGTCCTGGAGGTGTTCGGGCACACCGCCTTCATCGGCGACCACCAGGCCGAGATCTTCCGGCTGGCGATACGGAACGTCGTCGAGGACCTGCATCGCAGGATCGCGCCCACCGCCGGGCCCGCGGCCGGGGACGTCAGGTGACGTTGACGGCGGCCCAGGCGGCGCCGACCGCGCGGTGTTCGACGCTGTCCGTGCCGTACAGGCCGGCCGCCGCCGCGAGGGTAGCGGTGCGCGCGGAGCGGTAGGTGCTGGTGGACGTCATGTACAGGGTGAGCGCGCGGTACCAGATGCGCTCCGCCGCGGCCCGGCCGATGCCGCTGACGGGCTTGCCGTCGTACGTCGGACTGTCGTAGGAGACGCCGTTCACGACCTTCGGGCCGCTGCCCTCGGCGAGCAGGTAGAAGAAGTGGTTGGCGGGACCCGCGGAGTAGGCGGGCGGGAGCTGGCCGATGCCCGCGTACCAGTGGTCCTTGGACTGGCCGTCCCGGGAGGGGCGGTCCATGTGGCGCAGGGCGGGCCCGGCGGTGCCGTCGAGGCGCTCGCCGAACAGGTAGTCGCCGGGGTCCACCGTGTTGGCCGCGCGGAACTCCACGGCGGCCGCGACGACGTCGCTCGTCGCCTCGTTGAGACCGCCCGGCTCCCCGGAGAAGCCGAGACCCGCGGTGGCCGCGGTGACGCCGTGGGTCATCTCGTGCGCGCCGACCTCGATGCGGATCAGCGGCCGGGCGGGGTTCGACGTGCCGTCGCCGTAGGTCACGCAGTTGGAGGCGGACTCGTAGAACGCGTTGAGGTAGTCGCGGCCGTAGTGGACGCGGCTGCACCCGCCCTTGCCGTCGCCGCGCACGCCCTTGCGGCCGTGGACCTCCAGCAAGTAGTCCCAGAACACCGCGTGGATGTAGTGCGCCGCCACGGCGTCGGACTGGCGGCCGCCCTCGCACCAGTTGTTGTCGTCGTCGGTGACCACGGTGCCGGTCCCGCCGGTCCCGTTCTGCATGTCGTACGTCTTGTGGTTGCCGCGCCTGGGGTCGTTCAGCTCGTAGCGGCCGGTGCTCGGGTTGAGCGTGGTGTCGAGCGGCACGCGCCCCACGTTCGTGCCGCAGCCGACCCCGGCCGCCGCGCGGGTCTTCGCCGGGCTCGCGCCGGCCGGGCCGCCCTGGACGACCGAGGCCAGGACGACGGCCGCGGCGAGCACGAGCCGTGCTCCGGTGCGGCGGGTACGACGGGTACGACGGCGGGGGGTACGGGGCGGGGCCATGTCGGCTCCTTCCGGCGGCTGGTGCGCGGGGGCGGGTGGGGGAGTGCGCCGGGACGAGCCTGCCAGGACGGCGGCTGATTGTCAGGACCGCGACAAGCCATCGCCGTGCGCGGCGCCGTCCCGGTGCCGTGGCGCGGTCCCGGGGCTGTGGCGCCGCCCCGGGGCCGGGCCGCCGGTGCCTCCGGTCAGTCGCCCGCGCCGTCCAGGCTCTCCCCGCCCTCGACGAACGTACGCACCACCTCGATGTCCCCGATGTGCCCCGGGTCCACCCGCGTCGGGTCGTCGCCGAGGACCACGAGGTCGGCGCGCTTGCCGGGGGAGAGGCTGCCCGCGCTGTCCTCCCAGCGGCAGGCGTACGCGGCGTCGACCGTGTACGCGCGCAGTGCCTCCTCGACGCTCAGCGCCTCCTTGGGGCCGATGAGCCGGCCCGACGCCGAGGCCCGCTCGACCATGAACTGGATCGCGCGCAGCGGCGCGCCGTCGGCGACGGGCCGGTCCGAGCTGCCCGCGAGGCGCACCCCGTGGTCGCGGAAGCCCCGCCCCCGGTACATCCACGGCGTCCGCTCGGGCCCCATGATCGTGGCGTAGTCGTCGCCGAAGTACCGCAGGAAGCTGGGCTGGACGACGGCGATCGCCCCGAGCTCGGCGAAGCGGCCGAGCTGGTCCGGGCGCACGAGCCCGGCGTGCTCGACGCGGTGGCGGGCGTCGGTGCGCGGCTTCGCGCGCCGGGCCGCGGCCAGGGCGTCCAGGGCGAGGTCGACGGCCCGGTCGCCGATCGCGTGCACCGCGAGCTGCCAGCCCGCCCGGTGCCCCTCGACGATGGTCTCCGTGAGCAGTTCCGGGTCGGCCTGGAGCTGCCCGCTGGACGTGCTGCCCGCATAGGGCTCGGTGAGTGCGGCCGTGCGTGCCATCATGCCGCCGTCGGTAAAGACCTTCAGGGCGCCGAGCGAGAGGCGGCCGTCGCCGAACCCGGTGCGCAGACCGAGCCCGAAGGAGAGCGTCGTGGTGTCCTCGGGCGCGGCCTCGACCGGACGCAGGGCGTCCGCCGCCACCATGAGCTGGACCCGCAGCGGAAGGCGCCCCGTCTCGTGGGCCAGCTGGAAGGCCGCGCCCTCGATGGGGCTGTGCGCGAAGAGGCCGCTGCCGATGCCCGCCTCGGCGCAGGCCGTGACGCCCTGGGAGCGGCACACGCGGCCGGACTCCGCGACGGCGTCGGCCAGTTCGGCCAGCGTGTGCGGCGGGCGCAGGGCGAGGGCGGCGCCCATGGCGTCCTCCGCGAGGAAGCCGTCCGGGCTCGCCGCGTGCGGCGGCAGCTCCTTGAGGACGGCCGAGTTCACCAGGCACGCGTGCCCGGAGATGTGTCCCAGGAACACCTTGCGGCCCGCGCTCACCGCGTCCAGGTCGGCGGCGGTCAGCGGCAGGTCGAGCGTGCGCTGGTCGTACCCCGCGAGGTTCACCCAGCCGCCCGCGGGCGCGGCCGCCACCGCGTCGGCCACGGCCCGGAGGATGTCGTCGACCCGCCTGCTGGGCGCGACGCTCGGCGCCCGCGCTTTGAGCCCGGCCCAGATGAGGTGGACGTGGCTGTCGATGAAGCCGGGAAGGACCGTCGCGCCGTCGAGGTCCAGGACGCGCCGCGCCGGGAGCCCCGCGATGTCGGAGTCGAGCCCCACGACGCGGCCTCGCCAGATGCCGAGTTCCCGGGCGGTGGGGCGGGCCGGATCCATCGTGAGGATGGTGGCGTTGGTGATCCTGGAGCAAAGCACGAACAGATCCCTTCGGGGGAGTGAATCTTCGTCCCGCGCGAGCTATTGTTAGGTGAGGCTAGCCTAAGTTCTAATGGTGGTGGGTGGGGTGGAAGAAAGACGGGTGGAACGTCGGCGCGCGGCTTGTGCGCACCGGCTGGAGGCCTGGGCCGATGGTGTGGTCGCGGGCCTCGATGCGCAAGAAGACGTCGAGCGGTCCTTATCGCATGCCCTGCGGGGCGACCCGAGCCTGCGTGAGGAGACCGCCGTGCGCCGCGCCGACGCGCTGCGCGCGGCCGCGCTCGGCCTCGGCCCCGCCGGGTGCGCCGTGGCGGCGGGCGTGTCCCATCGGATGCTCCGCAACTGGCAGGAGCAGGACCCCGCCTTCGCGGCCGCCATGACGGCCGCGGCGGAGCTCGCGGAGCGGGAGCGCGAGCGGGCCGCCCAGGCGGAGACCGCGGCTCCCGGGCTCGGTCCTGCCGCGCTGCGCGTGGTGCTCAAGGCCATAAGGGAGGGGTCCGTCCAGTCGTCGGCGGCGACCCTCGGCGGCTGGTCCGAGCAGTCCTTCCTGCGGCTGCGCCGCAAGAGCCCGGAGGTCGCCGCCCTGCTCGCCGCCGCGCGCCGGGCCCGCACCAAGAAGGCGGACCGGCGCGGGCGCCCGCGGTTCGAGCGGGGATATCGTCTGGTTCGTGTGGATGAGGGCGATATGGGAAGTAGTGCGGGTGTCGGCCGGAGCAATGGCGGCGGCGCCGACGGCGGGGGTGCGGCCAGTGGGTCGGTTCCCGGCGGTGGCGCGGCGGCCGCCTCCGGCGCGTAGCGGCCGGACGCGCCGGGGCCGCGGCTCACCTTGTCCCGCGGCCCCGCACGGCCCTGATCCCGTACGACCGCGATCTCGTACGACCGCGACCTCGTACGGCGGTGATGACTCCGTACGACAGCGCCGCCGCGCGGACTGGGATCCGCGCGGCGGCGTGTTCGGCCGGTCCCTGGGACCGAGGAGGTGGGATCGGCCCGTCGGGGTCAGGGGCGCTGGGTGAGGTACCCGCCCATGGAGGTGAAGTACTCGGCCGCGGACAGCTCGCGGCCGTCCTCGGTCCGTACGCGCGTGATGGCCAGGCCGTGGTTGCGGCCGGTGCGGGCGTCGGCCCCGGCGACGATCACCACGCCCTCGCCCTCGCGGTAGAAGATGCGGCCGGGCGTGCCGCCGTAGCGGCCCTCGGAGACGACCGAGGCGACGACCTCCAGGCGCTTGCCCTTGTGGTAGGTGAAGGCGCTGGGGTACGGCTCCGACTGGGCGCGGACGAGGCGCTCCAGGTCCTCCGCGGGCCAGGTCCAGTCGATGCGGATGTCCTCGGTGGCGCGCTTGTGGAAGAAGGTCGCCTGGGACCGGTCCTGCTTGGTGAACTCCGTCTCGCCGGAGGCGATCAGGTCGAGCGCGCCGGTGGTGACCGGGGCGATGAGGTCGACCGTCTTGTGGAAGAGGTCGGTCGCGGTGTCCTTCGGGCCGACCGCCACGGCCTCCTGCCGGACGATGTCGCCGGCGTCGAGCTCGTCGTTCATCATGTGCGCGGTGACGCCGACCTCGGTCTCGCCGTTGATCAGGGCCCAGATCAGCGGCGAGAAGCCCGCGTACTTCGGCAGCAGCGAGTCGTGGACGTTCAGCGTGCCGTGGCGCGGCAGGCCGAAGATGCGCGGGGGGATCCAGGTCCGCCAGTTGTTGGCCACGATGATGTCCGGGTCGGCCTCCTTGAGGCGCTCGAACAGCTCGTCGTCGTCGGGACGGTTGCGGATCAGCACCGGCACGTCGTGCGCCTCGGCGAGATCGGCGACGGAGTCGCTCCAGATCTTTTCGTACGCGTGCTCGCTCTTGGGGTGCGTCACGACGAGGACCACGTCGTGCTCGGAGTCCAGGAGGGCTTGCAGGGTGCGGTGCCCCCAGGTCTGGTAACCGAACATGACGACCCGCATGGGGTTCCTCCTCAGAGCAGGGATTGACCGGCGGTAAGTAAAGCAAGGCTTACCTTGGTGTGCAATGGCCGCACGGGGTGCCGAAGTTGCCGGCTGCCGGTACTCGCGCACGGCGACCGCCCCCTCGACCCGCGTACGAGTTTAGCTTAGGCTAGCCTAAGTGGAATGAGGGGGGTCGGCCCGGGTGCCGACCGGGCGGGAGCCGCCGCCAGCTAGGGTGGCGGGCGCGCCGCAGCGCTCTGCCAGGGGACCAGGGCGGGGGCGGAGCCGTGGGCACGTCCCTTCCAGGGCGCGAGCTGCCCCCTTGGCCGTGCGTCCCCGCCTGAGCAAAGGGATAACGTACGTCGCATGGGCATAACTGCAGTTGAGCGCCTTGCGCCCACGGGTTCGTCAGGGGCCCGCCGACGGCGGGTCGTGGGTCTGGGCGTGCTGGCGGCGGTCCTCGTGATCGCGGCGGTCGCGTCCCTCGCCGTCGGTGCGCGCGCGTTGAGCCCCACCGAGGTGTGGCACGGCCTCTTCGCCTCGCCGGACGCCGACCAGCGGCTCAACGAGATCAGGCTCATCGTGCAGACCGTGCGGGTGCCCCGGACGGTGCTCGCGATCGTCGCGGGCATCGCCCTCGGCGTCGGCGGAGCCCTGATCCAGGGGTACACGCGCAACCCGATCGCCGACACGGGCCTGCTCGGCGTGAACGCCGGCGCCTCCTTCGCCGTGGTCACGGTGGTCGCCGTGTTCGGGCTCTCCAATCCCTTCCAGTACGTGTGGTTCGCCCTCCTGGGGGCGGCCGTCGCCGGGGTCGTGGTGTTCGGGCTCGCGAGCCTCGGCCGGGGCGCGGGCAATCCGCTGACCCTCGCCCTCGCCGGGCAGGGCATGACGGTGTTCCTCACGGCGATGACCACCGCGATCGCGCTGTCGGACGAGCAGTCGCTGAACGCGCTGCGGTTCTGGAACTCGGGCTCGGTCTCCGGCGTCGACTTCGAGGTCATCTGGCCCGTCGCCGGGTTCGTGGGGGTCGGCCTCCTCCTCGCGGCGACCAGGCTGCCCGCCCTCAACCTGCTCAACCTCGGGGACGACGTGGCGCGCGGCCTCGGCGTGAACATCGCGCTGAGCCGGACGATCGGCATCGCCGCCATCACCCTGCTCGCGGGCGCGGCGACCGCGGCCTGCGGCCCCATCGCCTTCCTCGGGCTCATGGTGGCCCACATCGCCCGCTACCTGACCGGGCCGGACTACCGCTGGCTGGTGCCGTACGCGGGGCTGCTCGGCGCCGTCGTGCTGCTGGTCTGCGACATCGTGGGGCGCGTGGTGGTGCGGCCGGGCGAGCTCGACGCGGGAGTCGTCGTCTCGCTGCTCGGCGCCCCGTTCTTCGCGGTGCTGGTGTGGCGTGGAAAGTTCAAGAGCGCGTGAACGGGGCGGACGTCGTGAACGGGACAGAAGTGAAGTCGTCGGTGGCGCCGGGCATCCGGATCGGCCAGGTGTCGTTCGTGTGGCGGCCGTGGGTCGCGTTCGTCACGCTGGTCCTCACGGCGGCGACCTTCGTGGTGTTCTGCCTGTCCATCAGCATCGGGGACTTTCCCGTCGACCTGTCCCGGGTGATCGCCACCATCTTCGGCCGGGGCGAACAGGTCGACGAGTTCGTGATCATGGACCTGCGGATGCCGCGCGCCCTCGCCGGGCTCGTCGTCGGCATCGCGCTCGGGGTGTCCGGCGCGCTCACCCAGTCCATCGCCCGCAATCCGCTGGCCAGTCCGGACGTGCTCGGCATCACCCAGGGCGCGAGCGCGGTCTCGGTGTTCCTGCTCACGGTGTCGGGCGGGGCGTCGGCGGCGGTCGTCAGCTCCGTGGGCCTGTCCGCGGCCGCGCTCGGCGGCGGTCTGCTCACCGGCCTGCTGGTGTACTTCATGGCGTGGCGGCGGGGCATCGACGGCTTCCGGCTCATCCTCATCGGCATCTCGGTGAGCGCCGTGATGGAGGCGATCACGACCTGGCTCCTGGTCACCGCCGACATCAAGGACGTGGCCCGGGCGCAGTCCTGGCTCGTCGGCTCCCTCGACAACCGGTCCTGGGACGAGGTCTGGGTGGCGTTCTGGTGCACGCTCGCGCTCCTCGCCGTCATCGCCTGCGTCGCCTTCCAGTTCAAACCGATGCACTTCGGCGACGAGGTCGCCGCGGGCCTCGGCGTCCGCTTCCAGGCGGTACGGGCCGTCCTGCTGTTGTGCGCGGTCCTGCTCGCCGCCGTGGCGGTGAGCGCGGCGGGCCCGGTCCCCTTCGTGGCCCTGGTCGCGCCCCAGGTGGCGATGCGCCTCGCGCGCTGCCCGACGCCGCCGATGGTGGCCTCCGGCATGGTGGGGGCGCTGCTCCTGATCGGCGCCGACCTGGTCGCGCGCACCGCTCTGCCCGTCACGCTCCCGGTCGGCGTGGTCACCGCCGCCGTGGGCGGCCCCTTCCTCATCTACCTCCTGGTGCGGGCGAACCTCAAATAGCCTGATACAAAGGTGAGGCATACCTAAATGCGCAGAGGGGGGCTTGTGGTCACTCAGTACATCACCGAGATCGAGTCCGACGTCGACGACGCCGCACGGCTCACGGCCAAGGGCGTCAGCGTGGGCTACGGCGCCAGGACCGTCATCGACGATCTCGACGTGGCGATACCGCCCGGGGTGATCACCACGATCATCGGCCCCAACGGCTGCGGGAAGTCGACGCTGTTGCGGACCCTGTCCCGGCTGCTCAAGCCGACCAAGGGGTCCGTCGTCCTCGACGGCGAGGACATCGTCCGGCTCAAGACCAAGGACGTGGCGAAGAAGATGGGCCTGCTGCCGCAGGCGCCCGTCGCGCCGGAGGGCCTGACAGTGTCCGACCTGGTCGCCAGAGGGCGCCACCCGCATCAGAGTTGGCTGCGGCAGTGGTCGTCGGACGACGCCGCCGTCGTGGAGCGCGCGCTCGCCATGACCGGCGTGTCCGACCTGGCCGACCGTCCGGTCGACTCGCTGTCCGGCGGGCAGCGCCAGCGCGTCTGGATCTCCATGACCCTGGCCCAGGGCACCGACCTGCTCCTCCTCGACGAGCCGACGACCTATCTGGACCTGGCGCACGCGGTCGACGTGCTCGACCTCGTGGACGACCTGCACGAGTCCGGGTGCGCCGTGGTCATGGTCCTGCACGACCTCAACCTGGCCACGCGCTACAGCGACAACCTCATCGTGATGAAGGACGGGACGATCCTCGCGCAGGGGCACCCGCGCGACGTCATCACCTCCGAGCTGCTGTACGAGGCGTTCGGGCTGCGCGCCAAGGTGATCGACGACCCGGTGGGAGACAGGCCGCTCATCGTGCCGATCGGCCGTACGCACGTGCAGTTGAACTGAGCCGCCCCCGCCCGCGCGGCCCGGCGGAGCCGCCCCTGTGCGGGGCCCGCTGCGCCTCCCGGCGCGGACTGGTGGGATCCTTGCGCGCGGACGGCGCGCGACTTCCCTCTGCGCGCCGCCTGGTTGCACCCCCTTCCGTGTGGCGCGCCCCTGCGCCTACGCGCCCCCCAGCGCGCCTCCGTATGGGCCCGACCCGGCCCCACCTGCGGCGCGACCACGTCCGCGCGGGCGCGACCCGACTGGCCCCTCGCACAGACAAGTTGAAAGTTAGGCTAGGCTTACCTCACAACCGCAAGGTAAGGTTTGGCTGCCCTGAGACAGGGGCGCACCGGACAGCGTGAAAGCAAGGGATCTCGGATGCATCTCCATCGAACGACGACCATGAGGCCCTGGCGGCGGATGGCGGCCGTAGTGTCCGCCGCGGCCCTCGGCGTCGGACTCCTCGCGGGATGTGGCTCGGACAAGTCGGACAAGGGCGGCGACGACGCCGCTCCGGCCGCGGCCGCCGGCAAGTTCCCCGTCACCGTGGAGCACGCGTTCGGATCCACGAAGATAACGAAGGCCCCCAAGCGGGTCGTCACCGTCGGCTACACCGACGACCAGACCGTCCTCGCGTTCGGCACCAAGCCGGTCGGCATGACCGACCAGTACCCGAACCCGACGGGCAAGTCGCCCGACATCAACACCCAGTGGCCCTGGGTGAAGGACAAGTGGGGCGACGCCAAGCCCGAGGTCATCATGAAGAACGGTGACTCCGGCCCCAACTTCGAGAAGATCGCCTCGCTCCGGCCTGACCTGATCATCGCGGTGTACTCCGAGATCGACAAGGCCGCCTACGACAAGCTCTCCAAGATCGCCCCCACCGTGGGCCGCACCAAGGGCGAGAAGGAGCCGTTCAGCGCTCCGTGGCAGGACAACGCCCTGCACATCGCCAAGGCGCTCGGCCAGGCCGAGAAGGGCGAGAAGCTCGTCGAGGGCATCCAGGGCAAGCTGGACGCCGCCAAGAAGGCGCACCCCGAGTTCGCCAAGAAGAACGCCGTCGCGCTGTCCTGGTACAAGGACTCCGTCGCGCCGTTCACCTCCACCGACGTGCGCGGCCGCCTGGTGACGGGCATCGGCTTCAAGTACCAGACCAAGATCGACAAGATCGCGGGCGGCAAGTTCTTCACCGTCCTCTCGCCCGAGCGCATCGACCTGGTCAACACCGACCGCATCTTCGTCATCAACGACAAGGCGGACATGAAGGCGCTCAAGAAGTCCGAGCTCTTCAGCAACCTGGACGCGGTGAAGAAGGGCAACGTCTCCTACCTGCTGGACAGCGAGGGTCCCGCGGTCGGCGCCGCCATCTCCCAGGGCACCCTGCTCTCCCTGCCCTACGCCGTCGACGAGCTCGTCAAGTCGGTCGGCTAGGTGTGAGCACCACCGCTACGAAGGTCGCCCCGGCGACCCTGCGCACGGCGACCGGCCGCGAGGCCACCCGATGGGTCACCGCGCACTGCCGTGAGGTCCCTTGGCTGACCACGGCCACCGTGCTCACCACGGTGGCCGGGGCAGCCCTCCAGGTGCTCCCGGTGCTGCTGCTCGGCCGCGTCGTCGACGGGGTGGTCGAGGGCGAGTCGCGCTCGGTCCTGCTCACCGTCGGCGTGCTGATGGGGGCCGCCGCGCTGCTCGGCGCGGTGGCCACCGCGGCCTCGACGTACCTGATCGGACGGCTCGGCGCGGACCTGCTCGCGCAGCTGCGCGAGGGCGCCGTCCGCGCGGTGCTCGGGATGCCGAGCTCACGGGTCGAACAGGTCGGCCGGGGCGACGTGTTGTCCCGGGTCGGTGACGACGTGGCCGTCCTCTCCAAGGGCATTCGCATGGCCATCCCCACGGTGTTCTCCGCGGGCGTCCTCGTCTTCATCGCCACCGTCGGCATGTTCGGCCTCGACTGGCGGCTCGGCCTCGCGGGCGCGGGCGCACTGCCCGCCTACGCCCTGGCCCTGCGCTGGTACCTGCCCCGGTCCGCCCCGCTCTACAAGAAGCAGCGGGTGGCCCAGGCCGACCGCGCACAGGCGCTGATCAGCGGCTTGAACGGGATCGACACCGTCCGGGCGTACCGCCTGGAGGACTCGGTCCGCGAGCAGGTCACCCACGAGTCGTGGCGCGTGCGCAACTACGGCATCGAGGTGTTCCGGTTCTTCGGCCGCTTCGTCGGCAGGGAGAACCGCGCCGAGTTCATCGGCCTCGTCCTGATCCTCGTGGTGGGGTACGCCCTGCTGGAGGCCGACGCCGCGAGCCTCGGCGAGGTGGCGGCGGCGCCGCTGATGTTCCACCGCCTCTTCACGCCGTTGGGCGCCATCATGTTCACCTTCGACGAGGCGCAGAAGTCGGGCGCGAGCCTGACCCGGCTCGTCGGTGTGCTCGGCGAGCCCGCGGAGGAGCGCCTCGTCGGCGACGCGGGCGTCGCCCCGGCGGCCGCCACGCCGCACCCGGTGACGGTGCGGGGACTGACGTTCAGTTACCCCGACACCGAGCAGCCGGTCCTGAAGGACGTCGACCTGACGATCCCCGCCGGTGGTTCGCTTGCCCTCGTGGGCGCGACGGGCGCGGGCAAGTCGACGCTGGCCGCGCTGATCGCGGGCATCGGGACCCCGCAGGCCGGATCGGTGCGCATCGGCACGACCGACCTCGCAGGTCTCGACGAGGCCGGAGCGCGCGCGTTGGTGAGCATCCTGACGCAGGAGACCCATGTGTTCTCCGGCCCGCTCGCCGACGACCTGCGCCTGGCCGCGCCGCAGGCCACCGACGCCGAGCTGCTCGACGCGCTGCGCACGGTCGGCGCCGCCGGCTGGGTCGAGGCGCTGCCCGAAGGCCTCGACACCATGGTCGGCGAGGGCGGCGAGCGCCTGGACGTCACCAAGGTCGCCCACATCGCCCTGGCCCGCCTGGTGCTGAGCCGTTCGCCGGTCGTCGTGCTCGACGAGTCGACCGCGGAGGCGGGCAGCGAGGGCGCCGCCGAGCTCGAACGGGCCGTGCGCGCCGCGTGCGCGGGCCGGACCACGCTGTTCGTGGCCCACCGCCTGACGCAGGCGATGGCCGCGGACCGGATCGCCGTGCTCGACGCGGGCCGCGTCGTGGAGCTCGGCACCCACGACGAGCTTGTGGCCCTGGGCGGCCGCTACGCACGGCTGTGGCAGGCGTGGCGAGAAGGTAGCTAGGCAAACCTGACCACGGTCAGGTCAACCCCGGCCGTGGTCAGGTCAACCCCTGACCACGGTCAGGTCACCGTTCGTTCCTTGGAAGGAAACGCTGAGTCTTCGATGAACGCTGAGTCTTCGACGATGGAACCGGGCGCTCGTCGCGTACGGCTTTCTCCCGCGGCCCTGGCCGACGTACGCCGTCGAACGGGCGACCACTCCGACCGGACCATCGCCGCAGCGTGCGCCATCGGTCTCTCGTACTGGGCGACGGGGCACAGCCCCGACGGCATCGACCTCACCGCGGGGACGCTCTTCGCCGACGTCCTCGCATGGGTCGACAACGGCGGGGTCGCGCCCGCCGGCTGGGCGGCCGACGCGGACGGCCGGAGCATCGCCGTCCCCGAAGGCGTCGTGCTCGCCGACGCGCAGCTCGCGCTCGACGACCTGGCCGACTTCCCGGACCGACCGCTCGGCACCATCGGCCCGTCCGGCGTCACGGCCCGCCTCGCGGCCCTGGCCGAGTGGAACGACACGCAGGCCGACCGGGTCCGCCCGACCATCGTGGAGATGTTCCTCGAACAGGCACGGACCCGGCCGGACGCCGTCGCCATCGTCGACGAGCACCGCTCGCTGACCTACGGCGAGGCGGCCGAGCTGTCCAGCCAGCTCGCCCACCACCTGATCGAGCGCGGCCTCCACGCCGAGCAGGTCGTCGGCATCTCCCTGGGCCGCTCCGCCGAGATGGTCATCGGGCTGCTCGGCGTGCTCCAGGCGGGCTGCGCGTTCGTCCCCCTCGATCCGCAGTGGCCCGCCGCGCGCCGCGCCGTCGTCGTCGCCGACGCCCGGGTCGTGCTCCAGCTCAACGACTCCGGTACGCACGACCTGAGCGAACCGGACGCCGTCGCCGTCGACCTCGGCGCCTGGAAGTACGGCTCCTACCCCGCGGGGGGCACCGGGATCACGGTCCTCGGCGACGCCCTGGCATACGTGATCTTCACGTCCGGTTCGACCGGACGGCCCAAGGGCGCGATGATCCGGCACGAGGCGATCAGCGAGCGCCTGCTGTGGCAGGTCAACGAGATCCTGGGCTTCGGCCACGACGACGCGTCCCTCTTCAAGGCGCCGCTGTCCTTCGACATCTCCATCAACGAGATCTTCCTGCCGCTGGTCTGCGGCGGCAGGCTGGTGGTCCTGCGGCCCGGCGGCGAACGCGACCCGCACCACCTCCTGAGCGTGATCGCCGAGCAGCGCGTCACCTTCACGTACCTGGTGTCGTCCATGCTGGACGTGCTCCTTGAGATAGCGGGCGACTCCGGTCGCCTGGACAGCCTGCGGCACGTGTGGTGCGGCGGCGAGGTGCTCACCCCCGAGCTGTACGAGCGGTTCCGCACCCGGCTCGACATCCCCATGTACCACGGCTACGGCCCGGCCGAGACGACGATCGGCGTCTCGCACGTCATCTACCGGGGCGCGGCCGAGCGCCTGTCGACGTCCATCGGCAAGGCCAACCCCAACACCCAGCTGTACGTCCTCGACGACGAGCTGCGCCCGGTCCCGGTCGGCGTCGGCGGCGAGCTCTACGTGGGCGGCTTCCTCCTCGGCCGCGGCTACGTCAACGCCCCCGGCCTGACGGCGTCCCGGTTCGTGGCGAACCCCTTCGCCGCCGACGGATCGCGCCTCTACCGGACCGGTGACCTCGCCCGGTTCGCCCCCGACGGCTCCCTCGACTTCCTCGGCCGGGCCGACAACCAGATCAAGATCCGCGGCATGCGCCTGGAGATCGAGGACGTCGAGGCGGGCCTCGCCGAGCACCCCGGCGTGCGGCACACCTGCGTCGTCGCGAAGAAGAACGCGGCGGGCGGCACCTACCTCGTGGGCTATGTGATCCCGGCCGCCGGGAGCGAGGACCTGACGGCCGACGACGTCAAGGCGTGGGCCACCGCGCACATGGTCGAGTACATGGTGCCCGCCCACGTCGTCGTGATGACGGAGTTCCCGCTCACCGCGAACGGCAAGCTCGACCGCAACGCGCTGCCGGAGCCCGTGATCGGCACCGGCTCCCTCGTCGCACCCGCCACCGAGAACGAGCGCGTGGTGTGCACCGCGGTCGCGGCGCTCCTCCAGCTCGACGAAGTCGGCGCCGACCAGGACTTCTTCCAGCTCGGCGGCGACAGCATCCTGGCGATCTCGCTGCTCAGCGCGTTGCGCGACGCGGGCCTCTTCGTCACGGCACGGCAGATCTTCAGCAACAGCGTCCTCGGCGCCCTCGCCGCGGTCGCGAGCCGCGAGGACGTCGCCACCGTGGACCACGGCGACACCGCCACCGGCGCCGTCGTGGGCTCGCCCATCGTGCAGTGGCTCGGCGAGACCACGGACGCCGTCGACGGCTTCGTGCAGTCGGTCGTCCTCAACACCCCGGCAGAGCTGACCGCCGACACCCTCGACGCGGTCCTCGCCGCGGTCGTCGGCCACCACGACATGCTGCGCGCCAAGCTGGTGCGCGGCGAGCGCTGGAGCTTCGACATCCCCGAGGCCGACCGGGCCACCGCGGCCTGGCAGGAGAGCGACCGGCCGCTGGAGGAGTGCGTCGCGCTCGCCACCGAAGGACTGGACCCGGCGGACGGCGTGATGCTGCGCGCCGTCTGGCGCCGCGCGGCGCGCCAGCTGGTCCTGGTCGCCCACCACGTGGTGATCGACGGCGTGTCCTGGCGCGTCCTCATGGAGGACCTGGCCACGGCGTGGCGGCAGGTCAGCGAGGGCGCCACCGTCGAACTGCCCCCGGTGGGCACCTCGTTCCGGCGCTGGACGCAACTCCTCGACCGCGCCGGGTTCGACGCGGACCGCGACTACTTCCAGCGGCCCCTGCCCGCCGCCGACGAGCCGGTCGGCAGGCGCGCCCTGACCGCCGCCGACACCGTCGCGCACGAGCGGATACGCACCGTCTCGGTCGGCGCCGAGGTCACGGCCGCCCTCCTCGGCGAGATACCCGCGAAGTTCCACGCGGGCGTCAACGACGTCCTGCTCACCGCGCTCGCCGTCACCCTCGCCCGGTGGCGCCGCGACCTCGGCCAGGACCAGACGTTCGCCCACATCGAGCTGGAGGGCCACGGCCGCGAGGGCCAGTTCGTCGCCGACGCCGTCGGCTTCGAGCCGGACCTGTCGCGCACCGTGGGCTGGTTCACCACCCTGTTCCCGGTGACCGTGGACCCCGGCGCCGCGAGCGACCCGACCGCGCCCGGCCACCTTGCCGCCGCGCTCAAGGCGGTCAAGGAAGACCTCGCCCGGGTGCCGAGCAACGGCGTCTCCTACGGCGCCCTGCGCTACCTGGCCGACACCGCCTTCGACGCGCCCGCCCCGCAGGTCCTCTTCAACTACCTCGGCCGCTTCGACGCGGGCGCGGCGGGGGACTGGCAGCTCGCACACACCACCGGGCAGCTGGGCGAGAAGCGCGACCCCGCCATGCGCCTGCCGCGCGCCCTGGAGTTCAACGCGATCGCCGAACCCGCCGCGAGCGGCGAGTACGAGCTGGTCACCACCATCTCCTGGCCCGAAGGGATGTTCACGGACCAGGACGTCACCACCATCGGCGGCTACTTCCAGGAGGCCCTCGCGGGTCTCGCCGCGCTCGACCAGGGCGGCCACACGCCCAGCGACTTCGCCCTCGTGCCGCTCACGCAGGCCGACGTCGACGCCCTGGAAGGACCGGCGCTGCGGGACGTCCTGCCGCTGACCCCGCTCCAGGAAGGCCTGTACTTCCACTCCGTCTTCGACGACGAGTCGGCGGGCGCCTACGTCGAGCAGCAGCTCCTCACCCTGGACGGCGAGGTGGACGCCGACCGGCTCGCGGCGGCGGCCACCCGCCTGCTCACGCTCTACCCGAACCTCGCCGCGCGCTTCGTCGCCCTCGCCGACGGCCGGGTCGTCTCCGTCCTGGACAGCGGCGTGGAAGCGCCCTTCACCACCCTCGAACGCCCCGGCATCACCGACGCCGAGATCCGCGCGTACGCCGAGGAGGACCGCCGGGCGGGCTTCGACCTGGCCACCGGGCCGCTGATGCGCTACACGCTCATCCGCGCGGGCTCCGGCCGCACGGTCCTCGTACAGACCGTGCACCACATCATCGCCGACGGCTGGTCGGTGCCGCCGATGCTGCGCGCGCTCCTCGCCGAGTACCACGCGCCCGGCACCGTGTACCCGCTCGGCGGCTTCGCCGACTACGTGCGCTGGCTCGGCGAACGCGACGACGACGAGAGCGACCGGGTCTGGCGCGAGGAGCTCGCCGAGCTGCCCGCCGCCTCCCTCGTCGCCGAGGGCCACACCCCCTCCGAGCGGTTCGCCGACACCGTCGTGGAGCCGCAGGAGGACATCGACGCGGCCGTCCGCTCGGCCGGGGTGCCGCTCAGCGTGGCCGTGCACAGCGCCTGGGCGATCACCCTCGGCGGCATCCTGCACGGCAAGGACGTGGTGTTCGGCTCCACCGTCTCCGGGCGCGACGCGGACGTCCCCGGCATCGAGGACCTGGTGGGCCTGTTCATCAACACCATTCCCGTGCGGGCCCGCTGGACGGGTGCCACCACCGCCCGCGACCTGCTCGCCTCGGTGCGCGAGCACCAGAGCGCGGTCCTTCCGCACCAGCACGTCTCGCTGGCCAGGATCGGCCGCCAGGCGGGCTCCGGCTCCCTCTTCGACACCCTGGTCGTCTTCGACGTCGCGACCGACGTCGCGGCCCTGCGGCGGCCCGACGACACGCTCGTCATCGCCGACATCGTGAACGAAGGCGCCCCCCACTACCCGCTGACGCTGGTGGTGGAGCGCGGCCTCGACGGCCGCCCGCGCTTCAACCTCATCTACGACGGCGCGCTCCTCGGCGAAGCCACCGCGCAAACGATCCTGCACGCCTTCACGCGGACCCTCACCGGCCTGCTCACCCAGCCGGACGCCCTGGTCGACGACCTGGCCTCCACGAGCGACCCGCGGCAGGCCCCGGTCACCCCGACCACCCTGGGCGCCCTCTTCGACGCCGCCGCGCTCCGCGACCCCGCCGCCACCGCCGTCACCCAGTGCGGACTCGACGGCGACACCAGGTCGCTGACCTACGGTGAACTGACGGCCGCCAAGGACGACCTGGCCGCGACGCTGCGCGCCGCCGGGGTCGCGCCGGGCAAGCGCGTCGCCGTCGCGGTGCCGCGCTCCGTCGAGCAGGTCGTCGCCCTCGTCGCGATCGTCAGCGCGGGCGGCGCGTACGTGCCCCTGGACCTGGCCTACCCCGACGACCGCCTGGAGTACGTCCTCGCCGACGCCGCCCCGCAGGTCGTCCTCGTGGCCGCCGACCAGCGGGACCGCTTCACGGACCTCCTCGCCCGCGCCGGAGTGCCCGCCCGCGTGCTCGTCCAGGGCGACGAACTGCCGCAGACCCCGGCCGGGCCCGCCCCCGAGGCCCACTGGCACGACCCCGCGTACGTCATCTACACGTCCGGTTCGACAGGACGGCCCAAGGGCGTCGTCGTCCCGCACTCCAGCGTGGTGACGCTGCTCGCGAACACCCGGGCCGACATGGACTTCGGCCCCGACGACGTGTGGGTGCAGTTCCACTCCTACTCCTTCGACTTCGCGGTCTGGGAGCTGTGGGGCGCCCTCGCGCACGGCGGCGAACTCCTCGTGCCCGAGTACGGTCTGACCCGCTCCCCGGTCGACTTCCACCGCCTGGTCCGCGAGCGCGGGGTGACCGTGCTCAACCAGACCCCGTCGGCCTTCTACCAGTTCGTCGAGGCCGACCGGCTCGCCGGCGAACCGGTCACCGCGCTGCGCCGGATCGTCTTCGGCGGCGAGGCCCTCGACCTCGGCCGGCTCCGCGGCTGGGTCGAGCGGCACGGCACCGCCGCGCCCGAGCTGGTCAACATGTACGGCATCACCGAGACCACCGTGCACGTCACCCACCGGGTGCTGACCGACGCGGACTTCGGCGCCGGCGACGACGTCAGCCCCATCGGCGGTCCGATCCCCGGCCTGGCGACCTATCTGCTCGACGACCGGCTCCGGCCGGTCCCCCCGGGCCGCGTCGGCGCCATCTACGTCGCCGGTGACCAGGTGTCGCTCGGCTACCTGGGGCGGCCCGGGCTCACCGCGGGCCGGTTCGTCGCGGACCCCTTCGCCGCCGACGGCTCCCGGATGTACCACACGGGCGACCTGGCCCGCCGCACCCTCGACGGCGAGCTGGAGTTCGCGGGCCGCGCCGACGACCAGGTGCAGCTCAAGGGCTTCCGCATCGAACTCGGCGAGGTGGAGTCCGCGGTCAGGGAGCTCGACGGCGTGGTCGACGCGGCCGTCACCGTGGCGGACACCGGCGACCACCTGGTCGCCCACGTCGTGGGCCGCGTGCCCGGCGACTTCCCCGCGCTCCTGGCCACGAAGCTGCCCGTGCACATGGTGCCGGGCCGGGTCCTGCCGCTCGACGCGCTGCCGCTGACCGTCAACGGCAAGCTCGACCGCCGGGCTCTGGCCGAGCGGGCCCAGCAGGCCGAGGGGAGCGCCGTCTCCGTCGCGCCGTCGGCTGCGGGCGCGTCGGGTCCTGGCGCGCACCTGCCGGGGCGCGACACCGCGTCCGCGCTCGCCACCCTCGTCGAGCTGTTCGCCGAGACGCTGCCCGGCTCCGCCGTGGCCGCCGACACCGACTTCTTCAAGGCCGGGGGCGACAGCATCGTCGCCATCACCCTGATCAACCGGGGCCGGGCGCTCGGCCTGCACTTCGCGCCCCGCGACGTGTTCCTGTTCCGGACGCCGCGCGCCCTCGCCGAGCACCTGGACGCGCAGGCACCGCGGGCCGCGGTGGCCGCGGCCGCGCCCGCCCGCCGCGCCGACGGCCCGCTGACCCCGACGCCGATCATCCTGCGCCAGCGCGAACTGGGCGGCTCGCTCACCCGGTTCGCCCAGGCCAGGACGCTGGTGGCGCCCGCGGGCACCGGGTTCGCCGACGCCGAGCGCGCCGCGAACGCCGTCGTCGCCGCGCACCCCGCCCTGCGCCTCCGGCTGCACGCCGAGCACGGCGTGTGGGCCCTGCGCACCGAACCGGCCCGCGACGTCACCGTCGTACGGACGGGCGAGAGCGACGCGACGGCCGTGGCGAACGACGCCGCCGGACGCCTCGACCCCGCATCCGGGGACGTCATCGCGTTCGCGTGGCAGGAGGCCAGCAGCACGCTTGTCGTCACCGTGCACCACATCGCGGTTGACTCGGTGTCGTGGCTCGTCCTCCTGGACGACCTGGCCACCGCCATGAAGGGGGCGGACCTGGCGCCGCCGACCACGTCCTACGCCGAGTACGCCGAGGCACTGGCCCTGCGGGCCACGCAGACGGCCGACGGCCTCGGGGACTGGGTCAGCACGCTCCAGGCGCCCGCGCTGCTCCCGGCGGTGGGCGCGCTGCGCGAGACCACCGTCGTGCTCGCCCCCGACACCAGCGACCGCGTGACGCGCACCGCGCCCGCCGCGCTCGGCGTCGACCTCACCGAGCTGCTGTGCGGCGCGCTGCGCACCGCGCTGACGCGGATCCAGGCCGCGCCCACCGACCTCGCGGTCGAGCTGGAGCGGCACGGCCGGGTCCCGGTCGAGGAGCACCACGACTACACCCGCACCGTCGGCTGGTTCACCGCCATCGCGCCCGTGCGGCTGAGCGCGCACACCGACCCCGTCGCCGCGGCGCGCGAGGTCGCCGAACGCCAGCCGGACGAGCGCGGACACCTCGCCTACGGCCAGTTCCGGTACCTCAACCCGCAGACGGCCCCGCTGCTCACCGCCCGCCCGCAGGTCCTCTTCAACTACCTCGGCCGGGGCAGCGAATCCCAGGCGCTGCACCTCACCGGCGGCGACCAGGGCAGCCCCTACGCCGTCGAGGTCAACGCCTGGACCGACGCGGACACCGGCAGCCTGCACGCGGCCTTCACCCTCGCCGACGGCATCCCCGACGAGATCACCGAGCACTGGCTCGGCGCCCTCGCGCACCTCGCGGACGCCGCCACGACGGCCGAGCGCACGGCACCGGTCACCCCGCTCCAGCGCGGCCTGTTCTTCCAGGCCCAGATGGCGGGCACGGCCGGACACTACGTCGCGCAGAGCTACTTCACCTTCGACCGGCGCCTGGACACCGACGCCCTGGCCGAGGCCATGGCGTACGTGATCGCACGCCACCCCGTCGTCGGCGCGGGCTTCGCCACCGACGACGACGGCAACCCGGTCCAGGTCCTCAAGGCGGGCCGGCGCGTCGACGTCCGCACCATCGACCTGGCGACGGACGCGGAGGTCGAGGAGCTGCGCGCCCGGGACCGCGACACGGGCTTCGACCCGGCCGCGCCGCCGCTGATCCGCCTGACCGTGGTGCGCAGGCCCGACGGCAGCGACGGACTGCTCCTGAGCTACCACCTGCTGCTGTGGGACGGCTGGTCCCGCGAGCTGGTCCTGCGCGACCTGTTCGACGCCTACGAGGCCGCCGGCGCGGGCCGTCCGCTGGACGCGGCCCCGGCCACGCCGAGCTTCGAGGACTACGCCCGGGCGCTCGACGCCAAGGACCCCGCCGTCGCCGAGCGGTTCTGGGCGGAGCACCTGGCGGGCCTGGCAGGCCCGACGCTGCTCGCGGGCCCCGCGCCGACCCTGTCGGACGACCTGCCGCGCGCCCTCGTGCACACCCTGACCACCGAGCAGTCGGACCTGCTGCGGGACGCGGCCAAGGCACACGGCGTGACCTTGAACTCGGTCCTCACCGGTGCGTTCGGCCTGCTGCTCGGCGCCCACACGGGCCGCAGCGACGCCGTGTTCGGCGTGACCGTCTCCGGCCGTGACGGCGAGGGACTGTCCGACATCGTCGGCGTGCTGCTCAACACCGTGCCCATGTGGACGCGGGCCCGGCCGGACGACACCGCCCGGGACTACCTGGAGTCCGTGCAGCAGGCCCGGGTCGAGGCGATGGAGCACGAGCACGTCGGCCTCGGCGAGATCCAGCGCGCCAGCGGACACGACACCCTCTTCGACAACCTGTTCGTGCTCCAGAACTTCCTGGACATGGACGCGTTCGCCGCGATGAACTCCCGGCACGGCATCACATCGGTGACGGCCGACGACTCCACCCACTACCCATTCACCTGGGTCGTGACGCCGGGCGACCGCCTCACGGTCAAGCTGGAGCACCGCGACGGCGACTCGGACAACGCCCGCCGCCTGCTGGACGGCTACGTACGCGTCCTCGAGGACCTGGCCCGTTCGACCGGCCCAGTCGGCGCGCTTCCCGGCCTGGGCGAGGAGCCCCGGCCCGTCGAGCGCACGGACGTCGGCACGGACACGGTCGTCGACCGGTTCGACCGGGCCGCCGACCGGGACCCGCAGCGGGTGGCGCTCGTCGCCCACGGCGCGACCATGACGTTCGGCGAGTTGCGGGACCGCAGCCGCGCGGTGGCGGGCGTGCTCGCCGCACGGGGCATCGGTCCCGAGACGACCGTGGGTCTCGCGATCCCGCGCTCCCTCGACTCGATCGTGGCGCTGTTCGCCGTGCTGCGCGCCGGCGCCGCCTACGTCCCCCTTGAGCTCGACCACCCGGACGAGCGGATCGCCGCGATCGTCGACGACGCACGGCCCGAGGTGATCCTCACCGTGAGCGCCGTGGCGTCCCGGCTCACCGGCGACCTGATCGACCTTGACCGTCCGCTGCCCGACGCCGAGCCGTACGTGACGTTCGCGCCGGACGACCCGGACCGGCTGCGGCACCCCGCGTACACGATCTACACCTCCGGATCGACCGGAAAGCCCAAGGGCGTGGTGACCGAGTACGCCGGGCTCACCAACATGCTGATCAACCATCAGCGGCGGATCTTCGAGCCGGTCCTCGCCGACCACGGCCACCGGGTCTTCCGGATCGCCCACACCGTGTCGTTCGCGTTCGACATGTCGTGGGAGGAGCTGCTGTGGCTCGCCGACGGCCACGAGGTGCACATCTGCGACGAGGAGCTGCGCCGCGACGCGCCGCGCCTGGTCGAGTACTGCCTCGAGCACGGGATCGACGTCATCAACGTGACCCCCACCTACGCGCAGCAGCTGGTGGCCGAGGGCCTGCTCGACAGGCCTGAGCGGCGCCCGGCCCTCGTGCTCCTCGGCGGCGAGGCCGTCACCCCGACGCTGTGGCAGCGCCTGGCCGAGACCGAGGGCACGGTCGGCTACAACCTCTACGGACCCACCGAGTACACCATCAACACCCTCGGCGTCGGCACCTTCGAGTGCCAGGACCCGGTGGTGGGCGTGGCCATCGACAACACCGACGCGTACGTCCTCGACCCGTGGCTGCGGCCGCTGCCGGACGGCGTCCCCGGTGAGCTGTACGTGGCGGGCATCGGCATCGCCCGCGGCTACCTCGGGCAGCCCGCCCAGAGCGCGCACCGCTTCGTCGCGTGCCCGTTCGGCGGGCCCGGCGAGCGCATGTACCGCACCGGCGACCTGGTGGTGCGGCGGCCCGACGGCAACCTGATGTACCTGGGCCGCACCGATCAGCAGGTCAAGATCCGCGGGCACCGCGTCGAACTCGGCGAGGTCGAGGCCGCGTTCGCCGCGCACCCGGCGGTGCGCTTCGCGGCCGCGGTCGCCCAGCCGGACCCGCAGGTCGACGGCGCCCACCGGCTCGCCGCGTACCTCGTCCTCGACGGCGCGGACCTGGCTGCGGTGGCGGCCGATGTGGGCGCGGGTCTTCCGGACTTCCTGCGCCCGACGCACTATGCCCAGGTCGACAGCATCCCGCTGACGGTCAACGGGAAGGCGGACACCAAGGCGCTGCCCGAGGCCAAGCCGCTCGGCGCGCTGACCACGGCGACGGAGCGGCGTCCGGAGACCGAGACCGAGACCCTGGTGTGCGAGTACTTCGCCGAAGCACTCGACCTGGATGATGACGAGGTGAGCGCAGTGAGCGACTTCGTGTCCCTCGGGGGACACTCCATGCTGGCGGTGCGGCTCAACGGGCTGCTCCGCCGCGAGTTCGGACCTGTGATCACCATCCGCGACCTGTTCACCCTGCGAACCCCCGAAGCGATTGCCCGCCACCTCGATGACCACTCCTGACAAGCAGCGGCCCCGCCCCGGGGCAGACATCCTGCGCACCGCACTGCGCCGCAACGTCGGCGCCATGGCCGGGGGCACCGTCCTCATGGGCCTGTACCAGGCCGGTGAGACCGCCTTCCCGATCGCGCTCGGCCTGATCGTCGAGCACACGATGAGGGACCGGAGCCTCGGCGCCCTCGGCCTGTCGATCGGCGCGCTCGCCGTGATCATCACGACGGTCTCGCTGTCGTGGCGGTTCGGCATGCGCATCCTGCAGAAGGCCAACACGACCGAGGCGCACCGCTGGCGCGTGAAGGTCGCGTCCTGCGGCCTCCAGCCGGTGGCCAGGGACGTCGACCTCAAGTCCGGCGAGGTCCTCACCATCGCCACCGAGGACGCCGACCAGACCGCCGACATCGTCGAAGTGGTGCCGCTCCTGATCAGCTCGCTGGTCGCGGTGGTGGTCGCGGCGGTCGCCCTCGGTCTCGCCGACTTCAGGCTCGGCCTCCTGGTGGTCGTGGGCACGGTCGCGATCCTGTCGATCCTGAGCGTGATGTCGAAGCGCATCGGCTCCAGCACCCGCGAGCAGCAGGCCCGCGTGGCGCGGGCGGGTGCGAAGGTCGCCGACCTGATCACCGGCCTGCGCCCGCTGCACGGCTTCGGCGGCAACCACGCGGCGTTCCGGTCCTACCGGAAGGTCAGCACGGAGGCGAAGCACCAGGCGATCACCGTCGCCCGGGTGAACGGCGTGTACGCGGGCACCGCGCTCGCCCTCAACGCGATCCTCGCCGCCGCCGTCTCCATCACGGCCGGGTGGCTGGCCTTCGAGGGGCAGATCACCATCGGCGAACTCGTGATGGCCGTGGGCCTCGCCCAGTTCATCATCGAGCCGCTCAAGATGTTCTCCGAGATGCCCAAGTACGTGATGATCGCGCGTGCCTCGGCCGAACGCATGGCCCTGGTGCTCTCCGCCCCGCCCCTGGCGACCCCGGGCTCCGGCCGTCCGGCCCCGGGCGGAGACCTGGAGGTGGACTGCGTCCGCTACGGCTCGCTGCGCAAGCTGAAGTTCCAGGTGGCGGCGGGCGAGTTCGTGGCGATCGCCCCTTACCAGCCGCGCGCCGCGGCCGACCTCGCGTCGGTCCTGGCCGTGAAGGTCCCGCCGCACGAGTACGACGGCGTGGTGCGGGTCAGCGGCCAGGAGGTCGCCGACCTGTCGATGGAGGCCGTGCGCGAGCACATCCTGGTGAACCCGTACGACGGGGAGATCTTCGCGGGCACCCTGCGCACGAACATCGACCCGTCGGGCACCAGCCGTTCGATCGACGAGGCCGTCGAGGCGTCGATGCTGACCGACGTCGTCGCCCTGCACCGCGACGGCCTCGACTACGCCGTCCGCGACCGCGGCGCGAACCTCTCCGGGGGCCAGCGCCAGCGCCTGTCCCTGGCGCGGGCCCTGGCCGCCGACACCGAGGTCCTGGTCCTGCACGACCCGACGACGGCCGTCGACGCGGTCACCGAGCAGCTCATCGCGCGCAACGTGGCGAAGGCGCGCCGGGGCCGCACCACCATCGTGATCACCAGCAGCCCGGCCCTCCTGGACGCCGCCGACCGCGTGCTCGTCCTGGACGACGGCGTCATCACCGCCGAGGACACCCACCGGAACCTGCTCGCCACGGATGAGGGGTACTGCCTGGCCGTAACGCGGTGACCCCATGACGCACGCGGCGGTCCCGGGGAGGTTCTCCACCTCCCCGGGACCGCCGCGTCGTTTCCGCCGCGCTCTTCAGCCGGTCAGGCGAGCGCCCAGGCGACGTCCCGGAGCAGCGCCTGCCGCCAGCCCGCGCGGTCGTGGCCGGCCGCCGACCGGGAGACCCGCACGGTCGCACCGGCCTGTTCGGCGAGGGCCTCGGTCAGCTCGCAGTGCGGCAGCATCCGCGTCTCGTGTTCCCCCACGTCGAACGCGACCCGCAGACCGGTCAGGTCGGGACGCTCCCGCAGCCGCGCGGCGACGGCGCCGCCGACCGGGCCGCCGAGCGGGTCCGCCGCGTCCAGGGCGTCGGGCGTCCACCAGAACGACCCCGACTGGCAGGCGACGCGGGACACCAGGCCCGGGTACTCCAGGGCCGCGTACAGGGCGCTGAGCCCGCCGAGGCTCTGCCCTGCGACCACGAGACGGTCCAGGTCGGCGGGGACGCCGGACTCCGCGACCAGCGGAAGGAGTTCGTCGCGGACCGCCTCCCACAGCTCGGGCCTGCATCCGAACTCGGCCGCCCTGTCCTTGGCCGGGAGGAAGACGAGGGTGCAGGCGGGCATCTCACCACTGGCCGCGGCCGCGTCGAACGCGTCAGCGGCGGGGTGCAGGTACAGCCAGTCGTCCCCGTCGAGCAGGAGCACCACCGGCCCGCCGCCGCGCACGGGGTGCACGCGCACCGTGCGCCGTCCGCCGAGCCGTTCGCTGGCCCAGCGCAGCCGGGTGCGGGGCAGCGGCAGGACGTCGTCGGGGCCGACGACGGGCCAGTGCGGCTGCTCCGGGGCGTCCGGGGTGGCCGCGATGGAGCGGTCGCCGCCCGCGCCGACCGGGTTGAAGGGGTCGGCGTACGCCGCGTCGTCCGCGCGGAACTGATAGGTCACGCGCAGCCGCGCGGGCATGCGGACCTTCGCGTACCAGCAGTCCGTGTCGGCCCAGCGGCGCAGCGGGACCGGCTTCGACCAGCTCTCGAAGTCGATGGTCGCGGGGGAGCCGCGCCACAGGAACAGGGTCACCCAGCCGCCGTCGTCGGCGGGAACCGACACGGGGGCTCCGACAGCAGCCCAGAACGTGTCGGTGCCGGGCGCGCCGGGCAGACCGAACTCGGCCAGGTTGTCGTCGATTCCGGCGGTGAGGCCGGAGGCAGGTTCCGTCACGACAGGACCGCTCCTTGTGAGAGGGATGAGGAAGGAATAGGCTAATCTTAATTAGGTGAGCCTAACCTAATTGTGGCGCGCCTCTCCCTTTCCGGCGCGTGCTGACGAGCTGATTCGCATGCTCGACGCGGCCGACGCCGGCCCGTCGTTCCTGAGGAGACAACGAACATGAGCACCAACCCGTTTGACGATACCGAAGGCCGCTTCCTGGTCCTGACGAACGAAGAGGGCCAGCACTCGCTGTGGCCGTCGTTCGCCGAGGTCCCCGGCGGGTGGACGGTCGTCTTCTCGGAGAACACCCGCGACGCGTGCCTGGAGTACGTCGAGTCCCACTGGACCGATCTGCGCCCCCGCTCCCTCGCGGCGTCCATGGACGCCTGACGGGGTCGAGCCGACCGGCCCGCCCGCGATCGCGGTGCGGGCCGGGCTTGTGAACAGTAAGGCTGCCCTTACTTTGATGCCCCGTCAGGGGAACACGGCGACGAGCCGTTCTCGATCGAGTCACCGAGGAAGGAAAGCCTTGATCACGGCTACGCCGCGCCCCGTCCCGCAGTCGCACGCCCGGCCCGCGCCGGCACACTCCGTGCGCACCGCCCGCCGGGAGGACGCGGCCGCGCTCGCCGCCCTGTCCCGTCCCTTCGTGCGCTCGGGCGCGCTGCGGGAGCGGCCGGTGTCGCTCTACGCCGCGCACGCGGCCGACTTCCTGGTGGCGGAGGCCGCGGACGGCGCCCTCGCGGGCTGTGTGGGCCTGCGCGCGCACCGAGCGGCCCCGGGGGCGGGCGGCGGCTCCGCGGGCGTCGTGTACAACTTCTGCGTGGCCGGGCAGCAGCAGGGCAGCGGCGTGGGCGCCGGGCTCCTGCGCGCGGTGCTCGCCGCCGCGCACACCCAGGGCCTCGGCGCCCTGTTCACGGCCACCACCGGCGGTGGCGGCCTGTTCCTCCGCTACGGGTTCGCGCCCACGACGGCGCGCCTGGCGCCTCCGTCGTGGGCGGCCTCCTTGGACCCCGACCGCAATGCCCGGATCCTCACGAAGTCCTTGTGACGGCCTGCCGCTCGCGGGCGAAGGCGTCGTCGGGGACCACGGTGGTGCCCGGGCTGGTCTGCGCGAGGACGCTGCGCAGCACCGCGTGCGGCACCCGGCCGTCCACCACGTGCGCCTTGCGCACGCCGCCGCGCACGGCGCGCAGACAGCCCTCCATCTTCGGCAGCATCCCGCTCGCGAGGCCCGGCAGCATCCCGTCCAGGGCCTCGGCCGTCAGATGCTCGATCACCTCGGTGCTGTGCGGCCAGTTCGCGTACAGGCCCTCGACGTCGGTGAGCATCACGAGGCGCTCGGCGTCGAGCGCCACGGCCAGGGCCGAGGCCGCGAGGTCGGCGTTGACGTTGTAGACCTGCCCGTCCTCGCCGCGGGCCACGGGGGACACCACCGGGATGTGCCCCTGCTCCAGGAGCGTGCGCACCATGTCCGGGTTCACGTCCACGACGTCGCCGACGAGACCGATGTCCACCGGCTTCCCGTCCACCCACGCGGGCCGCGGTACGGCGGTCATCGTATGGGCGTCCTCGCCGGACATGCCTACGGCGAAGGGCCCATGGGCGTTGATGTGGCCGACCAGCTCCCGCTGGACGCGGCCGGTCAGGACCATGCGTACGACGTCCATGGTCTCCGGGGTGGTCACCCGCAGGCCCGCCTCGAACCGCGTCTCGAGGCCGAGGCGGTCGAGCATCGCGCTGATCTGGGGTCCGCCGCCGTGCACGACGACCGGGCGCAGGCCCGCCTGCCACAGCTCCACGACGTCCTGGGCGAACGTCCGTTGCAGGCTCGCGTCCACCATGGCGTTGCCGCCGAATTTGACGACGACCGCGCTGTCCCGGAGCTCCTCCGGCCAGGGAAGGGGGTCGCCGGATTCGCTGATCCTGGCGGGCACCCCGCTGGTGGGCAATCCCCGGGCAGCGGTCACGCTCACGGAGCCACTCCATTTCATGGACGGGCCCACCTCTTCAGGTGGGCCGATCAAGATTGCGTTTAGCTTAGCCTAACCTAAGTTCTAAGGTGGGCCATTGCTCTGCCCCGCGGCTGGGAATGCCGTCCAACGGCACCTCGGGTGGCGGGAATTGTCGACCGCGAGGCCAGTGAATTTCCGGTCACCTGCCGCGCGTGTATGCGTGCGTGATGACCGAAGTGCGCTGTATGTCCGTCCGGTCGAGGGTGGGGCTCCCGTGTCCGGCGGTGGCGGTGTGTCGTGTACGTTCAGCGTGCCGTGGCGCGGCTGACCGGGAATCCTCGGTGGTTGCCAAGTGTCCCGTGTGGCGGCGGTGATCGGGGTGGACTGTGATGTTGGCCGCCCGGTCGCCCCGGTCCCGTGTGTGCGTGGTCACTTGTTCGTGCGTGTGCGGCCGTCCTCGAAGTGGGCGGTGGCGAGGGCGACTTCCCGCCCAGGACCTGGCGTAGCGGCCTCGGAACCAAGCAAGGTGCGCGGTGTCCGACACCCTCAGATCCGGTGGTCGAAGACGGCGTCCGGCATGTGATTCCTTCTCAGACATTGCAAGGTAAGGCTAACCTTATCTAACATGTGCCTGCTTAAGGAGGCGATGAAGCGGGTGAATGCCGTGCACAGTGGGCCGGAGATGAACAATGAGCACAGGGGGACGGACGTGATGTACGACGTCCTGGGGATCGGATTTGGGCCATCGAACCTGGCGCTCGCGATCGCGGTACACGAACACAACGCGCGGCTCGGCGAGAGCGACCGGATACGCGCCGGATTCCTGGAGAAGCAGCCGCGGTTCGGCTGGCACCGGGGGATGCTGATCGACGACGCGACCATGCAGGTGTCCTTCCTGAAGGACCTGGTCACGATGCGTGACCCGAAGAGTTCCTTCAGCTTCCTGTGCTACCTGCAGGAGCGGGACAGGCTGGTGGACTTCCTCAACCAGAAGACGCTGTTCCCGCTGCGCGTCGAGTTCCACGACTACCTGGAGTGGGCCGCGGCCCGCGTCGACGACCTCGTCGACTACTCGGCCGAAGTGGTCGCCGTACGTCCGGTGACGGAGGACGGCGAGGTCACGCACTTCGAGGTCGTCAGCCGCGACGCGACGGACCCCGACCGGACCGTCGTACGCCGGGCCCGCAGCATCTGCGTGGCCACGGGCCTGGAGCCGCACCTGCCGCCCGGCATGGAGAACTCCGAGCGGATCTTCCACAACAGCCAGCTGATCCCGCGCGTGGCCGCGCTCAAGGAGACCGCGACGCCGGTGCGGCGCGCCGTCGTCCTCGGCGCCGGGCAGAGCGCCGCCGAGTGCGTCGACTACCTGCACCGGAACTTCCCGGACGCCGAGGTCTGCTCGGTGTTCGCCAAGTACGGCTACACGCCCGCGGACGACAGCCCCTTCGCCAACCGGATCTTCGACCCCGAGGCCGTGGACCTCTTCTACCACGCGCCCCGCGAGGTGAAGCAGTCGCTGTTCGACTACCACCGCTCGACGAACTACTCGGTCGTGGACATCGACCTGATCGAGTCCCTGTCGAAGACCATGTACCAGGAGAAGGTCCAGGGCCGGCAGCGGCTGCGCATGCTGAACGTCACCCGCATCCGCGACATCGACGCGCACCCGGACCGCCTGGACATCGGCGTGGAGTTCCTGCCCACGGGTGAGCGCGAGACGCTGGCCGCCGACGTGCTCGTCTACGCCACCGGCTACCGGCCGCGCAGCATCGGCGAACGCCTCGGCGAGGTCGACAAGCTGTGCCGACGCGACGACGAGGACGAGCTGGTCGTCAGCCGCGACCACCGCGTGGCCACCAACGCCAACGTCAGCGCCGCCGTCTATCTGCAGGGCGGCACGGAGCACACCCACGGTCTGACGTCGACACTGCTCTCCAACACGGCGGTGCGCGCGGGCGAGATCCGGGACTCACTCCTCGCCCGGCGTCAGGGCCAGACCGGCTGACAGGCGGACGTAACCGCCGTCGTGGTGCACCAGCGGCCGTCCGTCCGTCGCGTGCCACGCCCTGGTCACCCGACCGATGACCAGGGCGTGATCGCTCACCAGGAGGCGGTCGACGGGCGCGAGCGCCAGCCAGGCCAGGACTCCGTCCAGGACCGGGAGGCCGTGCGCCCCGCGGTGCCAGCGTGTGTCCGGGCCGAACTTGGCCCGGGCCGCGCCGCCGAAGACGCGGGCCACGGACTCCTGGCCCGCGGCCAGGAGGTGCACCATGACGTGGGACGCGCTCTCCACCACCGGCCAGGAGGTGGAGCGCAGCCCCACCGTGAACGACATCAGCGGCGGGTCGAGCGACAGCGACGTGACGGACGTGGCGCAGAAGCCGGCCGGACGGCGCCCGGTGCCCGCCGTGACGACGGCGACGCCCTTCGCGTGATGGCGCAGGGCCCGCCGCACCACGTCGGGGTCGGCACCCCGCCCGGGCGCCGCGTGCGCGGCGCCCCGCTCCCGCCGGAGGGGCTCGCTGTCCGTCACCCGACTCCCTCCCGAATCTCCGCGAGGGTCAGGTCACCGGCCCGCAGCTCGATCTCCTCGCCGCGCGGCGACGTCTCGTCCGGGCCGAAGGCCCGCAGATGGGCGCGCCAGTCCGCCAGCGCTCCCCGGGTGTCGGACAGGGCGTGGCGGCTGACGCCGCGCAGATAGAAGACGTCCGGGTCGTCCGAGCCGAGGGCGGGGACCGCCACGTCGAGGTCGGCGAGCGCGCGGCGGTGCTCGCCCAGGTCCTGGAGCGCCATGGCGCGGTTGGCCCGCAAGGTGGCGTCGTCCGCGATGCGCAGCGCCGCGTCCAGGTCGGCGACGGCCTCCTCGGTCCGGCCGCTGGAGTAGGCGAGGACGGCGCGGTTGACCCAGGCCGGCACGTACGCGGGCTCGGTCACCAGAGCGGCCGAGTAGCTCTCGTACGCGGCTTCCGTGTCCCCGGTCGCCTCGAGGAGCGCGCCCTGCGCGGCGAGCAGCGGGGCGTGGCGCGGGTCGATGGCCAGGCCGTGCTCGATGTCGCGGCGGGCCCCGGCCGTGTCACCGCGGTCCAGGAGGAGATCCGCCCGGTGCGTGAGGGAGTCCACGTGGTCCGGCTCCAGTTCGAGGGTGTAGTCGAGGTCCTGGAGCGCGCCCTCGTCGTCGCCGAGTTCGATCAGCAGGTCGGCGCGGTTGAAGTGCGCCTCGTAGAACGGCGGGGTCAGCCGGATCGCTGTGGCGTAGTCCCGCAGGGCCTCGTCGTGGCGGCCGAGGGCCCGGTACTGCGCGGCGCGCTCGAAGTAGTAGTCGCCGTAGTCCGGGTCGCGGTCGATCACGTCGTCGTAGTCGCGCAGCGAGGCCGTGTGGTCCCTGCGCGCGGCCCGCACCTGCGCGCGGTTGTACAGCAGGACGGAGCGGTGCAGGAGCTGCTCGTCCGGGGCGAAGTCGGCGTCGGTGAGGGCGATGGCCTCCTCGACGAGAGCGAGGGAGCCGTCGGCGTCACCGCGGTGCAGTTCGACCAGGGCGCGGGCGTTGCGCATGAACGCGCGCGCGAGCACCCGCCGCTCGGGGTCGGGGTGGCTGTCGGCGAACGCGATGGCCGTGTTCACCCAGGCGAGCGCCAAGTCCTCGTCGTGGTCCTCCTGGGGCAGGAAGCGGGTGTAGAGCATCGCCGTCAGATACGCCGTGCCCATGTGGACGTCCGGGTCGGCCGTGCTGCGGCGCATCTCCTCCAGAAACGCGAACGCGTCGTGGCCCCGGCCCAGGTAGCACAGGCACGCGGCGGCCTTGTGCGTGAAGGTGCGGTACGCCTTCGACCAGCCGCCGTCGGCCGCGAGGCGCCGCCCGCGCGCGGCGAGGTCCGCGACGGCTTCGTAGAGCCCGGCGGCGAAGCAGCCGTTGACGGCCTCGACGAAGGCGGCGACGCCCGCGCCCGCGGGGTCGGTGCCGTGCTCCAGGTGGTAGGGGATGGCGCCGAAGCGCAGCGTCGGATCGTCAAGGGCCGCCAGGGCCGCGGCGCGCGCGGTGTGCCGGCGCGCCCGCTCGGCCGGTGGCAGCGCGCGGTAGGCGTGCCGCACGGCGGGGTCGCCGCTGGTGCCGTCGGAGTCGATGAACAGCTGGGCCAGATCGCTGTCCGTGCCGTGCGGCGACAGCGGCTCCGGCGGGCGTGCGGCGCGGACGGTGTACGTGGTGAGCGCGCGGGTGAGCGCGTCCTCGCGGTCGCCGCTGCTGTCCGCGACCACGGTCAGCCGCGCCGGGTCGCAGCGGCGCAGCAGGACGGCCACGAACTCCCGGTCGGTGGGGTCGGCCTCGTCCAGGTCGTGGAAGGCGATGACGGCGCCTTGGGGGCGGACCAGGCGCGCCCAGTCCAGGGTGAGTTCGGCCACGCCGTGGGCGATGCGCAGCGCGCGCGGCGCGGGGTAGAAGCGGGTGCGCTCCTTGGCGCTCGCCAGGTTGGTGAGCGTCTGCGGCGTGCGCGGAACCAGCGGTTCCAGATCGGGGGCGATCACGGTGATCTCGGTGGCGCGCGCGGCCACCAACTCGGGGTCCCAGGTGAGCAGTTCGGGCACGAGGTGGCGCAGCAGGAAGCCGCCGCCGGTGAACGGTCCGCGCAGCCGCCGGTGGCAGCCGACCTGGAGATCGGGGTGCGGGGCTTCGGGCAGTTCGCCGATCGGCGTCGGCTCTTCGGCGGTGACGATCCAGCGGTGGTGGGGTGGCAGGGCGGTCATGCGGATGCTCCTCGGCGTGCGGCGGTGGCGGTGCGGGACTTGGCGCGCCGGTCCCGCACGGTGACGTAGAGCAGGAGGCCGAGTTCGAACGTCGTGAGGGCGACGAAGAACGCGGCGTCGAATCGGTCGGCCGCCGGTGTCCCCGCCCGGGTGAAGCGGTCGATGGCCGTGGACCAGAAGGTCAGCGCGGTGGGGACGGCGGCCCAGGCGAGGCTGGCGAGCGAGAAGGCGTAGCCGGACACCAGGACCGGCGCGTAGCGGCGGGCCATGGCGCGGTCGTGCTCGGACCACTCCCCGTCGGCCCGCGGGGGCGGGCGGCGTAGTCGGCGCCGGACGAGGGCGCGCAGGTGGAAGCGGGTGGCGTTCTGCAGATCGGTGCAGCGCAGGGCGGTGGTGGCGACGTAGTACAGATCCGTCTCCAGGTAGAAGAGGAACTGCCAGATCAGCCGCAGCACACAGGTGAAGGAGACCGCGAGGCACAGCGCGGGGAGCCAGCCGGGCGCGCTCGTGCGGCTCAGCCCGGCGGACGCGAGCGTGAGCGCGCTGACCAGCAGCACGTCGGCGAGCATGCCCGCGAGGAACGGCAGGTAGCGGCGGCGCCGTTCGACGCTGAGGAGCGTGTCCATCCGGGTCTCGGCGACGAGGTAGTAGAAGCGTCGCCCGATGCCGAGCGTCGAGGGCAGTCCCAGCCTGCGGCCCGCGAGCGCGTGGAAGCCCTCGTGCACCAGGATGCAGGGGATCGCCGCGCCGAACAGGGTGACGGCGATCAGCGAGATGTGGCTCGTGAACATCAGCTGGTGGTACGAGGGGCGCAGCGCGGGGTCGCGCACCATGGCGGTGAGGGCCGCCGTGACGAGCACGCCGTAGCAGGCCCGGGCGGGGCGCGAGAACGTCCAGCGGCCGAGCCGCTGCCAGCGTACGGGCGCGGGCGCGGACTCCTCGGCGTCCGGCGCGTCCCCGGCGGCGCGCAGGAAGCCGAGGTCGTCGACGGCGGCGAGGAAGTCCTCCATGTCGAGGCTCTCGCCGCAGGTGCGCGCGTACCACGCGGCCGCGTCGGCGACGGTCTCCCCGGCGCCCAGCAGCCGCAGGACCTGGGCGCCTTCCGCGGGGAACACCGCGTACGAGCCGGTGTCGGGGCGGCCGACCATGACGCCGTCGTCCTCGGCGACCATCGTCAGCCGGTGCAGGCGGACGGTGGCGCCGCCCGGTACGGTCACGCTCATCCGGCGTGCCTCTCTGCCGTGCGGTCGGGTGGGCCCGGCCGGGGCCGGGCGGGGACGGAGCCGGGCCCGGACCAGGGCCCGGCTCCGCGGTGCTCAGTGCTCGGAGCACGCGTAGTAGCAGGCGGTCGTCAGACGGATCGGACCGGCCTTGCGGATCGGCATCTTCTTCATGGTTGTCCTCCTCTCGGTGGCTGGTCCCAGTGGGGCCGCGTGACCTGGCGGCCGGAGGCCGGGCCGGGGCCCGACGGCTCATCCGGCGAGCCGTGGAGCTGTGGCGGCGGAGGGGAACCCCGCCGCCCGGAGAGGAATGACGCCCGGATCCGGCGCCAGGTCACTCGCTGGAACGTGCCTGGCGGCGGCCGGCTCCGGACGGAATGGTCCCGGGCCGCATCCAGACGGCACGCGCCATGGCTGTTCCTTTCCTCAGGTGACAGCCCGGGTGGCGCGCCCGATTCGCAAAAGGGCGTGAAAAGCCACCGCGGGAAATGTGCCAGGACCCCAGTGAAATCGATGGGACTGGAATACCTAGATCCCTCTTCACTGGTCTATGGACAGCTTGGTGGGGTGCCGCCTTTCATGTCAACCCAGGAATGTGGGCATCCGTATGCCGGTGCGGAGAGGTCAATTCGACGGTGGGCAAAGTGGCTTGGCGTGTCCGCACTGCTCTCGCATAGTCGCAGCTCACAGGCGTGCGGGTGGTTCGAAAGGCCAAGGAACGCCAGCTTCGGAAATCTCCCTATACCTTTGGACAGTTAACGCGCCCGTGCCTTAAGTCAAGGAATTCTCTTCCCCGAGCGAGCCGTTCGGCGCGGAACTGCGGACCGCTCAGCGCAGGACCACGCAGTCGCGGGCGCGCAGCGCCGCGACCGTGGGGTCGTCGTCCCGCACCTCGTTCCAGCGGAGATCGAGTTTTTCGAGGGACGGCAACTCCGCCAGCCAGCGGGGAAGTTCGCGCAGCCGATTGGCCCGCAGATCGACGCGCCGCAGCAGGGGAAGTCCGCGCAGCGCCTCCGGCACCGTGGTGAAGGCGTTCTCCCGCAGCTCCAGCTCGCGCAGGGCGCCCAGGTGTCGGACGGTGTCGGGCAGGGAGGTGAGCGCGTTGCCGCGCAGCCACAGCTCCCGCAGCGAGCGCAGGCCCCCGAGCGCATCGGGGAGCGAGGCGAGCCGGTTGTGCTGGGCGCGCAGCTCGACCAGGCCCGCCAGGCCGCCGAGGGTGTCCGGCAGGGCGGTGAGCCGGTTCTCGCCGACGTTCAGATACGCGAGCCGCGTCAGCCGGCCCAACTCGTCGGGCAGGGCGGTGAGCCGGTTGTCGTGCAGGTACAGGAAGTCGCTCAGCGCGGTGAGGTCGCCGATCTCACGCGGCATGGACGTCAGCTGGTTGTGGCCGAGGTCGAGGGTGCGCAGCGCGGTCAGCGTGCCGAGGCGGGCGGGCAGCCGCGCGAGCGCGTTGTCGGGCAGCAGCAGCACTTCCAGGCGCGGGTGGCGCCACACCTCGTCCGGTACGTCGGGGAGTCCGGCCCGCCAGTAGTTCAGTACGGTCGCGCTGGTCACCGGCACCTCTTTCCGGGCACGCCCCCGTGACGGCCCTTGACGCCGGCCGGGCGGCGCCCGCCGCGAAGGGCCCCCGGCTCGCCCGGTGGGCCGTGTGCCCGGCCGCCGCGGGTCCGCGGCGAAACCCGCCTAATGGATGCGGCGGAACCTATCATTAGCCCATGCCCGCACCGTCCAAGGCCTCCGCACCGGCGCCGACGCCCGGCGCCCCCCGGCCGTCGACCGCCGTCTCCCGGCCGCCGTCCGACCCCACCCAGTCGGCGTCCACCCGGCTGACGTTCGACCTCGCCGCCACCATCCGCCACGACGGGCACGGCGGCGTCGCCGACGACCTCGACACGCCCGAGGGCCTCACCGCCTGGGTGCGCGACCACGCCGAGCTGCTGCCCGACGCCCTCGCGGCCCGCCGCTACCGCGCGGACGCCGCCGCGCTTGAGGGCGTACGGGCGCTGCGCGCCGCGGTCCGCGCGCTCTTCGCGCACGCCGTGCTCCCCGGCGAGCCGAGCCCCGCCGACGCCCGCCGTCTCCTGCCGCTCGCCGAGGCCGTCGCCCGGCTGAACGACGCCGCGGCCAAGGTGCCCACCGTGCCGGTGCTCAGCTGGCCGGGCGGCACGGGACCGCTCGTGCGGGACGAGCCCGTGCCCGGTGCCGGGGACGGGACGTCCGCCCGGCGCGCGGACCTGCTCGGCGCCGCCCTGGCCCGGGCCGCGCACGCCTTCCTCGCCGGGCCCGACCGGCAGCGCCTGCGCGCCTGCCACGCACCACGCTGCGTGCGGTACTTCCTCAAGGAGCACCCGCGCCAGGAGTGGTGCAGGCCCTCCTGCGGCAACCGGGCCCGCGTGGCCCGCCACCACGAGCGCGCCCGCGGCTCCGCCTGAGGCGCCGCCCGGCGGCGCGCGCGTCGCTCTCGCACACCCCCGGGGCCCGCAGTGACCACGGGTTTCTCCGCCGCCGCCCCCGCGCCGGAAACGTCACCGCGGGCACGTACCATGGCCGCATGTCCTTCCTCCGCCGCCGCAGCTCCGCCACACCCGCTGGCCCGGACTTCGATGTCCTCGCCATGGATCCGGGGGACTGGCCCGGCAACCTCGGTGCCGGCCTGCTGCCCGCCCCCGACGGCAGCTGCCAGGGCGTCTTCCTGCGCTACGACCTGTTCGGCGGCCGCGGCCCCGCGATGATCATCGGCAATCTGCCGGAGGGCTCCCCGGCCCGTGAGCTCGCCGACGGCGAGGTGCCCTTCGAGGTGGCCCAGCTCCTGCTCGCGCTGGAGAATGACGAGGAGGTCACCGTCGTCTCCAGCGAGGACGTGCCGGTGATGCAGGGGGACAACCTCCTGATCGTGCGCCGCCTCCGGCTCTCCGAAAGCCGCATCTCCTGCGTCCAGTTCGACCGCAGCGACAACGTCCTGGTGACCATCGCGGCCTGGGACCGCCCCATCACCGACGACCTGTACGCGCTCCTCAAGCCCCTGCCCGCCGAGCTGTTCCAGCAGGGCTGAGCCCCGCCGCCCCGGCCCGCCTGGCCGGTACGGGCCCTGGACAAGGCCCCGGGGCCGCCGGTGCGGCGGGGGATTCCCGCCGCCTCGCCGCACCGGGGCGAGCGCCCCTGTCGCCCAACGGGCTGGTGGAGAACCTCCGTTGACTGGCGCTTTCCCACCGTTCGTACCGTCATGTTCAGGCTGGCGCGCTTCGTTCTGAGGCGTGCGGCGCGGCCGCCCCTAGCGTCGTGGGGGAGCGGGGTGTCCGCACGCCTCGACAGGGAGGGAAGTCGCGCATGAGCAACAACGACGTCTATCCGAACACGCCGTCGAGCACGATCCACCGCAACATGGCCTGGACCTCGGGGAACGGCCGCACGCTCCTCCGGCTCCAGGAGGACGGCAACTTCGTCGTCTACCGGGACAGCATCGAGAAGCCCGTGTGGTCGCCGGACACCCGCCCGGACGGGTACCGCGCGGTCATGCAGGGCGACGGCAACCTCGTGGTCTACGCCCAGGACGACCGCCCCGTGTGGGCGTCGAACACCTCCGGGCGCCACGGGGCCATCCTGTCCATCCAGGACGACGGCAACGTGTGCATCTACTACCAGGGCCAGCCGATCTGGTGTACGGAGACCGCCGGCTGAGCCGTCCGGCCGCACGGCTCCGGCCGTGCGCACGCCGGGCCCGGACCTGCCCCCACGCAGGTCCGGGCCCGGCGGTTCCCGGGAGCGCCCGGGGCGCGGGGCCCCGGGCGCGCCGCCGCGGCTAGGAGCCGGACGGCACCACCCGCACGTCGGCGGCGCGCACGAACGCCACCCGGTGACCGAACTGGATCTCGTAGTAGACGTCCTTGCCGCGCACCACGCGGTGCGGCTTCAGGTCGAACGTCGGCGCGTAGAAGTACTCACCGGGCACCTTGTCGCCGATGGCGTACTTCTGGCCCGCGAGCAGCTTGTACGGCAGCGGGGAGACCGTCTGCACCGGCACGCCCGCCGGGTACGCCTCCTTCTCCGGGTAGGCGCGGCCGTACACCGGGACCTCGCTCGCGCCGTCCTTCGGCGTCACCGTCCAGCCGCGCGCGTCGACGGCCGTCGGCTGCTTCCGCGGGTTCTTGAACCACGCCTTCTGGCCCAGGTACCACACGGCCGTCCAGTCGCCCTGGCGGTCGGCGACCGCGTACCGCTGGCCGGTGGACAGGCGCGAACCCATGTCGTTCACGTCGATCGTGGACGGCTCGCCGCCCGGGCGGAGGCCGATGTCCTTGACGAGCGGCGCGTCCTCGCGGGGCTCGGTGTACACGCGCACCGCGCTGGAGCCGTGCGGCACGCACTTCTCGCCCGGCTTGACGCAGCCGGTGAACTCCGGCCGGTTCGCGCTGAACTCGGGCGCCACGGTCACCAGACCGCCCTTCGGGCCCGCCGTGCGGTGGAGCGGCTTGCCGAGGAGCTCGAAGTAGTGCCGCCAGTCCCAGTACGGGCCCGGGTCGGTGTGCATGCCGCGGATGGTGGCCGCCGTGGTGCCCGGCACGGTGTCGTGGCCGAGGACGTGCTGCCGGTCCAGCGGGATGTCGTACCGCTTGGCGAGGTACTTCACCAGGCGCGCCGACGAGCGGTACATCGCCTCCGTGTACCAGGTGTCGGGCGCCGTGAGGAAGCCCTCGTGCTCCAGGCCGACGGACTTCGAGTTCACGTACCAGTTGCCCGCGTGCCAGGCGACGTCCTTGGTGCGCACGTGCTGGGCGACGTGGCCGTCCGACGAGCGCAGCGTGTAGTGCCAGGACACGTACGTCGGGTCCTGGACGAGCTTGAGGACGCCCTCCCACCTGCCCTCGGTGTCGTGCACGACGATGTACTTGATGCCCTGGGAATCGGGCCGCTCCGCCTTGTCGTGGTTGCCGTAGTCGTTGTCGCCGAACTCCTCGTACGGAGCCGGGATCCACTCGCAGGCCAGGGACCTGGGGCAGTCCGTCTCCGCCGCCGGTGCCTTGCGCAGGCCCATGCGCTCGACCTGCGCCGCGTCGGGCCTGAGACCGGGCCGCGGGGCGAGCGCCACCCGCTGCCCGGCGTCGGTCGTGCGCCGCTCGCCGTCACGGATGACCGCGAACACCTCATTGGCGTACGAGGCGGCGCCCGCCTGCTCGTCCGCGCCGGAGAACGCGGCGACCGCCCCGTACCAGTCGGCCGGGTCGTCGCTGAACGGCTTGTCGAGCCGCTTCTGCGCGGCGGCGAGGAGGGCGGCGCCACCGCGGACGTTCGCCGCCGGGTCCCGGCGCAGCTCGGCCGCGGGGATGCCGCTGAGCCGCGCGGCCCGCTTCAACGTCTTGAGCCGGTCGGGCAGTTGGGACTCCTCCGGCACCTGGCGCGGCTTGAGCGGGGCGCGGGAGTCGTCGCCGCGCGGGTCCTCGTCGCCCTCGCTGTGGTGCGGGGCCGAGGCCAGCGCGGTGCGCGCGTCGGTGAGGTGCATCGGGCCGTAGCCGCCGGTCACGCTGGGGGCGCCGGTGTGGGCGTCCCAGCGCGACTGGAGGTAGGAGACGCCGAGCAGCACGCTCTGCGGCACGTCGTACTCGGCGGCGGCGGCAGCGAACGCGCGCTGCAGCGAGCCGGGGCCTGCGGGCTTCTCGACGGACGGCGCCGGGGCGGCGCCGATGAGCGGCACCAGCAGGGCGGCCGCCGCGAGGGCGCCCGCCGTCCTCACGGTGCGTCTGCGCGCGGCTGGTTCGGGAACGTGGGCGGATCCTCGCAAGGCAGCCTCCTGGGACCTCTGGGCCGATGAAGCGGAACGGGGCATGCGGGGCCGGGCGTGCGTCAGTGGTACCCGCTTACCGACGATCCGTCAATCATGCCCAGAGGAAGGGATTTCCCATGTCAGCGGCGCCTTCACGGGTTTTCGCCCCGGGTGGTGCGATCGCCTGCTGCGCGTCAGTGGAATGGACCAATGCGGGGTCACGGCCCCGCATCGGCCGCGGCGTGGCTAGTGGCCCTTCGCCGCTCGCGTCACCGCCTCCGCCAGCCGGTGGTTCTCCAGGCCCGCGCCGAAGCCGGACGGGAAGGCGAAGCGGCGGCGCGTGTAGGCGTAGGCCACCCCGCGCGCGGGGTCGGCGAAGGCGAGGGAGCCCGCCGCGCCGCTGTGGCCGAAGGTCTCCGGGCCGAGGAACGCGTAGAGGCCGCTCAGCGACTCGAAGCCCAGGCCGAAGACGTCGTCGTTGCCGGTGACGAGGTCCGTGCCGCGCCGGCTGACCGGGGCGAACTCGGTGATGGTGCGCGGGGTGAGGAGCGGTGCCCGGCCGTCCACCTCGCTGATCGCGGCCGCGTACATCCCGGCCACGCCGCGCGCGGAGCCGACGCCGCCGGACGAGGCGGGGCCGAGGGCGCGTACGGCAGGGCTGTTCGCGAAGGTCACCAGATCGATGGACGGGGTCGCGTTCAGGTTGAAGGCGATCCCGCTGACGCTGTCCGGGGCCGGGGCGTCCGCCAGGAGCCGTTCGGCCTCCTCCTCGGTGGGCTCGAGCGGCAGCACCTCCGCGTAGCGCCCCTCCAGCGCCTTGGGCAGACCGAGGTGGAAGTCGAGTCCGTACGGGGCGCGGATCCGCTCCTCGTACAGCTCCTGCAGGGAACGGCCGGTCACCCGGCGCACCACCTCGCCCGTCAGGGCGCCGATGACGAAGGCGTGGTAGCCGTACGCCGTCCCCGGCTCCCAGAGCGGCCGCTGACCGGCGAGGCGCGCGGCCGAGAGACGGTCGTCGGCCAGCTCGGCGAGGGTGAAGCCGCCGTCGACGCCGACCGCCCCCGACCGGTGCGCGAGCAGCTCGCGCAGCGTCAGGCGGTCCTTGCCCTCGGCTCCGAACTCCGGCCAGTAGGAGGCCACCGTGCGGTCCAGGTCGAGGACGCCGTCCTGCACGAGGAGCGCCACCACGAGGTGGGCGGCGCCCTTGGTGACGGAGTACAGACCGGTCAGCGTGTCCGCCGAGGTGCCGGGGCCGCCCCACAGGTCCACCACCCGCCGGCCGTCCACGTGCACGACCAGCTGCGCCTCGGGCGCCTGCCGCTGCTCACCGAGCACCTCGGCGAACGCCTCCCGCACGCCCTCGAACCCCGCCGCCACGGTCCCGTGCACCTGATCCGCGTCGTGTTCCATGTGTCCCCCCGTGTATTGATCATGTACCGGCCAGGGAGCTACAACAGCGGGTTCCCAGGGCTTGTTCCCCGGTTTCGGCGCTCAGTCCGTGCCACCTTCGCGGGGCCGGTCACACCGTGAGCACGTCGGCGACGACCGCGTCCAGGTCGTCCTCGTACCCGGCGTCGAACGCCGCTCCGTACGCGTCGTCACCGAGGGCGGAGCGGGCCTCCGTCTCACAGGCCGCCCGCGCGGTGGCGAAGTCCTCCGAGCCGATGCGCGCGCTGCCGACGGCTTGCCAGAGCCGGTCGGCGGTGCCGAGGAGGCGGGCGGCCCGCTCGGCGTCACCGGAGGCGACGGCCGCGGAGGCGAGCAGGTCGAGGCAGAGGGCGATGCCGACGCTGTCCTGGAACTGGCGCTTGCCCCCCGTCGCGGCACGGGCGTGGGCAGCGGCCTCGTCGGGACGGCCGCCGAAGAGCGCGGCGAGGGCCAGCGTGTAGTCGCCGAAGGCGCGCAGCCAGATCTCGCCGTGCTCCGCGCAGTCGGCGCGCAGCTCGGTGGAGACGGCCCTGGCCTGGTCGAACTGGCCCAGGAAGACATGGGAGAAGGCCCGGGACAACCGGATGAGACCCCACGCGGAGCCGTAGCGGCCGCTCGCCGTCCGGGCATCCGGTGCCGCGGTGTGCGTCTCGATCGCTTCCGTGTGCCGGCCGTCCCCGCCGAGGATGGCACCGGACAGAAAGGCGGCCGCCTGTGAGACGGTGGTGTCGTCGTCCCCGGCCGTGACCTCCTTGAAGGCGGTGGCACACCGGCGGGCCGTCTCCCAGTCGCCCTGGGTTATGGCGACGAGGCAGCGGGCCCACAGGGCCTTGTCGCGGACGCGCCCGGCGGCCCCGTCCATGGCCAGGGCCCGGTCCAGATAGTGCCGCCCCTCCGTGGCGAAGCCGCAGGCGAACCAGACGAACCACAGAGCCCCGCTCAGCTCCAGGGCACCCTGCCCGTCACCCTCGGTCAGACAGAAGTCAAGCGCGGCACGGAAGTTGGCGTGCTCGGAGTTCGTACGCCGGTACCAGTCCGCCTGCTCCGGACCGAACCAGGCGGCGTCCGCGGTGCGGGCGAGAGCCAGGTAGTGGTCCAGGTGGCGGCGGCGTACCCGCTGCTCCTCGCCGAGGCCGCGCAGCCAGAACGCGCCGAACTCGCGGATGGTGTCCAGCATCCGGTAGCGCGACTCGGACCCCTCCGGCACCCACTCCACGATCGAGCTCTGCACGAGCGACGTGAGCAGCCCCGACACGTCCTGGACGGGCAGGCGGTCGTCCGCGCACACCCGTCGGGCCGCCTCCCTGTCGAAGCTGCCCGCGAACACGGAAAGGCGCGCCCAGGCGAGGCGTTGGGCGGGGGTGCACAGCTGGTGGCTCCAGCCGATGGCGGTGCGCAGCGCCTGGTGCCAGGGCGGATCCGCCGCGTACACCGGCTGGCGCGACTCGCCGAGCACCTCGAAGCGGTCTTCGAGGCGCCGGTTCAGTTCCCCCGGCGTCATCTCGCCGAGCCGGGCGGCCGCCAACTCGATGGCGAGGGGCAGCCCTTCGAGGCGCCGGCACAGGGCGGCCGACTCGCCACCGTCGGCACGGCCGTGCGCCGCTCCGCCCGCCCGCCGGGCGAGGAGGGCCAGCGCGTCGGCCTCGGGCAGGGGGCACAGCGGTACGACGTCCTCGACGGACAGGCCGAGCGGACGGCGGCTGGCGGCGAGGACCCGCAAGCCCGGCGCCACCATCAGCAGGGCCGCCACCGCTTCGGCGCACTCCCGGACCAGGTGCTCACAGGTGTCCAGGACGAGCAGGAGTTCGCACCCGGCCAGGTACTCGGCGACCACGTCGAGCATCGGCCGGGTGCTCTGGTCGACCAGCGGCAGCGCCTCGGCGATGGCGTACGTCAGCATAGCGCCGTCCACCAGTGGTGAAAGCTCCACCCACCAGACGCCGTCGGGGAAGCGCGGCCGCACCTCGGCGACGGCGTGCCGGGCGAGCCGGGTCTTCCCGACCCCGCCGACCCCGGTCACCGTCACCAGACGGTACCGGGCCAACCGGCCCGCGACCTCCGCCAGTTCACCGCGCCGCCCGACCAGACCGGTGTCGCTCACCCGCGGCGGGCCCCCACCTCCGGTCCGTGTGACTTCGCCACCTTCGCCCCCCTTGAGTTCCCACACGAGGCGGTCCCGGCCGCGCTCGACGCTACCGGCGGCGCGGTAGGCGTGCTCGGGCTGTGGCGAATTGGCCACGGACCGTCATCGAAGCTGGCACAGTACCCCGCACGCAGGGGTCGCGCGCGGAAAACCGAACTTCACCGGACGACCAGGGGGACGCAGTGGAAACACGGAGCAAGTGGCTCGCCACAGCGGTAGCGGCGGAGGCCGCCGCGGCCTCGGTCACCATCCTCACCCAGCTGCCGCTGCACGCGCTGCTCCTGGCCGGGCCGCTCCTTGCCGCCCAACGGCTCTCGGCACGCATCGCCGCCGCTTTGGGCGTCGCCGCCCTGGCCCTGGCCCTGCTCGGATCGCCGCCCGCCTCCGTGCACGACCTGGCCTCCCTGCTGAACATCGCGGCGGTCTCCATCTGGGCGGCGGTGACGGCGCACTCCCGCGTACGCGCCGAGCGCGCGCTCGACAGCATGACCCGACTCGCCGACACCGCGCAGGAGGCCCTGGCCCGTCCGCTGCCCGACCGCGTCGGCCACGTCGACCTCGCCGTGCACACCCGCCCCGCCGACGGGCACGCCCGCATCGGCGGCGACGTCCACGACGCCGTGCTCACCGCGGCGGGCCCGCGCGTGCTGCTCGCCGACGTCAAGGGGCACGGCGTCCAGGCGATGCGGGTGGCCGCCGCCGTCCTGGCCGCCTTCCGGCGCACCGCCGCCACCGAACCCGACCCGGTCCGGCTCGCCCACACCCTCGACGAGCACCTCGGGCCCGACCTCGGCCCGGAGGACTTCGTCACCCTGCTGCTCGTCGACTTCCACCCCGGTGAGGCCCACATCGTCAACTGCGGTCACCCGCCTCCAGTACGCACCGGCCGACGGCTGCACCTGCTCTCCCCGCCCCGGTCCTCACCCCCGCTGGGCCTGCGCCCCGCCCCCTGTCTGCAACGCGTCCATCTGACGCCGGGGCAGCGCCTGCTCCTGTACACCGACGGCCTCACCGACGCCCGCGACGCCGACGGGACCCCCTTCCCGCTCGACGCCCCGCAGTGCCACGCCGCCCTGACCGCGCCCGCGCCGCACGACGCGCTGCGGGGCCTGACCGATCTGCTGCGCCGCCACACCGGCGGCCTGCCGCTCACGGACGACCTCACCCTGCTGCTCGCCCAGCCCGCCCCGGCTCCGGCCGACCGGGTCCACGACACGTCCCCGCGGTCGGCGGGCCGCTCCTCGACGGCGTGACGGTGCTGCCGGTCGGCCGCCCGCGCGGCCCTAGCGGTCACGGCCTCCCCGCAGCGCGTTGTTCACCAGGCGGAGCGTGGCGGCGGCCTGAGCGTCCGCTTGCGCCTCCGCGGTGGGCAGGGTGAACGTCGCGGACGTCACGGCGCGGGCGCCGTCCCCCGTGACGCCGCACTCCGAGACCACGCCGAGGTGTGTCCCGCCGTGGAACCAGATGCCCGTGTCGGTGCCCGCCACCGGCCGCCAGGCGATGCCGAGGCCGTAGCGGACGCCCTTCGCCCGGATCCAGTCCTCGGCCGGGACGGTCCGCTTCATCGCCGCCAGCTGGGCCGGGCGCAGCAGGCGTCCGCCCATCAGGGCGCGCAGGAAGACCCCGTGGTCGCGGGCCGTACTGATGAGGCCGCCGTCCGCGCCGCTGACCGCGGCGATGGTGGTGTCGGTCAGGCGCGCGCTGCCGGGGAACTGCGTGTACGCCGTCGCCGTCGGCTGCGGGACGTAGGCGGAGCCGCCCGGGATCAGCGTGTGCCGCAGGCCGAGCGGCTCGATGACGCGCTCGTGGATCTCCTGTGCCCACGGACGGCCCGTGACGGCCTCGATGATGAGGCCCGCGACGACGTAGTTGGTGTTGGCGTAGCCCCAGCGCCGCTCGCCCGCCGGGTCGTCGCGGCGCGGGAGCCACTGCGGCGGCTTCGTCAGCGCGGCCGCCAGCTGCTCCTGCGGCGTGTGCGTGCGGAACCGTCCCTTGCGGTACGCCTCGGGCGTGAACTCGCCCTCCGACACCGCGAGGTAGTCGTTCAGACCGCTGGTCTGGCGCAGCAGATTGGCGACGGTGATCCTGCCGCCGTCGTTGCCGTTGCCCCGGATCGCGCCGGGCAGCCTGCGCTCGACCGTGTCCGTCAGCGCGAGCTTGCCCTCGCCGACGAGCTGGAGGACGACCACGGCGGTGAAGGTCTTGGTGTCGCTGCCGATGCGGTAGTACGCGTCCCGGGGCACCGGCCGATCGGACCCCAGGTCCGCCACTCCGGCGCGTGCCGTGGCGCGGCCGTGCGCGGTCTGCACCTCGGCGACGACCCCGGTGGCGCCGGTCGCCCGGACGGCGTCGACATCGGCCTGGAGGGCGTCGTGCCCGGCGGCGGGGGCCGCCGTGCCGTGTGCAGCCGCCGCGGCCTCGGGGGCCGCGCCCGCGAGCAGGGCCCCGGCGGCGACCGCCATGGTGGTGCGTCGGCTCAGCGCGGGTACGGTCCTGGTCATCGGGTCACCTCGGTGGCGGCGCAGGTCACGTCGGCGGCGGGCAGCTGCCCGCCGCGCAGATAGTCGTTGACGGCCCGGTCGGCGCACGGCACGGGGCGGTGCCCGTCGACGCCGCGCCCGTACACGCCGTGCGCACGGATGTCCGCCGTCACCAGACGCGAGCCGGTGAGCTTGCGGTGCAGCGCGAGACCGCCTTCGTAGGGGACGTTGTTGTCACGGCGGGCCTGGAGCATCAGGACGGGCACGCTGTTGCCGATCCTGGTGCCCGGCTCGCGCGGCTCGGTGTCCCAGAACGCGCACGGAGCGATCATGCCGTTGACGTACGGGCCGAAGACCGGCTGGGTGGCGCGGCTGCGGACGCTGTTGCGCCAGTACGCCTCGGGGTCCGCGGGCCAGCCGCCCGCGGGCCAGCCGCCGTCACCGCACATGAAGATCGCACCGCCCACGAAGCTGTCCGCGAGCTCGGGCGAGGACAGCAGTTCCAGCATGGCGGCCAGTTCCGGACCCGGCTCGACGGGCTTGCCCGCGGCGGCGTCGACCAGGTCGCGCACGATGGCCGCGAGGGCCGGGTCGTTCTCCTGGTGCTGGATGGGCTGCTTCAGGATCAGGCGCAGGACGGGGGCGTTGAGCCGCAGCCCCGCGATGTCGACGGGCCGCCGCTCGGCCCGGTCGAGCAGCCGCTGCACCGTGGCCCGCACCTGGGCGGCGGTGCGGCCGAGCCGGTACGTGCCGTGGTGCTTCGCGGCCCACCCGGCCCATTCGTCGAGGGACTTCTCCAGCGGCTCGCCGGAGCGCCGGAACAGTTCGTACTGCGTGGCCGCCGGGTCCGTGGACGAGTCGATGACGATGCGGTCGGCGCGGCGCGGGAACATCTGGGTGTAGACGGCGCCCAGGTCGGCGCCGTAGGACACGCCGTAGTACGACAGCTTGCGCTCGCCGAGGGCGGCCCGGATCGCGTCCATGTCCCGCGCCACGTTGCGGGTGGAGGCGTGCGGCAGGAGTTCGGCGTTGTCGCCGTGCTCGCCGCAGCGCCGCGCCTGGTCCCGCGCGGACTCCACCGAGGCCTCGAAGTCCTTCCGGGCGGACGTCCTCGGCCCGGGCTTCGTGGGCGGCCCCGCCGGGGTGCAGGTGAGCGGGCTGCTCTCGCCGAGGAACCGGGGATCGAAGCCGATCAGGTCGTAGCGGTCCGCCACGTCCTTCAGGGCGGGGCGCAGGGAGAGGGGGTGCGCGAGCCCGGTCCCGCCGGGGCCGCCGGGGTTGGACAGCAGGATGCCGCGCCGGTCGCCCGGGGACTTGGCCTTGATGCGGGAGATCGCGAGCTGGATCGTACGGCCGCCGGGCCGGGAGTAGTCGAGGGGCACGGTCACCTTGGCGCACTGCGCGCCCGCTTCGTTGAGCTCCTTCTGCTCCGCGGAACAGGCGCCCCAGTCGAGGCGCTGCTGCGGCGCGGAGCGGACGGGGGCGGGGCCGGGGGCGGGTGAGGCCGTCGCCGGGACGGCTCCGGAGAGCAAGCCCACCAGGCCGAGGCTGATGGTGACGGCGGGTGCGACGCGCATGGTGCTCCTTTTGGATCAAGCGGTGTCGCCCCTGACGTTAGGAGCACGCGCGACGCCACGACATGGGGCTACCCATAGATCCTTTGCGGGGGGCAACCACAGACGTGACACCGCGCGCACGCGAAGGCCCGTGGTGTGCCCCGCGCAAGGGCACATCACGGGCCGCCGTCCCCGTCAGCGCGTGCCGACGGCCGCCCGCACGGCCCGCCGGGCCATCTGGCAGTCGTCGTGCAGGCGCCGGAGGAGCAGCCGCTGCTCCTCGCCGGACGGCACGGCGACCGGATGGGGCGTGCCCGCCGGTGCCACCGGGGCGCCGTCGTGCAGGGTGCGCTGCACCGCCGTCTCGCACATCCTGATCTCGCGCGTGAGCACCAGCATCAGGTTGACCAGGAACGCGTCGCGCGCCGCCGGGCCCGCCTGCTGGGCGAGCTGGCTGATGTCGCGGCGCGCCACCGGGGCGTCGCCGAGGACCGCCCACAGCGTCGCCAGGTCGTAGCCGGGCAGGTACCAGCCCGCGTGCTCCCAGTCGACGAGCACCGGACCGGCCGGGGAGAGCAGCACGTTCGACAGGAGCGCGTCGCCGTGGCAGAACTGCCACATGGCCTGCGGCTGCGAGGCGTACGCGTGCGCTATGCCGTGCAGCAGCTTCTGCAGGTCGCCCATGTCCCGGTCGGTGAGCAGCCCCAGCTCGTGGAAGCGCGCGATCCGCCGGGGGTAGTCCAGCGGCTTGCCGAACATGTCGTTCGGCGGGCGCCACTGGTTCAGACGGTGCACGGCGCCCACCGCCGCCCGCACGTCCGCCCGCGGCGGGGCCTCCGCGGGGTGCCGCAGCAGCGCCGCGACCCGGCCCGGCATCCGCTCGATCACCAGGGTGCAGTCGTCCGGGTCGGCCGCGATGAGCCGCGGCGCGCGCACGGGCGGACGATGCCTGACGAACGAGCGGTATGCAGCTATTTCGTGCCTGATCCGCTCGGCCCACAAGGGCGAGTGGTCCAGCAGACACTTGGCGACGGCCGTGCTGCGGCCCGTCGTGCCGACGAGCAGGACGGTGCGACCGCTGCGGCGAAGCACCTGCACCGGATGGAACTCCGGACAGATGCGGTGCACCGACGCGATGGCGGTGCGCAGCTGCGCGCCTTGGGGGCCGGACAAGTCGAGTCTCCCGCTGAGCGGCCCGTTCGCGGTCGCCGGCGCACGCCGCGTCCGGCCGGATCCGAGCGGCGCCGACGCGGCGCGCGCCGGGGCCAGATAGGGGCCGCCGCCCTGGAGGGGGACCTCCGCCGGGCGGGCGGGACCACGGGACGGTGAGTGGGGGCGCAGCGGCCGGGGCGGGGCGGACACGGAGGACGATGCTGCGTACATGGGCGATACAGATCCCTTCGTGTGCCTGCGAGTTGCGGCGCCCTCCCGCCCCGGCCTCCGTGGGTGCACCCTGGGGAATGACTCGTGGGGGCCGGGTCGGGGTGGCGCACTCCTACCTGACACCCCGAGGCCCCTGGCACACCATGTGGCGCACCCTGGCGAACCCTGGCGAATAGTCGCTCAGCAACTGACAGACGGTTACTGTCAACTCAGCCGAGAACCTGGGGGCTTGACGTGAACGGACAACCCAACACCCGCCTTTCGGACCTCTTCGGCCTCGCCGGCTGGTCCAAGGGCGAACTCGCCAGACTGGTGAACCGGCAGGCGGCCGCGATGGGTCATCCGCAGCTGGCCACCGACACCTCGCGGGTGCGGCGCTGGATCGACATGGGAGAGATCCCGCGCGATCCCGTGCCGCGGGTCCTGGCGGTCCTCTTCACCGAGCGTCTCGGCCGTGTCGTGACCATCGAGGACCTCGGTCTGGTCCGGCACGGGCGCGTAGGCAAACAGCGCGCCGACGGGAGCGTGGAGCACCCGGACGGCGTGCCGTGGGCGCCCGAGCGAACCGCCGCGGTCCTCACCGAATTCACGGGAATGGACCTCATGCTCAACCGACGCGGCTTGGTGGGCGCGGGTGCCGCGCTCGCCGCCGGCTCCGCACTCAGCAGCGCCATGCACGACTGGCTGCACACCGATCCGACCCTGAAGGCCGACGCCCCCCGTCTCGACGATCCCCTGCACGCCGACCCCGCCGGGTTCGACCGCTATGAGGCCGCCCCCATCGGCTCTCAGGAGATCGAGGAACTGGAGCGCTCGGTCGAGGTGTTCCGCGCCTGGGACGCCTCCCGTGGCGGGGGGCTCCAGCGCAAGGCCGTGGTGGGCCAGTTGAACGAGGTGGGCGGCATGCTCGCCTACCGGCACCCCGACCACCTCCAGCGACGCCTGTGGGGCGTCGCCGCCAACCTCGCCGTCCTCGCCGGGTGGATGTCCCACGACGTCGGCCTCGAACCCACCGCCCAGAAGTACTTCGTGATCGCCGCGCACGCGGCCCGCGAGGGCGGCGACCGGCCGCGCGCAGGGGAGGCCCTGTCCCGCGCCGCGCGCCAGATGGTGCACCTGGGCAAGCCGGACGACGCCCTGGACCTGATGAAGCTCGCCAAGTCCGGCTCGGGCGAGCAGACGCAGCCGCGCACCCAGGCCATGCTGCACACCATCGAGGCCTGGGCGCAGGCGTCCATGGGCAAGGGCCAGGCGATGCGGCGCACGCTCGGCCGGGCCGAGGACCTGTTCGTCTCCGACAAGGGCGACGTGCCGCCGCCCAGCTGGATGCAGATGTTCGACGAGGCGGACCTGCACGGCATGCAGGCGCTCGCCTACCGCACGCTCGCGGACCACGACCCGTCCGCCGCGCACGTCGCCCAGCGCCACGCCAAGGAGGCCATCGCCCTGCGCACCAAGGGCCGTGACCGCTCCACGATCTTCGACTACATCTCGCTGGCGTCGGCCTGCTTCATCGCCGACGACCCCGAACAGGCCGACCGGTACGCCCGGCTCGCACTGGTGTCGATGGGCTCGAACTCCTCGCACCGCACGTGGGACCGGCTACGGGAGATGTACCGGCTGACCGCCCAGTACGCGGGCTACCCGAAGATCGAGGACCTGCGCGAGGAGATCAAGCACGCCCTCCCCAAGGCCGCGGGCAGGCCGGGAGGAGGAAAATGGGCACGAGCGTGAGGAACGTCGGGCACGACGGTACGAAGTCGGGGCCAGGTCTTCGTGGCACTCCGGGCCCGCGGAGCACATCGGCCCCGGGGGGCCACAGGGCACTCGGCGCGGGGCCCGGTCCGGGTCCCGCGCGGTGGTCCGTGAGGGCTACGCGTCGACCTTGGCCACCAGCAGGCAGGCGTCGTCCTCGCGCGGGGCCACGCCGAACTCCTCGACCGTGACGCGCACACAGTCCTGAGCCGTCCTCGCTTCGGCGAACCGCGGCGCCAGGGCGAGCAGTCGGCCGGTCGCGGCATCTCGGGAACGCCGCGGCACTAGGCCGTCCGTGTGCAGCAGGAGCAGGTCACCGGGGCGCAGTGCCTCCTCGACCTGTTCGTACGCCGCGCCGGACGTCGCGCCGAGCAGCACGCCGTCCGGTGGTGTCAGGGCGCGCCCCGTCCCGTCGCGGAACAACAGCGGGGCGGGGTGCCCGGCCTGGGACCAGGTCAGCACGTGCCGCTCGGGGTCGTACAGGCAGCAGACGGCGCTGCCGAGCGCGGGCTGCGCCGAGGTGTCGAGGAGTTGGTTGAGCCAGGCCATCAGCTGGCCCGGCTGCGTGCCCGCGACGGCCATGCCGCGCAGCGCGCCGAGCAGCATCGCCATGCCCGACGTCACCGTGACGCCGTGGCCGGTGAGGTCGCCGACGCTCAGCAGCATCCGGCCGTCGGCCAGCTCCATCGCGTCGTACCAGTCGCCGCCGATGAGGGCGCTCGACGACGACGGCAGATAGTGGGCGGCGAGGTCGAGGCCCGCGGGGCCGCCGTGCGGGAACCGCAGGGAGCCGTGCCACGGCGGCAGGACGGCTTCCTGCAGCTCGACGGCGAGCCGGTGCTCGGTCTGCGCGAGGTGGCGCTGGTGCTGCAGCGAGTCGCGGCTCTCGCTGACCGCGAGCTGGCTGCGGCGCAGCTCGCTGACGTCGCGCAGGACCGCCCACATGGAGGCGGTGGAGCCGTCGGTGGCGAGGACGGGCTCGCCCATCATGTGCACCTGGCGCTCGCCGCCGTCGGCGCGCACGACGCGGAACTCGCCGTCGATCGGCTTGCCGTCGACCAGGCAGTCCGTGACCATCGCGGTGAGAAGCGCGTGGTCGTCGGGGTGCACGAGCGAGGGCAGCTCGTCCAGGGAGAGCGGGGGAGCGGCCGGGTCGCGGCCGAGGATCTGGTACAGCTCGCCGGACCAGCTGGCCTCGTCGGTGAGGAGGTTCCACTCGGCGCTGCCCACCCGGCTGAGCAGGGAGCCGGCGGGCGGCTCCGGCCGCGCAGCACCGGCGGGCTGCCGGTGCGTGCGCGGCGGGCCGTCCCGCAGCTGGGCCAAGTGGCCGTGCAGATCGTTGAGTTGATGGACCGCGAGGTCGCACAGGGCGCGCTGCCAGCGGCCCGTGGGGTCGCTGTGGTCGGCGGTCGCCTCGCGGCGCACGGCGTCGACTTCGCCGCGGAGCCGGCGCGTCTGCGTGATCAGCGCGTCGACCGCGCCGCGCTCGGGCGGCTGGGCGGTTCGGTCCGCGAAGACGTGGGACGGCATGGGGGCTCCGTAGGCGATGCGGTGCGGCCGGGCCGGCTCGCGGGGGCCGCGCTGGTGGGGGCGGCGGGCTTCCTGCCGTGCCGCGCTGCCGGCTTCCGTGCTGACTTCAGAAACAACTCTTCGACCGGTAACGACTCTGGCACAGCGGACTCAGGCACGTAAGGGATTTGGCAACACCCGATGTGGTGGTGCTGGTGTCATATGCCACTGTCCTTCGGGGAAACGGCGGCCGCCCGCGCTTCGTTCGCCGCGCGGGGGCATTCTGGGGGCTTTCGGTGGAGGGTGCGGTCATCGGCCGAAACGCTCAGTACGCTGGTGTCCGAAAAGCGCGGGTGAGGCCCCAACTCTCCTACGGAGGCGGGGTGTTGGGGGGAAGCGTATGGATACGGCCCACGACGTGCTCCGCATACTGCTCACCGGTGAACCCGGGTTCGGCCGGGACGCGGCCCGGCCCGAGCACCCGCTCGTCGCCGGCGCGCGGGCCCTCGCGGCGGGCGAGCCCCGGCGGGCCCTGCGCCGCCTCGCGGACGTGCGCGAGCCGGGCGCCGCCGACGACATGGCCGCCGCGCTGCGCGTGGCGGCACACGCCCTCGACCTGAACTGGTACCCGGGCGGCGGGGGCGCGGTGCTCGCCGAAGGCGACGCGGAGCGGCTCGCGGCGGGGCCGCCCCGGAAGGCCGCCCCCGACGCGGCCCTGGTGGAGTTCTGCGCCGCCCGCTTCCTGCCCCGGCTCCTCGCCGCCCGCGGCATCGTCGAGAACGCCAGGACCAGCGGCGACCACTGGGCCATCGCACACGTGCTGCGAGACACGGAACGGCAGGCGAACGACGTGCCGGGCGCGGACGCCGCGCTGGTGCGCTGGGTGCGGGCGCACGTCCACCTCGCGGCCGCCGACGTGGCCCGGCGCGCGGGCCGCGACGCCGACGTCCTGGCCGCCCTCGACCGGTGCAGGCACGACGCGCACGGCGACCCCTGGGTGCTCGCCCGGGTCTACCTCCTCCAGGGCGACGCGGCCCTGACGCCCTGTTCCCACCCCGACCTCCTGGGCCTGCGGCTCGGCCCGGCGGCGGCCGCCGAACCGGGCACCGCCCCCGAGGACATCCCCGTCGACCCGGCCATGGCCCGCGCCCACTACGAGGCGGCCGACGCCCTCTACGCGCGCCTGCCCGCCCCGCGCGGCCGCGCCCGCGTCGCCCTGCGCCTGGCCCACCTGGCCCGCACGCGCGGCGACGGGCCCGCACGGGCGCGCGCGGGCGAGCGGGCCGCCGCCCTGGCCGACCGCGCGGGCGCGGGCTCCCTCGCCGCGCTCGCCACCGCGCACCGGCTGCTCGACGGGCTCGCCGACGGCTCCGACGCCGACCGCCGCGACCTCGACGGACTCGCGCGCTGGGGCCGCGACGACGGCAGCTCCAGCTATCTGAAGGGCCTGGTCCGGCTCCTGCTCGCACGGGCCGCTGCCTGGCAGCGGGAGGGGCTGACCCTGGCCGCCCTGCGCTGCCTGCGGGCCGCCCGCTTCGTCACGGCCCGGATCACCGCCCCCCTGGAGGCGGACCTCACGGACCGCGCGTACGTCGACCTCGTCGACCGGCTGAACTTCCGGCAGGCCTCGACCGTGCTCCTGGCCGCCGACACCGCGCACGCCACGGCCGCGCTGCGGGCACGGGACGCCGACGAACGCAGCTGGCTGCGCGCCGCCGAACTCGCCCTGGCGCTCGACCGGGCCGTGGAGGCGCTCGCCGACCCGGACCTGAAGGGCGTCGCCCAGGCACGGCTCGGCGAGGTGGCCGCCGCTGCCGAACGCCTCGCCGGCTCCTGGCCGCCCGCCCGGCAGGCCATCGACATCGTGCGGGAGAGCCTGCGGCGCGCCCCCGCCCAACTGCTGCGCCACCGGGGCCGCCGGGCCCTGGAGGCCGGTTTCCGCGACGAGGCCCACGCCGTGCTCCGGGCGGCGCTCGACCGCGCCGGGGACGACGCCCTCCTGCGGACGGCCCTCCTGTACGAACTCGGCCAGCGGCAGCAGGCCCACGCCCTCGCGTCCCGCCTGTTCCGGCGCGGCGGCCTGCACCCCGACCACGCCGTCAGCCTCTTCCTGCGCCTCGGCGACCCGCACACCGCGCGCCACGCCCTCGGCGTACTCGACGAGACGTCCTGGAGCGGCGACCCCGACCGCCCCTGGGAGGACCTGGCGCGCCGCGCCGAGCTCGCCGCGGCCCTCGGCGACCACGCCACCGCCGCCCGGGTCGGCGGGGACGCGGTGACCCGCTTCGAGCAGTGGTCGGACCAGCTCGTACGGGACGTCCTGCGCACCTCGATGACCGACGACGTGACCGTCGCGGCGATGTACCACATCGCGGCCCGCGCGCACCTCTGCCGGGCCGACGAAGCCCGGAAGCCACCGGCCGACCGGACCGCCGAAGCCCCGCACGACACCGTCGACCCTGACGCCGAACGCGCCCTCGCCTTCGAACTCTCCGACCGCTGCCGCGGCATCGCCGTCGACGTCCTGCGCGCCCTCGACGACCTGCCGCCGGGGCCGCCGCTCGACGCCGCCCGCCGCTGGCTGCGCGCCGGTTCGGCCTGGGCCGCCGCCTACGAAGGGCTCGCGGACAGCGTGACCGGCGACGCCGCGCACACCCCGCCCGCCGCACGCCTGCGCGCCACCGTGCTCGCCGCCGAGGACGAGCTGGAGGCCGCCGAGACCCACGTGGCCACGCACGCGCCCGGCCTGCTGCGCGGCCGCGCCGACGAGGAGCGGCGGATCCGGGGCACCCGCCTTGACGCGGTGCGCGCCGCCCTGCCCGACGACGCGCTGCTCCTGATGTACGAGACGTTCGACGACGACCTGGTGACCTGGGCGGTCGACCGGCACGGCGCCCGCCACAGCCGCAGGACCGTGCACCACCGCGATCTCGCCTGTGCCGTCCGGCGGTTCCACTCCGCGTGCGCGAGCGGCCACCACGACACCGCCGACGCGATCGCCCTGGCACGTCTGCTCCTCGACCCCGTCGCGGACGCCGTGCGCGGCCGGCGCCGCCTGTACGTGGTGCCGCACCGGGCGCTCACCCTCGTGCCGTTCGCCGTCCTGCCCGTCGGCGATGTGCCGCTGGGGGAGCGGTGCGTGATCTCCCAGCTGCCCTCGGCGTCCCTCATCACCCGGCCCGGCTGCGGCCGCCCACCGGGCCGCGGCGCGCCCGCGCTGCTCGTCGGCGACCCCGCGTACGCGCCCGGCCGGGGCCTCGCCCGACTGCCCGGGACGGCGACGGAAGTGCGGGCCATCGCCCGGCTGCTCGGCACCGAACCGCTGCTCGGCGCCGCCGCGACGGCCGCCGCCGTCACCGCCTCCGCGCCCGGCCGCGCCGTACTGCACCTGGCCACCCACGGCGTCCTGCACGAGCGCGGCCCGCACCGCAGCCACGTGGCGCTCGCCGGGCACGACCGGCTGACCGTCGGGGACGTCACCGGGCTCGATCTGACCGCCGACCTCGTCGTGCTCTCCGCCTGCCACACCGGGCGCGGCACGGCCACCGCAGGAGGAGACGTCATCGGCCTGGTCCGCGCCGCCGTCGCGGCGGGCGCGCGGCACGCGGTGGTGTCGCTGTGGCCCGTCGACGACGCCTCCGGAGCCGTCCTCATGACGTACTTCTACGAAGCGCTGCTCGCCCGCCCCGGCACCCCGGTGGCCGACGCCCTCACGACGGCGCAGCGCCGCCTGCGCGCCCTGGACGCCGACGGGCGCGCCACGGCGTACGAGCGGCTGCGCGAGGCCACCGGCGGCGGCGCCGCGGCCGACTGCGCACGCGACGGCCGCCCGCCCACGGCCCTCACCCGGCACACGTCCCCGCCGCCCTACCACTGGGCTCCGTTCATCCACATCGGCGGCTGACGCCGTGCCGCGGACGCAGGGGTGACCGGGGTGGGCCGCCGTGCCATCCTGGCGGCTACGGCGCGCGTCATGGGGGCTGCGATGCGCGTCACGGGGGGCTGCGATGCGTAAACGGGCACTGCTTATCGGCTGTCGGACCGGAGTGCTGCGTGGCGTGGACGCCGATGTCGCGCTGATGGCGGACGTCCTCGCCCCCCTCGGCTTCGAGGTGACCCGGGCCACCGGGCCGCGCGCGACGCGGCGGGGACTCATCGAGGCCTACCGCGCGCTCATCGACGCCACCGGAGCCGGGGACGCGGCCGTCGTCTACTACTCGGGCCACGGCGGCCAGGCGCGCGACCCCCGCCCCGCGCCCGCTCCCGGGCAGCCGGCGCGCATCCAGTACCTGTGCCCCACCGACATCGACGAGCCCGGCACGCCCGGCGCGTTCCCGGGCCTGTTCGCCGACGAGCTGAGCCTGCTCCAGGACGAGTTGAGCGCCCGCACCGCGAACGTCACGACCATCATCGACAGCTGCCACTCCGCCCGCATGGCCCGCACCGCCCGGCAGGTGCCCAAGGCCCGCACGGAGGGCCGCGACTGGGCGACGGTGCACGCGGCCTGGCGGACGGCGGTGGGCGCGGCCCCGCGCCGCGCGGGCCGCCCCGCTGCCGAGTCGAACCCGTCCGTCGTCCGCCTGGTGGCCTGTGAACCCGACGCCAGCGCCTACGAAGTCCAGCTCCCCGGCTTCGACGGCCCGCGCGGCCTGCTCACCGCGAGCCTCGCCCGGCTCCTGCGCGCCCCCGGCGCCCATCGGCTGACCTGGCGCACCCTGCTGGGGCTGCTGCGGCCCGCCGTCCTCGACGTCGTCCCCTTCCAGCGCCCGGAGGTCGAAGGGCCCGCCGACCGGCTCCTGTTCGACACCGCGGAGCAGCGCGCCACCGGCGTGCTGCCGGTGTCGGCCGACCGGTACGGGGCGTATCTGGACGGCGCGGAGCTGTTCGGCGTGGCCGTGGGCGATCAGTACGCGCTGGTGCCCCCGGGCGGCGACCCGCGGCGGCCGCTCGCCACCGCCGTCGTCGACCGCGCGGAGGCCGGGACCGCCCGACTGCGCCTCCAGGGCGGAGCGGCGCACGAACCGCCCCCGGAAATCCCTCCTCCGGGCACCGAGGCGCATCCCCTGCACGTCTCCTTGGGCCGCCGTCCCGTCCTCCTGCACCCCGCTGACCACCCCGACCACGCGCGCGTGGCCGCGCGTCTGCGGGCCTGCGCCCACCTGCGGATCGCCCGGAGCGACGAACCCGCCCTGGCCGTCGTCGGCCTGACCCCCGACGGCCTGCGCCTGGCCGACGCCGACGGCGAGCCGCTGCGCGCCGCCGCGAGCCCGGCCACGGACACCGGGCTCGACTCCCTCACCCAGGACCTCCAACAGCTCGCCAGGGCCGCCCACGTCCGCGCCCTGGCCTCCGGCACCGGTCCGGCCGCGCTCCCCGACGACGTGACCTTCCACTACGCGCTGCTGTGCGCGGACGGCACACAACAGCCCCTGGACCGCAGCGGCGCACACGTCTTCCACGGCGACGAGATCGTCGTCCACCTCCACAACCGGGCCGCCGAACGCCGGCACGTGTCCGTGTTCGACGTCGGACTGCGCGGCGCCGTCACCCAGCTCACCACCACCGAGCCCGCGGGCGTCGGCCTGGCCCCGGACGCCCGCTACGAACTGTTCCGCCTTCCCGGCAGCCACCGGCTCGCGGGCATCGAACTGTACTGGCCCGACGGCCTGCCCCGCGGCGTGCCACGGCCCGAGACGCTCGTCGCCGTCGTCACCGACCGCCCGCAGGACCTGACGCGGCTCGCCCAGCGGGGCATCGCCCGGCGCGGGCCCGGCGGTTCGGCCCTCCAACGCCTGGTCGACGACGTCGTCACCGGCGTGCGCGACGCCCGGGCGCCCGGGGCCGCGGAGCCACCGGTGCGCTACCGCGTCGCGCGCTGCGACGTCCTCCTCCACCACGGGCGCCGCTCCGGCCCACCCGACCACGCCCCGCACGCCGGGAGGTAACCGTGCCCTACCAGCAGCGCATCGACCGGCGGCGGCCCGGCACGGTCGCGCCCGTCGTCGGCGCCGACGGCCGCGACCCGCTCGTCGGCGACGAGGTGCTCGCGGTGCCCAAGTCGGCCACGGAACCGAGCGAGCACGCCGCCGCCCTCGACCCGGCGCGCGGCCGGGTCGCGGTCTCCGACGGCGCGACCCGCGCCCTGGCCTCCGGGCCCTGGGCGCACTGCCTCGTCCGCAGGTTCGTGGCGCGGCCCCCCGACGGCTTCGGCGCCGCCGCGCTCGGCGACTGGGACCGAGCGGCCGCCGAGGAGTGGGCGCCGTGCGTACGCCTGTCCCCGCAGGCACCTCCGTACCTCTGGGACGCCCTCGCCCGCTGGGCCCTGACACAGGCCGCACACGGCCCGCACGCCTGGCACTTCCTGCGACGGTGCGACCCGGGCGAATTCACGACGGAGGTACGGGCGCTGTGGCGACGGGGCGAACTGGAGCAGGACGACGTGACCTTGGTGCGCTGCCGCGTCGACCGGGTGCCGTGAGGTCTCGTACGTCCCGAGCGCGGGACCGGCTCGTACGGCCGTGCCTGAAGGTTCGCACGGTCACCGGTGCAGCGCCGCCACCAGATCCTCCGGAGAGCCCGTCCGGCCGCGGGCGCGGGCGCAGTCGGCGGCACGGAAGATCAGGTTCTCCTGGGTGTGCAGCTTCCACAGGCTCGGGTCCGCGGCCACGGCCAGCGCCGACAGGAAGACGACGGAGGCAGGGAAGGCGTCCAGGCGGACCCCGTGCAGCTCGCCGTCCTCCTCGGGATGGCGGTAGTCGGGGTGACCGGCGTCGGCGCGCGGCCAGTCCTGCCCGCTCGGCACCCACACCCCGTCCAGGGTCGACCAGCTGGAGCCGCAGCTCGTCGTCCACCAGGACGTTGCCCTGCTGGAGGTCGCCGTGCCCGAGCCCGGCGCGGGCCAACTGGCGCAGCGCCACTCGCCAGTTCGCGGCCAGGTGCCGCAGGGCGCGCGGCTCGCCCGGGCGCCGGGACAGCGCGATGTCGAGGGTGTCTCCGGGCACCCACGGCTTCAGGACCACCGGCCACCACGCGCCGCCCACCTGGATGCCCCGCTCCAGCCAGGTCGCCGGGGTCAGCGCCGGGCAGGCGCGGCCCTGGAGACAGCGGCGCAGCGCGTCGTAGCGCAGGGCGCCCGCGGCGGGTGGCCGCGTCATGCAGCGCACCGCGCAGGCGCCGCGCGGCCCGAGCAGCCGGAACACCACCGCGTTCCGTCCGGAGCTGGTGCGCGGCATGCCGAGCCGGTTGAGGTCGAGCACGCCGCCCGCGAGGTCCGGTTCGGCGAACGCCGTGGCCGGGTCCTGCACCGCCTCCGCGTACTCGGTCTTCGTCGGCCAGCGCGCCGGGCGGCCCGGCGTGCCGCTCATGCCGCGCCGCCCAGGCGTCCGACGGGCCGCCTCATGCCCTGTACACCACCCGGCCGGGCAGCTCCCTGCCGTCGACGCGGGCCCACAGCCGAAGCCCGGCGAGCACCTGGCCCCTGCGCCCGCCCGCGTCCAGGGGGATGTCGTTGCCGCCGGTGCGGCGGCGGGCCTCGCGATACGTCGGGGCGAGGACCTGCACGGCGACGTCGGCGCCGCTGTCCCGCACCCGGCGCCGCAGTTCAAGGACCATCCGCTGGGACGCCTCGGCGACCCCCGCCCACCAGCTGCCGGGCGCGGCCGGAGGCAGATGAAGCACCGAGCACAGCGCCTCGTCCACCGCGAGCGCGGCTCGCAGCTCCTCCGGAGAGCCCGGCGGCTGCCGGGCCAGGCGCCCGATCCGCTGGGCGAGCTCAAGGCGGTAGGCGTCGCGGTGCTCGGTGTCGCCCAGCGGGACCACGCCCCGGTGCACGACGCCCTCCAGACAGTGGTGCAACTGGCCGTCCAGCGAGGCGAGTCCGGTCACCCAACCGGCGAGGACGACACAGACGGCCAGCGGCGACCGCAGATGACGCGCGGTCGCGCCGTGGTCGCCGCCCGCGGCGGTCACCGCCCAGTCCGCCAGGGCCCCTGCCGCACCGAGGCGCACCCCGGTGACGCCCGCACGGGGCAGCGGCGGCAGGAGGACCTCGACGCCGTCGAGCGCCTGCCACTCGTCCCACCGCTCCTCGGTCGCGACCCGCGCCGCCACCGCGAGGCGCTCCGCCCGCGCGCGCCACCGCGTCGCGTACGCGTGCGGCAGACGCAGCAGCGTCAACTGGAACCAGCACCACAGCGCGGCCGTCCCGTCGGCCTCAGGCACGGCCAGCGGGCCAAGGAAGGTGGCGCACTCCTGGCTCCGCGTCAGCTCCGCGGCCAGCGCGGCCAGCTCGGGGTCGGCGACGGGGGAGGGCCGCCCGGGCGGCTGCGCGGGCACGGGCTCCGGGGGCACGGGCTCCGGGGGCACGGGCTCTGGGGGCACCGGCGTGACCGGCTCCCGCACGACCGGCTCCCGCGTGGCCGGTACGGACGTGCCCATCGGCGGGGTGCTCTCATCGGCTGCGGATCCGGCCGCCTCGGAGGCGGCGGGGGGCGTGCCGGACTCCGTCCCCGGCTCCGTCCCCGGCGCTGTCTCCGGCGGCGCGCCGCCCGGTGCCAGCGCCGCCGCCACCTCCGCGAGCGCCGCCCGGCACTCGGTCGCGCCCGCGTCGTCGGGCAGCGCCTCCAGGGCCACGCCCAACGCGGACCGCAGCCCCTCCAGATGGGCGCGCGCCAGCGCCGCGAGGTGCGAGTCCGGCAGCCGGCTGAGCCTGCGCAGCGCGTCCACGGCGGTCAGTGCCCGCCGTTGAACGGATCGCGCTCGGCGATGTACGAGGCCTTCGTGTCGCTCATGTCCACCCGGAACACCGAACCCGGCGCGCCCCACATCCCGGCGAGCGAGTCGGCCCGCCAGTACGGCACCGGCTCCCGGTGCACCCGCAGCAGCCCCTGCTCGTCGAGCGTGGCCACATACGTCACTCCTTGCTCGGCCTCCACGCTTTCCGTGCCGTACGCCGGCTCCGTGCCGCTCCGCTCGGGCACGGACACGACGCCGAGCAGGTCCCACTTCCGGTCGGGCTCGCCGGGATAGCGCAGGTAGAACGACCAGCCGTCGTGCGGCGGCGAGCCGATCGGCCCGCTCGTCATGCCCCGCACCGCCCGCGCGTTCGGCCCCGCGCCCCGCACCCGGAACACCTCGTTGAAGCGCGGCGCCTCGGCCGCCGCCGCGGCGGGGCGGCGCGGGTCCTGCGGCAGGCTGAAGACGACCACGCCCGTGTCCGGCCGGTCCCCCGCCACCCGGTTGTCGGCGACGATCTCGATCGGCACCCACTGGCCGCCGGGGCCGCCGCCGAGGTCGATCTGGACCGGGGCCGGGCCGTCCACCTCGTACTGCGGCGCGCCGCGCGCGAGGTGCACCGCCAGGTCGAGATCGGCGTTCACCTCCACCTGGAACTGCGCCTCCCGTGTCCACTGCGCCATGTTCAGCGTGAAGCCGGGCTCTTCGAGGCGGACCCAGGCGTCCGGGTCGAAGGCGCCCCACTCCTTCCAGCCGGTGCCGATGTTGCGGTGGATGCGCAGACTCGCGGGCAGGCTCTGCCACTTGCTGCGCACCGCCCAGGTGCCGCCGGGGCCGATGGGACTCAGCCGCGCGCCGACCCTCAGCAGGGCGTGCGTGGGGTCGTTGGCCGCCAGCTGGTACGTCGGCCCGAAGTCGCACGGCAGGTAGTAGCTGAGGTTGTCCACCTCGATGCGCAGCACGTAGCGGCCGCGGCCCAGGACGCCCTGGGCGTTGCGCACGGTGTGCGCGAACCGGCGGACGTGGTGGCCCCAGCAGGCCCCGATGGACGTCGCCTTCTTGCCGTACTCCTCCTCCACGGCGACGCCCGCGGGGTTCCACCGCACCTCGCTCTCCTGGCGCAGCCGCCGCTCCAGGGTGTGCCGCACCAGCGGCATCCGGCTGCTCTTGCCGGTGAGGAAGGTCCGGTCGAGCTCGCTGGCCGTCACGATGTTCTTCGTGAGGGCGACCACGAGATCCATGATCTCCTTGAGGTCCGGCGCGAGGAGTTCCGCGAACGTCGCGGCGTCGAGCACCGGCGTCCACGCCGCGGGCGCGCCCGCCGCCCCGAGCCGTCCCAGGAGCACCTCAAGCGTCTCCGGCAGCGGCTGATACGCGGACTCGCCCGCGCCGAGCCGGAACTTGGCGTCCTCGGCGAGCTCCCACAGCAGCCAGAACGTCTGCTCCGCGTCCTCCCGGGACGCGGTGACCACGGTGTCGGCGCTCCAGCGCGTCGGCACCACGCGGTCCACCAGATCCGCCGGATACCCCTCGATCTCCGGGTCGCGGTCGAGCAGGGTGCGCGGCACATAGCGGCCGTCGACGGCGTACGGGTCCTTCAGCGAGCCCACGACGTGCTCGAACCGCTCCGGCTGACCGGTGAGCAGATGGTCGGCGAAGGCCGCCTTGTACCAGCGGAAGAGCCGCAGCGTCATCAGGTCGCCGCCCAGCTGGAGGTGCCCGGTGGAGCCGAGCAGCGTGGGCGTGAGGACGTACAGGCGGCCGGTGAAGCGGGGGTCCTGGCCCGGCACCGGGTCGGGCGTCGCGTCCTTGAGGCGCAGATTGATCAGGGCGAGGTCCGTGGTGCCGCCGCCGATGTCGATGACCAGGACGTTCTGCTGCCAGGCACGGTCCGTGCCGGGCAGCGGGCGGCAGCGTGCCCGGAACGCCTCGACACCGGCGACGAAGTCGCCGCCGAAGTCCCGCATGATGAAGAAGAGCGCGGCCGCCACCGCCTCGTCGAACTGGGTGTCCACCAGCGTGACGCCGAGCCCGTCGCCCGCCCCGCCGGCCCCCGCGCCGACCAGCTCCCGCAGCCTGCGGCGCACCCCGGGCGGCGCCACCGTCGGGTACGTCATGACGACGTGGTCGAGCCGGCCCTGGTGGAATTCCTTGGGGTTGGCGGCGAGGTATTCGTCGGCCTGGTCGAGCAGATAGCGCAGGCCCTCGCGGATCAGGTCGTCGGCTGTGAACGGCGCCAGGCCCGGCATCTCGTGGTCGCGGCCCAGGTACTGCTTGACCCCGCGGTACGACTGGGCCCCGCCCATGGGCAGTCCGCCCACCGGGATCCGCTCCTGGCCCATCCGCACCCGCAGCTCCGGGCTCGTGGCGACCACCTCGATGCGGCTGGCGAGCTCCGTGCCGCCCGCCTGGTCGAGGTCGACGGAGAACAGCCGGAGCACGTCCAGCGGCAGCTCGTCGAAGGCCCGGTGGTAGCACCGGTGCAGCAGCGGAGTCGCCGCCCGGCGCAGCTGTTCGTCCCGGGAGGCGATCCGCAGTTCGAGCGCGGTGTACAGCGCGTGCACCCAGCCGTCGCCGCCGTACCCGCTCTCCAGGGCGTCCGCGAGCGCCTGCCCGCCGCCCGCCTCGGTGCGCGGGGCGTCGCCGTCCGTGAGGTACTGCCGCGCGACGTCGGTGAGCAGCTCGCGCCACTGTGCCCGCTCGCCCGCGCACGCGTCCGGATTGGCGAGCAGCTGCCTGAGCTCCTTGCGCAGCCGCCCCTCCTGGTACCGCGACATGGCGCGCACGTCGAGCTGGCGCATGTCGTGGACGGTGACCGTGGAGTTCGTCGTGCCGAAGTCCACCGCGGCGAAGCCGAAGTGGCGCACGGCGCCCTCTGGGACCCGGCGTACTCCAGGGCGGCCGGGTGCGGCAGCGGTGGGCTCGGCGGCCGCGGCCGCCCGGGGCGCGTCGCGGGAAGCGCTGGGCGGGGCGGACGCGTGGGCGCGCCCGGTGGGCCCGCCGGCCGGGGTCCGCGACCACAGATTGGCGTCGTACCACTGTCCGGAGCCGGAGCTGGAACTCGGCGTCGGAGCGGACTGGAAGGTCGGTGGGACTGGTGGGACCGGCGGGACCGGTGGAGCCATGGCCATGTCCAGACGCAGTGTGGTGGAGACCTCGGTCGTGGCGTGGATGGTGCCGACGGGGCGCCCCGTGACCGGGTTGAGTTCGTGGTGCGTGAAGCGGACGACCAGCGGTAGCACGGTCTGGTCGAGGCGCTCGGCCAACGCCACGGCACCGCGCGCCCGCACGGTCGTCGGCGCCCTGACCACCTGGCCCTCCACGGAGCGGAACGCGCCGTCGAGCGCGGTGCCGTCGAGCACGGGAAGGGCCGGGTCCGTGCGCAGCACCTCGGCCTTGCTGACGATGACACCGCCGCCGGTCGGCCGCAGCTCCACGTCGGGCAGCTGGACCGCCGACAGCGGGCCGAGCAGGGTGAATCCGCCGCCGTGGGCGTCCGCCACACAGGACGGCCCCGAGGTTACGAAACGGGCGTGCAGTCCCATGGCGTCTCCGTGGGTCAGGCCTTGCGCGGGGCGGTGGGCGGCGTGGCGAGGCTCTTGACGGTGGACGTCCGCGTACCGCGGGCCGCGCCGGGGTGCGCGGACGGCCGGGGCAGCGGCATCGCTTCCAGGCGCGCGGCCAGGTCGAGGGGTGCGGCGCCCTGGGCCGCGCCGTCGGCCCGAAGGCCGGACAGGAGCAGCTCGGGCGTGTCGGTGGCGTTCACGAACCGCTCGCCCTGTGCCAGGGCCTTGCCCGCCTGCCGCGCGAACTCCGCCTGATGGGCGGCCAGATGACCGTGCACCAGATCCACGAGGGCGGCGACCAGCTCGCGCCGCATCCGCACGACGTGCGCGACGTGGCGCTCCAGCGGGTCACGGTCCTCGGGCTGGTCCGGATGCCAGGGGAAACAGCGGTCGAGGCGCAGCGGGAAGCTGGCGTCCACGTCCGCCGGATCCGGCTGCGGGGGCACCGTCTGCCGCAGCTCCGCGCGGTACCACTCCGGGTTGGTTGTGGCGATCAGCGCGCCGAGCCGGTCCCGGCGCGGCGGCGGCAGCGCGCCGCGCCGCAGCTCCTCCGCGGTGATCTCGATCCAGCCGCGGCGCAGGTCCTCAAGCGTGTCGGCGTGGTCGTCGAGACGCGCCTCGTACGCGGCCCGGATCCGGTCGTGGACGAGGGTGAGGAGCGCCTCGTGGGACGCCCGGAACGCCACCAGGAGCTCCTCGGGACCATCCGGAATGCCCGGCGCCGGATCGCTCTCCGCGGCGGCGGGCTCCTGTGTGAAGAGGCCGAGGAGCGCCAGCTCGTCCTGCACGTGCTGGGCGAAGTCCGCGTCGCCCTCGGTGGCGTGCGGCGCCACGACCAGGTGCCGCTCCCGGTCCACCGCCGCGAACAGCTCCTTCCACTGCGGCCACGCGGCGACCGCCGTCGCGGCCTCGTCGACCAGGTACCGGCGCAGCGCGTCGTCGCCGCGCGCCCCGTCCGTGGCCCGCTCCAGGACCAGCACCTCGCGCAGCGCGGCCAGCGCCTGCCGGGTGGCGTGCAGGGTCCGCTGGATCTCCTGGTACGCGGGCGGGTACTCCACTCCCGGGTGCGCCGAGCGCTCCGCGGTGATCAGCGCGAGCCGGGCCCGGTCCACCGCTCCGGCCCGGCGGCGCACCGCGCTGCTCTTGAGGGTGCCGCCGTGCTCCCGGGCGTGCCCGGTGAGTTCACCGCGCAGCAGCCGCAGCCCGCCGTCGTGGGCGTACTCGCGCAGGGCCCGGATCAGCCCGCTGCCCGGGGCATCCGCTTCGAGCCGGTCGGCGACGCGCGCCCACAGGCCGGTCGGCACCGGTTGGCCGGTGCCGCTGCCCGCCTCGCGCACGTGGACGCGCGTCCCGTCCGCCCCCTCGCCGCCGAGGACGCCGGAGGCGCGCAGCGCGGCGAGACCCACCATGGGCGAAACCAGGATGAGCTGCTTGTGCTGCCCTGCGGGCAGCAGGGACTGCGAGGCCTCGACGATCGTGTCGAGTACCGCGGTGTCCGGCTGGCCCAGCAGCCGCCGCTCCGTCAGGCGCTCGTGCGCTCCCAGCAGCGCGGCCTCGAGCCCGGGCGCGTCATCGACCGGCAGCTGGTCGAAGCGGCCGCCCGCGACCAGGATGCTCTCCCGCAGCTCCTCGTCCGACCTGCGTTCCCGCCCATCCGCCGTGGGCTCGCGCAGCATGTCGAAGAAGTCCTGCTCACTGGCCACCGGCCCGCGCTGGGCGTTCATCAGGACCAGCACGGTGTGGATGTCACGCAGCTCGCGACGGCTCAGGAACCGGTCCCGCGCACCCGAGCTGGGGCTGTTCAGGCCGGGGAAGTCCATCAGCGTGAGCGCGCCCACGTCCCCCAGGTCCCACACGGCGCGCGGTATCCGCACCCGCAGCTCGATCTTCCTGATCAGCGGTACGCACGCGGTGAGCACGTCGTCCGGGATCCGGCCGCCCGGCGCCACCGTGCCGCGCCTGTCCCAGCCGCCGCCCTGCTGTTGCGGCACGTCGGGCAGGGACATGGCCTGCTTGGCCTGCGCGTCGGACAGGTCGTAGCGCCGTCCGAGCAGCGGCGCGCCCTCTTCGTAGGCGGCGTGCAGGAGCAGGGTCTCCTTGGCCACCGCGCTCATCTTGGAGCCCTGCGCGGAACGGCCGTACCGGCGGCACCAGTCGATCAGCGGCTGCCACCCCTCGGAGCCCGGCCGCGCCGTACGCAGCTCGCCGAGCTCCCGCTCGCCCAGCCCTTCCAGGCCCGCAAGCTCCTGGAGCCTGCCGTGCAGATGCGTCATGAGCTCGGCCGTCTCGGGCGCCGTGCAGTAGACGACCGCGCGCTCCTGCAGCGTCGGCCCCGGCTCGCCGTCGCCCGACTGGTCGATGCGGATGGCCGTCACGTTGCCCGTGGTCGGCACATGGCTCACCGACAGCAGGCCCGGCATCCCGAGCAGCGCCTCGATCAACAGCGACTTGCCCGCGCTGAACTCGCCGACCACACCGATCGACAGCGGATCACGCGCCTCCCCCAGGAGATGGGCGACGCCCGAACGGAACTCTCCCCGACGGGAGGCGAGTGCGGTCTCGTCCGGATCGTGCGCCGGAGCGCGCTCCAGGGCTTCGAGCATGCCGACCGCCCACTGCGCGTACAAGTCCGTGCTGGCGCCCATGACCGCGGACCTCCCCCCTGCGCCGCCCCGCACGCGGTGCCACCGGCCCCCGGGACCGTGACAAACCGTCGCGGTCGGCGCTCAGGGCAATGTCCCGCGAAACGCCCCGCTTGGGCAACAGGATGTGCCAATTTCCCTGAATTCGCGCGGAGTTGTACTCAGTCGGACGTCCAGCTGGCACCCTCGGGCTATGGCCACGCCGCGCCAGGGACATCAGGGGGACCCCTACGCGCGGGACCCGGGGGAGTTCCAGATCCCGTACTCCTGGGTCCCCGAGCCGGACGCGCCCACCGGACGGCACGCGGACGGGCCGGGCCCCGGCCGCTCCGCCACCCCGCGCCGCCGTCGGCTACGGCGCGGAGCGCTCGTGGCCGTGCTCGCCCTGAGCACGTCCGCAGCCGCCGCGCTCAGCCAAGAGGCCCTCCCGAACGACACCCCCACCGGTACGCCGGTCAGCTGGGCCGACCTCGAAGTGGGTGACTGCGTGGCCGGACGCGCGGCCCGCGCCACAGCGCTGCGCGTCGACTGCGACGAGGCCCACCACTTCGAGCTCTTCGCCACCGCCCCGCGCTACCGAGCCACCGCCTACCCCGGGGACGCCGTCGCCCAGGCCCACGCCCGACAGCGGTGCTCGCAGCGCTTCACCGCCGCCTACCTCGGCACGGAGGACGACCTGAGCTGGACCGCGGGCATCGTCAGCCGCTCGTCCTGGAGCGTGGGCCGCCCCGTCTTCTGCTACCTCATGGACCGCTCGAAGAGCGCGCTGTACGGCTCAGCCGTGACGGACGCCCCCGGCTTCTCCGACGTCGACTGACCGACCCGCCTCGGGTCCGAGCCATGGGACGTCGGTCCTCCGCGGGGCCGGTCAGGCCCGCAGATAGCGGATCACCGCGAGCACCCGACGGTTGTGGTCGTGCGACGCGGGTAGCCCCAACTTGTCGAAGACCGCCGCCACATGCTTCTCCACCGTGCCCGCCGACACCACGAGGGCCTGCGCGATCGCCGCGTTCGAACGGCCCTCCGCCATCAGCTTCAGCACCTGCCGCTCCCGCTCGGTCAACGGTGCCAGCTCCGCCGCCCGATGGCTCGCCCCCGCGAGCTGGGTGACGACCTCCGGATCGAGCGCGGTGCCGCCCGCCGCCACGCGCTCCAGCGCGTCCGTGAACTCCGCGATGTTGGCGACCCGGTCCTTGAGCAGATAGCCGACCCCCGCCGAACCGTCCGCGAGCAGCCGCGTGGCGTACTTCGTCTCCACGTACTGGGAGAACAGCAGCACCCCCGTGCTCGGATACGTGCGGCGGATGTCGATGGCGGCCCGCAGGCCCTCGTCCGTGTGGGACGGCGGCATCCGGATGTCGACGACGGTGACGTCCGGCCGGTGCTCGGCCACCGCCGTGCGCAACGCGTCCGCGTCACCGACGGCGGCACACACCTCATGCCCCCGCTCCACGAGCATCTGGGCCAGCAATTCCCGCAGTACAGCGGCGTCCTCGGCGATCACGACACGCATGGTGGAATGCTCTCACGCGCGCATCGGCAGCTCGACGACGGCCGTCGTCGGTCCGCCCTCGGGGCTGTGGACCATCAGTCGGCCGTCGACGGGGCGCATCCGCTGGACGAGGCCGGTGAGGCCGCTGCCCGCGCCGATCGCCGCGCCGCCCCGGCCGTCGTCCACGACCTGGAGCCGCAGCATCCCGTCGTGGCACTCGTCCACCGTGAGGATCACCTGCGTGGCGCCGCTGTGCTTGATCACGTTGGTGAGCAGCTCGGCCGCGCAGAAGTACGCGATGGTCTCGATGGCCGGGGTGGGGCGCCGGGGCACATCGGCGGTCAGCTCGACCGGGATGCTGCTGCGGGCGGCGAGCGTGGCGAGTGCGTCCGGCAGCCCGTCGTCGAGCACCGGTGGGTGCAGGCCCCGGGCGAGGTCGCGCAGTTCGGTGAGCGCCTCGGTGGCGTTCCGATGGGCGCCGTCGACGAGCTGCCGCACGCGGGCCAGGTCGATGGGGTCGCCGGCGGGATCAGCCCTGTCGTATGTGTCCGCCGTGCCGAGCCGCTCCTTGACCATGTCCAGGCTCATGGCGACCGCGACGAGCCGGACCTGCGCCCCGTCGTGCAGATCGCGCTCCACGCGGCGCAGCAGGGCCACCGAATCGTCGACCGCGAGGGCACGGGTTTCCTCCAGGTTGCGCACCCGGTCGGCGAGGCGGCTCGGGCCGAGCAGAGCACGCAGCAGCCAGCGGTCGGCCTCCACCACCAGCCGCGTCGGCCAGGGCGCGAGCCACAGCAGCGCCACGCCGAAGGCGAGCGCCCCGAACGTCCCGGCGAAGGTGTCCACTTCGAGGCCGCCGACGGGAACGGGTGTGAGGACGGGCATGCCGCCGGGGTCACCGGCGCTCGGCTGCTGCCCGAAGGCCGCCCACCTCAGCGGTGCCGTGACATTGACCAGACCGGTCAGCCACCACAGCACCGCGTACATCCCGAGGGCGCTCACCGGCAGTTTCACCAGGACGTACGACACGGCCCGCCAGCCCGCGCCGTCCCGCAGGCCCGCGTCGAGCCGGCCGAAGAGCCCCGTGCCCGCGGACGGCGGCTCCAGGGCCGGCAGCCGCTCGCCGAGGAGCCCGGAGGCCATGCGCCGGTGCACCGAGGCAACAGCCCGTGCCAGCCGCACCCCCGTCACCAGGATCAGGATGCCGACGACCGCGCCGAGCAGCGACACCGTCAGGCCCGCGCCCAGGGCGAACAGCACGGCCAGGACGACACCGCCCACCAGCCCGAGCGGAAAGGCGAGCAGGCAGTACGCCGTCTCTCTCCAGGCGCGCCGGGTCAGCGGTGCCCGCAGCATCATGCGGAGGAACGAACGCCCGGGGGCGGTGGGGGAGGGCGAGCGCGGGATGGCTTCGCTGGTGTCGTGCATGGTGATCATTTTCCTGTCAGGCGTCGCGTCGGGCGAGCAGCCCCGCGCCCACACCGAGGACGGCGGTGGTGTACAGACACAGGACGGCGAACCCGGTCCATGGCGCGAGCATGTCGGAGACCGGCTTGGCGACCGCGAGGGAGTTACCGGCGATCATGGTCGGGAAGTACTTGGCCACGGTGGGTCCCGCTATGCCGCTGATGAGTGCGGGCAGGACGAAGGTGACGCCGACGAGCGAGGCGATGGCGCCGGCCGTGTGCCGGGTGATCGCGCCGATGCCCAGGCCCATCAGGCCGATCATCCCCAGATAGGCGCCGGACATCAGCACGGCCCGCAGCACACCGGCGTCCCCGAGGTCCGGCCTCGGCACTCCGTCGGCGAGCGCGGCGCGCCCCGCGAAGAACGTCAGGAAGGCAACGGTCTCACCCACGAGGAGCACCACCGCGCCGTACACGGAGGCTTTGGCGGCCAGCAGGAGGCGGCGGTCGGGTATGGCGGCGAGTGTGGAGCGTATGGACCCGGAGGAGTACTCCCCGGTGACGATGAGGACGCCGAGGACCCCGATGAGCAGCTGGCCGAGGGCGACACCCGCGAGGACGTTGTTCGTCGGGTCGAAGGCGGCTGCCTTGTCCGGCGAGGGCGCCTTGGTGTTGGCCATGGTGACGACGCCGATCGCGACCATGCTGACCGCGGCGAGCAGTAGCGCGTAGAACGTTGAGCGGAGTGTCCGCAGCTTGACCCACTCCATGTGGACGGCCTGGCGAAAGCCGTACCTGGCGGTGGCGGTGGTGGTGAGGGTGGTCATCGCGGATTCCTTTCGGTGTCGGCGGGCTTGGTGACACCGCGGGACCGCTCGTGAGCATCGGGGACGGGCTGGGTGGTGACACCGCGGTACTCGGCGGAGCCGCTGGTCAGCGCGAAGAAGGCCTCTTCGAGCGAGCGGCCGTCCGCGGTGAGCTCCCGCACCGAGGTGTCGGCGAGCAACCGCCCCTGTCCGATCACGACCAAGTGGTCGGCGGTGAGCGCCATCTCGCCGATGAGATGGCTCGACAGCAGGACGGTGCGGCCTTCCGCGGCTAGGGAGCGCATCAACTCCCGGATCCAGCGCACGCCTTCCGGGTCCAGGCCGTTCACCGGCTCGTCGAAGAGGAGGACCTCCGGATCGCCGAGGAGTGCGGCGGCGATCCCCAGACGCTGGGCCATGCCCAGCGAGAACGTCCCCGCACGCCGCCCGGCGACGTCGCTCAGACCGACGACACCCAGCACTTCGTCCACCCGCGCCCGCGGGATGCCGCCGCCCGCGGCGAGCGCCGCCAGATGCGCCCGCGCGCTGCGGCCGGGATGGAACGTGTGTGCCTCAAGCAGCGCGCCCACCTCACGCAGGGGCCAGCTCAGCTCCCCGTACAGGCGTCCGGAGATCCGGGCCCAGCCGGTGTCCGGCCTGTCCAGGCCCATCACCATGCGCATCGTGGTCGACTTGCCCGAGCCGTTCGGCCCGAGGAAGCCCGTCACGGCTCCGGGGCGCACCTCGAAACTCAGGGCGTCCACGGCGGTGGTGGCCCCGTACCGTTTGGTGAGCCCTTGGACCTCGATCATCACAACTCCTGCGGCAAGCCCGGTCAGCGCCCGGCGTGGTCAACACACCTCACGCTAGGCCGCCCACCAGCACTGCAGGAACGGTGATTTCCTCCGACTGACCTGGGGGTTTTCCCCCAGGCGGCCACCGACGGCGACCACCGACGGCGACCCACGGCGACCATCCATGGCGACCACCACCCTCGCGGATCGCGGGCGACGACACCCGCCGCCGGAACCCCCACGATCCGGCCAACGAGCCCCCCTTGCGCGCCGCTCCCGCTCGTGTGGGTGATGGACGGCCGCGCGGCGTGGACACCACGATCCGAAAGTGTCCGGACGTACCAGAGCGACGACAAGCACCAGAGCAGCGACCACGAGTACCAGAGCCACGACGAGTACCGGCACGCAGTGTCCGGACGCGTGTCAGCGCGTGCTCGCGACACCGAGGAGGAACCATGACCTACCCCAAGACCACCCTGCGCATCGCCCTGACCTGCGTGCTGGCCCTCGGCCTCACCGGCCTCGCCCAGACGGGCGGCGCGACCGGGTCGAGAGCGGCCGCCGAGGCCCGAGAACCCGCCTGCCCGCCGCCCGGCGGCGGAAGCTGCTACTTCGAGTACTACGACGGCGACGGCCTGCGGACCATCGAGTTCGACCCCGAGGTCGGCCGCTGCTACAACACGTCCTCGGCCGGTGCCGTCCGAGGCACCAACAAGACCAACCGCAGGGTCCACCTGTGGCCCACCAGCAACTGCTCCGGGAGCGCGACCGCACTGGTCGACCCGGGCTTCTCCTGGAACGACCCGTCCCACCACTACTACTCGTTCCGGCCGATCCGCTGACATCGGACATCCGCTGACACCGGAACCGGACGGGCGCGGGGCCGCGGCGGAGACCGCGGCCCCGCGCCCGGGCCGTCCTAGCCGAACTGGCCGACCTGGTAGTCGCCTCCGGGGTTCGCGGTGATGACGTTCAGCCGGTTGAAGGCGTTGATGATGGCTATCTCCGACACCAGCGCGGCGAGCTGGTCCTCGTCGAAGTGCTTGGCGGCGTTGGCCCAGGCCTCGTCGGTGACTCCACCGGCGGCGTCGGCGATGCGGGTGCCCTGCTCCGCGAGCTCCAGGGCGGCCCGCTCGGCCTCGGTGTAGACCGAGGCATCGCGCCAGGTCGCGAGCAGGTGGAGGCGCGTGGGGGTCTCTCCCGCGTGCGTGGCCTCCTTGGTGTGGATGTCGGCGCAGAAGCCGCAGCCGTTGATCTGGCTGGCCCGCAGCGCCACCAACTCGCGGGTCGCGGCGGGCAGGGTGGACTCCGCGAGCGCCCTCCCCGCCGAGGCGAGGCTCTGGAGGGCCTTGCCCGAGACCGGGTTGGCGAGGAAGTTGAGACGGGGTTCCATGATGGTCTCCTTGATGTGCGCGACAACCGGGCCGCGCTGAGTAGATGAGTCACTGTTCGGGGGCGGCGTGTTCGCCCCACGGGCGCGAGGCGTGTCCGTGCCACCGCGACGAGCCGCGCCCGCCCCAGAGGTACGAGCCGCGCCCGCCCCAGAGGTACGAGCCGCGCCCGCCCGAGAGGTACGAGTCGCGTACGTCCCACCGGCACGAGCCGTGCGCGCCCCGCAGACCGGAGGTCACGAGCCGCGCTCGCCCCGCAGACACGCGCCGCGCCCGCTTCACCCCTCCGACGAGACAGCCCCTGGAAATGTCAGGCGCCGTGCGCGCGACACCGCGCCGATCTCACATTTCGGCAGGCTGATCCGTCGTACAGGTGACGGCAGACACGGCCAAAGGAGCAGCGACCCCATGAGGACCCCGTACGAGTCCCAGAACGACCGCCTGGACCCGGGTTTGAGCGTGATCATGAGCGAGAGGCGTCAGCTGATCAATGTCGCGTACCGGCTGCTCGGCTCCCTCGCCGACGCCGAGGACGTCGTACAGGAGACGTACGCCCGCTGGTACGCCATGACCCGGCAGCAGCGGGCGGACATCGCGTCGCCCGGGGGCTGGCTGACCAGGGTCGCGAGCCGCATCTGCCTCGATCTGCTCGGCTCGGCGCGGGCCCGGCGCGAGAGCTATGTGGGGGAGTGGCTTCCGGAGCCGGTGCCGGACCACAGGGAGTGGGCCGACGCGCGGTCGGGCGGCAGGGCGGCCGATCCGGCCGACCGGGTCACTCTCGACGAGTCGGTCAGCATGGCGTTCCTCGTGGTGCTGGAGTCGATGACTCCGGCCGAGCGCGTGGCGTTCATCCTGCACGACGTCTTCCGCTACTCCTTCGCCGAGGTGGCCGAGATCGTCGGCAGGACCCCGGCGGCGTGCCGCCAGCTGGCCTCGTCGGCCCGTCGCCGCATGCGCGCGCCGGACGCGCCCGCGGCGACCCCGGCGGCACAACGCGCCGTCCTCGTCAGGCGGTTCAAGGAGGCGTGGGAGGCCAAGGACATCGCCGCCCTCGTCGGCCTCCTCGACCCCGATGCCGTGGGGCTCGCCGACGGCGGCGGGCTGGTCAGCGCCACGCCGCTCACGGTGGGGAACGAGCAGGTCGCGCGCCAGCTGGTCATGCTGATGAGCATGGTGCCGGACCTGACGATCCTGGAGCGCACGGTCAACGGCCAGCCCGGCCTGGTGGTCGAACACGCGGGCGCCGTCGCGTCGGTGGTGGCGTTCGACTTCGAGGGGGACCGGATCAGCCGCTTCTGGTCGGTGCGCAACCCCGAGAAGCTCCGGCCGTGGACGACGGCCTGAGAAGCACCGCACCTCAGCCCGTCGGGGCGCCGGGAGGGCGGGCCCGCCCTCCCGGCGCCCCGTGGCTCAGTGCGCGATGGAGTCGATCAGCTCCCGCGCCCCCTGCCGCAGCAGGCTCACGGCCACGGAGGTGCCGAGCGTCGCCGGGTCGAGGGGGCCCGCCCACTCGTGGGCGTTGAGGACCCGCTTGCCGTCGGGCGTGAAGACCCGCGCGCGCAGCGACAGGTCACCGCTCGCGTCGCAGCGGGCGTACCCGGCGATCGGCGAGTTGCAGTGCCCCTGGAGCACGTGCAGGAACATCCGCTCGGCCGTGGCCTCGCGCCAGGCGTCCCGGTCGCCGAGTCCGCTCACCAGGTCGATGGTGTCGGTGTCGTCCTCGCGGCACTGGAGCGCGAGGATCCCGGCGCCGATCGGGGGGCACATCGTCTCCACGGACAGCACGTCGGAGACCAGGTGCATCGAGTCGATCCGCTCCAGGCCGGACACGGCGAGCATCAGGGCGTCGGCCTCGCCCGCCGCGAGCTTCTGCAGCCGGCGGCCCGCGTTGCCGCGCATCGGCACGCAGGTCAGATGCGGGTGGGACGCGGCGAGCTGGGCGATGCGGCGCACCGACGACGTGCCGATGCGGCTGCCCGCGGGCAGTTGGTCGAGGGTCAGGCCGTCCGGGTGGATGAGCGCGTCGCGGATGTCGTCGCGCTTGAGGAACGCGGCGAACGTCGTGCCCTGCGGCAGCGGCCGGTCCGCGGGCACGTCCTTCACGCAGTGCACGGCGAGGTCGGCCTCGCCGGCCAGCAGCGCCGCGTCGACCTCCTTGGTGAAGGCGCCCTTCCCGCCGAGCTGTGCCAGGTCACCCATCCAGCGGTCCCCGGAGGTCGTCACGGGCAGGACCTCGGTACGGACTCCGGGGTGCAGGGCGGCGAGTTCGGTGCGTACGCGCTCGACCTGGGCCAGGGCCATGGGGGAGGAGCGGGAGACGATGCGGATCAGCTCGGGAGCGGACATGACGTACACGATAGGGCCTCGCGCGCACGGTCCCGGCACCGGCACGTCAACTAACTGGGCTACGGGACCTGGCGGTTGACGGAGGCGTACCGTCCGCCCTTCGGCACGCGCTCGCCGCCCCCGGCGTACGGACGCGGCCGCTCCGGGGTCGGCCCCGTGCGCCGCGGAACGCCGCAGGTCGGGGCCGGAGCTAGGAGTCGTCGGGGTCATGGGAGCCCTGCCCGTGCCACTCCCGGGGAGAGCGGCGGGCCATGTCCTCGTCGTCGTGCGCGAAGTCCGCCAGGTCCGTCCGCGCGCTGTTGTGGAACGCCAGGATCTTGCCGTCGGTCTCCGCGTCCCGCACGATCTGTGTCCGGATCCCGTGCAACTCGCCCGCGCGCGGCCCTTCGGGGACGTGCAGCGTCGTGGCGGTGTGCAGGAGCAGGAGGCCGTCCGCCAGCGGGCGGCCGTCGAGGAGCCGGATCGCCAACCGGCTGCCCCGGTAGACCGTGTCGAAGATCTTCTGGTGCTCCTCGGCGATCACGGCCCGGCCCCGGTGGAACCGGCCCACCACGTCGACGAAGTCCGCGTCCTCGGCGAAGTGCGCCGCCAGTGCCGCACCGTCGCCCTCGTTCCACGCCCGGGCCATCCCGGCGAGCAGTTCGTCCACGCACTTGGACGTGGACTTGGACATGGCCATGGCCCTCCACCCCTGCTGGTTTCGCTGCTGGATCAGGACTGCGGTCCACCGGTCCCCCGCACGGAACGACGCCCTGCTCGAAGCACCGTGCCGACGGAACGACGTCCTCCTGGAACATCGTGCCAGCGGACACCGCCGGTGTCGTCCGCCCGCGCCACAGTTGTGGTCGCGCCACAGATGTGGGGGCGCTGACGCCCCGCCCGCCTCACCCGGACCGTCGGCCGTCCTCGTGTCCTTCCCTGCCGCACACCCCAGGCTCCAACGGCGGTGCCGACACCGCCACGTTCGCCTTGCAGTGCGGTTCGTTGCCCGCCTCCGCGTGCCAGTCGTCGGGGCGCGGTCTGATGAAGGCCGCCGCGGCGAGCGCCGCGAGGGCGAACAGGCCCGCGCAGCCCCACGCCGCCTTGCCGAAGGCCGTGTCCAGCGCGTCCGGGTCGGCGTACGCCGTGCCGCTCAGGCCCACGGCGAGCGGCAGGGCGGCGACCACGAGGAGTTGGGCGATGCGGGCGGCCGTGTTGTTGACGCCGCTGGCGAGCCCGGCACGGGAGGCGTCCACCGAGGCGAGGACCGTCGCCGTCAGGGGCGCCACGAACACGCTCATGCCCACGCCCAGGACGACGACCGCGGGCAGCACGTCGGCGGCGTACGAGGAGCCGGGTCCGATCCGCAGCATCAGCAGGACCCCGGCGGCCGCGATGAGCGGCCCCAGGGTGAGGGGCAGGCGCGGGCCGACACGCCGGGCCAGATCGCCCGCCGACGCGGAGAGGAGCAGCATCAGGACCGTGATGGGCAGCGTCGCCGTGCCCGCCTCCAGCGCGTCGTAGCCGAGCGTGGTCTGGAGCTGGACGGGCAGCAGGAACAGGATGCCGCCGATGGCGGCGTACAGGCAGAGCGTCATGACGTTCGCCGCGGAGAACAGGCCGGAGCGGAACAGGCCGAGCGGCAGCATCGGGTCGCGCCGCCGTCGCTCGACGGCCAGGAAGGCGGCGCCCGCGAGCAGGCCGCCGACCCCCGGCAGGACGGCCGCGGCCGTCGAGTCGCCGGAGGCGCCGATCAGCGCGAAGCTCACGCCCGCCAGGAACAGCGCCGCGAGCACGGCGCCCGGTACGTCGAACCGCTGGGCGGCGGCGTGTTCGTCGCGGCTCTCCGGTACGTGCCGGGCCGCGAGGAGCACGACCGCGGCCAGGGGGATGTTGATGAGGAAGATCCAGCGCCAGCCCGGCCCGTCGATCAGCCAGCCGCCGAGGAACGGGCCCACCGCCCCGGCGACACCGCCGAGCCCCGACCAGGCACCCACCGCCTTCGCCTGGTCGTCGGCCCGGAAGGAGGACCGCACCAGGGCGAGCGAGCCGGGCGTGAGCAGGGCGCCGCCCACCCCTTGCAGGGCCCGGGCCGCGATCAGGGTGCCCGCGTCCTGGGCGAGACCGCACAGCGCGGAGGCGAGCGCGAACCACACCACGCCGATGACGAGGGTGCGCCGCCGCCCGATGCGGTCGCCGAGCGCGCCGCCGAGGAGCAGCAGCGCGGACAGCGTGAGCATGTAGGCGTTGACCACCCACTGGAGGGCGGAGATGGAGGCGTCCAGATCGCGGCCGAGGGTCGGCAGGGCGACGTTGACGACCGTGCCGTCCAGCAGCGCCATGCCGGACGCCAGCACCGCGCACGCCAGGACCCAGCGGCCGCGCGGCGATGCCAGGGCCACACCGCCGTCGTCGGCGGGGGAGGCGGAAGAGGCGGAGGAGTCCGTCATCGCTCACCTTCCTCCCCACTCATCCGCGCCCGCTCACATGTGGACCGCGCCTTCGCTCAGGTGCCCGCCCACGGGGCGGCCCCTGCGGTACAGCACGAAGGTGACGAGCAGTCCGACCGCGAAGAAGAGCGCCGACCACCAGTACGCCGTCTCGTAGCTCTGCATCTGCGCCTCGGCCTGGACCGCGGGCGTCGGCCGCTTCCCGGCCAGGTAGTTCGACGCGGCACTGGTGGCGAGCGTGTTGAGGAGCGCCGTGCCGATGGAGCCGCCCACCTGCTGGGTGGTGTTGACCATCGCGGAGGCCACGCCCGCGTCGTGCGCGGCGACGCCCGCGGTGGCCATGCTCATCGCCGGGGCGAAGATGAGGCCGAGGCCGAGTCCCATGACGAGGAGCGGCGGCAGCACGTGCGCGGCGTACCCGCTGTGCGTGCCGAGCGACGTCAGCCAGACCATGCTCGCCGCCGAAAGGCCCATGCCGAGCGGCACGATGGGCTTGGCGCCGAACCGCGGCACGAAGACGTTGGTGGTGAGGACGGACACCACGACCATCACCGCGACCATCGGCAGGAACGCGAGACCGGTCTTGATCGGCGTGTAGTCGAGGATCTGCTGCATGTAGTACGTCAGGAACAGGAACACGCCGAACATGCCCGCGCCGGAGATGAACATGGCGAGGAACGACGCGCCCCGGTCCCGGTCGAGCACCACCCGCAGCGGCAGCAGGGGATGCTCGGCCCGCGTCTGCCACCAGGCGAACGCGGCGACGAGTACGACCCCGATGGCGAGGAAGCCCCACGTCATCCAGTCGCTCCAGGCGTGCGTCTCGGCGTTGGAGAAGCCGTAGACGATGCAGAACAGGCCCGCGGAGACCAGCAGCGTGCCGGGCACGTCCAGCTTCGGCCGGTCCGGCGGGGCTCCCGGGTGCAGCAAGCGGGCGCCGCCGATGATGGCGGCCGCGGCGAAGGCGAGGTTGACGTACAGGCACCAGCGCCAGTCCAGGTACTCCGTCAGTACGCCGCCGAGCAGCAGGCCCACCGCCGCGCCCGATCCGGCGACGGCGCCGTAGATGCCGAAGGCCTTGGCGCGCTCGCGCGGGTCCGTGAACGTGGTGGTGAGCAGCGAGAGCGCGGCGGGCGCGAGCAGCGCCCCGAACACGCCTTGCAGGGCGCGGGCGATGACCAGCATGGTGAAGCTGGTCGCGGCGCCGCCGAGCGCGGAGGCGAGGGCGAATCCGGCGAGCCCCGCGATGAAGACGGCCTTGCGGCCCACCAGGTCGGCGATGCGCCCGCCGAGCAGCAGCAGGCTGCCGAAGGCGAGCGCGTAGGCGGTGACGATCCACTGCCGGTTGCCGTCGGTGAAGCCCAGGTCGCGCTGGGCGGACGGCAGCGCGATGTTCACGATCGTCGCGTCCAGGACCACCATGAGCTGCGCGGTCGCGATGACCGCGAGGATCAGCCACCGGTGCTCGTGCTTGCCGCCCGTGTGGAGCGCGGTGTGCGCGGGCGGCGGGGTGGCCGACTGCGGTGTCGTGTCCGCCGTGTGGGCGATCGGTTCCGCCCCATGGGGCAGCGGGTCCGGGGTGTCCCGCGGTGCGGGCTCTGGGCCGGGCGTGTGGTCCATGGTGGCCTCCAGACCCCCCGCCTCGAAAGACACCCCCGTCACACGCTAAGCGCCCCGCCCGGGCGCCGCGACCTGGGCGGGGGCGGCGCCGGGACGTGGGCGGGGACCGCGCCGGGACCCGGGCGGGGACGGCGCTCGGAGCGCTCGCGCCGCGTCGCTCACCGCCCGGCGAAGGCCTTGGCGACGGCCAGCGAGTCCTCGTACACGTGGTGCCGGGTGACCAGGCCGTCCTCGACGGTCAAGTGCAGCGCGAACCGGGCCCGGTAGGCGCGCCCGGTGGGCTTCGCGGTCTGCCGGATCTCCCCGAGCACGACCGCGTCCCGGCCGTCGACGAGGATCCGCTCGATCCGCGTGGCGGCCTCGCCCGGCACGTGGTACGCGCCGAGCTGGCCGTAGTGCGCCGCGACGTCGGTGCGCGTGGACCGGCGCCGGATCCAGGGCGTGGCGGCGCGCCCGTGCTCGGAGTCGGGCCAGTCGAGCAGCCAGTCGACGCGCGCCGCGTACAGAGCGGCGATCCGCTCCGGGGCACCCTCGCCGATCCGGCGCAGCAACTCCTGCACGGCCGCGCGCGTGGCCGTCGACGTGTTCTCGCTCATGTGGCTCCTCCCCAGGTCACGCCGCGCGCCCCGATGGCGCGCGGCGTGCCCGACAGTCTCGGGGGAGGGCTCAGTCCACGTCGATGACCTCGGAGGTAAGCGGCTCGGCCGCCGGGGCGCGCTCGTCGGGGCGCTCCTCCGAGGGACGCTCCTCCGACGGACGCTCCTGCGTGCGCGCCGGAGCGTCCCGGTGCCGGGACAGGCCGCTCACGAAGGCGGCGACGGGCTCCACGAATCGAGCGGTGAGCGGCCCCGCCACCACCAGGATCAGGACGTACGCCGTGGCCAGCGGGCCGAGCGACGGCTCGATGCCCGCGGAGACCGCGAGGCCCGCGATCACGATGGAGAACTCGCCGCGCGCCACGAGCGCGCCGCCCGCCCGCCAGCGGCCCTTGACGGAGATCCCGGCGCGCCGCGCGGCCCAGTACCCGGTGGCGATCTTCGTGCAGGCGGTGACGACGGCGAGCGCGAGGGCGGGCAGCAGCACCGGCGGGATGCTCGCCGGATCGGTGTGCAGACCGAAGAAGACGAAGAACACGGCGGCGAACAGATCACGCAGCGGCGCCAGCAGGGTGTGCGCGCCCTCGGCGGCCTCGCCCGAAAGCGCGATCCCGACGAGGAACGCGCCGACGGCGGCCGACACTTGCAGCTGCTGCGCGATGCCCGCGACCAGGATGGTCAGACCGAGGACGACCAGGAGCAGCTTCTCCGGGTCGTCGCTGGAGACGAACCGCGAGATGAGCCGCCCGTAGCGCACCGCGACGAAGAGCACGAGGCCCGCCGCGCCCAGGGCGATCGCGAGGGTGAGACCGCCCGCCGCCCAGCCGACCCCGGCCAGCAGGGCCGTGATGATGGGCAGGTACACGGCCATGGCGAGGTCTTCCAGGACCAGGATGCTCAGGATCACCGGGGTCTCCCGGTTGCCGAGCCGCCCCAGGTCGCCGAGGACCTTGGCGATGACGCCGGAGGACGAGATCCAGGTGACACCGGCGAGTACGACCGCCGCGACCGGACCCCACCCCATCAGGAGGGCGGCGACCGCGCCCGGCACCGCGTTGAGCGCGCAGTCGACGATCCCGGCCGGGTACTGCGTCTTGAGATTGCTGACCAGATCGCTGGCCGTGTACTCCAGGCCGAGCATGAGGAGGAGCAGGATGACGCCGATCTCGGCGCCGATGGCGACGAACTCCTCGCTGGCGCCGAGCGGCAGCACGCCGCCGGTGCCGAACGCGAGCCCGGCGAGGAGGTACAGCGGGATGGGGGAGAACTGGAACCGCCCGGCGACCCGCCCGAGCAGGCCGAGCGCGAGGATGATGGCGCCGAACTCGATCAGTAGGACAGCAGAATGCACGCGCTCACTCCCGGCCGAGTATCGTCGCGGCGCTCTCCACACCCTCGCGGGTGCCGATCACGATGAGCGTGTCCCCGCCCGCGAGCCGGAAGTCCGGAGCGGGCGAGGGAATGGCCTCCGCCCTGCGCAGCACCGCCACGACCGAGGTGCCGGTCTCGGTCCGCAGCCGCGTCTCGCCGAGCAGCCGCCCGTTCCAGTGCGAGGCGCCGGCGATCTCGACGCGCTCGGCGACCAGGCCGAGGTCGGTGGTGTGCAGCACCGTGGAGCACTGCGGCGCTGGCAGCAGCGCGTCACCGAGCGCCGCCGCCTCCCCCGAGCTGAGCCGGAGCGACAGCGCGCAGGCGTCCGGGTCGTCGGACCGGTAGGCGCTGAGCGTGCGCCCGCCGTCCCGGTGCGCCACGACGGAAAGCCGCCGCTGTTCCCGCGTGGTGAGGTCGTAGCGGGTGCCGATACCGGGCAACGGGGTTCGGCTCAAACGTGAAGCGGACACAGCTCTCCCTTGGTGCTGGTGGGTGACTTCGTGTTCATGCCACCCTATCGGTCCGGATTTTGCCGTTCCTTGGCCGGTACTTGGTGGTACGCGGAGAGAGGGGCGGGGCGCGCCCACGAGAGGGGGTGGGGGGGCTCCCACGCCGCCCCGGGCTCGCCCGCACCCCAGGCCGCCTCCCGCACCCCAGGCCGCCTCCCGGACCGCGCCCCCGACCGCGGCCGCGCACGGCCGCCTACGCGTCCGCGGACACCACGCTGTCGTACGGCTCCGCCGCGACGACCAGCACGCCCCGCTCCCCGCCGACCGGCAGCGAGGCCCGGCGGATCAGTGGCTCCCACTCCGCGGGCCACGCGGTGGCCGCGTCCCACTTGATGCCCTCGAGCCGCACGCCGTCGAGCCGGGCCTCCCGCAGGTCGGCCCCGACGAAGTCCGTGCCGGCCCGCTCCACGTCGCTGATCGCGCGGCACAGGGCCACGGCCTGGTCATGGGCGTCCGCCAGGTCGTCCACCAGGTCCTGCGCCACGAGCTCGGCGGCGAGCGGGTAGCCGGGCACGAGCTCCTCGTCGAGGAGCAGCCGCACGTCCCGTACCGCCCGGACGAGCTGTTCCGCTCCCGGCGCGAGGAGGTCCTCCACGGCGGCCAGGTAGTCGCTGCCGATCACGGGCGACGCGCGGCGCCGGGGCGCTGGCGGGAGCCGTACCTGGGCGAGGCGCGCGTCCAGGCGGCCGACGGCGTCGCGCGCCCCTCCGGGCGCCGTGTCCGCCTCCAGAAGCTCCGCGAGGCGCCGCGCCTCGCGCAGCGCGGCCCGCAGCGAGTCCAGAAGGCCCGCGGGGCCGAAGGAGCGGGCGATGCGCAGGGCCTCCAGGCGGTACTTCAGCCGGACCGGCGCGGGGCGCCGCATCAGCGCGCCGTCCGTGGGCGCCCCGGGCTCGTGCGCCGCCCTCGGCTCCCCGTCGGCGGCCAGGGTCTCCCGGGCGAGCCGCGCGGTGACGGCGAGTTCGGTCTGCCGGTACGTGGTGGCGAGCATCCGGTCCAGGGCGAGGTCGGGGTCGCGGAGCTCGGGCGGGCCGCCCTGCCCCATGATCCGGTCGTGCACGGCGATGCCGACGCGCCGGTGCGCGGCGGCCAGCAGCCCGTCCAGCACGCGGTCGGCCGCGTGCGCGCCGTGGTGGCCGGGGCCCCGCGGGGACTTCCGGTCGTGGCCCGTCGTGCCCCCGTCGCGCTTCATCGCCGCCCCTCGTGTACGTCGCCGACGCCGCCCGCCAGGCCGAGGCCCGCCCGCAGCGCGGCTCTGGCCCGGGCCAGGTTCTGCCGGACGGCGGCCTGCGTCGTCCCCATCGCGCGGGCGCTCTCCTGGGTGGTGAACCCGTCGAGGTGCCAGGCCATCGCGGCCCGTTGCTTGGCCGGAAGCCCGAGCAGGAGCGCGGTGACGCGCCGGGCCTCCTCGCCGAGCTCCGCCGCGTGCGCGGGCGTCTGCCACCGCACGAGCACGCGCGGCTCCGGCGGCTCCGCGCAGCTGTCCTCCAGGCGGACCTGCTGCGCCACCCACGAGCGCCAGGCCACCGTGCGCAGCCAGGCCTTGGGGTAGCGGATGGACACGCCCGGCGCGCACATCTGCGTGAACGCGTCCTGAGCGGCGTCCTGTGCCTCGTTCCACGAAGCTCCGTGGAACAGCAGGAACCGCACCAGGGCCGGGTACTCGGTCTCGTGCAGCTCCTCGGCGAGGTCCCGGCCCGGCAGCGCGACCGTGTCGCTCTCCAGCGGCCGCGGCGGACTCAGCTCAGTGCTCGCGGCTTCCTCCACGGCGGCCACCCCCGATCCCCGGGGCCGGGCGCGCGGCCGCTCGTACGGGTCCGTCCTGCGCGGCGGCCACGACCTGTACGTGGTGGCCGTCGCGGGACTCCTGCAGTGATGCCCACGGGGCGGCGCAGCGCACCCGTTCGGTCAGGGCCTCGTGGGTGATGCGTGCCAGCTCCACCTCCCTGCCGAGCCACTGGCGGACCACCTTGACCACACCGCTGACGACACTGACGAGCACCGTCGCCACTGCCCCGGCCACCACAGGATCCACTCGCGTACCCCTTCCCGTCTCCGCGCCGCCACTGCGGCGTCGCGCGCTCAACAGTGGCTCTGTAGCGAGGAGTTGTGACATGGCGCTGGTCATCGAGGAGTGGTGGCGTGCGGGGTGGCGTGCGGGGTGCGGGGAGGAGGGCAGACGAAACGCGGCGCCCCGGTCTCCCGGGACGCCGCGCCGTCGTGCTGGACGTCAGGCTGTCGTGTCGGACGTCAGAGGGCGCCCGCGCGCTTCGCGACCTCGCCCAGCTTGCCCGCGCCCGTGGTGGCGTCGGCCTTCTTCAGCTTCCCCGCGGTCTCGTCCACGGTGCCGACGACCTTCTTCACGTCGACGGCGTCGAGCGGGGTCTTGTTCCCGGTCACGGCGGTGTCCAGCAACTGCTGTCCGCCGCCCAGCGGTTCGGCGGCGGCAACGGCGGGAGTGACGGCCCCGAGGGCCATCGCGACGCCGACGACACCGACGGCGGCCTTGGCGATCTTCACGATCGTTCTTCCTTCCCGGCAGCGGCGGCCTGCGGAACGCGACGGTCATGCCGTCGGAGCGTCGAGGTCGGACACTCATCTCGCCCTGCCGCAACACGTAACAGTCCCTCGGCCGGAAAGGTGACCGTTCGTCACCCGTTTGGCTTCGCCGCGCCGCCCAGCGGCTCGTAGGCGCTGATGACGTACAGGGCCTCGTCGTCGATCGCGGCCTTCTCCCAGTCCAGGGTGATGCGCACCGGGTGCCCGTCGCTCGCGTACGCGGTCTCGGCCCTGTGTGCCTTCTCGCGCTTGGCCTGCTCGACCTCCTTCAACAGCTCGCCGATGGTCGGTACTTGGTCGGGCAGGTCCTTGACGACCCGGCGCCCGCTGTCGTCCAGGCCGACCGCCTTGCTCACCTTCCCGTCGCGCACCGTCACCCGGAACGTGCCGATCAAGGACCGCTCTCCCTCGCCCGACCTGAGCGTGTACGCGTACGAGGAAGGCTCCTTCCATCCGGCTCCGCTCGCCGACGGGGCGGGCAGCGGCTGCCCCTTCAACACGTTCGGGGAGGGTTCGTCCCCACAGGCGGAGGTCGCGCCGAGCACCCCCACGACCAGAGCGGCGGAGGCCAGGAAGCGGACGGGAACACGGGGAAGCGCGGCGGTCATGTCGGCCCTTTCGACGACGGATACCGCTAGGACGCCGCCGGGGCCGGGAACGTTCGAAGCGCACGCGGGCAAGCGCGTCGCGGGGGCCGCGCCATACGGCGGTGACCGGGGTACCGCCCGGTCACCGCCGTGCACGCCGTGTCCGCTGCCGCTGACGTCTTCGCTCCCGTGGCCCGGGCCCCAGCACCTGTAGGGCGACCCGGGACGCGTGAGCGCGGTGGCGGCGCGCGAGCGCATCAGCGCGGCTGTGCTGCCGTCCGCAACCACTCGAACCTGACAGCCATAAACCTTTCTACCGGCTCGGCAGCGGGTCACCCGTGCCCGCGAGCAACCTTTCTCTGACCGGTTGTGACTGAGCGGGCCATCCGATTTCCGGTGCTCAGCCGGGCGATCGGCGTCCGCGCGGGGCGGACATGTGCCCGTTCCGCACGCCGAGTTCGCCCGTCTCGTGCCCGCCGCCGTGTTGTCGCCGGGCGGCGTGGGCGCTCACGCCGTGACATCGTGGCCCCATGGTCATCAAGGTTCGCCCGGCGTCGGCCTACGACGACGTCCGTACGCTGCTCGGCCCGAAGTCGCCGGGGGCGAACGTCTGCTGGTGCCTCAGCTACCGGATCCCGTCCAAGCTCAACAACGAGCTCCGCGGGCCCGCCCGGGGTGAGTACGTCGCCGAACTGTGCCGCGCCGACCCCCCTCCCGGAGTCGTCGCCTACGACGGTGACGAGCCGGTCGGCTGGGCCGCCGTGGCACCTCGCGCGGACACCTCGTTCGCACGCAGCCGGAAGATCCCGCACGTCGACGACCTGCCCGTGTGGTCGGTGTGGTGCCTGCGCGTCCGCCCCGGCCACCGCAAGCAGGGCATCTCGCATGCCCTGATCGCCGGTGCGGTCGCGTTCGCCCGCGACCGGGGCGCCCCGGCGATCGAGGCGTACCCGCTCGACAACGGCGACGCCCGGGTCGACCTCACGATGGCCTACGCCGGGATCCGCAGGAACTTCGAACGCGCCGGGTTCACCCACGCCGCCGACACCCCCTCGGTCCTTGCCGGGCACCCCCGCGTCCTGATGCGGCTCGACCTGCGCTGACCGCGCGCTCGGCGCGGTTCCGTAGTGGATTCGGTCATTTGCCTGGCGTGATGCTGTTGTTTCTGGAGAGTTGGCTGAGCAACGTCCAGCGGTGGTTAGTATCACGACGTGGTTACGGCTTGGTCACCTCCGCACATGGCGCGGGCCCGTGCTGTAGCGGAGTCCGGCGTCGCGCCGGGTCCGCTGCTGCGGCTCCTCGCGCTCGCCGTGCTGCTGTTCGCCGTCGCCCTCGCGCACGGGGCGAGCCCCGGCAACGCCGGGGCGCACCTCGCCACCAGCGCCGTGTCCGTGCAGAGCGCGGCCGAGGACGTGCCCGACGCCAAGGCCGGGCCGACCGCCCTGGGCACGGCGGACGACGGGCACGGAGAACACGGCCCCGCCCACCCGAACGAACAGTGCGCCTCAGGACAGCCCACCCAGGGATCGGCCCTGGCGCCGCCCTGCCTCGCGGCCTCCGTCGGGCAGCCGGACACGCCCGGGCACCGACCCGCGGGGCGGAGCCCCGGCACAGCTGAGTACGCGGTCACGCCGGCCGTGGCCCTCAAGACATCCGTGGTCCAACAGGTTTAGCCCGCGACACCCGGCCATGGCCCCCCGCCTCAGACGGCGGGAGCGGCCGAAGCCGGAAGTCGTCGGCTCCCCCCACCCCCCCACTCACATCCGTCGCGCCTTGCTAACGGCTGCCGCCGTCGCCGGGGCGCGACCGGAGGACCCGTGTCCGTACCCACCCGCATGCCTGCCCGCCCCCGGCGGCGGCGCACCCGGTGGCGGCGGAGGATCGCCGCACTCGTGCGCGGCAGCCTCCTCGCCGTCATGGCGCTGTGCGCCCTCGTGCACGGACCGCTCGACGAGAACCGCGGGCCCGGGCGCCCGCCCGCCGCGGTCACCGTCGCCGTTCCCACCTCGGAGGACGCCGCACCGCACAGCCCGCACAAGCACCACGGCACCGAGGAGTGCGCCCCGGACGGCCCCCTGCGCACCCCCGCCGCCCAGGCGGCGGACCAGCCGCCCTCCGGCACGGGAGCCCTCACGGCCCTCGCCGCCCTCACGGTGTTCAGGGGGCCCCAACCCCGCAGGACGTACCGGCGTCGAAGAACACGCACGGGCCGGACGACTCTCGTCCGCACGGCCCGGTGGCGCATCTAGACCGCTCGCCCGCAGCCGCACCCCGGCTGCCGCGCACGCGACCCCGCAGACACGGACCGCCCGTCCGTCGCGAGGCCGCGACGCGAGATGAACACACACCGTGCATTCGTCGAGCGAGAGCGAAAGAGATGCAGTCACAGATGAACATCGCCAGGACATCCGACCGTTCCGCCCTGTCGGCCCTCGTGGGGGACACACCGCTGCTGCGCGTGTCCGAGCCCCTCGCGCCCGCAGGACACGGCTTCTGGGCCAAGCTGGAAGGCTTCAACCCCGGCGGCATCAAGGACCGGCCCGGCCTGCACATGGTGGAGCGGGCCCGCGCCCGGGGCGAACTGCGCCCCGGCGGCCGCGTCATCGAGTCCACCAGCGGCACCCTCGGCCTGGGCCTCGCCCTGGCCGGCATGGTCCACGGCCACCCCGTCACCCTGGTCACCGACCCGGGCCTCGAACCGTCCATGACGCGCCTGCTCACCGCCTACGGGGCGGGCGTCGACATCGTCGCGGAGCCGCACCCCACCGGCGGCTGGCAGCAGGCCCGCCGCGACCGCGTCACCGAACTGCTGCGCGCCCACCCCGGCTCGTGGTGCCCCGACCAGTACAACAACCCCGACAACACCAGCGCGTACACCCCGCTCGGCCTCGAACTGGCCGCCCAGCTCGGCCACATCGACGTCCTCGTGTGCAGCGTCGGCACCGGCGGGCACTCCGCGGGCGTCGGCCGCGTCCTGCGCCAGCTGTACCCGGACATCGAGATCGTCGGCGTCGACACCATCGGCTCGACCATCTTCGGCCAGCCCGCCAGGACCCGCCTCATGCGCGGGCTCGGCTCCAGCATCTACCCCCGCAACGTCGCGTACGACACCTTCCGCGAGGTCCACTGGGTCGCCCCGCACGAGGCGGTGTGGACCTGCCGGCGCCTCGCCGCGTCCCACTATGCCACCGGCGGCTGGAGCGTCGGCGCCGTCGCGCTCGTCGCGGGCTGGCTGGCCCGCACCCGGCCCGCCCCCACCCGCATCGCCGCGATCTTCCCGGACGGACCGCAGCGCTACCTCGGCACCGTGTACGACGACGACTACTGCGCGCGGCACGGCCTCCTGGACAGCCCGCCGCCCGCCGAACCGGAGGTCATCGGCCGCGCCGACGAGAAGGAGGTGCACCGCTGGACCCGGTGCGCCGACGTCGTCGACCCGCTGACCCTGACCGCCACCCCGGAGGCGGGCAAGTGAAGGCCACCCTCGTCCAACTGCGGTCCTACGAACGCAGCGTCCAGCTGTTGATGGTGAACCAGTTCACCATCAACCTCGGCTTCTACATGCTGATGCCCTATCTGGCCGCCCACCTCTCCGGCACGCTCGGCCTGGCGGGCTGGCTCGTCGGACTCGTCCTCGGCGTGCGCAACTTCAGCCAGCAGGGCATGTTCCTGGTCGGCGGCACGCTCGCCGACCGGTTCGGCTACAAACCCCTCATCGTCGCCGGGTGCGTGCTGCGGACCGTGGGCTTCGCGACGCTCGGCCTGGTCGACTCGCTGCCCGCACTGCTCGCCGCGTCGGCCGCCACAGGGCTCGCGGGCGCGCTGTTCAACCCGGCGGTGCGCGCGTACCTCGCGGTGGACGCGGGGGAGCGCAGGGTCGAGGCGTTCGCCCTCTTCAACGTCTTCTACCAGGCCGGGATCCTGCTGGGCCCACTGGTCGGCATGGTCCTCACCGGCGTCGACTTCCGCATCACCTGCCTGGTGGCGGCCGCGATCTTCGCCCTGCTCTCCGTGGTGCAGATCCGCGCCCTGCCGGTCCGCGGCGGACAGCGCGCCCGGGGCACGGGGGAAGGGGTGCTCACCCAGTGGCGCGGCATCCTCACCAACCGGCCGTTCCTGCTGTTCTCCACCGCCATGATCGGCTCGTACGTCCTGTCCTTCCAGGTCTATCTGGCCCTGCCCCTCGACGTGCGCAGGCTCGGCGGGGACGGGCAGTTCGGCACCGTCGCGGTGGCCGCGCTCTTCGCCGTCAGCGGACTGAGCACCATCGTCGGCCAGACCAAGGTCACCGCCTGGTGCAAGGCCCGCTACGAACCCGGCGAAGCCCTGGTCAGGGGTCTCGCGGTGATGGGTGTCGCCTTCGTGCCGCTGCTCCTGGCCACCGCCGTGCCCGTGCCCGGCTCCGGCGTCGGGCTGTGGGCCCTCGCCGCCGTGCCGCCCGCGCTCGCCGCGCTGCTCCTGGCCCTGGGCACGATGATCGCCTACCCCTTCGAGATGGACACCATCGTCCGCCTCTCCGGCGACCGCCTCGTGGCCACCCACTACGGCCTCTACAACACCGTCTGCGGCGTGGGCATCACGGTCGGGAACCTCCTCACCGGCGCCGCCCTGGACGCCGCACGCGAGGCGGGGCTCCCCGCGCTTCCCTGGGCCGCGCTGTTCGCGCTCGGCCTCGGCTGCGCGAGCGCGCTCTACGGCCTGCACCGCACTGGCCGATTGGCGCCGCCCGCGCCGCGGCCCGCGGCGGCCTGACCCACTGACCCGTGGCAGAAGGGGGCAGACGTCGTCTGACGCCTGCCCCCGGCAGGCCGCGTCATCCCACAGGAGTGCCCCATGTCCACCTCCGACCCGACCGTGCCCGGCCCGACTCCGCCGCGCCTGCGCCCCTTCCGGGCCGTGCGCTACGACGAGGACCGCGCCGGTGACCTGTCCGCGCTCGTGGCCCCGCCCCACGACGACCTCGACCCGGCGCACGCGCGTTCCCAGCGCGTGCGCCCGCACCACATCGCGCGCCTCCTCTACGCCTCCGACCCGCAGGCCGCGGCGGGACAACTGCAGCGCTGGCTGCGGCGCGGCGTACTGCGGCGCGACGAACGCCCCGCCCTGTACGTGTACCAGCAGCAGCGCGGCGCCCGGATCCTGCAGCGCGGGGTGATCGGCGAACTGCCCCTGCCGCACCCGCGGGACACGCCGTGGCCCCTGCTGCCGCACGAGGACGTGTCCGCCCACGTCGTCCGCCAGCGCGCCGCCCACATGGCGGGCCTGCGTGCCCAACTGGAGCCGCTGCTCCTCGCGTACCGCGGCACCAGGTCGACGGCCACGCAGATCACGCACCACATCACCCGGCGCACACCGACGGCCGTCGCCCGCGTCGGCGACACGACCCACCTGATGTGGGCGTGCCACGACGAAGCCGAAACGGCCCTGCTGAGCGCGGGCGTGGAAACCGACCAGGCCCTCATAGCCGACGGCCACCACCGGCACGCCGCCTGTCTGCGCCTGGGCGCGGAGGGAAGCAGCCCCTGGGCGAGCAGCCTGGCCCTGTTCGTGGACACGGTCGCGTATCCGCCGCGGCTCGCCGCGATCCACCGGGTGCTCCCCGGCCTCGACCCGGAGAAGGCGGCGTCCGCTGCCGCCGAGGTCGCCCGCGTCCGGCCGCTGCCGCGGGGGCCGCGCCCACCCGCGCCGGACGAGGTGGTGCTCGTCGGCGGGGGCCGCGCCTGGGCCGTCAGCGAACCGGACCCGGGCGCCCTGAGCGAGGCCCTCACCGGGCGGCCGCCGCAGTGGGCCGCGCTTCCCTCGGCCGTCAGCGACCATCTGCTCCTTGGCGCCGCGTGGTCGGTGCCGGAGCTGCCCGGTGCCGTACGCCATCTGCACGACGCGGACCGGGCCGTCGCGGCGGTGGCCGCGCCCGGGAAGGGCAGTGCTGTGCTGCTGCCCGCACTGGGGGAGGACCAGGTGCGGGAGTTGGCGCGGGCCGGGGTGCTGCTGCCCCGCAAGTCCACGTCGTTCGGCCCGAAACCGGCGATCGGCCTGGCGCTGCGGGTTCTCGGCCTGTCGTGACACCGCGGCGGCGGCGCGGGCGCGGTGTCGCCCGCGCCGCCGCCGCGCGGCCGGGAGCGGAACGACCGGTCATCCGTGGCACAGCGCGGACGCGGACGTCATGGCTCCAGCACACGGGCCCGCCACGCTGGCGGCATGACAACGACTGCACCGGCTCCGCGCCGGACGGCGCCCCGGCGGCGCAGGCGGCTGCTCGGGGCGGCGCTGCTCTTCCTCACCGGGGTCTTCGTGCTCACCTTCTTCGCGTATCCCGGGCACACCCTGGTGACCCGGATGTACAAGCAGGGCGTGGCCGTGGACGCGACGACGGTGGCGGTGACGACCGGCACCGAAGGCCGCCCCACGCGCGTCACCGTCCGGTTCCGCAAGCCAGAGGGCGGCGCCCCCGTCACGGCCGACCTGGCCGGGGCGCCACCGCTGCCCCGGGCGGTCGAAGGGCGCCCGATCGAGGTGACGTACGACTCGAAGGACACGTCCGACGTGCTGAGCCGGGCCCAGATGGGGCGCCTGGCCCCCGAATGGCACGCCCTGGGGGTGGGCGGGACGGCGCTGATGGTCATCGGAACGCTGGTCGCGCTGACCCCGTCGCGCCGGACGCGGGAGGCCGCATGAGGGATGGACACATCCCCCGGAGGCGCTGACGGGATGCCCGACCCGATGCCCGACCGTGCGGAACACGGTCGGGCATCGTCGTGCCGAGGTCGTGCGAGAGGGCCGGGGCTACGGCGCGTCGACGAGCACGCGGCCGTCGGTGGGCGTCCGCGCCGCGGCGCCGTTGCGGTACGCGGCTTCGACCCGGGCCTGCTCGGCGGCGTCGGGCACCGCGTTCTTGCAGCTGGTACCGGCGCTGGAGCCCGACATCAGCTGGGAGCACGGGCCGGGCTTGGTGTCCGGCAGGCCCAGGTTGTGGCCGATCTCGTGGGCGGCGATGCGGGTCTTGTCGTGGCCGTCGGTGACGGCCTGCTGGCCGAGTTGGACCACGGCGCGGCCGCCGGGGCGCACCGGGCCGAGGCTGGCCTGCGGCCAGCCGCTGGTGGCCACGATCTGGATCTCGGCTCGGGTGCCGGGCGCGGCCTTGACCAGCTTGACGTTGTCAACGTTCCCGTTCCACGAGGCGACTCCGGCCGTGATGGCGGCCTCCCAGCTGGCGGCCCGGCTGGAGTCGTAGCGGAGGGTCACCACGGCGGCGTCGCTCTTCGCGGTGGAGTGTGATGGCGTGGCCACGGCGTTCGCCGCCGGTACCGCGGTGAGGAGGACCGCCGCGGCAGTACCGGCTAATCCCAGCCGTATGGGATGCAGCATGGTCGTCTGTCCCTTCGTTCTGTGGGGGCTCGGCTCCACCGGGAACCGAGGAAATGGAAGGAAGGGTGGCGTGAACAGCAGGGCCCCGCAGCGACCGCCGTCCGACCGGCGGCAGCTGCGGATGGGAGGGGCCGAGGACGAGGACGTACGCCCGAAACGTGCGCGAGCACCCGAGCGCACACGCCGCACAGGCGTCAACTCGGGCCAGGGGGCTGGGCATTCGCCGCTCCATTCCACACCACCGACGCTCGTGCGAGACGGTACAGCGCCGAACGCGCGCAACAGCAGCCCCAGGGCTGAGAATTTTTCCGGAGCGGCCCTTCGCCCCCGGGCGAAGGCCGGAGAAGCGCCGTTTCAGGCCGATTGGTTCACCGGGTGAGGGCGACTGCCGCGTCGAGGAGGGCGGAGGTCAGGGCGGGGAGCCGGTCGGGGGATTCGGACAGCAGGAAAAGCCAGGCGAAGACGGGGCCGACGAGGAGAGCGTTGAGGGCGGCCGGGTCGGGGCGGGTGGTGAGTTCGCCGCGGGCCGCCGCGCGGTCCAGGATCTCCGTGAGAGTCCGGCGCTGGGCCCCCAGGTACCTCTCCTCGAACCGTTCGTGGAGTACGGGGTCGGCGTGGACATCGGCCAGCAGGCCGGGGACCGTCCCCTGCGGCGGCAGGGCCATGGCGTCCGCGATCTCGGCGAGCACGGCGGCCAGGTCGGCGCGGAGCGAACCACGGTCGGGTGCCACGGCCAGGAACTGGTCCGGCAGCAGGACGTCGAAGATCATCTCTTGCTTGGTGTCGTGGCGGCGGTAGATCGCCGCCTTGCCGACGCCCGCTCGCGCGGCCACCTCGGCCATCGTGAGCCGCGCGTACCCCACCTCCGCCAGCAGCTCCCGGACGGCGGTCGCGACGGCCTCGTCGACGCGGCCGTCCCGGGGGCGGCCGCCCTGATTGCGTACTTGCTTCCGCGTGGACATGGGTGCATGATACGGAACCAGTGGTAACGAAACCAGCGGTTCCAGAACTGAGGGTTCCGTTGTTCGCGGAGGGGAAGGAAAGCCGATGCGCATCCCGAGAACCGCCCACACCGCACAGCCGTGGCGGATACACGAGTTCACCCCCGACTTCCGGATCGAGGACGTGTGGTCGTTCCGCGCGCCCGACGCCGGGCCCGACGACTTCCCCGTGATGGTCGAGGCGCTGAAGACGGCGTACGACACCCGGAAGGAACCCGCCGCGGTCCGGTTCCTGTTCGCGGTGCGCTGGAAGCTCGGTGCGCTGCTCGGCTGGGACACTCCGCAGGCGGGCTTTGGCGGGCGGGTCGCCTCGCTGCGCGACCGCCTCCCGCTCGACCTGGCCCGGACCGCGAACGACGCCGTGCCCTGCACCGACCCGTTCTCCGAGGTGTACCAGCTCGACGACGAAGCGGCCCGCGAGCTGGGCAACAAGACCGTCCACACCATCATGCACGTAGGCTGGGTGCGGACCGGTGACGGCGCGTACGAACTGCGCATGGCGGCGCTGGTCAAGCCCAACGGCCTGTTCGGACGCGTCTACATGGCCGCTGTCCTGCCGTTCCGGTACCTCATCGTCTATCCGGCGCTGACCCGCCAGTGGGAACTGGCCTGGCTGGACCACGGCCGCCCGCATCGCCGCGCCGGAGGCGCCGCGCGCGGATGAGCCGCCCACGCCGGTTGAACCGTCGCGGCCGGGAGCGGGCTCAGGCCCGGTGCCGCTCCAGGACCGTGGCCACGGTGTCCGCGTCCGCCGCCCGCTTGTCCTCGCGGTACCGGACGACCCGGGCGAAGCGGAGCGTGACGCCCGCCGGGTACCGCGAGGACTTCTGCAGACCGTCGTAGGCGATCTCCACCACGAGCTCGGGGCGCACGGTCACGACGAAACCGTCGTCGCCGACGGCCAGTTCGCGCAGGCGGGCGGTCTGCCAGGTGAGCATCGCGTCCGTCATGCCCTTGAAGGTCTTGCCGAGCATGGCGAAGGTGCCGTCGGGGCGGCGGGCGCCCAGATGGAGGTTGGAGAGCTTGCCGGTGCGCCGCCCGTGGCCCCACTCGGCGGCCAGGACCACCAGGTCGAGGGTGTGCACGGGCTTGACCTTCAGCCAGGACGCGCCACGGCGGCCCGCGCTGTAGGGGGCGTCGAGGCCCTTGAGGACGACGCCCTCGTGGCCGCGCGCGAGGGTCGCGGCGAAGAAGTCGTCGGCGGCGCGGCGGGCCGCCTCGTCGGCGGGGTCCCCGACGATCAGGCGGCGCACCCGCATCGGCTCCGGCACGAGCCGCGCGAGCACCGCGTGCCGCTCGCGCAGCGGCAGTTCGAGGAGGTCCCGGCCGTCGACGGACAGCGCGTCGAAGAAGACGGGGGACAGGGGCAGCTCGGCCGCCGCGGCGGCCACGTCGAGACGGGAGCCGACGCGCCCGGCGATCTCCTGGAAGGTCCGGGGCCGCCCGGCCGCGTCGAGCGCGATCACCTCGCCGTCGAGAATGAACTGCGCGCCCGCCAATGCACCTGCCAGGGAGGACAGTTCCGGCAGCCGGTCCGTGATGTTGTCCAGGGTGCGCGTGTAGACGCGTACGTCGTCGGCGTCGCGGTGCACCTGGACGCGGATGCCGTCCAGCTTCTCCTCGACCGCGCAGGGCCCGAGCTTGTCGATCCCCTCGCCGACGGTCGGTGCGCTGTGGGCGAGCATGGGCTGGACGGGGCTGCCCACGGTCAGCCGGAAGCCGGTGACGGCGTCCGGCCCCTGCTCCAGGAGCGCCCGTGCCACCGGTGTGAGGCCGCCCGCCAGCATCACGGCCCGCCGCACCTCCGGCGCGGGGGCCCCAGTGGCCCGCGCGAGCCCCTCCGCGGCCACCGCGTCGAGCGCGCCCTGGCGCACCTCGCCGGTCAGGAGTCCGAACAGGAACCGCTGCTCGTCGGCCGTGGCCGCGCCCAGCAACTCCTGGACGAGCCGCCGCCGTTCCGCCTGCGCTCCGGCGCCCGCGACCGCGGCGAGCGCGGTGAGCGCCGCGTCCACGTCCGCCACCGTCAGCGTCGGCTCCTGCGCCGGGGCGACGGGCTCCTTGAGCGCGTTCCAGCCCACCCCGATCCGCCCCTGCGGCAGCCGTCCCGACAGATACGGGATGACCAGGGGGACGTCGGCGGGCCCGGCGGCCTGGAACAGCTCGGACAGCAGGGCGACCTTCCGCGACCGCGCCGCCGTCGCCGCCACCTCCTTGGACACCTCCGCGACCCTGGCGAACAACATGCCGCCATCCTGCAACGCGGGGCCCGATCCCGCACGGCGGGCCGTACGGCTCCTCGGCCTGGACCCGGACGTTCCGCTCAGTGCTCGACGATGCCGCGCACCACGCCCAGGTCGACCAAGTCCTGCGGGCGGAGGCGGAGTTCGTCGGCGAGGCCGGGGGCGTCCGCGCGCGGGCGCTTGAGGATGGCGGCCGCCGCCTCGGGGGCGATCACCGAGAAGTAGCTGTCCGGCGCCGCCCAGGTGCGGCCGGGAGCGGCGAGGGCGAGCGCGCCGCCGGAGCCGCCCTCGCCGATGACCAGGCTGGTGACGGGGGTGCGCGCGGCCGCCACCGCCGCGAAGACGTCCGCGATCGCGGCGCCCGCCCCCGCGCGCTCGGCCGCGGCGTCGTTCGCGGCCCCCGGCGTGTCGATCAAGGTGAGCACGGGGACGGCGAGCCGGTCGGCGAGACGGATGAGCCGGGCCGCGGTGCGGTACCCGGCGGGGCGCGTCGCGGTGCCGCACTGCGCCACGTACGCGACCGCCCGGCCGTCCCGGAGCCCGAACCCGCACAGCAGGCCCGCGTCCGTGCCCCCGCACCGGTCCCCGCTGATCTCCTCCCGCGAGGAGAAGTACGCGTCGAGGTAGGCCGCCGCACGCGGGCGCTCGGGGGCGCGGGCCCGGAGCACCGCCTCCCAGCCCGTGCCGGGCGCCCGGGCGTCCCCGAGCGCGCGCGGCGGCGCGACGGGTCCCTGCGCGGGCGAGGTGAGCAGCCGCAGCCAGTGCCCGAGTCGCGTGCGCAGCCGCTCCCGCGGTACGACCGCGTCGACGGCGCCCGCCGCCAGCTGGCCCTCGGCGGTGTACGCCGCCGGGTCCGCGTCCTGCGGGCGGACCCGCGAGCCCGCGAACCCCACCTGCGCCCCGGGCAGCGCGAGCACGACGTCGGCCCCCGCGCCCAGGGTGGCCCAGCCGCCCCCGGTCGTCGGGTCGCGCAGCACGGCGACCTGCGGCAGCCCTGCCGCGCGGTTGAGCGCCGACTGGGCCGCCACGCGCTGGAGTTGGGACAGGGCCCGCATGCCCTCCTGCATCCGGCTGCCGCCGGTCGCGACGAGCGAGACGAGCGGCAGCCGGTGTGCGCGGGCCGCCGCGTACGCCGCCTCCAGACGGTCGCCGGTCCGTTCGCCGAGCGAGCCGCCCAGATAGCGGAACTCGAAGGAGACCAGGACGGCGCGCACGCCCTCGACGACGGCCGTGCCGCACACGACGGACTCCGTCTCACCGGTGCGCTCGTACGCCGCGGCGCGTGCGTCGTCGTACCCGGACCAGGCGAGCGGGCCGTCGGGCCGCGCCGTCCCCGGTGGCTCCGGGAGCTCGGTGAAGTCGGCGGTGACGGCGGAGACGGCTTCGCGCGCGGAGACGCGGTCGGCGACGCGGTGCGTATGAGGTGAGGACACGCCTCGTACTCCTACCTTCTCCGTCGCGTTCCGTCGAGGACCGGTCTGTGCGCCCGCGCGCCAATCCGACCCCGCGCCCGCTCCGAACCCCCTGTGACCAACAGCCCATGCGGAGTAGGGAGTCAGCAATGCACATGCAGCGGAACACCGGCACGCCGGGTCGCAGCCGGGTCAAGAGGTTCGCCGTCGCCGTGGCCGCCGTCGGAGCCCTCGTGGGCGGCGGGGTCGCCATGGCGGCTCCGGCCGGCGCCGACACGTTCTGCGGAGCGACGGGGGACGGCGGCTTCGGGTGCGTGATCGACCAGGGGGACGGGACGTTCAAGATGGTCAACAGCAACGGGGACATCGTCTACAACTGGTGACGCCACGCGTCTGACGCCTGGCGCCCGGCCTGAGGGCGGGCGGACCACGACCGGCACCCGCCGACGTGCGTCCGCCCGCCCGTCGCGTTGCCGGTTCCTTCAGGAGCGGTGGCAGATGAAGACGGGGCCGGCCCAGTGGTCGCAGACCGGGCCCGTGGTGGGCGGCGGGTCGACGGGGGTGGGTGTCGGCGTGGGGGTGGGCGTGGGTTCGGGGGGAAGGGTCGGCTCGACCGGGGTCGGAGTCGGCGTCGGAGTGGGTGTGGGCTCCGGAGGCGGCGTTGGGACTGTCTCTTATACACATCTCCGAGC
>NZ_JOJM01000013.1 GCF_000720325.1 Streptomyces sp. NRRL B-1347
CCGCGCGCCCCCGCCACCCCCGCAGGAGGAGATCGCCGTGCCGACCGCCCCGTACGCCCTGCGCGTGCGCGACGTGCACAAGGCCTACCGCAAGCGCCGCGTCCTGAGAGGGGTCTCGTTCGGCCTCGAACCGGGCACCCTGGCGGGCGTCGTGGGCGAGAACGGCTCGGGCAAGAGCACGCTCCTGCGCATCCTGTGCGGGCAGCTCGCCGCCGACGCGGGCCAGGTGGAGCGCCGCGGCCCGCTCGGGTACTGCCCGCAGGAGGCGGTGCTCAACGAGGCGCTCACCGTCGACCAGCACCTGCGCTGGTTCCGTACGGCCTACCGCATCGACGGGCCGGGCCGCGCCGACGAACTCCTGGACGAGCTGCACTTCGCCGAGTACCGGCACACCCGCGTGGGCCTGCTCAGCGGAGGCACCCGGCAGAAGCTGAACCTGACCCTCGCGCTCCTGCACGACCCGCGGGTGCTGCTGCTCGACGAGCCGTACCAGGGCTTCGACTGGGAGACGTACCTGCGGTTCTGGGACGTGGCGACCCGGCTGCGCGACCGGGGCCGCTGCGTCCTCGTCGTGTCGCACCTGGCCTGGGACGCCGGGCGCCTCGACGTCGTGCACCGGCTGCGCGACGGCGTGGCGACGCCGTGGTCCGGCGAGGGCCGCCCTGCCGACGCCCGCGGGGCGGCGCGGTGAGCCGGGCCTGGGAGGCCTTCCGCACGGGCGCCGGGTTCGCGCTGCTCGAACACGCCCGCAACCGGCTCGCCCTCGTGCTCGTCGTCGGCTACATCCCGCTCTGGCTGACCCTTGAGCACTGGTTCGTCACCCCCGACCGGCTGCGCTTCCTGCTGCGCGCCGCCGGGCGGACCGTGACCGTCGACGGCAACCACCTGACGATGGTGTCGGGAGCCGTCAACACGGTCACGCTCATCGTCGGCTTCATGATGTTCATGACGACCTTCAAGGCGCTCGCCTTCGACCGCAGGCTCGCGCTCGCCGGCTACCCCCGCTCCTGTCTGCTGCTGGGCAAGGTCGTCGCGATGGCGGTCGCCTCCGCGCTCATCGCGGCGTACGCCACCGCGGTGGTGTGCTGGTACTGGGACCCGGTCCGGCCCGCGCTCCTCGCGCTCGGCCTGTTCACGGCCGCCGTGAGCTACGGCGGCATCGGCATCCTGCTCGGCGCCTTCCTGCGCAACGAACTCGCCGGTCTCTTCGTCATCATCATGGCCAGCCTGCTCGACACCATGCTCCAGAACCCCATGAGCAACGCGGGAGCCGACAAGGACGGGCTCCAGCTCCTGCCCGGGTACGGCCCCACCCAGGTCGCGGTCGCCGCGGGCTTCACGCCCGCCGTCACTCCGTACGGTCATCTGCTGCTCGGCCCCGCCTGGTTCCTCGCCATGTGGCTGCTCGGCACGGCCGCGTTCTTCGCCAGGACCCGCGACCACCTGCCCCCGCCCGCCGCCCCGCTGCCGCAAGGGAGTACCACGTGAACCGCCACGACATCCGCCTCACCGGCACCTGGCGCGCGCCGCTCGCGCCGGACGCCGTGTACGCGAGGCTCGCCGACGTGGGGGACTACCCCACGTGGTGGCCCGCCTTCCGCTCCGTGCGGCGGACCGGTGAGCGGGAGTGCGAGATCGTGATCAGGTCGGCGCTCCCCTACGCGCTGCGGGCCACGCTGACGGCGGTGGTGGAGGACCCGGTCGAGCACGTCCTGGAGGCCGCGCTCGACGGCGACATCTCCGGCAGCGTCCGCTGGGTCGTGGCCCCCGACGGGCCGCACGGCTGCGTCGCCACGCTCACCCAGGACGTCACCGTCCGCAAGGCCTCGCTCCGGCGCTGGATGCCGATGGCGCGCCCGGTCTTCCGCGCCAACCACGCGCTGGCCCTGCGGGGCGGTCAGCGGGGCCTCACCGCTCCGGCGCGGCGGTCCGGCTAGGGCAGGCCGCCGGACACCGGCGCGGCGCCCGGGTCCGCTTCGCCGTCGGCGCGGCGCAGCACCCAGTCGTCGAGGTCGTGCGCGGCCTCCCGCGGCACCCGCAGCACATGGGCGCGCCACCAGGGGTCGTCCGCCTCGGGCGCCCCCGCGCGGAACCGCGCCTCGGCCCGCGCGAACCGCTCGCTCGCGGTGTCCGCCGGTACGTCGAGCACGTCGCCGACGAGCTGCCAGGAGGCGCCGCCGACGCGTTCGTACACGACGGCCGCCGCGAGCAACCTCCGTGCGGCCGCGAGCACTTGGGCGGCGTCGGCCAGGGCCGTGCCCGGCGAGCGGGGCGTGCCGTCGCGGCGCAGCTCGTGCCGTCCGACCGGCACGGCGGAGCGGGCGAGTTCGGAGAGTCCGTACGCCTCGTACGCGAGGAGCAGCCGGGCGCGGGCCGCCCGCGGGTACGGTGCGGCGGCTCCAGGGCCGCCGCCGGTCGCCTCGGGCACCGTGATCAGCCCCAGCTGCGGACGAAGTACAGCACGGTCATGGTGACGGCGGTGGTGAGGATGACGCCCCGCAGCACCCGTGCGGACAGGCGGCGGGCGAAGTGGGCGCCCGTGAAGCCGCCCGTCACGGCGCCGGTGAGCATGGCGACGAGGAGCCAGGGGGTGTTCAGGGCGTCCGAGGCGACCAGGAACAGCACGGCCGCGGTGAGGTAGATGGCCGCGATCTGGACGGTCCGCATGGGGTTGCTGACCGCCGTGTCGAGGCCGAGGCCGACGCTCCACAGGGCCATCATCATGATGCCTACGGCTCCGCCGAAGTATCCGCCGTACAGGGCGAGCAGGAACTGCCCTCCGAGCACGGCCGCGGGGCCGATGCCGAACGGGCGCCCCGTGGCGTCGCTCACGGCCCGCGCGAGGCGGCGGCCGAAGGCGAGGACCACCGTGGCGAAGGCGAGCAGCCACGGCACTGCCGCGTCGAAGGAGGCCGCGGGCAGCGCCAGGAGCAGGCCCGCGCCGAGGCCGCCGCCGACCGCGCTGACCGAGGTCAGCGCGGTCGTGGAGGTCTCCCCCACCGGCGTGACGTCGCGGCGGTACACCCAGGCGCTCGCCATGGTGCCGGGGAGGAGGGCGACGGTCGACGAGGCGTTCGCCGTCACGGGCGGCACGCCGACCGCGACGAGCGCGGGCAGCGCCACGAACGTGCCGCCGCCCCCGAGGGCGTTCAGCGTGCCGGCGACGACACCGGCGATGAGGGCCAACAGGATCTCGGACACCTGCCGAGCATCACGCGGCCAGGGGCGGCCCCACAATGCGTAATCGACACACTGTGCCTCAGCCTGTGCCATAGGCTCACGGGGGTGCGTTACGACTTGGACGACCTCCGGCTCTTTCTGCACATCGTGGCGGAGGGGTCCATCACGGCGGGTGCGCGCCGGATGCATCTGAGCCTGCCGTCGGCCAGCGCCCGGGTGCGCTCCCTGGAGCGGCACGCGGGCGTCGCGCTGCTGATCCGGGGGCGGCGCGGGGTGCGGCCGACCCCCGCGGGCACGGCCCTCGCCCGACATGCCCGGGACGTCCTGACGCACACGGCGCGCCTGGAGAGCGCCGTCGCCAGCTACACCCGCTCCCCCGCCGCGCCCCTGACGCTGCTGAGCGGCGGCTCCGCGATGCACGGGCTCGTGCCGCGGGCGCTGGTGTCGTTCCTGCGCGAACACCCGGACACCGACGTCACGGCGTCCGAGAGCCGGACCCCGCGGACGGTGCGGATGCTCGCCGACGGCGAGGCGGACCTCGGAGTCGTCGTCGACGACGAGGCCCACGACAGCGGGCTCGTCCTGGAACCCCTCGGCGACGACTCCCTCGTGGTGATCGGCCAGGAGGGCGGCATCCTCGCCGGGCGCGCGGCCCTCACCTACAGCGAGGTCGCCGAGCATCCGCTCGTGGGCCTCGACGCCGAGTCCTCGCTGCGCCGCTGGATCGAGCAGCACCTCGGCCCGCACGCCCCGGTGGTGCGCTACCGCACGAGCGTCGCCGGGCTGAGCACCCTCGTCTCCCTGGTGGCCGCCGGGGTGGGGCTTGCCGTCGTGCCGCGCCGCGCCCTGGACCCGCACCGGCGGCTCGACGTGTGCGCGCTGCAGGACGCCTGGTCGCGGCGGCGGCTCCTGCTGGCGTGGGGCGTCGGGGACCGGGCCGTCGCGCCCGCGACCGCGGCCCTCGCCGCGCACCTGCGACGGGCGGCGTCAGCCGAGGCACCGCCCGCCTGACCGAAGAGCGGGTTCCGTCAGGGCGGTTGGCGCCCGCCGGTCCGCGGCTGCGGCGGCCGATGGCTGCCCCTAGCACGGACGGGTCGGCCCAATCTGCCCGGAACCGGCCCCTCCAGGCAATACCCGAGCCTACGTCTATGACCTTTCCCATACCGCTCGTTTGCGGCCGGGCAGGACAGGCGCAGCCATATTGACAGACCCTCAAGGGCTGATCGATCATCCCGTTGACGGCTCCCCACCTGTCCGGAGGTATGCAGGCCGCACAGCAGGTCAGACGGCACGTCGGGCCCGCGCGGCAACGAATTCGCTTACGATCAGCGCGCCTTGGATCCAAAGGCCCGACGCATTATGGATCCGATTGCAAATTCGGAACTTCCGAGATACTCGGCCGACCCCGCTGAGTAATAGCTCCGCGCCTTTCCGTCACCACTCCCCTCACCACCGTGAATAACCCACCCGCAGAGTGGAAGAGTCAGCTTTGTCCGCGAACCGCGACATCCCCCTTTCCGTCACCCTCCCGACCGCGGACCGCGCCGCCCCCCTCGTGGCGTCCTCCGCACAGCAACGGCTGTGGTTCCTGTCGCAAATGCCGGGCGCGAGCGAGGCGTACCACCTGCCCACGGCGGTGGAGCTGCGGGGCGCCCTGGACCGGACGGCGCTGAGCCGGGCCCTGGACGCGCTCGTCGCCCGCCACGAGGTGCTGCGCACCCGTCTCGAGGCCGTCGCGGGCGCGGCCGTCCAGCGGATCGACCCGCCCGGCGCCGGCCTGCCCCTCGCGACCGACGACCTGACCGGCCTGCCCGACGCCGAGGCCGAGGCCGAACTCGCGCGCGTGCGGCGGGAGGAGGCCGCGGCCCCGTTCGACCCGGCGCGCGGGCCCCTGCTCCGCGGCCGCCTGGTGGTCCTCGGCGCCGACCGGCACGTCCTGCTGCTCACGGTGCACCACCTCGTGTCCGACGACTGGTCCATGGACGTCCTGACCCGGGAGGTCGGCGCCCTGTACGCGGCCTTCCGCGAGGGCGCGCCCGACCCGCTGCCGCCGCTGCCCGCGCAGTACGCCGACTACGCCGCCTGGCAGCGGCAGTGGCTGGCCGACCCCTCGCCCGACGGGGCCGCGGCCCGGCAGAGCGCCTACTGGCGGCAGGCCCTCGCGGACGCCCCCGCGGTGCTCCAGCTGCCCACCGACCGGCCGCGCCCGGCCGAGCAGGACTACCGCGGCGGGCGCGTCGAGCTCGCCTTCGACGAGGAGCTGACGGCCGCGCTCAAGGACCTCGGCGGGCGCGACGGCGCGTCCTTGTCCACGACGGTCCTCGCCGCGTGGGCCCTGGTGGTCGCGCGCGCCGCGGGCCAGTCCGACGTGGTGATCGGCACGCCCACCGCCAACCGCCGCGGCGCCGAACTGGAAGGGCTCATCGGCTGCTTCGCCAACACCTTGGCGCTGCGGATCGACGTGTCCGACGACCTGACGGTGGCCGGGCTGCTCGACCGCGCCCGCACGGCAACGTTGTCAGCACTGCGTCACCAGGACCTGCCGTTCGAGCAGGTCGTCGACCTCGTCAAGCCGGTCCGCAGCCTCGCGCACACGCCGCTGTTCCAGGTGATGTTCGACTGGAACGGCACCGAGCGGGCCGCGTGGGCGCTGCCGGGCCTGGAGGCGACCCCGCTCGCCCCGCCCCGCCAGGTCGCCGAGTTCGACCTGACCCTGTCCCTGGCGGAGGAGGGCGGCCGGCTCACGGGCGCGCTCGGCTACGCCACCGCCCTGTTCGACGCCGCGACGGCCGAGCGGTACGGCCGCCAGCTGCGGCACGTCCTGGAGCAGCTGGCCGCGGGTCCCGACACGCCGGTCGCCGAGGTGACCCTGCTCGACGACCGCGCCCGCCGTCAGGTGCTCGTGGACTTCAACGACACCGCCCGCGCGGGCTCGCCCGCCGGTCTGGTGGAGCGCTTCGAGGCCCAGGTGCGGGAGCGGCCCGGCCAGACCGCCGTGGTCCACGGGGGCGACGCGCTCGACTACGCCACGCTCGAACGGCGTGCCAACCGGCTCGCCCACGCGCTCATCGCCCGCGGCATCGGGACCGACCGCGTCGTCGGCCTGCACACGCACCTGTCGGTGGACCTGCTCGTGGGCATCCTGGGCGTCCTGAAGGCGGGCGGCGCGTATCTGCCGCTCGACCCCGCGCTGCCCGCGGAGCGCCTTGCGGGCATGGTGGCGGACGCCGACGCCCTGCTGGTCCTGAGCAACGACGCCGCGCCGCCGGACGACGCCTGGCTGCCGCTCACCGCCGTGGAGGCCGAGGGGGCGCGGGACGACGCGCCCGGCCGCGGCTTCCGCCCGGACGACCTGGCGTACGTGATCTACACCTCCGGTTCCACCGGCCGCCCCAAGGGCGTGGCCGCGACGCACCGGGGCATCCTCAACCTCCTGGACTACTGGCTGGGGCAGTTCGACGCGACGCCGGGCCAGGCATCGGCGATGTGGCCGAGCTTCGCCTTCGACGCCTCGGTGCAGGAGCTGCTGCTCCCGCTCACTTCGGGCGGGGTCCTCCAGCTGGTGCCCAAGGAGGTGCGGGACGACCCCGAGGCCCTCCTGGACTGGATGCGCGAGCACCGCATCGTGGAGGCGCTGCTTCCGCCCGCCTACGTGAAGTGGATCTGCGAGGCTCCCGAGGAGCGTCTCGCGGGCCTGTCCCTGCGCTACATCCACACCGGTCTGGAGCCGCTGCCCGAGGACAGCCTGCACCGCATGACCCAGGTCCTGCCGGGGCTGCACATCCTCAACGGCTACGGCCCCACCGAGACCGCCCTGTACTGCACCGCGTACCTCACGCCCCAGCCGCTGGAGCGCCAGGCCCCGATCGGCCCGCCGGTGGCCAACACCCGTACGTACGTGCTCGACGAGCGCCTCAGGCCGGTGCCGGTCGGCGTGGTGGGCGAGCTGTACATCGCCGGGGCCGGTATGGCGCGCGGCTATCTGGGCCGCCCGGATCTGACCGCCGAGCGGTTCGTGGCCGACCCCTTCGTGCCCGGCGCGCGCATGTACCGCAGCGGCGACCTGGTCCGCTGGCTGCCGGACGGCAACCTCCTGTACGCCGGGCGCCGCGACCACCAGGTCAAGGTGCGCGGCTTCCGCATCGAGCTGGGCGAGATCGAGGCGACGCTGCTCGACCAGCCCGGCGTGTCCGAGGCCGCGGTCATCGCCGACCGCGACGGCGCGGGCGAGCCGCAGCTGGTGGCCGCCGTGGGCGTGGGCGACGCGGCGCCGCGCCCGGCTGCCGAGTGGCGCGCGGCCCTGGCCCAGCGCCTCCCGGCCCATATGATCCCGGGCATCTTCGTCGAGGTGCCGCGCCTTCCGCAGACCCAGAACGGCAAGCTCGACCGGGCGGCGCTCCTGGAGCGGGCCCGCGCCGACCGGCCCGCCCAGGTCAACCTGGCGAGCCCGCGCGACCACATCGAGCTGACGCTCTATCAGATATGGCGGAGCCTGCTGCTCCAGCCGGACATCGGCATCCGCGACAGCTTCTTCGACATCGGCGGCACCTCGATCTCCGCCATCAAGCTGGTGCACGCCATCCGCGAGGCCTTCGGCGAGACCCTCCTGGTCCGCGAGGTCATGCTGCACCCGACCATCGAGGAGCTGGGCGGGCGGCTGCGCCGCGGCGCCTCCGGAGCGCCGCCCAGCAACCTCCTGCAGTTCCGCCCGGGCGACGGCGACGCGCACGTCGTCTGCGTCCACCCGGCGGGCGGCACCGCATTCTGCTACCTCTCGCTCGCCAAGGCGCTGCCGGAGAACGTCGGCGTCCACGGCATCCAGTCCCCCGGCGTGAACCCCGGAGAGACCTTCCTGCCCACGGTCGAGGCCATGGCCGAGGCCTATCTGAAGCTCATCGAGCCGCTCTCCGGCGGGCCGCTGATCCTCACCGGACTCTCCTACGGCGGTCTCGTCGTCCACGAGATGGGCCGGCTGCTGGCCGCAGCGGGCCACCGGGACGTCAGCGTGGTCCTGCTCGACGCCCAGGGCGCCGGCAACGCGGAGCAGCGCGCCAACATCACCACCGTCGACATGGCCGAGTTCCGCGACAAGCTGGTGAAGTTCAACGGCATGTACCCGGGCATCGACGACCGGCAGATCGAACAGTACTTCCACATCTACAACCACAACCGCACCACCGCGGTCGCCTACGACCCGCGGCCGACCGCGGCCCGCACCGTCTTCCTCCAGGCGGTCGAGGGCGCGACGGACCAATTCCTCGCGGACGTACGGGACTTCTGGCGGGACCGCGCCGACGGCGACTTCGAGGTGGAGTCGATCGCCTGCGACCACTGGGGCATGCTGGAGTCCGCCGAGATCCTCCGGGTGGCCGCGCGGATCGAGTCGGAACTGGCCCGGTTCGCCGGGTCCGCCAAGCCGCGGCTCGCCGAGTCCGCCCCCGCACGGGAGGCGGAATGACCATCGCCGCACCGGTGCCGTCCTCGGCCCCCACGCTCGCCCGGGCGGTGCTCGACCGGGCCCGCCGCCACCCCGACGCCGTCGCGGTCGTCGAAGGGGAGCGGTCGCGCACCTACGGAGAGCTCGACACCGCGAGCGCCGCCGTCGCCGCCGCCCTGCGCCACCACGGCGTACGCCCGGGCCAGGCGGTCGCGGTCGGTCTGCCGCGCTCCTGGGAGCTGGTCTGCGCCATGCTCGGCGCCCTGCGCGCGGGCGCGGTGGTCGTGCCGCTCGACGCCCAGAGCCCGGCCGACCGGCGCGCCCACATCCTGACCGACTCGGCGAGCGTGGCGGTGATCCACGGTGCCGCGGCGCCCGACGCGCTACCCGACGGCGTGCGGCCGCTGCCGGTGGCCGCGCTGCTCGACGGCGGCCACGGCGCGTCGCACGAGCTCGCGCCCGCCGCGCCGGTCTCGTTCGTCTTCTACACCTCCGGCACCACCGGGCAGCCCAAGGGCGTCGAGGTGCGGGACGCGGGCGTCCTGCGCCTGGCCCGGCCCGGCTACGTCGAGACGCACGAGGGCGCCGGCTTCGCCTGCATGTCCAACCCCGCCTTCGACGCGATCAGCTTCGAGGTGTGGGTGCCGCTGCTCACCGGCGGCCGCTGCGTGCTCCTCGACGACGGGACGGTCCAGGACCCCGAGGTCCTCGCGGCCGCCCTGGAGCGGCTGCGCGTCGACATCGTGTTCATCACGGTGGCGCTGTTCAACGCCGTCGTGGACAAGGTGCCGCACTGCTTCTCCTCCGTCGGCCAGGTCCTCACCGGCGGTGAGCAGCTCAACGCCCGCCTCATCCGCCGCTGGTACCGCGACAACGCCGACAGCGGCACGCGGCTGCACAACGTGTACGGCCCCACCGAGGCCACCACGTTCGCGCTGTGCCACCCCATTCCGCGCGACTTCGACGGCGACGTGGTGCCGATCGGGCGCGCCCTCCCGGGCACCGAGACGCTCCTGGTGGCGGCCGACGGCAGCCGGGCGGCCGCGCCCGGCGAGGTGGCCGAGCTGTATCTGGCGGGCGAGGCGCTCGCCGCGGGCTACCGCAACCTCCCCGAGGAGACCGAGCGCCGCTTCGTCACGCTGCCCTGGCACGAGGACGGCTCCCGGCGCCACTACCGCACCGGCGACCTGGTGCGCCTGGACGCCGCGGGCGACGTGGCGTACGTGGAGCGCGCCGACCGCCAGGTCAAGGTCCGCGGCTTCCGCGTCGAACCGGGCGAGCTGGAGCGGCAGATCGTGGCGCACCCGGCGGTGCGCCAGGCCTACGTGTGCACCCGCCGCGACGCGAGCGGCGTCAACGAACTGCTCGCCTATCTCGTCCTCGGCGCCGACCTCGCGTACGACGACTTCGACGCGCACCTGGCGGCGAGCCTGCCCGCGTACATGCGGCCGCACCGCGCCTATCTCATCGACGCGCTGCCGCTCAACGCGAACGGCAAGGTGGACAGGGCCGCGCTGCTGCGGCGCCCCGACGCGCCCTGGCGACGGGCCGACGAACCCGGTGCGGCCGAGGCCGTCACCGACCGGCAGCGCGAGGTGCTCGATCTGGCGGGCGAGGTGCTCGGCCTCACCGGGCTCCGCCTCGCCGATCGCTGGATCGCCTGCGGCGGCGACTCCCTGAAGGCACTGCGCCTGCGCTTCGAGGCGCGCCGCCGCTGGGGCTGCGAACTGCCCCAGGCCCTGGTCCTGCACGGGGACTTCGCCCAGCTGGCCGCCGCCGTCGAGGCGGGCCGCGACGCGGACGGCACCGGCGGCTCGCCCTACCCGGCGGCGCCCGCCCCGGCCGGTGCGCGCTCCGCCCCCGCGACCTCCGAGCAGCAGCGGCTCTGGCTCCTGCACCAGCGCGACCCCGCGTCACGGGCGTACCACGTGCCGATGGTCTTCCGCGTGGACGGGGACGTGGACACCGGCGCGCTGCGGCGCGCCCTGTCCCGCCTCGTCGAGCGGCACCCGGCGCTGCGCACCGCCTTCGAGGCCACGCCCGAGGGGGTGCGGCAGGTGGTGGCCGAGCCGTACGACCCGTGGACGGAGCCGGACGCGCAGGCGCTGCGCGACGAGGACGGCCGCCGCGCCTTCACCGCGCGGTTCCTCGCCGCCCCCTTCGACCTGGCGCGGCCCCGGCTGTTCCGCGCCTGCTGGCTGCCCAGGACCGGCGGCGGCGAACTGCTGCTGCTCCTGCACCACATCGCGGTCGACGGCTGGTCCCTCAACGTGCTCTTCCGCGAGCTTTCGGCCGACTACGCACACGACGGCGAAGCACCGGAGCAGCAGACGCGGCCCGCGCCGACCCCGCTCGACTACGCCACCTGGCAGAGCGAGTGGTTCTCCCGCGAGGCCTACCGGACGCAGCGCGCCGAACTGCGCGCGCACTACGCCGAGTCGGCCGACGCCGCCCCGGACAGCGCGCCGCTGGAGCCGGTCCGTCCCGACGAACGCGCGGGGCTGCTGCACACCACGCTCGACGCGGACCGCCGCGCCGCGCTCGACCGGCTCTGCGCCGAGCTCGGCCTCACCCGCTTCCAGCTCCTCCTCGGGGTGTACGCCTGGAGCCTGTACGGGGTGACGGGCCGCGCCCGGCCCCGGATCGCGGGCCCCGTCGCCAACCGGCCGGTGCAGGACTTCGAGGCCAGCGTCGGCATGTTCGCCAACACCGTCCTGCTGCCCCTCGACCTGGCGCCGGGCGAGCGGCTCCGCACCCAGCTGCGGCAGCACGGCGCCGCGGCGCGCGCCGTCCTCGACCGGCAGGACGTGGCCCTCGCCGACGCCCTGGCGGACCGGGGAGCGGGCGCGGGCGGCGCCCCGTTCGACTTCCTGTTCGTCCTGGAGAACACCGACTTCGACGCGTTCGCCCTGCCCGGCTGCGCGACCCGCCCCGAGTGGCCGGTCCCGGACCGGGCGAAGTGCCCGCTGACGCTGTCGGTGATCGAGCGCGGCACCGGCTTCGACTGCCTGTGGGAGTACGACGCCGCGCACTTCGACACCGCGCAGCTGGCGGCCCTCGACGCGCTGTTCCGACAGGCCCTGGACCAGCTGGCCGACGGCTCCGACACCACCCTGGCCGAGCTGGTCGCGCCCTACCGGCGCGCCCTGCCCGAGCTCGGCCGCTCCACCGCGGAGCCGCTGCCGTTCACCACCGTCGCCGAGGGCTTCGCCCGGCAGGCGCGGCGCACCCCCGACGCACCGGCGCTCGCCGCCGGGGACCGCACCGTCACGTACGCCGAACTCGACGCGCACGCCGCCGCCCTCGCGGCCGAGCTGAGCGAGCGGCACCCGGTGGTGCCGGGCAGCCCGTGCCACGTCGCGCTGTACTTCCAGCCGTCCGTCGAGCACGTGGTGGCGCTCCTCGCGCTCGCCCGGCTCAACCTGACCGCGGTGCCGCTCGACCCGACGTACCCGCCCGGGCTGCTGCGGCAGATCCTGGAGCAGGTGGAGCCGCTGTGCGTGCTCGTCACGCCCGGCGACGAGGCGGCCCTGGCCGCCCTCGCTCCGGAGGACCTGCCGCGCCACGTGGTCACGGCGGCCGCGGCCGCCGTGGAACCGGTGGAGCAGCTCCCGCCGCACGCCGGGGCGCGGCCGCTCTACACGCTGTTCACCTCGGGCTCCACCGGCACGCCCAAGGGCGTCCAGGTGCCCGACCTGACGATGTGCAACCTGCTCCAGTGGCAGCGCACGTCCGGCGGCCTCACGGCACCCGCCGCCACCCAGCAGTTCTCCATGCTGTCGTTCGACGTCTCCTTCCAGGAGATCTACAGCACGCTGTGCGGCGGCGGCACGCTGCACCTCGTCCGGCCCGGTTGGCGCCAGGACGCGCCCGCGCTCCTCGACCAGCTCGATTCCGCGGGGATCGAACGGCTCTTCCTGCCGTACGTGGCGCTCCAGGTCCTCGCCGAGCACGCGGTGCGGCTCGGCCGCTACCCCGCGCGGCTGCGCGAGGTGATCACGGCGGGCGAGCAGCTGCTGTGCACCGACGCGATCCGCACCTGGTTCGCGGGGCTGCGCGGGGCACGGCTGTTCAACCACTACGGGCCGAGCGAGACGCACGTCGTGAGCGCCCTGTGCCTGGAGGGCGACCCGGCGGGCTGGCCGGAGCGCCCCGCCATCGGCACCGCCGTGACGGGCGCCTGGCTGCGGGTGGTCGACGAGGCCGGCCAGACCGTGCCGCCGGGCTGCCCCGGCCGACTGCTCGTCGGCGGTCCGATGGTGGTGCCCTGCTACCTCAACGCCCCGGCCCTCAACGCGGAGCGCTTCGTCGAGCTGCCGGGGCTCGGCACCTTCTACCGCAGCGGCGACGTGGCCCGCTTCGACCACGACGGCCTCCTGCACTACCTGGGCCGAGACGACCAGCAGATCAAGCTGAGCGGCCACCGGCTCGAACTGGGCCAGGTCGAGGCGGCGCTCCTGCGCCACCCGGACGTCGCCAACGCGGTGGTGGCCCGGGACGAGGACGCCCGGCTCGTGGCGTGCCTGGAGTGCCCCGGCCACGTCCCGTCCCCGGAGGACCTGGCCCGCCATCTGGCGCCGCTCCTTCCCGCGTACGTACGGATCGACCGGTTCCGGCGGCTGGCGCGGCTTCCGCTCACGCCGAGCGGCAAGCTGGACCGCCGCGCGGTGCTGACCGCGCCCGGCGACGAGCTGCGGCCGCGGGGCGGGGCCGCGCCGGCCCTGTCGGCGCGCGAGGCCCGGCTCACCGAGCTGTTCGAAGCCGTGCTCGGCCGTCCCGTCGGGCCCGAGCAGCGCTTCTTCGACGCCGGTGCGACGAGTCTCGACCTGATGCGCTTCCATCTGCGCTGCGGCGCCGAGCCGGGTCTCGACTTCACCATTCCCGACCTGTTCGAGCACGTCACGATCCGCAGTCTGGCCCGCTTCCTGGACCAGGGCTCCGCCGCCGCGGCGACGAGCGCGCCCGGGTCCGCGGCGCCCGGGCCCGAGGGCCTGGCCGACGAGCCGATCGCCGTGATCGGCATGGCCGTGCGGCTGCCCGGCGCCGACGACCTGGCCGCGTTCTGGGACCTGGTGCGGTCCGGGGGCCGCGGCATGGAGCACTTCGACGCCGCCGACGGGCTGGTCGGCGCCCGCAGCCAGATGTCCGGGCTGCTCGGCTTCGACCCGGAGCACTTCGGCATCAGCCGCCAGGAGGCGCGGCTGATGGACCCGCAGCAGCGCCACCTCCTGATGAGTTCCGTCCAGGCCCTGGCGCACGCCGGGATCGCGGACCCCGCGGGGCGGCGCGTCGGCATCGTCGCCGGGTGCGGCGAGAACACGTACCACCAGTCCCTGGTGCGCGAGGCCGACCCCGAGCGGCTGCCCGACAGCTTCCAGATGGCCCTCCACCACGACAAGGACTTCCTCACCACCAAGGTCGCCTACCACCTCGACCTGACGGGCCCCGCCTTCACCGTCCAGGCGGCGTGCGCGAGTTCGCTCGTGGCCGTGCACGTGGCGGCCGGGCTGCTGCGCCAGGGCGACGCCGACGTGATGCTGGCGGGCGGCGTGCTCGTCGACACGCTCCTGACGGACGGCTACCGCTACCGCCCGCAGCACATCTTCTCCAAGGACGGCCACTGCCGGCCGTTCAGCGACGACGCCAGCGGCACCATCGGCGCCAGCGGCGTCGGCGTGGTCGTGCTCAAGCCGCTGCGGCTCGCGCGGCGCGACGGCGACACCGTGTACGCGGTGATCACCGGTTCGGCGCTCAACAACGACGGCTCGGGCAAGCTCAGTTACAGCGCCCCGTCGCTGCCGGGCCAGCGCGAGGTGATCCGCACCGCGCTGCGCCGCAGCGGCCGCACCAGTGCCGACCTCGGCTACGTCGAGGCCCACGGCACCGGCACCCAGCTCGGCGACCCGGTCGAGGTGGGCGCGCTGCGCCAGGCCTTCGACCTGGCCGGGGCCGACCGGTGCGCGCTGACGTCGGTGAAGAGCCAGATCGGCCACCTGGGCGCCGCCGCGGGCGTGGTCGGCCTGGTGCGGGCCGCGCTCGCGGTGCACCACGGGGTGATCCCGCCCAACGTCGACTTCCACCAGCTCAATCCGAAGCTCGGCCCCGACATCGCGCCGTTCTACGTGCCGACGCGGACGCTCCCCTGGCCCGACGCGCGGCCCCGGGTCGCCGCGGTCAGCAGCTTCGGCATCGGCGGCACGAACGCGCACCTGGTGCTCGAAGCCGCCGACGCGCCGGACACGGCCGCCGAACACACCGCCGTGCCCTGCCTGTTGCTCTCCAGCAGCAGCGCGGAGGGCCTGCGGGCCGACGCCGACCGCCTCGCCTCCTACCTGGAGGCGCGGCCCGAGGCGTACGGCGAGGTGCTGCGCCACCTCCAGGCGGGCCGCACGCCGCGCCGCTGGCGGGCCGCGGCCGTGCACGCCGACGTGACCGCGGCGGTCGCGTGGCTGCGCACGGCGTCCGGCGTCGAGGTGACCCCGGACGACGAGCCCTGCCCCGCCGCCGGCCGCACGGCCGCCGAACTCGCCGACGCCTGGCTGTCCGGCAGGACCGTGCACTGGCCCGAGGGCCCCGCCCAGGCGCCGTGGGACTTCCCGCCGCCGGTCTTCCGCCTCGCCACGTACGACTTCGAGCGCGCCGCGGAACCCCGGGCGGCCGCCGCGGGGCCGCAGCGGCTGCCCGAGGCCGACTGGCTGCACCAGCCGCAGTGGACGCGCCTCACCCGCGCCGCCCGTACGGCCGCGAGCGGTACGCTCCGCCTCCTCGTGGTCATGACCGCCGAGCCGCTGCCGCCCGAGGCGATGCGCGTCTTCGGCGCGGCGTACGAGCGGGTGGTGCGGGTCGAAGCGGCCGGTGCCTTCGCCCGCCTCGCCGACGACGTGTACGCGGTGGACCCCGCCGACGCCGACTCGCTGCGGGAGCTGTTCGACGCCCTGGGCGACGCGGCCGGGGCCGGGATCGACTGGCTGCACGCGCTGCCGCTCACCGTTGCGGGACCGGTCGGCGAGACGAGCCTGGAGCGCGCCCGGTGGGCCTGTCTGGACACTCCGGCCGCGCTCGTCCAGGCGGCCGGGTCGCTGAGCCTTCGGCCCTGGTGGCTGTCGTACGGAGCGCAGCCCGTTAACGGGGACGTGCGCCGGCCCGAGCTGGGGCTCCTCGCGGGCGCCGGTGAGGTCGTGCCGCAGGAGTCCGGCGTCGACGGCCGCTGGCTCGACCTGCCCGGTGCCGCGCCCGCCGACTGGGCTGTCGCCGTCGTGGGCCTGCTCCGCGGGGCGGACGCCGCGACGGACCTGCCGCGGCGGCTCGCCCTTCGGCAGGGCTACTGGTGGCGGCAGGCGCTGCTCCCGGTGCCCGCGCCCGCGCTGGCCGCGCCCGCCGCGCTGTCCGTGGCGCCGGGCGGCACCTACGTGATCCTGGGCGGCACGGGCGGCATCGGCTGCGCCCTCGCGGCCTGGCTCCTCACGCACGCCGACTGCCGCGTGGTCCTGCTGTCCCGCAGCGGACGCCTGCCGTCCGACCTGGCGCAGTGGGCGGACCGCGTGGACTTGGTCGAGGCGGACCTGGCCACGGCCGCGGCCGACGACGTCCTGGCCCTGATCGAGCGGCACACCGGCCGGGTCGACGGCGTGGTGCACGCCGCCGGCGCGGCGGGCGGCGGTCTGATCGCCCGGCGCGACGGCGACGCGATGCGCTGGGTGACGGCGGCCAAGCTGGGCGGCGCGCTGCTCGTGGAGCGTCTGATCGAGCGCCACCGGCCCGAGTTCGCCGTGTACTGCTCGTCCATGGCGGCGCTGTTCGGCGGCATCGGCCAGTTCGACTACGCCGCCTCCGGCGGCCTCCTCGACGGCTTCGCCCGGTACCGGTCGGACGCGGACGAGGCCACGCTGCGGATCGGCATCGACTGGGACATCTGGAGCGAGGTCGGCATGGCGCGCGACGCGCTGCGCTCGGACGCCCGGCACCAGGCCCACCTCGCGTTCGGCCTCGCGGTGAAGGAGGGCCAGCGGCTCTTCGAGCGGGCGCTGCACCTCCAGCTGCCGCAGCTCCTCGTCTCCACGACGGACATCGAGCGAGTGCGCGACTTCTACGCGCCCCCGGCCGACCCGGCTGCGGCTCCCGCCGTGGGGCAACCCACGACGGCGGACGCCGGGCCCGCCGCAGCCGACACCGGTGCGCTCGCCGGGTGGCTCCGGGACGCGCTCGGCCTGGACGACCTCGACCCGGACGCCTCGCTGTACGACCACGGTGCCGACTCGCTGACGCTGATCGACCTGATCGCCGAGGTGGACGAGCGCTTCGGCGTCGACATCGAGCTGTCCCGGCTCAGCCACCGGGTGAGCCTCAACGAGGTGCTCACGCACCTCGGCGAGGTCGCGCCCGCCACCACCGCCGAGCCGGTCACCCTGGAGGTCTGGCAGGAGGGCACCGGGCACGAGGTGGTGTGCCTGGTGCACCCGGTCGGGGGTGACATCCAGGCGTACCGCGCGCTGGTGTCGGCCCTCGACGACCGCCTCACCGTCTGTCTGATCGCCGACCCCGCGCTGCGTGCGGCCGAGCCGCCCGTCTGGTCCCTGGCCGAGCGGGCCCGCCGGTACCACGCCGCGCTCCAGGCGCGCTTCCCGCACGGCACGTGGCGGTGGCGGCTCGCGGGCTGGTCGTTCGGCGCCTGGGTGGCGCAGGCCATGGCGGCCGACGCGGAGGCGGCCGGGCGCCCGGCCGCCGGGCTCTATCTGCTCGACCCGCCGCCGCCGGACGCCGGGGCGCACTTCCGGGCGTACGACGACACCCGCCTTGAGGCGGTCTTCGCCCACGAGCTGAACCAGGGCGGCGGCGCGGCGCGGGCGAGCGCGGGGGCGACGGCCTACGCGGAGCGCCTCGCGCGCTGCTGCCGGGCCAACATCGCGGGCATGGCGGAGCACGAGCCGCCCGCGCTCGCGGCCACGCCCACCTGGCTGTGGCTCGCGACGCGGCCGGTGGCCGGGCTGCCCGCGCTCGGCGCGCCCGACCGCCAACAGCGGCTGTGGCAGGAGCGGTTGCCCGCCCTCCAGGAGTGCCACCCGCTCGACACCACGCACTACGACATCGTCCGGGCGCCTCGGGTGCTGACGGTGGCCGACACCGTCAACGCCACGTCGGCGCCGGTCCCCGAGGACCGCTGACACCGCCCGACGCACGATCGAAGGACCCTCATGAACCCCTATCAAGCACTGCCGCCGCGCTCCTTCTGGCGCACCGCCGTGGCCGAGCCCGACCCGCGCGACATCACCGGCCTGTGGACACCCGCGTTCGCCCTCGGGCAGGACGACGTGGTCCTCACCGCGGGGTCGTGCTTCGCCCGGCACATCGGCCGCGCCCTCCTGGAGCGCGGCATGAACTGGCGCGACGCCGAACCGGCCCCGCCGGGGCTGACCCCGGCCGAGCGGGAGGCCCGCCAGTACGGGGCGTTCTCGTTCCGCACCGGCAACATCTACACCGCCGCCACGCTGCGGCAGTGGCTGTCGTGGGCGTTCGGCGAGAGCGCCCCGCCGCAGGAGGTGTGGCAGGACGGGGACCGCTTCTTCGACCCGTACCGCCCGTCCGTCGAGCCCGAGGGGTTCGCCTCGCCGGACGAGGTGGCGAGGGCGCGGGAGCACACCCTGGCGGCGATCCGGGGCGCGGTCACCGAGGCGGACTGCCTCATCTTCACGCTCGGCCTGACGGAGGCGTGGCTGGACCGCGTCGACGGCACGGTCCTCCCGGTCTGCCCGGGCACCGTGCGCGGCACCTACGACGCCGAGCGGCACGCGTTCCACAACTTCACCTTCGCCGAGGTGCACCGGGACCTGGCCGGCGCCGTCGAGCTCGCCCGCGCGGTCAATCCGGGCCTGCGGGTGCTCCTGACCGTGTCGCCGGTCCCGCTGACGGCGACCGCGACGGGCGGCCACGCGCTCACCGCCACCACGTACTCCAAGTCCGTGCTGCGCGCGGTGGCCGGACAGCTGGCGCAGGAGCTCGACCACGTCGACTACTTCCCGTCGTACGAGATCGTCACCGGCGCCCCCTTCAAGGCCGGGTTCTTCGAGCCGAACCTGCGCACGGTCACGCCGGAGGGCGTCGACTTCGTCATGGGCCGGTTCTTCGAGGCGCTCTCCCAGGCCCCGAGCGCGGCGGAGCAGCGGCCGCCCGCCGCCCGGCCCACCACCCCGACCAGCGGAGAGGACTTCTGGTGCGATGACGCCGTACTCGACTACTACAACTCCCACTGACGCCGCCGCGGCCCGGTTCCTGCTCCTCGGCGACTCGCACGCGGGGGTGATCGGCCGCGCGGCCAAGGCGGCCGGGATCCCCTTCAGCGGCGGACCGGTGGGCTCCGGGCGCGACTTCAACGCGGAGTTCTTCGACCGGCGCGGCGACGACGTCGTCTTCCGCAAGGCCGACACCGACGCGCTCTACCGGGGCTTCCTGAAGGAGCTCGGCATCGGCGGGCTCGACGAGCTCACCGTGCCGCTGGTGTGCACGTTCGGCTTCAGCGCGCACTTCGTCGCGACGACGGCGAACTGGGACGTCTACCGCGTCGGCGGCGGCTTCGTGCCGGGCTTCCTGGAGAGCCGCCTCTTCGACGACCTCGTCCGCGCCACGGTCCGCGACGCCCTCGCGTTCTACGGCCACGCCCGTGACCTGGGGCTCCGCGTGGTCTCCGCGATGCCGCCGCAGCGGGTGCCCGGCATGTCCGACCCGGTGGTCTTCATGGCCGCCCAGGACGTCATGCGCCGCGCGCTCCTGGAACTCGGCGTCGAGGTGGTGGACCTGCGCGCCCGCGTCACGGACGCGGCGGGCGTCCAGCGCCCGGAGTTCAGCGAGGCCACCGACGCGATCCACGGCAGTCTCGGCTTCGGCCGGCTGATCCTGGCCGAGCTGCTCGCCCTGGGCCTCTGACCGGCCGTACCCCGAGGCCGCAGACCGGCCGCACCGCGCGGGCCGCCACCACCGGCCCCACCCACTCATCCGATCCGCAGGAGGACACGACCATGGAGCAGTTCGCACTCGACGCCATCGAGGCCATCACCACCCGGCCGCCCGAGGTCTACGACCACATCACGGTCGACGCGCTGACCCCGGTGATCGGCGCCGAGGTGTCCGGACTCGACCTGTCCAAGGAGCTCACGGACGAGCAGGCCGCGGAGGTCAAGCGGGCCTTCCTCCGCCACCACGTGCTCGTCTTCCGCGACCAGGTGATCGACGGCGAGCAGCACAAGCGGTTCGCCCGGCACTTCGGCGAGCTGCACCCGGTGGCGCTCGCCCCCGAGGGCTCCGACCCGCACATCCTGGAGATCAGCGCCGACGCGGAGTCGCGGAACGTCGCGGGGCACGGCTGGCACGCCGACGGCACCGCCGACCTGAAGCCGTCGCTCGGCTCGATGCTGTACGTCACGCGCACCCCGGAGATCGGCAGCGGCGGCGACACCATGTTCTCCAACATGCACCTCGCCTACGAGATGCTGTCGCCCGCCATGAAGGCGCTCCTGGACCCGATGACGGCAGTCCACAACGGCCTGCTCGCCTGGGAGGGCGCCACGCCGCCGCCCGAGTACGACGTGCCGGTGAACGTGCACCCGGTGGTGGCCCGCCACCCCGACACGGGCCGCAAGCTGCTCTTCGTCAACGGCATCTACGTCTCGCACATCGAGCAGCTCTCCAAGGGCGAGAGCCGGGCGATCATCGACATGCTCGTCAAGCACATCACCAACACCGCGCTGCTGAGCTGCCGCGTCCGCTGGACCCCGAACACGCTGGTGTTCTGGGACAACCGCTGTGTGCAGCACCACGCGATCTGGGACTACTTCCCGCACTCGCGGTACGCGCAGCGCGTGGCCATCGCGGGCCACCGGCCCACGGCCTGACGTACGCCTGACGTACGAGGGAGGGGGTGGAGGCCACGACGGCCTCCACCCCCTCCCTCATGCGCGCGAAGGCGGTCTCACGGGGCGACGCGCTCCAAGGCTGCGGCGAGCCCGTCCGCGAGCCGCGCGCACGCCGCCCGGTACCGCTCGTCGCGTCCGGCCGGCTCCGCGCGCTCGGCGTCGGCGAGCGCGTAGACGTGGACGTACGCGAACGGATACGCCTGCGCGAACGCCCGCTCGTCGGCGTCGACGAAGGCCGCGGCCAGCGCGCGCGTGTGCGCCAGGGCGTTGGCGTCGGCGTAGGAGCGGGCGTTGGCGTCGGTGTTGAGCTTCGCGTACATGGCGGCGAACTCGGCGGCCTTCTCCTCGCCGTAGTCATTGTCCATCGCGTACGCGCGCGCGTTGACGGAGGCCGTGGCGTAGGCGTCGGCGTACGCGTAGGCGTGGCCGTAGACCTGGGTGAGCGCGGGGCCGAGGGCCTCGGTCCACTCCGCCTCCGTGGCCCGCTCCCCCGCGAGGGCCCGCTCGTGCAGGCGCCGTACGGCCTCCGGGGCCGCGCCGTCGCCGCCGCGCCGGGCGCTCACCTCGGCCAGGAGCGGCGCCACGGCGTGCGCGTGCCAGTCGTGCACGACGGCGAACGGCACGCCTGCGTCGAGGCGGCCGAGCGCGGTGTGCACGCGCAGGGCCCAGCGCCGCGCCGTCTGCTCGTCCTGGCCGTGGAAGAGGGCCGCGGCCAGCTGTGCCAGCCATGACGGCAGCCCCGGCCCGGGCTCGTCAGGGGCCGCCGGGTGCTCCGGCCCGACCGGGCCGGCCGCGAGCAGGGCGACGAACCGCTCGAACGCCTCCGTCGCCCCCGCCGTCTCCGTCGGTCCCGGGGCGCCCGGTGTGCGACTCATCTGCCTGTCTCCTGTTCCGTCCGTTCCCACGGCCCGGTCACCGGCCGCCCGTACACCTTCTCATTCTCCGTACTTCGTACGAAGCGGGGCCGGGGTGTGCGGACCAGGGCCTTGAGGTCAGGCGTCCGTCCTTCCCGCCAGGTGGTCCAGCGTGCCCGTGAAGCTCTTCCACGCGGACTCGGTGTCCTCGGAGCGCTGGTGCTCGCCGCGGAACCACTCCACGAACTCCGCCACGTCGAGCAGGCTCCACCGCAGCCGGTAGAGCGCGAGGGCGTCCGGGTCCGGGGTGCGTCCGGTCAGCTCGGTGTAGCGGGCGAGGGCCGCCGGATCGGCGGAGATCAGGGAGAGGTCGCGCTCGGGCAGGGCGAGGCCCACCGTGTCCCAGTCCACGAGGAGATAGCCCTCCTCGCCCTGGATGAGGTTGCCCGGATGCGGCTCGCCGTGGGTGACGACGAGGGGCGCGCCCCGGCCCCGCACCCGCGCGACGAGGGCCTCGAACTCGGCGAGGCGCGCGCGGAGCGTCGCCTCGTGCTCGCGCAGCAGCTGCCGCGCGGGCTCGGCGAACGGGCCGCCCGGCCAGGGCCCTTCCGACGCGGCGAGGGCCTCGTGGATGCCGTGCAGACCGGGGGGCTCCGCGGTGGCGGGCGGTGTGGTCTCCGGGGGTGTCCTGCCGTGCAGCTCCGCGAGCAGGGCGAGCACCTGGTCCCGCTCGGCCTCCGACAGGCGCTGCCCGAACTCCCCCGCGCGGCCCGGGACGTGGGGGAACACCGTGAGTGCGTACCGGGCGTCCAGGGGCAGGACCGCACCGCCGTCGGCGGCGGCCACCGGTGCCACGACGAACCGCAGTCCGTCGCGCTCCCGCAGGGTCAGCGCGGTGTCCATGGCCTGCCGGAGCCCCTTGAGCGCGGCCACCGCGCCCTGCCCGCAGTGCTCCTTGTGCTCCAGGTCGGAGACGGTGGCGAACCAGGGCCGGCCGTCCTCGTCGGTCACCGTCCAGTGGTAGTCCCCGAATCCGACCGGGGCGTAGGTGACGCGCGACGGAGACACGCCGAATCCCCTCAAAGCTTCCCATAGGCGTGTTTCATCGAACTTTTCAGGAAGATTCTGCATAGCTCCACGCTAGCAACTGGAGGGCGTAGTGGGGAAGTTGACGTCGAAGTCCCGCGTCCGGCGCAGTGGGGAGCAGAGCAGCAGCGGTGCGACGGCGAGCAGCGCCACGGCGAGCGTCCACAGCGCCGCCCGGACGCCGAGGTGCGCGGCGAGGGCGCCGCCCGCGAGGGCTCCCAGGGGCGCGGCGCCCCACACCGCGAAGCGGAAGATCGCCGACACCCGGCTGAGCATGCCCGCCGGGCACACCCGCTGCCGGTAGGTGACCTGGAGGATGTTGAAGACGGTGACGCCGACGCTGATGGCGATGTGGGCGAAGGCGAAGAGCAGCACCCGCCAGTCGTCCTGGGTCAGCGGCGCGAGCAGCAGGAACGGGGCGGCGACGGGCACCGCGAGCAGCGCGGTGCGGGCGTCGCCGAAGCGGCGGGCCAGGCGCGGCGTCAGCCAGGCCCCGGCGAGCGCGCCCACCGCGCCCGACGCGAGGAGCACGCCGACGAGCCCGGCCGGGACGCCGACGACCTTGCTCAGGAACACCACGTCGAGCGCGAAGGCGGCGGAGAAGACGAGGTTGTTGAGGCCGGCGGAGACCGCGAACATGCGCAGGACCGGCTGGTGGCGCACGAAGCGCAGCCCTTCCCAGGTCTGCCGGGCCAGGCCGTGCGCGAGCGCGGGCGGCTCGGGCTCGGGCACCTTGATCCGCCACAGCAGCACCGCCGAGACGGCCGAGCCCACGGCGTTCGCCGCGAGCGCCCAGTACGCGCCGAGCCACTGCACGGAGAGCCCGCCGAGCCCCGGTCCGCCCAACTCGGCTCCTGATCTGACGAGTTGGAGGGTGCTGTTGCCCTGGACGAGCTGCTCGTGGCGCAGCAGGTGCGGCAGATAGCTGTGGTCGGCGATGTCGCCGAACAGCTGCGCGCAGCCGAGCAGCAGCGCCACCGCGTAGACCAGCGGCAGGGAGAGCCCGTCGGCCGCCCAGGCGAGCGGCAGCGACGCGAGGGCCGCACAGCGGACCACGTCGGCGCCGATCATGACGCGGCGCGGGCGCATCCGCTCGACCAGGGCGCCCGCGGGAAGGCCGAGCACCAAGTAGGCGGAGAAGTAGGCGCTTTCGATCAGGGCGGTCTGCCAGGCCGAGGCGTCAAGGGCGAGGACCGCGGTCAGCGGCAGCACGACGAGGGTCGCCGCCGCCCCGGTCTCGTTGAGCAGGTGGGAGCCGACGAGCAGCCGGAAGCCGCGCCGCACGACCCGCTCGGCACCCGGGTCCGGCGCCGTCGGGGCAGCGGCGGCCGGGGTCTCCACCGGGTCAGGCATGACCTACCAGGGCGCGCAGTTCGGCGGCCACCTTCGGGGCACAGGCGATCGTCAGCGCGTCGCCGGGCGGCCGTCCGGCCGCGCCGCCGCCGACCCAGGCCCCGGCCTCCTCGGCGATCAGCGCCCCGGCCGCGCGGTCCCACAGACGCGTGCCGGTTTCGTAGTAGGCGTCGAGGCGGCCGGCCGCCACCCAGCACAGGTCGAGGGCGGCGGAGCCGCTGCTGCGGATGTCCCGGACGTGGGACACCACGCGGGCGGCGAGGGCCGCCTGGCGGGCGCGGGCCGCCGGATCGCTGCTGAATCCCGTGGAGACCAGGGCCTGTTCGAGCCGCTCGGCGCCGGACGCGGTCAGCGGTCGGCCGTCGCGGGCGGCTCCCCGGCCGCGGATCGCGGTGAACGTCTCCCGGCGGGACGGGTCGTGCACGACCCCCACCTCGGTGCGGCCGTCGCGCTCGGCGGCGACGGACACGACGAACGCCGGATATCCGCTGACGAAGTTCGCGGTGCCGTCCAGGGGGTCGATCACCCAGCGCACGCCGGAGCCGCCCGGGCGCTCGCCGCCCTCCTCCCCCAGGATGCCGTCGTCGGGCCGGGCCGCGGTGAGGACCTCGACGACGAGCGCCTCGCTCCTGCGGTCGAAGGCGGTCACCAGGTCCGTGACCGACGATTTGGTGCGGACCTCGGGCAGTCCCGCCGCGGCCCCTTCGAGCAGCAACTCACCGGCCCGGCGGGCGGCCGTGACGGCGAGCCGGAGTAACGCGGCACCGCCCTCGGCATGTGCCACAGACATGGGCAACCCCCTTGTGGTGTACACGCGATTATGTAAAGGTACCACCAAGTCGTTCCAAGGGTGTGAGCTGTGCCGGGTTTTCTCGGCACGCGGGAACTCGCCTGCCGTGTACGTGCCTTGGGGCCGTTCCGAGCACGGGGGATTTGAGTCAGGTTCAGCAAGCCGAACGATGTCCGGGCACAGAGGAGACCTTTGTGGAATTCCGCCCAGCTGTATCGGTGACGTAGACCCGTCGGCGTCATCGACTGTTTTCCGTCGTGCGCGCAGCGCCGATGAGTTCACCCCTTTCCGGGAAGGCAGGACCGGGCTCCTTGCGCTGCCCTGCTCTCCCTGTTCCGGTCCGCCGCTCCGCTCCTTCCGAGAGAAGTTGGTGCCGTGCAGAAAGAACGTGTCCGCGTGGGCGTCATCGGTTGCGGAACCGTCGCCCAGATCATGCATCTGCCCTATCTGCAGAGCCTCTCCGACCAGTTCGAGATCACCGCGCTCAGCGACCTCTCCCCCGGCCTCCTCGACGCCGTCGGCGATCGGTACGGGGTGCCGCCGGGGCGCCGCTTCACGGACTACCGCGCGCTGCTCGACACCGAGGTGGACGCCGTCCTCGTGCTGAGCGGCGGCAGTCACGCCCCGCAGGTCCTCGCCGCCGCCGAGGCGGGCAAGCACGTCCTGGTGGAGAAGCCGCTGTGCTTCACGCTCCGCGAGGCCGACGAGATCGAAGCGGCCGTCTCCCGGGCCGGAGTACGCCTCATGGTGGCCTACATGAAGCGCTTCGACCCCGGCTTCCTCCATGGGAAACAGCTGGTCAGCGCCATCGATGAGCCCCGATACGCGCAGATCAACACGCTGCACCCCAGCGAGGAGCAGTACATCGCCATGCACGGCGTGCGCCGCTTCGACGACGTGCCGGACCAGGTCGCGCGGGAGCTGCGCCGGGCCCAGGAGGAGCTGCTCGACGAGGCGGTCGGCGCGGTCCCTGACGCCCTGCGCTTCGTCTACCACGACGTGTTCCTGGGCAGCATGGTGCACGACGTCAACGCGCTGCGGGCCCTGCTGGGAGAGCCGGACGGCGTGCTGTTCACGGAGATCTGGCCGCGGGACTCCCGCTTCCCGTCCGTGACGACGGTCCTGTCGCATCCGGGCGGCCTGCGGACCGCCTACACCTGGACCTATCTCGACGACGTCCGCGACTACTTCGAAGAGATCGCGGTGCTTTCCGCCACCCAGCGGGTACGCATTCAGTTCCCCTCGCCTTTCCTCAAACACTGGCCCACCCCGGTCGTCGCCCAGCACATGGAGGACGGCGCCCTGGTGGAACGGCGGATCCAGGTCTCGTACGACGAGGCGTTCCACGAGGAACTGAAGGCTTTCCATTCCTGCGTCGTGGACGGTACACCGCCGCTCACCGACGTACGGGACGCGAGGGAGGACATCGCCGTGCTCCAGCGCGCCTTCGCGAGGAGCGCACCCGAAGGGCTCGGCGGAGAAGCGGGCAAAAGCCGCTGAGGCATTGCCTTCTCCCGCCACACAGAACTTCAAAGGAACGTAAAGAAGGAACACGAGAGGCAATGCGAAGCTGACGCAATCGCGGCAGAAAGGCCTAAGGAAGCATGAGCACCACCGCCATGCCCGCGTCGACCCACCACACCATCGAGCTCGAGCGCAGCCACCGCCTGCCGGGCGGGCAGTCCATGACGGACCTGTCCGGTCTCGTCGTGGACCGCGCGCGCAACGCCGAGGTGTGGGACAAGGACGGCAAGCGGTACATCGACTTCTTCACCGGCGTGGGCGTGTGCAACATCGGGCACGCCCACCCCAGGTTCCTGGCCGAGGTCGGGGAGCAGCTCAGTGCGTGCGCCGTCGGCACGTTCTACACCGACGCGCGCTCGCGCTACTACGAGCTCCTCGCCGCCCAACTCCCCGAGCGCCTGGGCAAGATACACATGTTCTCGACCGGCAGCGAGGCGGTCGAGGCCGCCGTGAAGCTCGCCCGGGCCGCCACCGGCAAGCACGAGGTCGTCAGCTTCTGGGGCGGCTTCCACGGCAAGACCCAGGGCGCCCTGAGCCTGCACGGCGGGCCCCGCAAGCACCGCTCCGGGCCGTTCCCGCCGGGCTCCCACCAGGTGCCGTACGCCTACTGCTACCGCTGCCCGCTCCAGCTGGAGCACAGCAGCTGCGGCCAGGCTTGCGTGGACCTCGCCGAGCAGTCCATCGAGAACGGCTCGGTCGGGGACATCGCCGCGATCATCGTGGAGCCGGTGCAGGGCACGAACGGCAACATCATCCCGCCCGCCGGATATCTGCGGGCCGTGCGCCGCCTCGCGGACCGGCACGGAGCGCTGCTGATCCTGGACGAGGTCATCACCGGCTTCGGCAGGACCGGCTCCCTGTTCGCCTTCGAGCAGGATCCCGAGGTCCGCCCGGACGTCGTCGTGCTCGGCAAGGCGATGGCGTCGGGCGTCCCGGCGAGCGCGATCGTCAGCCGGGCGGAGCTGGTCGAGGGCACCTCCTTCGGCCAGCCGAGCGCGGCCGCCTCCACCTTCGGCGGCAACCCGCTGGCCAGCGCCGCCGCCCTGGCCACCCTGCGGATCCTGCTCGACGAGCGGCTGCCGGAACGGGCCGGAGTGCTCGGCGGGACGGTGGCGCGCCGACTGGCCTCCTGGAAGGAGGAGTTCCCGTTCGTGGGCAACGCCGCGAACGTGGGCCTCATGATCGGCGTGGAGCTCGTCGAGCCCGGCACCCGGCGGCCGCTGCCCAAGGACGTCACCCGCCGGATCTTCCAGGACCTCCTCGCCGAGGGCGTCCTGGCCATGGCGTACGACAGCAGGATCCGGATCTACCCCCCACTGAGCATCCCTGCGGACCACCTCGACGAGGGGCTCGCGGCCTTCGAGTCGGTCTTCCGGTCGATGCGGTCGCTCCGGTCGGCCCAGCCGTAGACGCAGGCGCCAACGCAGACGCCAACGCAAACGCAGACGCAGACGCAGAAATGAGGAGCGCCATGGAACTCGGGTGCGTGGTGCGCAGCGCCCCGGAGGCCGAGCGAGCCGCCCGCCTCCCCCTGGACTACCTGGAGATCAAAGGAGACATGCTGTGTGTCGAACGCGGTGAGTTCGCCGCCCTGTGCGACCGGCTGCACGCGGCGGGCCTGCCCTTCAAGGCCATGACGTCCCCGCTGCCGCGCCGCTTCAAGTGCCGGGTCGTGGGCCCGGACGCCGACCACGCGGCGGCCCTGAAGGTGTTCGGCGACCTGTGCGAGCGGGGCGCCGCGCTCGGCGTGCGCACGGTCGTGCTCGGCAGCGGGCAGGCCCGCGGCATCCCGCCCGGCTACTCGTCCGGCCAGGCGCTGCGGCAGTTCAGGGAGTTCCTGGTGCGGGCGCACCAGGTGTGCGCCCGGCACGGCATGACGCTCGCCCTCGAACCCCTGAACCGTACGGAGACCAACTTCGTGAACTCCTGCGCCGAGGCGCGGGCGGTCGTCGGCGGCCTCACCGAGGTGGACGTGCGGATCACCGCCGACTGCTTCCACATCATGAGCGAGCAGCTGCCGATCGCCGACGAGGTGGCCGCCGCGGGACCGGCCATCGGGCACGCGCACACCTCGTCCGTGCCGCGCGGCAGCGGCGACTTCCAGGAGGGCGCGCAGCGGGAGTTCGTGACGGCCCTGCTCGCCGCGGGGCACCGGGGCGGGCTCACCATCGAGGACGAGTTCGGCGACTTCGGGCCCGAGGCGGCCGCCGCGGTCGACGTCTTCCGCCGCGTCCTCAGCGCCGCGTCCGCCGCCGCCTCCGGTCCTTCCCTGCCCTGAGGAGTCCCACATGCCCCTGAGCTTCCTCACCGACCACACCTCCCCCCTGATGCGCGGCTTCGCGGACGAGGTCGTCGCCCGCTGGAACGAGCGGCGGCCCGGCTCCCCCGTCAGCCTGTCGGTCCTGGACCACGAGGAGCTGCGCGACCGCCTGCACGCCGGGCTGACCGGCGGCAGCCCGCCGGACGTCATGACCTGGTTCGCGGGCAACCGCATGCGCTCCCTGGTGGACCAGGGGCTGATGCTCGACATCTCCGCGATGTGGCGGGCGGAGGGCTTCGCCGACGTGTACCTGCCTCGGTTCCGCGCCATGACCGGCGGCATGGGCCCTTCGTCCTTCCTGCCGACCTCGCACTACTGGTGGGCCGTGTACTACCGCCCCTCGGTCTTCGCCGAGCTCGGCATCCGCACCCCGGTCGAGACGTGGCAGGACCTCACGGAGGCGTGCGCCGTGCTGCGCCGCGCGGGCGTCACCCCGTTCTCCCTCGGCGCCCGCCACCGCTGCCCGGCCGCCGCCTGGTTCGACTACCTCGACATGCGCCTGAACGGGCCCGCGTTCCACCAGGACCTGATGGCGCTGCGCGTGCCGTACACGGACCACCGCGTGACCGAGGTGTTCGCGTTCTGGCAGCGCCTCGTGGAGGACGGCTGGTTCCTCGGCGACCCCGCGGCGTACGACGAGGAGGAGGCGGTCGCGGCGGTGCTGCGCGGCGAGGCGGGCATGACGCTCGTCGGTGCCTACGCGACCGACGAGTACACCCCGCCCGGCGAGCCGGACATCGACTTCTTCCGCTTCCCCCTGATCGACCCGGGGCTGCCCGTCGGCGAGGACACCCCGGTCGACGGCTACTTCGTGGCCGGGACCAGCGAGGCGCCCGACGAGGCCACCGCGTTCCTCGCCCACCTCGGCTCGCGCGAGGTGCAACAGCTGACGATCGAGCGGCTGACCACGCTGCCGACCCGCACCGACGTCGACGTGGCCCGGGGCGGCCGGCACGTCGCCAAGGGCATGGAGATCGTCCGGAACGCCGACCACCTGGGGCAGTTCTACGACCTCGACACCACCTGGGAGCTCTCGGACACCGGCATGGCCGCGTTCGTCACGTTCCTGCGGGAGCCGTCGCGCGCCGTGGAGCTGCTGCACGAGGTGGAGGCGGCCCGCCGGGAGCTCCTCGCGGCCCCGTCCTCGGCGCCGGCCTGATCCACAGGCCCGCCGCCCCGCACCCCTCCCGCACACCCCCGTTCCTGACGACCAAGGGGACAGACATGTCAGCGGTACGCAGTTCACCTCTCGCCCTTCTCGGCGGCACCCCGGTCCACGACGGCACCTGGCCGGCCTGGCCACAGGCGCCCGATTCCACCCTGACCCTGCTCAACGCGGCCGCCACGTCCGGGCGTTGGGCGGTCAGCGGCATCTACACCGGCACCCCGAGCTTCGAGCGGCGCTTCTCCGACGCGTTCGCCGCCTACCACGCGGCGCCCGGTACGACGCCGTACGCGGTGCCGACGACGAACGGCTCGGCCGCGCTCACCATCGCCATGGAGGCCCTCGGCGTCGGCCCCGGCACGGAGGTCATCGTGCCGGGCCTGACCTGGGTGGCCTGCGCCTCCGCCGCGCACGCGCTCGGCGCCACACCGGTGCTCGTGGACGTGGACCCGCACACCCTGAGCATCTCAGCCGACGCCGCGAAGGCCGCGGTCACCGACCGGACCCGGGCGATCCTCGTCGTGCACGCCTACTGCTCGGCCGCCGACGTCGACGCGTTCCAGGAGCTCTCGCAGAGCACCGGCATCCCCGTCATCGAGGACTGCTCACAGGCCCACGGGGCGGAGTGGCGGGGCCGCAAGGTCGGCACGTTCGGCACCATCGGGGTGTTCAGCCTCCAGCAGACCAAGGTGCTCACCTGCGGCGAGGGCGGCGTCGTGCTCACCTCGTCGGCCGAGCTGCACGACCGGCTCCAGCAGTACCGCGCCAACGGCAGGCGCTATACGGCCCGGCCGGTCGCGGGCCAGTTGGAGCTGGAGGACGTCGGCGCGGTCGAGGGCCACAACCACTCCATGTCCGAGTTCCACGCGGCGGTCGCGCTCAGCCAACTGGAGTTCCTGGAGGAGCAGAGCGCGCACCGGGAGCGCAACGCCGCCGTCCTCACGGAGCTGCTCGCCGCCGTCCCCGGCGTGTCGACGCTGCCCGCGCCTGCGGGCCTGACCCGGCGCACCTACTACGACTACGTCATCCGCCTGGACGCGGAGCTGCTCGGCCCGGTGCCCGTCGACCGCGTCGTGGACGCGATGTCCGCCGAGCTGAACATGTTCTTCGAGACCCTCGACACCCCGCTGAACGCCAACCCGCTGTACGTGCCGCTCAAGTCCCCGCGCACGCCCGGCTCGGAGGAGGAGCGGCGGGGCCTGGACCCCGGCCGGTTCGAGCTGCCCGCGGCGACGGCCGCGTATCGCACCTGCTTCGCCTTCCTCCACCAGGCGCTGCTCGGCACCGAGCGGGACGTGACGGCGATCGCGACCGCCGTCGAGAAGGTCGTCGCCCACCTCGACCAGCTCGGGGACGGCGCGGAGAGGGGCCTGGCATGAGCGTCCGCCTGGCCGGAGGCAAGGTGTGGAACCCGGAGGGCATCGAGGTCAACGCCAGCCTCCAGTGCAACATGCGCTGCCGGTCCTGCGCGCACCTCTCGCCGCTGTACCGCCGCGAGAACGCCGACCCCGTGGAGATCCACGACACGCTGAGCGTCCTCGCCGGGAGCTACCACGCCTCGTACGCGAAGATCATGGGCGGTGAGCCGCTGCTGCACCCGGACGTCGTCGGCCTGATCGAGGCGGTGCGGGCCACCGGGATCTCCGACACGGTCCTCGTGGCCACCAACGGCACGCTCCTGCACCGCGCGCCCGAGCGCTTCTGGCAGGCCGTGGACTCCCTGGAGATCTCGGTCTACCCGAGCCGGATGCTCGCCCCCGACGAGGTGGAGCGGTACCGCGCCCTGGCCCGGGACCACGGGGTCTCCCTCCTCGTCAACTACTACGGGCACTTCCGCGCGGTGTACTCGGAGTCGGGCACGGACGCGCCGGGCCTGGTCCGGGACGTCTTCGACACCTGCAAGCTCGCCCACTTCTGGAACTCGCACACGGTGTACGACGGCTGGCTCTACCGCTGCCCGCAGAGCGTGTTCATGCCCCCGCAGTTGCGCGACGGCGGCTGGGACCCGCACGTCGACGGGCTGCGGATCGAGGACGACCCGGCTTTCCTTGAGCGCCTCCACCGCTTCCTCACCGCCGACGATCCGCTGCGCGCCTGCCGCAACTGCCTGGGCAGCGTCGGCAAGCTGCATCCGCACCAGGAGCGGCCGCGCGCGGGCTGGCAGGTGACGGAGCGCCTGGAGGACATGGTCGACTACCCGTTCCTGGAGGTCTGCAAGGACGACATCACCGCCGACGACGGCTGTGTGGACCGGTCGTTGTCCGCGCCGGTGGGGGGTGTCTGACATGGCGTCGAACGAGCGGCCCGCCGCGGCCGGGCCCGTCGAGGGCGTCACCGTGGTCACCCTGACCCGCTACCGGCCGGTCCTCGTGCAGCGGGCCATGCGCAGCGTCCGCGCCCAGGTGACCGACGTGCCGGTGCGCCACCTCGTCCTCATCGACGACAGCCAGGAGACGCTGACCGCGCTGCGCGAGGTGACGGACGCGTTCCCGCACTGCGAGGTGCGGTACGTGCCGCGCGAGCCGCACGAGAAGTCAGGGCCCGGGCGGTCGTCGCGCCTGCGCAACCTCGGGGTGCGCCTTTCCGGCTCCGCGTGGATCGCCTTCCTCGACGACGACAACGAGTGGACGCCCGACCACCTCCAGTCCCTGCTCGACCAGGCCCGCGCCCACTCCGTGCGCGCCGTGTACAGCGAGGTCGGCCTCCTGGACAAGGACGGCGCCCCCTACCTCGAACCGCGGTGGCCGTGGGCGAACAGCGTCGCCGAGGCGGAGCGGACGTACGCGGACTACGTGGCCAAGGGCATCTGCGTGCCGGGCTCGAACGTCATCAAGGACCGCCCCGGGACGTACGAGGTGCCCGTCGACACCAGCGCCTGGCTGCTGGCGCGGGAACTCCTCCTCGACGTGCCCTTCGAGGAGGAGTTCACCGCAGCCGACGCCGACGGCCTGGTCAGCGAGGACGACAAGCTCTACTACCGCCTCGTCCAGGGCCGGGAGCCGATGGTGTGCACGGGGCGCGCGACGCTCCGCTACTACCTGGGCGGCTACTCCAACAGCCGCGAGACCGTCACCCCCGAGGAGCGGGGCGCGATCGCCTGGGCCTCGGAGTGAGGCGGCTCCCCGACACCCGGTGCGGAACGACGACAGAGAAGGGAGAGGGTTCCGTGGTGACCGAGTCGACGGCAGTGGCGGGAGACCGCTGCGCGCTGGGGGCCGAGCACGGCTCCTACTACTGGGGCGACAGCCTCGCGCTGATGGAGGGGGTGCCCGACGGCAGCGTTCGCGCGGTGGTCTGTTCGCCGCCCTTCGAGGGCCCGCGGCTGATCGCCGACGAGGACCGCGCGGGCGCGGTGTTCCTCGACTGGCTCCTGCCGTTCTTCGAGCAGTTCGACCGGGTGCTGCGCCCGGACGGCTGTGTGGCGTTCGAGCTGGGCGGCATCTGGCTGTCGGACGCGCCGGGCAAGGCGGTGCAGCACGCCGGTGCCGTGCACGCCCTGGCGCAGGCGGGCTGGCGGCTCGTGCAGGACTTCTACTACTACAACCCGCAGCTGCTCAACCCGGAGCCGGACGGCGCGCCACGGGCCCCGGACTCCGTCACGCCCATCTGGGTCATGGCGCGCACGCACGACGTGCACTACGACGTCGCGGCACTGCGGCAGCCGGCGCGACGGCCCTTCGTGCGGGGCAACCTGCTGGAGTTCGACACCTCGGGCGTCTATGACCAGGCGTACGAGAAGACCCTGGCGGAAACGTCACTGCACCCCTATGTGGACCGCTGGCCCACGGTGGTCCCGGAGTTGTTCGTGGAGCTGCTCACCCGGCCCGGCGATCTGGTCCTCGATCCGTTCGCGGGCAGCGGGGCGACCTGTTTCGCCGCCGAGCGGCTCGGCCGGCGGTGGCTCGGCTTCGAGCTGGACCGGGGGCTCGAACAGCACGTGCGGGCGATGTTCGCCGCCCGCCGCGCGGGCTAGGAGGCGGGTGGTCCCGTGCCGCGACGCGGGACCACCCACCCTTCCCCGGCGGCGAATTGACGATCCATCAGGCCGGGGTCAGAAGCGCGTCGGGCACCCGGCAGTCGACCCACCGGCCGCCGTCGGCGGCCGATGCGTAGGCGCCGTCGATCACGAACGAGGTGGTCAGCGCCTCGCGGATGAGGTCGCGCCCCCGCTCGGGCTCGGCGACCACCTCGGTGAAGTCGAGCAGCATCCGCTGGAACCACTCCTGGTGGGAGGGGTCGTCGAAGCCGGACTCGATGGACGTGCGGACCACGACGCCGTCCGCCGCGTAGGTGAGGTCGTCACCGTCGACGACCACGGAACCGGAGGTCCCCATGATCGAGTATCCGGTGCTGCGATGACCCGCGGCCCACGACAGGTGCAGCGCGATCTCGACGCCGTCCTCGCACCGCAGCCGCAGCAGCGCGGTGTCCTCGGTGTCGGCGTACGCGCCGCCGTCCCGCAGCCGCCCCGTGAGGCAGGAGACCGACACCGGGGTCAACCCTGTCAGGTTCATGGCAAGGTACACGCTGTGCGGGCCGTGGTCGCGCAGGATGCCGCCGTGCGACGTACCGGGCTCGCGCCGCCAGTGCGGCCGCCAGTCGGGCACGCCCTTGGCGTGTCCGGCGCGCAGGGTGCGGAAGTGGGCGCCGACGACCTTGCCGAAGGCGGGTGCGGCGATGCGCTCCTTCATCGCCGCGAGCACGGGCGCGTACTTGTAGACGTGGCACGGGTAGTAGACGCGGTCGCTGGCGTGGATCCGGCTCAGCTGGCCGGCGTAGCCGTCCGCGGCGGGCAGGAAGACGGGCTTCTCGCACAGGACGTGCAGTTCGTGCGCGAGGGCGAGGGCCGAGTACTCGGCATGGCTGCTCGGGGGCGTACAGATGTCGACGAAGTCGAGGGTCTCGTTCGCGACCAGCTTGGCGAAGTCGCTGTAGGCGGGGAGTCCGAACGATTCCTCCGCATGGCTCCGCCGCTCCTTCGAGACATCGACGACCGCGGCGATGGATAAATCCTCTACCCGCGAATAGCCGACCATGTGCCCCATGGCGATGGTGCCGAATCCAATGATGGCGCCGCGCATGGCGAACCTCCTTCGTCAATACGGCTGCCGGACGCGTGAAGAGCACGCGAGAAAGGGGGATGCGTGCACAATTTTTAAGCGCCGCACGACGCCCTGTCAACCGGCGGCCAGAATTAAAGAGATGCCATTTCCGGCTCCCGATATCAAAGCGGAGCCGTTTATCAGGCGCGCCTGAAAAGGATATCCGGGAACGGTTTTCGAAGGAATGTGGGGGCCACGTCATGAAATCGAGCCCAGCCGGTGCGGCCGGATCACCGGCGGCCGCGCAGGTCGCCGTGGTCGGCGGTTCCGGGTTCATCGGGAGGAACCTGCGCGAGGCGCTCGCCGCCGCCGGCGTGCGGACGTGCGCCTTCACCCGGCAGCGGCCCTTCGCGCAGGGCGGCCGGGTGCACCGCGCCCTGCTGCGGTCGCGCACGGTCTTCTACGTGGCGGGCAGCGTGACGCCCGCGCGGGCGGAGCGCGAACCCCGGCTCGCCGCCCAGGACTACTGGAACCTCCAGCTGCTGCTGTGGGGGCTGCGCGGCGCGGCCCACCGGCCGCTGGTGGTCCTCGCGAGCTCGGGCGGGACCGTGTACGACCCCGACGCGGAGCCGCCGTACCGGGAGGACGCCCCGGCGCGGCCGGTCTCCGCCTACGGCGCGGTGAAGCTCGCCCAGGAGCGGGCCCTGGCCAGCGCGGAGTGGACGACCCCGGTGATCCTCCGCCTCGCCAACGTCTACGGGCCCGGGCAGCGGGCGGGCGCGGGGTTCGGGGTGATCCCGCACTGGGCCGGTGCGGTGCGGGCGGGCGGGGCGCTGACGCTGATCGGCCGCTCCCGGCGGGACTACGTGCACGTCGACGACGTGTGCGCCGCCCTGCTCGCGGTGCACCGCGAGGCCGACCGGCTGCGGGCCGGGCCCGGGCCGACGACGCTGAACATCGGCTCCGGCGTGCCGACCTCGCTCGACGAGCTGCACCGGCACTTCGAGCGGGCGGCGGGCCGCGCCCTCGACGTGCGGCGCGAGCCCGCCCGGAGCTTCGACCGGTCGGACGTGTGGCTGGACGTGGCGGCCGCCCGCGAGGTCCTCGGCTGGACCGCCCGGACGGACCTCGCGGACGGGCTCGCGGGCACGCTGGCCGCTGCCGCGCCGCCCGCCCGGCTGCCGTCGTGAGCGGCCGGGCGGGCGCGTCGGACCTGCGGCTACGCCGGGGCGCGCAGGGCCGCGCGCCGCTGCAACGGCTCCCACCAGGAGCGGTTGTCCGCGTACCAGGCGACGGTGTCGGCGAGGCCCTGCGCGAAGCCGACGAGCGGTGCGTAGCCCAGCTCCGTGGCGGCCTTGGTGCAGTCGAGGGAGTACCGCGCGTCGTGCCCCTTGCGGTCGGGGACGCGCTCGACCTGCTCCCAGCCGCGGCCGGTCGCGGCGAGCAGGTGCCCGGTCAGCCGCTCGTTCGTCAGCTCGGTGCCGCCGCCGATGTGGTAGACCTCGCCGGCCCTGCCGTGGCGCAGCGCGAGTTCGACACCCCGGCAGTGGTCGGAGACGTGCAGCCAGTCGCGGACGTGCTGCCCGTCGCCGTAGAGCGGCACCTTGTCGCCGTCGAGGAGGCGGGTGATGAACAGCGGGATGACCTTCTCGGGGAACTGGTACGGCCCGTAGTTGTTCGAGCAGCGGGTCACCACCACGTCCATGCCGTGCGTGCGGTGGCAGGCGAGCGCGAGCAGTTCGGAGCCCGCCTTGGTGGCCGCGTACGGCGAGTTCGGCGCGAGCGGGCTCTCCTCGGACCAGGAGCCGACCGGGATCGAGCCGTAGACCTCGTCGGTCGACACGTGCACGAACCGGCCGACGCCGTACCGGCGCGCCGCGTCGAGCAGCAGCTGCGTACCGAGGACGTTCGTCGTGACGAACGGGGCGGATCCCGTGATGGACCGGTCCACGTGCGTCTCGGCGGCGAAGTGCACCACCGCGTCGTGCCCCGGCACGACCTGGTCCAGGAAATCGCCGTCACATATGTCCCCGTGCACGAAGGTGTGCCGGGGATGGCCCGCGACCGGGTCGAGGTTCTCCCGCACTCCGGCGTACGTCAGCTTGTCCAGGACGGTGATACGGATGTCGCTCGCCGCGCCAGGAGCCAACAGCATGGACCGGACAAATTCTGACCCGATGAAACCGGCACCGCCCGTCACCATAATCCGCATGGAGAAAAGATACACACGGAAAGGGGTACGGCGGTAGAGACCCCGAGTGGCGGGGACGCCCGACAGGAAGGGAGGAAAGGGCCGGTCCGCGAGAACGGCCGGCCCGCTGTCAGCAATGCGCGGAATCATACTTGCAGGAGGCACAGGTTCCCGTCTGTGGCCGGTCACCCAAGCGGTTTCCAAACAGCTCATGCCGGTCTTCGACAAACCCATGGTCTATTACCCGCTGTCCACCCTGATGCTGGCCGGAATCCGCGAGATCCTCGTCATCACCACGCGCGAGGACGAGGGCGACTTCCGGCGGCTGCTCGGCGACGGCTCGCACCTCGGCCTGCGGCTCACCTACCGGACGCAGGACCGTCCCGGGGGCATCGCGGAGGCCTTCCTCATCGGCGCCGACTTCATCGGCGGCGAGCCCGTGGCGCTGATCCTCGGGGACAACATCTTCCACGGCCGCAGCTTCGGCGTGCAGCTGCGCGAGCACACCGCCCCCGACGGCGGCCGCATCTTCGCCTACCCCGTGGCCGACCCCACGGCGTACGGCGTCGTCGAGATCGGCGCGGACGGCACCGCCCTGTCCATCGAGGAGAAGCCCGCCAAGCCCAAGTCCCGGTACGCCGCCGTCGGTCTGTACTTCTACGACGACCGCGTCGTCGACATCGCCGCGGGGCTGCGCCCGAGCGAGCGCGGCGAGCTGGAGATCACCGGGGTCAACGAGGCGTATCTGCGCCGCGGCGCGCTGTCCGTGACGGTGCTCGACCGGGGCACCGCCTGGCTCGACACCGGGACGTTCACGGCGATGGTGCAGGCGTCGGAGTACGTGCGCGTCATCGAGGAGCGCCAGGGTCTGAAGATCGGCTGCGTGGAGGAGGTCGCGTGGCGCTGCGGCTACATCGACGACGAGCGGCTGCGCGCGCTGAGCGGCCCGTTGCTCAAGAGCGGGTACGGGCGCTATCTGCTGAGCCTGCTCGACGAGGACGCGCTGCTGTGAGGGACGGGCGCGGGCACGGGCCCGGCGCGGTGCGGATGCGCCGGGCCCGTGCGGCGGGAGCGACCGCGGCGGCGGTCGTCGCCCCGCACCGGCGGATCAGGGGTTGATCTTGGTCCAGGTGAAGGCGACCTTGTCGCCCGCCTTGATGTGCAGCTGGCAGCCGCCGACCTGCGTGGCCTCGCCGTTGACGGCGATGTTCCAGTAGTACGCGTTGCCGCCGTTGTGGCCGCCGATGGTGGTGACGAAGTAGTCGTCGAAGGACGGGTACCAGGTGCCGTCCCAGGTGAAGCCCTGCTTCTTGGCGGCGTCGTCGAGGGCGGCCGTCGGGGTGGGGCCCGCCGAGGTGTTGGCCTCGTTGTTGGTGCCGTCGCACTTGTGGGTGCCGCCCGCGGCCGTGGTCACGGAGTGGCCCTTCGTGGTGACACTGCCGTTGAAGACGTTGCCGTTGGGGCCCTTCACGGTGAGGGTGACCTTGACGGCCGTGTTGGCGGTCGCCTTCGCGGGCGCCGCGTCGGCGACCGGGGTGACGGCGAGGGCCAGGCCCAGGGCGCTGACGACGAGGGCGGCTCTTCGGCCGAGCGAGAGCGTGGGGGTCTTGCGCATGGTGTCTCCTTGCGTGAATGGGGAGTTGCTGATGTGGAGGAAGAGGGTTCAGGAGGTGGTGCGGCGGCGCCGCACCACCAGGACGGTCGTCGCGCCCGCGGCGAGCAGGGCGCCCGCGGTGGCCGCGAGCGGCAGCGAAGAGGAGGCGCCGGTGGAGGCGAGGCTGCCGCCGGGGTTGCCCACGGGCTGCACTCCGGAGCCGCCCGCGTCGCCGCTGCCGCCGAAGCCGCCACCGATCTGCGGGGCGGGGGCGTTGCCGCCGCCGGTCGTGTCGTCGTCCGAGCCGCCCGTCGTGGTGTCGCCCTCACCGCCGGTGCCGCCGGTGCCGCCGCCGGAGTCGGTGCCGCCGTCCGAGCCGCCGCCGTTGTCACCACCGGAGCTGTCGCCGTCGCCACCTCCGTCCGTGCCGCCGTCGTCGCCGTTGCCGCCGGAGTCGCCGCCGTTGTCACCGCCGCCGTCGCCGCCCGGGGTACCGCCGCCCGGTACGCAGCTGATCTCCTCCAGGTCCTGGGCGGAGTCGGCCGCGTCGACCTGGGCGAGGGACTTGCCCGCGAGCGCGGGCACGACCTGGGCGGTGGCGCGCAGCGCCATGCCGTCGGCCTTGGGTTCGAGGAAGCCGACCGCGCCCCAGTCCTTCTGCGGGGCGGAGCAGTTCACCTGGCGGGACCTGAGCCAGGCGACGCCCTTGGCGGCGGCCTCCGTGCGCCCGCCGGCCGCGAGCGCCTGGACGGCCAGGGCGGTGCTGTTGGAGTTGCCCTTCGCGCTGCTGCCCGTGAAGCTGTCGGGGAAGCCGCCGTCGGCCAGCTGCTTCTTCTCCAGCCAGTTCAGGGCGGGCTTGGCGGCGGCGGTGCGGCCCGAGCCGAGCAGGGCCTGGACGGCAAGGCCCGTGCTGTCGATGTGGGAGCACTTGTCGGGGGCGGCGTTGAAGTACAGCGGGTAGCCGCCGTCCGCGCAGCGGGACGCGGCGAGGAAGTCGAGGGCCTTCGCGGGCGCACCGCCGAAGCGCTGGAGCGCCAGGACCGCGAGCGACTGGGTGAACTGCTGCGATCCGTCACCCCCGGGGCTCTTGTCGGTGAAGCGGCCGTTCGGCTGCAGGCGTTCGGTGAGGGTCTTCACCAGGTCCTGGCCGCCGAAGTCCTTCGGGTCACGGTGCTCGATGGCGGCGACGAGGGTGAGCTTGGCGAGTCCGCCCGCGAAGACGGTGCCGGGGCCGCCCTGGCTCTCGATGTAGGTCTTGGCGTTGGCCTCCAGCCAGTCCGTGATCTTCTTCTGCACGGCACCTCCGGTGTCCGTCGAGGCCAGGCCCATGACGATGTCGGCGGTCAGCCCCGCATCGCCCCTGAAGTTCGAGCCGTCGGTCAGCTTCGAGGACATCCAGGTGGCGGCGGCGTTCGCCGGGGCCTTGGGGACCAGCGCGGTGCCCGCCGCCGGTCGCGCGGGCTCAGCGTGGGCGGTGACCGGCAGCAACACCGTGGCCAGCGCGGCCACCGACATCGCCACCGCCGTTCTCGACCGTACGGACAGCGACATGGCGAGGCTCCTTGTGTTCGTGGGAGGAGGGGGCGGAGGACGGTGACGGGGTGGCCTCCACCGGCGGCGCGGCGGGTTCGGCGGCGGGCGCCGACACAGTCACCGGCGCCCCGAAGGCGGCGCGGCGTGCGGCGCGGCGCAGCACGGCGAGGACCGCGGGGCCGAGCGTGACGATCGCGACGAGGTTGGTGAGCGCGCGGCCGGTGTCCCAGCCGAAGGTGGAGGTGACGAGCGTGAAGACGGCGAAGCGGTGCAGGTTCTCGCCGATGGACGCGCCCGGCACGAACGACAGGTCGGTGTCGGGGCCCGCCGTGAACGGCCAGAACCACATGTTCAGGAGGAAGCCGAAGAGGTACGCGACGACGACGCCGTAGGCGGCGAGCATCGCGATCTCCGCCCGCCCCGACACCCGCTTGGGCAGCAGCCCCGCGCCGAGCCCGATCCACCCGGAGGCGATCATCTGGAACGGCAGCCAGGGCCCGACGCCCGCGGTGAGCAGCGCCGAGGCGAACAGCGAGGTGCAGCCGAGCACGAACCCGAAGCCGGGCCCGAACACCCGGCCCGCGAGGACCAGCAGGAAGAACACGGTCTCGATGCCCGCCGTGCCCGCGCCGAGCGGCCGGAGCCCGGCGTTGACGGCGGAGAGCACGCCGAGCATGGCCAGGGCCTTGGTGTCGATGCCGCCGGACGACATCTCGGCGAGGACGACGGCGAGCAGCACCGGCATCGTCAGGATGAAGATGAGGGGCGCGTCGGCGGTGTGCGCGACTCCCTCGGGTCCTGGCGCGACGAACAGCGGCCAGAAGAACATGGCGAGCCCCGCGACGCTCGCCAGGGTGAGCACGGTGGCGGTGCGCGCCCCGATCGGCAGGACGGGTACGCGGATCCGCCGGGCGCCGGGCGCGCGACGGCCCGCCGTGGTGGGGCTCTCGGTGCTCACACGGCCTCCAGGGCGGTCCGTACCTGCTCCACCGTCAGCCACTCCTGGGGGCTGAGGACCTTGGCGACCTGCGGTGCGAACGCGGGCGATGAGACGACCACGTCGGCCGTCGGGCCGTCGGCGACGATCTCGCCCTCGGCCATGACGACGACGCGGTCGGCCGCGCCCGCGGTGAACTCCACGTCGTGGGTGGCGACCACGACCGCGCGGCCCTCGGCGGCCAGGCGCCGGATGACGCCGGTGAAGGCTTCCTTGGCGTGGTAGTCGAGGCCGCGCGTCGGTTCGTCGAGGAGGACGACGCCGGGTGCGGCGGCGAGTTGGACGGCGAGGACGAGGGCGAGTTGCTGCCCTTCCGACAGGTCGCGCGGATGCCGTTCGCCGGGGATGCCGGGCGCGAGCGCGTCGAGCAGGGCGCGGCAGGTGCCGTCGGCGGCGTCCGACTCCCGGTCGGCCTGTGCGCACTCGGCGTCCACGGTGTGCAGGTAGAGCAGGTCGCTCGCGGTCTGCGGGACGAGCCCGACGAGCGCGCGGGCCTTGCGGGCGGCGACCTTCCCCGGGTCGGTGCCGCGCACGTCGACCTTCCCCGAGCGGCGCGGGCCCGAGCCCTGGAGCGCCCACAGGAGCGAGGACTTGCCGGAGCCGTTGCGGCCCATGAGGGCGGTGACCTCGCCGCCCGCGAGGTCCAGGTCCAGTTCGCGGACGGCGACGGTCTCCGCGTACGCGACGGTGACCCGCCGCGCGGACAGGGCGGGTTCGCCCCGCGTCGCGGACACGGCGGCCGGGGCGCGGCCGGTGAGCCGGGTGCGCAGCCCGGCGGCCTCGCGGCGGGCGTCGCGCACCGAGAGCGGCAGCGGCTCCCACCCGGCGAGCCGCCCCAGGCGGACGACGGGCGGCGCGACGTCGCTTTCGCGCATCAGCTCGGCCGGCTCGCCCTCGCGGACGCGGCCGTCGCCGGTCAGGTGCACGAGCCGGTCGGCGTACTGGAGCACGCGTTCCACGCGGTGTTCCGCGACCAGGACGGTGGTGCCGAGGTCGTGGACGAGCCGGGTGATGGCGGCGAGCACGTCCTCGGCGGCGGTGGGGTCGAGCGCGGAGGTGGGCTCGTCCAGGACCAGGACCTTGGGGTGCGCGGTGAGGACGGAGCCGATGGCGACGCGCTGCTGCTGACCGCCGGAGAGGGTGCGCAGGGCGCGTCGGCGCAGCTCGGCGATGCCCAGCAGGTCGAGGGTCTCCTCGACGCGCTTGCGCATCACGGCGGCGGGGATCGCCAACTGCTCCATGCCGTACGCGAGTTCCTCCTCGACGGTGTCGGTGACGAAGGACGCGAGGGGGTCCTGGCCGACGACGCCGACGACGTGGGCGAACTCCTGCGGCGGCGCCTCGGCCGTGCTGAGGCCGCCGACGCTGACGCGGCCCTGGAGGTGGCCGCCGGTGAAGTGCGGCACGAGGCCGTTGACGGCGCCGAGCAGGGTCGACTTGCCGACCCCGGTCCGCCCGGTGACCAGGCACAGCTCGCCCTCGCCGACGGTCAGGTCGACATCGCGCAGGGCGGGTTCGGGAGCGTCCGCGTAGGTGAAGGTGACGTGTTCGAAGCGGATCACGCGGCGGCCTCCCGGGGCCGGGGGGCGGCGCGCGGCGGCGCGGGCGCGAGCCAGGCGGGCAGGACCCCGGCCAGGGCGGCGAGCGCGGGCAGGGCGGTCACCTCGGGCCAGGCCAGCGGCGAGAGGGAGGGGTAGAGGGAGGCCGCGTCCGTGCGCGAGACGAGGTACATCAGCACGCCCGCGGCGAGGCCGGACGCGGCCACGGTCCACTCGGCCCCGCGCCACGGGTCGGGCCGGTAGGTGCTGCGCCTGACGCGGCGCCCGCCGAGCACGAACCCGGCCACGGCCAGGGCGAGTCCGGCGAGCAGCAGCGGCGTGCCCAGGTAGGGCGGCGTGCTCGCGCCCATCGCGCCGTACAGGCCGCCGCACACGCCGAGCAGCCCGGCGATGACCAGGGCGCCGGTGAGCAGCCGGGTGCGCGGGGCGGCGCGGCCGGTGCGGCCGTAGCCGTGCGAGGCCATCGCGGCGGCGAGGGCCAGGGAGCGGTTCATGGCGTCTTCCAGGACGGGGATGACGATGCCGCGCAGCGCGCCGATGCCGCGGTAGCCCTTCTTGATGGTGCCGCCGCGCAGCAGCCGGGCCCTGCGCACCCGCTGCACGCTCTCGACCAGCTGCGGCGCCACGGTGAGCGTGACGACGACGGAGGTGCCGATCTCGTAGAGCGCGCCGGGCAGCGCCTTGAGCATCCGCTTCGGGTTGGCGAGGGCGTTGGCCGCGCCGACGCACACCACCATGGTGGCGAGCCGCAGCCCGTCGTACAGGCCGCCGAGGAGCTGCTCGGCGGCCACGGGTCCGAGCAGGCGGATTCCGGCGGCCCACGCGGGCAGCGGGATCTCCGGCAGGGTGAAGAGGACGGTGTCGCCCTGGCCGCCGCCGAAGACGACGCGGAAGACGACGCGCATCACGACGATGAACGCGCCGAGGCTGAGGTACATGCGGAACGCGAGCGCCCAGGGCGCGTCGTCGCGCCGCTGGGCGACCACGAAGCCGACCGCGGCCAGGATCAGGACGAGCAGCACCGGGTTGGCGGTGCGGCTCGCGGCGGCGGCCATGCCAAGGGCCCACAGCCACCAGGCGCCGGGGTGGACCGACCGGGCGAGTCCGGTCACGGCGCACCGCCCGACGCGCGGCCGCGGCGGCGCCAGGCCGTGACTCCCCCGGCGACGGCGAGGGCCACGGCGGCGGCCGCGCCGACGACCGTGGCGGTGGGCACCCCTTCGCCCTTGGCCGCCGACACGGTCCGCTGGTCCTCGCCGCCGGTCCAGTCGGCGGCCTCGCTCGGCGTGGGCGCGGGGCCGGAAGGGGCGGCCGGGGACGGCCCGGCGCTCTTCTTCTTGCCGCCGTCCTTGCTCTTCCCGCTCTCCCCGCTCTTCCCGCTCGTCTCGGGCTTCTTGCCCTTCTCTTCCTTCTTGTCCTTGCCGCCCTTCCCGCCGTCCTTCTTGCTCCGGTGGCCGGGCGGCGGCGCCAGGCCACCGCCGTCGGCGGGCGGCCGGGCCCCGTTGCCGCCGTCACCGGAGCCGCCCCCGGCGGGCGGCGGCACACGGCCGGGCGTGTCGGGCGTGGTCTCGCGGTCCGGTGCGCCGCCGCCCGGCTTGCCGCCGCCCGTGTGCCCGCCGCCCGCTCCGCCGCCGCTGCCGGGAGCCGCGGGCCGCCGGGGCGCCACGCGCGGCGCCGGGGCCTCGCCCTGGTCGCGGTTGAGGGAGAAGGACCAGCCTTCGAAGCTGCCCTTCGGCGGGGTGCGGTACGTCGCCCCGTACTGGCTGTAGGTCCAGCGGCCGCCGGCGGAGGCGTGCCAGTACGACCAGTAGGCCTTGGCGGGCGGGGTGTCGACGCAGGGCTCGCGGTCGACGCCCGGCTTGCCCTCGAGGCGGCAGATGAAGGACTCGCCCCAGCGGTTGGTGCCGGTGACCCGGATGCCCGCGTCCTTGAGCGCGGCCAGACCCGTCCGCTGGGAGCCGACGGCGCACCGCACGAGGGTGGTCCCGCCGAGTTCCCGGAAGTCGACGACGACGGTGACGCCTTCGCCGCTCCTGCAGAAGCCCGCGTGGCCGCGCCCGGTGTCCACCGCGGCGGCGGGCGCGGCCGGGACCGGGCCGACGCCGACTGCGGCCGACACGAGCGACAGCCCGAGCGCGGCGGCGAACGCGCGTATCGCACCGGCCATTTCGAGGTGCCCTTCGGTTGGGGCCGCACCGGGACCCCGCGCCGCGGTCGCCGGTGCCGCACGAAAAACCCCTGACGCGCGTTCCAGTAAGGAAGCGGCAGGGGGCCGTAGGAGCCGGTGACGGGCTCTGGGCTCCACGCTGCAGACCATGACAGTGAGAAGCAGTGCACGTACGGCGGTGGGCAGCCCGACTCGCGGTCACGCCGAAGCGTGCCGCACACGGTTGCAGGTCAGTGCCGGAGTCTCACCGGCTTTCCCCAGTCGCGTACGCATTCAGTTGTCTATGTGTGCCCTCGGCTGCACTTTTCCTTCACAGCCGAAGCACACGCATCGTAGGCCCGCCCCCACGGGCCGCGCCAGGCCGGTGAGTTGTGACGTCGGCCACCGAATGGCCTGATCCTTACGGGCGGTGACGTTCCCTCAACGATCACTCGAACGGCCCAGGAGGAAACGATCCGCCAGGTGAGACGCACCGCGTTCCGCCGTCCGGCGCGGGGCACGGCGGCGATCCTCGGTTCCCGTCGCGCGTTTCGCGTCGTCTTCCTTCGTTTTCCCCCGGCTCTTCTGACCTAGGAGTTCTCTGGTGCGTATCCGTCGCAAGGTGATCGGTGCCCTCGGTTCGGCCGCTCTCGCGCTGACCTCGTTCGGGGTGGTGACCGCCACCGCGAGCCCGGTGGCCGCCGACCCGTGCGGGTTCTTCGAGACCAGTTCCGACGCCTACTACCGGCACTGCACGTCGGACGGCTCCCGCGTGGTGATCCAGGTCAGGGTCGCCCTGGCCCCGGACTACGAGCGGTGCGTCGCCCCCGGCAAGACCTGGCTCGGCTCCGCCGACAAGATCCAGGGCGCCCACTACGTGGGCCGTACCTGCTGACACCGGCCACGGGCGGGGCGGCTCACAGGGGGGCGCCCCGCCCCCGGCGCCGCGGGCGTCAGCCCCAGACCGCCCGCGCGAGCGCCGCGCCGGTGACCGCGGCGCCGAGACCCGCCGCCACGCTCGCCACCGCGTTGGCCGCGGCGAGGAACCGCGCGCCGGTCTCGGCCAGGCGCAGCGTCTCGTACGAGAAGGTGGAGTACGTGGTCAGGGCCCCGCACAGGCCGGTGCCGACGAGCAGTTGGACGGAGTCCGACGCGGCGCCGTAGGTGACGGCTCCGGTGAGGACGCCCAGGACCAGACAGCCGACGACGTTGACCGTGAAGGTGCCCCACGGGAAGACGGAGTCGTGGCGGGCCTGGACGGCCCGGTCCGTCAGATAGCGCAGGGGCGCGCCGACGGCGGCTCCGGTGAGCACGAGCAGCCAGTTCACCGCCGCCTCCGGGAGAGCGCGCGGCGGGTCGTCGACGCCGCCGTCCACACCGCGGCGAGGGCCGCCAGCGGGGTCAGGGCCAGACAGGCGAGCGCGGTGCGGGCGTGGCCGTCCCCGATCAGCCGCTGGATGTCGACGGCGTACGTGGAGAACGTGGTGAAGCCGCCGAGGACGCCCGTGCCGAAGAAGGGCCGCACCAGCCGGTGGGCGTGCCACGCCTCCGTGACGAGCACCATGAACACGCCGATCACCGCGCAGCCGAGCGCGTTCACCGCCAGGGTGGTCCAGGGGAAGGCGGCCGTCGCGGTGGGCCACAGCAGGGCGGCGCCGTAGCGGGCCGCGGCGCCCGCGGCGCCGCCCGCCGCCACCGCGGCGAGCACCGGGCCCTGCGCTTGAGCCGGTCCCGGGCCTCCGGCGGGCGCGGGGACGGCGATGCCCTCGATGTCCGGGTCGATGGGTTCGGGCCCGGCGGCCCGGTCGCGCGGTGCTGTCATTCGGGTGTGCGTCTCCCACTCGTGCGCCGCCCGGGAGTGTGCGGGCGCGTTTCCTCACAAGCAGGGACCGTTGGCGGCGTCGTCACCGCGGTTGGGGTACGGCGGGCCCCACCGCCGTACGGCCGTCACCCGCGTACGGGGCGGCCGCACCGCCCAGGATAGTCGGCGCCGGGCCGACCGGCCGCTCGGCGGTCCGGCGGCCGTGCGTGCGCCGGGGCGGGTCAGCGCCGCAGCTTGACCCGCGAGAGGGCCGCCACGCCCAGCGCGGCGAGCCCGATCTGGATGAGCCACTCCGTCCAGTCGACGCCCTTGGTGTCGGCGACGTCCAGGCCCGCGGCGATGGCGGTGCCGACGAGGGCGGCGACGATGCCGACGACGACGGTCCACAGGATGCCGATGCGCTGCCGCCCGGGGACGACGAGCCGTCCCAGGATCCCGATGACGGCGCCGATCACGATCGCACTGATGAGCCCTGAGATCTCCATAGCTCCGCTTTCCCTCGGCAGAAGTCCTTTCCGCACACCGGGTTCCCGGGAACGCTCCCGGCAGTCGTGACGGCGGGCCGCGGCGGTCGGGCGGTGCCCTGGACGTTTCCACCCCGCTTGTCAGGGCACCCGCGAGCATGCGGGTGCGGCTGTCCGCGGAGTGGGGACAGCCGCGCGGGCCGTACGGCGGACGGCCCCGTGGCGAAGGCCCGCCGGGACCTTGGGCGCGGGCTCGTGCCCCGCGCCCAAGGCTCCTCACTCCCCGTGGCTTCCCAGCCGCGGCTGCGAGTCCCCCGGCGGCCCCTCCGGCAAACCCGGATCCGCCGGTCACCGCCCACCGATCACCCACGGCGAAACGAGGGGCACCATGGCCACGGTCGAAACGGCGATCCTTGTGCTCGACAGCGGCGAGCCCGAGCGACTGGCCGAGTTCTACGCCGCACTCCTGGGCGAGGAGGTGGCGTACAACCCGCAGGCCGACCGGTTCGAGACCACGGGTGCGTCCGGTGCGCGCCTGGGCTTCCGGCGCGACACGGGGTTCGCGCCGCCCAGCTGGCCGCGCCCGGACGACGCCCACCAGACGCATCTGGAACTGCTCGTCGCCGAGGGCGACATGGACGCGGCGGAGCGCGCGGCCGTCACGGGCGGCGCCCGGCCGGTGGACACCCAGCGCAACGGCACCCGTGAGGTGCGGCTCTACTCCGACCCGGCCGGGCACACGTTCGCGCTGCGCACCCGGTGACGGGTCGCGGGTACGCGGTGCGTTCCCGGGTACCCGGCGCGCATGACCACACAGAGCGGACTGAACGCACTGGCCGCGCCGGGCGATGCCCCGCTCGCGGCCTCGGCATCCGCGAGCGCCTTCCTCGCCTTCGGGCTCGGGCTGCTCGTCGTCGCGGCGCTGACGTGGGCCGTCTGGCTCGGCATCCGGGTGCGCAGAAGGGAGCCGGAGCGGCCGCGCCCCGAGGAGCAGCCCCGGCTGCCGGACGACGGGCCGGTCGGCGAGGTCCGGGAGCGGCGGGAACCCGACGAGGTCCCGCGGGACGGCGGGCGGCTGACGCCCCACCAGCTCAAGGGCGGGGGCACGGTCGGCAGCAGGCCCAGTGACGACCAGGAGCCGAGGCGCTGGACGCCGGGCTCCGGCGGCGCCTTCGGCAGCGGCGGCCCGGGCACGGGGTGACGCCGGGCGCCCGGCTGCAACCTCCTCGCAACCTCCCGCGGTGTTGACTGGCCGGGCCGTGCCACCACGGCCCGGCGACCGCGACCCGGAGGAGGCCGACCGGTCATGGCTGACACCCCGCGCGTGGAGCTGACGCCCGCCGCCGCAGACCTGGTGCGGCGGCTGCGGTCGGCCCACGGCCCGCTGATGTTCCATCAGTCCGGCGGCTGCTGCGACGGCAGCGCGCCCATGTGCTACCCGGAGGGGGAGTTCCGCACGGGTGACTCCGACGTGCTCCTCGCGTCGCTCGCCGTGGACGACGTGGCGGAGCCGGTACGGTTCTGGATGTCCAAGAGCCAGTACGAGGTGTGGAGTCACACCCGTCTCATCGTCGACGTCGTCCCGGGGCGCGGCAGCGGCTTCTCGCTGGAGGCCCCCGAGGGCGTCCGGTTCCTCATCCGTTCGCGGCTCGTGGGCACGTAGTCATCCGCTCCGTCACCGCCGTCTGGTGAACTCCCCCCACCGCTGGGACAGTTGGACGGCCCAGCCGACCCGAGGGGGATCCGTGACACGACGCGGGCAAGGCAGCAGACGGTTCAGAGCGGTGCGCGGCGCGCTCGCCGCGCTGACGGCCCTCGGCACCCTGGCCGGTGCCGCCCTCCTCGGGGCGGCACCGGCCAGTGGTGTTCCGGGGGCCGCGCGCGCGGTCACCGAGATCGCGCCGGGCGTGGAGTACCGGGACTACGACATCCCGACGCCGCGCGGCACCGCGCACGCGCACGTCCTTGACGTCGACCTGAGCCATCCGCGGGTGCGCGTGGGGCTGCTGTACCCGGGCGCGGTCGGCGCCCGGCAGGCCGTGTCCGCGATGGCGGACCGGGAGGGCGCCGTCGCCGGGGTCAACGGCGACTTCTTCAACATCACCGAGACCCAGCACCCCGGCGTGGAGGCGACAGGGGCGCCCGTCGGCCCCGCCATCGCCGACGGCGACCCCCTCAAGGCGGCCGTCCCGAACGGCCAGCGCTTCGGCCCGGCCCTGCCGCCCGGCACCACCACCGAGGACGTCATCGGCGTGGGCGCCGACCGCAGGGCGCGCCTGGACCGCATGACCCTCGACGGCAGCGTGCGCACCCGCGAGGCGCGCCTGCCGCTCGGCGGGCTCAACCAGTACGCGCTGCCGGTGGGGTCGGTGGGCGCGTTCACCAGCGACTGGGGCGTCACCTCGCGGGTGCGGTCGACCTGTGGCACCGACACCGACCGGGGCGCGCCGTGCAGCACGGACACCTACGAGGTGACGGTGCGGCACGGGCGCGTCACGGCCGTGGCCGACGCGCCGGGCCGGGGCGCCATCGCCCCGGGGACGACGGTACTCGTGGGCCGGGAGGCGGGCGCGCAGCAGCTGCGCAAGCTGGCGGTCGGCGACCCGGCGCACGTCCGGCACCGGCTCGTCCCTTCGGTGTCGAGCACCCGGTACCGCTTCGTCCTCGGCGGCTATCCGCTGCTTCGCGACGGGGCGCCGCTGCCGGGCCTGGACGGCCGGACGGCCGCCGTGCGCACCGCCGCCGGGATCGACGACGGGGGCCGCCGGCTGCTCCTGCTGGCGCTCGACGGCGCCCCCGAGTACCGGGGCGGCCTGACCATCGCCGAAGTGGCCTCCTCCCTGCGGGAGTTGGGTGCCGAGGACGGCTTCAGCCTGGACGGCGGCGGTTCCAGCACGCTGGCCGCACGGGAGCCGGGCGCTCCCTCCGTGTCGGTGCGCAACCATCCGAGCGGCGGCGCGGAGCGCCCGGTGCCCAACGGCATCGGGGTCTTCTCCCGCCCCTAGCGCCTCCCGCGCCCCCAGCCTCCATCGGCGTCCTCACTCCCCCGCGTCCCGCACGGCCACCAGGCCGTTGAAGACGCCCACGTACGCGGTGCCGTCGGGTCCGAGGGTCACGGGTGCCCAGTTGTTGTCGTAGGCGACGCCGGTCCCGGCGAGCCGCTTGAAGCGGGTCTGTCCGGTGCGGAAGTCGACGGCCGTCAGGTACCAGGCGTCGATGCCCAGGCGGTTCGGTTCCTTGGTGTAGAGGTACAGCAGTCCGTTGCTGGTGGACAGCTTCGGCACGGTGGACGGGGAGCGCTCCTCGCTCCGCCACACCGTGTCGCAGCCGCTGCCGTCGGCGCGGACGTCGACGCGGGTGACGCCGCCGACGACGCTGCGGCCGAAGGTGAGCGACGTGATGTTCTCGTAGCCGTAGTTGTTCTCGACGACGAGGCTGTTGCCGTGGCTGATCAGCGAGTTGTCGGTGGTGGACGCGCCCGGCCCGAAGACCGGGACCTTGCAGACCAGGCGGCGGCTCTCGGGGACGTCGGCGCCGCGCCGGTAGACGAGGACGTTCATGCGGTCGTCGGCGTTGTCGGTGATGGCGACGTACTTCTCGCCGGTGCCGAACAGGTCGGGGGTGGTGCCGGACCCCTGGTTAACGGAGCCGGGTTTGGTGCCCGTGCCCCGGTCGTAGGTCTGCCGCCAGGTGACCTTCGGGGTGCCGTCGGCTGCGGCCTCGAAGCCGTACAGGGCGTGGTCGGAGACGATCGACACCCCGTCGTCGGCGACGGAGAACGAGTTCTGGATCTCCTCGCCGCGCAGCCTCGTGGACCGTACGTCGCCGGTCTTCGGGTCGACGGTGCCGACGCGGCCCTGCCGGGTCACCCACCAGACGCGCCCTTCCCAGTCGGGCATCACGGAGGTGACCGGGTCGCACTCGCCGCTGGGGTAGAGGTTGGTCCAGCTCACGCAGTCGTGCGGGACGTGCGCCGTCAGGTCCCAGTCCTTGTCGACGACGAAGCGCCAGGTGCCGTCGGCGGTGCGCTCGTGCGCGAGCCGCACGACGTGCTGGCGCGAGTCGGCGAGCACGAGGCGGTCCTGGTCGTCGAGGTAGGAGTAGGCGCCGCCTGAGGTGTCCTTGAAGATCCTGGAGAAGTCGAGCCGGGTGATCGCCTCGACGGTGGAGGGGCGCTGCGGCAGCTTGTACTCGGCGAGGGTGCGCAGCGTGCGCGGGTCGAGCAGTTTGACGAGGAAGCCGGAGAAGGTGCCGCACACGGTGACGATCCGGCCGTCGCGGTCGAAGGTGACGGTGGCGCACTCGCCGCCGAGCGCGGCCATCTTCTCGCTGCTGACCTGCGGATCGCGGCCGAGCGGGCCGTTCCACGGGTACGTTCCGCTGCCGGCGGCGTCGGCGTGCATGCCGCTGCGCCCGTTCGGGGCGAGGTACGGGTGCTGGGGCGGCGGGTCCCCGGGGACGGGCCTGGCGGTGGCGGGCTCCCCCGTGTACGGGGCGACGAGCCGGTGCCCCGGCGCCTTGGGGATCTCGTCCGCGTGCGCGGCGGGCAGGGCGAGGGCCGTGGCCCCGAGGGCCAGGGCCAGGACGCGGCCCACGAGCGTACGGGGCAGGAGCGTAGGGGTCGTACGGATCAGACGACGCATGCGCCGAAGCTAGGACCGGCCCCTTGAAGTGTCCATGCGTGTGCGGGAGTTGTTCACGAGGCCGAAACGATCACTCGGCCGGGGCTCCCGCGCGGTCACGGCCGGATGCCGCTGACGATGTCCGCCGTGGCCGTCAGGCCGTCGTGGATGGTCGGCGCCACGCTCGTGCCCGCGAGGTAGAAGCCGAGCAGACCGCAGACCACGGCGTGCGAGACCTTCATGCCCCCACTGCGCAACAGGACCACCGCAATGATCAGGAGCAGCAGCCCCACCGAAATAGACATGGCCATCACGGACCTCCTCCGCCACGCACACACCGCGGCTTCGGCGGCAAGTGTGGCGTAGCGGAGGGTTTGTCCGGGTGCGTGGCGTGTCCGCCGGACGGGTGGTGTGCGCGGAAGGGGCGGCGGTGCGGGGGCCGTTACCTCCGGCGCGCGTCCAGGAACGTCTGGAGGCCCGCGAGGTCATCGGTGTTGAGGTGGTCGACCCCTGCGGCGAGGAGTTCGGTCCAGACGGCGTCGCGGGCCGGGCCCGGCAGGTCGGGCGTGGCCCAGAAGCGGACGCGCTGTCCGCGCTCGTGGGCGGCGGAGACGATGCCGCGCAGCTTGGCGCGCTCGGCGGACGGGATCGGGCCGACGCCGTTCCAGGTGAAGTTCAGGGACCAGTTGTCGCTGATGAGCGGGGCGAACGAGGCGGGCGCCGCGGTGCCGAGGTCGGCGAGGCGGCCGTCGTAGAAGGCGCGGCGCACCAGCTGTGCCTCCATCACCGGGCGGGCCGCGCGGTCGCCGGAGACCACGGCGGTGACCGCGGAGCGGCGGACCTTGCCGTGCGCGTACGTGGTGAACAGGTGCCGGTAGGGCCGCAGCTGACGGTCCAGCTCCCGGTACGTCGACGCGCCCTCGGTCTTGATGTCGATGAGGAGCTGGAACTGGCCGTGCCAGCGGCGGTACACGGAGCCGTGGTGGGCGCGGACGCGGGCCGCGAGCGGCTCCAGGTACAGCGACTCCAGGGTGCGGCTCGGGTCGAGGTCCGCCGGGTCGTGGGCGACGAGGAGTTGGCCGCCGACGAGGAAGATGTCGGCCTCGACGCTGGTGAAGCGGTGGTCGAGGGCGTCGAGGAGAGGCCGGGCGTGCTCGTAGTCGTTGTGCGCGTGGGCCTGCGCGAGGGGGCGCGTACGGGGGTGGCGGCCGTGCGCGAGGGGGCGGGTGCCCGGGGCGGGGGCGGCCGCGTGGGCGAGTCCGGGCGCGGCGACGGTGGCCGCGACGGCCGCGCCGAGGGCGGTCAGGGCTCTGCGACGGGTGACGAGGGCCATGGGGTACCTCCCGAGAAGGGCGGGGTGGAGTGAAAGAGGGGACGGCGAACGGCCGGAGCCTCAGTGAGTATGGCCTCCGGCCGCCCCGGAAAACCCTTCTGGCCTGGGAGTTGGCGTGATCGCCGCCTTCAGTTAACCGCCGGCGGGTTGGCGCGGTGCGCCAGCGGCTCGCCGCGCAGATAGCGGCCCACCTCGGCCGCGACGATCCGGGCGGCCTTGTGGGCCACTTCCTGGCTGCCGCCCGCGATGTGCGGGGTCATGACGATGCCGGGGGTGCGCAGGAGCCGCGAGTCGGCGGGCACCGGCTCCTCGGGGTAGACGTCGAACCCGGCACCGGCGAGTGCGCCGCTGTCCAGGGCGTCGCAGACGGCGTCGTAGTCGAGGAGGGCGCCGCGGGCGCAGTTGACGAGGACGGAGCCGCGGGGCAGCCTCGCGAGCTGCGCGGCGCCGATCATGCCGGTGGTCTCCTCGGTGACGCGCGCGTGCAGCGACACGATGCGCGAGCGGGTCAACAGCTCGTCCAGGCCGACCGGTTCGGCGATGCCCTGGAGCGACTCCGCGGCCACGTAGGGGTCGTGGACCAGGACGTGCGCGCCCATGGCGGCGAGGATGCGTGCGACGCGGCTGCCGATCGCCCCGTACCCGACGAGACCGACGGTGGCGCCCTCGATCTCGATGCCGCAGGTGTCGTAGTCGTAGTAGTCGCCGCGCCACACGCCCCGGCGCAGGTCGGCGTGCGTGTCGCCGACGCCGCGCGCGGCGGCCAGGAGCAGGGTCAGGGTGTGCTCGGCGGTGGCGACGGCGTTGCGGCCCGGCGCGTAGCAGACGGCGACGCCGTGCCGGGTGGCCGCTTCCAGGTTGGCGTTGACGGGACCGCCTCGGCTGACGCACACCAGCTTCAGGTCCGGACAGGCGGCGAGGACCCGCTCGGTGAGCGGCGCCATCTGCGTGACGCACACCTCGACGCCCTGGAGGGCTTCGATCAGCTCGTCCTCGGTGCCGGAGGCCTCGACGACCTCGCCGACGGGGCCGAAGGGGGTGTGCGGCCAGGGCAGGGTGAGCTCGCGCACGTCGACGGCAGCGCCGGTGGCCTTGCGCAGTTCTTCGGTGAGCAGCCGGGGCAGGACGAAGTGGTCGCCCGCGGCGAGGACGGTGGTGCTCATGGGAGGCTTCTTTCGAGGGAGTCGTTCGGGAGGCGGGTCAGACGGCCGGGGCGCCCACCGTCGGGGCGTTGAACCGCAGCAGCGCCGACTGGCCTTCGCTCAGCCGCAGTTCGGTCAGGGCGCCGTTGGCGACATGCGGGAAGACGCGCCGGTACTGGCGCAGCGGGATGCCGAGCAGGTCGCACAGGACCAGGCGCAGGAGCGTGGAGTGCGCCACGATCAGGACGCGCCCTTCGGGGAATTCGGCGGCGATGTCCGTGAGGCAGGCACCGGCGCGCGCGACGGCCGCGACCGGGTCCTCGCCGTCCGGCAGGTGGTGGGCGACGGGGTCGTCGAGGAAGGCGTCGAGCTCGGCGGGGAAGCGCTCGCGCATCTCGGCGCGCGTGAGGCCCTCGCCGCGGCCGAAGTCGACCTCGCGCAGCCGCGCGTCCTCACGCGGGGTGACGCCGAGCGCCTCGGCGGCCGGGGCCGCGGTGAGGCGGGCGCGCGAGAGGGTCGAGCTGTAGACGGCGTCGATGTGTTCGCGCGCCGCCCAGGCGGCGAGTTCGGCGGCCTGGAGCCGGCCGCGCGGCGTGAGGGCCACGTCGGTGCGGCCCGTGTAGCGGTTGCCTTCGTGCCAGACGGTTTCGCCGTGGCGTACGAGAATGACGTCGGTCACTGGTCTTTCCTCATCGGTGGTGCGGGCGGGGCGGTCCTGGCCCGGGCGTGGGCGGCGGCCTCGGGCGGCAGCCAGCCACGCGCGCGCAGTTCGTCGACGAACCGCAGGTAGCCGGGGAGCAGGCGGGCGGTGCGCGCGGGGTCGGGGAGGATCTCCGCGCCGGGCCTGACCATGGCCGCGGCCGCGTCCCGTACGGAGGTGCCGTCGGCCGTCGCCGCGAGCACGGCCATGCCGACGGCGCCCTCAGCCTGCTCGGGCACGCGCACGGGGCGGCCGAGCAGATCGGCCCGCAAGGTGCTCCAGTAGCGGTTGCGCGCGCCGCCGCCGGTGAGCGTGAGCGGCCCGTCGACGGGCGCGCCGAGCAGATCGAGGTAGTCGAGGCAGAGCCGCTCGACACAGGCGACGCCCAGGAGGTAGGCGTGGAAGCGCTCGGCCGCGCCGCGGGGTTCGCCGAGCGTGAAGGGCTCGGCGGCCGCCGCCCGGAACGGGAAGCGTTCGCCGCGCGACAGCAGGGGGTAGGTGACGGCGTCGCCGTCGCACGCGGCCGCCGCCTCGGTGAGCCGGTCCAGGTCCGCGCCGGGGAACTCCCGCGCGAGCACGCCCGCGCCGCTGCTGGAGGCGCCGCCCGGCAGCCAGGTGTCGCCGGGCCCGCGGTGGCAGTAGACGACGCCGCCCGGGTCGCGGACCAGGTGCGGGCTCACGCCCTTGAGGACGAGCGTCGTACCGAGCACGGAGTTCCAGGCGCCGGGGGTGAGCGCGCCCGCGCCGAGCTGTGCGGCGCAGCCGTCGGTCGTTCCGGCGACGATGGCGGTGCCCTCCGGGATGCCGGTGGCCGCGGCCGCCCGCGCGCACACGGCGCCGATGACGGTCCCGGGCCGTACGACGTCCGGCAGCAGCCGCTCGGGCACGTCGAGTTCGGCGAGCACGGACGCGGGCCAGCGCTCCTCCAGGAGGTGGTAGCCGCTCTTCAGGGCGTGGCTGGCGTCGCTCGCGACCTGGTGTCCGGCGAGCCGCCAGGTGACGAGGTCGGCCTGGTGCAGCAGCCGCGCGTCCGCCGGGTACGCCGCGTGGTCCAGGAGCCAGCGCAGCTTGGGCAGGGCCCACGACGGCTGCATGGAGCGGTAGCCGAGCGCGTCCCAGACGGCGGCGCCCGCCGCGTTCACGCGTACGGCCTGGTCGGCGGCGCGGCCGTCGTCGTACATCAGGCCCGGTGTGAGCGGGGTGCCGGACGCGTCGGCGAGCAGGACCGTGCCGGAGGTGGCGTCGAGGGCGAGGCCCCGCACGCGCGCCGGGTCGTCGAGGGCGCCGGTCGCCTCGCGGCAGGCGGCGGCCAGGGCCGACCACCACTGCTCAGGGTCCTGCTCGTGGCGCGGCCCTGCGCGGTGGCTGGTCAGCGGCCGGGACGCGGCGGCGAGGACGGTGCCCGCGGAGTCGACGGCGACGCAGCGGGCGCTCTGGGTGCCGAGGTCGAGGCCCAGCCAGACGGCGTCGGGCGACGGCGTAGCCGCCCGCGGAGCGCGCTCAGACACCGGTGCCTCCTGTGGTGCGGGCCGTGCGCGCCGTCCAGCCGGCGTCCCGGGCGAGCCCGCGCCAGCGCAGGAACTCCTCGTACAGCTCCGCGTAGAACCCGGCGCGCTCCGCGTCCGGCTCCCAACTGGTGTGCATCCGGACGTACTTGGCGGCGGCGCTGTGCATGCTCGACTCGGCTCCGGTCAGGACGAGGCCGGTGAGGAAGGCGCCCTTGGCGCCGAGTTCGGTGTCGCCGGAGCGGGCGGTGGGCACGCCGGTGGCGTCGGCGATGAGCCGGCACCAGGCGTCGCTGTTGGCCCCGCCGCCGCACAGGCGCAGCTCGGTGACCGTCGTGCGCGCGGCCGCGAGCGAGTCGCGCAGGACGAGCGAGAGCCCGTCGAACACCGAGCGGGCCAGGTCGGCGGGGGTGTGCTCCAGGGACAGGCCCCAGAAGGAGCCGCGGGCGCGCGGGTCGAGGAACGGCGCCCGCTCCCCCGCGGGTGACAAATACGGCAGGAACAGCACGCCGTTGGCGCCGGGCGGGGCGCCGAAGGCCGCGTCCGCGAGCTCGGGCGGCCCGTCGAGCCCCAGCGTGCGGGCGGCCCAGCCGAGCACCTCGGCGCCGTTGAGGGTCGGGAAGGCCCGCAGGACCCGCTCGCGGCCCCGGTAGGCGATGGTGATGCCGGACGGTTCGCCGCTGGTGTCGACGTCCTCGCGGACGATCTCCGTGCACAGGGTCGTGCCGAGGATGCTGCACGCCTGGCCGGGGTTGACGACGCCGACGCCGCGTGCCGTGGACGCGATGTCGTACGGGGCCATCACCACGGGCAGCCCCGGCGGCAGGCCCAGTTGGGCCGCGGCGCCGCCCGTTATCTCGGCGATGCGCTCGTCCTCGCCGAGGACCCGGGGCAGCAGCCGCGCGTACGGCGTGAGTCCGAAGAGCTCCACGACGGCCGGGTCGTAGTCGCCGGTGGCGTGGTCGAGGAACGGCGCGGACGCGTCGGACTCGTCGACCGCCGTGACGCCGGTGAGCTTGTGGAACAGCCAGCCCGCGGCGGTAAGGGACGCGCTGGAGCGCTCCAGGCGCTCCGGGTCGTGGGCGGCGAGCCAGCCGAACACGGCGTTCGGCATGCCGCTGCAGGTGAGCGAGCCGTTGCGGCGGAAGGCCTCCGTCAGGACGCCCTCGCGCTGCCAGCGGGTGAGGAGTTCGCCCGCGCGGCCGTCGGACCACAGGATCGCGGGCCCGGTGGGCCGCCCCGCCGCGTCGACGAGCCAGGCGCCGTCGCCCTGGGCCGTGAACGTCACCAGCCAGACGGGGTCCGCGACTTCGGACAGGGCGGTGCGCACGGTGTAGACGACCGCGTTCCACACGGTGTCCATGTCCTGCTCGGCCCAGCCCGGGTGGCGGCGCAGGACCTCGGTCGCGAGCCGCGACACGGCGAGTTCGCCGCCCTGGCCGTCGAAGACCACCGACTTGATCATGGTGGTGCCGACGTCGATCGCGAGGACGGACATGGTCTTCACAGTCCCTTCGTGGCGGGTGCGGCGGCGGTGCGGGGCGGTTCGGGGTGCGCCGCCGCCGGGTCCCCGTCGGCGGCGGTCTTCAGGGTGAGCGTGAGGAGCGCGCTCACGGCGTGCAGTCCCGCGAAGATCCAGACGACGCCGACGACGCCGACGGGCCCCCGGAACAGGCTGACGACCAGCGGCCCGACGAACGTGGACGCCCCGGCGCCAAGGTTCAGGGCGGCCATGGCCTGCCCCTTGTGGGCGGGCGCGATCGCGGTCATCAGGGCGGACAGCGGGACGTAGCCGGAGAGCGTGGCGCCGTACAGGACGGCGGCGAGGACGCACAGGCCGTAGCGGTCGCCCGCGCCCGCCGGGACGTAGTACAGGAGCAGCGTCGACGCGGTGCAGCCGAGGCCGCCGCACCACGCGACCGTCGCGCGCCAGCCGGCCTTGTCCCCGACGACGCCGAACAGCAGGTTCGTGACGATGTTCGTGGCGAACATGATGGCGAGCAGTCTGAGCCACTGGGCGTCGGAAAGCCCGACCTCGTCCGTGAACCACGCCGGAAGCATCACCAGAAAGCCGAACTGCGAAGCCGTGTTGAGCATCCGCACGACGGCGCCCGCGCCCACCCTCGGCTCGCGCACCAGGATCGTCAGGCTGCCGGCGAGGCCCGCGAGCGGGCTCTCCCCCGTGGGCGCGAGCCGGGCCGAGCCGGTGCGCTCGCGGACCAGCAGGAGCGGGAGCAGTCCGCCGGCGACGACGACGCCGAGCGCCGCCCACAGCGTGCCCCGCTCGCCGATGTGCGGGACGAGCAGACTGGCGGTGAGCGAGCCGAGCGTCGGCAGGCCCGCGGAGAACGCCGACCAGAACCAGCCCATGGCGCTGCCCATCTGCCGCGGCGGCGCGACGGCGGCGATCCACACCAGGAAGGCGTACGCGAACAGCGGATAGGCGAGCCCGCGCAGGCCGTAGCCGACGAGCAGCAGCACGAAGGACTCGCTGGGCACGGCGACGGCGAGGAAGAACACGTGCGTGACCACGAACGCGAGCAGGCCGAGCCACATCACGCGGCGCGGCCCCCACAGGTCGGACAGCGCCCCGGACAGCCAGGCCGCGACGGCGCCGGTGACGCCGTACACGGTGAAGACCATCGCGACCTGCGCCTCGGGGATGCCGAGGTCTTCCAGGTACGGGGACAGGAACCCGGCCTCGACGCCGACTCCGGTCATGAAGACCAGCAGGCCGAGATAGCCCCAGGAGAGGGGCCGCGGGATGCCGAGGCGTGTGAAGAGCGAACGCGGCTCGGCGGTGCCGCCCGGGGCGGGCGGCACGGGGGTGTTCGTCATCGAAGCTCCCCGGGGACGGCGGAAGGGAACGGAAGGGGGTGCGGGGGGGGGGCGGGCTGCGCGCTGGAGTGAGCAAACAACTGGCCGAAAAGGCACGTCAAACGTCTGGGAAATCCTCACGCGGGCCGGGTCGCGCACCATGTGACGAGGACGGCCCGCGGGCCGGGCCGAGCTGGGCCGCCGGGGCGGACGACGTGTGAAGTGCATGAGAACATCACTCATGGACATCACACGTGAAGAGCGGCAGGGCCAGGTGCGGGAGCGGGTGGTCGCGGGCGGCTTCGTGCGGGCCGCGGACCTGGCCGACGCCTTCGGCGTGAGCCTGATGACGATCCACCGCGACCTGGACTTCCTCCAGGCGCAGGGCTGGCTGCGCAAGGTGCGCGGCGGGGCGACCGCGCTGCCGTCGGCGCAGTTCCACGGCAGCGTCGCCGAGCGCATGTCGACGATGGCCGCGACGAAGCAGCGCCTGGCCCGCGCGGCCGCGGGCCTGCTGGTGCCGGGGCAGACCGTGCTGCTCGACGACAGCACGACGTGTCTGCACCTGACGCGCGAGTTCGCCGGGCGCACGCCCCTGACGGTCCTCACGAACTCCCTGCCCGCGATCACCGCGCTCGCCAAGGAGCCGGGCGTCTCCCTGATCGCGCTCGGCGGCAGCTACTTCCCGGCGTACGACGCCTTCATGGGGCTGCACACCGCCGACAGCGTGGCGGCGTTCCGGGCGGACCTGCTCTTCATGTCGACGACCGCCGTGACGCGCGGCCGCTGCTACCACACCTCGCCCGAGACGGTGCAGGTAAAGCGGGCGATGATGACGGCGGCGACGCGGCGCGTACTGCTCGCGGACCACACGAAGTTCACCCGCGACGGCCTGTACGCGCTCGCGCCGCTCACGGACTTCGACGTGGTGGTCGTCGACGAGGGGGTGGCGCGCGAGGAGGTGCGGGCGATGCGGGGCAAGGGGGTCGAGGTGCTGGTGGTGGAGAAGGCCTGACCGCCACGCGGCCTGACCTCCGCCCGGCTCGACCGCCACCCGGCCCGGCCGGAGCCCGGCGCGGTCCGGCTAGGGTGCGGGGATGCCCACGTTCACCATCGGCCAGGCGGCGCGGCTGCTCGGCGTGAGTCCGGAGACCGTCCGGCGGTGGGCCGACGGCGACCAGCTCCTGCTGGAGCGGGACGGCTCCGGCAACCGGCGGATCGACGGGGTGAGCCTGGCCGCCTTCGCGAAGGAGCGGGCGCGAGGCCTCCACCCGGCCCCCGACGAGCCGCTGACCTCGGTGCGGAACTCCTTCGCGGGCATCGTCACGGCGGTGCGGACCGATGACGTGATCGCCCAGGTGGAGATCCAGTCGGGCCCGCACCGGGTGGTGTCGGTGGTCAGCCGCGAGGCCGTCGAGGAACTGGGGATCGAGATCGGGGTCACGGTCACAGCCCGGGTGAAGGCGACCGAGGTGTACGTCGACCGGCCGCGCCGGCACGGGGCGTAGCAGCCCTCGGCGGCAGCACCGCGCGGCGCCCGCGCTCTCGGCCTCGTACGGAACGGCATCCGCCGCCGCGCGCGGGCCGATCCCGGTGGGCCGTGTCAGCTGCCGGACGGCCCGGGCCGGGGAGCGCGTCAGCGCGGACGTGGTGCGGGGGTCGCCACCGCCTGCCGCGGTCCGCCGGCGCGCCGCGCGCGGAAGCCCACGTCTCCGCGCCGCTCCCGACGCGGCCCCAGGGGGCCGGATCCGGCCCTGCGGCCTGCCGGTCGGCGGTCTTGGATCTTTCTCCAGTCACCTGGCATCTGCCATGTGGAATGGCCTCAAAGTCTGTAAATGCCAGATGAAGGCGGCTATCTTTTCGCACATGCAGTCCTACACAATCGGCCAGGCGGCACGCCTGCTCGGCGTCAGCCCCGACACCGCGCGCCGCTGGGCGGACGCGGGCCGGGTCGCGACCCACCGCGACCAGAGCGGGCGCCGCCTCATCGACGGCCGGGACCTGGCCGCCTTCTCCATCGAGGTCGCCCAGGGCGGCGTCGGCGAAGAGGAGGGCTCGTACACCTCGGCCCGCAACGCCTTCCCCGGCATCGTCACCGCCGTCACCCTCGGCGACGTCGCCGCCCAGGTCGAGATCCAGGCCGGGCCCCACCGGCTCGTCTCCCTGCTCACCCGCGAAGCCGTCGAGGAGCTCGGTCTTGAGGTCGGCATGCAGGCCACCGCCCGCGTGAAGTCGACCAGCGTGCACATCGACCGCGCCTGAGCACCTGCCCCCAGCGGCACCGCCCGTCCTCGGTCACCGCGTCCTTCCGCTCTCCCGGGCGGCCCCCGGGCCACCCGCAGCCAGAGGAGTCCCACCGCATGTCCACCGTGATCACCAAGCGGCGTGCCGCCGCCGCGCTCGTCACCGCCGCCCTGCTCCTGCCGCTGGCGGCGTGCGGCAACGACGACGGCGACGGCGGCAAGGCCGACAAGAGCAACAAGAAGGACGGCGGCTCACAGCAGGCCGACCTCACCGTGCTCGCCGCCGCCTCGCTCACCGACGTGTTCAAGACGGCGGGCGCCGCGTACGAGAAGGCGCACCCGGGCACGAAGGTCACCTTCTCCTTCGAGGGCTCGCAGGAGCTGGCCGCCAAGGTCCGCCAGGGCGCCCCGGCCGACGCGCTCGTCACGGCCGACACCAAGACGATGGACGGGCTGCGGGCCGACACCGGCACGCCGACCGTGATCGCCAAGAACCGCCTGGTCATCGCCACCGGCAAGGGCAACCCTAAGGACGTCAAGCAGCTCAAGGACCTCGCCAAGGGCGATCTGAAGGTGGTCCTGGCCGCGCCCGAGGTGCCGGTCGGCCGCTACAGCGAGCAGATCCTGGACGCGCAGAAGGTCTCCGTGAAGCCGGTCTCCCAGGAGCCCAACGTGCGGGCCGTCCTGTCCAAGGTCGAGCTGGGCGAGGCCGACGCGGGACTCGTCTACAAGACGGATGTCCGGGCCGCGGACGGCAAGGCCGAGGGCGTCGACATCCCCGACGGCCAGAACGCCATCGCCGCGTACCCGGCCGCCACCCTCAAGACGTCGAAGCACGCCGACGCCGCGGCCGCGTTCGTGAAGTGGCTGAGCTCCGCCGAGGCACAGAAGATCCTGCGGGACGCGGGCTTCCAGAAGCCGTAACCCCCGCACCGACCTGGGAACTTCCCCATGAGATCACTCCGTGGCCGCGGCGGCCCGGCCGCCCGCGGCACCGGCGCGCGCCCCCCGCTCACCCTGGCCGTGCCCGCCGTCCTCGCCGTCGCGTTCCTGCTCCTGCCGCTCGTCGGCATCCTCAGCAGGACCTCCTGGGGCGACCTCGGCACGCATCTGAGCAGCCCCGGAGTGACCGAGGCGCTCAAGCTCTCGCTGTACGTGTCCTTCTGGGCGCTCGGCCTGTCCCTGGTCCTCGGGGTGCCGCTGGCCTGGCTGCTCGCCCGCGTCCCGTTCCCCGGCAAGGCGCTGGTCCGCTCGCTCGTGCTGCTGCCCATGGTGCTTCCGCCCACCGTCGGCGGGGTCGCGCTGCTGCTCGGCTTCGGGCGGCGCGGGGTGCTCGGGCCGTGGCTTGAGGACACCTTCGGGATCGTCCTGCCGTTCCACACGTCGGGGGCGGTGGTGGCCGCCACGTTCGTGGCCATGCCGTTCCTGGTCATCAGCCTCGAAGGCGCCCTCGCGGGCATGCGCCTGTCGTACGAGGAGACCGCGGCCTCCCTCGGCGCCTCGCCGGTGCGGGTGTTCTTCACCGTCACCCTGCCGATGGTCGCGCCCGGGCTCGCCGCCGGGGCCGCGCTCACCTGGGCGCGGGCGCTCGGCGAGTTCGGCGCGACCATCACCTTCGCCGGGAACCTGCCGGGCACCACGCAGACCCTGCCGCTCCAGGTCTATCTGCTGCTCCAGGACCAGCCCGAGGCCGCGACCTCGGTGTCCCTGCTGCTGCTCGTCATCGCCATGGCCGTACTCATCGCGCTGCGCGGACGCTGGACCGGCGGTACGACCGACCGCGCGGCGCGCCCCCGCGGCGGTGCCGGAGAGCGGGCCGCGCCGCAGGGCGACGGGCCCGCGCACCCGCCGGAGGCCGCGGCCCCGGCCGGGGCCGCGCGGGAGCGCTGGCCCCTGCACGCGGACGTCACCGGCTTCAACCGGCTGACCCTGGACGCCGACCCCGGCACCACCATCGCCGTCGTCGGGCCGAACGGCGCGGGCAAGACCACGCTGCTGCGCGCCCTGCTCGGGCTCACCCCGCGCGCCCACGCCCGGCTGCGCCTCGGCGACACGGACGTCACCGCGCTGCCGCCGCACCGGCGCGGCGTCGCCTGGGTGCCCCAGGACGGCGCGCTCTTCCCGCACTTGAGCGCCCTGTCCAACACCGCGTACGGCCTGCGCGCGCAGGGGGTGCCGCGCGCCGAGGCCCGCCGCGGGGCCCGGCTCTGGCTGGACCGGCTCGGCGTCGGGCACCTCGCGCACCGCAGGCCCGCGCAGCTCTCCGGGGGCCAGGCCCAGCGCGTCGCCCTCGCCCGGGCCCTGGCGCCGCACCCGCGGCTGCTGCTCCTCGACGAGCCGCTGGCCGCCCTGGACCAGACGACCCGGGCGCAGGTGCGCCACACCCTGCGCACCCATCTGGCGGGCTTCGGCGGGGTCTGTCTGATCGTCACCCACGATCCGGTCGAGGCCGTCTCGCTGGCCGACCGGGTCCTCGTCCTGGAGGACGGCAGGGCCCTGCAGGACGCCCCGCCCGCCGAGGTCACCCGGCGCCCCCGCTCCCCCTGGGTGGCGCGCATGCTGGGGCGCAACGCCCTCGCGGGAACGGGCGCGGGGGACGGCACGCTGCTGCTCGCCGACGGCGGGCGCCTGGTGGCCGCCGATCCGCCGGACGAGGGCGCGCGGGCGCTCGCGATCATCGCGCCCGAGGCGGTGTCGCTGCACCTGGAGCACCCCGAGGGCAGCCCGCGCAACGTCTGGCACGGCACGGTCCGGGAGATCACCGCGGTCGGCAGCAGGCTGCGGGTCCTGGTCACCGGGGAGAAGGCGCCGGACCTCGTCGCCGAGATCACCCCGCAGGCGGCGGCCGAACTGGGCCTCGCCGACGGCACGTCCGTCTACACGAGCGTGAAGGCCACCGAGGTCACCCTGGTCACGGTCTGACGCCCGGGATGGTCCGGCTACGCGGGCGCGGGGCCGCCGGTCAGCTCGTCCCAGTGCACCGTCCGGTCGCACCACCGCTCCATGAGCACCTTGTCGTGCCCCACGGCCAGGAGCCCGGCCCCGGACCCGTCCCGGTACTCCTCCACGGCGGCGACCAGGGCGGCCGTGGTGGACGCGTCGAGCATCGCCGTCATCTCGTCGCAGATCAGCCAGCGCGGCCGCAGGACCAGGGCGCGGGCCAGACAGGCGCGCTGGAGCTGGCCGTCGCTGACCTCGTGCGGGCGGCGGCCGAGCAGATCGGCGCCCAGGCCGACGGTGCGGGCGAGCTCCGTGACGCGCTCCGCGGCCTCGGCGGCGCGCCCGGTGGCCCGCAGGGGCTCGGCGATCAGCTGGGTGAGGGTCAGGCGCGGGTCGGCGGAGAGCCGGGGCTGCTGGAAGACCACGCCGAACGCGGTGCGCTGGGCGCGCGGTGCCCGGTGCCGCCAGCCGCGCGCCGCCTCGCCGTCGATGACGACGTGGCCCGCGTCCGGCCGGTGCAGCAGGGCCGCGACCCGGGCGAGCGTCGACTTGCCGCAGCCGCTGGGGCCGAGCAGACCCACGGACTCGCCGGGCGCGATGGTGAGGCTGACGTCCCGTACGACGGGCTCGCGGCGGTCGTATCCGGCGGTCAGGGAGCGCAGTTCAAGCACGGGGCGCCTCCAGCGCGGCGGTGACCGGGTGGTGGCAGGCGACGCCGGACGTCAGCGCGGGCTGCGTCCCGCAGGTCTCGTCCGCCCCGGCGCAGCGGGCCGCGAAGGCGCAGCCCTCCGGGAGCGCGGACAGCTCGGGCGGCATGCCGGGGATCGGGGTGAACTCCCGCTCGGGCAGGGCGTCCAGGAGGCCGCGCGCGTACGGGTGGCGCGGCCCGGGCGCGCCGAAGAAGTCCTCGGCGGCGGCGATCTCGACGACGCGGCTGGCGTACATGACGGCGACGCGGTCGGCGATGCGCCGGGCGGCGGCCAGGTCGTGGGTGATCAGGAGCAGCGCGCGGTCGTCGCCGACGTGGCGGCGCAGCTCGTCGACGGTGCGGTCGACGAGCTCGCGGTCCAGGCCCGTGGTGGGTTCGTCGGCCAGGAGCAGCGGCGCGTCGCCGATCAGGGCGAGCGCGGTGGCGGCGCGCTGGGCGAGGCCGCCGGACAGCTGGTGCGGGTAGCGGTCGAGGTGGCCGACGGGGAAGGAGGCGCGCTCGGCCGCCGCCTCCGCGGCCGCGCGCAGCGCGGGGCGGCGCACGCCGGTCAGCTCCCGCAGGGTCTCCTCCAGCTGGGAGCGCACGGTGCGTACGGGCGTCAGGTGCGCGGCGGGGCTCTGCGGCACGAGGCCGACGCGGCGGCCGCGCACGGTGCGGGCGAGGGTGCGTTCGTCGGCGGTGAGCAGGTCGAGCCCGCCGAGCAGCGCGGACCCGGCGGTCTCGGCGTTGCCCGGCAGGAGGCCGAGCAGCGCGGAGGCGAGCACGGACTTGCCGCAGCCGCTCTCGCCGACGAGGGCGAGGCACTCGCCCGGCGCGAGGTCGAAGCGGGCGTCGGTGACGGCGGCCACGTGGGCGCCGCCGCGCATGCGGAAGCGCACGGACAGGCCGCGGACGGACAGGACGGGGCTCGCGGCGGGCGCGGTCACAGCATCAGCTCCGATCGGCGGCGCGGATTGATCCGCTCGCGCCAGGCGCCCGCGAGGCCCGCGATCGCCAGGGTGGGCACGATGATGAACAGGCCGGGGAAGAGCGTGGGCCACCAGTCGCCCGCGAGCAGCGAGCTGCGGGCGCCCTGCACGAGGGTGCCGAGGCTCGCCTGGTGCGTGGGCAGGCCGAGGCCGAGGAAGGAGAGCGCGGACTCGTGCCAGATGGCGTGCGGCACCATCAGGACGGCGGCGAGCCCGGCCTGCGGCAGGACGCCGGGCAGCAGGTGGCGCACGGTGACGCGCCAGCGCGACGCGCCGCCGGAGATGGCCGCGTCGACGTAGGGCCGGGAGCGGAGCGACAGGACCTCGGCGCGCACGATGCGGGCGGTGGACAGCCAGTGGGTGAGCCCCACGGAGATCACCACAGGCCAGACGCCGGGCCGGAACATCGCCACGATGAAGATGCCGAGCAGCAGGTGCGGGACCGAGGCGAAGACGTCGACGAGGCGCATCACGATCCGGTCCACCCAGCCGCCGCAGGCGGCGGCGAGCGCGCCCACCGCGGTGCCGACGACGGTGGCCGCCACGGCGGCGACGACGCCGACGAGCAGCGAGACGCGCAGCCCGTACACGCACCGCACCAGCAGGTCGCGGCCCACGTCGTCGGTGCCGAAGGGGTGGGCGATGGAGGGCGGCAGGAGCTTGTCGGCGAGGTGCACGGCCTGTTCGTCGAGGTCGACGAGCGGCGGCACGACGAGGACGGCGAGCACGACGGCCGCGACGATCGCGGCGGAGCTCCACACCCGCCACGCGCGCGTGGCGGCCGACGAGGTGCGTGCGGCGCGCGCGGAGGCGGGGCGCCAGGTGGTGTCAGCCATCGAATCCCACCCTCGGGTCGGCGAGCCCGTACAGCAGGTCCGCGAGGAGGTTGCCGAGCAGCACGGCGGCCGTCGCGAGCGCGGTGAGCGCGGCGAGCAGCGGGAAGTCCACGGAGGTGGCGGCGCCCACGGTGGCCGCGGCGATGCCGGGCCAGCTGAAGACGGTCTCCACGAGCAGCGCGCCGGTGATGAGTTCGGGCACGCGGGAGCCGACGAGGGTGAGCACCGGCAGCATGCCGGAGCGGAAGGCGTGCTTCAGGAGCACGGTGCGCTCGGCCAGGCCGCGGGCGCGGGCGCCGCGCACCGGGTCGTCGCCGAGCGCGTCCCCGACGCCCTGGCGCACGTACAGGACGAACCACGGCAGCTGCGAGATCGCGAGGACGGTGGCGGGCAGGATCAGATGGCTGGTGACCTGGTCGAACGTCACCGTCGTGCTGGCGGTGTCGGTGAGGCCGCCCGCGGGCAGCGCGTCGAGCTTCAGGGCGAAGAGCCACATCGCGAGGAGGCCGAGCCAGAACGGCGGTGCGGCCTCCAGGGTGTAGGCGAGCGAGGTGATGCCCCGGTCGAGCCAGCCGCCGGGGCGGCGCGCGGCGAGCACGCCGAGGGCCGAGCCGAGCAGGATCGCGAGGACGAAGGCGGTGGCGGCGAGGAGCACCGACCAGCCGATGCGCTCGCCGATGGCGTCGGCGACGGGCTGGCGCAGGGTGCTGGAGTCGCCGAGGTCGCCCGTCAGGGCCGAGGTGAGCCAGTCCCACCAGCGGCCGACGAGCGGCTCGTCGACGCCGAGGTTGGCGCGCAGCTGGTCGAGGTTCTCCTGGGACGCGGTGAGTCCGGCCGTGCCCGCGTACGCCTTGACGGGGTCGAAGGGCGAGGCCTCGGCGACGGCGAAGACGCCGAAGGTCACGACGAGCAGGACCGGGACGGCGAACACGGCCCGTCGGGCGACGAGCCGTGCCATGGGCCCCCAGGGGACCCGGCGGGTCCCCCGGGCGCGCCGCTTGTCGGGCGCGGAGGTCACTTCTCGGGCTGCCAGTCCTCGACGTTCCACCACGGGCCCGAGGCCAGGCCGTGGTCGTGCGGCTCGACCTGCGTGGACAGGTCGCCGAAGGACTTGTCCACCACGTACAGGTGGTCGATGTGCGTGAGGAAGGTGTAGCCGGGGTCCTTCACCAGTTCGCGCTGGATCGTGTCGTACGCGGCCGCGCGCTCGGCGCGGTCGCCGCTCTTGCGGGCGTCCTCCAGAGCCTTGTCGACCTTGGGGTTGTCGTAGTGCGCCATGTTGTTGAAGCCGTCACCGGCGAGCGAGGACTTCAGGAGCGTGTACTGGTCGAAGTCCGGGTCGGCCGGGGAGCCGCCGCCCGCGAGGACGGCGTCCTTGGCCATGCGCGGCTCGATGACCTCCCAGGTGCCGGACTGCACCTCGACCTTGATGCCGAGCTTCTTGGCGTCGGAGGCGTAGGCGAGCGCGTGGTCCTGGCGGAGCTTGTCGCCGGTGAGGTACCAGAGCGGGAAGGAGGCCTGGACGCCGTCCTTCTCGCGGATGCCGCCCTTGCCGGGCTTCCAGCCCGCCTCGTCGAGGATCTTCTTGGCCTTGGCGGCGTCGAACTTCCGCTCGGTGCCCTTGGTGAACCAGGGGCTGTCCGTCGGGACGGGGCCGTAGGCCTCCTTGCCCGCGCCTTCGAGGATGGAGTCGACCATGGCCTTGCGGTCGACGCCGATGTCGAGGGCGCGCCGCACGGCGGTGTCGCCCGCGACCTCGTTGCCGGTCGGCAGGGTCACGACGCGGTAGTCGAAGGTCTTGGCGGCGTACGTCTTCTTGGCGCCGTCGGACTCGAAGGTCTCGGCGAGGTTCGGCGGCAGGATGGCGCCGTCGAGGTCGCCGGTGCGCAGCCGGGTGGCGCGCACGTCGTCGTCCTTGATGATCGCCATGGTGAAGTTCTTGATCTTCGGTGCGCCGCCCCAGTAGCCGGGGTTGGCCTTGAAGACGATCTTCTCGCCCTTGGACCACTTCACCAGCTCGTAGGGGCCGGTACCGATCGGCTTGGTGGAGAAGTCGCCCTTGTTGACGTCCTGCTTGCCCGCGATGTGCTCGGGCGCGATGGGCAGGACGGTGCGCTCGGCGAACGGCGCGTAGGGGTACTTGAGGTGGAAGACGACGGCGTCGTCCCCCTTGGCCTCGACGCTCTTGAGGGCGTCGAGCTCGGTCTTGGAGGCGTTGTTCGTCTTCTTGTCGAGGATCGTCTCGTACGTGAAGACGACGTCCTTGGCCGAGAAGGGCTTGCCGTCGCTGAACTTGACGCCCTTGCGCAGCTCGTAGGTGTAGGTCTTGCCGTCGGCGCTGACCTTCGGGAGCTTCGCCGCGAGCGCGGGCTTCAGCTTCATCCCGGCGTCGTGCGTGAGCAGGCCGTCGAAGATCTTGGAGTTGCCGTCCTTGCCGTAGCCGAGGAGCGGGCTGAGGGTCTCGGGCTCGTAGGCGATGCCGACGACCGCGGAGTCCTTGGCGCCGTCCGCACCCTTGCCGTCGTCCGGCGACGAACAGGCCGACGCGGCGACCGCCAGTGCGGCGGTCGCCGCGACCGCGCCCGTGGTCCGTATGGATCGGGCCCTCATGCTCTCCACACCCCTACTGAAGATCAATCCTTCTTGCGAACAGCTCGCAATTATGCCTCAAGTAATGGGTGTGTAAGGCACGGGTCCCCTACGGCTTTTGGACTACGCGCAGGTCAGGGCGCCGGCAGGGCGAGCAGGTCGGCCAGGGCCTCCTTGTGCCGCCCCGCCGTGCCGAGGGCGATGGAGTCGGCCTTGGCGCGTTTGAGGGCGAGGTGGACGGGGTGTTCCCAGGTCATGCCGATGCCGCCGTGCAGTTGCAGGGCCTCCTCGGCGGCGCGCACGGCGACGGGGGACGCGTAGGCCTGGGCGACGGCCGTCGCGAGGTCCGGCTCGTCGCTGCCGGTGGCGAGGGCGTCGGCGGCGTGCCGGGCCGCGGCGCGGGTGTTCACGACGTCGAGCCAGACCTGGGCGAGACGGTGCTTGAGCGCCTGGAAGGAGCCGACGGGGCGGTTGAACTGGTGGCGCTCCTTGGTGTGGCGCACGGTCTCCGTCAGGCACCACTCGGCGAGGCCGAGCTGCTCCGATGCGAGCAGCCCCGCCCCGGCGCGCAGGCCGCGGCGCACCGCCGCTTCCGCGTCGGCGGTGAGCAGGCGCGCGGGGGCCGCGTCGAGGGTGACGGTGGCCAGCGGGCGGGTGCGGTCGAGGCAGGTCAGGGCGGTGACGGTGACGCCGCCGCGGCCGGTGTCGACGGCGAAGAGGCCGCTGTCGGACGGAACGAGCAGGACGTCGGCCACGGCCGCGTCCGCGACGCCGGGCACCTTGCCGTGCAGGACGCCGTCGGCGTACCGGGCCAGCGGATGCGCGGCCGCGGGGGCGGTGGCGAACGGCACGGCGAGCGCGCCGACCGTGCGGCCCGACGCCAGGGCGGCGAGCAGGTCCGCGGACTCGTCCCCGCAGCCGAGCAGGGTGTCGGTGGCGATGACGGCGCTGGTCAGATACGGCACGGGCGCCACCGCGCGGCCGAGCTCCTCCAGGACGACGGCGGCCTCTCGGTGCGTGCCGCCCTGGCCGCCCCGCTCCTCGGGCACCAGGAGACCGGCGAGGCCCATGCCGTCGGTGAGGGCCTTCCACAGCGCGCGGTCGTGCGGCTGGTCCGACTCCGTGCGGGCGAGGACGGCGGCCGGGCCGCAGTGGTCGGCGAGGAGGGCGCGCACCGCGGAGCGGACCGCCTCCTCTTCCTCCGTGTAGAGCAGGTCGGAGGAGTTCGGTGCGGTCATCGGGCCAGGTCCTTCCAGGCGACGTCCTTGTCGGTGCGCGGTTCCGGCGGCAGGCCGAGGACGCGCTCGGCGACGATGTTCAGCAGGACCTCGCTCGTGCCGCCCTCGATGCTGTTGCCCTTGGCGCGCAGATAGCGGTAGCCCGCATCGCGCCCGAAGAAGTCGACCGCCTCGGGGCGCCGCATCGTCCAGTCGTCGTACAGCAGCCCTTCCTGGCCGAGGAGTTCGACCTCCAGGGCGCTGATGGCCTGGTTGAGGCGGGCGAAGCCGAGCTTCGTGCCGGAGCCCTCGGGGCCCGGCTGGCCCGCCACGAGCTGCTGGCGCAGGCGCTCGCCGGTGAGCCGGGCCACCTCGGCCTCCACCCAGAGGGTGAGCAGGCGCTGGTGCAGGTCGTGGGTGCGCAGCTCGGGGCGCTCGCGCCAGGTGCGCGCGAGGGGCTCGATCATGCCGCCCTCGCGCGGCAGGCGTGAGCCGCCGATGGACACGCGCTCGTTCATGAGCGTGGTCTGCGCGACCCGCCAGCCGTCGCCGACCTCGCCGATCCGGTGGCCGTCGGGGATGCGGACGCCGGTGAGGAAGACCTCGTTGAACTCGGCCTCGCCGGTGATCTGCCGCAGCGGCCGCACCTCGACGCCCGGGTCGGTCAGGTCGCAGACGAAGTACGTGATGCCGCGGTGCTTGGGCACGTCCGGGTCGGTGCGGGCGATGAGGATGGCCCAGCGAGCCAGGTGCGCGCTGGACGTCCACACCTTCTGCCCGGTCACCACCCAGGTGTCGCCCTCGCGCACCGCGCGGGTGCCGAGCGCCGCGAGGTCGGAGCCCGCGCCGGGCTCGCTGAACAGCTGGCACCACACCTCGTCGCCGACCCACAGGGGCCTGAGGAAGCGGCGCTTCTGCTCCTCGGTGCCGAAGCCGAGGATCGTCGGCGCGGCCATGCCGAGGCCGATGCCGATGCGGCGCGGGTCGTTGTCGGGGGCGCCCGCGGCCTCCAGTTCGGCGTCCACGACGGCCTGGAGGGTGCGGGGCGCGCCAAGCCCGCCGAGGCCCTCGGGGTAGTGCACCCAGGCGAGTCCGGCGTCGTAGCGGGCCTTCAGGAAGGCGCCTCGCTCCGTCGTTCCCGGCGGGTGCGCGGCAAGGAACTCCCTTGTGCGGCTGCGCAGTTCGGCGGCGTCGGTCATGCGGCCGCTCCGTCCCCGAGCCCGGGCAGCACGACGACGCGCCCGGTGGTGGCCCCGTCGGCGACGCGCTGCACGGCCGCCGCCGCGCCGGCCAGTGGCACCCGTTCGCTCACCAGCGGCTTGACCGCGCCCGTGGCGGCGAGGGCGGTCAGCTGCTCGTGGCAGTCGAGGACGGCCCGCGGGTCCTTCGTGGCGTACAGGCCCCAGTGCAGGCCGACGATCGAGTAGTTCTTCACCAGGGCGTGGTTGAGGGCGGGCGCCGGGATGGTGCCGCTCGCGAAGCCGACGACGAGGAGGCGGCCCTCGAAGGCCACGCACTTGGCGGACTGGGTGTACGCGGCGCCGCCCACGGGGTCGTAGACCACGTCGGCGCCGCGCCCGCCGGTGGCGTCCTTCACGGCCGCGACGACGTCGTCCGCGCGCCGGTCCACGACCGCGTCGCAGCCGAGTTCGCGGGCGACCGCGGCCTTCTCGGCGCCGCCGACGACACCGATGACGCGGGCGCCCGCGGCCTTGCCGAGCTGCACGGCCGCGCTGCCGACGCCGCCCGCGGCCGCGTGCACCAGGAGCGTCTCGCCGGCCTGGAGGCGGGCGCGCCGGTGCAGGCCGAACCAGCCCGTCTGGTAGCCGATGTGCAGCGCGGCGGCCTCGGCGTCGTCGAGCGCGTCCGGGGCGGGCAGCAGGGCGGCGGCGTCCGCGACGGCGTACTCGGCGAAGCCGCCGTACGGCAGCACGGGGTTGGCGATGACGCGCCGCCCGTCCGCCGTCTCGCCGCAGACCTCCACGCCGGGCGTGAACGGCAGCGGCGGGGTGATCTGGTACTGGCCGCGGCACAGCAGCGCGTCCGGGAAGTTGACGTTCGCCGCGCGGACCCTGATCAGGACCTGGCCGTCGCCGGGCACCGGCGTCTCCACCTCTTCGAGCCGCATCACCTCGCCCGGCTCGCCGTTGCGGGGTACGTGCCATGCGTGCATGCGGGGCCTCCACGAGGGCGTCGGTGGACCGTGCCCCCGCATACTAAGCGGTCGCTTGCCCCGAAGGGAACAGGGTCAGTCCTCCCCCTCCGACCGCTTCCTGGGCTTGGCCCGTACGTGCATGCGCTCGCCCTGCGGCCCGAACAGGCTCAGGAACTCGGCGGGGCCCTCGCCGGTGGAGCCGAACCAGTGCGGCACCCGGGTGTCGAACTCGGCCGCCTCCCCCGCGGTGAGCACCACGTCGTGCTCGCCGAGCACCAGGCGGAGGCGGCCGGACAGGACGTACAGCCACTCGTAGCCCTCGTGCGTCCGCGGGTCGGGTTCGGCCGTGCGCTGCGGCTCGATGACCTTGTACGCCTGGAGTCCGCCGGGCTGCCGGGTCAGCGGCACCATCGTGCGGCCGTGCCGCACGATCGGCTTGGCGCGGACGCGGGGGTCGCCGACGGGCGGGGCGCCGACCAGCTCGTCGAGGGGCACCTGGTGGGCGCGGGCGATGGGCAGCAGCAGTTCCAGGCTCGGCTTGCGGCCGCCCGACTCCAGGCGGGAGAGGGTGCTGACGGAGATGCCGGTCGCGGCGGAGAGCCCGGCGAGCGTGGCGCCGCGCTCCTTGCGGATCTTGCGGAGACGGGGGCCGACGGCGGTGAGGACCTGGTCCGTCGCGCCGTCGTCCCCCTCATGGGTGTGACTCTCTTCGCGTGCCATGCGCCCATTGCAGAATCGGCAACGCGCGGTGTCAAACCCGCAACCACAGGACCCCGCGCGCGGACGTCAGCGGGCGAAGACCTGGAACGCCACCGCGGGGACGCCGCCGAAGCGCGGCGCGAGCTGCTCGGCGATGCCGCCGAGGAACGAGCGGCAGTACTTCTCCGGGTCCTCGGCGGTCAACGCCTCCAGGTAGGCGCGGTGTTCGAGCAGCGAGCGGACGGAGCGCTCCAGGCCGGGGCGCGCGTCCACGGCGTGCGTGGGCCGGTCGGTGCCGGCCACGGCGACCCAGCGCACCCCGTTCCACGGCTCCAGGCCCTGCTCGATCAGCTCGGGGAAGATCCAGCGGTTGCCCGCGTCGGCGGCCGCGTCCAGGGTGGCGCGGCCGACGGCGACGTGGTCCGGGGTGTTCCAGGCGACGCCGCCCCACGTGTCCTGGTGGTTGAGCGTGATGACAAGGTCGGGCCGGTGCTTGCGGATCGCGGCGGCGATGTCGCGGCGCAGCGCCGTGCCGTACTCGATCACGCCGTCCTTGTGGTCGAGGAACTCGACGGTGTCCACCCCGACGACGGCGGCGCTCGCGCGCTGCTCCCGCTCCCGCAGCGGCGCGGCTTCGGCGGGCGCGAGGGTGTCGATGCCCGCCTCGCCCCGGGTCGCGAGGAGGTAGGCCACCTCGCGCCCGGCGTCCGTCCAGGAGGCGATGGCGCCCGCGCAGCCGTACTCCAGGTCGTCGGGGTGGGCGACGACGGCGAGGGCCCGCTGCCAGTCGTCGGGCATCGGGGCCAGCTGGTCGGGCGCGGTCGTCCCGGTGTTCTGCGGCTCGGTCATGCGCGCAGCTTATCCAGCGTCAAATCCGGGCGCCCACCAGGCCGGACGTTGTCCCGCGCCCGGTCAGATCTCGCCCCGCACCAGGTCGAGCAGCCGGTCGAGGACCCGGTCACCGCCGGCGCGCAGCCCGTCGTGCTCGTACTCGTCGGTGACCCAGGTGCGCAGGCCGCCGATCGTGCGGGCGGTGCGCAAGGAGTCGGCCGTGTCGACGTAGAGGTCGTCGTGGTAGACGGCCGCGGCCACCGGCACCTCGTTCGCGGCGAGGCGCTCGGCGTCGTACAGCGGGGCCCAGTCGGCGCGTTCGGCGAGCAGCTCTGCGGTCTCGCGCAGCGGGCGGAGCGCCGGGTCGCAGTCGAACATCCAGCGCTGCACGGCCTCCCCGGTGAACAGGACCGGCTCGCCCCCGGCGAGGCTCTTGCCCGCGTCGAACGCGGGGAACTCGCCGCGCACCCGCTCGGCCGCCCACGCGGTGGGCCGCCCGCCCTGGGCGTAACAGGCCTCGTGCAGCAGGGCGTACAGCGGGTGTCCCGCGTACGACAGGAGGGCCTGGGCCTGCTCCTGGAAGGCGTCCGACAGCTCGTGCCCGGTGGCGGTGCGCACGAAGGCGTCCTCGAGGAGGTAGTGCAGGCGGTGGCTGCCGTCGCCGGTGCCGAGCAGGATGCCCAGGGACTGGAAGGCCTCGGCGGTGAAGCGGTAGCCGCCGTTCAGGACCGGCTCGTGCTCGGCGGCGTACTCGGCGACGCGCCGGGCCCGCTCGGCGTCCTGCGGGTAACGCGCGTAGTGGGCGAGCGACTTGCGCTCCATGCGCGGGTAGGCGGCGCGGTAGACGTCGTCGGCGTGCCCGTCGAGCGTCGGGAGCCCGCCGGTGATCAGGGCGGCCTGAAGGCCCTCGGGCGCGGTGGACAGGTAGTGGGTGGCGCAGAAGCCGCCGAAGCTCTGGCCGAGGACGGTCCAGGGGGCGCCGCCGGTGACCTCGCGCCGGACCGCCTCGCAGTCGCGCACGATCGCGTCGGCGCGGAAGTGGCCCAGGTAGTCGGCCTGTTCGCGGGGGCCGCCGCGCAGCGGCAGGGTCTGGCGGTTGGCGGGCGTGGACGCGCCGGTGCCGCGCTGGTCGAGCAGCAGCACGCGGTAGTCGCGCAGGGCGCGGCCGAGCCAGGCCTGCTTGCCGCTGAAGCGGTGGGCCCCGAAGCCGGGGCCGCCCTGCAGGTACACCAGCCAGGGCAGCTCTGCGTCCTGCCGCGCCGCCGCCACGCACTCCCGCGCGAACAGCTCTATCCGCTCCCCCGCGGGGTCGTCGTGGTCGAGCGGGACACTGAACCGGCGGTCGGTAAGCACGACTCCAGGCTGACGGTACGTGGGGCTCAAGGCGTCTCCTCAACAGTGCGCGGAAGCGGAACCGTCCTAGTTGAGCACACCGCCCGCCGGGCCGACGCGGCCTTCCCGACCGTCCCCGGCACCGGGGCTCGTGCGTCGCCGTCCGCGCAAGTACGCTCGGGCCATCCGATGATCGACGAGGAGGAACGCACCATGCGTGTCGCACTCTTCCTGACGTGTGTCAACGACACGCTCTACCCCGACACCGGCCGGGCCACCGTGAAACTCCTGACCAGGCTGGGCGTCGAGGTGGACTTCCCGCAGGCCCAGACCTGCTGCGGGCAGGCGCACTACAACACCGGCTACCGCCATCAGGCGGAGCCCCTCGCCCGGCACTTCTCCGATGTCTTCAAGGGGTACGAGGCGATCGTGACGCCGTCGGGATCGTGCGGGGCCATGGTGCGCGAGCTGTATCCGCGGCTCGGCGAGCGGGCCCGGGCCGAGGGCCGCGGCGGCGGCCTCGCGGCGGCCCTGGCGCCGGTGGTGCCCCGCACCTTCGAGCTGACCGAGTTCCTGGTGGACGTCCTCGGCGTCACGGACGTCGGCGCCTGGTACCCGCACAGGGTGACGTACCACCCGACGTGCCACGGCCTGCGCTCGCTCGGGCTCGGCCACCGGCCGGCGCGGCTGCTCGGCGCGGTCAAGGGGCTCGACCTCGTGGAGCTGCCGGGCGCCGAGGAGTGCTGCGGCTTCGGCGGCACCTTCGCCGTGAAGAACCCCGACGTGTCGGCGGCGATGGGCGCCGACAAGGTGCGCAGCGCGGAGTCGACCGGCGCCGACGTGCTGTGCGCGGCGGACAACTCCTGCCTGATGCACATCGGCGGCACGATGTCCCGGCTGCGGGTCGGCATGCGGCCCGTCCACCTCGCCGAGATCCTGGCGAGCACGGAAGAGGAGCCCCTGCCATGAGCGGCACCTTCGTGGGCATGCCCGCGTTCCCCGCGGCGGCGCGCGCCGCCGTCGGCGACGCGACGCTGCGCGCCAACCTGCGGCACGCCACCCGCACCATCCGCGACAAGCGGGCCGGGGCCGTCGCCGAACTCGACGACTGGGCGCGCCTGCGCGAGGCGGGCAAGCACATCAAGGACCACACCCTTCGCCACCTGGACCGCTATCTGCTGCGCCTGGAGCGGGAGGTGACGGCGGCGGGCGGCACCGTGCACTGGGCCGCCGACGCGGCCGAGGCCAACCGGATCGTGACCCGGCTCGTCGAGGAGACCGGCGAGTCGGAGGTCGTCAAGGTCAAGTCGATGGCCACCCAGGAGATCGGCCTCAACGAGGCCCTGGAGGCGGCGGGCGTCCGCGCCTACGAGACCGACCTCGCCGAGCTGATCGTGCAGCTCGGCCGCGACCGGCCGTCGCACATCCTGGTGCCCGCCATCCACCGCAACCGCGGCGAGATCCGGGACATCTTCCGTACGGAGATGGGGCGTTGGGGCCGCCCCGCCCCGGACGGGCTCACCGACGAGCCCGCCGAGCTGGCCGAGGCGGCGCGCCTCCACCTGCGGGAGAAGTTCCTGCGCGCCAAGGTCGGGATCTCCGGCGCCAACTTCATGGTCGCCGAGACCGGCACGCTGGTCGTCGTCGAGTCCGAGGGCAACGGCCGCATGTGTCTGACGCTGCCGGAGACCCTGATCTCCGTCGTCGGCATCGAGAAGGTCGTGCCGACGTGGCGGGACCTGGAGGTGTTCCTGCAGACCCTGCCGCGCTCGTCGACGGCCGAGCGCATGAACCCGTACACGTCGACGTGGACCGGGACCTCGGACTCCGACGGGCCCCGCGCCTTCCATCTGGTGCTGCTCGACAACGGCCGCACCGACGCGCTCGCCGACGAGGTCGGCCGCCAGGCGCTGCGCTGCATCCGCTGTTCGGCCTGCCTCAACGTGTGCCCGGTGTACGAGCGGGCGGGCGGGCACGCCTACGGCTCGGTGTACCCGGGCCCCATCGGCGCGATCCTCAGCCCGCAGCTGCGGGGCACGGGGAGCGCGGTCGACGCGTCGCTGCCGTACGCGTCGTCGCTGTGCGGCGCCTGCTACGAGGTGTGCCCGGTGGCCATCGACATCCCGGAGGTCCTGGTGCACCTGCGGGAGCGGGTCGTCGAGGGCGGCGACGTGACCCGCCGCGGCGTGCGGGTGCGGCTGCGGCCCGCCAAGGGGCACGCGGCGGAGCGGGCGGCGATGCGAGCCGCGCGCTGGGTCCTCGGGCACCCCGGCGCCCTGCGCGCGGGCCAGCGCCTGGCCTCCCGCACCCGGGCCGCGCACCCCCGGGCGCTGCCGGGGCCCGGCCGGGCGTGGAGCGCCACGCGGGACCTGCCGCCGGTGCCCGCCGAGCCGTTCCGCGACTGGTGGCGGCGTACGCACGGCGAAGGGAGCGGGGCGTGAGCTCCAGGGACGTGGTCCTCGGCCGGATCAGGCGCGCGCTCGGTCCCGGGCCGGACGACGCGCGCGACCCGTACGCGGCGTACGGCGACGCCGTGCCCCGCGACTATCTGCGCGAGCACGGCGCGCGCACCGAGGCCGGGACCGTCGGCCTGCTGGCCGAGAACCTCGCCGACTACCGGGCCCTCGTGCACCGCACGGACGCGGCCGGCCTCGCGGAGCTGCTCGCCCGGCTGCTCGCCGCGCGGGGCGCGGGGTCGGTCCTGGTGCCGCCCGGCCTGCCGCCGTGGTGGCTGGAGGCCGCCGACGCGGTCCTCGTCGACGACCGCGCGGCGGACACCCCGCAGGATCTCGACCGCGTCGACAGCGTCGTCACGGGCTGCGCGGTCGCGATCGCCGAGACCGGCACGCTCGTCCTCGACGGCTCCCCCGACCAGGGGCGCCGCCGGATCACGCTGGTCCCCGACCACCACGTCTGTGTCGTGCGCGTGCCCGGCCAGGTCGTCGCGTCGGTGCCGCTCGCCCTCGAACGGCTCGATCCGCGCCGCCCGCTCACCTGGATCTCCGGCCCCTCCGCGACCAGCGACATCGAGCTGGACCGGGTCGAGGGCGTGCACGGGCCGCGCACCCTTGAGGTGGTCCTTGTGAGCGGGATGTGAGCGGCGCGGTTAGCGTGAGGGGATGATCCGGTTCGAGCAGGTGACCAAGCGCTACCCGGACGGCACGACGGCCGTGGACGACCTCTCCTTCGAGGTCGCCGAGGGCGAGCTGGTCACGCTCGTCGGCCCCTCGGGGTGCGGCAAGACGACCACCATGATGATGGTGAACCGGCTGATCGAGCCGACGTCGGGGCGCATCTTCGTGGACGGCGCGGACATCTCCGACGTCGACCCGGTGCGCCTGCGCCGCCGCATCGGCTACGTCATCCAGCAGGTCGGGCTCTTCCCGCACCGCACCGTCCTCGACAACACGGCGACCGTGCCCGCGCTCGTCGGCTGGAAGCGGGCCAGGGCGCGGGCCCGCGCCGCCGAACTCCTCGACCTGGTGGGCCTCGACCCGAAGACGTACGGCGCGCGCTACCCCGAGCAGCTCTCGGGCGGGCAGCGCCAGCGCGTGGGCGTCGCCCGCGCGCTCGCCGCCGATCCGCCGGTGCTCCTGATGGACGAGCCGTTCGGCGCCGTGGACCCGGTGGTGCGCGAACGCCTGCAGAACGAGTTCCTGAACCTCCAGCGCACCGTGCGCAAGACCGTCCTGATGGTCACGCACGACATCGAGGAGGCGGTGCGGCTCGGCGACCGGGTCGCCGTGTACGGGCAGGGCCGCATCGAGCAGTTCGACACGCCGGGCGCGGTGCTCGGCACGCCCGCCACCCCGTACGTCGCCGAGTTCGTGGGCGCCGACCGGGGCCTGAAGCGGCTCTCGGTGACGGTGATCGAGGCCGACGACCTGGAGCAGCCGCCGGTCGCCCGCCTGGAGGAGCCGGCCGCGCAGGCAGCGGCCCGGCTGCGGGCCGACGGCGCGCGCTGGGCGATGGTCCTGAACGCCGGTGACGACCTGCACGGCTGGGTCGGCGTGGACGAGGTCGCGCTCGCCGGGGACGGCGCCACCGTCGGCGACCTGGCCCACCGCATGAACGCCTGGCTGCCCGTGGGGGCCTCCCTGAAGCAGGCCTTCGGCGTGATGCTCCAGCACGACGCGGGCTGGGTCGCCGTGGTCGACGGCGCCCGCTTCGTGGGCGTCCTCACCCCGGCGAAGCTCCACGAGGCACTGCGCCGCTCCGTGGACGCGGATGCCCAAGGGGTGGGCAGGGACGAGGTGGAGTTCGACTCGGTCGCCGACGCGTGACGCTGCGCTGTGCCGGACCGTGGCTTCCGTCGGTGCCCCGACCGCTTGTGCCTCGTCTGCGGGCCGCCTTGGGTTGCTCGCGCAGTTCCCCGCGCCCCTTCGGGGCGCTGCCTGGATTCGGGGCGGCGCCTACAGCAGGCCCTTGTCCTGGAGGTACTTCTTCGCGACGTCCTCCGGGAGGCGGCGCCAGCTGTCGACCTGGCGGTTCATGGTGGCCAGGTCGGCTGTGGTCAGGACCGTGTTGAGGCGGGCGAGGGCGCGGGCCACGCCTTCGCTGCCCGCGCGGGAGCGGTTGACGACGGGGACGACGTAGTCGGCGTTCTGGAGGTGCTTGTCGTCGGCGAGCAGGACGAGCTGGAACTCGTCGAGGGTGGCGTCGGTGGAGGTGGTGAGGACCATCTGGTCCCGGCCGCTCTGCACCGCCTTCTTGGCCTGGGTGGTGCCGACGCCCTTGGGGTCGACGGCGGTGATGTCGATGCCGTAGACCTTCTTCAGGCCGGGCTCGCAGTAGGGGCGCCGGACGCACTCGTCGCCCGCGGCGAGGCGTACCTTCAGGCCCGACTCGCCCAGGTCGGTGAGGGTCTTGAGGCGGTGCTCGCGCGCGTACGACGCGGCGACCGCGAAGGCGTTCTGGTCGACGGCCCTGCCGGGGTCGAGGACGGTCAGGCCGCGCGGGGCGGCGAGGTCGCGCAGGGCCTTCATGGTGGTGGCGAGGTCGGGTGAGCCGACGGGCTCGGCGTCCGCGCCGTTGACCTTGGCGTTCAGCCAGTCCGCGAAGGTCGCCGCGTACTCGGGCACGACGTCGATCTGCCCGGACTCCAGGGCGGGTTCGTACAGCTCGCGGTTGGCGACGGACAGGAACTCCGTGCCGTATCCGGCCTTCTCCAGGAGCTGTGCGTACATGTGCGCGAGCAGATCGCTCTCGGTGAAGCCCGCGGAGCCGACGACCAGGTGCTTGCTGTCGCCCGGCGGCAGACTGGCCTCGCCCCGGTTCTCCAGGGCGGGCCCCGAGTCGCAGCCGGAGGCGAGCACGGCGGCCGCGATGAGCACGCCGGACAGCAGGCGGGTGCGCCACGCCCTGCCGGTGGACCGGGCGCGCCACGTCCTGCCGATGGACCGGGTGCGCCACGTCCTGCCGGCGGACCGGGTGCGCCACGTCATTCCGCTCTCCTTCCGCGCGCCGTGCGCGCCCACCCGGGCGCGAGCCGCTCCGCCGCCTCGAAGAACGCCTCGACGACCAGGGCGAAGGCGGCCACCAGGACCGCGCCCGCCACGACCTGCGGGGTGCTGGCGAGGTTGAAGCCCGCGGTGATGATCCGGCCGAGCCCGCCGCCGCCCGCGAGCGCCGCGATCGTGGCGGTGGCGACGAGCTGCACGGCGGCGATGCGCACCCCGCTCATGATCAGCGGCAGGGCGAGCGGCGCCTCGACCCGCCACAGCATCTGCCACCCCGTCATGCCCATGCCGCGCGCGGCCCCGACGACGCCGCGGTCGACCTCGCGCATCCCGACGTACGCGTTGGTGAGCAGCGGCGGCACGGCGAACAGGACCAGGGCGACGACGGTCGGCCCCTCGCCCCAGTCGCCGATCGGGGTGAGCAGGAGCAGGACCAGGACCGCGAAGGTCGGCACCGCCCTGCCGACGTTGGAGATGTTCACCGCGAGCGCCCCGCCCCTGCCCAGGTGGCCGAGCACCAGGGCGACGGGCAGCGCGACGAGACAGCTGATCAGCAGGCACACCACCGTCAGGACCAGGTGCTGGGCGAGGCGGTGCCAGATGCCGCCGTCGCCCGCCCAGTGCGCGGAGGTGGTGAGCCAGTCCCAGGCGTCGCCGAGGGTCTTCACGCGCGCCCCGCCCTCGTCCAGGGGGTGAGCAGGCGCTGGACGCCGAGCAGCAGCACGTCGGCGGCGACGGCGATGACCACGCACAGGACGGAGGCCGTGAGGACCTGGGCCTTGAAGTAGGTGTTCATGCCCGCGTAGATCAGGTTGCCGAGGCCCCCGAAGCCGACGATCGCGCCGACGGTGACGAGCGAGACGGCGGAGACGGTGGCGATGCGCAGGCCCGCCATGGCGGCGGGCAGCGCGAGCGGCAGCTCCACGGTGAGCAGCAGCCGGATCGGCCCGTAGCCCATGCCGCGGGCGGCCTGCCGGGTCTCGTCGGGCACGGCGCGCAGCCCGGTGAGGATGTTCCGGACGAGCAGCGTCAGGGAGTACAGGACGAGCCCGGCCACGACGAGCGTCGCGGACAGGCCGTACACGGGAAGCAGCAGCGAGAACATCGCGAGCGACGGGATCGTGTACAGCACGGTGGTCACGGCGAGGACGGGTCCCGCCGCGACGCCCCAGCGGCGGGCGGCCACGGCCAGGGGCAGCGCGATCGCGAGCCCGATCAGGACGGAGACGGCGGTCAGCTCCAGGTGCTGGAGCACCGCGTCGAGGAGGATCCGGCGGCGGGTGCTCAGATACTCGCCGCAGATCCACTCGTTGCGGGCCAGGCAGTCGTCCGGGGGCGTCACCCGTCCATTCCACCGGCGGCGGAGCGCCGCGGCGCGTCTTGCTGGACCGTACGGGGGCCGCGCCCCCTGTCGCCGGGGCGGCCGGGGCCCTATGCTTCCGGGCCGGTGCGTCCAGGGAGGACTGTTGGCTGTCGGACCCGCGACCAGCGAGACCGTCTACGAACCGGTGCCCTATTGGGCAAGGATCCCGCACGGGATCTGGCTCCAGGAGGCCACGTCCGTCGCCGTCGACTCGGCCGACCGGGTCTACGTCTTCAACCGCGGCAACATGCCGGTCCTGGTCTTCGACCGGGAGGGCCACGTCGTCGACATGTGGGGCAACGACACGCCCTTCACCGGCACGGAGCTGATCGAGAACCCCTACGGCACCCTGACCCCGCGCTGGAAGGGCTGCCGCTTCCTGCACCCGCACGCCGTCACCGTCGACCACGAGGACCACCTGTGGCTCGTCGACGACATCGGCAACAAGATCACCAAGACGGACCGCAAGGGCACCACGCTGCTGGTCCTCGGCACCGGAAGCCCCAGCGGCTTCCAGAGCGGCGAGCCCTTCAACCGCCCCACGGACGTGGCGGTGTCACCGCTGACGGGCGACGTCTTCGTGACCGACGGCTACGGCAACTCCCGCGTGCACCGCTTCGACGCGCGCGGCCGCCATCTGCTGTCCTGGGGCGCGCCCGGCTCCGACGACGGACAGTTCAGCCTCCCGCACAACATCGCCCTGTTCGGCGACGACGCGGTGATCGTGTGCGATCGCGAGAACCACCGGGTACAGGTCTTCTCCGTCGACGGCGAGTTCCGCACCTCGTGGCACGCCCACAAGGCCGTCGCCGTCTGCGCGGGCAAAGGCGCGGACACCCATGTGTACGTCGCCGAGCAGGGGCCGCCGCCGGTCCAGCACGGCGTGCCGGGGCTCGGCCACAAGGTGCAGGTCTACGACCGGGACGGCCGCCGCGTCACCAGGTTCGGCGCTCAGCTGCCCGGGGAGGCCCCGGACCAGTTCAACTGGCCGCACAGCGTGGCCGTGGACTCCGAGGGCAGCGTGTACGCGGCGGAGGTGTCGTACGTCGAGGTCGGCAGCAAGCTCACGCCGCCGCGCGAGCTGGTGAGCCTGCGCAAGTGGCGACGCGTCCGGGGGTGAGGAAGGACCCGGCCCGCGGGGGCGCCTGCGGCCCGCGCGGCGGCACGGTCGGCGGTCGCCCTGTTCCCTGTGTACGCCTTTGCGAATCACCGCCGGGCGGGAAGAGCCCTGCCAGGTGGCATGAACTCGCCCTCCAGCCAGGGCATTTAAGGCCATACCGCCGCAACGGGGCTCCTTGACACCCCGGATTGGTATAGGCCAACATCCGGCACGGTCGCCCGCTTCGCCGCGGTCAACCGATCCCGACCGCACTGCCCGCCGCGCGCCCCTGTGGAGGTCTCCCATGGCAAGCACCAGCCACCCGCACCTCACCCGCCTTGCCAACTCCGTCCTCCAGCCGGGGTTCGTGGGCACGACCGCGCCGGACTGGGTGCGGCGCAGGATCGCCGACGGGCTCGCGTCCGTGGTGCTGTTCGGGCGCAACATCGAGAGCCCGGAGCAGGTCGCCGCGCTCACCGCCGAGCTGCGCGCCGAGAACCCCGACCTGATCGTGGCCATCGACGAGGAGGCGGGCGACGTGACCCGCATCGCCGCGCGCACCGGCGCCTCCTGGCCCGGCAACCTCGCCCTCGGCGCCATCGACGACCCCGATCTGACCGAGCGCGTCGCGCGCGACATCGGCCGCCAGCTCCGCGAGATCGGCGTGTCCCTGGACTTCGCGCCGAGCGCCGACGTCAACTCCAATCCGATGAACCCCGTCATCGGCGTGCGCTCCTTCGGCGCCCGCACCGACGTCGTCTCGCGGCACACCGCCGCCTGGATCCGGGGGCTCCAGTCCGCGGGAGTGGCCGCCTGCGCCAAGCACTTCCCCGGCCACGGCGACACCGCCGTCGACTCGCACCACGGCCTGCCGCGGTTCACCGCCGACGCGGAGGAGATCGCGCGCACCGCGCTGCCGCCGTTCACCGCCGCGATGGAGTCGGGCGTGCGCGCCGTCATGACCGCGCACATGCTCGTGCCCGCGTACGACAGCGAGCTGCCCGCGACGCTCAGCCCCACCATCCTCGGCGACGTGCTCCGCGGCCGGCTCGGCTTCACCGGTCTGGTCGTCACCGACGGCATCGAGATGAGCGCCGTGTCCGGGCCCTACGGCATCGCGGGCGCCACCGTCCGCGCGGTCACCGCGGGCGTGGACGCGGTGTGCGTCGGCGGCGAGAGCGCCGCACAGTCCACGGCGGACGACCTGCGCGACGCCCTGGTGCGGGCCGTGCTCGACGGCACGCTGCCCGAGGAGCGCCTGACCGAAGCCGCCGCCCGGGTCGGCGAGTTCGCCGCGTGGTCGGCCGGTCTCGCCCGGGACGCCGCCCCGGCGACGGACGCCTCCGACATCGGCCTGGTCGCCGCGCGGCGCGCGGTCCGCGTGCACGGCGGGTCCGGCGCGAGCCTCCCCCTCACCGCCGATCCGCACGTGGTCGAGCTGTCCCCGACGATGAGCCTCGCCGTCGACGGCGCGACCCCCTGGGGCGTGGCCGAGCCGCTGCGGGCGCTGCGCCCCGGCACCACGTCCGTGCGCGTCGGCGAGCCCGAACTGACCCGTGAAGCCGATCTGTTGGACCGTGTCGCCCTCGCCCCCGCGAGCGGCCGCGAACTGGTCGTGGTGGTCCGGGACGCGGCCCGGCACCCCTGGATGTCGAAGGCTCTCACGGACCTCCTGAACAGCCGCCCCGACGCCGTCGTCGTCGAGATGGGCGTGCCCGCGGGCGACCGGGTCGGCGCCGTCCACCTGACCACCTACGGCGCCACCCGCGTGTCCGGGATCGCCGTGGCGGAGGTGCTCGCCGGGGCCGCGTGAGCGTAGTTCCGCCGCCCTTCCGGCGTACTCACCCCTGCCGATACGAAGCACTCAACGGCGTCCGCACCGCGACGCCGGGCAGACGCGTCAGCGGCGTGCGGGAAAATCCCCCGCACGCCGCTGACCAGTACAGACGCCGCCATTGCGGGCGTCGGGTGCGCACCGGGACACACCAACACAGCCCCTCTGGACAGGGCTTGACTCCATCGAAGGCCTAGTCCATCTTTGGAGCACCCACAGCTGGTCTAGTCCTTTGCGGCCCCGGTCGGGCCGCCGTCCCACCCACGCCACCACCGTCGCTCGAACCGACCCGCCGGGGCGCGCCGCGCCCGGCCCCTTCACTCACCGGCCAGGGGAACATCGCTGTTCCCCGGCCGCGTCGGCGACAGCGCTTCCACCGTTTCCGACCCGCCTCCGCCCGAGGCTCCCCCACGCCCGGAACCACGAAGCCGCGGTCGCTCCTGCCCGTCTGCCACCACTCACCACGCCAGGAGTACGTGCATGTCCGCACCCGCCGCCCACCTGCACCGCGCCGCCTCCCCTACCCCGTACTTCAGCGCCGACGGCGAGACGTACCTCGCGCAGACGCCCCTCAAGGACATCCGCAAGTCCCGCCCGCTGCGCGTCCTCACCGAGGAGCAGCACACCTTCTGGCAGACGTACGGCTACGTCGTCGTCGAGGAGGCGATACCCGCCGCGGCGGCGCGCCGGCTCCTCGACTTCACCTGGGAGTTCCAGGGCCTGGACCGGGACCGGCCCGAGACCTGGTACGAGGAGCGGGAGTTCCGCACGGACCTCGACCGGGACCTGTACGTCTACGGCTTCGTCGAGGCCTACCACCACCAGCTGATCTGGGACAGCCGCCAGACCCAGCGCGTCTACGACGCGTTCGTCGACGTGTGGGACTGCGAGGAGCTCTGGGTGACCCTCGACCGGCTGAACCTCAACCCGCCGAACGTCAGGAACCGCTCCCGCTCGCTGATCGCGCCCACGGACACGGGCTTCGACATCGAGCTGCACTGGGACGTCGACTCCACGCTCGGCGTGCTGCCGCAGCGCGTCCAGGGAATCATCGCGCTGCACGACACCGCGAGCGAACTCGGCGGCTTCCAGTGCTCGCCCGAGCTGTTCCGCCGCTTCGACCGCTGGAAGCTCGACCAGCCCGCCGACCGGGACCCGGTGCGCCCGAACACCGACCGCGCGGAGTTCCCCGTGGTCCGGCCCGAGCTGAAGGCGGGCGACCTGCTGATCTGGAACGGCATGCTGGCCCACGGCGTGGCGCCCAACACCTCGGCCGACGGCGTCCGGGCGGTGCAGTACCTGTCGATGATGCCCGCCCTGGAGGAGCACCACGCGCTGCGGAAGTCCCGGGTCGAGTCCTGGCGCCACCTGAGCACCCCGGACTGGAACGCGACGCTGCTCGGCGACGCCCGCCGGCACGAGTCCGAGCGCTACGGCACGGCCACCCTCAACAGCCTCGGCGAGAAGCTCCTGGGGCTCACGCCCTGGCACTCCGCCGACGCCCACCGGTGAGACGGGGAGCCGACATGCGCAAGATCTGCCTCACCCTGCCCACCAACCGGGCCTGCGCCCCCGTGATCGCGGACCTGGGCCGGGAAGCCGCCCACGCCGCCGCTCACTTCGACGTCGAGGTGCACCTGCTGATCCTCGACTCCGCGGAGCCCGCCGCCTTCGCCGAGCACGCCCGCGCCGCGCGCACCGCCGTCGGCACGCCGAACGTCGTCGTCCACCACCTCGGCGAGGCCGCGCAGCGCGTGTTCCTGCGGCAGGTGATCCAGCGCTCACGCCTGCCGAAGCCCGAGCTGCTGCTCGATCTGATGCTGCCCGCCGCGCCGTCCTACGGCGCCTGCACCAACCGGGCCTTCCTGATCGCGAGCGCCCTCGGCTGCGTCTCCGTGCACCGCAGGGACTCCGACAGCGGCTACCAAGTCGTCGGCGACACCACCGTGTTCCCCATCCACCACGAGCTGACCTCGCTCGGCAAACGCGCGGGCGACGCCGGGTCCGGCGTCACCGAGACCGCGCTCGACCCGGCGCACGCGGACAAGCCGGTGGTCCTCGTGGGCAGCTCCTTCATCGGTGAACTGTCCGTCGACATCAGCGAGATCCACGACCTCGACCCCGGCGTCTACCACGACGTCGTCAGTCTCTGGGCCCCCGCCGACCGGTCCCAGGACGACAAGCGCGCGCTCGTGGAGGAGTCCTTCAAGGGCGCGGGCACCGAGCCGTTCACCGAGGACCACGCGGTCCTGACCCTCGTCGACCCCATGCGGGTCGACATGTGCAACATCAGCTTCCACCAGGTGCACGAGCGCGTCCCGCTGCCCCCGGCCACCGACACCATCGGCAGCGACTACTTCCTCCTGCACGTCGTGTACAACGGCACGCTGCCGGGCGTCCTGCACAACCGCAACATCGTGAACTTCTACACCGGCGAGCGGCGCACCGACCCCGGCTTCCTCGCGTACCAGACGCGGTTCACGAAGTTCTTCCTTTCGATGCTCTACCTCAACCACGTCTACGCGGAACTGGCGCGGGAAGGAGCGGGGCTCCTCGACGCCCGCAACGGGGTGCGGGCCGCCCGCGTCGCCGAGCTCGTGCGGTCCAGCACGCGCCTCGACACGGCCGAGAACGAGGCCCGCCTCGACGTCATCGAGCGCTCGTACCGCGGGCTCGGGGGCCGGTACGCCGAGTTCGCCGCCACGCTGCCCGCGCGCCGTGCCCGTCTGATCGACGAGGCGCGCCAGGACATGGAGGACTTCGCGCTGCTCATCGAGTCGTGGGCGGCGCTGGTGCGGGCGAGCGCGGCCACCAGCGTCCCCCGCGTCGACGGGCACGCCCCCGAGCTGGACCACTAGCGAGGGACAGAGCATCCACATGAACACCACGTACGTCACCCCACAGCTGCGCGCCGCCCTGGAGGCCGCGACCGACGACCGGCTCGTCTTCGACCTGCCGGGCATCGAGGAGCGGTACGAGGCGCTGCGCCGCGAACTTCCCGGCGTCGCGGTCCGGTTCGCGATGAAGGCCTGCCCGCTGGACGAGGTCCTCACCTGTCTGGCCCGGCGGGGCGCGGGATTCGACGCGGCGAGCCCGCACGAGATCGCCCAGGCCCTCGCGACCGGCGTACCGGCCGACCGGGTCCACTACGGCAACACCATCAAGTCCGACCGGAACATCGCCGAGGCCCACCGCCTGGGCATCAGGGACTTCGCCACGGACAGCGTGGAGGACGTCCTGGCGGTCGCGGCGTTCGCCCCCGGCGCCCGCGTCTTCTGCCGTCTCGCCACCGACGGCGGCGGCGCGCTGTGGGGCCTGAGTCACAAGTTCGGCTGCTCCCCCGCCGACGCGGTGCGCGTCCTTCAGACGGCGCGGGACGCGGGCCTGACCCCGGCGGGCCTGTCCGTGCACGTCGGCTCCCAGCAGATGACGGCCGAGGCCTGGCACGGCGCCCTGGAGCGCATGGCCGACGTGATCGCGGCCCTGCGGCCGCGGGGCATCCACCTGGACCACGTGAACCTGGGCGGCGGACTGCCCGCCCTCGGCTACCGCGACCGGCACGGCCGTCCCCTCGAACCGCCCCTCGACAAGATCTTCGCCGTGATCCGGGACGGCATGCGGCGGCTCAGGACCGTCTCCCCGACACCCCTGGACTTCGTCATCGAGCCGGGCCGCCACCTGGTCGCCGACCACGGCGCGCTGCGGGCCCACGTGTCCCGGCTCTCCACCCGGCAGCGGGCCACGGGGGAACGAGCGCACTGGCTGTACCTCAGCTGCGGCAAGTTCAACGGCCTCTACGAGATGGACGCGCTCCAGTACGCCCTCGTCTTCCCCACCCACCGCGGCGCGGACCGCGTCCCCGCCGTGATCGCGGGACCCACCTGCGACAGCGACGACGCGTACGGCCACGAGGGCAGCCTGATCCAGGTGCCGCGGCAGGCCGCGTCCGGCGACCCCGTCTGGGTGCTCTCCACCGGCGCGTACGCCACGAGTTACACGACGCAGGGCTTCAACGGCTTCCGTCCGCTGCCGCACACCTGGATCCGCGGCGGCCGCGAGGCCCTCGCGGGATCGGGCGCGGGCAGGGGCGACACATGAGCACGGGCCTGCGGATACGCACCATCGCCGACGCCGACTGGGACGGCATCGCCGCCCTGGAGGCCGCGGTGTACACGCCCCTCGGCCTCTCCGAGGGGCGGGCCGCCCTCCAGTCCCGGGCCGCGTCCTCACCCGGTACGTGCTTCGTCCTGGACGGCGGCCGGGGCGCCGCGGGCTATGTGCTCGCGCTGCCCTACCCCCTCTTCCAGTGCCCCGACCTGAGCCTGGGTGAGGCGTCCGCCTTCCCCTCCCGCAATCTGCACCTGCACGACCTGGTCATCGCCGAGCACCTGCGCGGCGGCGGGCTCGCCCGGCGCCTGCTGCGCCACCTCTCGGCGACCGCGCGCTCCCTGACGTACGAGCGGATCTCCCTGGTCGCCGTCGGCGGCAGCGGCACCTTCTGGTCGGCGCACGGCTTCGCCGCCCACCCGGACGTGCCGCTCCCGGACAGCTACGGCGCGGACGCGCTCTACATGTCGAAGGCGCTGCCGGCCACCGCCCCACCAGCTCAACAGGCTCAACAGGAAAGACAAAGAGGCTGATGCACATGTTGCGTGTTCGCGAGGACTTCCGCCGGACACAGATAGCCATCGCGGCGCTGTTCTGCGCCCTCGGCTTCCAGTACGCCACGTGGGCCGCGCGGCTGCCCGCGCTCAAGTCCCGGCTCGACCTGAGCGAGGCCGAGCTCGGTCTGCTCCTCATGGCCTGCGGGGTCGGCGCCGCGGTGTCCTTCCCGCTGGTCGCCGTGCTCACCCGGCGGTGGGGGTCGCGGCGCCTGGCGTTCGTCTCCGCCGTCTTCCTCGGCCTGCTCCTGCTCGCCCTCGCCGCGGCGCCGAACTATCCGGTGGCCCTGCTCATCATGTGCGCCGACGGCGTGGGCGTCGGCTGTCTCAACGTCGCCATGAACGCGCAGGGCGCCGCGCTCGAATCCCGCTACGGGCGCACCGCCATGGCCAAGCTGCACGCCACGTTCAGCGGCGGCTCCCTCGGCGCGGCCCTGCTCGCGTCCGGCATGAGCGCGCTGACGCCGTCGGTGGCCGCGCACTTCGGCGTGGCCGCGGTCCTCGTCGTACTGCTCGCGATGTACGCCCACCCGGCGCTCCTGACGGAGGATCAGCAAGGCGACGCCGTGCGGGAGAAGAAGCGCCGCGGCTTCGCCCTGCCCGCCGCCGTCACGCTCTGGATGGGCCTCGCCATGGTCTTCGGCACCGTGGCGGAAGGCTCGATGAACGACTGGTCGGCGCTGTACATGAAGGACGTCGCCGACGCCTCGTCCCGCGTCGCCCCGCTCGGCATCGCCGTGGTGTCCGTGATGATGGTGCTCGCGCGCCTCTTCGCCGACGGCTGGCGCACCCGCTGGGGCGACGGCCTCGTCGTCCGCGCGGGCAGCGTCCTGGCCGCCGCCGGGCTCGCCTTCGCCCTGCTCCTGGGGGGCGTCGTACCGGCCCTGATCGGCTTCGCCTGCATGGGACTCGGCCTCGCGGCCGTCACGCCGTGCGTGTACGTGGCCGCCGCCCGGCAGGGCTCGCAGGCCCTCGCCCTGGTCGCCGCGATGGGCACGACGGGGCTGCTCGCCGGTCCTCCCGTCATCGGCTTCATCGCCAGCGGCAGCAGCCTGGTCTGGGGCATGGCGGCGGTCGCGGTCTCGGCCCTGCTCGTGTCCGGTTGCGCGCTGCGGATCGACTGGACTCCCGCCGCGCGGGCCGCCGATGCCCCCCAGGAAGCGACGGCCGACGCCTCGGTGCCCCAGGAGGGCGCGGCCCGGACTGTGGACCGGCCGATGCCCGTGGACGAGCAAGCCACGCCCACGACTTGATCGCATTTGCCCGATCTCTGACCGATATCAGCCCACAATCCGCCGCATCTTGTACGAATCACCGCTCCCACGAGGCAACCCCGCGGGCCGCGTCGCCCTCTCCAGGTCCGGAGGAGCCCTGTGACGTGAGGGGCTCTCGGGGGAGTAGTGACGAGGAGGACTGTCTTGATCCGTGTCCCGCGCTTGGCGACCGCCGCTGTGACGGCGCTCGCGCTTGCGGTGGGCTTGCCGGAGCTCGCGCACGCGTCGCCGGACCAGCCGCGCGCGCAGCGCTCCGACGACCTCATAGCGCCCGGCAAGGCCGGAAGATCCGGGGACCAGCTGCCGCCCGGCTGGGAGCTCACCGGCGACGGCGCCGACCAGCACCTGGTGTGGCGCGCGCCGGAGCCGGTGCCGATGGGTGACGCCCGCGTCGAGTTCTACGCGGGCGACCGGCTGCTCGGCCGGCCCACGGCCACCGACGACCAGCGGACGTTCCGGCTGAAGCTCGACGACAACGGCGTCGCCGCGAAGGACGCCCTGGGCGACCTCCAGGCGCTCGCGGGCGGCCGCCGCCTCGACAAGCCCGAGTCGGCCGCGCCGCCCCGCGCCACGGCGCCCGCCCCCGCCCAGCTGCCCGCGGGCGAGGTGGACCCCGGCAAGCCGGGCGAGTACCGCACCGTCAAGGGCGAGTACGACCTTCCGGCGGTCAAGCTGCCCGGCTTCCCCGCGAAGGTCGAGATGCGGGCCACGGTGGTCGGCCCCGTCGGCGCGCCCGGGAAGCGGCCGCTCGCCCTGTTCCTGCACGGCCGCCACGGCACCTGCTACAAGGGCGATCAGACGGGCGGCAGCTGGCCCTGCAAGTCCGGCTGGAAGCCGATCCCGAGCTACCAGGGCTATCTGCACGACCAGAAGCTCCTTGCCTCGCAGGGCTATGTGACGGTGTCGATCTCCGCCAACGGCATCAACGGCCAGGACGACAGCGCCCCCGACGGCGGCGCGCAGGCCCGCTCCTCGCTCGTGCGCCAGCACCTCGGCCGCTTCGCCGACTGGGCCGCCGACCCGACGAAGGCACCCGGCGCCGTCCGCGGGACCGCGCCGGTCGACCTGGACCGCGTCATGCTCGTGGGGCACTCCCGCGGCGGCGAGGGCGTCAACCGCGCGGCCTTCGACAGCCGTTACCAGCCGCCCGCCGACGAGGACGGCTACCCGCACAAGGCGCGCTGGCAGATCCGCGGCACGGTCCTCATCGGCCCCACGATCTTCGGCCAGAACCCGGACCCGGACGTGCCGTCGATGACGCTCCTGCCGGGCTGCGACGGCGACGTCTCCGACCTCCAGGGCCAGCTCTACCTGGACAACACCCGGGGCGTGGGCAACGGCTCCGCGCTGCACAGCTCGGTGTACATGGTCGGCGCCAACCACAACTTCTTCAACACCGAGTGGACGCCGGGGCAGGCGCAGGCGCCCGCCGACGACGACTTCTCCTCCGGCTCGCGGCCCGACCCGGTGTGCTCGCCGGGCCACGGCCCGCGCCTGAAGGCCAAGCAGCAGCAGAAGGCGGGCTCCACCTACATCGCGGCCGCCGCCCGGCTCTTCGTCGAGGGCGACGACGAGGTGCGTCCGCTCCTCGACGGCTCCGGCAAGGGCGCGCCCTCGGCGAACCCGGCCCGGGTGCTCACTCATGCCGTCGGCGGGCAGCGCACGCCCGCCGTCGTCCCCGGCCGCTCGCTCGACGTGACCGGTGGCACGCTCTGCGACCAGACGACCTCCGGGTCGAAGGGCTGCCTCACGCGTGGCGCCAAGGGCCAGTCCCCGCACTTCGCGGGCTTCGAGGTGTCCCCCGACCCCGGTCGGTACGCCCTCGCGATGAACTGGTCGCGGACCGGCTCCACGATGTCCGTCAAGAACGCGCGCCCGGTCTCCGTCGAGGGCTCCGACGCGCTCGCGCTGCGGCTGATCGTGCCGCCCAACACCAAGGGCACCAAGCTGGACGTGACGGCCGTCGACGCCTCGGGCCACCGGGCGAAGCTCGGCCAGGTCCGCGCCGACGGGCTGCCGGGCACCGAGGTCACGGCGTCGTACTGGGGCCAGGAGCTGCGCGTCCCGCTCAAGGCCGCCGCGCGCGCCGGGCTCGACCTGAAGCAGCTCAAGGCCCTGGAGCTGACCTCGCGCACCGGTTCCGGCAAGGCGTGGCTGATGGACGCCTGGGGCTGGCGCCCTGGCACGGCCGAGGTGCGCCCGTCGCGGCTGGCGCGTGTCGACGTCGGCCAACTGCGGGTCGACGAGGGCGACTCCGGAGTCCGCACCTACCGCGCTCCGGTGCGGGTGACCGGTGACGGCAACGGCAAGGTGCGGCTCTTCGTGCCGGGCCCGAACCCGGACAAGTTCGTCGCCAAGACGGTCACGGTGCGCCCCGGCGACACGTCCATCGGCGTGCCGTTCAAGGTCAAGGGCAACAAGCGCTACGGCGGTTCGACCGCGCAGGCCGTGTTCGCCAAGACCATCAGCGGCGCGGTCGTCGGCTCGCACCACGGCGGGGTCTTCGTCCGTGAGGACGACCCGATGCCCAAGGTCAGCGTGAAGCCGGTCGCGGCCAAGGTCACCGAGGGCAAGCCGCTCAAGTGGCGCGTCTCGCTGTCCGAGGCCGCCGACGTCGAGACGTACGTCGCGTTCCGCGTCGAGCGCGTCAGCGGTGGCAAGGAACTGTCCACCAAGGACGTCGACAAGGCCTGGCTCAAGCGGCAGTTCGGCGCCAAGCCGACGCCGGTCCGCCCGCTGTCCAAGGTGGCGTCCTACCCCTACGTCGGAGTGGTGGTCAAGGCGGGCAAGCGCAGCGTGGAGCTGAGCGTGCCCACCGTGAAGGACCGGGTGCGCGAGGGCCAGGAGTCGGTGCGGCTGCGGCTGTACACGTACGACGAGAACTGGAACGAGCACCGGGGTCCGGTGTTCACCGGCCGGGTGCGCGACGCCGGCTAGGCGCGGCGCGACGGACAGGGCGGGCGGCTCCCCTCGGGGGGCCGCCCGCTCCGGCGTTGCGGCGCGGCTCAGCTCCAGGGGTTGGCGGGCTGGTCGTTGATGTACGTCCAGAAGCGGGTCCCGACGGGCACGTCCCCGTACGCCCAGAAGCTCCAGCCGCCCGAACTCGACAGGTTCGGGCCGTACTTGCCGTCGTGGAACTCGGCCATGCGCCAGCCCGTGCCGAAGGTGTTCGCGCACAGTCCGTCGGCGGCCGCGAGGCTGGTCAGCCGGGTGCCGCGGATGGGGTTGGTGGCGGCGACGGTGCCCTTGGCCCAGCCCGCGTAGAAGTCGGGGGTGATGCCCGCGGGCGCGGGACTGCCGTCGACCTTCAGACAGAGCACGGGCAGCGCCGTGCCGGTGGCGGTGTCGCCCTGGTACGGGTTGCTCAGCGGGCCGCCGCCCACGCGCACGGTGCCGTCGGGCCCGTCGCCGAGGAAGGTCCACGTCATGGCCTTGGTGTTCCGGGTGTCGGACGGGGCCGCGGCCGCCGGGGTCACGGTGCCCGCCGCGACCGCGAGGGCGGCCGCGGCGAGGCAGACGGAGCGCACGGACATCTTGATCGAACGCAAGGCTTCTCCTCATGGCTGATGCGGATCATGGCTGATGCGGAACAAGACCCTTGAGGTGCCGGTCGATCAGGGATTCTTCACTTCCTTCACAGCTTCTCCAAGAGCCATAACCGGACATCCACGGCCCCTTGGTCACGGCGGCCCCGGCCGGGATGATCGACCCGGCAGCAAGAAGACCGAGAGGAACACGGTGGGACACACACAGCGGCACGCGCCGGACGGCGACCAGGCCCCCGGGCACCCGCCGCTCACCTTCGCCGACAACCGCCGCCCCGCTCCGCACGCCCTCGTCGGCGCGGGCGTCGTCGTCACCGACGGGCGGGGCCGGGTGCTGCTCGGCCTCTCGCGCCGGGGCGCCTGGGAGCTGCCCGGCGGCAAGCCCGACCCGGGCGAGTCGTTCGAGCAGGCCGCCGTCCGTGAACTCCGGGAGGAGACGGGCCTGACGGCCGCACCCGCCGACGCCCATGTGCTCGCGGTCCTCATGGACGCCGTCCACGGCATGCCGCGCCTGACGGCCGCCGTCCACGTCACCCGCGCCACGGGCGCGCCCACCGTGACCGAGCCGGAGCTCATGCACCGCTGGGAGTGGCACGAGGCGGCCGCGCTGCCGCGGCTCGGCGCGGCCCTGTTCACCCCGAGCGCACACGTCCTGGACACGGTGTGGCCGGGCTTGCTGCCCGGCCTGCCACCGGTGCACCGGAACGCCGTCGCGCCGCGCCCGGGCCGCCCCGGGACGGCCGGGATCCCCGCCCCGACGAACGGATCAGGCTACTCCGTATAAGGAGGAGTGGAACCTGTTACAAGGAGAGCGGAATCCCTCCGCATGGCCTCGACGCCACCGGGTACCAGATTCATGAGCCCCGCCGCGCTCCCCCGTCGCGGCGGGGCTTTCCCGTGTCCGGACACGGCTCAGGGCGTCCCCGCACCGCGGGGACGCCCTGACTGCCTCGGCTACCGCTCGCGTCCGCCGGTCAGACCGCCGGGGCCGGGTAGGTCGGGTACTCCACCCCGGAGACGTGCTGGACGACGCGGATGACCTGGCAGGAGTAGCCGAACTCGTTGTCGTACCAGAGGTAGAGGATCGCGTTGTCGCCGTCGACCTTGGTGGCGCCGGCGTCGACGATCGAGGCGTGCCGCGAGCCGATGAAGTCGTTGGAGACCGCGTCGGGGGCGCTGGTGAAGTCGATCTGGCGGCGCAGCGGCGAGGTCAGCGACACCTCGCGGAGGTGGTCGAGCACCTCCTCGCGGGTGGTCTCGCGGCCGAGCCGCAGACTGAGGATCGCGATCGAGACGTCCGGCACCGGGACGCGGATCGAGCTGCCGGTGATGGGCGCCTTGAGGTCGGGCAGCGCCTTGGCGACGGCCGACGCGGCACCGGTCTCGGTGATCACCATGTTGAGCGGCGCGGAGCGGCCGCGGCGGTCGGCCTTGTGGTAGTTGTCCAGGAGGTTCTGGTCGTTGGTGAACGAGTGGACGGTCTCCACGTGGCCGCGCAGCACGCCGTACTCGTCGGCCATCGCCTTCAGCGGCGGCACGATCGCGTTGGTGGTGCAGGAGGCGCAGGACAGGATCTGCTCGTCCGGCTTGATCGTGTCGTGGTTGACGCCGTGCACGATGTTCGGCACGTCGCCCTTGCCGGGCGCCGTCAGGACGACCTTGTCGATGCCCGGACGCAGGTGCTGCGACAGGCCCTCGCGGTCGCGCCACTTGCCGGTGTTGTCGATGAGGATGGCGTCCTTGATGCCGTACGCCGTGTAGTCGACCTCCGACGGGTCACCGGCGTAGATCACCTTGATCTCGTTGCCGTTGGCGATGATCGTGCTGTTCGCCTCGTCGACGGTGATCGTGCCCTGGAACTGGCCGTGGATGGAGTCGCGCCGCAGCAGCGAGGCGCGCTTCACGATGTCCTGCTCGCCGCCCCTGCGCACGACGATGGCGCGCAGCCGGAGGCCGTTGCCGGAGCCGGCCTTCTCGATCAGGAGGCGGGCCACGAGGCGGCCGATGCGGCCGAAGCCGTACAGGACGACGTCGCGCCCCTGGCGGCACTCGATCTTGTTGGCGCCCGTGGCACCGGCGACGGCCTCGGCGGTGAACTCCGCCACCGAGAGGCCGCGGTCGTCGGCCTTGTGCGTCGCGGCGAGCATGCCGATGTCGATCTGCGAGGGGCCGAGGTCGAGCGTGGTGAGGGCGCGCAGGAACGGCAGCGTCTCGGTGACCGAGAGCTCCTCACCGGCTATCTGGCGGGCGAATCGGTGGGTCTTGAGGATGCTGACCACCGACTTGTTCACCAGGGAGCGGCTGTGCAGCAGGACCGTGACGTCCCGCTCGCGGTGCAGCTTCCCGATGAGCGGGATCATCGACTCCGCGGTTTCCTCGCGGTGCTTCCAGTTGGTGAACGAGTCGTCATTGACAGTCACAGGCGTATCTTTCGAGCTAGGCGGCGCTCATATGCTAACCCCACGCCTGTTCGACCCTCCATGGGGTGCCGCCACCACCGCGTCCCGGGCTGCATCACATAGCCTCTGACCTGGCCGTACGTCGCCGCCGGACTTCTCACAGAGGCGGCGCGGGCGCCGGGAGCGAGCAGCCGGGGTCGCGTCAGGGGCGGTCGGCATCGCGACCCCGGGCCTTCCGCGCGCGGCGGTCACCCCCTCGGACGGCCATTCGGCCCCGCTCCCGCCGCGCCCGCCGCCGCGCCGAGTGATCGTGCTCGTGTCCGAACCGTTCGGGCACGTGCACGAAGGAGCCCCATGACCCCCGTCAGGTTCGCCGTCGTCGGAGCCGTCGCCGCGCTCGCCACCGCCCTGCCCGCGGCCCCGAGCCCCGCCGCACCGCCCGCCCCCGACCTGCCCGGCCTGCTGCGCACGGGCGAGGTCGGCTGGCCCGACGGCGCCTTCCGCGCCCTGTGCCGCCGCGGGCCCGTCGCGGCGCCCGACCGGCGCGTCCTGCGCCTCCCCGGCGGCACCTCCGTCACCGCCCAGGCCACGAAGGTCTCCCGCGACCGCGAGGGCACCCTGCTGTGGAGCGGGCACCTCGCCGGGCGCCCCGACCGGCCCGTGACCCTCGCGGTCGACGGCGCGTGCGGCAAGGGCGGGCCCCGGGTCGCCGGGGAGATCCACGAGGGCCGGGTGCGCCACGCCCTGGACGCCGTGCGGCCCGGCGCCTCGCGCGTCCGGTCGTTCGACACCGTGCGCCAGACGCCGCTCGTCCGCGACGCGCTGCGCCTGGCCAGACCCGCACGCCCTGCGGCGCCACCCAGCAGACGCGCCGAGCCCAAGGACCCGGTCATCGACGTCCTGATCGGCTACACCCCGGAGACCGCCGCGGACACCGAAGGCGGCGTGGAGGCCATCGAACTCCAGGCCAAGGCCGCCGTCGAGGGCACCAACAAGGCGTACGCCGACAGTGAGGTGAAGGCCCGCCTCACCCTGCTCGGGACCTTCGAGACGCCGAGCTGGAGCGGCGAGGCCAGCGACATGGACGGCATGACGAACGCCCTCGCCAATCCGGAGGACCCGCGCTACGCCGACGACTGGGCCACCGGCGTCCGCGCCACCCGGGACGCCAAGGGCGCCGACCTCGTCCACGTCCTGTCGAAGTTCACCCCTCCCGAGGGCGAGTACACGGCCGGGACCGGCATGACGCCCTCCCTGCCCCGCCTCATCCCCGGCGCCAACGCCCAGTACAGCACCGACGACACCGGGTTCGGCGCGCAGCAGGCCGACACCTTCGGCACCCACCACCTCGCCCACGAGATCGGCCACAACTTCGGCCTCAACCACGACTACCTCACCGACCCGATCGACCCGGACGAGGACAACTACCGGGCGGGCAACTACAACCCGTACTACCCCGACAACCACGGCTTCCTGCCCAAGGACCGCACCTGGGTCGACATCATGGGCTACAACATGAGCTGCGCCGACGAGGACAAGTGCGAGAACAAGATGTGGTTCTCCAACCCCCGTCAGGAGTTCGACGGCGCGCCGCGCGGCGTGGCCCTCGGGGCGAAGGAACCGGCCGACAGCACCCGCGTCATGAACCTCACGGGCCCGGTGCTCGCCAACTACCGCACGCCCGCCGACAGTACGGACCCCAAGCGCCACGCCCTGACCGCGGTGCCCCAGGACGGCACGGGCGGCACCGTCAGCACCCCCTCCACCGGCCTGTTCGCCACCGGTGACCAGATCACGGTCACCGCCGCCCCGGAGACCGGGTACAAGATCGACCGCTGGACCGTCGACGGGAAGGTCCAGCCCACCCGGGCGGCATCCCTGAGCGTCACGATGGACAGCGACCACTACGTCACCGTGAAGTTCGTCAAGAGCGGTGCCCCGCTCAGCCCGATCCCGGCCGCGCTCACCGCCGTCAGCCCCGCCACGGGCTCCGTCAAGGGCGGCTTCACCGTCGCCCTGACCGGCGGCGGGCTCACCGGCACCACCCAGGTCCTCGCGGGCACGCCGACGGCGGGCGGCTTCCGCGGGGTCGCGGCCACGAACGTGCGCGTCGTCGACGACACCACGGTCACCTTCACCGCGCCCGCCTACCCGGAGAAGGGCGCCGTCCAGTTCGCCACGGCCCGCGGCGGCTCCCTGACCGCGTCCATCGGCTTCACGTACACCGACTGACCAGGCACCCGTACGGCTGCGAAGGCCCGGCCGCCACCCGTCGTGGGTGGCGGCCGGGCCTTCGCTTCGCTGCCGGGTGGCGCGGTCAGGCCTCGGTGGCGACCTTCCACAGATGGCCGTCGGGGTCGCTGAAGTAGCCCGAGTACCCGCCCCACTCGGCGGCGGCCGCCTCGCTGACGGTGGTGCCGCCCGCGGCCACCGCGGCGCGCATGGCCTCGTCCACCGCCGCCCGGGAGTCGGTGATGAAGTGGAACGAGCAGCCGCGGAACCCGGACCCCTCCGCCGGGACGCCTGCGTCCTGCGCCACCGCCTCCCGCGCGTAGAGCACGAGCGACGAGGAGCCCTCGCCCAGGCCGCACCTGACGAACCCGGGGTAGTCCTGCTCGACCTCGCAGCCGAGCCCTTCGACGTAGAACTTCTTGGCGCGCGCGACGTCGTCGACGCCCAGCATGATGGCGTTCACCTGCAACTTGATGTCCATGACGACCACGGTAGGCACCCGTCGGCCGGAGGTGCTTCTCGAAAACTGACCGTCTTCGGGCTCAGCGCCCGCCCGTGCGGACCGCGCCCGCGCTCGCCGCCACCACCAGCGCGATCGCCGCGCACTGGAGCGGCGTGAGGCCCTGGTCGAGGACCAGATAGCCGGCAAGCGCGGCCAGCGCGGGCGACAGGCTCGTCAGCACCGCGAAGGTCGCCGCGGGCAGCCGGCGCAGGGCCAGGAGCTCCAGCGCGTAGGGGATCCCCGAGGACATCACCGCGATCGCCAGGCCCAGCGCGAGCACGCCCGGTTCGAGCAGCGTCGCGCCCGCGGACCCGATCCCGAGCGGCAGGCTGACCAGCACGGCCACGGTCATCGCGATCGCCAGCGCGTCCAGGCGCGGGAAGCGGGCCCCCGCGCGGGCGCTGCCCACGATGTACGCCGCCCACATCGCTCCGGCGCCCAGCGCGAAGGCCACGCCCGCGGCGTCGAGCCGGCCGAACCCGCCCCGGCCCAGCAGATACACGCCCATCAGCGCGAGCCCCGCCCACAGCAGGCTGGCGGCGCGGCGCGAGGCGACGACCGAGAGCAGCAGCGGACCGAGCACTTCGAGGGTGACCGCGGCGCCCAGCGGGATCCGGTCGATCGCCTGGTAGAAGAGGACGTTCATGCCGCCGAGCGCGAGGCCGTAGCCGACCACCACCGCCCAGTCGGCGCGCGTGTGGCCGCGCAGCCGGGGCCGGGTGACGACCAGCAGCAGCACCGCGGCGAACGTCACCCGCAGCGCGACCGTGCCGAGCGCTCCGGCGCGGGGGAACAGCAGCGCCGCGACGGCGGACCCGAACTGCACGGTCACCGCTCCGGCGAGCACCAGGCCGACACCGCCGAGGGTGGCGCGCCCGGCGGCGGTGCGCAGGACGGCGGGCGTGGCCGGGGGCGTGTCCGGCGTGGCTGCCGTCGTAGCCGCCGTCGTGGGGGACGGCGAGGTGGCCGCCGTCGGGGCCGAAGCGTGCGCCGTCGCGGGGGATGGAGCGTGCGCCGTGGCGAGGGATGAAGGGTGCGCCGTGGAAGTCATGCGCCTCACGCTAGGGAGCCGCACGCGCCGTGTGAAATGCCTGTTCCACTGCGGTTATGCTCTGGAAGCATGACCATTGAGCTGCGGCATCTGCGCGCCTTCCTCGTCATCGCCGAGGAGGGCAACGTCACCCGCGCCGCCGCCCGGCTCCACGTGGGCCAGCCCGCGCTCTCCCGCACCCTGCGCCAGCTGGAGGACCACCTCGGCGCCCGCCTCGCCGACCGCTCCACCCACCACCTGGAGCTGACCGCCGAGGGCCGTACGTTCCGCGACAAGGCCACCGCCGCGCTCGCCGCCGTCGAGACCGCCCTCGACCCGGCCGGGCTCACGAGCTGGCCGCTGCGCCTCGGCCACACCTGGGCGGCGCTCGGCGACCACACCGTCGCGCTGCTGCGCCGCTGGGACGAGACGCGCCCCGGCGTCCCGCTGGAGCTGCTGCGCGTCGACGACCGCACGGCGGGCCTCACCCGGGGCACGGTGGACGCGGCCCTGCTGCGCGGGGCGGTCGTCGCGCCCGGGCTGCGCACCGAGCTGCTCCGGATGGAGGAGCGCGTGGTGGTCATGCCGAAGGACAGCCCCCTGGCGGCCCTCCCCCGGCTCACCCTCGCGGACCTCACGGACCGCCCGATCGCCCTCAACACCGTCTCCGGGACCACCACACCGGACCTGTGGCCGTCGGCCGCCGGGCCCGCCGCGACCATCGAAGTCACGAACACCGACGAGTGGCTCATCGCCATCGCAGCGGGCCGCGCCGTGGGCGTCACCACCTCGGCCACGCCGAGCAACTACGCCCACCCCGCGCTGGTCTACCGCCCGCTCGCGGATGCCCCGCCCGTCCCCCTCGTACTCGCCTGGCGCGAGGGCCTCGGCCACCCGGCGATCCCGGACCTGGTGACCCTGGTCCACGAGATCCTCGCGACCGGAACGACCGGAACGACCGGAACGGCCGGGGCATCCGGGGCATCCGGGGCGACCTCCACGGCCTGACCCGATCCTGGCGCTCCCTGGCCATCAGGCCACTACTGGAGCCCTCTTCGCCCCGGCACGCTGAGGACGCGCCCCGGAAGCACCGGAGCGCGGCACCGCACCGTCCGCAGGACCAACCGCCGAAGAGGGCACGTCACCATGCACCAGGCCACCACCCCCACCACCATGCGCGCCGTCTCCCAGGACGCCGCCGGAGGACCGGACGTCCTCAAGCTCGTCACGGTGCGGCGACCGGATCCGGGCCGGGGCGAGATCCTGGTCCGGGTGCACGCGGCGGGCGTGAACCCCGCCGACTGGAAGACCCGCGCGCGGGGCGTGTTCGCCACCGGTGCGACGCCGCCCTTCACCCTCGGCTTCGACGTCTCCGGGGTGGTGGTGGCGGTCGGCCAGGGCGTGACGCTGTTCCGGCCGGGCGACGCGGTGTTCGGCATGCCGCGCTTCCCGTACCCGGCGGGCGCCTACGCCGAGTACGTCACCGCTCCGGCCCGGCACTTCGCGCCGCGCCCCGAGGGCCTGACCCACGTCCAGGCGGGCGCCCTGCCGCTGGCCGCCCTGACCGCGTGGCAGGCGCTCGTGGACACCGCCGGCGTACGGCCGGGGCAGCGCGTCCTGATCCACGCCGCGGCGGGCGGCGTCGGTCATCTGGCCGTACAGATCGCCAAGGCCCGCGGCACGCACGTCATCGGCACGGCCAGCGCCGCCAAGCACGAACTGCTGCGCGCACTGGGCGCCGACGAGCTGATCGACCACCGCGCCCAGGACTTCGCCGCGGTGCTCAGGGACGTCGACGTCGTCGTGGACGGCATCGGCGGCCCCCACTGGGCCCGGTCCCTGCGCACACTGCGGCCCGGCGGCACGCTGGTCTCACTGCTGCCGCCGGACGGCGACTTCCCCGTCCAGGAAGCCGAGGCGGCCGGAGTCCGGGCGGTGTTCATGCTCGTCGAACCCGACCACGGCGGCCTGCGCGCGATCGCCTCGCTCGTCGAGGAGGGCCGGCTGCGCGTGCTCGTCGACGCGGTCCTGCCGCTCGAAGAGGCAGCCCGGGCCCACGCGTTGGGCGAGACGGGCCGCACGACCGGCAAGATCGTGCTCTCGGTCACCGACGCGTGATCACGAGCGCCGCCCGGACCTGATCAGACGGCGCAGGTGGGGCACAGCCCCCGGTAGGTGACCTCGGCCCCCGAGACCGCGAACCCGAACCGCTCCTCCGGCGGCAGGGCCGCCAGCGGGTCGCCGGTCGGGTGGACGTCGCGGATGGTGCCGCAGCGGGAGCAGACCAAGTGCTGGTGCGGGTGGTGGGCGTTGGGGTCGTAGCGCTTGGCGCGGCCGTCGGTGGAGACCTCCATGACCTCACCGAGGGAGACCATCTCGCCCAGCGTGTTGTAGACGGTCGCGCGGGAGATCTCCGGCAGTCTCTCGGCCGCGCGCGCGTGCACCTCGTCGGCCGTGAGGTGCACGTGGTCGCCGTCGAGGACCTCGGCGACGACGCGTCGCTGGGAGGTCACCCGCCAGCCACGCCCTCGCAGTCGCTCCAGCAGGTCGCTCATATGTCGGTTCACCTACTCGGTTCGGTGGAGTACCCGGAGTTTACGGCAGCGCTACTTGCTCCGAATGAATATGGATCAGGTGAGCTTCTTGACCTGGATCCCGTCCATCGTAGGATCGGTTCCCGACGATGGCCAAGGGCAGCCTCGCCCCTGTTCCAAGGACGCGTCAGGGACAACCACCACAAGTCGTACGGAGAAGTCGCTGACGTCGATCACGCGGTCGGTGCGGCCCCTTCCACCGCCTGCAGTTCTTCGCGCTCCACGATTCGCCTAGACCGATCCGAGAGGATTCCCATGGCTGAGAACCCCGACGCAATCGTCACCGACCCGAAGACGGAGGAGACAGGCGGCTGCCCGGTCGCGCACGGACGCGCCCCGCACCCGACGCAGGGCGGCGGGAACCGCCAGTGGTGGCCGGACCGGCTGAACCTGAAGATCCTCGCCAAGAACCCCGCGGTGGCGAACCCGATGGGCGAGGACTTCGACTACGCCGCGGCGTTCGGCTCGCTCGACCTGGCGGCCGTGAAACGGGACATCGCCGAGGTCCTGACCACCTCGCAGGACTGGTGGCCCGCCGACTTCGGCAACTACGGCCCGCTGATGATCCGCATGGCCTGGCACAGCGCGGGCACGTACCGCATCAGCGACGGCCGCGGCGGCGCCGGTGCGGGCCAGCAGCGGTTCGCGCCCCTCAACAGCTGGCCGGACAACGCCAGCCTGGACAAGGCCCGCCGACTGCTGTGGCCGGTGAAGAAGAAGTACGGCAAGAACATCTCCTGGGCCGACCTGATGGTCCTCACCGGCAACGTGGCCCTGGAGACGATGGGCTTCGAGACCTTCGGCTTCGCCGGCGGCCGCGAGGACGTCTGGGAGCCGGAGGAGGACGTCTACTGGGGCCCCGAGACCAACTGGCTCGACGACGCGCGCTACACCGGCGACCGCGAGCTGGAGAACCCGCTCGGCGCGGTCCAGATGGGCCTCATCTACGTCAACCCCGAGGGCCCCAACGGCAACCCGGACCCCATCGCCGCGGCCCGCGACATCCGCGAGACGTTCCGCCGCATGGCGATGAACGACGAGGAGACCGTCGCCCTCATCGCCGGCGGCCACACCTTCGGCAAGACCCACGGCGCGGGCCCCGCGGACAACGTCGGCGACGACCCCGAGGCCGCGCCGATGGAGCAGCTCGGCCTCGGCTGGAAGAGCACGTACAACACGGGCGTGGGCAAGGACGCCATCACCTCGGGCCTTGAGGTCACCTGGACCGAGACGCCCACGCGGTGGAGCAACCTGTTCTTCAAGAACCTCTTCGAGTACGAGTACGAGCTCTCGCAGAGCCCGGCCGGTGCCCACCAGTGGGTGGCGAAGGACGCCCCGGAGATCATCCCGGACGCCTTCGACTCCTCGAAGAAGCACCGCCCGACGATGCTCACCACCGACCTGTCGCTGCGCTTCGACCCGGTCTACGAGCCGATCTCGCGCCGCTTCTACGAGCACCCGGAGCAGTTCGCGGACGCCTTCGCCCGCGCCTGGTACAAGCTGACGCACCGTGACATGGGCCCGGTCGTCCGCTACCTCGGCCCGGAGGTCCCCTCCGAGGTGCTGCTGTGGCAGGACCCGCTGCCGGAGCGCACCGGCGAGACCATCGACGCCGCGGACGCCGCCTCCCTCAAGGAGCGGATCCTGGCCTCCGACCTCACCGTCGCGCAGCTCGTCTCCGCCGCGTGGGCGTCGGCGTCCTCCTTCCGCGGCAGCGACAAGCGCGGCGGTGCCAACGGCGCCCGCGTCCGCCTGGAGCCGCAGCGCAACTGGGAGGTCAACGACCCGGACAGCCTCGCGCAGGTGCTGCGCACGCTGGAAGGTGTCCAGGAGTCCTTCAACTCCGCCCAGTCGGGCGGCAAGCGGGTCTCGCTGGCCGACCTGATCGTCCTCGCGGGCAACGCGGCCGTCGAGCAGGCCGCCAAGGACGCCGGCGTCGAGGTCGAGGTGCCCTTCTCGCCGGGCCGGGTGGACGCGGCGCAGGAGCAGACGGACGTCGAGTCGTTCGCCGCCCTCGAGCCGGCCGCCGACGGCTTCCGCAACTACGTCGGCAAGGGCAACCGCCTTCCGGCCGAGTACCTGCTGATCGACAAGGCGAACCTGCTGACCCTCAGCGCGCCCGAGCTGACGGTCCTCGTCGGCGGTCTGCGCGTGCTCGGCGCGAACCACGCGCAGTCGAAGCACGGCGTCCTCACCGACCGGCCCGGCACGCTCACCAACGACTTCTTCGTCAACCTGCTCGACCTGGGCACGACGTGGAAGTCGACGTCCGAGGCCCAGGACACCTTCGAGGCCCGGGACGCGAGCGGCGCGGTCAAGTGGACCGGCACCCGCGCCGACCTGGTCTTCGGCTCGAACTCCGAGCTGCGCGCGATCGCGGAGGTCTACGCGAGCGACGACGCCAAGGAGAAGTTCGTGAAGGACTTCGTCGCGGCCTGGGCCAAGGTCACGGACCTCGACCGGTTCGACCTCGTCTAGTCCCTCGCTTCCTCAGTCCCTCGGCTCAAGTCCAGGCCGGGCCCGTGCGGGCCCGGCCTGGACTTCTTCGTGACCACGTACCGGTCGATGACCAAGTAGTCGATCTCGGTGGCGAGGAAGCACTCCAGGGCGTCCCGGGGCGCGCAGACGATGGGCTCACCGGCCACGTTGAAGGAGGTGTTGAGCAGACAGGGCACGTCCGTGCGCGCCGTGAAGGCGCGCAGGAGCCGGGCGAGGGCGGGGTTCTGCCGGTCGTCGACGGTCTGCACCCGCGCCGTGCCGTCCACGTGACAGGCGCCGGGGATCCGCTCCTGGTACTCCGGGCGCACCGGGAAGACGAACGTCATGTAGGGGGACGAGGTCTTCTTGCCCATCTCGAAGACCCGGGGCGCATCGGACTCCAGGACGACGGGCGCGAACGGCCGGAAGGGCTCCCGGTGTTTCACGCGGACGTTGATGATGTCCTTGATGTCGGGGAAGGCGGGGTTGGCGAGGATGCTGCGGCCGCCCAGGGCCCGCGGCCCGAACTCGGCGCGGCCCTGGAACCAGCCCACGACGTTCTTGTCGGCGAGCAGGTCCGCCGTCCGCTCCGCGAGCGCGGCCACGTCGGGCTCCTGCTGCCAGTCCACGACGTCCGCGTACCGCTCCAGGGTCTCCAGGACGTGCCGCTCGTCGTACGACGGGCCGAGGTAGGGCGTGGTGACGGCGTCGGCGGGGCGGTTCCTGAGCCCGGCGGCGTAGACGGCGGCACCGATGGCGACGCCGGGGTCACTGGCCCCGAAGCTGACCTCCATGCCGGTGAACGGCGAGCGCTCCACCATCTTGGTGTTGGCCACGCAGTTGAGCGCGAGGCCGCCTTCGAAGAGCAGCGTGTCCAGGCTCGAAGCCGCGCTCAGCGTCCGCAGCTGGTGCGCGGTGACGGCCTCCACCATGTGCTGGGCGCAGCCCGCGACCCTGACCCGGAAGTCGAACTCCTCGCGCTTCTCGCCGTCCCCGCCGAAGAGGTCGTCGAACAGGGCGTAGTAGGCGTTCCTGTCCTGCGGGACGGAGATCGTGTACGTGCCGTTCTCGTGCAGCCGGACGACGTGTTCGAGCAGCGGGTTGCGGAGCGGCGGCGGGCCGTAGGCGGCCAGTCCCATCACCTTGTACTCGTCGTTGTTGGGGACGAAGCCCAGGTAGCGGGTGATCCTGCCGTAGGCCACGCCCAGTGAGCTGCTCATGGGCACGGTGTTCTCGTCGAAGAGGTGGACCACGCCGTCGCGCAGCTCGCCCATGACCGAGGACAGGGTCTCCGCGCGGCCGTCGCTCACCAGGAAGGCGGCGTCGCCCCCGCCCGCCAGGTAGGCGCCGCACATGAGGTGGGCCAGATGGTGCGGCACCAACGCGAGCTTGTTGGGGTCCAGTTCGTGGCCGGTGCGCCCGACGAAGTCGGCGTACACCGCGTCGGGGCTGAGCATGCCGGTGTACAGCTCGCCCGTGCGCCGCAGGGCGTCGAACTTCGCCGCGACGGGCAGGTCGGTGTCGCAGATCCGCGCGATCATCTCCTCGCCGACCGCCGGTGAGAAGCGCCAGGGGAAGGCGACGACGTCCACCTGGCCGAGCCCGACACCGGCGAAATCCAGACACCACTGGATGGCGTTCGCCGGGAAGTCCGAGGTCTTCTTGACCCGGCTCAGGCGTTCCTCCTCGACCGCCGCGACGACCTCGCCGTCGACGACGAGGGCCGCCGCCGCGTCGTGCCCCACCAAGAGGTTGCGGTCGACACCCGTCGCGCCGTACAGCCGCCCGAAGAGCTCCGAACCCCTGGTGAACCCGTTGTACCCGAGCACGATCACTGGCTCTCCGCCTCCCCAGCACGACAGCAACGGCAGGAGGAGGCTACGCACGCGAGTTGCGTGAGGGATAGGCGTGCAACACGGGCAAGTTGATGTTTGGACTGCATCGGACGCGGGCACCGCCCGAGCCGTGATCCACATCACAAGGTCATCCCGCCGGGCCTTCCCTTAGGGTTTCGGCCAGTCGCGAACGGGGAGGCGATCATGTCGAGCATCATTGTCATCGGTTACCGGGACGACCTCGACCGGGCACTGCGGCACCGGGGCCTGGATCCTCACTACCTCGTGCAGGCGCCCGCACGACCGCCCGAGAACCGGCGCTTCCTGCGGGTCGCCGACATGGAGAACGCCCAGGAACTGCTCCGAGCCGTGCTCTCCGCGAACCTCGGGGACGCGGTGGGAGTCCTCACCGTCCACGAGATGGGCGTGTTCGGGGCGGCCTTCCTGCGGGGGCAGTTGGGCCTTCCCGGCAACGCCGACTCCGCCTCCGTGCTCTTCTTCCGGGACAAGTACCTCCAGAAGAGCAGGCTGCCGCCCGAGGTGAAGCGGGCGCGCTGCCGGTACACGACCGAGGACACGCCCTACGGGGAGCTGGTCGGCGAGCTCGGCGCCACCTTCGTGCTCAAACCGGCGACCGGAGCGGGCTCTCAGCGGACGAGCGTCGTCCGCTCGCCCGAGGAGTACGCGCGAGCGGTCGCCGCCTTCTCGGGCCGGTCCGACGTCGGGATGGTCGCCGAGTCCTTCGTCGACGCGTCCGAGGTCTACGTCGACGGGATCTGGCGGGACGGCACGCTCCACTGGTCGTCGTTGAGCCGCAACCACATCGCGCCGCTCCGCGCGGTCCAGGGCGGCGTCCTGGCCGCGCACGTCCTGGACCGGAACCGGCACGCGGAGCTGTTCCGGCAGGCCGATGCCCTCGCCACCCAGGCGCTCACCGCGCTCGACGCGCCCGACTGCGTCTTCCACCTGGAGGCCTTCACGACGGCGGGGGGCCTGACGTTCGGCGAATGCGCCATCCGCCTTCCGGGGGCACTGTCCCCGCAGGTCAACAAGTTGACGTACGGGGTCGACCTGTTCGACGTCGAGATCTCCCTCGCCCTCGGCGAGGACGTGGCCCGGCCGCGCGTCGGGGGCGCCCCTGAGCGCTTCTACGGCTACGTCCTGCTGCGCCGCCCCGAGAACGGCAGCCTGACCCGGGCGGACTTCGAGCGGAACTTCACGTTCGACGAGATCGCCTACACCCCGGACGCGCCGGCCGGGCCGTACGGCATGGTCGGGTACGCCGTCGTGTCCGACCCCGACGAACTGAAGCTGGAGAAGACGCTGGAGGACATCGCGCGGTTCAACGAGAGGGGCGGCGCGTAGCACCCGAAGGCCCCTGGCAGCGGGGCCGGAGCGGCGGCCGTCGTCCGCTTCCGGCCCCGGCCGGGCTCAGAAGTCGTCCGCGGTGCGCACCCGCTCCCGGATCCACACGCCCGCGGGCTTGAGCCGGCTCGCGCCGGTCCAGGGGCCGCTCGCGTCGCAGGTGCCCGCCTTGTAGACGGCTCCGGTGCGGTCGTCGTCGGAGAAGTTCCAGTTCACCCAGCTGATCTTCTTCGAGGCCATCAGGTCGAGGTACTTCTGCGACATGGCGAAGTCGTTCGAGCCCTCGCCCGCGTAGTTCTGGGTGCCGAACTCCGTGACGAACACCGGGAGTCTGTCGGCCGCCCGCGAGAGCGTGTTCAGATACTCCTCGCGGTGCGAGTCGGCGTAGAAGTGGAACGTGTACATGATGTTCCCGGCCTTCACCGGGTTGTTGACGACCTCCTTCTCGTCCGAGCCCTCCGACACGCCGAACGACGACCAGGCGCGGGTGCCGACCAGGACGGGCGCGTCGGCGTCGATGTTCCTGATGACCGGGATGATCTGCTCGGCGTAGGACTTGATGCGCGACCAGTCCACGCCGCTGGGCTCGTTGGCTATCTCGTAGATGATGTTGTTCTTGCCCTTGTGGCGCTGGGCTATCTCGGTGAAGAACGTCTTGGCGCGGGCGAGGTTGGCGTGCGGGTCGCCGGGGTCGAGCATGTGCCAGTCGACGATCACGTACATGCCGCGCGCGCTGGCCATGTCGATGAACTTGTGGGCCAGGTCGGTGAACTTGCGCGGGTTGGAGGCGTACCCGCCTTCTTGTACGTACGTGGAGACGCGCAGGACGTCGGCCTTCCAGTCACCGGCGAGGGCGTCGAGCGAGCCGTCGGTGAGACATTGCGCGTACCACTGGGTGCCGTGGCTGCTCAGTCCGCGCAGTTGGACGGCCTTGCCCTGCTGGTTGCAGAGCTTGGTGCCGCAGACGGTGAGCTGGCCGTTGGCGGCGACCGGGGTCGCGGCGGCGGCGCGCGGCGCGGCGGGGCCCGTGGCGGTGGCGGGCGCGGCGGCGGACACGAGGCCTGCCACGAGCGCGGCGGCGAGGGCGGCTGCTGAGCGAGTGGGTCTCATGGGGGGGACTCCAAGCCGTTGAAGGTTAGGAACCTTTCCTAACCATGAGATACCAGCGACGGCAGCGGCTCACAAGGTTCATGACAAAAGAGGGACGGGTGGGGGCACGCGCCGGGGTTCTCCACGCCCCAGGGGGCGTGCGGCCGGGCGGCTTCTTGTCCCGGGGCACGCGGGGCGCTCAGACTCTGTCTTCCACGGGCCGTCGGGGCAGAGGGGCCCAAGTCGCTTGATTCGACGGCCAGTTCATCCGATGCAGGGGGGGCACGGTGGAACGATTGGCAGCGACTGATCCGGAGGAAGTCGGGCGCTACCGGACGATCGCGGAGCTGGGCAGCGGCGGCATGGGGCGGGTCTTCCTGAGCAGCGCCCCGGACGGACGGCTCGTCGCGCTGAAGCAGGTGCGCACGCAGTTCGTCGAGGACGACGGCTTCCGGGCCCGGTTCCGCCGTGAGGTGGACGCCTCCCGGAAGGTCTCGGGCGTGTTCACATCGGCGGTGATCGACGCCGACGCCGACGCGCCCGAACCGTGGCTGACGTCGGAGTTCGTGCCCGGGCCCTCGCTCCAGGAGGCGCTGACGGCCGTCGGCACGCTGCCGGAGGAGGCGGTCCTGCGCATGGCCGCGGGCCTCGCGTCCGCGCTGCTCGACATCCACCGGGCCGGCCTCGTGCACCGCGATCTGAAGCCGTCCAACGTACTGCTGGCCGCCGACGGGCCCCGAGTGATCGACTTCGGCATCGCCCGCGCCACCGACAGCGACGACAGCACCGAACTGACCCACTCGGCCCTGCTCGTCGGCTCCCCCGGCTTCATGTCGCCCGAGCAGGCGCAGGGCCTTCCGCTCGGCGCGGCGAGCGACGTGTTCTCCCTGGGGACCGTGCTGGTCATGGCCTGCACGGGCAGGTGCCCGTTCGCCGGGACCTCCACCCCGCAGACCTTGTACAACGTGGTGCACACCGAGCCCGATCTCAGCATGCTGCCGCGGCGGGTCCGGCCCCTCGTCGCCCGCTGTCTGGCCAAGGAGCCGAGTGAGCGGCCGAGCCCGGCCCAGCTCCTGGAGGACATCGGCGGGCTCACGCCCGCACCGCGCCCCTGGCCGACGGAGGTGCACGAGCTGATCGCCGCGCAGCAGGCCGAGATCGAGCGGCTGCGGCGGGAGTTGGCCCTGCGCGGACGCGTCCGCGACACCGGCGGCGGCGCCCCCGCCGCCGAGGGCCCGTCGGGGGGCACCGGCCCGGCCCCCGGGCCCGCACGGGTCCGCTACGGGTGGGCCCTCCCGCTCAGCGCGCTCGTCGCCGTCGCGGTGGGAGCCGCCGCGGCCTATCTGGCCCTGGCGCCCGGCCGCGACGGCACCACCACCGCCGAGCCGCCGCGGGCCACCCTGACGATCAAGGAGACGACCGTGGAGCGCACCACCGAGGTGCCGCGGCGGCCCGCCGGGAAGCCGACGGCCCCTCCCGTGCGCGAGCCGTCGGCGGCGGCCGAGCCCTCCCCGGGTCTCCCCACGCCGAGCGACGCGCGGCCGAGCACGCGACCGGCGGCGATCGCCGACTGCGGCGGCGAGCCCGTCACCCGGCCCGCCCTGTTCCTGCTGGCCTGCGGCGACGGAGGGGCCGGACTCAAGGGCCTGACGTGGACCGACTGGGGCATGCCCACCGCCCGCGCCACCGGCCGCGGCTGGCAGCGCGTCTGCGAACCCAGCTGCGCGAACGGCAGGGAGGCGGAGTATCCGGCGACGGTGATCCTCACCGGTCTGACCGCGGGACGCTATACGTCCATGCAGGTCAGGGCCCCGCAGTCACCCGGCGACCGAGTCGTGGACTACACGCTCGACGAGTACGGGCCGACCGCGCGGAACTGACGGTTCCGCCGCGGGGCGACCGCCGGGCCCTCCTCACACCCCCCAGGCCGTGAACGCGCCCCAGTGGACGGGAGAGTCGAAGGGCCGCTCCCTCCTGCCCCGGGCACGGGCGGCGTACCCCTCGCTCAAGGCGGCCAAGTGGCGGTGCGACTCCGCGTACCGCGCGAGCTCGTCCCAGGTGAGCCGGCGCAGCCATCTGCGGGCGCGGCGCAGGGCCGGTACGGGGTCGTGGCCCTGGGCGAGCAGTTCGTACAGGCGCGTCATCAGCACGGCCGTGGCCATGTCGTCCACCAGCCACAGGCTGCTCACCGCGCAGGCCGCCCCCGCCTGGAGGAAGGCGGCCGGGAGGCCGAGGAACTCGTCGGGGGTCTCGATGATGCCGTAGTGCCCCGACTGGCAGGCGCTGGCCACCGTGAGGCGGCACACGGGCAGTCGGTGCCGCACGAGGGTGTCCATGTCCAGGTGGCCGTCGGCGAGCGCGAGGGATCCGCCCCTGCTGTCGAATCCGGCGCTGCCGTGGCAGCTGAGGTGCAGGTACGAAGCCGTGGCGAGGTGGTCGAGCACCCAGGCCACGGTGGCGTCGGCCCCCACCGCGTGGGCGGTCTCGCCCCGGTTCCCGAACAGGTCGACGATCTCGGCGAGTTCGCTGCGGCTGCCGGGCAGCGAGCCGTCGGGGTCGGCGACGGCCGCGAGGCGCGGCGGCGCCTGCGGCGGCCGCGCGGCCCGCGAGCGCGCGGCCTCGTGGACCGCCGCGGACGGCGCGAGGATCAGGGTGCCGACGTCGTCGAGCACGTCGTCCGTCCCCGCCCCCACCGGCAGGGCGTGCAGCGGCACCAGGCCGAGGAGGCCGGTCGGCACCACGACCGCCTCGTGCCGCGCGTCCTCCGTGAGGAGCGCCGCGAGCGGACGTACGAGCGGTTCGAGAGCGGTGAGGCGGTCCAGGGCGGCGGGGAGTTCGCGCCGGTACGTCGTGGTGGGGGCCTGCTGCACGAGCCAGAGGCCCACGGTGTCGGCGTCCGGGTCGTCCATGTCGATCAGCAGGAGGCGGGCGAGGGTGATGCTGGTGATCTCCGGCACAAGCACGGCCCGTACGGTGGGCCGGGTGCCGAGGACCGCGAGGACGTAGCTGCCCCAGGGGGAGTTCACCAGGTAGGCGAGGGGACGGCCGCCCGCGGCCCGGACGATGTCGGGCAGTTCGGTGGTGCGCAGGAAGTCGTCGAAGCCCGGGATCGCCTGGACGTCCGCGACGACCGCGCGCAGATCGCGTTCGGCCGCGGCCTGTTCGCGGGTCGCGGTCGCCGCGCCATCGGGGGTCGTCGCGGCGGGGCCCGCGACCGTGGAGCGGTAGCGGGACCGGGCCTGCCGGTAGCGGCGGGCCATGACGGGGTCGACGCGTTCGAGCTCGGCCAGGTCCGCTGCGCCCCGCCCGGCCACCACGGAGAGCTCGCAGGCCAGACCGCGTTCGAGCGCCTCCACCGCGCGCTCCGGGCGGCCCGCGCGCGCCAGCAGGAAGGCCGTCCAGCGGGCGAGCCGGTCCACTCGGACGAGGACGCCGCGGCGGCTCGCGACCGTGACCTGGGCGTCGTAGAGCGCGCTCACGGCGGTCAGCATGTCCGACGCGACGTCGGCCGCCTCGGTCCAGCGCTCCGCCGCCGCGTAGGTGTTGAGGAGTTCCCTGGCGATGCTGAGGTGCAGGGAGGGCGCGACCGCCGGGGGCGTGGCTGCCAGGGCCTCGCGGCGCAGCCGGGTGCTCCCGGCGCTGTCGGGCCCGTCGAGCAGGTCGCCCGCCTGGGCCAGGAGCCAGGCGATGCGACCGGCGTTGAGCAGGCCGGGGCGCGCCGCGGCGAGGTCGCGGGCCGCGGTCGCCGCCTCCCGGGCGCCCTTGGCGTCGGCGGGGTCACGGGTCAGCAGCAGATGGGCCAGGTTGCACTGGGTCTGCGACCACAGCACGGGGTCGTCGTCGGGGCGCAGGTGGCGCAGGGCGTCGCGGTAGCAGCGCTCCGCCTCGCGCAGGTCGTCGGGCTCGGCGCGGCGGGACAGCACGAGGCCGAGGTTGGTCATGGAGTAGGCCCAGTTCACCGTGGAGCGTTCGGGGGACCGCTCGGTGAGCCCGGCCCTGATGTGGTCGATGCCGAGCGTGAGGTCCGCGGCGCCGCCGCCGGGCCGTTCCGCGAGCAGCAGCCCGTAGTTGGTCTGGATCCGCGCCCAGAACTCGGGGTGCTCGGCGCGGTCGAGCGTGCTCGCGCGCTCCAGCAGGGCGCGGGCGGTCTCCCAGACCTCGTGGCGGTCGCCGTCGTCGCGCGCGTAGTGCGCGCTGGCGAGGTTGTTCGCCACCCGCACCCATTCCAGGCTGCCCTCGGGGAGCAGGTTCAGGGCGCGGTCGAGGGCCTCGTACGCCTCGGAGAGGTCGGCGTCGAGTCCGGCGTGGACGGCGCCCATCAGGCGTTCGCCGAGCATGGCGGCGAGCGCGCTCTCCGTCTCCCGCTCGCCGAGGTCGGCCGCGAGCGCCAGCGCCTCGCGGACCAGGGGGATGCTCTCGGGGCCCGGTGTGTCGCAGGCCCTGGCGTGCATGTCGCGCAGCTGGGTGCGCAGCCCGCCGCCGAACCTGCTCAGGGACTCGAAGTAGCGGTCCACCGCCACGTGCGCGGGCGTGCGGCCGTCGCACAGGCCGTCCAGCAGCTCCTGCCGCCGCTGGAGCACCGGTTCGAGCGGGGTGCCGGCCGCCTCGCGCAGCTCCTCGCGGCCGGCGTCCCGCACCCTCGTGTCCTCGGTCAGCTCGGGGTACGTGCGCAGGAGTGCGGCCAGCTCGTCCGGCGGGCTCGTGAGCACGGCGCGCAGCAGGTCGTCCACCCGGGACTCGTCGCGCTGCCCGGCGAGGAGCCGCAGGAAGACCTCGTAGTTGGCGACCGTCGGCGGTCCCTCCGGTGCGAGGTCGCGGCACGCCGTCCCGGGGTCGCCCAGGTCCCGCTCGACGTCGCGGGTCAGGACGAAGGGGAGCAGCCTGCGCGGCAGCGGGATCGCCTTCCCGGTGAAGACGTCGTCGCGGAAGGCCCCGGCCGCCGCGGCCTCCTCCAGCAGGGCGACGGCGAACTCCGGCGGTCCTTCCTGGAGTTCCGCCATGGAGGTCGCGTACAGCAGCGGCGCCGCCGCACCGGGGCGCAGGACGAGCAGCGGGGCTTCGACGTGCGCTCTCGTCCCGCATCCGGGGCATTCCACCCAGGCCACGCCGGGGCCGGGTCCCGCCAGGACGTCGGCGCGCTCGCGGGCGTCGACGACGCGCCACACGGGGGAGCCGCACTCCCGGCCGCATTCCTCACAGCGCCACGTGTAGGACGCCCTCACCGAGACCGTCACGGCCCGCCCCCCCGCCCCTCGGTCACCTCGCCATGCCCACATTCTGGCGCTCCCCGTCGTCCGGCCGTGAGGGATCGTGCGAAAGCGCGGCGGAGCGGCGGAGAGCCTGGTATCCGGGCGCCGCACAGAGTCTGCCGGACACCCCCGCAAGCGACTTCCGGGACACCATGCGGGGCGAACACCCTCTGATAACACGCCAGTTGACGGAGCATCACATTCCGATACACAGTCACCAATCCCTCCCTGCCGACACATTGCACCCACTTCGCTCCCCGGCCACAATGACCGTCCCGGACCACGCAAGGAGTGTGCGCGTGAGTGATCCGCCCATCGTGTTCCCGGACGTCGAACGCCTTGTCGTCGACCACCTCAAGAGCCGCCCCGAACTGACCGGAGTCATCGTCGACAACCGCACTCCCCCGGGCTTCGACGGCACCCAGAAGGCCGTCCTCGTCTCCCGCGCGGGCGGCGCCTGGGTCGACGACCAGCACCTCGACCAGCCCCTGATCGACCTGGAGGTCTACGGCCCCGACAAGCCCACGGCCCACGCGGTGGCCACCGCGACCCGTACGGCGCTGCTCACCGTGCGCGGCACCACGTACGGCAGCGCCTACGTCACCGACGCCGTCGAGGCGGACGGGCCGCGCTGGCTGCCCGACTACAACCGGCAGGCCGCCAGCCGCTATCTGTCCACCACCCGGCTCTCGATCCGCCCGGCCTGACGTTCCCGCGCACCCGCCCGAAGGAGTCAGCATGCCCGGAATGAACCCGAACGAGATCCGTGTCGCCGGTACGGGACGCATCCTCACCGCCCCGCTCGGCACCGCGATCCCCGCCGACGTGACCGCCACCTGGGCGGCCGGCTGGCGGGACCTGGGCTACACCACCACCGACGGCATCCGCTTCAACAAGAAGGACAAGATCGACCCGGTGGACACCTGGCAGTCGGTCAGCCCGGCCCGCTTCGTGTACTCCGACCGCGACCTCACCGTGAAGTTCGCGCTGCTCCAGCTCAACGAGGACACCCTGCCGTTCTTCTTCGGCGGCGACGGCGTCACCGAGACCGCCGAGGGCTCCAAGCTCTACACGTACAAGGTGGCCGCCGAGCCCAAGCAGGACGAGCGGATGCTCGGCGTGGAATTCTCCGACGGCAACGTCATCAAGTACCGCTTCACCATCGCCCGCGGCCAGGTCACCGAGACCGAGGAGCTCCAGCTCACCCGCACCGCTTCGGTCAAGCTCGGCATCACCTTCACGGCCCTCGCGGTCGACAACACCGCCGCCCTCGCCACCTGGATCATGAACGACCCCGCCTTCGCGAAGTAGCCGCGGCGGCCCGCCCGCCACCGCCATCGCAGACCGAGGAGCCGTATGTCCGCCTTCAACGTCAACGCCGCCCGCGCCCAGCGCCTCGAATCACTGGGCCTGAAGTGGGAGTTCGAGGTGGACGGCGAGACGTTCTCGCTGCCCACGGAGATCCCGCGCCGCGCCGCCCAGGCCCTCGCGTCCCTGGCCGACGACGACCTGGACGGCCTGCTCGCGCTGCTGCTCGGCGACGAGCAGTACAAGCGGCTCGGCGAACACGACCTGAGCGTGCAGGACGTGGCCGCCGTCCTCAACGCGTACGGGGAGGAGACCGGTCTGAGCGTGGGGGAAGGCTGAGCCTCGGCGCGCTCGTGGACGAGCACGCCGAGGCCCTCGAGGCGGACCTGCTGCGCCACTACGGCGTGGACCTGCTCGGCTGGTACCGCGGCGAGCTGTCGTCGCGGCGGCTCGCGGTGCTGGTACGGCACCTGCCGCAGGACAGCGCGTTCCGCCTGGCGCACGAGGGCGAGGCGGCCCGGTGGTCGCTGACCGACCACCTGCTCGCCGCCGTGGTCGACCATCTGGCCGTCGCCAACTGGATGTTCGCGTCCGTCAACCGGGACGAGGACGAGGCCCCGCCGGAGCCGCCGCAGCCGGTGCCGCGCCCGGGCGCGGACGGGGACGGGGACGGGCCCGACGGGCCCGACGGGACGTCCGCGGCCGACGCCCCCGGGCCCGCCGAGCTGGCCCGCTTCTTCGGCTGACCGCCCACCGACCGAGCCACGGAGAACCCCATGCCGAGCGTCGACGACCGCCTGAACAAGCTGGAGAAGGAACACCAGTCGTTCGTCTGGAAGCTGGAGCGCGGCCTTGCGAAGGTCGACGCGGTCGCCTCGGTCACCGAAGTCACCGCGATGAAGAAGGAGTTCGCGGCCGTGACCGGCAGCGTCAAGCTGGCCAGCTTCGACTTCAACCTCCTCGATCACCTGCGGAAGACCCTGCAGGAGCAGCGGGACCGCGCCGCGGGGCTGCGGCCCGAGGACCTCAAGGCGTCCCTCACGGACACCCGCAAGGCCGTCGGCCGCGCCTTCGACGCCGCCCACGCGGCGCGCCGCGACGCCAGGGAGGCGCTCCGCCGCCTGGACGCCCTGAGGCAGCGGGCCGCGACCGGCACCCCGCCGTCCCAACGGGCCACCCTGGCCAACACCGGGAGCTTCACCGAGGCGGCCGCCCAGATCAACCGGCTGGAGGCGCGCATCGACAGTCTCGTCCGGACCCTCGGCTGACGCGCCCGACGTCCCCTCTGGAGGCAGAGACCCATGTCCCTCGTCCAAGCACTCAACCGCTCCGCCTCCGGCTTCCGCGGTCTGCGGACCGGTGTGGGGCAGGCCGAGTCCGGGGTCGGCAGGCTGCGGGCGGCCGTCCAGCAGGCGGACCGGGCCGTCGGCAGGATCAAGGGCGGGCTCGACCGCACGGCCCAGTCGTTCCGCGGCGTCAAGACGCAGGCCGACGCCGCCGCCCGCAGCGCGCGCCAGGCCGACCGGGCCATGGACGGCGCGGGCAGGTCGGCCACGCGCGGCGGCGGTCTGATGGGACGGATGAAGACCGGCCTCCAAGGCGTCACCGGCGCGCAGCGCGGGCTGAACACGGCCATGAAGGCGAACGTCTTCGGGGCCATCATGGCGCTGCTGCTGCCGCTGATCACCAAGCTCATCGACATGGCGATGCAGTCCAAGACCGTGCAGCGGATCGTGCGGACGGCGTTTCGGATCATCGGCCAGGCGATCGGCACGACCATGCGTGTGGCCCGGCAGGTCGTGCAGACGACGTGGAACGCCATCAAGGTCGCCTTCCAGGTGGTCCTGAGGGTGATCTGGACCGTCGTGAAGACGTACTTCACCATCTACAAGACCATCATCACGACCGTGATCCGCGCGGTCCTCGCGGTGATCAGACCCGCCCTCGACTTCCTCCGGGAGCGCGTCCCGGCCGCGTTCCGCGCGGTGCGCGACGGCCTGCACCGGGCGTGGAACGGCCTCGCCGGGTTCACCAGGGGCGTCTTCACCAGTGTGCTCGGGGCCGTGAAGGGGCCCATCAACGCGGTGATCGGCCTGGTCAACAACGCGATCCGGGCGCTGAACCGGGTGAAGGTGTCCATCCCCGGCTGGGTGCCGGGCGTCGGCGGCAGGACCTTCGGCGTCAATCTGCCGACGATCCCCGCGCTCGCGCGGGGCGGCATCGTGCTGCCGCGCGCGGGCGGCACCCTCGCCGTGCTCGGCGAGGCGGGGCAGGCCGAGGCCGTGCTGCCGCTCAGCAGGCTGGACGCGCTGCTCGCCCGGCGCATGCGGCCGGGCGCGGGGCCACCGGGAGCGCCCGGCCCCGGGTCGCGCGGCACCGGCGGCCCGGTGGTCATCGAGAACTACTACGAGGCCCGCGGCGGCAGCGCCCGGCAGACCGCCGAGGAGCTGATGTTCCTGATGAAGGCCAGGGGATGACAGGAGTGGCAGGCGTCGTGGAGGTGGCGGGGATGACAGGGGACGGGGTGAGCGGATGAGTGCGGGAACGGCGTACGGCCGTGGCGCGACCGGCGGCACGGGCGCGGCCGGCGGCGACCCCGGGGCGCTGATCACCACGGACGGGCAGGTGCAGTGGGCGCGGCTCCTGCTCGGCCCCGGCACCGTCTTCTGGATCGCCGCCGAGGGGCTCACGGGCTGGGAGGAGCTGCCGGGCCTGGAGTCGTCCGACGCCAACCGCCCGGCCGCGCACGGCGGTTGGCCGGGCACGCAGTGGGCGCAGCCGCGCACGGTGACCGCGCAGGTGTGGCTGGCGCCCGACCCGGACGGCGGCCCCGAAGCGGCCCTCGCCGCGCTGCGGGCGCTGCGCTCCGCCACCGCCGTGCGCGACGAGGAGGAGTGGCTCGCGGTGCGGATCCACGGCGAGACGCTGGCCGTCAGGGCGCGCGTCGTGCAGCGCGTGGTGCCCACGGACCGGCAGTTCCTCACCAGCCGCCTCGCCAAGGCGACGCTCCAGTGGAAGGCCATGGACCCGCGGCGCTACGCGAGCGTGGCGCGCCGCGCCGCGGTCGGCCTGCCGCGCCGCGAGCCGGGTCTGACGTGGCCGCTGACCTGGCCCCTGAACTGGGGCACCCCGGGCGCCGTCGGCGAGGTCACGGTGGAGAACACGGGCAGCGCCCCCGCCCATCCGCTGATCGCCGTCACCGGTCCGTGCGCCGTCCCGCGCCTCGCCAACCACAGCGACGGCACCTGGCTGGAGTACGGGCTCACCCTGTCCCAGGGCGACGTCCTGGAGATCGACACGGCCGACGGGACGGTCCTCTTCAACGGGACCGCGTCCCGCCGCCACACCGCGACCGTGGGCAGCGTCCCCGAGGAGCTGTTCACCCTCGCCCCCGGCGCGACCCGGCTGTCCTTCCGGGCCGAGTCCGGTGACGCGGACCTGGCGTCGGCGACCGTCGCCTGGCGCTCGGCCGAGTGGTGAGGCCGAGCGGCGCGCCCGCCGCCAGGGCGCGGCACCGCGCACGACCCCCCGTCCGGCAACCTTGGAGTGCTCGATGACGATACGTTCCGCATGGCATCTGCCCACCGGGCAGACCCGGGAGGACACGCGGCTCGCCGCGAGCCTCGGCATGGCCTCGTCCGGGCCGCTGACCGCGCGCGGCGGCTGCGCCTTCGGCGGGCTCCAGCTGTCCGGCTCGGCGGCCACCAGCATGCAGGCCCGCCTGTCCCCCGGGCGCCTGTGGGTGCCCGGCACCTCCGCCGCCGCCCAGGGCGGCTACCCGGTCACCGTGGACGCCGACACGCTGCTCACCTTCGCCGACGGCCACGCCACGCTGCCGCGCGTCGACGCGCTCGTGGTGCGCGTGTACGACGCCGACTACGACGCGTCGGGCCGCTACGAGGTGGTCCTGGAGATCGTCCAGGGCACCCCGGCGGGCGCCCCGGTGCCGCCCGCGCTGCCCAGGAGCGCCGAGCTCCTGTACGAGGTGTCGGTACCGGCGGGCGCGTCGGCGGCGCGGGGCATCACCTGGTCCACCGCGGTCGCCGACCGGCGCCGCTACGCCGCCGCGCTCGGCGGCATCCTGCCCGCCGGGGGCGGCTTCGGCGCGCAGGGCACGTACGTCGGCCAGTACCGGGACGCGGGCGGCCGCCTGGAGCGCTGGGACGGCGGCCAGTGGCAGAAGTACATCCCCGACGCCATGCTCACGCGCAACTCGACGCCCGGGAACACCACGTCGCAGACGTACGCCGAGGCCCTGGCCGCCACCACGCCCCTCGTCGCCACCTTCGTCGCCCCGTCGTCGACGTGGGTGCACATCGCGGTCGGGGCCCGCGCGGGGAGCGACAACGGCGGCGGCGCGTACATCTCGGTGAACGTCCGGCCGAAAGCGGGCGGCGCCGACCTCAGCACGGCATCCGACGACCGGGCCGCCGTCTACACCGGCGCGGGCTCCGCCTCCGTGTACACCAACTTCGCGCTCGGCCGCCTCACGCCGGGCGTCGAGTACACGGCGACCGCCGCGCACCGCACGGGCAGCACCAAGGCGTACTTCGACAGCCGCTTCATCCGCGTCGACCCGGTGGCGTGACCGCCGTGGACAGCCCCTACCTCGCGTTCTTCGCGGACCTGCGCACCGACACGCCCATCGACGTCCTGCCGCTGCAGGGCCTGGAGTTCGACGACTACATCGGCAAGCCGGGCTCCCTGAGCGCCACCCTGCCGGTGCCCAACCGCCGGATGGCGCGCCGGATCCAGCAGGTCGTGGAGGGCCGCACCGCCGTCTACGTCGAACGCGGCGACCAGATCTGCTGGGGCGGCGTCGTCTGGACGCTCACCCCGGCCATGGACGAGCAGGGCCAGGTCGGCGTGGCACTGCAGGCCGCCACCTTCGACTCGTACGCGGCCCGCCGCCGCATCCGGCAGAACCTGGCCTTCACCGACACCGACGACCTCACGATCGTGCGCCGGCTGTGGGAGCACATCCAGGCGGCGCCCGGCGGCGACATCGGCGTGGGCTACGCGCCCGCCCCGCCCGGCACCCGGCGCACGGTGGCGTACCAGGACGGCGACGAGACCCCGGTGGACGACGCGATCTCCCAACTCGCCGCCATGGAGCCCGGGTTCGAGTACCTGGTGAGCGTCCACCGCGATCCGGCGACCGGGCGGCGGGCCCGGCGCCTGGTCCTCGGCTCCCCGCGCATCAGCGTCGGCGAGGGCACGACGGTCCTCGATCTGCCCGGCGACATCCTCACGTACTCCTTCCCCCGGGACGCCACCCGCGGCGGTACGACCGCACGCGCGCGCGGCGGCACCCCCGAGGGCGCGCCACGGCCCGTCCTGTCGGACGAGCACGTGGCCCAGGGCCTCATCGACGCCGGGTTCCCCCGCGTCGACACCACGTCCGACCACAGCAACGTCACCGACAAGGCGGCCCTGAACGCCCTCGCGCGCGCCGATCTCGCCGCGCTCGGCGGCCCGGTGGTGATCCCGGCCGTCCGGGTCCGCCTCGACGCGGACACCACGCCCTCGCTGCTCGGCACGACCGTGCGGCTGCGGATCCGCGACGTGTGGTTCGGCGAGGGCCTCGACGCGACCTACCGCGTCATCGGCGTCAAGGTCACCGCGCCCGAGCGGGGCCGAGCCGAGACCGCGGAGCTCTTCCTGGAAAGCCCGCTCGGCGCGACCGGTACGGAGGCCGACTGATGCCGAATCTCCCCGAGGACATCGTGGACCGCATCAAGAACCTGGAACGGCAGGTGCGACAGTTGACCGCCTACGTCAACACGCGGGCCGCCGCGCCCGCTCGGGCCCCGGCGGAGGCCGCCGGGGAGAGCGAGGCACGCCCCGAGACACCCGGGGCGGAGAGCTAGCCCGCCCCTCCCGCGCCCCTGCGGCGGGCGAGTGCCCGGCGCACCACCTTGGCCAGGACGGCCGGGCGGAACAGCAGGGACGGCGGTGCCGTCATGTTCAGGACGCGGACGAACCGGGCCCACACGCCCGGGTCGTGGACGGCGAGCGCGAAGACCTGCTGGTTGTACCAGTGGGCGAAGCGCGCGGACAGCGGCTGCCTGTCGGGGGCCCACATCAGGTCCGAGCTGCTGGCCATGGTCCACGGGACCTGGATGAGCCGGGCCGCGGCGCGCTGGTAGGTGCGGCTGAGGCCGTCGAGCCCCGCCCCCTTCGCCCGACGCTGCCGCAGCAGGCGGCCGAGCAGCTCCGCTTCGAGCGCGGCGACCGTGAGGCCCTGCCCGTACACCGGGTTGAACACGCAGACCGCGTCCCCGACGGCGATGAACCGCTCGGGCCAGCGGGGGTTCTTGTGGTGCAGGCGCCACTCGTTGCCGGGGTTGGTGTAGCGGTGGATCTCGCCCTCCCTGGTGCCGCACTTGATCTGCTCGGCGAGGCGCGGATTGCCCAGGGAGCGGGCGAAGTCGAGGTAGCCCTCGTCGTCGGTGGGCGGCACGTGCCCCTCGGCGCCGAACAGCGAGCACATCCAGCGGTGGTGCTCCACGGCGAGGACCACTCCGCCGCGCGGCACGCCCGGCGCGAAGGTCATCTGGTAGGCGACGTCGAAGTCCTGCCGGTCCTCGGGCGGGCGGGCGTAGCACGCGGAGGTGTAGGTGATCTTCGCCTTGACGACGGTCGTGCCGGAGGCCGGGAGGCGTGCGTCGGTGAGCCAGCGGTCGACGGACGTGGAGCGGCCGGAGGCGTCGACGACCAGGTCGGCGTCGACCGCCTCGGTGGGCCCTGCGGCGCCGCGGGGCCGGTGGAGGACCCGGTCGAGACGGCCCGGAGCGCTGCCCGTGACCGTCTCGCAGGCCGTCGCGGCGAGCAGCCGTACGGCGGGGAGTCGCGCCACGCGCTGCCGCAGGCGCCGCTCCAGCTCGTCGCGGGTGAAGGTCTGGATGGACACGCCGACCGGGTCGGGCGGCGCGTAGCCGGTGGGCAGCAGGAAGCTGATCCGCTCGCCGTAGTCGAAGACGGGCGCGCCCAGTTCGGCCAGCTCCGCGCGCAGGCCCGGGAACAGCTCCTCCAGGACGTCGCCGCCCTTGGCCAGGAGCGCGTGCGCGTGGTAGCCCTGCGGGACGCTCGGGTGCACGCCGCTGTCCGGCCCCACCGCGTCGCGCTCCAGGACGAGCACCTCCTCGAAGTGGTCGGCCAGGACCCGCGCGGTGACCAGACCGGCGTACCCGCCGCCGACGACCACGGCCCGGCCCCGGGGGGCGTCCGACGGCAGACTGCGCTTGCTCTCGACCATGGCGCGACCTGTTCCTCTCGGTGCGGCGGCTGCGCTGACACTCCATCCCGTCGCACCGGGGCGATCAAGACCGGCCGGGGAGCGCACGGAAGCACACGGCGCCACGCGCGCGGGGCCGCTCGCGCGCGCCGGGTCCCGGACGGTCCGTGATGCCGCGCCGCGCGGGTCACGGACCGCTCCCGGCGGGCCGGAATAGAGCACCCCCTCCCGCGCCTTGGCTTCAGACATGACTGACACGCCCTTCACCCCCCGTGCGCTGCTCGCGGAGAGCCGGCTCGGCGTCCTCGCCACGATCAAGGCGGACGGCCGCCCCCAGCTCTCCCCCGTCATGCCCTACTACGACCGCGACGCCGACGTCCTGTACGTCTCGATGACCGAGGGGCGGGCCAAGACGGCGAACCTGCGCCGGGACCCGCGCGCCGCCCTGGAGGTCACCAGCGCCGACGGTCGGTCCTGGGCCACCGCCGAGGGCACCGGGACCCTCACGGGCCCGGGCACCGACCCCCACGGGCCCGAGGTCGAGGCCTTGGTCCGCTATTACCGCGAGGCGGCTGGCGAGCACCCGGACTGGGACGAGTACCGGGCGGTGATGGTCGCCGACCGCAGGGTCCTCATGACGATGCCGGTCAGCCACGTGTACGGCGAGAGGCTCGGCTGACGCCGTCGTTTCGCCCCAGCGGCCCGCGGGCGCCCCAGGGGTCGCGCGGAGGCGAGCACGGTCTTGCTAGGCGCACGCCCGGCGGCATAGCTTCACGCTGTCGCCGTGGTGTCGCGCCCGCCCTCGTGTGCGCCACGGTCCCCCACAGGCCGGAGCCACCCCATGACCGCCTCCCTCCCGCGCACCCCGGAAGCGCCCGTTCTGGTCGGCAGGACGGCGGAGTTGCGCGCTCTCGCGGACGCGGTGGCGCGCCCGCCGTCGGTGGCCCTGGTCGAGGGGGAGGCCGGGATCGGCAAGACCCGGCTGATCCGCGAGGTCCTGCGGCGCCGCGGCGGGCGCGGTCGCCGCGTCCTGGTGGGCAGCTGCCGCCCGCTGCGCGAGCCCTTCCCCTACGGGCCGGTCTTCGACCTGCTGCGCCGCCTGCCGGACGGGCTTCCCGCCGCGCTCAGCCCGGTCTGCGGCGTGCTGCGCCCGTATCTGCCGGAGCTCGCCGGGCGGTTGCCGCCCGCCCCCGAGCCGCTGGGCGAGCCGCGGGCCCGGCGGCACCGGCTGTTCCACGCCGTGCGGGCGCTGCTCGACGCCCTCGGCCCGGCCGTGCTCGTCGTGGAGGACCTGCACTGGGCCGACGACGGCACCCGCGACCTGCTGCGGTTCCTGGTGGACGACCCGCCGGAAGCCCTCGCCGTCGTCCTCAGCTACCGCCGCGAGGAACTGCCGGGCGCCCGCCTTCCGTTGGGGCGGGCGTACCACCATCCGCCGGGCACCACCGCGGTGGTGATCCCGCTCCGCCCCCTGGACGTGCACGCCGTGCGCGCCATGTGCGCCGCGCTCACCGGAACGCCCGAGGCCTCCGCGGCCCTGGCCGCCGAGCTGCACCGGCGGACCGCGGGCATCCCGTTCGTGGTGGAGGAGGTCGTGCGCGCGCTGCCGGAGAACGTACGCCGCGCGCCGCGCGCGGACCGTGAGGCGCTGGACGGGATGACGGTGCCCACACCGCTCCAGGAGGCCATCGCCGACCGGATGAGCGTCCTCTCCCCCGGGGCCACCGCCGCCGTGCACGCCGCCTGCGTGCTGCGCGTCCCCGCGGGCGAGGCGCTGATCGCCAACGTCCTGCGCGGCACGGCAGGACGGCCCGCCGCGGCCGCGGACTCGGCGGGCGTACGGGAGGCGCTGCTCGCCGGTGTGCTGCACGAGTGGGGCGACGACCAGTACGCGCTCCGGCACGCCCTCGCCCAGCAGGCCGTCTACGCGAGCCTGCCGGGGCCCGACCGGCACCGCCTGCACCGGCAGGCGATGGGCGCCCTGGCGGCCCTCGACCCGCAGCCCCTGGTCCAGCTCGCCTACCACGCCCGCCGGGCCGGTGAGCTCGCGCGCTGGCAGCGGTACGGCGAGGCGGCGGCGGCATCGGCGCGCGAGACGGGCGACCTGGCCCTGGCCGTGGAGCTCCTGGAGGAGCTGCTCTCCGACGGCCGCCTGGGCCGGATGGCGTGCGGCCGCATCGCCGTCGACCTCAGCCGGGACGCGGTGGTCGGGCTCACCCACCGCAGGGCGACGGCGCTGCTGTGCCGCATCGTGCGCGACCAGCACCTGCCCGAGGGCCTGCGCGGCGAGATCCGGCTCCATCTGGGCCTGCTGCTCTACAACCAGGCCGGGCGGCACGAGGAGGGCCGGATCAACACCGAGTGGGCGATCAGGGAGCTGCGCCGCCGCCCCGCCCTCGCGGCCCGCGGCATGGCCGCCCTGGCGATGCCGGCCTGGGGCGACCACCCGTACCGCGTCTACGAGCGCTGGATCGAGCAGGCCGAGCAGCTGGCGGCCCGCGAGCCGGGCCCTTCGGTGTGCACCGCCGTGCGGGCCAACCACCTGGCGCTCGCCATGTACGCGGGCGACCCGGCGGTCTGGGAGCAGGCGGAGCGCCTCATCGACGCCGCGGGTCCCGGTGGCGACCGCCGCCAAGTGGCCCGCGCCTGCGGCAACTTCGCGGACGCCGCGACCTGTCTCGGCCACTTCCGCGCGGCCCATCGCTTCCGCAGACTGGGGCGGCGCCTGGCGGCCGAGTGCGGTGCCGCGTTCTTGTCGGGCATCGTGGAGGGCACCGCGCTGCGCCTCGACTGGTACGAGGGCCGCTGGCAGGGGCTCGCCGAACGGGCCCGGCACGTCCTGGACGTGATGCCGGGCGTCTCGGGCATCGCGGCCGACGCCCACCTCGTCCTCGGGCTCCTCGCCTCCGCTCGCGGCGAATGGGACGAGGCCGCCGCGGAGCTGGGGGCCGCGGGGCTCACCGCCCCGCACAACGCCCCGGCGCCGGTCCTCGCCACGGCTTCGGGCGCGCTGGCCCGGCTGCTGCAGGCCCGCGGCGACGCCGCCGAGGCCCGGATCGAGGCCGAGCGCGGCATCGCCAGGATCCGCCGCAAGGGCATCTGGTCCTGGGCGGGCGACCTGGTGCCGATGGCGGTGACCACCCTGGTGCGCGGCGGCCGCCTGCCGGACGCGGAGCGCGTCACCGCCGAGCTGGCCGAGGGCATCGCGGGCCGGGACGCGCCCCTGGCCGCCGCCGCGCTCGTGGCCTGTCACGGCATCCTGGCCGTCGGCCGCGGGCACCGCGAGGAGGCCGCCGCGGCCTTCGACACGGCCCGTACCGCGTACGCCGTCCTGCCGCTGCCCTATGCGGCCACGCGCGCGGGCGAGGCGGCCGCGCGCTGCCGTCTCACCGCGGGCGACCGGGGCGCGGCGGACCAACTGGCCGCGATGGCCGAGCGGTTCACCGACCTCGGCGCCACCCGCGACGCGGCCCGCTGCCGCCGGGTGCTGCGCGGCCACAACGTCCCGCTGCCGTCCCGGCGCGGGCGCCGCGGCTACGGCGACCAGCTCTCGCCCCGGGAGCGCGAGGTCGCCCGGCTCGTCGGGCTCGGGCACACCAACCGGGAGATCGCCGACGTGCTGTTCCTCTCGCCGCGCACCGTCGAGCAGCACGTCGCCAAGGTGCTGCGCAAACTCCGCGTCGGCTCACGGGCCGAGGTCCACGGGCAAGGGCGCGCGAGCGCGCCCTGACAGGGGTGGCGGCTCTCCCGGACCGGTCCGGGAGAGCCGCCACCCCTTGCGGGCGGGCCGGGTCTGCGGTCAGCCGGTGAAGCCCGCGGTGATGGAGGTGAACTGCCAGGAAGGACGGTCGCGGTTGACCGCCCAGAAGGAAAGCCGGCCGATGTGGTGGGCGTTGGACCAGTCGCGGATCTGGGTCCAGATCTGGGGCGTGGTGACCTCGCCCACGTCGCTGTTGCCGTTCATGCCCGAGATGCCGATGTGGGCGTAGGCCTCCGCGTCGGACCATCCGTACACGGACTTGAGCTTGGTCTTGAGGCCCTCGGTGGCCTTGACGGTGTTGCCGTACATGTCGGCGTGGCCGCCGAAGTTGAACGGCATGATCGTGAAGTTGTCGATGTCCGCCTGGAGGGCCTTGGACCGCTCGATGAGGCGGTTGCCCCAGGAGTTGGGCCCGGTGTTGAGCGTCGGGAAGGTGAGGATCGTGCGCAGCCCCGGGTTGTTCTGCTTGACGATCTTCAGGGCGCCGAGGATCCGGTCCTGGACGGCCGGGCTCTCGAATTCGTCGGTGTTCTCGATGTCGACGTCGACCGCCTTGAGCCGGTAGGCGTCGATGACCTTCTGGTACGCGCCCGCCAGGGCCTGCGGGGTGGCGCAGTTGGGGCCGAGCTTGTTGCCGCTCCAGCCGCCGATGGAGGGCACGATGTCCCCGCCGGCCGCGCGGATCGACTTGATGGTGGTCTCGTCCACGCCGCCGGTGAGGGGGCGCTGGCTGTCCCAGGCGGGGTTGCAGCCGTTGCGGGCGAGGATGAAGGCCATCGTGTACCACTTGACGCCGGTGGCCCGCATCACGTCGGTGGCGCTGGGCGGGTTGCCCCAGCCCAGGTAGAGGTAGGGCGCGGCCTGGACGAAGGCGGGCGCGCGCCCTTCGCTCCCGGTGGCCGCGGGGGCGTCGGCCGCCCGCGCGGGGGCGGCCAGGGCGGCGAGCGGGACGACCAGGCTGACGAGCGCCGTCGTGACCCGTCGTGGAAAGCGTCTGCGTGTGGGGGATCTCAAGGGGACTCCCTCGAGTGTCGGTTCCGGATGGGTGGTTCGGACGGCGCGTCCGGACACTGCCGCCCGTCGCTCACGAGCCGGTCGGCCGCGGCACCGCACCGGTTCGCTCGGAGGCTATTGGCATGTACCAATCGGGTCAAGAGGTCTGGACCACGCGGCGGGCTCGGATTTCTGCGTACCCCTACCTATCGTTACCCGGATTGTTCTCACCTGTACTTCCACGAACTCTGGGACTGCACAACGTCGTTGGCCCAGACCAAGTGGAGCGGCGGTCGGCGAGCCTTCGTCGACGCCCCCACGCACCCGCAACGTGCCACCCCCCACACACCCGCACCACGTGCCACCCCCCACCCGAAGACCGGCCCCGGGCAGAGAGACCCTCACACGCACAGAACGCCTCCCCCCACAACGCACGCCCCCCACAGCAGGAGGAGAACCATGCGCAGGAACCTGCTCCTGAGATCCGTCGTCGCGGTCGTGGTGACGGTGGCCATCGGGCTTCTCGGCTCCGGGGCCCAGGCCGCGCCCTCCCCCCAAGGGCGGCCCGCCGCGGCGACGGACGGAGCGGCGCAGGGCCACGGCATCACGGCCGACGAGCTGACGGCGCTCGCGGCGGCGGGCCCGGGGTCCTTCCAGCCTCCCCCGGGCGGCTGGCCGGTCCCCTCCGACCGCAGCTACCGCCTCACGGCCTCCTGTCAGCAGTACGCCGCGACCATCAGGCAGGGCGCCGCCGCCTGGGCGAACCTGGACGAGACCACCAACCGCGACACCCCGGTGGAGTGCCGCAACAGCTACATCACCGACTGCGGCGGAGGCGGCAGGATCGTCGGCTGCAACTGGGGGCGCGGACAGCGCATCGCGCTCTTCATGGGCGGCGTCCGGGACCAGACGCTGCTGGCCGCGCACGAGTTCGGCCACGACTGGTACGGCCACTCCGGCTACCAGTGCGCGGGCTGGAGCAGCGCGCAGCACGTGATGGCACCGTCGATGTGCGGCTTCGGGCCCGGCGCGAAGAACCCGGTCCGCATCGACTGAGCACCCCCTCCCCGCGAGGGTGTGCGCGCACGATCCCTAGTGGTTCCTTCCCCTTGATCGGGCCGGTGGCGGCACCTCGCCACCGGCCCCTTCGACGTCACTGCACGGGCCCTAGGCGGACGGCACCCCCAAGTGCCGCCAGCGCACCGGGTAGTGGGCTCCGGAGCCGGGCCTCGCGGTGGGCAGCGGGCCGCGGGCCCTGACGTCGAGGACGAGCGCCTCGTCGCCGCCCGGCTGGAACGCGTAGTCGACCCGGTCGAGCCGGGACGGCACGCCCAGGGCGGCGAGTTCGGCGCGCAGCCGGTCCAGGGCCGCGTACCGGCGGTCGCTGGTGTGCAGGACCACCGGGAACAGCCGCACTTCGCGGCGCGCCACCCGCGCAAGGTCGATCAGCGCGCTCAGATGGAACTCCTCGCTCAGCTGCGCCCCGTAGGAGAACAGCAGGTGCGAGCTGAGCACGAGGTCGAAGGAGCGGTCCTCGAAGGGCAGGTGCGGAAGGGAGCCCGCCACGTAGCGGTCGGGGCGGGCCGCCAGGTCGGCGGCGAAGGCGCGTGCCGATGCGGCCCGCAGCCGGGTGTAGCGCTCGGGGCCGCCGAACCAGTCCCACACGAACCGCTCCGCGTTGTCGGCCACGTCCGCGTGCTTGTGCTCGATCTCGCGCAGCGCGAGCGTGCCGAGGAGGTCCCGGCCCTCGCCGTACTGCGGGTCGACGGCGACCGCGTCGGTGCCCCGCGCCCCGGCCTCGGCCACGAAGCTCGCGGCGCCGCCGGGGCAGTCCAGGACGCGCAGGCCGAGGTCGTCGTCGGTGAGCGCGAACATCGCCCGGTACTCGTCGAAGGAGCGGGCACTGACCAGCACCGCGTCACCCCCTGCCGATGTAGGGCATCGTCGTGGGCAGCACCGTCAGGGACTGCACGTTGGTGTCGAGGGGCATCGACGCCATCAGCACGAGCGCCTCGGTGAAGCGCTCCACCGGAATGGTCGCCTCGACGGCCATCGTGCCGTCGCCCTGCATGGAGGGCGGCTGCGGACTTCCGTCCACCGGCGTCACGTTGCCCACGTCGATCTGCCCGCAGGCGATGCGGTAGGGGCGGCCGTCCAGGGACAGGCCACGGGTGATGCCGAGCACGGCGTGCTTGGCCGTGGTGTAGGCGATGGCGTGGGGGCGCGGCGCGTAGGCGGACGGCGCGCCGTTGTTGATGATGCGGCCGCCCTGCGGCGACTGGTCGCGCATCACGCGGAACGCCTCCTGGGAGCAGAGGAACGTGCCGGTGACCGTGGTGGCCATGATCTGGTTCCAGTCGTCGACGGCCACTTCCCCGACCGGCTTGCGGGGCACCACCGCGCCCGCGTTGTTGAACAGCAGGTCCAGGCGGCCGAAGTGGTCGACGACCGTGCGGAACAGCGCCGTGACCTGCTCCGGGTCGCTGATGTCGGCGGGCACCGCGAGCACCCGGTCCGCTCCCGCGCCCGACAGGGCCGCGGTCTCCTCAAGGGTCTCCTTGCGCCGCCCGGCGAGCGCCAGCGACCAGCCCTGGTCGAGCAGGGCGAGCGCGGCGGCGCGGCCGAGGCCGCTGCCGCCGCCGGTGACGACACCGATCCTGCCGTGTCCGCTCATCGCTCGTTCATCCAAGCGCGCAGGATCCGGCGGGCCTGCGGGCCCGGGGCGTCCACGTACGGGGAACGGCCGTGCAGCACCCGGCTGTTGCGGATCATCAGCAGGTCGCCCGCGCCGAGCTGGAGGCCGAAGGCGATCTCCGGGCGGTACAGCACCTCGTCCAGGTAGTCGAGGGCCTCCAGGCGCCGGGCGTCGAGCTCCGCGGACGCCCGTACCGTGCGGGTCTGGTAGTAGCAGCCGATCGTCCCGTCGTCCTGGGTGAACAGGATCGGGGTGACGACGATCTGCTGGCCCGCGCGGCCGCTGCGGTCGAACCGCCACTCCTGCTGCAACAAGGCGAGCACGTCGGGGCGTTCGCGCTCGATGATGTCGTACACATGCCGGGCGCTGGCCAGCTTGGTGGTGCCGCCGCCGTCCGCCGCGGGCTGGAGACAGAGCAGGACGAGCAGGTCGCAGGTGTCGCAGTGGAAGCCGAGCTCGGTGGCGCCGTCGCCGTCGCGGTCGCGCAGGACGGTCCACAGGTCGCCCTGCGCGTTCTGCGGGATGGCCCCGCCGATCTCGTCGAGTACGCGGGACAGACCGGTGATGAGGTCGTCGTCGGACGCGTCCGGCGAGATGACGTTGCGCACGTTCACGAAGCCCACGGCGTCCAGGCTGTTGGCGATGAACGAGCGCACGTGGGTGTACGTCTCCTCGCCCGCGCCCCAGCGCCCGGTGAGGGAGTCGGGCCACAGCAGCCGCCGGTCGTCGTCGGAGACCGACAGCGACCACACGTCGCGTGCGGACTCCAGGTAGTCGCTGGTCCAGCCGATGTCGTCGATGGTGGTTCCGGTCATGGCGTCCTCAGTCCTCTCGAAGGGCGTACGGGCAGGGGCTTGCGCGGTGCGGAGCCGTCACCGGACGGCCGCGGCGACGGCGGCGGACCACAGCGTCAGCGCCTCGTCGACCTGCTCGGCGGTGACGACGAGCGCCGGGATCATCCGTACGACGTTGCCGTGCACCCCGCAGGTCAGCAACAGCAGGCCCCGCTCGGCGGCGGCCTGCTGCACGGCGCGGGCGAGCGCCGCGTCGGGCGCGCCGTCGGGGCCGCGGAACTCGCTGGCCAGCATCAGGCCGGTGCCGCGCACGTCGACGATGGCCGCGACGTCGGCGGCGGTCTTGCGCAGCCCGTCCGCGAGGCGGCGGCCCTGCGCGGCGGCGTTGGTCACCAGGCCCTCGTCGCGGATGACGTCGAGGGTGGCGAGGGCCGCGGCGCAGGCCACGGCGTTGCCGCCGTAGGTCCCGCCCTGCGAGCCCGGCCGGGCCCGGCCCATCAGCTCGACGGACGCGGCGATCGCCGACAGCGGGAAGCCGCTGGCCAGGCCCTTGGCGGTGATGAGCACGTCCGGGACGACGTCGGCGGAGTGCTGGTGGGCCCAGAACCGCCCGGTGCGGCCGAAGCCGGTCTGGATCTCGTCGAGGACCAGCAGGATCCCGTGCCGGTCCGCGCGCTCCCTGAGCCCGGCGAGGAAGCCGGGCGGCGCGGGCACGTAACCGCCCTCGCCGAGGACGGGTTCGACGAAGATCGCCGCGGTCTCCTCGGGCGCGCTCACGGTGGCGAGGACGTGGTCGAGGCCGTGCAGCGCGTGCTCGACGGCCGCCTCCTCGCTCAGGCCGAGCGCGAAGGCGTGCGGGAACGGCGCCACCGCCACGCCGGGCATCAGCGGGCCGCTCCCGGCGCGGAAGCGGGTGCCCGCGGTGCTCATCGCCGCCGCGCCCATGGTGCGCCCGTGGAAGGACCCGTCGAGCACGATCACGTTCTGCCGCCCGGTGGCGTGCCGGGCGAGCCGCAGGGCGGCCTCCACGGCCTCGCTGCCGGAGTTGAGGTAGAACAGCGCGTCGAGGCCCGCGGGCAGGACCTCGCCCAGGCGCTCGGTCAGCGTGAGCAACTGGTCGTGCATGACGGTCGTGTACTGGCCGTGGATGAGCTGTCCCGCCTGCCGGCGCACGGCCTCGACCACCCGGGGGTGGCAGTGGCCGGTGTTGGTCACGCCGACGCCCGCGGTGAAGTCCAGGTAGCGGCGGTCGTCGGCGTCGTACAGGTACATCCCCTCGCCGCGGGTGGCGACCACGGGCGTGGCCTGCTGGAGCACCGGGGAGAGCTGGGGCATCGCGTCACTTCCTAGCGTTCGGTGGCCCGCCGGGGGGCGGGGCCAGTGAGGGTTCGGCCCGGGTGGGGCCGTGGTGCGGGGTGGTTCAGCGGGCCGGGTCGGCCGGGACCGGGGACCGGTGCGGCAGGAACCCGGCGTCGGCGGCCCAGGTCAGCGCGGCCGACCACCACTCCGCGGTCGGCTCGGCGAACCGCACCCCGAGCCGGTCGAGCACGGACTGGGTCCAGGCGCTGTCGACGACGACGTTGCGGTCGCCGAGCTGGGACCAGGTGGAGGCGAGCCGGGCCATGGTCGGATGGTGCTGCTCCGCGCGGGCGAGCGCCGCGGCGAACGTGGCGTCGTCCGTGAGCCGGATCGGATAGCCGTGCCGGACCATCCACGCCACGAGGTCGTCGTGGGCGACGGTGTGCGGCGACTCCTCGTGGTAGACGCCCGGCGCCGCGTGCGCCTGGGTCGCGAGCGCCGCGATCCCCGCCGCCACCGTGTCCACGTGGGAGAACTCGAACGTCGTCGCCGGCCTGCGCGGCGCCGCCCCGGCCAGCACGTAGCCGCGCACGGTCTGGTAGATCCGGTTGTCCGCGACGTTGCGCTGGAACGCCCCGGTCCTGCTGTGCGCCGCGATGTGGCCGCTGCGGTGGACGTAGGCCTGACGGCCGGAGGCGGCCCAGGCCCGTACGGTCTCCTCGGCGTGGAACTTCACCTTCTCGTACGGGGTGCGGAAGCTCTGCCCGATGCGCAGGTCGGCCTCGCTGAAGCGGCGCGCGGGCCCCTCCACCTCGCCCGACACCGCCAGCGTGGAGACGTGGTGGAAGCGGGCCCCGGGGGTGTGGGCGTCGATCCAGTGGAGCAGCCGCCGCACGGCGGTGTGGTTGGTCCGCTCCAGGTCCGCGGGCGAGGCCACCAGGCGGACGTCGGCCGCCGCGTGCACGACCACCTGGGCCGTGCGGGCGCGGGCGAGCCCGGCCGGGGTCAGACCGAGGCCGTCCGCGGTGATGTCACCGGCGATCGCCTCGGCGCCGCCCAGCCGCCGGGCCGCCTCGGCATCGTTGTCGCCGCGTACCAAGCAGGTCACGCGCGCGCCCCGGGCGGCCAGTTCGGCGAGCACGTGCCCGCCCAGATAGCCGGTCGCCCCGGTCAGCAGGACGGACACCGGCTCGCGCACGACCGTCCAGTGCCCGCGTGCGGGCGCGATGCCGGTGTGCACCAGCTGGCCGGACGTGGACACCGCCGCCTTCGCGTACGCGGGCGGGGCGGTGTCCGCGGCGGCGGCCACCGTGCGGGCGAACGAGTCGACGATCCGCTCCGCGCTCTCGTGCGACAGGCGCGGCCAGGCGTAGACCAGGTCGGTCACCAGGCGGCCTTCGACGATCCGGGCGGTGAGGCGAAGGCGGTAGAGCGAGTCCCCGGTGGCGCAGCGGGCCGCCCCCGCCTGCTCGTCCGCCACCGACCAGTCGAGGGACGGCTCGTCGGGCAGCCGGAAGGTGCCCAGGAAGTTGAACGCCGCCTCGGGGCGGGCCCCTTCGACGTCCATGGGCAGCTGGGGCGCGCGGCGGACGAGGTCCTCGACCCGTGCGGTGCGCGCGGGCCCGTCGGCCGCCCCGCCCGCGTCGACGGCCAGCCACTTGACGGCGGTGAACCAGCCCACCGTGTCCAGGTACTGGCCGTCGTCGCCCGCGGTGCCGCGGCCGTGGGTCTCCACCTCCACGCCGAGGCTCCGCTGCCCGCTCCAGGCCAGGGTGGCGTCGGTGAACGCCGCGAGCAGCACCGCCTCCAGGCGCTGGGCGCCGCCGTGGCGCTCCAGGAGCCGGCCGGTCGCCTGCTCGTCGAGGCTCCACACGAGGGTCGCCGGTTCGGTGCTCGACGTGGCGTCGTCCACCGGGAGCCGGGGCGCGACCGCCGGGTGCGCCGCGGCCGTCGCGGGCGTGGTGGCGGCCCAGGCGTAGAAGTCGGCCGTCGGCGACAGGTCGGCCCGCTGCCCCGAGCGCGCCGCCCGGTAGGCGACGGCGAGGTCGTCGAGCAGGATGCGCCAGGAGAGGCCGTCGACGACGAGGTGGTGGGCGATCAGCGCGAGCCGGTCGTCGGTGCCGGGGCCGCCGGCGAACAGGTGCACCCGCAGCAGGCGCCCGGCTTCCGGGTCGAGGCTGCGGTGCAGCTCGGTACAGAGCGCCCCGACCGTCTCGGGCAGCGGGTCCCCGGGCCGCAGCCGCGAGTGGCTCACCGCGTCCAGGTCGCCCGCGGGCCGCAGCGGGCCGGGGCCGCCGGGGCCGAGCGGTCTGCGCAGCGCCGTGTGCCGGTGCAGCACGGCCTCCACGGCCCGCGCCAGGGCTCCGGCGTCCACACGCTCGCGGCAGCGCAGCAGCACGGACTGGTTCCAGTGCCGCGGTTCGTCGACGGGCTGGCGGAACAGCCACCGCTGGGCGGGCGCCAGGTGGCGCGGCTCGGCGGCCAGGGTCTCGGTGCGCGGCTGCGGCCGCCGCCGGGAGGAGGCGGCGACCGCCGCGAGCCGGGTGGGCGTCGGGTGGCCGTAGAAGTCCTCGAACGCGACGCGGTGGCCGCGGCGGCGCAGGAACGCGATGGTGCGCATCGCGAGGATCGAGTCCCCGCCCAGGCTCAGCACGTCCGCGTGCGGGTCCACGACGGGCAGGCCGAGGGCGTCCGCCCACAGCTCGCACAGGGCGTGCGCGAGCGAGGCGGCGGAGCGGTCGGCGGGCCGCCCGGCGGCGGGCTCGGGTCGCGCGGTGCGGGCCCTGGACTCGATGAGGCCGGAGACGATGCCGCTCAGCCGGGCACGGTCGAGCTTGCCGTTGGCGCCGAAGGGGAACTCCGGCAGCGCGAGGACGGGCTGCGGCACGGAGTAACCGGGCAGCCGGTCGTGCAGGTGCGCGCGGAGCGCGGCGAGCGTCCCGTCCTCGTCGCGCCCGCCGGTCAGGCGTACGGCGGCGAGGAGCTGGCTGCCCGCCGGGGTCTCGCGGACGATGACCGCGCCCTGGCCGACGCCCGGGAACTCCTCCATGGCCCGCTCGATCTCGGCGGGGTCGACGCGGAAGCCCCGGACCTTGACCTGGCGGTCGGAGCGGCCGACGAAGACGAGGTTGCCGTCCGGCCTGCGGCGGCACACGTCGCCCGTGCGGTACATGCGCCGCCCGGCGTGCGCGATGAAGCGGCGTGCCGTCTCGTAGGGGCGGCCGAAGTATCCGGCGCTCACGCCGCGCCCCCCGATGTGGAGTTCGCCCTCGGTGGCGTCGGGGTCTGCCGTCCCGGGCGCGCGGGTGTCGGGCACGAGCCGCAGTTCGACCTCGCCGATGGCGGTGCCGATGGGGACGGTGGGCTCGTCCTCCGGCAGGTCGGCCGTGGTGGTGGCGAGGAAGCAGGTGGCGCCGACGGTGGTCTCGGTCGGACCGTAGTGGTTGGCGACGCGCGCGGCTGTCGCGTCGTCGAGCAGGCGCGCGGCCAGCGACCGGGGCAGGGCCTCGCCGCCGAGCAGGACGGTGTCCAGGGCGGGCGCGTCGGACGGCCGCCCGGCGAGGAGTGCCGTGAGGTGCGACGGCGTCGTCTTGAGCACCGAGACCCCGGCCTCGCGCACCGCTGCCCAGAACGCCTCCGGGTCCCGCGCGGTCGTGTCCGGCACGACGTGCACCGAACCCGCGGTCGCGAGGGCGAGCAGCCAGGAGGTGTGCCCGAGGTCGGCGGCCAGGGTGGTGACGTGGGCGACGCGGGGCGCGTCGGCGTCGGTCAGGCCGAGCCGGTCGCGCAGGGCGAGCGCGTAGTGCGCGGCGTTGGCGTGGGTGACCGCGACGGCCTTCGGCTCCCCGCTGGATCCGGAGGTGAAGGACAGGTACGCGAGGTCGTCCGGCGCGCAGGCGGGCGCGGCGGCGGGCGCGGGCGCGCTCGCGGCGAGGTCGTCCACGTCGATGACCTCGGTGCGGTACGGCTCGGGCGCGCGCAGGTCCCCGGTGGTGGTCAGGGCGTGGCGCACCTTGACCGCGTCGAGCCGTCGGTGCACGTCGCGCGGGCTCCACCCCGGGTCGACCAGGACGGCGGCGGCGCCCGCGCGCAGGACGCCGTGCAGCAGCACCAGCATGCGGGCGTCGCGGGGGCCGAACAGCGCGACGCGGTCGCCGCGTTCGGTGCCGAGCCCGGCGATGCGGGCCGCGATGTGCCCGGCCGCGGTGTCGAGCTGCCGGTGGTCGAGGGTGCGGGTCCCGTCGCTGAGGGCGGGCCGGTCCGGGTGGGTCAGGGCGTGGTGGACGAGCAGGCCGGGCAGCGTGGCGTCGGGCAGCGAGGCGGGGGAACGCATCGCTCGCGTCATGGGCGCAGACCTCCGGTGGTGGCGTTCGGTGCGCTGTCGCTCGCGGCGGTCGGGGCGAGCGGGGTGAGGTCACCGGCGATGTGGGCGGTCAGCTCCGCGCGCGGTGACAGGCGTTCCGCCAGCTCCCAGGCGAGCAGGCGGTGCAGGCCGTCGAGGTGGACCAGGCCGTCGTCGGTGGGGAGGTCCGCGTAGTGGTCGTGCGGGATCGGCCGCGTGGTGAGGTAGATGGAGGAGAACGCTTCGGTGCGGAACCGGGTGATCTTGCCGGTGCAGACGGGGTTGGCCGCCGTGAACTCCGCCTCGTGGGCGCGCAGCAGGTCCGCCGCCTGGCCGACGGTGAGGCCGGTGCGCGGGACGAGTTCGCGGCCGCCGCCGCAGCCGAGGTGCCAGGGCAGCAGCACCGAGCGGACGTCGGCCCGGGAGAGCCGGATCGTGGACCAGGTGCCGAAGGTCGCGTCGGCCAGGCGCAGCGCGCTGTCCGCGTCCTCGTTGGTGTTGACCTCGTGGGCGCGGCTGACGGGATGGTCCCGGTGGAAGAGGGCGCGCACCTCGTCGAAGGTGGTGGGGCCGATGATCTGCATCCGTGCCGTCCTTTCTCACGCCTGCCTGGCGTACTCGGTGAAGTGCCGCTCCGCGAAGAGCTCCGGCCAGCGCCCGCCGTCGAGTTCGAGGGCGCGGGCCGTGCTGAGCATGTGCCGCCAGTAGGGCTTCACGGGCCGCCAGCGCGCCCCGGTCTGGCAGTACGACGCGTCGACGAAGTAGCGGGGCAGGCTGCCGGGCGGGTTCGGCGCGGGTCTGCGGGCGTGCAGCAGCGCGGAGTTGATGACCACGGTCGAGCCGGGCGGCAGCGCGTCGATGACGACCTCGCCCGGGAGTTCGGTGGTGCCGAGGTGGGCGAGCGCCGACTTGGTCCAGGGCCGCTGGTGGGAGCCGGGCACCAGGGTGAGGTTGCCGACCGTGCCGTCGAGGCCGCCGAGGTAGTGCAGCGCGTGCACCATCGCCAGGTCGGGGTCGCCCGCGTCGTTGGGTTCGTGGTCGTGGTGCCACGGCTTGCCGGGCGCGCCGGGGTTGTGCCGGTCACTGTGCAGATGGTGGAAGACGAACGGCGCGCCCATGAGGTCGGCTATGACCCGCAGCAGCGGCTCGTGGGTGATGAGTTCGCCGTGGGCGGGCAGCTCCAGCTCCATGACGGGCGGCGGATCGTCGTCGGGGCCCGGATCGAGGCAGGCGGCGATCGAGCGGGACCGCAGCCCGTCGTCCACCCAGCGGTCCACTTCCGGCACGAGCCGGTCCCGCAGCGCCGCGGGCAGCAGGGCGGGCAGGACCAGATAGCCCGACTCCGCGAAGTGCTCCCGTTGTGCCGACACCGTCCCGTTGCCCTCGTAGAACAATGGCATACACCCCACACCTTTCCATGGCCAGGAATGACGTAGTGAATTGCGGATGTTATCAGCGCGATATCAGCCGTCGCTCCGAATTGATCAAAGTCGGCTTAATTCCCGCCGGTTCGACTCGGTTGCGACGCAGGAATTACCGGCGCTCCGGCCGCTTCCACACGTGAAGACCCGGATCTCCCCAATGGCGAGAAATGAGTACCGAGCCAGACGAAAACCTGAATGACCGCGATGGTCGTGAACAACGCCGCGACCCCGAACTCGACGACCAGCCAGCCGCCGAGCAGCGAGCTGACCGGTATGGCCGCGAAGGGAATGGCCCGCTGCAGCCCCACCACCCTGCCGAGGAATTCCGGATCGACCGCGCCCTGCCGATAGGTGCGCCAGGGCACGATGAACGTGGAGGTCGTCGTGCCGACGACGAACCAGCAGACGATGAGCGCGCCGATGCCGGGCTGGAACGCGGGCAGCGTCAGGGCGAGGGCCTTCACGGCCATGGCCGCGCCCATGAGCGCGCCCGCCGAGAACCGGCGCAGCAGCAGGGGTGCGGCGGCGGCGCCGAGCGCGGCCCCGAGCCCCTGTGCCGCCGCCACCACCGCGAGCGAGGCCGGGACGTCCCCGTCGGGCCCGGCCACGATGTAGACGAGGTTGGCCGCCGCCGCGGGGAAGGTGAAGTTGGCCAGGGTCAGCAGGACCGTGGCCCACAGCAGGGCGCGCTCCCGCACGACCATGCGCAGCGCGGCGACGGAGTCGGGCCTGGGCCCGAGGAGCGTGACGACCGCGACCCCGGCGACCGGGCCGAGCATGCCGAGCGTGCCGTCCGCGCCCTGGACCCAGGCGTTCATCGCGGCCCGCCGCTCCTTCGCGACCCGCTCGGTGATGAACCCCTGGAACGCGGGGAACGAGAACGGCCGTACGCAGCCCAGCAGAAAGGCCGCCGCCATCACAAGGCGAAGCGGAATATCCAGTCCCCGCTGCTGGAGATGATGAAGGCCACGCGTAACAGCCGCTCGTCCCGCCGCTGTTCATCCCGCTTCCCCGCGGGTCGCCGGTACTGCGCACAGGCGGTGCGGGCGGAGCGCGTGACACGTAAGCGCCGCCGCCCATGCGTGTGCACAGCAATCACGAACCCTCCCCGCAAGAAAAGGAAAAGAAAACGGAAGCGCTCACGGGGGTCGTCCGTGGTGCCCTGGGGTCTCGCTCGGCTCGGGCTCAGAGAAGCACAGGAAGCTCAGGTTCCGCCATCCTCGTCCTACCATCTGAGACCATTTCAACATGTGCAACGCAGGGGATTTCACCATGTGCAACGGCGGGAATTCCAGCGGTGCTTGGCGGGGGAATCTACTCGCGCCTCTAATGGAAAGGCAAGACGTTGACGGGGTGTTGCACCAGGAGTATGGTCTACACCACTTCTGCGAGAATGTGCTGGTCACCGCAGTGTGCGCTCGCGCCCTCGCGCCCTCGCGCCGACGCGCCCGATAAACTACTCGCAAGTCATACCGACGAGTTAACAACGTACCCGCGTGCCGCATTCGAGCCGACCGACGCCCATTCCATTCCCACGCGGACACCGGAAAGGCAAGGCGGCGCTCCGGCGCGCCGCCGCGCTTGTGGCCCACCGGGGTCCGCGCCCATGGCCTTCCCCTCGCCGCCCCTCTCCCACGGCCGGCGCTTCCGCACGATCCGCGTACCGCACCGCAACGACCGCGTAGTCGGCGGGGTTCGGGGCAGGCGATCGGTGTGAACCGCGGAACGACGGGAGGTTGTCGTGATGCACCCTCCGAAGGAGCAGCGAGTGGTGCGCGAGTGGGAGCGTAGCGGGACGGTGTCGGCAGCCGAGGCACGCGCGGCGGCGCGCGCCTTCATGGCCTCGGTGGGGTACGACGACGAGCGGCAGGCGGAAGCGGTGCTCCTGGTCGTGTCGGAGCTGGTGACGAACGCGCTGCGGCACGCCCGCGGCGTGACCGCGCTCCACCTCGGCCACAGCGAACGGGGCCTTACGGTGTCCGTGTACGACGCCGCCGACGAGCCACCGCGCACCCTGCCCCTCGACCCGGCGCGGCCGGGCGGATTCGGACTCCACCTGGTGCGGGACCTCGCGGGACGCCTGGACGTCGAGTGGTGTCCGGTCGGCAAGAGAGTGCGCGCCACCGTGCCGCTGTCGTGAACCCCGGTGCGTCAGGAGGGCAGGCGGATGGCCGCCGCCCGGCGGCGGCCGCTGTGCTCGTCCGACTCCGTGTACCCGCTTCCGTGTACCCGCAGGGGGCGGCGGGGTGCGCCGGGGCGGCGAAGGCGGCGGAGCCAGAAAGAACGTGGCGGGGCCGTTGTCGGCCCCGCCACGTTCACGTCTTTCGCCCAGGCGAATCAGGCGGCTCGGGCGGCTCAGGCAGCTCAGGCCGCTTCGGGCAGCAGGCCCGCGCGCAGCCGGCTGAGGATGCGGTTCAGCAGGCGGGACACCTGCATCTGCGACACCCCGATCCGCTCGCCGATCTCCGCCTGTGTCAGCTCCTCCACGAACCGCATGTGGACGATCTCCCGGTCCCGCTCGGACAGTTCGCCGATCAGCGGGGCCAGGCTGTTGAGGTCCTCCACCAGCTCGTACCCGGCGTCCTCCGCGCCGATGAAGTCGGCGAGGACGGCCTCGCTCTCGTCCCCCGCGGCGCCGGTGAGCAGCGTGGTGTCCAGGGACGAGGACGTATAGGCGTTGGCCGCCTTGCGGGCCTCGATGACCTCGCCCTCGGGCAGGGACATCAGCTCGGCCAGCTCGGCGGTGGTGGGGTCGCGGTCGAGGCGGCTGGAGAGCTCCTCGGTCGCCTTGACCAGCTCGATGCGCGCCTCCTGGAGACGGCGCGGCACGTGCACGGCCCAGCTGGTGTCGCGGAAGAAGCGCTTGATCTCGCCGACGATGTAGGGGACGGCGAACGTGGTGAACTCCACTTCGCGCGTGAGGTCGAAGCGGTCGATGGCCTTGATCAGACCGATCGTGCCGACCTGCACGATGTCCTCCCGCTCGTCACCGCGGTTGCGGTAGCGGGTGGCGGCGTAGCGGACGAGGGAGAGGTTCAGCTCGATCAGCGTGTTGCGGACGTACTGGTGGTCGTGGGTGCCCTCCTCCAGCACGGCGAGGCGTGCGAAGAACTGCTTGGACAGCACGCGGGCGTCGCGCGGCTCGACGGACAACGGCGCTTCGATCAGTGGCAGTTCACCGTCCGTGCCGACGTGCGTTGCGGGCACCTGGACCTCGGACACTGCACCTGTCGCGGCAGCCACACCTTCCACCCTTCTCTCGACGTCACTGGCCCTCCCCTCCCCCGAGGGGGACGTGACGTGCGTCTGCCCGGCACCAGCGGTTCCATGCACACGGATCCACGCGGCCGAGCCGACGGCTCGTCAAGAGCGCCCCTAGGTACTGCTACTCATGCGCGGGCCCACCCGCGCTGCCTAGGGTCGCCCGGTGCCCACCGATTCACCCTCACCACGGCAGCCCTCCGCGCGTAAGCGGGGCTGGTGCTGCTGCCTGCCCCTGGCCCTGTTCCCCGTCGTCTGGCTCCTCGCCGCCGCTCTGCTGCCGGGGGAGGCGGGCCGGGACGCGGGATGGTGGCCGATCTGGGTGGCGGCGGTGGTGTGGAACGGCGGGGACGGCGTGGGCGAACTGCTCGGCTAGGGCGCTCCGGTCGGGGCGTCGGCGACGAGTTCGACCTCGAAGCCGTCGGTGTTCTCCAGGTAGGCGGCGTAGGTCCGTTCACCGCCGGCGTGGGGGTGGCGGTCGGGGAACATCAGGGTCCAGCCGTGCCGCGGCGCCTCGGCGGCCAGGGCCTCCACGGCGTGGTGGTCCTCGACGTGGAACGCCAGGTGGTTCAGGCCGGGCCTGCACCGGTCGTGCCGGTCCGAGGTGAGCGCCGGGGACTCTTCGACGACCAGGTACGTGGCGCCGAGCCGCCAGCTGCGGCCCGTGGCCCAGCTCTGGAACCGCGTGTGGCCGAGGGCCTCCAGGAGCCAGCCGAAGGAGACGACGGCGCGGTCGAGGTCCGGCACCCAGACCTCGACGTGGTGGAGCGTCCCGGTGATGGGTCCGGTCATGCCGTCCTGCCTTCTTGGGTGGGTCCCGAGCGTTCGCGACTCGGGGACTGCGCGGGTGGGGCGGGGCGTCAGGCCGAGCGGCCCGTCGGGGAACCAGCACGTCAGCCCCCATGCGGCGAGGCTAACGGAGGGGTCCGACACCCGGTCACCGGCACCCGGTCACCGGCGACCGGGCCGCAGGGGCGCGGCCGTGGAGAAGCGTTTGGCGACGCCCCGGTCATGTGGCTGCTCGCGGCCCGCCCCATGCCGGAGGAGTCCGCGATGCACACGGCGGTGGAGGGACTCGCCGAACGGAACGCCCGGCTGCTCCCCCTCGGCGCGCGGCCGGGGAGGCCAGCCGTCGATGCCCAGCCGGTCAACAGCCGATCAACTCACGTCAGAGGCCCAGGTCGGACGCGCACACTTGCGCCATCGGCCACCTGACGCGCAGACGACGCCCTAAAGTCACCGCATGCGACGAACGGCAGCATGGGCGGTCGCCGGTGCCGCGGCCCTGGTCTGGAGCGAGTGGCTGAACTGGCGCTGGTCACGCACGCTCGTGGGGCGCCGCGAGGGCGCCGTCGAAGCCGTGGTCGTGCTGGGCTTCCGGAACCCGCAGGCGACGGCGAACCTCGTCAGCCGCTGGCGGGTCCGTGCCGGACTCCGCTCCCTCGCCGCCGACCGCGCGGACAGCACCCGTGTGATCTTCAGCGGCGGCGCGACCGGCGGCGACACCACGGAGGCCCGACTGATGGCCGACTACGCGCAGTCGGTGCTCGGGTTCCGCGGCACCGTGACACTCGAGGACCAGAGCACGACGACGTGGGAGAACATCACGAACGTGATCCCCCTGCTGGAGGACGCGGACCGCATCAAGATCGTCTCCCAGCCGGCACACGCGCTCAAGGCCCGCGCGTACCTGCGGCGACAGCGCCCCGACCTCGCCGAGAGGCTCGTACGCGCGGATGACTACCGCTTCGGCGAGTGGATCGCCGCCAAACCGCTGCTCGCCCTGTACGGACTGTGGAAGCTCCGCGGCCTGAAGCCCTCTTGAACCGACGCCGGGTCGCCCCCGGCACGGACGGGGAGGCCCCGCCACCGGTCGCGGTCAAGGCCCTCCGGGTCACGGGTCTGTCCCAGCGGACGGCCATCGCGAACGGGTGTACGACGGCTGCGTTCACTGCCGCCCCTCGCTGGCGCGGCGGCCGGTATTCGGGTTCCGTTTCCCGAGGTCGGACGGTGGTGGAGCAGGAGCGCGGGAGGGGCGAGGGATGGCTCGCGGCAGTGCGCGCCGGGCCGGTGCGTGCATGTAACAGGAATGTCTTAGGGGGCAGTTGGGCGGAACGCCTCGCCGGACGGGGCCGGTCCTGGTGGGCAGAAACGCTCGCTCGTGCCGACTCGTGCCGAGCGGCCGACACCTCCCACTGATTCCGAGGAAGCAATGATGCGCGTTCGCAAGCTCACCTTCGCCGCCCTGGCCGTTGCCGCGGGTCTCTCGCTCACGGCCTGCGACGGCGATGACGACTCGGGCCGGAACGACTCGTCGTCCTCGTCCAGTTCGTCGTCCTCGGCGGGCGGCTCGGGCTCGGGCGGTACGGAGCAGGACGGCGGGAAGGGCTCATCCGACAAGGACTCCCCCGGCAAGGACTCCGCCGCGAAGGGCTCCGGCGGACAGGGCGCGACCGCGGGGAGCGGCTCCGACGCCGACGCGAAGGGCGGCAAGTGCCGCACCGACGAGCTCGACGTCACCGCGTCGGACAGCACCATCGACGGCGACACCGAGGGCACCGTCGCGGTGACGTTCAAGAACGGCGGCGGCCGCGACTGCACCCTGTCCGGGTACGCGGGCGTCGACCTGAAGACCGCCGAGGGGGACCTGTCCGCCCGGCGCAGTGGTGAGCGGGCCACGCCGATGACCCTCAAGGACGGGGGTTCGGTGTCCTTCGGCGTCACCTACCCGGTCAACGACTCGGGCGGCTCCGGCGTCCGGGTCACCGGTCTCGTGGTGACCCCTCCGGGCGAGACGAAGTCGGTCGGCCTGGAGTGGCCGGGCGCCGCCACCCTGCCGGTCACCGACGGCTCCGGCTCCCCCGTGAAGGTGGGCCCGATGGGCAGTGCCGGCCAGGGCGGGGCGAACTGAGCGGCGTCAGCGACGAGGTCGCCTCACGCCACGGCGGTCCCCTCCAGCTCGACCAGCTGGCCGGGGACCGCCAGTCGCGTCACCTCCAGCATGGTGGAGGCCGGTGCCACCCCGGCGGCACCCAACCGCGCCGCCAGCACGCCGTAGTGCGGGAAGAGCCGGTCGACGTCGGTCGTGTAGACGTTGAGCCGGACGAGGTTCGCGAGGGACATACCGGCCTCGCCGAGCACGGCCTCCAGGTTGTCGACGCTCAGCGCCAACTGCGCCGCGATGTCACCGTCGTGCTGGGGCTTGCCGTCGCCGCTCATCGCGGTCTGCCCCGAGACGTACAGGGTCCGGGTGTGCCCGGAGACGAGTTCGCCCTGGTTGAACCCCAGCTCCTGCGACCACGTCACCGGGTTGACCGCGGTTCTTTCCACTGCCACATCAGCTCCATTCGATACGTCGGGTGTACGTACGTCCAGCGACTCGGTGGCCACTTCCTCCGACGCGTGGACCACCGCCCCTAACGCCGTGGGCCACCGCCTCTGACGTCGTGCTGATGAGCCTGCCAACAAATCACGACACCCTCAGTCACGTATTCGATTAGCGTTCTTCCATGCGTGCCGATCGGCTGGTCTCCCTGGTCCTGCTGCTGCGCCGGCACGGCCGGATGACGGCGACCGCGCTGGCGCGCGAGCTAGAGGTGTCCACCCGTACCGTGCTGCGCGACATCGAGGCGCTGTCGGCGGCGGGCGTCCCGGTCTACGCCGAGCGCGGCAGGCACGGCGGCTTCGCGCTGCTGCCCGGTTTCCAGACCGAGCTGACCGGGCTGAACCACGACGAGGCCCTCGCCGTGCTGACCGCCGGATCGGTCCGCGGCGAGCAGGTGCTCGGCCTCGGCCCGGCCCTCGCCTCGGCCCTGCGGAAGGTGGTCGACGCGCTGCCCGAAGGCCACCGGGCCACCGCGAGCGACGCGGCCCAGAGGTTCCTCGTGGACCCGGAGACCGACCTGCTCGCACGCCGTCAGGTCGTCGACGAGGTACCCGACACCATCATGATCGAGGTGAGGCGCGCGGTGCTCGCGGGACACAAGCTGCGCATCCACTACGCGGCCACCGGCCAGGGCCCGCAGTGGCGCACGGTGGACCCGATCGGCCTGGTCACCGTGCGCGACCGGGGCTATCTGCTGGCCACGAGGGCTGGCGCGGACCGCACCTACCGGCTGTCCCGCGTCCTGGCCGCCGAGGAACTCCCCGCGGCGGCGGAGCGACCTCAGCGGGTCGACCTGGACCGGATCTGGCAGGACCGCTCCGCGCGGTTCCTCTCCGACGGCGACCACGTCACCGTGCGGATGCGGGTGAACCCGGCGCGGCGGGAGGAACTCCTGGACACCGCCCTGGCCGTCCGCGCGGAAGAGCCCGGCGCGGACGGCTGGCTGCGCCTGGAGGTGACCTTCCAGGACTCCCGGCACGCCGAATGGGCCCTGTGGCAGCTCAACACGGACGCGGAGGCCCTGACCCCGCAGTCGCTGCGCACCGCCCTGCACGACCGCGCCACCACGATCGCCGGCCGGTACGGCGCCCCGCCCTCAGCCTGAGAACCCCTGCGGGTCCGGGCTCGTCACGACCGCGTGGCGGTCCCGCACCCGACCCCGGAACCCTGCCGCATGCGGTCGTCCATGGACGTGCTCCGGTCGTACGGGTCGACCTCGGGGCCGCTCCCGGAGCCGCTGGCGGACCGCTCGGAGCTGAACGTCGGCGTGAAGTAGCCGGTGACGTTGTCGCAGCCTCCGTTGGTGAAGTCCGCCTTGTACGACACCAGGGAGAGCGTGCCGGGCTCGGTGATCACCCGCGCCGGGTCGTCCCAGCTCATCACCACCTCCCTGCGCACGATGGTGCGAGCGACTTCGTCGCTTCCCCGCACGGCCCGCACGACCGGATACACGTACGTGACGTCGCTGACGACCTCGACCGCGCCGCGCTTCCCCTCCCGGAACGTGATTCGTCCCCGCGTCTTGACCACGTCACCGGCAGGCCGCACCTCGGCCTTGGGGAAGCGGCTGAACAGCAGCAGGGGGTCGTTCTTCCGGCTGGGCGCGCGGAACGCGGTGGCCAGGTAGTCCTGAACGTCCTGCTGGCGCGGGTTGATCAGCGCGATCGCCTTCGCGGGCCGCCGGCCCCGCAGCACACCCGGGTCCAGGCTGGACGCGGCGAGGAAGTCCCGGCTCCGGGTGAGCGCCCGGGCGACCTGGTCCTTGCTCATCCAACCCGTCGCGCGCGCCGACGGCATGTGGATCCCCGCCACTCCGTCGCCCCACCTCGCCGCGGGCGAACCCTTGAACGGCCGGTCCAGCGTGGGCAGTTGCTCGGCCTCCAGCGCCGGTGGCCGCGTCGGCCGTTCCGACTCCTGGGCGAGCGGCGCGGATTCGCCGCCGTCGCTCCCGAACCATCCGGTGACCTGGCCCGACGCCAGCGCCGCCACCAGCAGGACGGCGGCCACCACCATCCCGACCACGTACCGGGCCGTGCCGCCCCGGCGCCGCGGCGCGGGCCGGTGCGTGCGCCACCCGTCCGGCGGACCGGGCTGCTCCCGCAGGCGCCGCCCCACCATCCTGGCCCGCGCCGAGGGCTCCTCCGGCGCGCCCGGCGTCCCCGCCCCTGCGTCCCGGAGGAAGCGCTCCCACTCCTGGTCCGATATCTCCCTGTCCCCACTCACGATGCGCTCCGCGCCCCCGCCCTCTCGCCCCTCAACCCCTTCGTTCCCTTACTCCATCACACAGCTTCACCGCGTCGCCACAAACCCCGAGCGCTTCAGGCGCGGCACAGGCAGAACGGATGGCCCGCCGGGTCGGCGTAGACGCGGAAGCCGCGGCGGCCGTCCTGGTCGTCCAGGTCCAAGGGCATGGCGCCGAGCCACAGGGCCTGGCTCTCGGCCGCTTCCATGTCCGTGACGTGGAAGTCGAGGTGCAGCTGCTGGGAGTCGTCCGCGCGGGGCCACCGAGGCGGCCGGTGGCCCTCGGCCCGCTGGAAGGCGATGCGATGGCCGCCCGGCGCGTACAGGTCGTACCAGTCGTCGCCGTCCTGCTTGACGTCGCCCCCGAGGAGCGCGGCGTAGAACCCCGCCAGGGCAGCGGGATCGGGGCAGTCCACGGCGACGAGACAGTAGGTGGCTACGGGCATGGTGTTCTCCTTGTCCACGTCTGCGACACGTTCTCTCGTCGGCTACGGGTGCCCTGGGGCAGGGTTCGCACACCGCGGCCTCGGCGGCGTCAGGGAGCGAGCAGTGCGCTGCGGCCCTGCCGCCAGGCGTCCAGGAGGCGGGCGCCGAGGCGGTCTTCCACCACGCCGGTGGCGCGGACGCCGAAGGCGACCTGGGCGTCAAGGGCGGGTTCGGCGGCGAGGAGACCGCCGACGACGTCGCGGCGCACCACCTGCTCGTGCACGGCATCCGCCTCCACGTGTTCGTCGTAGAACCGCTGGGCGGCGGGTCCCGCACCGGTGCGGCGCAGGGCCTCGGCCAGCCGCCGCGAGCCTGGCGGGGACGTCGCTTCGACGGACGCGAAATGCCCGACGAGCGCCCCGCGCAAGGCGCGGTGCAGGCCGAACAGGGACATGAGGTTCACGGGGGCGAGGGCTTCGGCGGGGGCTGCCGGGAGGTAGTGGCCGTAGGCCGTCTCCAGACCCAGGTCGGCCATGAGGTCGGCGAAGAGCCGCGCGTGGACGTCCTCGGCGCGCCCGGCCCCGAACTCGTCGAACTCGACGGCCACCATGGCCGCCTTGGCCCGGCCGTGCAGCCGGGGGATGACCCAGGCGTGCGGGTCGGCCTCCTTCAGGTGGTACAGCGAGCGCAGCGCCACGTACTCCCTGAGCTGCCACAGCTCCCCGTCACGCTGGAGGTGGTGACTGACGCTGCTCTCGTCGTGTCCGGCGGGCTCCACCAGGAGCGCGGCCAGCGCCTCTTGGGCGCTTTCGCGCGGGGGCGCGTCGGCGCGCAGGGCCTCCAGGAAGCGCTGCTCCAGGGCGGGACGCAGGGTCAGCAGGGCCGGGTCCCACTCCCGCTCGTCGGCCACTGCCGCGAACCCTTGGTAGTGGAGTTCGTAGAGCACGTACAGGGCGAGCTGGAGGTCGTCTCCGTACGCGTCGGCGTCCCGCGCCTCCTGCGGCGAGGGCGCTGCCGCTCCGGCCCGCAGGGCGGCGATGACTCCACCGGACAAGTCACCGCGGGCGTCGGGGAGTTCTGGACTGCGGTGCCGCGGCTCCACGAAGACGGTCACGACGAGGCCTCCCACTGCTCGCTGTCCGGCACCGGCGGCCGCTGCCCTCGGGGCCTCTCCCGCTGGCGATGACTCGTATCGCACCACGGGTACGTGCGGCTGCGGCGGCAGGTGCAGACCGCCACCGCGAAGCGGCACGAAACGTGCACGGTGCCGTCGTCGCCGACCACCTCCACCGGGCCCTCGATGAGGAGGGGTCCGTCGCGGTCGATCGTGACGCGGCGCGGGCGCTCAGCTGCGTTCGGCACGGATGACCACCAGTTCCTCGCAGATCTCGTCCTCGCCGATGAGGTCGCGTCGGCGCAGCCACGCCCGGCGGGAGCGCAGGACAGGTCCGAAGGGGACGAGCTCCCTGTCGATGACCCGGGCATCCATGCCGAGGCCCGTCAGGCGGCTGAGGGTGGTGTCCACGCCGCACAGCGCCGAGTGCACGATCAGCAGGACGCCGCCGGTCCGCAGGGTGCGGGCGCCCACGTCGCAGACGCGATCCACGAGCGCCCTCCCGTCGAGGCCGCCGTCCCATGCGCGTGCCGCCCCGCGCCGGGGCGGTTCCCACGAGAGGGACGGCACGTACGGGGGATTGCTGACGACGAGTTCGTACGGTCCCCGGGGGAGGTAGGAGGTCAGGTCCCGGCGGCGCACCGTGACCGACTGCCCGGCGAGGAAGGCGTTGACGCGGGTGGTCAGGACCGCTCTCCAGGAGATGTCGAGGGCCGTCACCTCCGCTCCGAGCCGGGCCGCGGCCACGGCGAGGGCCCCGGAGCCGGTTCCCAGGTCCAGCACGGGAGCGGCGTCGCCGATGTCCTCGCGGTACAGGGCCCGGGTCAGGAGCGCGGTGTCGCACTGCGGTGCGTACACGCCCGGCGGTGTGAGCAGCCGGGCCCGTCGGACGGGTGGGGGCAGGGGTGTCCGCACCCGCGTGGGTGTCCGCACGCGCGTGGTCATCTGGTGCCTTCCGTCGGTCGGGGCTCCACGGCAGGAAGTCCTCTCTTCACCCTCCGCCGGTTCGCACCCGGTCGCCACTTCTGCTATTACAGCGGGCGACGCGATGCGAACCGTGCGGAGTTTTCCCATTCTTCCGTTCGCCCCTGAGTGCCCGAACGAGAGCTCCCCACACCTCACACCGATGTGAATTCAGGCAGCGCAATCAGGTCTTGCATATGGGGTATACGTGTCTTCATGTTCTCTGACGTGGAGTGGGCGACGTTCTTCCCCGCGGCTCTGCTGGTGGCGGCCACGCCCGGCGCAAATCAGCTGCTGAGCCTGCGAAATGGCTTGCGTCATGGCCTCGCTCCCGCGATGAGCGCGTCGTTGGGGCGCTTCACGGCCTTCGCCCTCATGGTGGTGGGCGTGGCGGCGGGACTGGGCGCGGTCCTTGCCGCCTCGGCGGTCGCTTTCAACGTCATCAAGTGGTGCGGTGTGGCCTACTTGGTGTGGCTGGGCGGAAGGACCCTGGTCACGGCCCTGCGTGGCCGCTCCGACGGCGAGCGGGAGGCGGGAGCGGGCCGGCCCGCCGCAGACGGCGCCGACCGCCAGGACGGGGTGCGGTCCTGGCGGCTGGCACGGCAGGAGTTCCTGGTCGCGGCGTCGAACCCCAAAGCCTTGATTCTCTTTACTGTTTTCCTCCCTCAATTCCTCGTCCACGACGCCGGCGATGTCGCCGTCCCGCTGTTGCTGCTCGGTGTCGCGTATATCGCTGTCGAATTCCTCTGCGCGTGCGGCTACGCGGCCTTGGGAAGCCGGCTGCGGAGCATGGGGATCTCCCGGCGTACTCGGCGCGTACTGGATGGCTTCACGGGGGTGGCGATGCTGGGGCTCGCCGGGTGGCTCGCGACGGAACAGCATTGATCGCGCGCCATGCGTTTTCGGGTCGGATCGCGCTTTCAGGCCGTATGGCCGAGGGGGAGGATGGGAATTCCTTCCCGGCGGCAGTAGGCGGCGGGGCGGCGGACGGCGCGGCGCAGCTCGCGCCAGTTGCCGAGGGTGCGCAGCAGGCCGTCGTCGGGAGCGCTGTGCCAGAAGCGGTTCTCGTCCTGGTCCCCCAGCAGGGGGCAGAACAGGGACACGGCCAGGGTGATGCGGTCACCCCGGGAGACGGGGGTGACGGCGTGGTACACCCTGCTCCCCCGGGTGAACACGGTGTCCCCGACGTGCTGGAAGGAGGCGGTGTGCACGTCGGGGTGCGATGCCCCCGCGGCGGTGATCTCCTCCCGGTGGATGTCGAAGTCGCGGGGGTGACCGCGGTAGTAGAGGTAGTCCCCGCCGGTGTGTTCGGTGTGATCGGACAGCGTCATGGTGAAGACGTAGTTCATGCCGTCGAGGTGCCACTTGGCGACCGCGGGGTCGGCGCCGTCCACGGGCGGTTCGTAGTAGTTGATCTGGACTCCGGCGTTGCGCAGCGGATGCGGTATCAGCGGGACGCCCACCAGCCGGGAGGCGTTGCGGAGGAACGCCGGATCGCGGACCATCGCGCGTACGAACGGTGAGACGGCCTCGACGTTGCGCAGCCGGTGGGAGACGACGTAGTCGTTGTGGACCGCGCACGCCTTGAGGTCACGGCAGATGGTCCGCAGCACCTGGGCCCCCTGGGCGGTGAGCAGTTCGACCGGCCCTGCCATCGCGAGGTCGTCGGGGAGCCCTTCCCTGCCGTGGAGTTCCGCGGTGGTGTAGTCGAACGCGGCCATCCGCGTGGAGCCGACGCCCGTCTGAGGGAAGTCGGCGACGAAGCCGGGCTCCCAGGAGGGCTCGTCGAGGTGGTGGGGGACGCCGTCCTCGGCGGTGTGCAGGGAGCGCCGCAGCCGGTCGAGGCCGGTGGTGATGGCGGCGACCCGGTTGGTGTCGGGGGCCGTGGTGATCATGCGTTTCTCCTAGGTCTCATCCCAGTGTGGTCCGGTCCGGGGCCGGTCGAGGCCCGGGTCCGGTCCGGGTCTCGTCGCTAGCGGCTGCCTGCCCGGTACAGGCCCGCCTGGTACTGCTGGTCCTCGATCCACTCGTCGCGTACGGAATCGATCGGGTCGTCGAGCAGGAGACGCGCGAGGCTGTTGCCGTCCTTCCAGGGCTCCTTGGTGGAGCGCATGACCAGGACGAGGGTGATGCGCTCGCCGTCCGTCAGGGGTTCGGCGGTGTGCAGCAGGCGGCGCCCTTGCATCAGGACCGCGTGTCCGGTGCGCTGAGGTACGCGGGCGTGTCCGTGCAGGGGAAGGGCACCCTGATGCCGCATCTCCCAGCGGCCGTCCTCCGGGGAGCCCGGATAGACCAAGGTGGCGCCGCCCTCCGCGGGCCCGCTGGTGTACAGGGGAATGAGCTCGACCATGGCGGCGCCGTCCGTGTGGTGCTCGATGGGGATCTCACCGGGGCGGTAGAAGTTGATGTGGGAGGCGGCCCGCGTGATCGGGTACGGCTCCAACTCGGTGCCCGCCAGCTGCCCGAGGCGTTCCAGGCGGCTCGGGTCGCGCATGAGCTTCTTCACGTCCGGGACGGCCTCGTGGGCCGCCCGGAGGTGCCGCAGCTTCAGATGGCGATCGGCGCTGCGGGCCTCCCACTCGTGCCGGGCGCACGCGCGCGCGGCGGCGAGGATGCCGTCCAGCAGGGACTGCGGGTAGTCATGGGCGTAGCGCGCGTAGCCCAGGGGTGAGACGGCCTGCACGTCGTGGGCCTGGCCGGTGACATCGGTGAGGCTGCGCCGTTCCAGCAGAGTCCACATGGTCAGGCCCGTTCGTCGATGGTGACGACGGCGCTGAGCGAATGCCCCACCCCCAGGCCCGGGGAGAGCCGGTGTTCCACGGCCCGCAGTCCGCGTGCCACCATCGGGCCGCCGACGGCCGCGGGGAGCCTGCGCACGCGGTCGCTCGCCCCCGCGGCGTCCAGCACGTCGTTCCACTGGGTGAACAGCTGGCTGAAGAAGGCCCGTTGCACCGGCGGCGCCTGCTCGGGCACGGCGGGGGCCCGTAGGTCATCGAGGGCGACGGCGGCACCGTCCTCCAGCAGGTTGACCAGCGTGCGGTAGGGCGCCAACCGGGAGTTGAACTGCCCGGTGGCGGTGTGCCGGCCCACCATGATGGAACGGTCGAACAGCTGCTGCCGCGCTATGCGTCCCCCGGCGTTCCTCGCGGCCTGCCGGATGCAGTCGCGCAGCCCGCCCGCGTCCCAGAAGGTCATGGGTACGTCCCGGGCTTCCTGGCTGCTCTGGAAGAAGCTCATGCGGTACGGCCAGCGCGCACGGTCCCACCGCGACACCCACTCCAGGGAGTAGCGGCCCAGGACGTCCACGACGAGGACGGAGCGGGTCCGGTTGCGCCGGACCGCGGCGAACACCTGCGTCAACGCCGCCTGGAGCTCCTCGGCGGTCAGGTGCGAGTAGGGCACCCCGCAGGACAGATACAGATCGAAGTGGTCCTCGGGGAGGTCCGCGCGGATGTCACCGTGCCAGAACTCCGCGTCGTCCTCCTCATGATGCGTACGGGCCGCCAGCCGCAGCAGGCCCTCGTCCAGGTCAAGGCCCCGGTAGGTGATGCGGGGCAGCTCGGTGAGGGCCCGCGTGGCGTGCAGCGCCCGCAGCAGATGCAGGCCCTCACCGGCACCGCAGCCGATGTCCATCACGCTCAGGCTCGTGGACTTCGGCACCTGCGAGAGCGCCGCCTGGAGGATCGAGAAGGTGACCGGCTCTTCCCACAGCGTCTTCACGGCGTCCCGGCGGTGGCGTGAGGCGTAGTGATCGAGACCCGGCGCGTACGCGTCCGTCGGAGCGGAGCTGCTGGGCGTGGCCATGACGTTCCGCATGGTGCTCCTGGGGCAGTCGGGGGATCGGTTGAGCCCCACGTCCCACGCATGACCCGCCCTAGTCATCCCGTACGCCCGAACCGGCCACTGTCGGCACGAGAGCCACGCCCAGCACCCGCAGATCAACGCCCCGGGCCGCGGAGCGTCCCCTGCTCCCTGCCTGGTGGGCGGACGCATGCAGGAGCCACTGGTTGAAGGCCAAACATGGCCGATACGGCACTGCCCCGCCGCGCCGCGCCAGGCGTCGTAGAGGCGGTCCTCGCGTCGGCCCGCGTAACGCTCCCTGTGGCGCACCCACTCACGGCCTGTGGCGGCGACGACTCCAGGAAGGACTCTTCCGCCAAGGGCTCCTCGTCACCCTCGTCGTCCTCGTCCTCGGAGGGCGGCTCGAAGCCGGAGGGCGGCTCGGAGGCCGGTAACGCGAAGACCGGTTCCGGTGGGGACACGGAGGCAGGGACGGACGCGCAGGGCACGGCGAAGACCGGCGGCAAGGTCACGTTCTGCAAGACGGCGGACCTGGCCATCGATACCGTGGACGCCGCGCCGGACGAGGCGTCCGGCAGGATCGACATCACCATGGTCAACCGGGGTTCGACCACCTGCTCGGCGACGGGCTTCGCGGGCGTCGACATCAAGGGTGCCTACACCGACGTTCAGGTCTACCCCACCCACACGACCGACTAGCGGCAGTGGCTAAGGCACCCCCGTATGTCTAAGGCCCCCCACCCCCACAAGATGCGGAACCTTCCCGATGTGCCGCATCCCCCTGGGAAGCGAAAGTGGAGTCATCGCAGAGAGCAAGACACCACCACCCAGGGGGACACGAAAATGTACGACTACGAACTCCACCAGCTCCGCACCGCCGAACTCGCCGCCCAGGCCGCCCGCCACGGCCTCGTACGGGAAGCCCTCAAGGCCGCCAAGCCGCGCCGCCGGGCACTCCGGGCGCTCGGCCGGGAAGCAGCCGAGGCCCGCCTGACGGCCCGGCGCACCGAGCCCACGACCCGCCGGGCCGACCGCTACACCCGCGCGGCCTGACCCAGGGCGGGCGCCGCTGGTGGACGGGGCGATCAGGAGAAGCGGCGGACGAACACGTCCGACTTGCCGTTGGTGTCACCGGGCACGATGTCGTCGGCCGTGGACTGGAAGACCACGTCACGCCCGTCCGCGCTGACCGCGTCGACCCCGGCCGAGGCGGGCTGGTCCGAGACGACCTCGTCGGTGCCCGCGCGCAGGTCGCGCAGGACGAGCGACGGTCCGGTCGTGTCGTTCGGGGCGTACAGGAGATGGTTGCCGGTGGGATCGATGGCCAGGCCCTTGACGTTCGGCACCCGTTGGGCGGTGCCCGCGCTCACGTCGTGGACGTAGGTGTCGGAGCCCGAGAGGTAGACGACCTTGCTGCCGTCCTCGCTGATCTGGACGATCGTCGCCTCCTTGGACGGGCCCTCGATCGGGTCGGAGATCGAGCCGTGGTCCCCGTCCCACACGAAGACGTCCTTGGCCTTGCCGTCCTGGTAGGCGACGAAGCGGCCGTCCCCACTGATGGACGGCCGGGACGGCGCGGTGTGGTCGAACCAGGCGAGTTCCTGCTTGGTGCCCGCGTGCCAGTCCCACACGTCGATGCGCTGGCTGGACGACGGCCGACCGATGGTGGCGACGTTGGCGACGTAGCGGCCGTCCCCGCTCAGCGAGGGCTGACTGCAGTTGAGGGCGTCGCAGTTGAGGCCGATCGAACTGCCCGCGGTCCACTGAGCCAGCTTGACCTTGGTGTCCCTGAACAACAGCACCCAGTAGGCGGCGTACTCCCCGTCACCGCTGAGCACCGGAGAGGTGATCGGGTAGCTGCCCACCTGCTTGAGCTGCCCCGACGGCTCGTCGCGCAGGTACACCCTTTCGCTGCTCGCTGCGCCGGGTGTGAAGTTCTTCGACGACGACGCGAAGACGATGCGGCGGCCGTCGGTCGTGATCGCGCCACCGGTGGAATCGCCGTCGAACTGACTGCCGTCGGCCGCGACACTGATCCTCGCGACACCGGCTGCGCTGTCACGCGCGGCGCCCGCGGGCTCGGCCGACGCGGCTCCGGGCAGCGCCATGGTGACCGCACACACAGCGACCGCCGCGCCTAAGGCACCGCGCACACGTCTGGTGGCGCTCCGGTCTGTGTTTCCCCTCATGTTTCCCCCACTCAGGAAGAGGCCTCGCCCCCGGTTCCCCGCCGGAGGGCCCCCAGCATGCAACCGCGACAGCGCTGAGGGGTCAATGCGTCGTATGACATGTGAGAGGCGTCATTTCGGTCATAGAGGCCCAGGAATCGGCATGCTCGGTAGCGTGACCATCTACCGCATGGGGTGTCCATGCGTCCGGCTGGTCCGTGTGAGGGCTTTCGCCAGAGAGTGATGAGGCTGCGATGAGTGAACTGACGAAGCCCGAGGTCGACGTTCCGGAAGGTGCCGCTCCTACCGAGCTGACCATCCGGGACCTGGTCGTAGGCGATGGACCCGAGGTGAAGCCGGGCATGGTGGTCAGGGTCCACTACGTCGGGGTGACCTTCGAGTCCGGGAAGGAGTTCGACGCCTCCTGGGACCGGGGCCAGCCGTTCAAGTTCGCCCTGGGCAGCGGCAGGGTCATCAAGGGCTGGGACCGGGGGGTGAAGGGGATGAAGGTCGGCGGCCGCCGCGAGCTCATCGTTCCCCCGCGCCTCGGCTACGGCAACCAATCGCCCTCACCCCTGATCCCGGCGGGCTCGACCCTGGTCTTCGTGGTGGACCTGCTGGCCTCGTACTCCAACACGACCGGGTGGAGCGACGCGTAGGCGGTTCCCCGGACAACGGGACGCACGCCGCGCTCATCAGCCGCGCAGTCCGGGGACTGCGCGTGCCGCCGTCGGCGGCGGGCCACGGAAACACCTTCCCGCCCACCGCCGGAGGTCCTGCGCCGACCAGCCGTGATCGTCCCGGCGGTTCGCCTCCGGGGCTAGGAGCCCGCCAGTTCGGCGAAGAGTTCGTCGATGGTCTTCTGGTCGGCGAGCAGCGGGAGGGTGTCGAAGTACAGCTCCCACTCACCGCCCGGGCCGAAGCGTTCCATGATTCCGAACGGGACGGGCTCGCCTCGGGGGCGGGTGACCGTGCCGTGCCATTCGACGTACGTCGTGGTCGTGCCGACGGCGACCTGCCCCGCCTTGAACTGGACGTCCGCCGTGTCGAAGAACCTCTGGAGGTAGGCCTTCCTCGCCGCCGCGGTCTTCAGTGGTGCGTCGAGCCCCGGCCCTGACAAGCGCATGGTGCCCGTGCGGGCCAGCAGCGCACCGATGTCCTCGCTGTTCCACGCCGCGAGGCGCTGGGGAAGGCCGGCGGTGCGCGGCCGCGGGGGTGCCGGGGCCTCGGCGGGCGCGGGGCCGCTGTCCGCGATCCCCTCGAACAGGCCGACAGGCGCGTCGGGCAGGGTGTCGCGCAGGAGCACGTGACGGTCGTAGTAGCGGCGGGCCTGGAGGGACTTGCCGTCGTCCCCGAGGACGTTGCGGGCGATCTGCGGGAAGGCGATCTTGTGGCCCTTGACCGTGGCCTCGTTCCACTGGCCGAAGACCACGGTGCTCCCGTCGGCCACCACATTGGTGCCCCGGTAGCGAAGGTCCTTCACCAGACCCAGGGAGTTGATGATCGCCGGGCCGATTTCGGCCCGGCCGCGCCTGGCCCTGCTGCCCGCCTCCCACAAGGTGGCATCCGTGTCGAAGATGTCGAGGTACGCCTTGACCCGGGGGTGCTCGAAGCCGCTCTCGCCCGGCTGCGGTGCCGTGCCGGTCGGCATCTCACCGAAGGTGATCTGCCGCTGCAAGAACGCGCAGACATTCGGCGTGATACGCCCTTCCAGCCGCGCCACCTCGGCCTGCGCCACCGGGCACGCCTTCCGGGTGGCCGCACCGCCGCCGTCGGCCGACCCACTGCCTGGCAGTGCCGCGGCCGATGTAGCAAGACCCAGAACGGCACTCGCCAGCCCCGCCGCCAAGACACCCCGCCGGTTCGCGAACATACCCGCCCCCCATTCCCGTTCACCCGATGCGGCCCAGCACCGCCCGGGGAGATCAGGGTGCGGCACCGACAACATGAAGATCGATTACCTGCCGGGTAATGGCGCACGCCACCGGCGGTGAGGAGGCCGAGGACAGGGCGGCGACCTGACGGACGGCAGAGGCCCTGTTGGCCCAGGTGGGGAGGGTGGCCGCTGTGCGGCTCGCCGCGCTCGTGGGACCGGACGGCGTGCCGGACGGCTTGCCGGACGTCGCAGCGGCGTGCGGAAGGGTCACCCAGGACGAGGAAGCAGCTGTCGTGCGCCGCTGCTCCTGCGCCGCCCGGCCCGACCGCGCGCACGGGCCCGACAAGAGTCAGCAGTCGACTTCGCCGCAACCGCTCAGAACCATGCTCCGTTGACGGTCACTTCCGACATCCCGCCCGGCTTCGGATTGACCCACAGGAGGCCCTCTTCGTCTTCGGGGTACTCCGCGCTCACCCCTGAGTTGGTGCTGGTGTGCCCGCTCGGCAGCAGCATCCTCGCGCCCGCCGAGAACCAGGTTCGCAGGCCCAGCGGAGTGTCCGACTGTCCGGCCCACCAGGATTCGACCTCGTTCGTAGGCATCATGAAGTGCCATTGCCCGCTGTGGCTGTCCGGGCTCCGGCACTCGACGTCCACCGCGCTGTCGGGCGGCTCCACGACGAACTTCGAGCCGCAGTCGATGGGCACGTCGATCTCAGGGCTCAACCAGAGCAGCGCCCCGCCCAAAGACACGAACCCGACGACCGTCGCGGCGAGGCAGCCCCTGCCCGGGTTGAGTCCGTACCGCCACCTCGAAGCCATCACAGGAGCCTAAGCTCCGAACCGACGCCCTGGGCAGTCATCGGAGCCGGTCAAAGCACGGTCAGAAGGCGCACCCCGCACGGGCGGACTGGTGTCAGGGGCCGTGTCAGAGGCGTGTCAGGCGGGTGACAGGCGCGGTGGAGATCGTAGAGACATCAAGCACCGACCCGGTGGCCTTCACCACCGGCCCGAATCCACTCAAGGAGCACCTCTCATGTCTCTCGCCCTCGCCCTCACCGACCAGGACAAGAACACCCTGCGCGCTGCCGCCTACGGCGCCGTCTCGCTGATGGCCGCCGCCGACGCCGCAGGCAAGCCCCACAAGCGGGCCACCCACGGCTCCATCGCCCTGACCTCCGCCACCGGACAGGTCGGACACGTCCTCGCCGAGAAGACCCGGATCACCGGCCTCCACCACGCCTCCACCGCCGCACTCGCCGACCACGTCCTGCCCGCCCTGACCGCGACGATGGCCCTCCTCCAGAAGCAGGACCCGGCGGAGGCCGCCAACTTCCGCGACACCGTCACCACCGCCGTGGAAGCGACCGTCCGCGCACACCCGTCCGGTCCCGCGCTGGACGCCATGGCCCGCAAGATCACCGAAGCCCTCGACGCCGCCTGACACAGCGCCCTGCCCTCGAGGTAGCTGCCCGGCCAGCTCAGCAGTGTCCAGGAAGCCGTCGCCGTCGACTCGGACGCTACGGCGGTGACGGCGGCCGTGGCGGTGACGGCCGTGGCGGTGACGGCCGTGGCAGCTAGGGCAACGCGGGCGCGGTCGAGCCCCACGCAAAGATCGTCCATTTGTTCTATCCCTATGGAACGATCACCGGCATGGAGATCCTTCGGAACGTGTTCCTCGTCTTCCATCTCTTCGGGTTCGCCGCGCTCCTGGGAGGCGTCTTCTTCCAGTTGCGAGCGAAGGACCCGGTGGCGGGCAGCTACATGCTGAGCAGCGCGGTGGTCCAGCTGGTCACCGGCGTGGGGCTCATCTGGACCCGAACGTCCCTGGATCTGCCAGTGGTTCACGCGAAGATGGCGGTGAAGCTGACCCTGGACGTCCTGGTGGCGGTGACAGCGCTGGCGGGCATGCGCAACAAGAAGCCGTGGGCCTTCTATGCGGTGGGGGTGTTCACGGCGGCGGCAGCCGTCGTGGCCGTCGCGTGGAAGTAGTTCCCCGACGGGCCCGGGCACACGCCCGGGGTCCGCACGCGTAGAAGGCATTGAAGCCGCGCCCACCTGCCCTCGAACGCCGTTACGGCGGGCTGCACTTGACCATCCAGCACGCTCCCGGAAGGCTCCTCGCCCTGATGAACTCAGCCGGCGGAGCCGCGAAGGCCTGGTGGGCTCAGAGGTGGTAGGCCCGTATGGCAGCCTGCCGCCCAGGCACCGCACCGCCTGAGCACGCCCACGTACGACTGCATGCGACACACGCGGTGCCGAGACATCCAAGCGCCCAAAGCGCCCTGGCCATCCCGGCCGGAGGGTGAGAGCCCACGAGGCACGCTCGCCAACGGGGTGTGGCATATGGGGACTTGGGGATCGGCCCACTGGCTGGCGGGCGGGGTGGCTGTCGCTCTTACGACGTACTGGACGACGCGTACGAAAGCACGCGCCGAGGCCCGCAAGCTGGACGCAGAAGCGGAGAAGAACGGTCAAGGCCGACGCCTGTCGGGGCTCCCGCGTGGAGCTGTCCGCAGTGATCAAGGCAAGGGATGTAGCCAGCTGGGCCGGTCTCTGGTTGAGAGTCGACGACATCGCCGAGGGCACGCGCCATCACGGACGGCCCGTGCCCAACCATCAGCGACCGAGAGCCCAAGGGCGGTGCATCATGCCTTCCTGGGTCAGCGCACCCGCCCCCGCGGCTTCAACGCCACCGGCGGCAGCTCCGGGGCCGGGAGCGGTGCCCCGTCGTAGCCCTTCACCTCGCCGAAGCGCGTGCCCGTCATCCAGTCGGCGCGGGCCTGTTCGATGTCCTGCTGGGTGCGGCCGATGAAGTTCCACCACATGATCAGCTCCTCCTCGAACGGCTCGCCGCCGAGGAGCATGAGGCTGGCGTCGGACTCGGCGCGTACGGGGAGCTCGGTGCGGCCGCAGCCCAGGTAGAGCATGGAGCCGGGGAGCAGGGGGACGCCGTCCACGTGGGCCTCGCCCGCCATGGACAGGACGGCGTACTCGAAGTCGGTTTCGAGGGGGAGGCGCAGGTCGGCTCCCTGGGTGAGGGTCAGGTCCGCGCCGACGATCGGGGTGTACGTCGTACCGGGTGACGTGGTGCCGTCCAGCGAGCCGAGGAGCAGCTTCGCGCTCAGGCCGGGCGCCGTGACGACCGGCAGGTCGGGGTGGTGCTCGAAGTGCGGCTCGGTGTGGCGGTGGGCGTCCGGCAGCGCCACCCACAGCTGCGCGCCGTGCAGGAGGCGGGCGTGCGCCTTGGGGCTCTCCTCGGAGTGGGAGATGGCCCGGCCCGAGGTCATCAGGCCCAGCTCGCGGGGGCGGACCGTCTGCAGGCTGCCCGTGCTGTCGCGGTGCAGGACCTCGCCCTCGTGCAGCCACGACACGGTCTGCAGGCCCATGTGCGGGTGCGGCGGCACCTGCATGCCGGGCTCGTCGGCGATGTCGTCGGGGCCGTAGTGATCGACGAAGCACCAGGCTCCCACCATGCGCCGCCCCAGGTTCGGCAGGAGCCGTCGCACCTCGGTGGACTCGCCGAGCTGCACGCGTCGAGGGCTGAGGAGTTCCCGCACCGGTTCCGCGACGACGAACCCGCGGCCGCCGCACTGGGCCGGCACTGCCTCGCGATCAAGATTGCTCATGTCGCACAACCTAGCCCCGACGGGCCCGGCCCGTCAGCATCCGCCTTCGTGCCGCCCGGAGACGCGTCCCGATACGGGTCCTGAGCCAGGTCCCGAGCCGGGTCCCGAGCCGGTCCGGACTCTTCCCCTGCTCCCCCATCCATGCGTAGTGGAATATTCAAGTATCTGGTGCCGTTGTGTGCCGTCGAGGAGGCAACAGTGAACATCACCTACTACGACCACGGGACCGCGGCCGAGCGCTGGGAGCGGGCGGGGCAGTTCTTCGACGCCAAGGAGTACGCGACGGCGGCGCGCATCCTCGCCCCGCTGGCCGACGAGGTGCCCGAGCAGGTCGCCCCGCGGCTGCTGCTCGCCCGCGCCTACTACCACTCGGCCCAGCTCCGCCGCGCCGAAACCGAGCTGCGCGCGGTCCTGGAGCTCGACCCCGTGGAGAGCTACGCCCGGCTGATGCTCGGCCGCACCCTCGAACGGCAGGGCCGGGACGCGGAGGCCGTACCGCACCTGCGGATGGCGGCCGCGCTCGCCGGTGAGCCGACTCCGTAGGCGGGTCAGGGCTCGCCCAGCGTGAAGCCCACCACCGCCCCTCCCCCGGGCCTCGGCCTGGCGAAGACCGTGCCGCCGTGGGACGTCGCCACGTCGCGGACGATGGACAGGCCGAGGCCCGAACCGGGGAGGCTGCGCGCGGCCGGGGCGCGGTAGAAGCGGTCGAAGACCCGGGCGAGGTCGGTGTCCGCGATGCCGGGGCCCCGGTCGCGGACCTCGACGCGCCCTGCGGAGACCTCCAGGTCGATGGGGGCGGTGCCGTCGCGGTCGAACTTGGCGGCGTTCTCCAAGAGGTTGGTGAGGGCCCCCTTGACCGCGGCGGGGCGGGCCCGTACCGGCTCGTCGGCGCGCGCGTGGACCACGATCTCGCGGCCGGTGCGGCGGCGCGCCACCGCCGCGGCCTCTTCGGCGACCTCGGCGAGGACGACGTCGACGGGCGGTTCGTCGTCGTGGCGGCCTGCCGCGATGGCGACGAGTTCGTTGACGAGGTCGGTGAGTTCACGGGACTCGTCGGCCAGGTCGACGACCAGCTCCGTGCGCACGGACGGCTCCAGTTCGTCGATGCGGCGCAGGACCGCGATGTTCGTCCGCAGCGAGGTGAGCGGCGTGCGCAGCTCGTGCCCCGCGTCCTGGACGAGCCGCCGCTGGTCGTCCTCTGCCTGCGCGAGGCGGCCCAGCATGCGGTCGAAGGAGCGGCCGAGCCGCCCCACCTCGTCGCTCCCGGCCACCGGCACCTGCCGGTCGACGCGGCCGGTCTGCGCCACGTCCTCGGCCGCGTGCGCGAGCCGCACCAGGCGCCGGGTGATCCGGCGGGCCAGCCACCAGCCCGCAAGGGCGGCGGCGAGGACCACGAGCGTGGCGAGGAGCAGCGTGCGCCGCTGGAGGCTGTGCAGCAGGTCCTCGGTGTCGCTGAACTCCCGCGCCACCTGGATGGCGCCGAGGCCGTCGCCGAGGGAGACCGTGACCAGCCAGTAGTCCCCGTGGGCGAGGTCGACGTCGCGGCGCGTCACCACGCCTGACCGCTCCTGCGCGGCCGTCGCGCGCTCCTCGTCGCCCACCGGGAGGCGGCGTCTGCCGCGCTCGGTGACCCCGCCCCGGGGGCCGAGGACCTGGGCGTCGAAGCGGGTGGGCCGCAGCAGGTCGTCGCGTACGCCGTCGCCGTCGAGGTCGGTGGCGATGGAGACGTTCAGACGGTGTCTGCGCACCTGCTCGCGCAGGTCCTCGACGACTTCGTTGAAGGCCGCGTGCTGGTCGCGGCGGATGAGGCGGGCCGCCGCGTCGTAACTGAGGAAGCCCACCAGCAGGGTGACGACGACGGCGACCGCGGCGAAGGAGGCGGCGAACCGCGTGCCGAGGCTGGTGCCGATCCGGGTGCGCGGCCGCCGTGCGGCGCCGCGGTCGCCCGCCGCGGCGCCGCACGGTGGCACGCGGGCGCCGCTCCTCATGACGTCCGCAGGACGTAGCCGACGCCCCGCACGGTGTGGATGAGCGGCGGCGCCCCGGGCACGTCGAGCTTGCGGCGCAGATAACCCACGTACACGGCGAGGTTCTTGGAGTTCGGACCGAAGTCGTAGCCCCAGATGCGGTCGTAGATGGTGGCGTGGTCGAGGACGATGCCCTCGTTGCGGGCCAGGAGGTGCAGGAGGTCGAACTCGGTGCGGGTGAGCTCGACTTGGCGGGGGCCGCGCCAGGCGCGGCGGGCCCCGGGGTCGATGTGCAGGCCGCCGCCCGCCCTGACGACGCCGTCGGGCCCGTCGCCCGCGTCCGTGCCCGCACCACTTCCCGCGCCCGCGCCGGGTATCGCCGCTCCGTCCGCCCGGCGCAGCAGCGCGCGCAGCCGGGCGAAGACCTCCTCGACCTCGAAGGGCTTGGCCACGTAGTCGTCGGCGCCCGCGTCGAGTCCGGCGACGCGGTCGGCGGTCTCCACCCGGGCGGTGAGCATCAGGACGGGTGTCCTGCTGCCTTCGGCGCGCAGCACCCGGCACACCTGGAGGCCGTCGATGCCCGGCATCATCACGTCCAGGACGAGCAGGTCCGGCGGTTGCCGGTGCACGGCCGCGAGCGCCTGGACGCCGTCGGCGACGGCCGTGACGCGGTAGCCCTCCAACGTCAGGGCGCGCTCCAGCGAGTTGCGGATGGCGCGGTCGTCCTCGGCGAGCAGCACGGTGTGCGGTGGACCGCCGACAGTCGGCGTGTTGCTGAACGGCTCGGTGTGCGGCATCCCGTTAGTCTGCCAACCGCCCCTGTTCCGCCGGCGCAGGGCCGCGTTCTTACCGTCCTCTCACCGTGGCCGCAATCCCGGCTTACCCGGGCGCGGGAAGGTGGCTTGCGTTTCTGCCGTGTCTTTTCGCCGCGCGTCCCGACCCACGCGCGCGGATCCGTCGAGCACCGCCGAGGGGAAAGCTCCGCATGAAGGCTCTGAAGGTCGTGTTCCTGCTGCACAACGTGTACGGCGTGGGGGGCACCATCCGCACCACCCTCAATCTCGCGTCCGCGTTGTCCGAGCGCCACGACGTCACCATCGTCTCGCTGATGCGGCACCGCGAGTGGCCGCGCTTCGAGGTCGATCCGCGGGTGCGGCTCGTACCGCTGGTGGACGTCAGGGCCGGAAGCGCGGACACGCTCGATCCGGCGTTCGCGGAGCCCGCCGAGGCGTTCCCGTCGGCGGAGCGGCGCCACCACCAGTACACGCGCCTCCACGACGAGCGCGTCGCGGCCTATCTGCGGCGCTGCGACGCGGACGTGATCGTCGGTACGCGGCCGGGGATCAATGTGTACCTCGCCCGGTTCGGCCCGCGCCGCGCGCTGCTCGTCGGCCAGGAGCACCTGCGGCACGACGCGCACAGCAAGCGCCTGCGCGCCCAGCTCGCCCGCCACTACCGCTCCCTCGACGCCCTGGTGACGACCACCGAGGCCGACGCGGACGTCTACCGCAGACGGATGCCGCTGCCGGGGGTGCGGATCCTGAGCATCCCGAACATGGTGCCGAGGCCGCCGGTGCTGCCGTCCGACGGCACCGCCAAGGTCGTCGCGGCCGCCGGGCGGCTCGTACCGGGCAAGCGGTTCGACCTGCTGGTGGCGGCGTTCGCCACGGTCGCGGAGCGGCACCCCGACTGGCGCCTTCGGATCTACGGGGGCGGCCAGCAGAAGGAGCCGCTGGAGCGCGCGGTCGAGGAGCTCGGGCTGCGCGGGCACGTGGAGCTGATGGGGGTGCGCTCGCCGATCGAGCCGGAGTTCGCCCGGGCGTCGGTGGTCGCGTCGGCGTCCGACGCCGAGTCGTTCGGCATGACGCTGGTGGAGGCCATGCGGTGCGGCGTGCCGGTGGTGAGCACCGACTGTCCGCTCGGCCCCGCCGAGATCATCAGCGACGGTCACGACGGCCGGCTCGTGCCGACGGGCGACGAGGCCGCGCTCGCCAAGGCGCTGCTGGAACTCATCGAGGACGCGCCGCGGCGGCGCGCGATGGGCGCCGCCGCGCTGGAGAGCGCACGGCGATACGACCCGGAGCCGATCGCGGCCCGGCACGAACTGCTCTTCGCCGAGCTGCGCTCCACGCGCCGCAGGAGGTCCTGGCGGCGGGTCCTGCCCCCGCGGGCGCGGCGCGTGCTGCGGCGGCTGCGCACCCGCGGCGGGGGCTCCGCCTCGGTGCCCGCGCCGTCGGCGGGAGGCTCCGCGGGGGCGGACCGTACGCTGCGCGAGACGCGGACACCGGTCGCGACCGGCTCTTAGCGGGCGCCGGGCACCATCGGTTTCCCAGCGGGCGCCGGTCGCCGCCAGCGCCCTGGTGGCGGGGCGCCGGGAAACCCGGTGGACAGCGGATCCCGTCGCTGGGTGGAATGGGTCGCCTTCCACCAAGTCGACGAAGGCGCCGGGCACATGGCCCGGCCGAGGGGATCCCCGTGTCACCGAGCGGTACCGACGAGACGTACGACGAACGCGCCGAGACCGACCAGAGCGACGACGAGGTCGCGGTGACCATCGACGAGCCGCTGGTGCGACGCCTCCTCGCGGCGCAGTTCCCGCAGTGGGCCCGGCTGCCCGTGACCCCGGTGCCGCGCTCGGGCATGGACAACGCGACCTTCCGCCTGGGCGCCGACATGGCGCTGCGGCTGCCCCGCTACGCCCGCTGGACCGGCCAGGTCGAGCGCGAGCAGCGCTGGCTTCCGTGGCTGGCGCCGCAGCTGCCGCTCGCGGTCTCGCAGCCGCTGGCGCAGGGCGAGCCGGGCGCGGGCTATCCGTTCCCGTGGTCGGTCTGCCGCTGGCTGGAGGGCGAGCCCGCGACGACGGACGGCCTGGCCGACCCGCACGAGGCCGCCGTTCAACTCGCCGGTTTCATCCGCGCGTTGCAGCGGATCGACGCGACGGACGGGCCGCCGCCGCAGTGGAGCAACGCCTTCCGGGGCGCGCCCGTGGGCGCCGAGCATCCGCAGCTCGCCGCCGACTCCACGGTGCGGGCGAAGATCGCGAAGCTGGACGGCACGGTCGACACGGACGCGGTCACGGCGGTCTGGGAGCAGGCGCTCGCGGCGCCCGCCTGGGACCGCCCGCCGGTGTGGCTGCACGGCGATCTGGCGACCGGCAACCTGCTGGCGGTCGACGGGCGGCTGAGCGCCGTCATCGACTTCGGGACGCTGGCCGTGGGCGACCCCGCGTGCGATCTGATCCCGGCGTGGATGTTCCTGCCCGCGAAGGCCCGCGCCACGTTCCGCGCGGCGATCGGCGCGGACGACGCGACGTGGGCGCGCGGCCGCGGCATCGCGCTCGCCGGTTCCCTTCCGGTGCCCGACGACCCGTTCTTCCAGCAGGACCCGGCGCGCGTGACGACGGCGCTGCGGCATCTGGAGGCGATCCTCGAGGACGACTGAGCGACATCCTCCGTTTCGTCCCCCCGGCTCCGGGCACCCGGGGCCGCATGGAACGGGTACCCCTGCGACAGGACTGGATCAGCCGGGCCGCGTGTGCTGATGAGGACCCTGAGCTGTTCTTCCCCGTCGGCGCCTCAGGACCGGCCGAACGGGACCAGGAGGAGGCCAAACGGATCTGTGCGCACTGCGCGGTGGCGCGGGAGTGTCTCGCCTACGCGGTGAGCTCCGGCCAGACGTCGGGAGTGTGGGGAGGCAAGGGCGAGGACGAGCTCACGGGCCTGCGCCGCTCCCGGTCCGCCCGGAGACGGGCCTAGGGCACGGCCCGGAGACGGGCCTAGGGCACGGCCGCCACCGGGCCGTGCCCTCTTCGGTGAGGTGCCGCGTCAGCCCCGGTAGGTCTCCAGGAGCCGCAGCCACACCTCGCTGATCGTCGGGTACGCCGGGACCGCGTGCCACAGGCGGTCGACGGGGACCTCGCCCGCGATGGCGACCGTGGCGGAGTGGATCAGCTCGCCGACGCCGGGGCCGACGAAGGTGACGCCGAGCAGGACCTCGCGGTCCAGGTCGACGACCATGCGGGCGCGGCCCCGGTACCCGTCGGCGTACAGCCCGGACCCGGCGACGGACGCGAGGTCGTAGTCGACGGCGCGCACCCGGTGGCCCGCCTCCTCGGCGGCGGCGAGGGTGAGGCCCGCCGAGGCCGCCTCCGGGTCGGTGAAGACGACCTGCGGGACGGCGTCGTGGTCGGCGGTCGCGCTGTGGGCGCCCCACCGGTCGGTCTCCAGGATCGGGACGCGCCGGGCGCGGGCGGCGATCGCGGCGCCCGCGATCCGCGCCTGGTACTTGCCCTGGTGGGTCAGCAGCGCCCGGTGGTTCACGTCACCGACGGCGTACAGCCAGTCGCTGCCGGCGACCTGGCAGCTGTCGTCGACGGACAGCCACGCGCCGGCCTCCAGGCCCACCGTGTCCAGGCCGAGGTCGTCGGTGCGCGGGGCGCGGCCGGTGGCGAAGAGCACCTCGTCGGCCTCGATCCGGTCGCCGCCGTCGAGCTCGACGGTGACGGTGGCGCCGTCCCTGCGCACCGCCTTGACCGAGGTGTCCGTCCGTACCTCGGCGCCCGCCTCGCGCAGGGCGTCGGCGACGAGCTCCCCGGCGAACGGCTCCATCTTGGGCAGCAGGCCCCCGCCCCGCACCAGCAGCGTCACCCGGGAGCCGAGCGCCTGCCAGACCGTGGCCATCTCCACGCCGACCACGCCGCCGCCGACCACGACCAGGCGGCCCGGCACGTGGTCGGCGCTGGTCGCCTCGCGGCTGGTCCACGGCTTGGCGTCGGCGGCGCCCGGCAGGTCGGGGACGACGGCCCTGCTGCCGGTGCACACCGCGACGGCGTGCCGGGCCGCGAGCTCCGTGACGGTGCCGTCGGCGGCGGTCACGGTCACCCGGCGCGTGCCCGCCAGCCGGCCGTGGCCCCGGAACAGGTCCACGCCGATCGAGTCGAGCCAGCCGACCTGGCCGTCGTCCTTCCAGTGCGAGGCGTACGCGTCCCGGTGGGCGAGGACGGCGGACGCGTCCAGGTCGCCCTCGACCAGGTGCCGCAGGCCCGGCACGCGGCGGGCGTCGGCGCGGGCCACGACGGGCCGCAGCAGCGCCTTGCTGGGCATGCAGGCCCAGTACGAGCACTCGCCGCCGACCAGCTCGCTCTCCACGATCGCCGCGCTGAGGCCCGCCGCGCGCGCCCGGTCGGCGACGTTCTCCCCGACCGGTCCGGCCCCGATGACCACTACGTCGTACGTGTTGTCCGCTGCTTCGCCCGTGGCGTCCGTGGATTGCGTCATGAGGCCAGTCTGGTGCCAGGTGTGCGGCGTGGCCACACGGGTACGCGCGCGGAATACGGCCGCCGCCGCGGCCGTTGTGCACGACGGCTTCGCCCCCACCAGGAAGAGAGACTCATCATGAGCACGACCGTGGAGCTCACGAAGGAAAACTTCGACCAGACGATGACGGAGAACGACTTCGTCCTGATCGACTTCTGGGCGTCCTGGTGCGGTCCCTGCCGCCAGTTCGCGCCGGTGTACGAGAAGGCCGCGGAGGCCAACCCGGACCTGGTCTTCGGCAAGGTCGACACGGAGGCGCAGCCGGAGCTCGCCGCCGCCTTCGGCATCCAGTCGATCCCCACGCTGATGATCGTCCGGGACCAGGTCGCGGTGTTCGCGCAGCCGGGCGCGCTGCCGGAATCGGCTCTTGAGGACGTGATCGGGCAGGCCCGTCAGCTGGACATGGACGAGGTCCGCAAGTCGGTCGCGGAGCAGCAGGCCAAGGAGCAGGAGGCGTAACGCATCCCCGGGGCGCCGGGCCGGGGGTTCAGCTCGACTCGCGGTGCACCACGCTCGCACCGAGCACGTCGTGGACCTCCGGCCGCGCCCCCGGCTCCCGCACCACCCGGTCGACGAGCTCCGCGAGGCCGCGGCCCGACGGCAGCTCGATGCGGACGCTGCTCAGGCGCGGCCGCAGCAGCCGCCCGAGCATCAGGTCGTCGGCGCCGACCACGGCGGTGTCGTCCGGGACGCGTATCCCCTCGTCCTGGAGGGCGCGCATGAGGAGCATCGCGTACTCGTCGTTGTACGCGAACACGGCGTCGAGGCCGAGCGCGCGCCAGCGGCCCGCGAGCCGGGCCGCGGAGTCCTCGCCGTAGCCCAGCGGCAACTCGGTGACCTGGCCGTCGCCCGCGCCGCGCACCGCGGCCCGCACGCCGTCGAGGCGCGGCTGCGAGAAGGCTTCGAGCCCGGGCTCCTCGGGGACCACCACGCCTATGCGGCGGCGGCCGCGGGACAGGAGGTGCTCGGCGGCGCTGCGGCCGACCAGGCGCTGGTCCATGAGCAGCGCGTGCGCCCCCTCGGCCCGCTGCGGGCCGAGCGTGAAGACCGCCTTGGCGCCGGAGCGCTTGAGGACGGAGACGCCGCGGGCGCCGAGCGCGGTCGCGTCGGGGGCCAGGACCGCGACCGGGCGCAGCTCGGCCCAGGCGCGGGCGGCCTCCTCACCGGTCAGGCCGAGGCTGCCGTACTGCACGACGGTGTAGTCGAACCGGCTGAGCGCCCACTGGAGTTCGCTGAAGAACCGGCTGAAGAGCGGGCCCACGGGGATCTGCGGCGTGGGCATGAGGACCATGCGGGTGTGCCCGGCGCGCAGACTGCGGGCGGCGGCGTGCGGAACGTATCCGAGCTCCTTCGCGGCCTCGCGGACGCGGCGGCGGGTGGGCTCGCTGATGCGCACGGCGCTGGTGTTGTTGAGGACGTAGCTCACGGTGGCGCGCGAGACGCCCGCGAGGCGCGCGACGTCGGCGCTGGTCGGAACGGTGTGCGGCACGCGCTGCGCGGCGTCCTGCGGCTCGGGGTCGGATGGCGGGCTCGGCGCGGTCGGCGCCGGATCCGGCGCGGCCTGCTGCTTCGGTATCTGCACCATGACGAGGGCAATCCTTCCAGACGGCCCCGGGGCGCACCCAGGCGGGCGCGGGGGCGCTGCCGGGCAGTCGGCGGGGCACGGGCGCGCACGCCATCGTCGCTGGTAGCGCGGGATGTCATGTGCGCCCGTAGCCGCGCACGCACGGCCCGGCCGGGGCGGCCCACGCCGCTCGCGCGCGCCGCCGCGGCACGGAGCGCGCGCGGCGGGCGGGAGTGAACTGCGCCTGCCCGATACCGCGTTGGCCCGCCGGAAGCTACCGTGCGGTAAGCAACCGCGGCCGCGCCGCCCGACCGAAGGTGCCCCCACATGAGCAGCGACCGTTCCGAAGGCCTCGCGGAGACCGTCCGCGCGCTCAGCGCGGGCGAGGTGTCCGCGCGCGAGCTCGCCGAGCGGACGCTCACCCGGATCCTGGCGACACAGCCCACGCTCAACGCCTTCCGCGTGGTGCGCGCCGAGGCCGCGCTCGCCGAAGCGGACGCCGCCGACCGGCAGTTGGCGGCGGGCGTGCGCGCCCCGCTGCTCGGGGTGCCGATCGCGGTGAAGGACGACACGGACGTGGCGGGCGAGCCGACGGCGTTCGGCTGCCCCGGCGACTTCCCGCCCAAGGCCCGGGACGCGGAGGCGGTGCGCAGGCTGCAGGCGGCGGGCGCGGTCGTCGTCGGCAAGACCAACACGTGCGAGCTGGGGCAGTGGCCGTTCACTGAGGGGCCCGCCTTCGGCGACACCCGCAATCCGTGGAACACAGGACACACGCCGGGCGGTTCGTCGGGCGGCTCCGCGGCGGCGGTCGCGGCGGGCCTGGTGCCGGTGGCGCTCGGCTCGGACGGGGCTGGCTCGGTGCGGATCCCGGCCGCGTGGACGCATCTCGTGGGGATCAAGCCGCAGCGCGGGCGCATCTCGACGTGGCCGTGGCCGGAGGCGTTCAACGGCATCACCGTCAACGGCCCGCTCGCGCGCACCGTGGCCGACGCCGCGCTGCTCCTGGACGCGGCGAGCGGCAACCACCAAGACGACCCGCACCAGCCGTCCGTGATCCGCGCCGCCGACGCCGCGCGGCGTGAGCCGGGCAGGCTGCGCGTGGCGCTCTCCCTGCGCACGCCGTTCACGGCCACGCCCAAGCGGCTGCACCCGCTCGTGCGGGCCAAGGTCGTGGACCTGGCCGACCGTCTGGCGGCGCTCGGGCACGACGTGGAGGAGGCGAACCCGCGCTACGGCCAGATCGGTCTTGCCTTCGTGCCCCGGGCCACGGCGGGCGTCGCCGACTGGGTGCGCGAGGTGCCCGACCCCGACCTGCTCGACCCGCGCACCAAGGAGGCCGCGCGCCTGGGGCGGCTGCTCGGCGGCGCGCCGCTGCGGCTCTCCCGGCGGGCCGAGGTGACCCTGCAGCGCCGGGTGGGCGCCGTCTTCGACACGTACGACGTGGTCCTCGCGCCCACGACGGCCACCCCGCCGCCGCCCGTCGGGGCCCTCGCCAAGCTCAGCAGCTGGCGCACGGACCAGGCGATGATCGCGGCGTGCCCGTACGCGTGGCCGTGGAACGTGCTCGGCTGGCCGGGGGTGAACGTCCCCGCGGGCCGGGTCGCGGGCGGTCTGCCGGTGGGCGCCCAGCTCCTCGGCCCGGCGGGCAGCGAGCCGCTGCTCATCTCCCTGGCGGCCCAGCTGGAGGCCGACCGGCGCTGGCACGAGTCCTGGCCGGAGCCGGCCGACACGCGGGCGGCCCCCTGAGCGAGCCGCGCCGCCGGGGGCGGATCCGGCGCGGCCGGGGCGCGCGGAAGCCAGGGGCGGTGTCCGAAAATGCCGTGCGCCCCGCGAAGGCGCCGTCTACCGTCTGAGCCGTGCAGCTCTACGAGATCCACATCCACGGTTTCGCCGACACGGAAGCGGCGCTCGCGCTCCAGGAACCCCTCGCCCGTCTGCTGTGTCCGGTCGAGGACCACGACGGGCCCTGTGAGGTGCCCTGGGGCTTCACCGTGGGGGACGGCTCTCTGGTGCTCGGCATCTACGCGAGCGCCGCGAAGGCGGCGGAGGTGACGGACCGCGTGCGGTCGTTCGTGGGCGGCGCGCACCGGGCCGTCCTGGGCGGGCCGACCAGCGACGTCTTCGACGAGCTCGTGGCGCAGTACCGCGTCGAGCACCCCGCCGTCGGCGACTGACCGGCGCGGCTCCCCCAGGGGGCGGGCGTGCCGTTTCGGCCATCCCGTGCGGGAACGGCACGCGCGTGGTCTATTGGAAGGAATGCCCCGTGTGGTGCGCGAACCGACGGCGCGGCGCGGCCGTCGTTCACCGCGACGGCACCTTCCGGCCACCCGGGGCCGTCTTGTGCGAAATAGCTTCAAGGTCTTGGGTGTTACGAGCGCTGCCCGGACGCGACGTCCGGGCCGCCCGGAACAGGAGGACCCCCGACATGCCAGAGGGAGACTGTACGAACCGTCGCGCGCGTCCTCGGGACGCCGTGACCGAAGCGGAGGTCGAGGCCCTGGTGCGCGGCATCTGCTTCAAGAACGGACCGCCCGCCGCCGTCGGTGTCGAGCTGGAATGGCTCGTCCACGACCGGCGCTCCCCGCGCCTTCCCGTCACGTCCGCCCGCGTACAGGCCGCCCGCGCGGCGCTGCGGACCGAATCACTGCACTCGGCGGTCACCGTGGAACCCGGCGGTCAGCTGGAGCTCAGCTCGCTGCCCGCCGCCTCGCTGATGGAGTGCGTATCGGCCGTGACGGCCGATCTCACCGTCGTCCGCGACACGCTCCGTCCCCTGGACCTCACCCTCACCGGCCTCGGCGCCGATCCGTGGCGCGCCCCGACGCGGCTGCTGCGGGAGCCGCGCTACGACGCCATGGAGTCCTGGCTCGACCGCGCGGGTGAGGCGGGCCGCCGCATGATGTGCTCCACGGCGTCCGTGCAGATCTGCCTGGACGCCGGGTACGCGGAGCCGGGGCCGCTCGGCTTCGCCCGGCGCTGGCGGCTCGCGCATCTGCTCGGCCCGGTCCTGGTGGCGGCGTTCGCCAACTCGCCGGTGCAGGACGGCCGCGCCACGGGCTGGCGGTCCACGCGGCAGGCCGTGTGGGCGGGCATCGACCCGGGCAGATCGGGCGCGCCCGCGCTCGACGAGGAGCCGCGGGCGGCCTGGGCCCGGCACGCCCTGGACGCGCCGGTGATGTGCGTACGCGCCACGGATACGGAGAGCACCGGGGCCGCGGACGGGGTGCCGTGGCTGGTCCCCCAGGGCCTGAGCTTCCGCTCCTGGGTGCGTTCGGGACTGCCACGGCCGCCCACCCGCGGGGACCTCGACTACCACCTCACCACGCTGTTCCCGCCGGTCAGACCGCGCGGGCACCTGGAGCTGCGCATGGTCGACGCGCAGCCGGGCGCGGACGGCTGGGTGGTGCCGCTCGCCGTGACCATGGCGCTCTTCGACGACGCGCAGGCCGCCGAGACGGCGTACCGCACGGTCAAGCCGCTGGCCGAGCGGGCCGGGGCGACGCCCGCGCCGCACAGCCCGCTGTGGCTGGACGCGGCGCGCCACGGCCTCGCGGACCCGGAGCTGCGCGAGGCGGCGACGGCCTGCTTCGCCACGGCCCTGGACGCGCTGCCCCGGCTCGGGGCGGCGCCCGCGGTCGTCGCCGCAGTCGCGGCGCACGCCGATCGGTACGTCGCCCGCGGCCGCTGCCCCGCGGACGACCTCCTCGACGAACTCGACGCACAAGGGGCGCTCGCCCCCGGGAAGGACGTACCGCGATGACCGGTTCCACGACCGGAGCCCCGCACGAGGTGCCCGTCGGGCCCGAGGAGCTGCGGCAGCGCGCGCTCACCGCGCTCCGCGCCGCGCGCGAGCGCACCGCCCTGCTCACCTCCTGCGTCGAGGACGGCGAACTGACCGCCCAGCACTCGCCGTTGATGTCGCCGCTGGTGTGGGACCTCGCCCACATAGGCAACCAGGAGGAGCAGTGGCTGCTGCGCGCGGTCGGCGGCCGCGACGCGCTGCGGCCCGAGATCGACTCCCTGTACGACGCCTTCGAGCATCCGCGCGCCGCCCGTCCCTCGCTGCCGCTGCTCGCGCCCGCCGAGGCCCGCCGCTACGCCGCCGACGTGCGCGGCCGGGCGCTCGACGTCCTGGAGAGCACGCCGTTCACGGAAGGCACCCCGTTCGAGCGGGGCGCGCCGCTCGTGGAGGGCACCGCGCAGGCGGTCCGCGGGCTCACCGACGCGGGCTTCGCCTTCGGCATGATCGCGCAGCACGAGCAGCAGCACGACGAGACCATGCTGATCACCCATCAGCTGCGCGCGGGCGCCCCGGCGCTCACCGCCCCCGATCCGGAGCCCGCTCCGGCCTTCGGCGGCCCGGACGAAGTCCTCGTGCCCGGCGGCACGTTCACCATGGGCACGTCCACCGAGCCGTGGGCGCTCGACAACGAACGCCCCGCCCACCGGCGGCTCGTGCCGCCCTTCTTCCTCGACACCACGCCGGTGACGAACGCCGCGTACCAGCGGTTCATCGACGACGGCGGGTACGACGAGCCGCGCTGGTGGCACGAGCGCGGCTGGGAGACGGTCCGCAGGAACGGGCTCACGGCGCCGCTGTTCTGGCGCCGCGAGGGCGGCCAGTGGCTGCGGCGGCGCTTCGGCCACGTCGAGCCGGTGCCCGCCGACGAGCCGGTGGTGCACGTCAGCTGGTACGAGGCGGACGCGTACGCGCGCTGGGCGGGGCGGCGCCTGCCCACCGAGGCCGAGTGGGAGAAGGCCGCGCGCCACAAGCCCGCCGAGGACCGCTCGACGCGCTACCCGTGGGGGGACGAGGACCCGACTCCCCGGCACGCGAACCTGGGCCAGCGCCATCTGCGCCCGGCACCCGCGGGCAGCTATCCGGGGGGCGAGTCGCCGCTCGGCGTACGGCAGTTGATGGGCGACGTGTGGGAGTGGACGGCGAGCGACTTCCTGCCCTATCCGGGGTTCGTCGCCTTCCCCTACCGGGAGTACTCGGAGGTGTTCTTCGGCGGCGACTACAAGGTCCTGCGCGGCGGGGCCTTCTCCGTGGACGCCGTGGCCTGCCGGGGCACCTTCCGCAACTGGGACCACCCGGTGCGGCGGCAGATCTTCTCCGGCTTCCGCACGGCCCGCGACGCCACGGCCGCCGAGCTGGCCGCGGAGCTCGGCTGATGTGCCGTCACCTCGCCTACGTGGGCGCGCCCACGCCCCTGGGCGCGCTGCTCGTGGCGCCCGGGCACAGCCTCTTCCGGCAGTCGTGGGCGCCCCGGCACCAGCGGCACGGCACGGTCAACGCCGACGGCTTCGGCGTGGGCTGGTACGCCGACGGCGACCCGGTGCCCGCGCGCTACCGGCGGGCCGGGCCGATCTGGGGCGACCAGTCGTTCGCGGACCTCGCGCGCGTGGTGCGCTCGGGGGCGCTGCTCGCCGCCGTGCGCGATGCCACCGTGGCGGGCGCGGACGGGGAGGCAGCGGCGGCACCGTTCGCCGCGGACCGCTGGCTGTTCAGCCACAACGGCGCGGTGTCCGGCTGGCCCGGCTCGCTCGCCCCGCTCGCCGCGGGCCTGCCGCCCGCCGAACTGCTGTCCCTGGAGGCGCGCTGCGACTCGGCGCTCGTCTGGGCACTCGTCCAGGCCCGTCTGCGGCGCGGCGAGCCGCTGCCGCAGGCGCTCGCGGACACGGTCGTGGAGGTCGCGGACGCGGCCCCGGGATCGCGCCTGAACCTGCTGCTCACCGACGGCACGACGATCGCCGCGACGGCCTGGGGCGACACCCTCTGGTACCTGGCCGTGCCGGGGCGCGGCACCGTCGCCGCGTCCGAGCCGTACGACGAAGACCCGCGCTGGCGGGAGGTCCCCGACCACACGCTGCTCCACGCGAGCCGCACCGACGTCCTTCTCACCCCGCTCAAGGAGCCACCTGCGTGAGCCCGTTCCTGCTGACCCGCACCCTGCCCGAGGACGCCACCGGCGCGGCCCTGCGCGCCGACGTCCTGCACGGCCTGACCCGCACACCGAAGACGCTCCCGCCCAAGTGGTTCTACGACGCCCGCGGCAGCGTCCTGTTCGACGAGATCACCACCCTGCCCGAGTACTACCCGACGCGTGCCGAGCGCGAGATCCTCGTCGCCAGGTCGGCGCGGATCGCCGAGGTCACCGGCGCGCGCACGCTGATAGAGCTCGGCTCGGGGTCCTCCGACAAGACCCGGCACCTCATCGACGCGCTGACGGACCTGGACACCTACGTGCCCGTCGACGTCAGCGAGTCCGCGCTCACCGGCGCGGCGAACACGCTGCTCGCGGAGCGGCCGTCGCTGAGCGTACACGCGCTCGTCGCCGACTTCACCCAGGGCCTGGCCCTGCCCGGCACGCCGGGGCCGCGCCTGGTGGCGTTCCTCGGCGGCACCGTCGGCAATCTGCTGCCCGCCGAGCGCGCCGCGTTCCTCGCCTCGGTGCGCGGCCTGCTCTCCCCCGGCGACTCGCTGCTCCTCGGCACCGACCTGGTCAAGGACGAGTCGGTCCTGGTGTCCGCGTACGACGACGGGGCGGGGGTGACCGCCGCGTTCAACAAGAACGTCCTGCACGTCGTGAACCGCGAGCTGGGCGCGGACTTCGACCCCGAGGCGTTCAACCACGTGGCGGTCTGGGACCGCGACCGGGAGTGGATCGAGATGCGGCTGCGGTCCCGGCTCACGCAGACCGTGAAGATCCCCGCCCTGGACCTGGCGGTCGACTTCGAGCGGGGCGAGGACCTGCGCACCGAGGTCTCCGCGAAGTTCCGCGAGGACGGCGTGCGGTCCGAACTGGCGTCGGCGGGCCTGAAGCTGACGCACTGGTGGACGGACGAGCGCGGGCGCTTCGCGCTGTCCCTGAGCACGGCGTCCTGAGGCGCGGCCGGTCCCGGGGCCCGGCGCCGTCGGCGGCGGGCCCCGGGACCGGACTCAGCGCGCGTGGTCGTCCAGCGTCTCGGTGATCCGGCCGGAGGCCGCCTTGGCCTCGGCGGCCGCGTCGCCGCCGGCGAGGACCTTCGACATGTACGCCTTGATCGGGTTGTCGGCCTCGACCAGGGCCCAGCGCGGCGAGTTGGGCGTGGCCCGGCCGCGCGCGGCCCCGGCCGCCATCGCGGCCACCCCGGCGTCGCCCGACACGGTGGAGGCGAGCTTCGCCTTGTTCGGCACGTAGTCCATCGTGCGGGCCAGGTCCTTCTGCCACTTCTCGCCCGCGAGCGCCTTGACGACCTCGACGGCCGCCTTGCGCTCCTTCGTGCCCTCGCGCACGACGAGGTCGGAGCCGCCGGTGAAGACCGCGCCGGGCTTGCCCGCGGTCTTGCCCGGGATCGGGAAGTAGCCGATCTTCCCCTTCAGACCGGGGTTCTTCGCCTCGATGGCGCGGGCGCTGCCGGGCACCGCGATGATCTGCGCGACGTCGCCCTTGGCGAACACCCCGGCCTGCGGCGGGTGTTCCTCGTCCGCGTTCTGCGGACCGTCGCCGAGCGCCTGGAGCTGCTTGTAGAACTCCATGCCGCGCAGCGCGGCCGGGGAGTGCAGGCCGCCCTTCCAGCCGCCGCCCTTCTCCTTGGCGAGGTCGCCGCCCTCGTCCCAGATGAACCCGGACAGCGTGTACCAGTCCTGTCCCGCGAGGTAGATCCCCTGGTTGGCGCCGTTGTCGAGGCGCGCCGTGGCGTCCAGCCACTGCTGCCGGGTCTTGGGCGGCTGCTTGATCCCGGCCTGGGCGAACAGGTCCTTGTTGTAGAGGACGACGCGGTTGGCGGCGTACCACGGCACGCCGTACTGGGCGCCCCGGTAGCGCCCGGGCTCGCCCAGGCCGGGCAGCCAGTCCTCCATGCCGAGGTCGCGCGCGGACTCCAGGGTGAGGTCCTCCAGGCCGCCCGCGTCGACGTACTGGGCGACCTGGGTGTTGCCGACCTCGATGACGTCGGGCCCGTCGTCCTTCTTGAGGGCCTTCTGCACCTTGGGGCCGATCCCCGTCCACTCCTGGACGCGGATGTCCAGGTCGATGTCGTCGTGCTCCTTCTCGAAGCCGTCGGTGAACCGCTTGACGAACGCGTCCGACGCGCTGCCCCGCATCATCCAGACCGTGACGGTGCTCTTGTCGTCGTCACCGCCGGGCAGGAGGCCGCAGCCGGGCAGCAGGGCGGTGGCGGCGAAGGTCAGGGCGAGGGACAGCGAGATGCGTCTGTGGCGCGCGTTCACGTCGGTCACTTTCTGCGGTGGGACAGCACGGGGGGAGGGGCCCGACGTGGGGAAGAGCGGTGCTCGAACGGGTGTGTGGGAATTTTGGTACGGACCACAACTTCGGTCAAGGGGCGTGGGCGCATCGGTCTCTCACGGCACCTCCATCGATCGATCACATCGGTCCCCCGCCGCACCGGCCGTCAACAGGCCCGTGCCGGCCCCCGGCACTACCGTGGAGTGCAGCCGCACCGCCGCGGAGAGGAGAAGGACCGCATGTCCGAGCACACCTACCGGGTCACCGAGATCGTCGGCACCTCCCACGAAGGCGTCGACCAGGCCATCCGCAACGGCATCACCCGCGCCTCGCAGACGTTGCGCGGCCTGGACTGGTTCGAGGTCACGCAGGTGCGCGGCCACATCGAGGACGGGCAGATCAAGCACTTCCAGGTGGGCCTGAAGGTCGGCTTCCGCCTGGAGGACGCGGACTGACCGCAAGGGCCTCGTCCCGTACGTCCGCACGGCGCGGGCTCACACGGCGCGGGCTCAGGTGCGCCCCTCGCGCTCCTGTGCGTCCTTGAGCGCGGCCGACGCCCGCGCCCAGTTCGCCCGCACCACCGTGAACCCGGCCCGCTCCGCGTCGTCGCAGACCAGCGCGTCGTCGTCCACGAGCACGCGCACCTCGCGGTCGCGCGCGAGGCGCCGCAGGATCTCCAGCTTGGTGCGGCGCGCGGGCCTTCGGTCGTGGTCGCGCCGCATCCAGATCCGCCCCTCGGGCAGCCCCTGCGCGGCGAGCCACGCCACGGTGTCGGCGCGGCAGCGCTCCGGCCGCCCCGTGAGGTACACGACCTCGCACTCCCCCGCGCTCTCGCGCGCGAGCGCGACGCCCCGCGGCAGCGGCGGGTCGTGCGGCGCCGCCGCGAAGAACGCGTCCCAGTCGCGCGGCGCGCGCTCCAGGAACCGCTGGCGGTGCGCGGTGTCGGCGAGGGTGCCGTCGAGGTCGAACACGGCGAGCGGTCTGGTGTCGTCCGTCACGTGAGCAGCGTACGGACCCGCCGAAGTGCGCGGCGACCCGGCGGGAGCGGGAATCATCGGCCGCGCCGAGCGTTGGACATGTCTGTGAGCTCAGTGATCGAATCCACCCGGTTCTCCGTCCTCGACCGTTCGCGCGTCCGCGAGGGGCACGAGGGCCCCGAGGTGCTGCGCGACACGGTCCGCTTCGCGCAGGACCTGGAAGCCCTCGGGTACCACCGCTTCTGGGTGTCCGAGCACCACGGCGTGCCCGGAGTCGCCGGTTCCGCGCCGACGGTGCTCGCGGCGGCCGTCGCCGGGGCCACCCGTACGATCCGGGTGGGCACGGGCGGCGTGATGCTGCCGAACCATCAGCCGTTCGTGGTCGCCGAGCAGTTCGGGGTCCTGGAGGCGCTCTTCCCCGGCCGGATCGACATGGGGCTCGGCCGCTCGGTCGGGTTCACCGACGGCGTCCGCAAGGCGCTCGGCCGCGACAAGCACGCCGCCGAGGACTTCGCGGCCCAGCTCACGGAGCTGCTCGACTGGTTCCGCGGCGCGTCGGACACCGGCGTGCGCGCCTACCCCGCCGACGGCGTGCGCGTCCCGGCGTACGTCCTGGCCACCGGCGAGGGCGCCGCCATCGCGGCGGCCGCGGGACTGCCGCTGGTCATCGGCGATCTGCGGGGCCGCGACAGGATGCTGCGCGCCGTCGACGGCTACCGCGCGGCCTTCACGCCCTCGGCGTGGGCGCGGGAGCCGTACGTGATCGTCTCGGGCTCGGTCGCCGTCGCGGAGACCGAGGCGGCGGCCCGCCGTCTGCTCGTGCCGGAGGCCTGGTCGATGGCGTACTCCCGCACCCACGGCACCTTCCCGCCGCTGCCGCCCGCCGAGCGCGTCCAGGAACTGGCGGCGACGGGCGGCATGACCGGCAAGGAACGCGACCTGTACGAGTCCGGGCTCCAGGGCCACATCCACGGCACCGAGGAGCAGGTCGCCGACGCCCTGGAGGGGCTGCTCAAGGACAGCGGCGCCCAGGAGGTCCTGGTGACCACCAGTACGCACGACCGCGCGGGTCTGCTCGACTCCTACCGGCGCCTGGCGCGGGTGGCGGGCCTCGCCGGGGCCGCGGGAGCCTCCGGGGACTCCGGGGACTCCGGGGACTCAGGGGCCTCGGGGACCGGCCGACGGTGACCGCCCGAGGTGCGCGAACGGCTCCGGCCTAGAATCGTGGGGTTTGCCCCATCGCCGCGTTCGGAGCCCGCCCCATGCCCAGCCCCCGCGCCCACGACCACGATCCGTTCGTCCGCGTACGGGGCGCCCGCGAGCACAATCTGCGCGGCGTCGACGTGGACGTCCCCCGCGACGTGATCGCCGTGTTCACCGGCGTCTCCGGCTCCGGGAAGTCCTCGCTGGCCTTCGGGACCATCTACGCGGAGGCCCAGCGGCGCTACTTCGAGTCCGTCGCGCCGTACGCGCGCCGCCTCATCCACCAGGTCGGGGCGCCCAAGGTCGGCGAGATCACCGGCCTGCCGCCCGCCGTCTCGCTCCAGCAGCGCAGGGCCGCGCCCACCTCCCGCTCCTCGGTGGGCACCGTCACGACGCTGTCCAACTCGCTGCGGATGCTGTTCTCGCGCGCCGGTGCCTACCCGGCGGGCGCCGAGCGGCTCGATTCGGACGCGTTCTCGCCGAACACGGCCGCCGGGGCGTGCCCCGCGTGCCACGGCCTCGGCCGGGTGCACCGCACCACGGAGGAGCTCCTCGTCCCCGACCCGTCCCTGTCCATCCGCGACGGCGCCATCGCGGCCTGGCCCGGCGCCTGGCAGGGCAAGAACCTCCGCGACGTCCTCGACACGCTCGGCCACGACGTGGACCGGCCCTGGCGCGAACTGCCGCGCGGCGAGCGGGAGTGGATCCTGTTCACCGACGAGCAGCCGGTGGTGACGGTCCACCCCGTCCGCGAGGCCGGCCGCATCCAACGCCCCTACCAGGGCACGTACATGAGCGCCCGGCGCTACGTCATGAAGACGTTCTCCGACTCCAAGAGCCCGACCCTGCGCGCCAAGGCCGAGCGCTTCCTGACGAGCGAGCCGTGCCCGGCGTGCGGCGGCAGCAGGCTGCGGCCCGAGGCGCTCGCGGTGACGTTCGCGGGCCGCACGATCGCGGAGCTGGCCGCGCTGCCGCTGAGCGACCTCGCCGCGTGCCTGCGGGACACCGGCGGCTCGGAGACCGCCCGCGTCCTCACCGCCGACCTCCTGTCCCGCATCGACACCATCACCGAACTGGGCCTCGGCTACCTCTCCCCCGACCGCGCCACGCCGACGCTCTCCCCCGGCGAACTCCAGCGCCTGCGCCTCGCGACCCAGCTGCGCTCCGGGCTCTTCGGCGTCGTGTACGTCCTCGACGAGCCGTCGGCCGGGCTGCATCCGGCGGACACCGAGTCCCTCCTCACGGTGCTCGACCGGCTCAAGGCCGCGGGCAACTCGGTGTTCGTCGTGGAGCACCACCTCGACGTGATGCGGCACGCGGACTGGCTCGTGGACGTGGGCCCGCGCGCGGGCGAGCACGGCGGCGAGATCCTGCACAGCGGGCCCGTGGCGGAGCTCGCCGACGTTCCCGGGTCCGCGACGGCCCGCTACCTCTTCGGCCGTGCGCCCGCCCCGGCGCGGGAGGTCCGCGAGCCGCGCGGCTGGCTGAAGGCGGGCCCGGTGACCCGGCACAACCTGCGTGACGTGACGGTGGAGTTCCCCCTCGGCGCGTTCACCGCGGTCACCGGCGTCTCCGGCTCCGGCAAGTCGACGCTCCTCGGCGAACTCACCGAGGAGCTCGACGGCGTCGGCCGCCTGGTGCGCGTCGACCAGAAGCCCATCGGCCGCACCCCCCGCTCCAACCTGGCCACCTACACCGGCCTCTTCGACGTCGTGCGCAAGGTCTTCGCGGCGACGGACGCGGCGCGGGAGCGCGGGTACGGCGTCGGGCGGTTCTCCTTCAACGTGGCGGGCGGGCGGTGCGAGACCTGTCAGGGCGAGGGTTTCGTGAGCGTGGAGCTCCTCTTCCTGCCCAGTACGTACGCCCCCTGCCCCGACTGCGGAGGCGCTCGGTACAACCCGGAGACCCTCCAGGTCACCCACCACGGCAGGAACATCGCCGAGGTCCTCGACCTCACCGTCGAGGCCGCCGCAGGCTTCTTCGCCGACACGCCCGCCGTCCAGCGCAGCCTGGGCACCCTCATCGACGTCGGTCTCGGCTATCTGCGGCTCGGGCAGCCCGCCACGGAGCTGTCCGGGGGCGAGGCGCAGCGCATCAAGCTCGCCAGCGAGTTGCAGCGGGCGCGGCGCGGGCACACCCTCTACCTCCTGGACGAGCCCACGACCGGGCTGCACCCCGCCGATGTGGAACTGCTCGTGGGGCGGCTGCACGAGCTCGTCGACGCGGGGCACTCCGTGGTGGTCGCCGAGCACGACATGGCCGTGGTGGCCGGGGCGGACTGGGTGGTGGACCTCGGGCCCGGGGGCGGGGCCGGGGGTGGCCGCGTGGTGGCCTGCGGCCCGCCGCGGCAGGTCTCCCTCACCCCCCTCAGCCGCACGGCCCCCTACTTGGCCAAGGCCCTGCCCTCCCCGGCCTGACCCCCTCTCCCACCCGCCCACCCATACC
>NZ_JOJM01000014.1 GCF_000720325.1 Streptomyces sp. NRRL B-1347
CACGATCTGGCAGCCCGACGCCGTCAGCTCGGCGATCTGCTGGAGCGTCGCCCCGATGTCGGACGTACGCGTCGTCGTCATCGACTGCACCGACACCGGTGCGTCCCCGCCTACGGCCACCGAACCGACCTGGATCTTGCGGCTGACCCTGCGGTCGGCCAGCTTGGTCGGAACGGACGGGATTCCGAGAGAAACGGCAGTCATCTGGCGTGCATCCCCAAGTGTGGATCGAGGTCCCGAGTTCGGCGGGCTCCGGGCTACGCGGCATCGCGCTACAACGTCACAACGTCGCTTGTTCGCGGGTTCGAGATTACGGCACCCCACAGGCCCCAAGCACATCCCGCCCCGATGTCCACCCATAGGCGGACGGGACCGCACATACGAAGGCGGCCGGGCACACACGGTGCCCGGCCGCCGCAAACTTCGTACGACTAGGAAATTCTGACCGGGTTAACCACATCCGCGATCAGGACCAGAATGGTGAAGCAGATGAAGATCCCGGCCACCACATAGGCCACGGGCATCAGCTTCGCCACGTCGAACGGGCCGGGATCCGGTCGCCGCAGGACCTTCGCCGCGTTCCGGCGCAGCGACTCCCACAGTGCACCCGCGATGTGACCGCCGTCCAGGGGCAGCAGCGGCAACATGTTGAACAGGAACAGCGAGAGGTTGAAGCCGGCCAGCAGGAACAGCATCAGCGCGATCTGGTTCTGCGGCGGGATGTCCAGGGTGAACACCTCACCGCCGACGCGGGCCGCGCCCACGACGCCCATCGGGGAGTCCTGCTTGCGCTCCCCGTCGCCGAACGCCGCGTTCCACAGGTCGGGGATCTTGGAGGGCAGGGCGACGATCGACTCGACGCCGTTCTCCATCATGTTGCCCATGCGGTCGACGGACTCGCCGAAGGACTGCTGGACGATGCCGGAGGCGGGGGTGAAGCCGAGGAATCCGGCGTACACGTACTTGCCCTCGACGTAGCCGCCGTCGCCGTCCGTCTTGCTGACCTGGTTCTTGATCAGGTTGGCGTGCAGGTCGACGCGCTTGCCGTCGCGCTCGACGGTGATGGTGGCGGGGCCGATGGTGTCGCGGATCCTGGACTGGAGCGCGGACCAATCGTCCACGTCCTTGCCCTGGAAGGCGACGATCTTGTCGCCCGCCTTGAGGCCCGCGGCCTTGGCGGGAGCGGGCTTGTCGCCCTTCTCGCAGCTGGTGCGGTTCTGGCCGGCCTCGATGACGCAGTCGGAGACCTTGCCGACCGAGGTGGTCTGGGTGCTGATGCCGAAGGTCATCATCACGCCGAGGAAGATCACGACGGCCAGGATCAGGTTCATGAACGGCCCCGCGAACATGACGATCACGCGCTTCCACGGCTTGCGCGTGTAGAAGAGCCGGGACTCGTCACCGGGCTTGAGCTCCTCGAACGCGGCGGAGCGCGCGTCCTCGATCATGCCGCGCCAGGGCGAGGTGGAGCGCGCCTCGAGGCGCCCGTCGGGCCCCGGCGGGAACATGCCGATCATGCGGATGTAGCCGCCGAGCGGGATGGCCTTGATGCCGTACTCGGTGTCGCCCTTCTTGCGGGAGAAGATCGTCGGGCCGAAGCCGACCATGTACTGCGGCACGCGGATGCCGAACATCTTCGCGGTCGACAGGTGGCCGAGCTCGTGCCAGGCGATCGAGAAGAGCAGCCCGATCACGAAGACGACTATGCCGAGGATCATCATCAAGGTCGTCATGCACGAGCCTCCGCGGTCGTCTGGGTCGAAGCCGTCAGTTCCCGGGCCCGGGCCCGGGCCCAGGTCTCCGCTTCGAGGACGTCCGCCACGGTCAGGGAGGTTCCCGTACGCGGTGTGCCGTGCTCGGCGACGACCCGGGTGACGGTCTCCATGATGCCGTTGAACGGCAGCGTGCCCGCCAGGAAGGCGTCCACGCACTCCTCGTTGGCGGCATTGAACACCGCCGGGGCCGTGCCCGCGAGCTCCCCGACGTGCCGGGCGAGCCCCACCGACGGGAACGCCTCGGTGTCCAGCGGGAAGAACTCCCAGGTGGAGGCCTTGGTCCAGTCGAACGCGGGGGCCGCGTCCGGCACCCGCTCGGGCCAGCCGAGCCCGATCGCGATGGGCCCGCGCATGTCCGGCGGGGTCGCCTGGGCGAGCGTGGAGCCGTCGGTGAACTCGACCATGGAGTGCACGTACGACTGGGGGTGGACGACGACCTCGATGCGGTCGAAGGGGATGTCGTAGAGGAGGTGGGCCTCGATCACCTCCAGGCCCTTGTTCACCAGCGTCGCCGAGTTCACCGTGATCACCGGGCCCATCGCCCAGGTCGGGTGCGCGAGCGCGTCCTTCGGCGTGACGTCGGCGAGCTCGGCCTTCGTACGGCCGCGGAAGGGACCGCCGGACGCGGTCACGACGAGCTTGCGGACGTCGGCGCGGGTGCCCGCGGCGAGCGCCTGGAAGAGCGCGGCGTGCTCGGAGTCGACCGGGATGATCTGGCCGGGCTTGGCGAGCGCCTTGACCAGCGGGCCACCCACGATCAGCGACTCCTTGTTGGCGAGCGCGAGCGTGCGGCCCGCCTCCAGGGCGGCGAGCGTGGGCGCGAGGCCGATGGAGCCGGTGATGCCGTTCAGGACCGTGTGGCAGGGCGAGGCGGCGAGCTGGGTGGCCGCGTCCGGCCCCGCGAGGACCTCGGGCAGCGGCTCCCCGGCCCCGTACTCCTCGCGCAGCGCCTCCCGCAGCGCGGGCACGACGTCCTCGCGGGCGACCGCGACGGTCCCCACCCGAAGGCGCCTGGCCTGCTCGGCGAGGAGCCCGACCCGGCCGCCCGCGGCGGACAGGCCGGTGACCCGGAAGCGGTCGGGGTTGCGCAGCACGAGGTCGATCGCCTGGGTGCCGATCGACCCCGTGGAGCCGAGGACGACGATCTCCCGCGGCCCGTCGGCGGTGCCGGGGTCGAAGACGAGATGCGGGTCGGCGAGGGGTGCGGGGCTTTCGCTCATGCCCTCCATTGTGGCCGTAGCGCCCCCGCGTTCCGACAGCGCCTCTCGGCCCGCGCCCCCGATCCGCACGCCTGTGCGCCCCTTCGGGCGGCCTCCTCCCGCAGCTTCGGGCGGCCTGCTCCCGGAGGAGGCGCACGCGGCGGGCGGGCGGACGTCAGCGGATCGGCCGGTGGACGTTCTCCCGCGTGCTCGCACCGGGCGTCGCGTCGGCGATCCACGGACCGTCGTCGCTGGGGTCGACCACGCCCTGCTCCAGCCAGGTGTACGTACCGGCGAGGACGCCCTTGACGACCTTGCGGTCCAGGTCGTCGGTGTTGGTCCACAGGCGCCCGAACAGCTCGTCTACGCGGATGCGGGACTGCCGGCAGAAGGCGTCGGCCAGCTGGTACGCCTCGCGGCCGTAGTCCTCGGTGCTGCGGAGCAGCTCGGCGCGCACGCACGCCGCGCTGATCGCGAACAGCTCCGCGCCGATGTCGACGATCCGGCCGAGGAAGCCCTGCTTGGTCTCCATCCGGCCCTGCCACCGCGACATCCCGTAGAACGTGGAACGGGCCAGCCGCCGGGCCGCGCGCTCCGCGTACCGGAGGTGGCCCGACAGGTCGGGGTGGCCTGCCGGGGCGAAGTCGGCGTACGCGCGCGGGAGCTGGCCGGGTCCCGCGATGAGCTTGGGCAGCCAGCGGGCGTAGAAGGCGCCTGCCGCGGCCCCGGCCCGTGCCTTGTCGGACAGGGTCTTGTCCGGGTCGATCAGGTCGCCCGCCACCTTCAGGTGGGCGTCGACGGCCTCGCGGGCGATCAGCAGGTGCATGATCTCCGTGGAGCCCTCGAAGATGCGGTTGATGCGCAGGTCGCGCAGGATCTGCTCGGCCGGTACGGCCCGCTCGCCGCGGGCCTTGAGGGACGCGGCGGTCTCGAAGCCGCGGCCGCCGCGGATCTGCACCAGCTCGTCGGCCATGAGGCAGGCCATCTCGGAGCCGTAGAGCTTGGCGAGGGCGGCCTCGATGCGGATGTCGTTGCGGTCCTCGTCGGCCATCTGCGAGGACAGGTCGAGCACGGCCTCCAGGGCGAAGGTGGTGGCCGCGATGAAGGAGATCTTCGACCCGACGGCCTCGTGGTACGCGACGGGCTTGCCCCACTGCTCGCGGGCGCCCGTCCACTCACGGGCGATCTTCAGGCACCACTTGCCCGCGCCCACGCACATCGCGGGCAGCGAGAGGCGCCCGGTGTTGAGGGTGGTGAGGGCGATCTTCAGGCCCGCGCCCTCCGGGCCGATGCGGTTGGCGGCGGGGACGCGGACGCGGTGGAAGCGGGTGACGCCGTTCTCCAGGCCGCGCAGGCCCATGAAGGCGTTGCGGTTCTCCACCGTGATCCCCTCGGACGCCGCCTCGACGACGAACGCGGTGATGCCGCCCTTGTGCCCCTCGGACCTGGGCACGCGCGCCATGACCACGAGGAGGTCCGCGACGACGCCGTTGGTCGTCCAGAGCTTCACGCCGTCCAGTACGTAGTCACCGTCGTCGCCGTCCGGCACCGCGGTCGTCGCGAGCCGGGCCGGGTCGGAGCCGACGTCCGGCTCGGTGAGCAGGAAGGCGGAGATGTCGGTGCGGGCGCAGCGCGGCAGGAACGCGTCCTTCTGCTCCTGGGTGCCGAAGATCTTCAGCGGCTGCGGGACGCCGATCGACTGGTGCGCGGACAGCAGGGCGCCCAGCGAGGGGCAGGCGGAGCCGACGAGCGCGAGGGCCTTGTTGTAGTACACCTGCGTCAGGCCGAGGCCGCCGTACTTCGTGTCGATCTTCATGCCGAGCGCGCCGAGCTCCTTGAGCCCGTTGATCACCTCGTCCGGGATGAGCGCGTCCCGCTCGATGCGCTCCCCGTCGATCTCCGTCTCGCAGAAGTCGCGCAGCTTGGCGAGGAACTCCTCGCCGCGCTGGGCGTCCTGGGTGGCGGGCAGCGGGTGCGGGTGGATCAGGTCGAGCCGGAAGCGGCCGAGGAAGAGCTCCTTGGCGAAGCTCGGTTTGCGCCAGTCCTGCTCGCGGGCGGCCTCGGCGACCTGGCGGGCCTCGCGTTCGGTGACGGAGGGCTTCGACGCGGGGGACGGGGGTGGGGTGGTTGGTGCGGACATGAGGCTCACCTCGCCGCGAGTCGGGATCGTGGACCGATCATGAATCGTCACAGAACCGGATCATGGTTACTCACCGGTGCTACTCGATCGTTGGTACCCGATTCCCTCCATCCTCACCAGCCCTCGCGCAGCGAATGCACGGATACGGCCGGAGCCCCCGCACAGCGGGCTCCGGCCGTAGTGGTGTCCGTGCCGCTTCGGCGGCGCGCTACAGCGCCAGGCCGGTGAGGACCAGGACGCGCTCGTACGTGTAGTCGTCCATGGCGTAGCGGACGCCCTCGCGGCCGACGCCGGACTGCTTCACGCCGCCGTACGGCATCTGGTCCGCGCGGTAGGAGGGGGCGTCGCCGATGACGACGCCGCCGACCTCGAGGGCGCGGTGCGCGCGGAAGGCGACCTGCAGGTCGTGCGTGAACACGCCCGCCTGGAGGCCGTACTTGGAGTTGTTCACGGTGTCGAAGGCGGCCTGCTCGCCGTCCACCTTCGTGACCGTGAGCACCGGTCCGAAGACCTCCTCGCGGGCGAGGGTGGTCTCGGCCGGCACGTCGGCGAGGACGGTCGGCGCGTACGTGGCGCCGTCGCGCTTGCCGCCGGTGAGCAGCGTGGCGCCCGCCCGCACGGCCTCGTCGACCCAGGACTCCACCCGCTTGGCCGCGTCCTCGCTGACCAGCGGGCCGACGTCGGTCTTCGGGTCGGTCGGGTCGCCGGTCACCTGGCCCTCGACGGCCTCGACGACCTTCGCCACGAGCCGGTCGTACACGGCGGCGTCGGCGATGACCCGCTGCACGGAGATGCAGGACTGGCCGCCCTGGTAGTTGGAGAAGGTCGCGATGCGGCTCGCGGCCCAGTCCAGGTCCTCCTCGGCGGAGAAGTCGCCGAGCACGACCGCCGCGCCGTTGCCGCCGAGCTCCAGGGTGCAGTGCTTGCGCGGCACCGAGTCCATGATCTGGTAGCCGACCTTGTCAGAGCCCGTGAAGGAGATGACCGGAAGGCGCTCGTCCTGGACGAGGGCGGGCATCTTGTCGTTGGCGACCGGCAGCACGGACCACGAGCCCGCGGGCAGGTCCGTCTCGGCGAGCAGCTCACCGAGGATCAGGCCGCTGAGCGGGGTGGCGGGGGCAGGCTTGAGGATGATCGGCGTACCGACGGCGATCGCCGGGGCGACCTTGTGGGCGCACAGGTTCAGCGGGAAGTTGAACGGCGCGATGCCGAGGACGACGCCCTTGGGGAAGCGGCGGGTGAGCGCGAGGCGGCCCTGGCCGCCCTGGTCGGTGTCCAGGCGCTGGGCCTCGCCGCCGTTGAAGCGGCGGGCCTCCTCGGCGGCGAAGCGGAACACCGAGATGGCGCGGCCGACCTCGCCGCGGGCCCACTTGATCGGCTTGCCGTTCTCGGCGGAGATCAGCTGTGCGATCTCCTCGGTGCGCTCCACCAGGCGCTGCGACACGTGGGCGAGGGCGGCGGCGCGGACGTGGGCCGGGGTGGCCGCGAACTCGTCGCGGACCGCGTAGGCCGCGGCGACGGCCTCCTCCACCTGGGCGTCGGTCGGGACGGCCGCCTTGCCGACGAGCCGCCCGTCCCACGGCGAGGTGACGTCGAGGGTGGTCTCACCGGTGGCCTGGCGACCGGCGACCCAGAAGGCGTGAATGGAAGTCATACGAATCCCGGCCCTTCGCGGAGGTTCGTCTTCAGCAGTACGGGGTCCACCGTAGGGGTGGAGGTTTCGGCGGGGGCTTGTCCGAGTCGGCGTAGTGGCGGGGGCCCGCGCGCCGGATTGTCAGGGGCGTCCCGCGCGGGGCGCCCCAGGCCCACCCCTTCCCGAACAAGGGGGCTGCGCCCCCTTGGACCCCCGCTCATCGGCGCAGCGCGATACGCCGCACAGGGCTAGTCCGCCGGTGTCGTCGCCTTCAGGGACAGCCACAGCTCCATGCGGACGTCCGGGTCGTCCAGGGAGCGGCCGAGGATCTCCTCGACCCGCCGCATGCGGTAGCGCAGCGTGTGCCGGTGCACCCCGAGGTCCGCCGCGGCCGCGTCCCACTGCCCGTGCCGCGAGAGCCAGGCCCGCAGCGAGGCGACCAGGTCGCCGCGCCCCGTCGCGTCGTGCTCGCGCAGCGCGCGGAGCAGCCCGTCCGCGAAGGCCCGTACCGCGTCGTCCGCGAGCAGCGGAAGCACGGATCCCGCGGCCAGCTCCTCGTGCTCGACGAGGGCCTTGCCGCGCCGCCGCGCCACGGAGAGGGCCTGCTCGGCCTGCTTGTAGGCGGGCGCGGCCGCGACGGTGCCCGCGGGCGCGGAGAGCCCGGCCAGGAGCGCGGGCCCCTCGGCCTGCTCGGGGCTGCCCGCGGCCGCCGCCACGTGCTCGACGGCGGCCCGCTGCGCCGCCCCGCCGTCGGCGACGAGCAGCACGAGCCGCTCGCCGTACGGCACCACGAGGAGCGCCTCGCCGAAGCGCGCGGCCGCCGACTCGACGGCGTCGACGAGCCCCGCGGACCAGGCGCCTTCCTCCCCGGCGGCCGGAGGTGTCGCGGACTCGGCGACCACGAGCCGGAAGGGCGCGTCGAGGAGGCCGCCGTACAGGTCGCCGGCCACGGCCCGGGCGTGGTCCGGCTCCGCGGCGAGCAGCATCCGCAGGACGGCGGCGCCGATGCGGGCCTCGGCGGCGTGCAGGGAGCGGGAGCGCTCGGTGGTGAGGGTGAGCAGGGCGATCGCCGAGTGCACGGCGTACCGCTCGGCGGTGCCGAGGGTCGAGGCCGTGCCGACGGCGAGCGCGGCGCGCGGCCGCCGCCCGGTGCCGAGGGAGTGCAGCTCGACCCGGTCCTCGGCCCCGGCCACGACGAGGCTGGCGGGGGCGGTCCGCTCGCGCAGGCGGTCCACGTCCGGGGTGAGCCGGGCGGCCCGGCGGGCGGCCCACTCGGGCGCCGTGGCGACGACGGCCCCGGAGGCGTCGTACAGCGCGGCCCAGCCGTCGACCTGTCCGGCGAGCGCGCCGAGCAGCCCTTCCGGGCCGTCCCCGAGGGCCTGCCGGGTCAGCTCGCGCTGGGCGGCGAAGCCCGCGGTGACGGCGCGGTACTGGTCGGCGGCGATGGCGGCCGACACGGCCTTGCTGATGGCGAGGAAGGGGGTGCGGCGCGGCACCTCGATGAGCGGCAGGTCCTCCTCGGTGGCCGCGGCGACGAGGGCCTCGGGGATGTCGGGGTAGTTCACGCCGACGGCGAAGCCGAGGCCGACGACGCCCGCGCCCGCCAGCCGCTTCACGTACCGGCGCATCGCGTCGGGGTTCTCCGCGTCCAGCTGGAGCGCGGTGACGAGGAGCAGTTCGCCGCCCTCCATGTACGGGACGGGGTCGGCGAGCTCGCTGACGTGGGCCCAGCGCACGGGGGTGTCCAGGCGGTCCTCGCCCGCGCGCACGGTGAGCTTGAGCGCGGAGTGCTGGACGAGCGAGGCGAGCGTGGGGGGCATGGGACCTTCAGGTCGTGCGACGGCGGGGGCGGGCGCCTGGTCGGCGGGCCGCGTGCGGGTGGTGGGCCGGGCGGGGTCGTGGCGGCGGTCGCGGCGGCGGACGGCGGTCACGCGGGCGCCCGGCGGGCGCACCGCGCGGCTCGTGATCTCTTGTCCGCCGCGTATGACGGCTACCGTCGATTCTGCCTCACCGTACGGTCGCCACGACCCGCCTTGCGGGTATATCCCCTCGGTTTCCGCGCCCCGCGGGTCTCAGCTCCGCAGATCCACGAGGAGCGGCGGCGCGTGCTCCCCCCGTACGTCCGTCAGCGAAAGGACCGCGTGCCCCGGCGGCACCGCGTGGGCCAGCTCGGAGGCCGACCAGCGCTCGCGCTCGACCTGGCGGACGGTGACGGCGCGGGCGGTGGGCGCGCGCCCCGTGATCACCCGGCGCAGCACGTGCAGGACCTTGCCGGCGGGGGTCTCGGCGATGATCTGCCGGTCGGTGACGTCCCGTGCCTCGGTCCACTCCTTGCCCCACACCTCCGCGAAGTCCTGCCCGTCCCAGGGGGTGAGCCCGGACAGGGCCATGCGGCAGCCGATGGCGCCGAGCAGCGGCGTGCGCAGCGGGCGCGGCACGTCGTCGAGCGTCCGCAGGGTCATGACGACGCCCGCGTTGGCCGACCTGAGCCGCTGGATCCGGCGCACCGCTTCCGGGGTGACCGTGCCGGTGGCGTCGTCGAGGACCAGACAGGCGAAGAGCGAGCGGTCCTCGCGGGCGGCGGCGCTGGACGTGAACTGGGCGAGGACGAGCCGGGCGAGGATCCGGGAGGCGTCGGCGTGGCCGCGCTCGGGCAGGTCGATGCGGACCCGCACCGGGTGGTCGAGGGCCCGCAGCGAGAACGGGGTGCTCTGGCCCGAGGTGTCGAAGAAGGCGGCGAACGCGGGCCGGTCGAGCAGCGCGAGCCGGTCCGCGAGGGTGGCGCCGATGTCGCCCGGGTGCCCCGACTGCCGGGCGCGGGCGTCGAGTTCGCGCAGCATGACCTCGTGTCCGAGCTCCTGGAGCCCCTTGCGGAGGGCGTCGAGCGGCTCGGGGACGCCGTCGAGCAGGGCGCGCAGCTCGGGGACGGCGGGGAACCTGCCGTGGACCGTGTAATACGGGCCGAGGAGCTGGGCGAGGACGGTCGTGGAGCGGCGCGTGTCGGCGCCCAGGTGCGGGTCGACGAGGTCGCCGACCAGCGCCTCGGCGAGCACGGCGGCGGCCTCGTCCGGGTCGGTGGCGCCGCCGTACAGGTCGAGGTCGTACACGGACTCGGGGTGGCCGATCCGGACGACCACGTCGTAGTCGTCAGCGGGGCCGAGCCCCGCCCCGGCCGCGCCGACCACCACGACGGCGGCACGCCCGGCGAGGGCCTGGAGGCACAGGCCCTCGGCGATCGGCCAGACCACGCTGCCGGTCTTGCCGGAGCCCGCGGGGCCGACGGCGAGCAGCGAGGTGCCGATCAGGTTCGGGCCGACGGCGAGGCCGGTGCCCCGGTAGGCGTACGGGTTGCGCGGGTCGTCCACGGTGGTGCCGAGCCGCACCTGCGCGGTGGCGAGGTCGTGCCGGGCGGCCCGCGCGGGCAGGTCCCGGTCCCCCGAGGGGTGCGGGCAGGCGGCGGCGCCGTCGCGCACGACGGCGTCGGTGAACGCGGCGAGCGAGTTGTTCCCCGACCGCACGGAGCGCCACGCGCGGGCGATGCGGGCGGCGTCGATGTCCCGCATGAGCCCGGCCCTGGCATCGGCGACGAGCCGGTCGGCGGCGGCCCCGGCGCCCCCCGCGCGCAGCTTCGGCCACTGCGCGGGGTCCTCCTCGGGCGCGGGCTCCGGCTCCTCCGGCGCCTTGGTGCGCAGGCGCGGGGCGACGAAGCGGCGCCAGATCTCGTCCCAGCGGCCCACCTTGCCCGCGCCGATCATGATGGCGAGCACGATGAGGAGGGTGTAGCCGTCCCAGACGAGGAGGTTGACGAGCTGGCTGTCGCTCGTGCGCCAGGAGTCCGGTGTGAAGAGCTCCAGCGGAACGATCCACCAGCTGCCCAGGTATCCGTTGTTGAGCAGCGACCAGATCAGCCAGCCCACGAGGAACGCGATCCCCGCGCCGGTCAGGAGCTGCCGGGTGGGGATGACCTCCGGCTCCTGCTCCGGCCTCGCCCGGTGCCCGAGCCGCCAGACGCCCGGCGCCGCCTTCGGCCGCGGCGTGCGCAGCCAGGCCAGGAACTCCTCGCCCTGGGTCTGCGGCGGCGCGCCCGGTGCCCGCGCGGGCCTGGGCGGCACAGCGGGAGCCGCCTCCCCCGTGGCGCCGGCGCGCGGCGGCGCCACGCGCGGCACCGGAGTGGCGTGCGTCCCGCGAGCGTCGTACGTGCCGTCGGAAGTCATGGCCCTTGCCCCCTGACCTGCCCTGTCTTGACCCTGCGTACTGGTTCGCGGCTCAATCTAGTGCCCGTGTGCCGCCGTTGGGCCGCGCGCACGCCGATCACGCCACGGGCCGCCGCCGCGGCGCCCCTTCCCGTGGCTATGTCCACCACGGACAACCGCCACGCCGAACATCTCCCCCATGGAGCATGCCCGCCGCCACCGCCCGCCCCTAACCTGCGGAGAAAGACCAAGAAAGCGTCCGGAAAGCCGCTGTGCCCCGAGGACGTCCGCACGCCCCACCACCCCCAGGAGCTCTCATGACCGCCCTTCCCCAGGAGCGCCGCGTCGTCACCGCCATCCCCGGGCCGAAGTCCCAGGAGCTGCAGGCCCGCCGGACCGCCGTGGTCGCCGGTGGCGTGGGCTCGGTGCTGCCCGTGTTCACGGCCCGTGCGGGCGGCGGCATCATCGAGGACGTCGACGGCAACCGTCTGATCGACTTCGGCTCCGGCATCGCGGTGACCAGCGTCGGCGCCTCCGCCGAAGCCGTCGTCCGGCGCGCCTCCGCGCAGCTGGCGGACTTCACCCACACCTGTTTCATGGTCACCCCGTACGAGGGCTACGTGGCGGTCGCCGAGGCCCTCGCCGAGCTCACCCCGGGTGACCACGCCAAGAAGTCGGCGCTGTTCAACAGCGGCGCCGAGGCCGTCGAGAACGCCGTCAAGATCGCCCGCGCGTACACCAAGCGCCAGGCGGTCGTGGTCTTCGACCACGGCTACCACGGCCGCACGAACCTCACGATGGCCCTGACGGCGAAGAACATGCCGTACAAGCACGGCTTCGGCCCGTTCGCGCCCGAGGTCTACCGCGTGCCGGTGGCGTACGGCTACCGCTGGCCGACCGGTGCCGAGAACGCCGGCCCCGAGGCCGCCAAGCAGGCCATCGACATGATCAACAAGCAGGTCGGCGCCGACAACGTCGCCGCGATCATCATCGAGCCGGTGCTCGGCGAGGGCGGCTTCATCGAGCCGGCCAAGGGCTTCCTGCCGGAGATCGTGAAGTTCGCGGGCGACAACGGCATCGTCTTCGTCGCGGACGAGATCCAGTCCGGCTTCTGCCGTACCGGCCAGTGGTTCGCCTGCGAGGACGAGGGCATCGTCCCGGACCTGATCACGACGGCCAAGGGCATCGCGGGCGGCCTGCCGCTCGCCGCCGTCACCGGCCGCGCCGAGATCATGGACGCCGCGCACGCGGGCGGCCTCGGCGGCACCTACGGCGGCAACCCGGTGGCCTGCGCCGGTGCGCTCGGCGCCATCGAGACGATGAAGGAGCTCGACCTCAATGCCAAGGCGAAGAAGATCGAGTCCGTGATGAAGGCCCGGCTCTCCGCCATGGCCGAGAAGTTCGACATCATCGGCGACGTCCGCGGCCGCGGCGCGATGATCGCGATCGAGCTGGTCAAGGACCGCGCGACCAAGGAGCCCAACCCCGAGGCGACCGGCGCCCTCGCCAAGGCCTGCCACGCCGAGGGCCTGCTCGTCCTGACCTGCGGCACGTACGGCAACGTGCTGCGCTTCCTGCCGCCGCTGGTGATCGGCGAGGACCTCCTGAACGAGGGCCTGGACATCATCGAGGCCGCGTTCGCCACGGTCTGATCCACACCGGGTGCGGCCGTACGCGCCGCACCTGTCTGGACCTCTGGAACCGGGGCCGTCCCACCGCGGGGCGGCCCCGGCGCCGTGCCCGGCACACCTCCTGACATGTGCGGATCCCGCCCGGTACAACGCCCGTGACCTGGGGTGACGGTCAGGGCCTGTGAAGAAGGTGTGGGAGCCCCATGGCGGGACGCGCTTCCGGCTGTCGGCCCCCGAACTACTGACGTACGGTTTCTGCAGATGAGAGAAACACCTCGCCCACGGGAGACCGCGGGCGACACCGGGTCGGAGCCTCCCCAGCTTCGCCCTGGGCGTGCCTTCGCGCACACACCTGGAGCCACGCGCTCCGGAACTCCTCACCGATCGGATGGCCGCCCGTCCCAAACCCCCCGGGACGCGCGGCAGCCCGGTCAGGACGGCCGCCCCGGAACTACCCCCCCTGTTCCGGGGCGGCCGACCGTCCACCTCGTTCTCCTCGCCGTGGGCGCTCTCCTCTTCACCCTCCTCACCTGGCAGATCGCCGACGGCGGCCCCGTGCGCCGCCTCGACGAACGCCTCGGCCGTGCCCTCTCCGGCGCCCTGCTGCCCCGCCCCGTCGCCGAGTTCCTCGCCGATCTGGGCAACATGGCGGTCGCGCTTCCGGTGCTCGCCGCCGCGATGGCGTACACGGCGTGGCGCGGCCGCCGGTCCCGCGCGCACCGCTGGTGGCTCCCGCCCCTGTTCGCGGCGCTCGCCATGGCCGCCGTGCCCGCTCTGGTCGTACCTCTGAAAGCGGCCGTCGACCGGGGCGCGCCGCCGGGCATGGACGGCACCGGCTACTACCCCTCCGGCCACACGGCCACCGCCACCGTCGCCTACGGCGCCGCCGCCCTCCTGCTCCTGCCCTTCCTGCGCGCCCCCCGCACCCTGGTCGCGGCCTGCGCCCTGCTGAACCTCGGCGTGGCCCTCGGCCTGGTGGTCCGCGGCTACCACTGGCCCGCGGACACCGTGGCGAGCTGGCTGCTGGGCGGGGGGATCCTGGCGGTCACGGCCCGCGGCGTCAGCCGAAGTACGTGTCGAAGTTCTTCGAGAACTCCCAGTTGTTGAAGCGGTCCCAGTTGATGGACCAGGTCATCAGGCCGCGGAGCGCGGGCCACTTGCCGTGGGGCTTGTAGGAGCCGCAGTTGGTGTTCTTGGTGAGGCAGTCGAGGGCCTTGTTGACCTCGGCGGGCGGAACGTGGCCGTTGCCCGCGTGCGGGGACGCGGGCATGCCGATGGCGATCTTCTCCGGGGGCAGGGGCGGGAAGACGTTGGCCGCGTTGCCCTTGACCGGGAAGCCGGTGAGGAGCATGTCGGTCATGGCGATGTGGAAGTCGGCGCCGCCCATCTGGTGGTACTGGTTGTCGAGGCCCATGATCGGCCCCGAGTTGTAGTCCTGGACGTGCAGCAGCGTCAGGTCGTCGCGCAGGGCGTGGATGACCGGCAGATAGGCGCCCGCGCGCGGGTCGGCGCCCCACTGTCCCGGGCCGTAGTGCTGGTAGCCGAGCTGCACGAAGAAGGTCTCGGGCGCCATCGTGAGGGTGAAGCCGGGGCCGTACTTGGCCTTGAGGGTCTTCACGGCGGAGATCAGGTTGACGATCACCGGGGTCTTGGGGTTCTTGAAGTCGGTGTCGTTGGCGGCCAGCGAGAGCGAGTGGCCCTCGAAGTCGATGTCCAGGCCGTCGAGTCCGTACTCGTCGATGATCGCCGACACGGAGGAGACGAACTTGTCGCGGGCCTGGGCGGTGGTGAGCTGGACCTGGCCGTTCTGGCCGCCGATGGAGATCAGGATCTTCTTGCCCTGGGCCTGCTTGGCCTTGACGGCGGCCTTGAACTCGTCCTTCGTCTCGACGTTCGGGCACTCCGTCTTGGGGCAGAGGCCGAAGCGGATGTCGCCGGACGTCGCGGAGGTCGGCTCGCCGAAGGCCAGGTCGATGATGTCCCAGCTGGCCGGGGTGTCGGCGAGGCGCGTGTAGCCGGAGCCGTTGGCGAAGCTGGTGTGGAGGTAGCCGACGAGGGTGTGGGCGGGAAGGGCCCGGCCCGAAGCTGCCGCCTGCGGACTCTGGACCGCGAGCAGTCCGCAGAGCGCGAGCACCAGGGCGGCACACGGGAGCACCCCGAAGGGGCGCGGGGCGGTGTCATGTGCGGCTTCGCCGCGTGGGCGCGACCGGCCACGACGAACCCGCGGGCGAGAAACGAGTGCCACAACTGCCTCCGGAAGTGGGGGTGTTGGAGAGCAGGACACACTCAAGCTGGTCCAGACCAATACTCTTGTCAAGTCCCTGTCACTCACTCGACCGGGTCACTCGGGGCGCGGCCCGTCCGGGTCGCCAGGAGCGCCCCAGGCATCCCGTTCGGCCCGCGCGTCCCGCGCGAGCTGCGCCGCCGCCTCGTGCATCGCGAGTTCCAGGAGCGCCGGATCGACGAGCGTGCCCGAGCCGTCCGGCGGGACCAGCCAGCGCACGGCGCCCGTGGAGCGCCCAGGGAAGGGCACGACGATCCAGGTGCCGCGGCCCGCGCCGCGCACCCCCGTGCCCACCCAGCGGGCCACCGTGCCCGGGGGCACGAAGAACCCCATCCGCGCGTCGCCGAAGTCGGCGAGCACCGGTCCTGGGCGGTCGACGACCCGGGCCAGCACGTCCAGCGTGGGGTGGCCGAGCTCGCCCGGCAGGATCAGCACGTCCCAGAGCCTGCCGGCCGGGAGCAGCGCGACCCCCAGGGGGTTGCGCTCCCACTCCCAACGGCAGGCCTCCGGATCCGGTGCCACCGACACGAGCCACTCCACCGCCGATTTAGCCCCCGAAGCGTTCATGGGCCGACCTCCCTGTCTCCATGTGCCGTACGAATGCCTGACACGAGGGAGAGCGGCCCGAGGCCGTGGCGTTACGCGGGTTCGGCTACTGGCTGGTAGTGAAGCGTGCCACAGGGCGGTGGGGGCGTACGCCGGTGGACGACGGCGGGCGGATGTCCACCCGCGCGCCGCCCGGACGGCGGCGCGCGGGCACCGCCGCACCCAGGTCAGCTGTCGAAGCCGAGCCCCAGCTTGTCCATCGTCCTGAGCCAGACGTTCCGCTTGCCCGCGTTGGCGTCGGCGCGGGCCAGGGCCCACTTGGTCAGGGTCACCCCCGTCCAGGCGAAGGGCTCGGGCGGGAACGGCAGCGGCTTGGAGCGGACCATCTCCAGGGCGGTCCGCTCGGTGCGCTCGCCCGCGAGGAGGTCCAGCATCACGTCGGCGCCGAAGCGCGTGGCGCCGACGCCGAGGCCCGTGTATCCGGCGGCGTACGCGACCCGGCCCCCGTGCGCCGTGCCGAAGAACGCCGAGAAGCGCGAGCACGTGTCGATCGCGCCGCCCCAGGCATGTGTGAACCGCAGGCCCTCCAGCTGCGGGAAGCAGGTGAAGAAGTGCCCGGCGAGCTTCGCGTACGTCTCGGGGCGGTGGTCGTACTCGGCGCGCACCTTGCCGCCGAAGGGGTAGATCGCGTCGTACCCGCCCCACAGGATGCGGTTGTCGGCGGAGAGCCGGAAGTAGTGGAACTGGTTGGCCGCGTCGCCGAGGCCCTGGCGGTTCTTCCAGCCGATGGCGGCCAGCTGCTCCGGCGCGAGCGGCTCGGTCATCAGCGCGTAGTCGTACACCGGGACCGTGTACGCGCGCACCCGCTTGACCAGGGACGGGAAGACGTTCGTGCCGAGCGCGACATGGCGGGCGAAGACCCTGCCGTACGGGGTGCGGATCGCCATCCCGGCGCCGGCGGGGGCCAGCTGGAGCGCGGGCGTGTGCTCGTAGACGCGCACGCCGAGCTCGCGGCAGGCGCGCTTGAGGCCCCAGGCGAGCTTCGCCGGGTGCAGCATCGCGACGCCGTCGCGGTCCCAGAAGCCGCCGAGGAAGGTCGGCGAGTCGACCTGCTCGCGCAGCTCGTCCGCGTCCAGCATCTCGGCGGAGCCGGTGAGGCCGCGGGCGGCCATCTCCTCGTACATCTCGTGGAGTTCGGCGAGCTGGTGCGGCTGCGTGGCGACGTCGATCTCGCCGGTGCGCTCGAAGTCGCAGTCGATGCCGTAGCGCGCGACGGCCGCCTCGATCTCGTCGAGGTTGCGGGCGCCGAGCTCCTCGAGTCTGGCGATCTCGTCCGGCCAGCGGGCCAGGCCGTTGGGCACGCCGTGGGTGAGGGACGCGGCGCAGAAGCCGCCGTTGCGCCCGGACGCGGCCCAGCCGATCTCGCGGCCCTCGACGAGGACGACGTCGCGGCCGGGGTCGCGCTCCTTGGCGATCAGGGCGGTCCACAGGCCGCTGTAGCCACCGCCGACGACGAGCAGGTCGGCGCGCTCGTCACCGACGAGCGCGGGTTCGGGGCCGGGCTTGTCCGGGGCGTCCAGCCAGTACGGGACCGGCTTGGCTTCGGAGAGAGACTTGGTCCAACGGTTCATGGCAGCAGGGGCCATGATTTCCACTCCCTTGAGAACTGCGTAGAGCTGCTTCGAGAACTGCGTACAGCTGCTGTGAGTCTTACCGGCACCGCTTTTCGGGCTTTCAGTCCGCCCGCTTCGTGCGGCGCTTTCCGATCAGCATTCCTGCCAGTACGAGAACGACGGCGATGAGGAACATCGCCGTACCGATCACATTGATCTGAACGGGCGTACCCCGCTGCGCGGATCCCCAGACGAACATGGGGAAGGTCACAGTCGATCCGGCGTTGAAGTTCGTGATGATGAAATCGTCGAAGGAGAGCGCGAAGGCGAGCAGCGCGCCCGCCGCGATGCCGGGTGCCGCGATCGGCAGCGTGACCCGCAGGAAGGTCTGCACGGGCCCGGCGTAGAGGTCCTGCGCGGCCTGTTCGAGGCGCGGGTCCATCGACATCACGCGCGCCTTCACCGCGGTCACCACGAAGCTCAGGCAGAACATGATGTGCGCTATCAGGACGGTCCAGAAGCCGAGCTGCGCCCCCATGTTGAGGAACAGCGTGAGCAGCGAGGCGGCCATGACGACCTCGGGCATCGCCATGGGCAGGAAGATCAGCGAGCTCACGGCACCGCGCGCCCGGAAGCGGTAGCGCACGAGCGCGAAGGCGATCATCGTGCCGAGCGCGGTGGCGCCGAGCGTCGCCCAGAACGCGATCTGCAGGCTGATGGAGAGCGAGCCGCACATGTCGGCGACGCCGCACGGGTCCTGCCAGGCGTCGGTCGAGAACTCCTGCCAGGAGTAGTTGAAACGGCCTTTCGGCTTGTTGAAGGAGAAGACCGTGACGACGACGTTGGGCAGCAGGAGATAGCCGAGCGTGAGGAGCCCGAAGATGACGACGAGGTTCCGGCGCAGCCAGCGGCCACATGCGATGAACGGGCCCATCAGACCAGATCCTCCGTCCCCGACTTGCGGATGTAGAACGTCACCATGATCAGAATGGCGGCCATCAGGATGAAAGAGAGCGCGGCCGCCGTCGGGTAATCCAGAATGCGCAGGAACTGCGTCTGAATGACGTTTCCGACCATGCGCGTGTCGGTGGAGCCGAGCAGATCGGCGTTCACGTAGTCACCGGCGGCCGGAATGAAGGTGAGCAGCGTGCCGGAGACGACACCCGGCATCGACAGCGGGAAGGTGACCTTGCGGAAGGTCGTGGAGGGCCGCGCGTAGAGGTCGCCCGCAGCCTCGTGCAGCCGGGGGTCGATGCGCTCCAGGGACGTGTAGAGCGGCAGGATCATGAACGGCAGGAAGTTGTACGTGAGTCCGCAGACCACGGCGAGCGGTGTGGCGAGGACGCGGTCGCCGTCGGTGGCGCCGAGCCAGTTGGTGACGTCCAGGACGTGCAGCGTGTTCAGGGCGCCGACGACGGGCCCGCCGTCCGCGAGGATCGTCTTCCAGGCGAGCGTCCGGATGAGGAAGCTGGTGAAGAACGGCGCGATGACGAGCACCAGGACCAGATTGCGCCAGCGGCCCGCGCGGAACGCGATGAGGTACGCCAGCGGATAGCCGAGCAGCAGGCACAGGACCGTGGCGGCCCCCGCGTACAGGACCGAGCGCAGGAACTGCGGCCAGTAGTCGCCGAGCGCGTCCCAGTAGGTGGCGAAGTGCCAGGTGACCTTGTAGCCCTCTTCGAGGGAGCCGGTCTGCACGGACGTCGAGGCCTGGTAGACCAGCGGCAGGGCGAAGAAGACGAGCAGCCACAGGATGCCGGGGAGCAGCAGCCAGTAGGGCACGAGGCGGCCGCGCCTGCGGGGCTTCGCGGGGGCCGGGGCGGGGGCGTCCTCGACGGGCGCCGCGACGGGGGCGGTCACGCGTCCTCCTCGACCTTCTCGACGCCCGCGTCGACATCCTGGTCGGCGTCGAGGCCGAAGGTGTGGGCGGGGTTCCAGTGCAGGACGACGTCGGCGCCGGGGGTCAGCCGAGTGTCGCGCTCGATGTTCTGCGCGTACACCTCGAAGGCGTCGCAGACGGGGCTGTCGATGACGTACTGCGTCGAGACGCCGATGAAGCTGGAGGCGACGACGCGGCCGGTGATGCGGTTGCGGCCGTCGGGGACGGTGCCCGCGTCGTCGGCGTGGGTGAGGGCGATCTTCTCGGGGCGCACCCCGACGAGGACCTTGCCGCCGGAGCCGGTCGCGGCGCCGCATCGCGCCCTGGGCAGCAGCAGTTTGCCGTCGCCCGCCTTGAGGACCACGTCGTCGCCGCTGACCGAGTCGACCTCGGCCGCGATGAAGTTGGAGGTGCCGAGGAAGTTGGCGACGAAGGTGGTGCGCGGGTTCTCGTACAGCTCGGCGGGGGCGCCCTGCTGCTCGACGCGGCCGCCGTTCATCACGGCGACCGTGTCGGCCATGGTCATGGCCTCCTCCTGGTCGTGCGTGACGTGCACGAAGGTGATGCCGACCTCGGTCTGGATGCGCTTGAGCTCCAGCTGCATCTGGCGGCGCAGCTTCAGGTCGAGGGCGCCGAGCGGCTCGTCGAGGAGCAGCACCTTGGGGTGGTTGATGAGCGCGCGGGCCACGGCGACGCGCTGCTGCTGGCCGCCGGAGAGCTGGTGCGGCTTCTTGCGGGCCTGCTCGCCGAGCTGGACGAGGTCCAGCATGTCGCCGACCTGCTTCTTCACCGACTTGATGCCGCGCCTGCGCAGGCCGAAGGCGACGTTCTCGAAGATGTCGAGGTGCGGGAAGAGCGCGTACGACTGGAAGACCGTGTTCACGGGCCGCTTGTAGGGCGGCAGCGCCGTGACGTCCTGCTCGCCCAGGCACACGGTGCCGGTGCTCGGCTCCTCCAGGCCCGCGATCATGCGCAGCGTGGTGGTCTTGCCGCAGCCGGACGCGCCGAGCAGGGCGTAGAACGAGCCCTGGGGCACGGTGAGGTCGAGCGGGTGGACGGCGGTGAAGGAGCCGTAGGTCTTGCTGATCCCGGTCAGGCGGACGTCGCCGCTGGTTTCGGTCATGAGTTCTTCCCAGGGGTGGTGAGCGGTCGGGACGGCGGGGGCCGTGAAGGGTGCCCAGGGGGCCGTGGGCGGGTCCGGGGGCGGCCCGTGGGGGGCGGAGGGGCCCGTGGCGGGCGGCGGGTCCGGAGGGGCCCGTGGGGGCGGGTTCAGGAACCCGTGAGCCGGGCGAACTTCTCCTCGTACGCCGTCTCTTCCTTCGGCGTGAGCGACCGGAAGGCGTGGGACTTCGCCGCCATCTCCTTGTCCGGCAGGATCAGCGGGTTCCGCGCCGCCTTGGGGTCGATCTTGGCGAGCTCGTCGCGGACGCCGTCCACCGGGCACACGTAGTTGATGTACGCGGCGAGCCGGGCCGCGGGTCCGGGCTCGTAGTAGTAGTCGATGAGCCGCTCGGCGTTGCGCTTGTGGCGCGCCTTGTTGGGGATCAGCAGGTTGTCGGTGGACACGATGTAGCCGCTGTCCGGGATGGCGAACTCGATGTCGGGGTTGGCCAGTTTGAGCTGGACGACGTCACCGGCCCAGGCCACGCACGCGGCGAGGTCGCCCTTGTCGAGGTCGGCGGTGTAGTCGTTGCCGGTGAAGCGGCGGACCTGCCGCCGGTCGACGGCCTTCTGCAGCCGGGCGATCGCCGCGTCGAAGTCGTCGTCCTTGAAGGCGGCCGGATCCTTGCCCATGTCGAGCAGGGTCATGCCAACGGTGTCGCGCATCTCGGAGAGGAACCCGACGCGCCCCTTGAGCTCCGGCTCGTCGAGCAGCTGCGAGACGGAGGTGATCTCCTTCCCGTCGGTCGCCTTCTTGTTGTACGCGATGACGGCGGAGATGCCGGTCCAGGGGTACGAGTACGCGCGTCCGGGGTCCCAGTCGGGCGAGCGGAACTGGGCGGACAGATTGGCGTAGGCGTGCGGCAGCTGGGCCGCGTCGAGCTTCTGCACCCAGCCGAAGCGGATGAGCCGGGCCGCGAGCCAGTCGGTGACGCAGATGAGGTCGCGGCCGGTGTCCTGGCCCGCGGCGAGCTGCGGCTTGACCTTCCCGAAGAACTCGTTGTTGTCGTTGATGTCCTCGGTGTACTTGACCTTGATGCCGGTGCGCTCGGTGAACGCGTCGAGGGTGGGCCGCCGCTCGTCGTCGTCCACGTCCATGTACTCGGTCCAGTTGGAGAAGTTCACGCGCTTCTCCTCGGCCGAGCGGTCCTCGGCGGCGATGCCGCCCGAGCCCTTGCCCGCGGCGGGGATGCCGCAGGCGCTCAGGGCGCCGAGCCCGCCCGCGGCGAGGACGCCGCCGCCCGAGGCGCGGAGGAGTGAGCGGCGGGTGAGCGCGGCCCGGCCGCCGGTCAGGCCGCGCCGCAGGGCGGCCCGCTGGGCCGGGGAGAGGCGGTCGGGCTCGTACTGCTCCATGCGCTGGTCTGCCCTTTCGGGAGGGTCCCTTGCGGGAGGGTGAGGGGGCGGGCGCCGCCCGGTCTCGCGGCGCCCGGGCCCGTGCTGACTATCGGTCCCCGAAGATCGTGCGGTGCCAGTCCTTCCTGGCCACCGCGGTGTTGTCGAACATGACGTGCTTGATCTGCGTGTACTCCTCGAAGGAGTAGGCGGACATGTCCTTGCCGTAGCCGGAGGCCTTGTACCCGCCGTGCGGCATCTCGCTGAGGATCGGGATGTGGTCGTTCACCCAGACGCACCCGGCCTTGATCTCGCGCGTGGCGCGGCCCGCCCGGAACACGTCGTGGGTCCAGGCGGACGCGGCCAGCCCGTACGGCGTGTCGTTGGCGAGCCGGATGCCCTCGTCGTCGCCGTCGAAGGGCAGCACGACGAGCACGGGCCCGAAGATCTCCGCCTGCACGGCCTCGCTGTCCTGCGCGGCGTCCGTGATCAGCGTGGGCTTGTAGTACGCGCCCGGGTGCTCGGGGGCCTCGCCGCCGGTGACCACGCGCGCGTAGCCGCGGGCCCGCTCGACGAAGCCGGCGACCCGGTCGCGGTGGGCGTGCGAGATGAGCGGGCCGAGGTCGGTGGACGGGTCGCAGGGGTCGCCGAGCCGCACGGTCGCCATCAGCTCTGCGACCCCGGCGACGAAGGCGTCGTACAGCGGCCGCTGGACGTAGGCGCGGGTGGCGGCCGTGCAGTCCTGGCCGGTGTTGATCAGGGCGCCCGCGACGGCGCCGTGCACGGCGGACTCCAGGTCGGCGTCGTCGAACACGACGAACGGCGCCTTGCCGCCGAGCTCCAGGTGCAGCCGCTTGACGGTGGCGGTGGCGACCTCGGCGACCCGCTTGCCGACGCCGGTGGAGCCGGTGAAGGAGGTCATGGCCACGTCGGGGTGGCCCACGAGGTGCTCACCGGCGTCGCGGCCCGCCCCGGTGACGACGTTGACCACCCCGTCCGGGATCCCGGCGGCGGTCGCCGCCCGCGCGAACATCAGCGAGGTGAGCGGCGTCAGCTCGGAGGGCTTGAGGACGATGGTGTTCCCGGCGGCGATGGCGGGGAGCACCTTCCAGGCGGCCATCTGGAGGGGGTAGTTCCAGGGCGCGATGGACCCCACGACGCCGATGGCCTCGCGGCGCACGTACGAGGTGTGGTCGCCGCCGTCGTACTCCCCCGCGGACTGGCCCTGGAGGTGGCGGGCCGCGCCCGCGAAGAAGGCGGTGTTGTCGATGGTGCCCGGGACGTCGAACTCGCGGCTCAGCTTGATCGGCTTGCCGCACTGGACGGTCTCCGCGCGGGCCAGGTCCTCGGCGCGTGCGGACAGTTCGGCGGCGAAGCGGTGCATCGCGTCGGAGCGCTCGCCGGGGCTCGCGCCCGACCAGCCGGGGAACGCGGCGCGCGCGGCGGCCACGGCCGCGTCCACGTCCTCGGCGCCCGCCAGCTCGTAGCCGAGCACCTCCTCGCCCGTGGCCGGGTCCACGACCGCGTGGTGCTGCCCCGAGGTGCCGCGGGTGAGCCGCCCCGCGATGTACTGCGCGCCGTCCGCGAAGTGCTCCCGCGCCGGAAAGAACTGGTCGCGCGCCTGGAATGTGTGCATGCCGCTCTCCTCCGCCGCCCGGCCCCGATGAGGGAGCGGCGTAGTTCCAGATCGATTTGAGTGCCGATCCTGACAGAGGGTCGATAGTCCAACAAGTGATTCCGTAGTTGCCTTTTGGTTAAGCGACGGAATCTGTCGACCAGGTGTCGAGTCGCCCCGGAAAAGGACGGACGGAATGTCCGTGGCGCGTGCCAGGGTGGCGTGCATGAGCGAGATCACGGGGGCGGACACGCGGCCGGGCACACGTTCCGCCCCGCGTTCCGGCACGGACGACATCCGATCGGTGGCAGCCCTGACGGCCGCGCTGGCGGCGGGACGGCGCGTGAAGTACGTGCACTTCTGGGGCCACACCCCGCGCCGCGACGGCACCCTCGGCGCGAGCTGCTTCAGTCAGTGGTGGCCGTCGCCGTTCACCGTCGACGGGGTCGCGTACGCGACGGCGGAGCACTGGATGATGGCGGCCAAGGCCCGCTTGTTCGAGGACGCCGAGGCCGAGCGCGCGGTCCTCGCGTCCCGCACGCCCGCGGAGGCGAAGCGGGCCGGGCGGCTCGTGCGCGGCTTCGACCAGGCCGTGTGGGAGCGGGAGCGGTTCTCCGTGGTGGCCGAGGGCAGCGAGCACAAGTTCGCCTCCGACCCCGCGCTCCGGGCGTACCTGGTCGGCACCGGCGAGCGCGTCCTGGTCGAGGCCAGCCCCGTCGACCCGGTGTGGGGCATCGGCCTCGCCGCGGACGACCCCCGGTCGGACGACCCCACCACCTGGCGCGGCACGAACCTCTTGGGCTTCGCCCTGATGACAGCGAGAGAACGCCTGCGCTGAGCCTCAGTGCGGACACCCGGCCCGCCTGCGCTGCCCCCCGCTGTGGGCAATCGTCCCGCAGGGCGAGTGGGGCATCCCCTGCTCGAGCGAAGCCGAGAGCTTGGGGAGGGGTGGGCACAGCCCACAGGTGCCGCTCAGCCGGAAAGCCGGGCCGAGCGCAGCGCAGCCCCCTGCCCAGGCCCCGCGCCCCCGGCCCCGTGTCTACGATGACCCGGACCCCACGCGGGTCACCCGATCAGCCGATCAGCCTTGTTCCGGGGAGGAACCATGACCGACACCACCGCATCCCGAGCTGGAAGCTTCATCGCAGGTCTGCCCAAGGCGGAGCTGCACGTCCACCACGTCGGCTCGGCCTCCCCCCGCATCGTCTCCGCCCTCGCCGCCCGCCACCCCGACTCCAAGGTGCCCACGGACCCCGAGGCCCTCGCCGACTACTTCACGTTCACGGACTTCGCGCACTTCGTCCAGGTGTACCTGTCCGTCGTCGACCTCATCCGCACCCCGGAGGACGTCCACCTCCTCACCTACGAGGTGGCCCGCGAGCTCGCCCGGCAGAACGTGCGCTACGCCGAGCTGACCATCACCCCGTTCTCCTCCACCCGCCGCGGCATCGACGAGCGCGCCTTCATGGCCGCCATCGAGGACGCCCGCAAGACGGCCGAGGCGGAGCTGAACGTGGTCCTGCGCTGGTGCTTCGACATCCCCGGCGAGGCGGGCCTGGTGTCGGCCGAGGAGACCGTGCGCCTCGCCACCACCGACGGCATCCGCCCCGAGGGCCTGGTCTCCTTCGGCCTCGGCGGCCCGGAGATCGGCGTACCGCGTCCGCAGTTCAAGCCGTACTTCGACCGCGCCATCGCCGCCGGCCTGCACTCCGTGCCGCACGCGGGCGAGACCACGGGCCCGGAGACGGTCTGGGACGCCCTGACGCACCTGCGCGCCGAGCGCATCGGCCACGGCACCAGCTCCGCCCGGGACCCGAAGCTCCTCGCGCACCTCGCGGAGCACCGCATCCCGCTGGAGGTCTGCCCGACGTCGAACATCGCGACGCGCGCGGTCGCCACGATGGACGAGCACCCCCTGAAGCAGTTCGTGGACGCCGGGGTCGTCGTGACGATCAACTCCGACGACCCGCCGATGTTCGGCACGGACCTCAACAGCGAGTACGGCGTCGCCGCCCGCCTCCTCGACCTCGACGAGCGCGGCATAGCGGCCCTCGCGAAGAACGCCGTGGAGGTGTCCTTCCTCGACGAGGCGGGCAAGCAGCGCATCAGCGAGGAGATCGACGCGTACACGGAGGCGTGGCTGTCCCGCTGAGTACGTCCCCCGGGGGCCGCGGCCGTCACAATGAGCCCATGCGCACCGTGACTGCCGTGGCCCACCGAGGCGACCCCTACCGCGTCCGTGAGAACACCCTGCCGTCCCTGCGTTCGGCGCTCGACCGGGGCGCGGACGCGGTCGAGATCGACGTCCGCCTGACCGCCGACGGCGTCCCCGTGCTGCTGCACGACGCCACCCTCGACCGGCTGTGGGAGCACGACCGGCCGCTGGCCGCGCTCTCCGCCGCCGAGGTCAGGGGCGTCACCGAGGGCGGCGTACCCACGCTGGAAGAGGCGCTCAAGGAGACCGAAGGGCACCGCGTGCTCGTGGACCTGCCGGACCCGGACGCCTCGCGGGACACGGTCCGTACGGTCGTCGGCGTCATCGGCGAGTGCGGCGCGGCGGACCGCGTGTACTACTGCGCGGGCCCCGCCGCGACGCTCGCGGTGCGGGCCGCGGACCCGGCGGCGGAGATCGCGCTGACGTGGAAGACGCTCGCGCCGCCGCGCCCCGCGCTGCTCGCCGCGATCACGCCGCGCTGGCTCAACTACCGCTTTGGGCTTGTGAGTCGGGAACTCGCCGACCACGTCCACGCACAGGGCTACCTGATCTCCGCATGGACTGCCGACACCCGCCGCACCATGCGTAAGCTCGTGTCCCACGGAGTGGACTCGATCACCACCAACCGCATGGACGCGCTCGCCACCGTGCTGGGGCGGCGGGACCGGCGGACGGGGAAGGAACCGCAGGCGTGACGGCAGACAGCACCGGCAGGATCCGCACGGACATCGCGCACAACGCCCGGGTGTGGAACTACTGGCTGGGCGGCAAGGACAACTACCAGGTGGACCGGGCCGTCGGCGAGCAGGTCACCCAGATGTTCCCCGGCATCGGCGAAGTGGCGCGCGCGGACCGGGCGTTCCTCGGCCGGGCGGTCGCCCACCTCGTCGGCGACCGGGGCATCCGCCAGCTCCTGGACATCGGCACCGGCCTGCCCACCGGCGAGAACACCCACGAGGTGGCGCAGCGCCTGGCCCCGGACGCGCGCGTCGTGTACGTCGACAACGACCCGATCGTCCTGGCCCACGCCCACGCGCTGCTCACCAGCTCGCCGGAGGGCGTGACCACGTACATCGACCAGGACGCCCGCAACGCGCGCGAGATCGTGGCCGCCGCCGCGGCCACGCTCGACCTCACCCGGCCGGTCGCCGTGATGCTGCTCGGCATCCTGAACTTCATCCCGGACACCGACGACACGCTCCGGATCGTCAAGACCCTCATGGCCGAGGTGCCGTCGGGCAGTTACCTCGTCCTGACCCACCCCACCCTGGACGCCGACGTCGGCGGCGCGGGCAACCAGGCGGCGATGGACTTCTGGAACGAGAACGCCACGCCGCCGATCACCGGCCGCACCCGCGCCGAGTTCCACGCCTACTTCGACGGCCTCGAACTCCTCGAACCGGGCGTCGAGTCCTGCTCCCGCTGGCGCTACCCGCAAGGTCCCGTGGTCCCCCAGTTCGGCGCGGTGGCCCGCAAACCGTAGCCCGCGCCCCGACCGCGTCAGCCTCCGGCGCGGGCGAGCGGCGGCACGATCGCCCGCGCGTCCACGCCCCGCCCCACCCAAAGGCCGATGAGCAGCGCCGCCGTCGCCTCCACGAGCCCGGCCCGCCGGAGCCCACCGGCGTCGTCCGCCTCGCACCCGAGGCCGCGCACCAACTCCCGTACGACGTCGAGTGCTTCGGCTGGAGTACCACGGCCTGGTGACGCGCCGGTCGTTCGGCGCCTGGGCCTTCAACCGAGCGGAGGCCTCTTAGCGGGGCAGCGCCCCGAAGGGGCGCGAGGCTCTGGCATTTTGCGGCTCCGCCGCGTGGGCGCGCCCAGCCCCCGGCGACCCGCAGCCGAAGAACCCGCACAATCCAGCGAAGCGCCTACGCGTTGGTGCCGCCGTCCACCGTGAAGTCCGCGCCCGTGATCGAGCGGCCCCCCGGGCCCACCAGGTGCGCGACCGTGGCGGCTATGTCGTCGGTCTCCGCGTAGCGGCCGAGTGCGGACAGGCCGCGCTGGAAGTCGGCGCTCTCGCCGGCGGCGGGGTTCATGTCGGTGTCCGTGGAGCCCGGGTGGACGAGGTTGACGGTGATGCCGCGCGGGCCGAGCTCGCGGGCGAGGGCCTTGGTGAAGCCGGTCAGGGCGGACTTGCTCATCGAGTAGAGGACGATGCCGGGGAACGGCGCGCGGCCCACGAGGCTGCTGCCGATGCTCACGATGCGCCCGCCCTCCGGCAGGTGCGCGAGCGCGGCCTGGGCGCCGAGGAACGCGGCGCGGGCGTGGATCGCCAGGGTGCGGTCCAGCTCGTCGAGGCCGACCTCCTCGACCGGCCCGTGCGGGAAGACGCCCGCGTTGTTCACGAGGATGTCGAGGCGGCCCAGCTCGCGCGCCGCCCGCTCCACCGCATCGGTGACCGCGTCGGCCTCGGCCGCGTCGGCCTGGATGGCCACCGCCCGCCGCCCGAGCGCCTCCACCTCGGCGACGACGGCCTCGGCCTTCGCCTTGCCCGCGGGGCTCACATAGGTGAACGCCACGTCGGCGCCGTCCCGCGCGAGCCGCTTGACGATCGCCGCCCCGATGCCCCGGCTGCCGCCCGTGACCAGCGCGGCCTTGCCCTGGAGGTCCGTCATCCCCTGCCCCAAATCTCTCGGTGAGTAAGGGCGGCACGCACAGCCGCGTACCGCCACGCCGATTTCTGTGTCGATCGGCACAGAAACTTTCACACGAGCGTTCCGCCACGTCAAGGCCTATATTTGTCAGTCACTACAGAAATGAATCGGCGACGGACACCAGGGAGGTGGGGGACGTGGCGGGACGCGGACGGCCCCGGAGCTTCGACCGGGACGCGGCCCTGCGCCGGGCCATGGAGGTGTTCTGGGAGCACGGCTACGAGGCCACGTCGATGACGGACCTCACCTCGGCCATGGGCATCGCGTCGCCCAGCCTGTACGCCGCGTTCGGCTCCAAGGAGCGCCTCTTCCAGGAGGCGGTGACCCTGTACAGCGCCACGGAGGGCTCGGCCATGGCGCGCGCGTTCACCGAGGTGCCCACCGCGCGCGGCGCCGTCGAGGCGGTCCTGCGCGAGAACGCGCGCGCGTACACCGACCCGGACCGGCCGACCGGCTGCATGATCGTGCTGGCCGCGACCAACTGCTCGGCGGCGAACGCGCCGGTGCGCGACCACCTGGCGGCCTGGCGCCGCACGGGCGCCGAGATGATGGCCGACCGGCTGCGCCGCGGCGTCGACGAGGGGGAACTCCCCGCCACCACGGACACGGAGGCCGCGGCCGCCTTCTACACCACGGTCATCCAGGGCATGTCGGTCCAGTCCCGCGACGGCGCGACCCGCGCGGACCTGGACAGGACGGTGGACCGGGCGATGGCGGCCTGGGAGGCGGTGCTCGCGCCCGGCGCGTAGCGCACGCCGCAGCCCGGGAGGGTCAGAGGCCCACGATCGAGTTCCACCGCCGCGCGAACTCCGTGCGCTCGTCCGACGTGATGTCCCGCGCGATCGCGAGCCGTTCGCGCATCGCGTCGTCGGGGAAGACCAGCGGGTCCTCGGCGAGCGCGGCGAGGTCCTTGTCCTTGGCGGAGGCGAGGACGTCGCGGGCCGCGGGCACGGGGCAGACGTAGTTGACCCAGGCGGCGAGCGAGGCGGCGACCTCGGGGTCGTAGTAGTGGTCGATCAGGCGCTCGGCGTTGCGCTTGTGGCGGGCGAGGTTGGGGATCATCAGGGACTCGGCCCACAGCTCGGCGCCCTCCTCGGGGACGACGAACGCGATGTCGGGGTCGTCGGCCTGGAGCTGGATGACGTCGCCGCTGTAGGCCTGGCAGGCGAGGACGTCGCCGCTGGCGAGGTCCTTGATGTAGTCGTTGCCGGTGAAGCGGCGGACGTGGTGGCCGCGCACGCGCTTCTCCAGGCCGTCGCACATGCGGTGGAAGTCGTCCCCGGTCCACTTCCTGATGTCGACGCCGTCGCCCTGCATCAGCAGCGCGAACGCCTCGTCGAGCCCGGACAGGAGCGTGACCCGGCCCTTCAGGTCGTCGGCCCACAGGTCCGACACGTGCCGGATCTCGCGGCCGAGCCGCCGCTTGTTGTACGCGATGCCGGTGATGCCGGACTGCCACGGCACGGAGAACCTCCGGCCCTCGTCGAAGTGCGGCGTGCGCAGGATCGGGTCGAGGTGCTCGGCCACGTTGGGCTGCCGGGAGCGGTCCATCTCCTGCACCCAGCCGAGGCGCACGAAGCGCGCGCACATCCAGTCGCTGATGACGACGAGGTCCCGGCCGGTCTCCTGATGGTTCATCAGGGACGGGCTGATCTTGCCGAAGAACTCGTCGTTGTCGTTGATCTCCTCGGTGTAGCGGACGTCGATGCCGGTCCGCTTCTCGAAGGCGTCGAGGGTGGGGCGCCTGGTCTTGTCCTCGTCGTCGGTGTCGATGTACAGCGGCCAGTTGGCGAACGTCAGCTTCTTGTCCCGGCCGGAGAGGTCCTTCGCGGCGCGGTCCGACGCGTCGACGTAAGCGGCGGGCACCCCGCAGCCCGCGAGGGCGCCGAGGACTCCCGCCGCGCCGATGCCCTTGAGGAACGTACGACGTGCGGCAACTGTCATGCCCCCACCCTCACTTCACGCACGAGGGGCGGGCAATGGACAAGGTGTCCACCGCCCGCCCCGAAGACGACTCAGAACGTCAGCCCCGCGGGGCCGGAACGTCAGTCGAGCGACGTCATGACGTGCTTGATGCGGGTGTAGTCGTCGAAGCCGTAGGCGGAGAGGTCCTTGCCGTAGCCGGACTTCTTGAAGCCGCCGTGCGGCATCTCGGCGACCAGCGGGATGTGCGTGTTGATCCAGACGCAGCCGAAGTCGAGCACCTTGGACATGCGCATCGCGCGGGAGTGGTCCTTGGTCCACACCGAGGAGGCGAGGGCGTACTCCACGCCGTTCGCGTAACTGACGGCCTGGGCCTCGTCCGTGAAGGACTGGACCGTGATGACCGGGCCGAAGACCTCCTTCTGGATGATCTCGTCGTCCTGCTTGAGCCCGGAGACGACGGTCGGCGCGTAGAAGTAGCCCTTGTCGCCGACCCGGTGGCCGCCCGCCTCGACCTTGGCGTGCGCGGGCAGCCGGTCGATGAAGCCGGAGACCTGCGCCAGCTGGTTGGCGTTGTTCAGCGGGCCGTACAGCACGTCCTCGTCGTCCGGCAGGCCGGTCTTGGTGTCGGCGGCGGCCTTGGCGAGGGCGGTGACGAACTCGTCGTGGATCGACTCGTGGACGAGCACGCGGGTCGCGGCCGTACAGTCCTGGCCCGCGTTGAAGAAGCCCGCCACCGAGATGTCCTCGACGGCCTTGGCGAGGTCGGTGTCCTCGAAGACCACGACGGGCGCCTTGCCGCCGAGCTCCAGGTGGACGCGCTTGAGGTCCTTGGCGGCCGACTCGGCCACCTGCATGCCCGCGCGCACCGAGCCGGTGATGGAGGCCATCGCCGGGGTGGGGTGCTCGACCATCATGCGGCCCGTGTCGCGGTCGCCGGTGACCACGTTGAAGACGCCGGGCGGTACGACGGAGCCGATGATCTCGGCCATCAGGACGGTCGACGCCGGGGTGGTGTCCGACGGCTTGAGCACGACCGTGTTGCCCGCGGCGAGCGCCGGGGCGAACTTCCACACGGCCATCATCATCGGGTAGTTCCACGGCGCGACCTGCGCGCAGACGCCGACGGGCTCGCGGCGGACGATGGAGGTCAGGCCCTCCATGTACTCACCGGCGGCGCGGCCCTCCAGCATCCGGGCCGCACCCGCGAAGAAGCGGATCTGGTCCACCATCGGCGGGATCTCTTCGGAGCGGGTGAGGCCGATCGGCTTGCCCGTGTTCTCGACCTCGGCGGCGATGAGCTCCTCGGCGCGCTCCTCGAAGGCGTCCGCGATCTTCAGCAGGGCCTTCTGCCGCTCGGCGGGCACGAGGTCGCGCCAGGCCGGGAAGGCGTCGGCGGCGGCCTTCATCGCCGCGTCGACGTCGGCCTGTCCGGACAGCGGCGCCACGGCGTACGCCTCGCCGGTCGCCGGGTTGATCACCTCGGTGGTCCGTCCGTCGGCCGCGTCCCGGAATTCTCCGTTGATGTAATTGCGCAGACGGCGCAGCTCGGTGCTCACTTCCGGCCCTCCAGTCAGTGTCCAGTGGATGAGACACCCACCCTAGTCCGTACACCGACGCTTTCAACATACCCAGCAGCCCAGGACTGCGAAATCCGCACGCCAGAAGTCCTTCAGCAACGAATTTCATCGATCTGCCCTTGCGTAACTGACGAGACCTCGTGCACAGTGAAGTCGTGGCCAGTCGAAGCACAGACCCCAGCAGCCCCCGCGAGGGGGCGACCACCCGCCCCGCCACCGGTGGCGGCCGCGGCCAGAGCGGATCGCCGTCGGTCGACGCCGTCTCCCTGGCGATCATCGAACAGCTCCAGGAGGACGGCCGCAGGCCGTACGCCGCGATCGGCAAGGCCGTCGGCCTCTCCGAGGCGGCCGTGCGCCAGCGCGTCCAGAAGCTCCTGGACCAGGGCGTGATGCAGATCGTCGCCGTGACGGACCCGCTCACCGTGGGCTTCCGCCGCCAAGCGATGGTCGGCATCGACGTGGAGGGCGACGTGGACCCGGTCGCCGACGCCGTCGCCGCGATGCCGGAGGCGGAGTACGTGGTGATGACCGCGGGCTCGCACGACCTGCTCGTGGAGATCGTCTGCGAGGACGACGACCACCTCCTGGAGGTCATCAACAAACGGATCCGCGCCCTCCCCGGCGTGCGTTCGACCGAGAGCTTCGTCTACCTCAAGCTGAAGAAGCAGACCTACATGTGGGGAACCCGATAGCCGTGAGCAAGGACCTCAGCAAAACCGCGTACGACCACCTGTGGATGCACTTCACGCGCATGTCGTCGTACGAGAACACGCCCGTGCCCACCATCGTGCGCGGTGAAGGCACCTACATCTACGACGACAAGGGCAAGAAGTACCTCGACGGTCTCGCGGGCCTGTTCGTGGTCCAGGCCGGACACGGCCGCCGTGAGCTCGCCGAAGTCGCCGCCAAGCAGGCGGCCGACCTCGCCTTCTTCCCCATCTGGTCGTACGCCCACCCGAGCGCCGTCGAACTGGCGGAGCGCCTCGCCCACTACGCCCCCGGCGACCTGAACAAGGTCTTCTTCACCACCGGCGGCGGCGAGGCCGTCGAGACCGCGTGGAAGCTGGCGAAGCAATACCACAAGCTCACCGGCAACCACACGAAGTACAAGGTCATCTCGCGCGCGGTCGCCTACCACGGCACCCCGCAGGGCGCCCTGTCCATCACCGGCCTGCCCGCCCTGAAGGCCCCCTTCGAGCCGCTGGTCCCGGGCGCCCACAAGGTCCCGAACACCAACATCTACCGCGCCCCCATCCACGGCGACGACCCGGAGGCCTTCGGCCGCTGGGCCGCCGACCAGATCGAGCAGGAGATCCTCTTCGAGGGCCCGGAGACGGTCGCCGCGGTCTTCCTGGAGCCGGTGCAGAACGCGGGCGGCTGCTTCCCGCCCCCGCCCGGCTACTTCCAGCGCGTGCGCGAGATCTGCGACAAGTACGACGTGCTCCTCGTCTCCGACGAGGTCATCTGCGCCTTCGGCCGCCTCGGCACGATGTTCGCCTGCGACAAGTTCGGCTACGTGCCGGACATCATCACCTGCGCCAAGGGCATGACCTCGGGCTACTCCCCGATCGGCGCGGCCATCGTCTCCGACCGCATCGCCGAGCCGTTCTACAAGGGCGACAACACCTTCCTGCACGGCTACACCTTCGGCGGCCACCCGGTCTCCGCGGCCGTCGGCCTGGCCAACCTCGACCTCTTCGAGCGCGAGGGCCTCAACCAGCACGTGCTGGACAACGAGGGCGCGTTCCTCTCCACCCTCCAGAAGCTGCACGACCTGCCGATCGTCGGCGACGTCCGCGGCAACGGCTTCTTTTACGGCATCGAGCTGGTGAAGGACAAGGCCACCAAGGAGTCCTTCACGGACGAGGAGTCGGAGCGCGTGCTCTACGGCTTCGTCTCCAAGAAGCTCTTCGAGTACGGCCTGTACTGCCGCGCCGACGACCGCGGTGACCCCGTCATCCAGCTGTCGCCGCCGCTGATCTCCGACCAGTCCACGTTCGACGAGATCGAGGGCATCGTCCGCCAGGTCCTGACGGAGGCCTGGACCAAGATCTGACCCGGCGCGAAACCGGCCCGGGCGCACCCATCCGAGTGAGATGGGTGCGCCCGGGCCGCGTCCTTGTCCGGGGTCCCGCGGCAAATCCCTAGCGTGCCCAGTGACCGATCGGCCCAGCCTTCGTTCCCCCGTACGGGGGAGGCGATCTGATCTGAACCGAGGTGTACGCCCATGGTGGCCCCGCCGGACAACGACGTGCTGTGGGCCCGTGCCCTGCACGTCACGCTCAACGGCACTCCCGCACTCACCGGCGTCTCGCTCGGTGTCCGCGAGGGCGAGATCCTCGCGGTCGGCGGCCCGCGCGGCAGCGGCAAGACGACGCTCCTGCGCTGTCTGTCCGGCCAGCTCGCGCCGCAGCGGGGCGAGGTCTGGTTCAACTCCACGCCCGTGCACACCATGGGCCCGCTGGTCCGGGAGCGGCTGCGCCGCGACCGGTTCGGCTGGATCGACCCCGAGCCCGCCCTCGTGCCGGAGCTGACCGGCTGGGAGAACGCCGCGCTCGCGCTGCTCCTGCGCGGCGCCCCGCACCGCACCGCCAAGCGCGCCGCCCTGGAGTGGCTGGAGCGCCTCGACGCAGGCGACTGCGCCCGCAAGCGGCCGCACGCCCTCACCCGCGCCGAGTGCCAGCGCGTGGCCGTCGCCCGCGCCCTCGCCGCGACCCCGGCCGTCCTCTTCGCGGACGAGCCCACCGCGCCGCTGCACCGCGCCGACCGCGCGCACGTCCTGCGCACCCTGACGACGGCCGCCCGCTCGCACGGCATCACCGTCGTCCTCGCCACCCACGACGCGGAGGTCGCCGCCCTCGCCGACCGCACGGTCGCCCTCCTGGACGGCCGCCGCGTGAACACGCTCCACCTGCCCGACGACGGCTTCACGCCCAGTGCCGACGGCTCCGGGGCCGCAGCGGGTGCGGCGGACGGAGCCGCGGGAGCCTCAGGGGCCTCAGGGGCCTCGGCGGCCGAGCGGCCCGGGGCCGCGGTCACCGGCGGCCAGGGCGGCTCCGGGCGGCCCGGTGGCTCCGACGCGGAAGGCCGGGCCGCGTGCTCGCTCTCCGTCTAGCGCGCGGCGCCCACCCCCTGGTCCTGCTGCGCCGCCTGCTCGTCGCCGCCGCGGCGGCCGGGACCGGATTCCTGCTCCTGTGCGCGCTCGGCCACGCCCTGGGCCACCCGGGCTCCAGCGGCGCCGCCGCGCGCCTGGCCTGGTGCGCGCTGCCGCTCGCCGCCACCGTGTACTTCGCCGTCGCCGTGGCCCGCAGCGACCCCGGCACCAAGCCGCGCCCCGGACTCTCCTCGGTCGGCCTCGGCCCCGGCCGGCTCATGGTCGTCTCGGCCATGACCACGGCGGTGGCCTGCACGCTCGGGTCCATGGTGGCGCTGCTGTTCTTCCTGCACCTGCGCGGCGACCTCACCGGTCTGCCCTTCGACGGCGCCGCCGCCGACCTCCTCGCCGCCGACCGGCCGCTGCCGCTCGCCGCCGCGCTCACGCTGCTCGCCCTGGCACCGCTCGGCGCGTCCGTCGCGGTCGCGCTCACGCTCCGCCCGCGGCGCGCGAAGCCCGGTGCCCAGCCGCCCGACCCCGACGCCCCGCCCCCCGCGCCGGGCGGCCTGCCGTGGGGCGTGGCCCTGCTCGCGGCCGGGCTCGCCGTCGAGACGTACGCGAGCGGCGCCGACGCCGCGCCGGGCCTGCGCATGCCCGGCGGCATCGACGGCAGCCCGGCCGGCGTGCTCACCGGCTGGGCGCTCACCGCGGTCGGCCTGGCCCTCGCCGGACCCGGCCTCACCCATCTGTGCGGACGCCTGCTGCAAGCGGTGCGGCCCGGGGCGCTGCGGCTGCTCGCGGGGCGCGTACTGATGCGGGAGGCGCGCCGGATCGGCCAGCCACTCGGCGTGGTGTGCGCGGTGGCGTCCGGCGCGTACGCGCTGACCACGCTGCACGCGGCGGGCGGCCGCGCGGACATCGGCCCGCTCACCACGCTCGGCGCGCTGCTCGTCGCGGGCTGCACGGTGCTCACCCTGGCCACCGCGGCGGCCGAGTCCCGCCACGCCCGCGCCTCGACCCAGGCGGCACTGGTCCGCCTCGGCGCGCCCGCGTCCCTGCTCCGCGGCTCCGCTGCCCTGCGCACGGGGGTGCTCGCGGCCACGTTCGGGCCCCTGACCTGGCTGGTGGCCCAGCTGTCCGCGATGCCGCTGGCGCGCTGAGGACGGGAGTTCCGGCGCGGGGCCCGAGGGCTGGAGTACCGGTGCGCGGCCCCTGGAGCACCGGTGCGCGGCCGGAGGCTGGAGCGCCGACGTGAGGCCCGAGTACGGCAGTTCCGGCGCCGGGCCCGAGCCCGTCACGCATTCGCTCGAAAAAACTTCCGCACCACCGATGAGTTCTCGCCCGGCCTCCCGTCTACCCCTTCGTAAGACGCACCGCACACCGAACACCACCCGAGCGGGAGACACCTCATGTACCAGCAGATGATCTTCGTGAACCTGGCCGTGTCCGACGTCGAGGCCTCCAAGAAGTTCTTCACCGGGCTCGGCTACACGATCAACCCCCAGTTCACGACGGACGACTGCGCCTGCGTGGTGATCAGCGACACCATCGTCGCGATGCTGCTCGGCACGGCGCGCTACCAGGACTTCACCACCAAGGAGATCGCGGACTCCAGGAAGACCAGCGAGGTCCTGCTCTGTCTGAGCGCCGAGAGCCGCGCCCAGGTCGACGAGATCGCCGACAAGGCCGTCGCGGCCGGCGGCACGGCGGGCCGCACCCAGGACTACGGCACCATGTACGGCCGCAGCTTCGACGACCTCGACGGCCACACCTGGGAGATCATGTGGATGGACCCGGCCCAGGTCGAGGGCTGAGCCCCCCTCCCCCGCCGCCGGGTGCCTAGCATGGGCGGATGCTCCCCTCCGAAGCATCCGCCCCGCACCCCGGGGACCGCGAGATCGAGACGCTCACCGCGTTCGACGAGGTCGTCGCGGAACGCGGCTCACTGGCCGGATACCGCGTCCAGGCCGTCGATCTGACGGACCGTACGGACGTACTGCTGGCCGTCGACACCGCGGACGCCGTCTTCCTGGGCTGCCCCATGCGCGAGGCCGCGGCGGCCCGGGTCCGCGCCTCCGGCGCCCTGGTCTTCCCGCCCGTGCCCGGGCTGCCGTTCGACCCCTACCTCGCCCGCCTCTACACCCCGGGCGACCTGTTCGCGGGCCTGGCCGACGGCGGCTACGAGGCGACGCCGGACGCCCGCGCCTACGCCTGGTTCCAGCGCACCAAGGCCGACGGCGACGTCTTCGCCTCCATGCTGCGGGCGGTCCACGACGACTCCGTGTCCGACGCGCTCGACGAGCTCCTCCACGGCGCCCGGGTCGTGGGCGTCATGGGCGGCCACGCGATGGCCCGCGGCACCGACGCGTACGCGGCCGCCGCCCGGCTCGGACGCTCCCTCGCACGAGCCGGTCTCACGGTGGCCACGGGCGGCGGGCCCGGCGCCATGGAGGCGGCGAATCTCGGCGCGTACGCCGCCCCGTACGACGACACCATGCTCGACGAATCCCTCGAACTCCTCGCCAAGGCGCCCTCGTTCACGCCGTCGGTGACCGACTGGGCGAAGGCCGCGTTCGCCGTGCGGGAGCGGTGGCCGGACGGCGGGGCGTCGGTCGGCATCCCCACCTGGTTCTACGGCCACGAGCCGCCGAACGCGTTCGCCGCGCACCTCGCGAAGTACTTCGCCAACGCCACCCGCGAGGACGGGCTGCTGGCCCGCTCGAACGCGGGCGTCGTCTTCCTGCCCGGCGCCGCCGGCACGGTCCAGGAGATCTTCGACAACGCGACCCCCAACTACTACGGGTCCCGCGGCGAGCCCACCCCCATGATCCTGGTCGACCGGGCCCACTGGACGACCCACCTCCCGGCCTGGCCCCTCCTCCAGGCCCTGGCGAAGGACCGCCCGATGGCGGAACGCATCGCGCTGGTGGACGACGCGGAGAGTGCGGCAGAAGCACTTACCGCTGTGGGCAATCGTCCCGCAGGGCGAGTGGGGTATCCCCTGCTCGAGCGAAGCCGAGAGCTTGGGGAGGGGTGGGCACAGCCCCGAGGTGCCGCTCGGCCGTCAACGTAACCCGGCGTCAGCCAAAGGAGGCCCGCCTCAGCCAGAACTCCAGCAACTCCCGATCCCCCAACACCTCAACCCGCCCAGAATCCACCCCCCGCCGCCGGTAGAACGCGAGCAGCACCTCGGTCAACGGCCCCCGCAGCACCACGTCCGCGTCCGCCGCCCCCGGCCCCCGCTCCCACGCCACCCCGTCCGGCCCGAGCGCAATGACCCACCCCACCCCGGCGTCCACGGCGTGCAGCCCCAGCGTCCCCCCGTCCCCCGTCAGCTCCACCGCCCGCGGATCCGCCTTCGCCAGTTGCACGAACCGCACGATGTCCAGCCACTCGTCGATGGCGTCGGCGGCCACGTCGGGCGCGAGCTCGTACGCGGCGCCCACGGCGATCGCCGCGTCCGCCCGGTGGATGGCCAGCTCGTGCGTCATGCGCCGCGCCCAGAACCCGGCCGTGGCCTCCCCCGCCCAGGACCACACGGGCGTATCGGCATCGGCACCGCGCAGCGTCTCGTCGAACATCTCCGCGGTCTCGGCGAGCCACGCGTCGAGCGCGGCCGCGCCCGCCTCCTCGGGCCCTTCGAAGCCGGGCACCCGCGCGTCGGGGATGTTCTCCGTGGCCCGGGTCCGCACGTGCAGCTCGACCAGGCGCACCGCGCCGCCCATGTGCCGTACGAGCTGATCGAGGGTCCAGTCGGGGCAGGTGGGGACGGTCACCGACAGGTCGGCGCCGTCCAGCGTCGCCCGCAGACTCTCCAGCTGGGCGGCGACTTGGTGGCGGTAACGCTCGTACGGAAGGCAGGCCATGGGCGGGAGCCTAGGCCGTCGCACCCCGCCGCAGCACCACCACTTCCTCCACCGCGAAGCGCACGCCCACGCGCGCGCCCGGCTCCGGCGCGTCGCGCAGCCCGCACGCGGCCTCCAGGCGCGGCGCGCCCTCACCGTCGACGGGCTCCAGGCGCACGGCGACGTGCGTGCCCCGGAACGTGCGCCCCGTCACCACGCACGCGAGCCCGTCGTCCGCCTCCACGAGCCGCACTCCTGCGGGCCGTACGAGCAGCCGGCAGCGGCCGTCCGCCGTGCCGTCCGGCACCGGGACCTTGCCCCACGCGGTCGCGGCGGCCGCTCCCGTGACGGTCGCGTCGACCACGTTGTCGAAGCCGAGGAAGCGCGCCACGAACTCGTCGGCGGGCCTGCGCCACACCTCAAGAGGCGTACCGGACTGGGCGATCCGGCCGTCCCGCATCACCACGACCCGGTCGGCGAGCGCGAACGCCTCGCCCTGGTCGTGCGTGACCGCGAGCACCGTCGTGCCCAACTCCTGGAACAGCTCCCGCAGTTCGGCGACCAGCCGCTCCCGCAGGGACCGGTCGAGCTGGCCGAGCGGCTCGTCGAGCATCAGCAGGCGCGGCCGGGGCGCGAGGGCCCGGGCGAGCGCCACCCGCTGCTGCTCTCCACCCGAAAGCGAGGCGACGGCCCGCTTCTGCGCTCCCGGCAGGCCCACCAGGTCAAGGAGTTCCGCCACCCGCAGCGCCTGCTCGGCGCGCGGTACGCCGTGCATGCGCAGGCCGAAGGCCACGTTGCCCGCCACGTCGCGCTGCGGGAAGAGCTGGTGGTCCTGGAACATCAGGCCGACGCCCCGCTTGTGCGCGGGCACCCCCGCCTGGTCGCGGCCGCCGAGCACGACCCGTCCGGAGTCCAGCGCCTGGAGCCCGGCGACCGCGCGCAGCAGGGTGGACTTGCCGCTGCCGCTCGGCCCGAGCACGCACACGATCTCGTGCTCGGCGACGTCGAGGCCGACCGCGTCGAGTGCGGTGTGCGCGGCCCGGGCGCCGAAGCGCACGGTGGCCTCGTCGAGCCGCAGCAGCGCGCCCTGCGCGATCCCCGCGGGGGCCGTGGCGGTCATCAGAACTCTCCCGTCGTACGGTCCGTGCGCAGCCGCTCCAGGAGCAGGAGCGACACCGCGCACACCACCATGAGAATCGTCGAAAGGGCCATCGCCTGCCCGTAGTTGAGGTCACCGGGGCGGCCGAACAAGGTGGCCACCGCGACCGGCAGGGTCGGGTTGTCGGGCCGCGCGATGAACACCGTCGCGCCGAACTCGCCGAGCGACACCGCGAACGCGAACCCGGCCGCGATGAGCAGCGCGCGCCGCACCAGCGGCAGGTCGACCTCCCGCCAGGCCCGCAGCGGCGAGGCCCCGAGCACGGCCGCGGCCTCCCGCAGCCGCTCGTCCACGGCGCGCAGCACGGGCAGCATCGTACGGACCACGAACGGCACGCCCACCAGGGCCTGGGCGAGCGGCACCAGGAACCAGGACGCCCGCAGGTCCAGCGGCGGCTCGTCCAGGGCGATGAGGAAGCCGAAGCCGACCGTCACCGCGGACACGCCGAGCGGCAGCATGAGGAGCGCGTCGAAGCCGCGCACGAGCCGGCCCGCGCGCCGGGTCAGCGCCGCGGCCGCGAGCCCGCCGACGACCAGGGCGATGGCGGTGGCGACGGCCGCGTACTGGAGGGAGTTCCAGATCGCGTCGACGGGCGGCACCAGGAAGGCCCCGCCCTCCGTCGACGTCAGCTGCCGGTAGTACACGAAGCCGTAGCCCTCCGGGCCGTCGAGGGACCGCTGCACCAGGACGCCGAGCGGCAGCACGACCAGCACGGCCACGGTGAGCAGCACGAAGCCGAGCAGCCCCCACTGCCCGGCCCCGCGCGGCCTGCGCGCCGTCGTCGCGGCGTCGACGAGGCGCAGCGTGCTCTCGCGCCGGCGCACGGTCCAGGCGTGCACGGCCAGGACCCCGCCGACCGCCGCGAACTGCACGAGGGTGAGGACGGCGGCCGTCGGCAGGTCGAGCAGGTTGGCCGTCTGCCGGTAGATCTCCACTTCGAGCGTCGCGTACGTGGGTCCGCCGAGGATCTGCACGACGCCGAAGGACGTGAACGTGAACAGGAAGACCATCAGCGCGGCGGCGGCCACGGCGGGCGCGAGCGCGGGCAGCGTCACCGTCCGCCACGCGCGCGTGCGCGAGGCCCCGAGCATCCGCGCGGCCTCCTCCTGCCGCGGGTCGAGCTGGGACCACAGGCCGCCGACGGTGCGCACGACGACGGCGTAGTTGAAGAAGACGTGGGCGAGCAGGATCGCCCACACCGTGGTGTCCAGACGTACGCCCCACAGCTCGTCGAGCAGCCCGCCGCGCCCGATCAGCGCGAGGAAGGCCGTGCCCACGACGACGGTCGGCAGCACGAACGGCACGGTGACGACCGCCCGCAGCACCTGCTTGCCGGGGAAGTCGAAGCGCGCGAAGACATACGCGCCGGGGAGCGCGAAGAGCAGGGTGAGCGCCGTCGACGCGAGCGCCTGCCAGGTGGTGAACCACAGCACGTGCTGGATGTCCGACTGCCCGAGCACGTCGGCGATCCGCCCGAACTGCCAGGCGCCGTCCACCTTCAGGCCGCGCACGACGATCGCGGCGACCGGGTAGGCGAAGAAGACGGCGAAGAACGCGACGGGCAGGGCCATGAGCCCGAGCCGCGCCGCGCCGCCCCGCGACGGCCGCCGACCCTTGCGGGCCCGCGCCTTCGCTACTTCAGTACGAGCGAGGTCCACGACTTGACCCACGGCTCACGGTTGTCGGCGATCTTCTTGGGGGCCATCGTCCCGGGCTTCTCGACCTCGACGCCGTACTTCCGGAAGAGCTCGGGCACCTGCGCGCCCTTCCGCACGGGGTTCACGAACATCTGGAGCGGCATGTCGTCCTGGAACCGCTTGCCGGACAGGAAGTCGAGCAGGGCCTTGCCGCCCTTGGCGTTCTTGGCGTTGCTGAGCAGGCCCGCGTACTCGACCTGCCGGAAGCAGGTGCCGGTCGCGACGCCGGTCGGGGCCTCCTGGGGCCGCGGCTTGGCGTACAGGACCTCGACGGGCGGCGAGGAGGCGTACGACACCACGAGCGGCCGGTCGCCCTTGGCCTTGCGGCCGCCCGCGGAGCCGGAGAACTCCTGGTTGTAGGCCTGGTCCCAGCCGTCGACGACCTTGACGCCGTTGTCCTTGAGCTTCTTCCAGTAGCCCTGCCAGCCGTCGTCGCCGTACTGGGCGGCGGTGCCGAGCAGGAAGCCGAGCCCCGGCGAGGACGTGGAGGCGTTCTCGGTGACCAGCAGGTTCTTGTACGCGGGCTTGACCAGGTCGGCGAAGGTCCGCGGCGGCGCGAGCTTCTTGTCGGCGAAGTACTTCTTGTCGTAGTTCACGCAGATGTCGCCGCTGTCGACGGGCGTCACGCGGCGCTCGCCCTTGGCGAGCCGGTACTCCGGCAGGACCAGGCCCGCGTCCTTCGCCTCGTACGGCTGGAAGAGGCCGTTGTCGAGGGCGCGCGAGAGCAGGGTGTTGTCGACGCCGAAGAAGACGTCGCCCTGCGGGTTGCCCTTGGTGAGGATCGCCTTGTTGACGGCCTGGCCCGCGTCGCCGTCCTTGAGGATGCGGACCTTGTACCCGGAGGTCTTCTCGAAGTCCTTCAGGACGTCCTTGGAGACGTTGAAGGAGCTGTGGCTGACCAGGGTGACGTCCTTGGACCCCGTCCCGGAGCCGCCGCCCGAGTCACCGCCGGAGCCGCACGCGGAGACGGCGACGAGCCCGAGGCCCACCGCGACCGCGGTCAGAGTGGCCTTCTTGGTGGTGCTCACGTGAGTTCATTCCTCCTGGAGTGACCAGGAGAAGACGCGGCCCTGCCCGCGAACCGGGCGGTTCGCGGGCAGGGCGCAACAGCTTGAGTGGTGACCGAACTTCCTACCCGGAATGACCCGGGCGAGGTTCAGAGGGTCTGCGGCCGGCCTGTGTCAGGTGCCGCACTCTCAGCGCTGTGGCGCTCCCCTGTCGGAATATGCAGATGTTTCGGCCAGCGTACCGCGCTAGCGTTCGGCTGCCGCGAGCTGTCCGCAGGCCCCGTCGATCTCCTGACCTCGGGTGTCGCGGACGGTCACCGGCACGCCGTGGGCGGCGATGGCCTCGACGAAGGCCTTCTCGTCCTCGGGGCGCGAGGCCGTCCACTTCGAGCCCGGCGTGGGGTTCAGCGGGATCAGGTTGACGTGCACCGGCTTGCCCTTGAGCAGGCGGCCGAGGCGGTCACCGCGCCACGCGTGGTCGTTGATGTCGCGGATCAGGGCGTACTCGATGGAGAGCCTGCGGCCGGACTTCGCCGCGTACTCCCAGCCCGCGTCCAGGACCTCGCGGACCTTCCACCGCGTGTTCACCGGTACGAGGGTGTCGCGCAGCTCGTCGTCGGGCGCGTGCAGGGAGATCGCGAGGCGGCACTTGAAGCCCTCGTCGGCGAACCGGTGGATGGCGGGCACCAGGCCGACCGTCGAGACGGTGATGCCGCGCTGGGACAGGCCCACGCCGTCCGGCTCGGGGTCGGTGAGGCGGCGGATCGCCCCGACCACCCTGTTGTAGTTGGCCAGCGGCTCGCCCATGCCCATGAAGACGATGTTGCTGAGGCGCGCGGGGCCGCCCGGGATCTCGCCGTCGCGCAGGGCCCGCATGCCGTCCACGATCTGGTGCACGATCTCGGCGGTGGACAGGTTCCGGTCGAGGCCGGCCTGGCCCGTGGCGCAGAACGGGCAGTTCATGCCGCAGCCCGCCTGGGAGCTGATGCACATCGTCACCCGGTCGGGGTACCGCATGAGCACGGACTCGACGAGCGTGCCGTCGAAGAGGCGCCACAGCGTCTTGCGCGTGGTGTCGTCGTCACAGCTGATGTGCCGCACGACGCTCATCAGCTCCGGGAGCAGCGCCTCCTGGAGCTTGCCGCGCGCACCGGCCGGGATGTCCGTCCACTGCTCGGGGTCGTGCGCGTACCGCGCGAAGTAGTGCTGCGAGAGCTGCTTGGCGCGGAACGGCTTCTCGCCGATGGTGGCGACGGCTTCCTTGCGCTCGGCGGGCGTGAGGTCGGCGAGATGCCGCGGCGGCTTCTTGGCTCCGCGCGGCGCGACAAACGTGAGTTCTCCGGGCTTGGGCATGATGGCTCCATTGTCCCAGAGATACGACAAGGGGCCCGCCGCCTGTGGACAACGGGCCCCTCACCTACAAAACAGCAGGTCAGCCATGTTCGGCTGACAGGGTCACCCCGAACCGACGAACACCACCAGCAGCAGCCACACCACCGGCGCCGTCGGCAGCAGCGAGTCGAGCCGGTCCATGATCCCGCCGTGCCCCGGCAGCAGCGTGCCCATGTCCTTGATGCCGAGGTCCCGCTTGATCATGGACTCGCCGAGGTCGCCGAGCGTCGCGCTGGCGGCCACCGCGAGGCCGAGCAGCAGGCCCTGCCACCACACGCCGTCGTCGATCAGGAAGTGCATGCACAGCGCGCCCGCCGCCATGGCGAAGGCCACCGCGCCGAGCAGGCCCTCCCGGGTCTTTCCGGGGCTGATGCGCGGCGCCAGCTTGTGCCTGCCGAACCGCCAGCCGACCGCGTACGCTCCGGTGTCGCTGACCACGGTCAGGATCAGGAAGGTGAGCACCCGCTGCGGGCCGTCGTCCGCGGTGAGCATCAGCGCCACGAAGGTGGCGAGGAACGGCACGTAGAAGGCCGCGAAGACGCCCGCCGTGACGTCCTTGAGGTAGCCCTCGGGCGGCTCCGTCATGCGCCAGACGAGCACCGCCAGCGCGGTGAGCGCCATCGCCACCCAGGCGCCCTCGACGCCGCGCACGTACCCGGCGACGACCATCGCCGCGCCGCCCACCGCGAGCGGCACCAGCGGCGCCTTGATGGCCTTGCGCTCCTGCAGACGGGAGGTCAGCTCCCACAGGCCGACGACGACGGCGACCGCTATGACGCCGATGAAGACGGCCTTCTCGAAGAACAGCGACGCGAGGATGACGGCACCGAGGCCCACCCCGACCCCTATGGCCGCCCCGAGATCGCGCCCCGCGCTCTTCTTCTGCGGTGCTGGGGCGGGCTGTGGTGCGCCGGTCATGGGCTCCTGCGGCTTCTGCGCGGGGTTCGAAGAGTGCGCTGCGTGCGCGGCGTGCGCTGCGCGCGCGGTCTCGTCACGGAACAGGGGGCCGCTCGACTGAGCAGCCCCCCGGTCGTCGTCCTGGTGTCCGCCGCTCGCGGCTACGTCGGGAACGATGGGCATGGGCTGAGTCTCTGACGGATTCAGCGCGTGCGCATCGTGTGCGGGACCCACCGGGGCAGCACCCTGGACCGGCGCCTGGTCGGGCGCCCCCCAGTACCCGGCTCTGGACGGCGCCCCCCAGGAAGTGTCGTTCACGGAATCGGATTCCTCAGACCTAGATCAGACGTCGCTCGATTCGGCCAGACCCCACGGGTCAGACCTCGAGCAGCTCGGATTCCTTGTGCTTGAGCAGCTCGTCGACCTGGGCGACGTACTTGGAGGTGAGGTCGTCGAGTTCCTTCTCGGCGCGACGGCCCTCGTCCTCGCCGATGTCGCCGTCCTTGATGGCCTTGTCGAGGGTGTCCTTGGCCTTGCGGCGCACGGAGCGGATGGACACCTTCGAGTCCTCGGCCTTGCCCTTGGCGACCTTGATGTAGTCGCGGCGGCGCTCCTCGGTGAGCTCGGGGAACGTCACCCGGATGATGTTGCCGTCGTTGCTCGGGTTGACGCCGAGGTCCGAGTCGCGGATCGCCTGCTCGATGTTGCGCAGCGCGCTCTTGTCGAACGGCGTCACGACCGCCATGCGCGGCTCGGGCACCGAGAACGAGGCGAGCTGGTTGATCGGCGTCAGCGCGCCGTAGTAGTCGGCCACGATCTTGTTGAACATCGCCGGGTGCGCACGGCCCGTGCGGATCGCGGCGAAGTCCTCCTTGGCGACCACGACGGCCTTCTCCATCTTCTCCTCGGCCTCGAGGAGGGTCTCTTCGATCACCACTTGCTCCTGCGTGTCTTGAGTGGGCCCGGCTTCCATGGATCGGCCGGCTGCGTCGCGTCTCTTTCCTGCACGGTGTCCGACCGGCAGGGCTTTGTCCATCCCTCCGAGGCGCCCCCGAGCCCCGTGGAGCCCCAGGGAGCCCGGTGTGGCCTCGTGCGGGACGGACGTCCTCGGCTCAGTCCCGGGTGTCCTGGTCGCCGACGAGCGTGCCGATCTTCTCACCCTTGACCGCCCGGGCGATATTGCCCTCCGCGAGCAGCTCGAAGACCAGGATGGGCAGCTTGTTGTCCCGGCACAGCGTGATGGCGGTGGCGTCGGCCACCTTCAGGTCGCGCGTGATGACCTCGCCGTAGCCGAGGGAGTCGAACTTCACCGCGTCCGGGTTCTTCTTGGGGTCGGAGTCATAGACCCCGTCGACACCGTTCTTGCCCATGAGCAGGGCCTCGGCGTCGATCTCCAGAGCGCGCTGGGCGGCGGTGGTGTCGGTGGAGAAGTACGGCATGCCCATGCCGGCGCCGAAGATCACGACGCGGCCCTTCTCCAGGTGGCGCACGGCGCGCAGCGGGATGTACGGCTCCGCGACCTGGCCCATGGTGATGGCGGTCTGCACGCGGCAGTCGATGCCTTCCTTCTCCAGGAAGTCCTGCAGGGCGAGGCAGTTCATGACCGTGCCGAGCATGCCCATGTAGTCGGAGCGGGCCCGGTCCATGCCGCGCTGCTGGAGCTCGGCGCCGCGGAAGAAGTTGCCGCCGCCGATGACGATGGCGATCTCCGCGCCGTCGCGCACGACGGCTGCGATCTCCCGGGCGATTTTGTGCACCACGTCGGGGTCGACGCCGAGGCCGCCGCCTCCGGCGAACGCCTCACCGGAGAGCTTCAGCAGGAAGCGCCCGGCCACTTTGCCGTCGTCAGTCTTGGTGTCGGCCTTGGTCATGGAGTTCTCCTTGTGGTGCACATACGAAGAGGCCATTGCCGGTGGGGTGGTGTTCATCCCATGCTCGGCAATGGCCTCCTCGTCAGATCTTGCGGTCGTCCGTCGCGTACGAGGCGCACCGTCGCTCTCGGCACGGCCCTCGCGTACGACTCACGGCCGTCGCGCGCGCCGCTGCGCACGCGGTCGACCGCGGTAGACCCTAGCGGGGTCTACCGGCGATCGTGGTACGGACTCAGATGCCGACCTTGATGCGCGAGAAGCGCTTCAGGGTGACACCGGCCTCCTGGAGGACCTTCTCGACGGACTTCTTGTTGTCGAGGGCGTACGGCTGACCCAGGAGGGTGGCGTCCTTGAAGAAGCCGTTGACGCGACCCTCGACGATCTTCGGGATCGCGCCCTCCGGCTTGCCCTCGGCGCGGGTGGTCTCCTCGGCGACGCGGCGCTCGGACTCGACGACCTCGGCCGGAACGTCCTCACGGGTGAGGTACTTCGGCGCGAAGGCGGCGATGTGCTGGGCGACGCCGCGGGCGACCTCGGCGTTCGGCTTGTCCAGCTCGACGAGGACACCGATCTGCGGGGGCAGGTCGGGCATCGTGCGGTGCATGTACGCCGAGACGAAGCCGTCCGAGAACTGCGCGAAGCGGTCGAGGACGATCTTCTCGCCGAGGTTGGCGTTGGCCTCGTCGACGTACGCCTGGACGGTCTTGCCGGCCTCGATCTCGGAGGCGAGCAGCGCCTCCAGGTCGGCCGGGTTCGTCTTGGCGACGTGCGCGGCGATCGCGGCGGCGACGGCCTGGAACTTCTCGCCCTTGGCGACGAAGTCCGTCTCGCACTTCAGCTCGACGATGACACCGGTGGAGTTGTCGTCGGCGATCAGGGAGACGATCGCGCCGTTCTCGGCGGAGCGGCCCTCGCGCTTGGCGACGCCCTTCTGGCCCTTGATGCGCAGCGCCTCGACGGCCTTGTCGACGTTGCCGTCGGCCTCGTCGAGCGCCTTCTTGCAGTCCATCATGCCGGCGCCGGTGAGCTCGCGGAGCTTCTTGACGTCAGCGGCGGTGTAGTTCGCCATGATTCTCTGAAGTCTTTCTCGAAGTCGAAGATCTACGGGTGAACGGCGGGGGCCCCGCTCCTGGCGCGGGCCCCCGCCGTCAGCATCCGATGCTGAGGTCAGGCCTGCTCGGCAGCGTCCGCAGCCGGGGCCTCGGCGACCGGGGCCTCGGCGACGGGAGCCTCGGCGGGCTTCTCCTCGGCCTTGGGGGCCTCGGCGTCGGCAGCCTTCTCGTCGGCCTTCTTCTCGCCCTCGAGCAGGTCGCGCTCCCACTCGGCGAGCGGCTCGCCCGCGGCCTTCTCGCCCGGCTTCGAGTCACCGGTGGCAACGCCGGAGCGGGCGATGAGGCCCTCGGCGACAGCGTCGGCGATCACGCGGGTGAGCAGGGTGACGGAGCGGATCGCGTCGTCGTTGCCCGGGATCTTGTAGTCGACCTCGTCGGGGTCGCAGTTGGTGTCGAGGATCGCGACGACCGGGATGTTCAGCTTCCGGGCCTCGCCAACCGCGATGTGCTCCTTCTTGGTGTCCACGATCCAGACGGCGCTGGGCACCTTCTGCATCTCGCGGATACCGCCGAGGGTCTTCTCCAGCTTGGCCTTCTCGCGGGAGAGGACCAGCAGCTCCTTCTTGGTGAGGCCGGAGGCGGCCACGTCCTCGAAGTCGATGGCCTCAAGCTCCTTGAGGCGCTGCAGGCGCTTGTAGACGGTCGAGAAGTTGGTGAGCATGCCGCCCAGCCAGCGCTGGTTGACGTAGGGCATGCCGACGCGGGTCGCCTGCTCGGCGATGGCCTCCTGCGCCTGCTTCTTCGTACCCACGAACATGACCGTGCCGCCGTGGGCGACGGTCTCCTTGACGAACTCGTAGGCGCGGTCGATGTACGACAGCGACTGGAGCAGGTCGATGATGTAGATGCCGTTGCGCTCCGTGAAGATGAAGCGCTTCATCTTCGGGTTCCAACGACGGGTCTGGTGACCGAAGTGGACGCCGCTTTCCAGCAGCTCCCGCATCGTGACGACGGCCATGGCCGTACTCCTTGGTGTTCTCGGTTGTGTCCTGACGCCCTGCCGCGCGCCGTGCCACGCACTCGCGTGCGGGACCGAAAGGCGCTGACACCGGCGGCTACGAGAGCCCGGTGCCGGGGCGTGCGAAGTCGACCCGGTGACCCGGATCGCCACATGAAGTGTACGGGACCCGCGAGGTGCCGGGTGACGCCGCTGTCCACAACCGGCTGGTAGTCCACAGTTCCCGGCCAAGATCCCTGCGGACCGCGGCGGCGCGGGACCGTTCTGGCATGTCACGTCTACGACGCATCCTGACCCTGGCCGTGCTCGCGCTCCTCGCCGCGCTGCCGCCCCCGGGCGCCCTGGCGGCCGTCGACCCGGTGCCCGCCGTGGGCGCCTCCTGGCCGGTGGGCGCGCGCCCCTGGATCGTGCGGGGCTGGGAGCCTCCGGCGACGGCGTACGGCCCCGGTCACCGGGGCGTGGACCTGGCCGCTGCCCCGGGCTCCCCCGTGCGGGCGGTGGCGGCGGGACGGGTCTCCTACGCGGGCCGGGTGGCGGGCCGGGGCGTGATCACGGTGGAGCTCACGGGCACAGGCGATCCACCGCTGCGTACGACGTACGAACCGGTGCGACCGTCCGTGAAGAAGGGCGCCGAGGTCAGTGCGGGCGCCCTCCTGGGCACGCTGGAGGCGTCGGCCCGCTTCCACTGCCCCACCGCATGCCTCCACTGGGGCCTGCGCCGGGCCGAGGCGTATCTGAACCCCTTGGGCCTGCTGCCGCCGTGGCTCCTTGGCGGGGGGCCGTCACGGCTGCTGCCGCTGTCGGGCACCGGGGCGGTGCCGCCGGGGCCGGTGCGGCCGTCCTGGCCGTGGGCCGTCGTCCCCGGTGCCAGCCGTCCGCCGGGCCCGGGGCTCAGCCCCGTACGCCTCGCAGAGCCATGGCCACAGCCGCCTCCGTGATGGCCTCGGGCTCCTCGGCCACGCCGAGCTCGATGCGCCGCACCGCCGCGTCCACGATGCCCTGGAGCAGCATGGCAGCGAGCCGGGGCTCCTGGTGCCCGAGGGCGTCGAGCGCCTCCACGATCATGGCGACGAGGCCTCCGTGCGCGGCCCGGATCTTCTCCCGCGCCCCGGCGTCCAGCTCGCTCGCGGAGATCGCGACCACGGCCCGGTGCCGCCGGTCCCCGACCAGCGCCAGCTGCTGGCGCACATAGGCCTCGATCTGCTCCTCGGGCGTCCCGGCCCGCTCCATCGCCGCCGAGACCTCCGCCGCCCAGACGGGGAAGTCGACCTCGCAGAGCTCTTCGACGACGGCCGCGCGCGAGCGGAAGTACTCGTAGACGGACGACCGCGCGAGCCCCGTGCGCTCGGCGAGCGCGGGGAACGTCAGCGCGTCCGTCCCGCCCTCGGACAGCAGGGTGCGCGCGGCGTCCAGCAGGGCGCCGCGCTGCATCGACCGGTGCTCGGCCACAGAGGCCGCTCGAATCCTTGGCACGCCTCCACTTTACGGACGCGCCCCGCGCCAGGGGAGGCCGCCAGGCAGGCACTCTTCCTGGCCTGGAGGGCGCGGCGAGGCAGAACCACGGCGCGAACGGAGCGGGGAAGCGGTGGACAGCGCGGCCCAGGAAGGGACGATTCAGCTCACTCAGCGACCAAAACTGGCCAGCTTCGCTCGCAACTGGAGCACCGACTTGGTGTGGATCTGACTGACCCGGCTCTCGGTCACCCCGAGCACATTGCCGATCTCGGCCAGCGTGAGGCCCTCGTAGTAGTACAGCGTGACGACGGTCTTCTCGCGCTCCGGCAGCGTGTTGATCGCACGGGCGAGCAGCCGTCGCAGCTCGCGGTCCTCGGCGACCTCGACCGGGTTGTCGGCGGCGGTGTCCTCAAGGGTGTCCATCAGGCTCAGCCGGTCGCCGCCCTCGCCGCCGGCGTGCAGCAGCTCCTCCAGGGCGACGACGTTGGCGAGCGACAACTGGCTGAAGACCGCGTGCAGTTCCTCCACCGGGATGCCCATCTCGGCGGCGACCTCGCCCTCCGACGGCGTGCGCCTGAGCCGTGCCTCCAGGGTCGCGTAGGCCCGCTCCACGTTCCGCGCCTTCTGCCGCACCGACCGGGGGATCCAGTCGAGCGCCCGCAGCTCGTCGATCATGGCCCCGCGGATGCGGGTGATCGCGTACGTCTCGAACTTGATCGACCGCTCGATGTCGAACTTCTCGATCGCGTCGATGAGCCCGAAGACGCCGGAGGAGACGAAGTCGGCCTGCTCCACGTTGGACGGGAGGCCCACGCTGACGCGGCCCGCGACGTACTTCACCAGGGGCGAGTAGTGCAGGATCAGCTGCTCCCGCAGCCGCCCGTCGCCCGTCGACTTGTACGACCGCCACAGCTCGTCCAGCGACGAGGGCGCGGGAGGCCGCCGCTCCTGTTCGCCGCTACGGGCGGCTGGGGGAATGGCCGCCCGGTCGGACCCGGAGGTGTGCTGGGGCATGCGTCGCCTTGAGCCGTTCTGCCGTGAAGCTGAGAGGTTGCCGGAACTGGTGCGGTGGTGGGTTTGCGTGAAGTGAATGAGGTTGTCCGTCTGCTTGCCTGTCTGCACCGGATTCGTTGTGAGCGTAGCGTGACTGAAGTGTCGCGGTGAGCGAAGACTATGGGATCGCGCGTACGCAGATACGTTCCGCTTTACGTCCGAGCGATCCGTAACCGTCGCTCTGCGTAATGGATCTAAGGCGCCAACTGCACCGTTTCCCAAGGCCGTCAGGCAGGCGTCACGCCGTCATCCATCCGGCGGAACACGCACAGTCACGCATCACCCCCCTCCGGAAGGGGCGGCAGAAACGCCTGGCGTGTCAACTGCCAGCCGTCGCCCTGTCGTTCGACAAACCCCAGGGAGCGAAGTTCGTACAACCTGGCGACCGCGTCGTCCGCACTGGTGCCCGCACCCCGCGCCACGTCGGGGACCGTCGCCGCGCCACGGGCGGGCAGCGCCGCGAGGACCCGGGCCGCGCCGGGAGCGAGCAGGTCACGCGGCACCACGGGGCCGCGCCGCCGCGGAGCGAGCTCACCCATGTCCCCGACCAGCTCGGCGACTTCGGCGGCGTCGGTGACCAGCACCGCGTCCCCGCGCAGCAGTTCGTGCACCCCTGCCGACAAGCCGCTGGTGGCGGGCCCCGGCACGCCCATCGTGAACCGGCCGAGGTCCCGCGCGGCCCGGGCCGTGACCAGCGCGCCGCTGCGATAGGCGGCCTCCACGACGACCGTGCCCCGGGTGAGGGCCGCGATCACTCTGTTCCGCAGCACGAACCTGCTCGGTGTCGGGTGGTCGCCGGGCGGCAACTCCCCCACGACTAGGCCCTGTTCCGCGATCCGGCCGAGCAACTGGGAGTGTCCGCGCGGGTAGGTCCTGTCGACCCCGCACGCGAGCACCGCCACGGTGGCGCCGCCCGCTCCCAGGGCGCCCCGGTGGGCTGCGCCGTCCACGCCGTACGCGCCGCCGGACACCACCACCCAACCGCGCTCGGCGAGGCCCGCGCCGAGGCTCGCGGCCATGTGCGCCCCGTACTCCGTGCAGGCCCGCGCCCCCACGAGGGCCACCGAGCGCAGCGCCCAGATCCGCAGCGAGGGCCGCCCCCGCACCCAGAGCCCCACGGGCCGCGCGTCCCCCAGGTCGTCGAGCTGCGCGGGCCACTCCGCGTCCTGGGGCGTCACGAACCGCGCCCCGGCGGCGGCCGCGACCTCCAGGTCCCGTGCCGCCCGCACCCGCCCGGCGCGCGCCCGCAGCCCCTCCCAGCGCCGGGCGCTCACCCCCGGCAGCATCTCCTCGTCCTCCGCAAGGCGCCGCAGCACCGCCACGGCTCCCCATTCCCGCAGCCACCACCCGCCCACGGCATCGCCCGGTTCGAGCACCCGCGTGAGGGCGACCCGCGCGAGCCGCTCCTCGTCCGGCGCGACGAGCGGGTCCGGGGCGGTGCCGAAGTCCGGGGTGGTGCCCGGGTCCGGGGTGGTGCCCGGGTCCGGGGGCGGGTCGAAACCCGCGGGCGCCTCCCCCGGCGGCGCGGAACCCACCGGCGGCCGGGGCGCCACGGGCGGGACGCCCTCCCTGCCTCGCTCCCTGCCGCCCTCCCGGCCGCTCCCCCGCTCCGCGCTCACGTCTGAGCCCCCACCACCATGGGCACCCCGCGCGGCACCCCCGTGCGCAGTTGCAGCGCCAGGGCCACGTCGCCCTCGTCGGGGCGGTCGTGGCCCGCCAGGTCCGCGACGGTCCAGGCGACCCGCAGGACCCGGTCCAGGCCGCGCGCGGTCAGCACCCCGCGCTCCAGGCAGCGCTCCGCCTCCGCCATCGCGCCCGGCAGCGCGTGCCAGCGGGTGCGCAGCTCATGGCCGGGCACGTCGCTGTTCGTGCGCCACGGCGTGTCCTCGAAGCGGGCGGCCGCCCGCTCACGGGCCGCTCGGACCCGCTCGGCCACCACGCGTGTGGTCTCGCCCCGCACCCCCTGCGCCGTCAGCTCGGAGCGCGTCACGGGCTCCACCCCGACCCGCAGGTCGACCCGGTCCAGGAGCGGTCCGGAGAGCCGGGCCTGATAGCGGCGGACGCTGCTGGGCGCGCAGTCGCAGGCATCACCCGTCAGGCTGAACCGGCCGCACGGACACGGGTTGGCCGCCAGCAGCATGAGGAACCTCGACGGCAGCCGCACGACCCCGGCGCTCCGGGCGATCATGACGTGCCCGGACTCCAGCGGCTGCCGCAGGGCGTCGAGCGCGTGGGTGCTGAACTCCGGGGCCTCGTCCAGGAACAGCACGCCGCGGTGTGCCAGCGAGACCGCGCCCGGGCGGGCGATGCCCCGGCCGCCGCCCACGAGCGACTGCATGGTCGAGGAGTGGTGGGGCGCGCAGAACGGCGGGACGTCCACGAGGGGCTTGCCCGGTGGCAGCATGCCCGCGACCGAGTGGACCGCCGTCACCTCCAGGGACTCCGCCCTGGACAGCCTCGGCATGATCGTCGGCAGTCGCTCGGCGAGCATCGTCTTGCCCGCGCCCGGTGGCCCGTGGAGGTAGACGTGGTGCCCACCCGCGGCCGCCACCTCCATCGCCGTGCGCGCCGACGACTGGCCCACCACGTCCGCCAGATCGTGCGCGTGGTCGTGGTCCTGCGCGCCGACGCCGCTCACGTCCACACCGAGTCCGGCGCCCGGCAGGCTGAGCCCCGCCATCAGGCGATCCGGCCGCCCGGAGTCGTCCGGCGGCTCGTCCGGGACGGGCTCGTCGGTGAGCACCGCGATCAGCTGGCGCAGGCTGCGCACGCCGAGGACGGAGACACCGGGCACGAGCGCGGCCTCCGCCGCCGTGCACTCGGGGACGACCACTTGCTCGTACCCCGCGTCGGCCGCCGCGAGGACGGCGGGCAGCACGCCGCGCACCGGTCGCACGCGGCCGTCGAGGCCCAGTTCGCCGATCATCACGATGTCGGCGAGGACCCGGGGGTCGATCCGCTCCGACGCGCCGAGGACCGCGCAGGCCACCGCCAGGTCGAAGCCGCTGCCGCCCTTGGGCACGGAGGCGGGGCTCAGGCCCACCGTGAGCTTCTTCTGCGGCCACTCCCCGCCCGAGTTCACGACGGCCGCCCTGACCCGGTCACGGCTCTCCGTGAGGCTCTTGTCCGGGAGTCCCACCAGCGTGAACGCCGCGACGCCCGGCTCCAGGTCGGCCTGCACCTCGACGACGACGCCCTCCACCCCGACGAGGGCCACCGAGCACGTACGCGCGAATCCCATCAGGCCACCCCCCGCACGTGCTCCACCACGGGCGCGCCGCGCTCGGGCAGCAGGACGCCGACCACGTCGAGCCGCACGCCGCCGGGTGGGGCTCCGCCGTGCTCCTGGACCCAGCGCTCGGCGAGCCCGCGCAGGCGCTCGGCCTTGGCGGGCGTCACCGCCGCCATCGGGTGCTCGAAGGAGACCGCCCTGCGGGTCTTCACCTCGCAGACGACCAGCACGTCGCCGTCGCGGGCGACGATGTCGATCTCCCCTGTCCTGCCTCCGCGCCAGTTGCGCTCCAGGACCGTCATACCGGCTTCGGCGAGCCGCCGGGCGGCCAGTTGTTCGCCGTACTTGCCGAGTGCGCCTCGTGCGTTCATATCGGCACCACCTCCGACATCAACGGTCGCGAGGCGGGCCGCACGTTGTGGATCTTGGTGTGCTACCGACGGGTTGTGGACAACTTCGTCACCCGCGCGGGGTGCGTCAGCCGCCCGGCAGTTCCAGGTCGCTCTTGTTGAGCTCCTCGATATTCACGTCCTTGAACGTGAGTACCCGTACCTGCTTGACGAACCGGGCCGGCCTGTACATGTCCCACACCCAGGCATCCGCCATGGAGACCTCGAAGAACACCTCACCCTGGACGGAGTGCACCTGCATCTCGTAGTCGTTCGTGAGGTAGAAACGCCGCTCGGTCTCGATCACGTATTTGAACAGACCGACGACATCTCGGTACTCCCGGTAGAGCTTCAGCTCCATCTCGGTCTCGTACTTCTCGAGGTCCTCGGCGCTCATGGCATGTTCCCCTTCAGCCGTGCGTCCCCCTATTGTGCGCCAGCCCCGGAGGCCTCTACACGATTTCCGTGTCCAGGGTCTCGGGTTGTTGCGGAGGACCCTCGTCGAGCAGCTTGCGCAGCAACTCGGCGAGCCTGGTCGGATACACCGTCTCATGCGCCCGGGCCAGTTCCGGGCACGTCCACCAACGTGCTCCGGCGACGCTGCGTCGCTCGAGGTCGGTCAGGCCCGTCGCCCGGGTCGCCGTCTGCGACGTACGCCCCAGGTAGTACCACTCGTCCTGGTCCCAGCGCCGTCCCGCGAAGGGGAAGGAGCACACGCGCCGCCACAGCACCGGGCCGAGCGCGACGTCCGTGATGCCGGTCTCCTCGGCGAGCTCCCGCAGCGCGGCCTGCTCACGCGTCTCGTCGCCCTCCAGGCCGCCGCCCGGCGTGAACCACCAGTCGTCCGCCGGGTCGCCCGGCTCGTGGCCGTGCAGCAGCAGGATCCGGTCCCGCTCGTCGAGCAGCACGACGCGGGCGACCTTCCGCAGCGGCCGCCCGGCCACCGCGTCCTCAGCCGACACCGGCCGCCTCCGTGACCCCGCCGCGGCCCTGGCCGCGGCGCCGCACGAGACCGGCGACCGGCCCGTACGCGGCGCCTGCGAGCACCAGCGCGGCACCGGCCACGACCGCCGCCACGAGGAGGCGCAGCGGGCCGGGCTCGGACGTGCCGCCCGGCAGGGCGTCGAAGCCGGCGGGGCGGTCGAGCATGCCGTCCAGCGGCCAGGCGACGGCGTCGACGCGGCCCTTCACGGCGCTGCGGGGCACGGAGCCGTTACCGGCCTCGTCCAGATGCGCGGTGGAGTCCAGGGAGCCGTTGCGCTCGTCGCCGAGCAGGAAGAGGCGCCCCTCGGGAACCTTGGTGGGCGGTATGGCGCTGTCCATGCCCTGGGAGAGATACGGTTCTGCGATCTGCTTGCCGTTGACGGTCAGCTTGCCGTTCGTGCAGCAGGCGACCTTGTCGCCGCCGACCCCGACGACCCGCTTGACCATCGGCAGGTCGCCCCAGGTCTTCTGCCGGAAGACGACGACGTCGCCGCGGCGCACGTCGTCCCCGTCGATCCGCTGGGCGAGCACCCGGTCGCCCGCGCCGATGGTCGGCGTCATGGAGCCGGTGGGCACGGTGTACGGCTGGTAGAGGACGGCGCCCCAGACGAAGCCGCCGAGGAAGAGGACACAGCCGAGGGCCACGGCGACTCCCGACAGCACGCTGCCGAGCCGTCCGTGGCCCTCGTCCGTACGACGTGTCCTGCTGCTCATCCCAGTGCTCCCCCGGCTCGGAGACGATCCCGCCGACCCGGCCCGGCGGCGACCGGCGTACGGGGCCGACGGGCGCGCTCACGGGACCGGACCACGGAAGATCGGCGATCTGGGACGGCAGACTACCCGGCGGTACCGCCGCCAGAAACCCTGGTGCGGCCGGGGATCAGGCGGCGTTGGCCGCGCGGCGGCGGCGCCACAGCACGAGCGGCACGGCGCCCGCGAGGCCGAGCGCCGCGGGTGCCGCGCTCATCGCCTGGCTGAGGCCGGGCTGGTCGAAGGTGTCCGGGACCGGCAGCGTCCCCCAGCGGGTGGGAGGCCAGGCGATCACGAAGGCGCGGCCCACGACGTTGTCCACGGGGACGGAGCCGCCGCCGGGCTGGTTCTGGTGGTAGCGGGAGTCCAGCGAGTTCTGCCGGTGGTCGCCCATGACCCAGATTTTGCCCTTGGGCACCGTGATCTTGAACTGGCCGCCCTGGTCGTCGTCGGTGCAGGGGGTGTTGCCGGGGTAGACGTACGGCTCGTTCAACGCCTTGCCGTTGACCTTCACGGGGCCGGTGCCCTTGCACTCCACGGTGTCGCCGCCGACGCCGATGACGCGCTTGATGAGGTCCTTCTCGTCGGCGGACGGCATCAGGCCGATCCAGCCGAGGACCCGCTGCACGGCGTTCGGGTCGGGCGTGGGCTCGCCGTCCAGCCAGTGGCCGGGGTCCTTGAAGACGACGACCTCGCCGCGCTCGGGCTCGGAGCCGAACCACGGCGTCAGCTTGTCGACCAGGACCCGGTCGCCCTGCTGGAGCGTGTTCTGCATCGAGTCCGAGGGGATCGAGAAGGCCTGGACCAGGAAGGTCTTGATGATCAGGGCCAGGACCAGCGCGATGCCGATGAGGAGCGGCAGCTCCTTCCAGAAGGACTTGTGCTTCTTGCCCTTCGTCGGCTCGGGCGGCTTCGGCGGCTCGGCGCCCGCCCCGCCGGGCTGCTGGTCCGGCGTCCCGGGCGCGGCTCCGGGCGCCTGGCCCGGCGTGCCGGGCTCGCCCGGTGCTCCGGCGTTCCCCGGGGCCGGGGTGTCAGGGGCGGCGTTCACGCCGCCCGCCGGCGACGCGGGCGCGGGCTCCCCGGAGTGCCTCGGCCGCTCTTCGGGCCCATCGTGTCCGGATCGTGCGCCGACCGCCACATCCCCCACATCCACTCCTCAGTCCGTGCCGCTGCCTGCCCCGTACGCGACGCAGGCCCACCACTCCCATAACGAGCGGGAGTTCCGCAGGGGTCGGGAGGCCGGTCATTCCATCGCGATCGCCGGGGGCCACCCTATGCGACGCACCTGTGGCCGTGTCCGACCCGTCGGGCGCGTCGGGCACGGACGCGTACGCATCGGGTTCCTCCAGTTTGCGCCAGTGTCCGAGCGGCCAGGCGATGACGAGCGCACGGCCGACGACCTCGTCCTCCGAGACGGTGCCGCTGAACTTCTCGTTGCGGTGGAAGCGGGAGTCGGCCGAGTCCGCGCGGTGGTCGCCCATGACGAACAGACGCCCCTTGGGGACCTTCACTTCGAATGCGAAGGCCGACGGCTTGTTGCCCGGGTGCAGATACGGCTCGTCGAGCGGTTCGTCGTTGACGGTGACCTTGTCGTTCTTGTCACAGCACTTCACGGTGTCGCCGCCGACGCCCACGACGCGCTTGATCAGGTCGCGCTCGTCGTCGGACGGGAGGAGGCCGATGAAGGTCAGGCCCTGTTTGATCTGCTTGACCACCACGGGGTCGTCCTCCTTCTTGCCCCGCTCCTCCTCCAGCCAGTTGCCGGGGTCCTTGAAGACGATGACGTCGCCGCGCTCGGGCTTGTTGCCGAACCAGGGGGTGAGCTTGTCCACCAGGACGCGGTCCCCGATGCGGATCGTCTGCTCCATGGAGCCCGAGGGGATCACGAAGGCCTGCACCAGGAAGGTCTTCAGGACCAGCGCTATGAGCAGGGCCACGCCTATGAGGAGAGGTATCTCCTTGATCGCGGAGCGGCGCCTGCGGCGCTTGACCTTCTTGGCGAGTTTGCGCCGGTCGGCCCGGCCGGGCAGTGCGGGGCCGCTCGTCGGACGCGTGCCGGTGGGCAGTCCGGTGTCGGCCCCCTGGGGGGCGGCCTTCGCCCGGCCGCGGCTACCCATGGGTGCCGCCGGGGGCGGGCACGCGCGCGTAGACGTCGGGGCGCTTCAGCGAGGTCCAGCGGCCGAGCGGCCAGGCGATCCAGTCGGCCCTGCCGATGACGTCGTCCACGGGGATCATGCCGCCGCCCGGGGACCCGAGGTGGTCGCGGGAGTCGCTGGAGTCGCTGCGGTGGTCGCCGAGGACGAAGATCCTGCCGTCCGGTACGACAACGTCGAAGGGCACCTTGGAGGGCTTGTCCCCCGGGAAGAGGTAGGGCTCGTCGACCGGCTGGCCGTTCACCTTGATCCTCCCCCGCTTGTCGCAGCAGACCACCCGGTCACCGCCGACGCCCGCGACCCGCTTCACGTAGTCGGCGTCTCCGAAGTAGCCGCTGCCGTCGAAGACGACCGCGTCACCGCGCTGCGGCCCGGATCCGAAACGGTACGCCAGCTTGTTGACGAGTATCCGGTCCCCGACCCGGAACGTGGGCTCCATGGAGCCGCTCGGGATCTCGTAGGGCTGCACCACGAAGGTGGTGACGAGCAGCAGGACGGCCACGCTGAAGAGCGCGCCCAGGGTGAGGCGGCCCCCGGGAAGCCAGGCCACGAAGGACGCGAAAACGGAGCGCGACCGCTCCTCCGTACCCTCCGCGTCCGGTTCGCCCGCGCTCGCGGGGGTGGACTCGGGGGATGGGGAGGAGCGGTCGCGCTCCGCGTGCTGTGCTTCGGTGTCCATCGGGGCCAGATGTTATCCGGCCCCGCTGTGGACCCGCGCCAGAGCTCAGCTCTCGCGCTTCTCCTTGATCTTCGCGGCCTTGCCGCGCAGGTCGCGCAGGTAGTACAGCTTGGCGCGACGCACGTCACCGCGGGTGACGAGCTCGATCTTCTCGACGATCGGGGTGTGCACCGGGAAGGTGCGCTCGACGCCGACGGAGAACGAGACCTTGCGGACCGTGAAGGTCTCGCGGACACCGGCGCCCTGGCGACGGATGACTACGCCCTTGAACTGCTGCACACGGGAGCGGTTGCCCTCGATGACGCGGACGTGGACGTTGACGGTGTCACCCGGGCGGAAGGCCGGGATGTCGCTGCGCAGCGACGCGGAGTCGACGGAGTCGAGCAGGTGAGACATGATCGTCTGCTTCCTCGCCAATGCCACAGGTCATCGGCGGAATGTCGTGATGAGATTCGGGGTGCTTCCGTACGAGCGGGTGTTCCGGGGAACTCGCGGCACGGAGGCCGCTGGACGCGTCGGGCGGACGTCGTGTCCCCCTGTGGCAGGGGCGCACGCTGGACGCACAGCAGCGGCCTATTCTTCCACGTCCTGGGCCTTGCGCCAAAATCGGGCGCCGGGCTCGGGCTCCCAGCCCAGTATGGAGAGCATTTCGCGGTCCTTCTTGTCGAAGGCCGACGCCTCGCAGCGCTCGATCAGGTCGGGCCGGTTGGCGGTGGTGCGGCGCAGCGCCTCGTCCCTGCGCCAGCGCGCGATCTTGCCGTGATGGCCGCTGAGCAGGACGTCCGGGATGCCGCGGCCGCGCCACTCGGGCGGCTTGGTGTAGACGGGGCCCTCCAGGAGGTTGGCCATGGCGCCCGGGGCGAAGGAGTCGTCGCGGTGGGACTCGGCGTTGCCGAGCACGCCCGGCAGGAGCCGGGCCACGGCCTCGGTGACGACCAGGACGGCGGCCTCGCCGCCCGCGAGGACGTAGTCGCCGATGGAGACCTCGTAGACGGGCATCCGGGTCGCGTACTCGTCGATGACGCGGCGGTCGATGCCCTCGTAGCGCGCGGGCGTGAAGACCAGCCAGGGGCGCTCGGACAGCTCGACGGCGAGCTCCTGGGTGAAGGGGCGCCCGCTGGGCGTCGGGACGACCAGGGCGGGCGCCGAACGGCCCGCCTCGTAGCCGTCGGCGAGGGCCTGGTCGAGGGCTTCGCCCCAGGGCTCGGTCTTCATGACCATGCCGGGGCCGCCGCCGTAGGGGGTGTCGTCGACCGTGTTGTGCCGGTCGTACGTCCACTCCCTGAGGTCGTGCACGTGCACGTCGAGGCTGCCGCGCGCGCGGGCCTTGCCGACGAGCGAGACGTTCAGGGGTTCCAGGTACTCGGGGAAGATCGTGACGACGTCGAGGCGCATCAGGCGTCGCCCTCGCTCCGGGCGTCGTCCCGCGCGGTCTCGGAGCCGTGGCTCTCGGAGGCGCCCTCAGAAGCGTCCTCAGGGGCGCTCTCGGCGTCCCTGCTGGAGGCGATCTCGGCGCGGTCGTCGATGAGCCCCGGCGGCGGGTCGATGACGGCCCGCTGCTCCTCCAGGTCGATCTCGGTGACGATGCTCTCGACGAAGGGGATCATCACCTCGCTGCCGTCCGGCCGCTCGACGATGAAGAGGTCCTGCGAGGGCAGGTGCGAGATCTCCGTGATCCGGCCGACCTCGGTGCCGTCCTTGGTGACGACGTCGAGGTCCATCAGCTGGTGGTCGTAGAACTCGTCCTCGTCCTCGGGCAGCTCGCTCGGGTCGACCTCGGCGATGAGCACGGTGTTGCGCAGGGCCTCGGCGCCGGTGCGGTCGCTGACGCCCGCGAAGCGCAGCAGCAGCCGGCCGCTGTGCACCCGGCCGGTCTCGATGGTCAGCGGTCCCCTGGCGGCGGGGTCGGTGGCGAGCACGGCGCCGGGGCCGAGCCGCAGCTCCGGCTCGTCGGTGCGCACCTCGACGGTGACCTCGCCCTTGATGCCGTGGGCGCGGCCGATCCGCGCGACTACGAGCTGCACTGGTGTCTCTCCTGTCCCTACCTGCGATGGGGGCCTGGGCCCGAAACTAGCTCGGGCCGGGGACGGCCCTGAGGCCCTCCCCGGCCCGAGCCGGTGCTACGTACGGTTCAGCGAACCTGGTCCACGTCGACGAGGTCGACGCGGACACCACGGCCGCCGATGGCACCCACGACGGTGCGCAGAGCGCGTGCGGTGCGGCCGTTGCGACCGATCACCTTGCCCAGGTCGTCCGGGTGGACCCGGACTTCCAGGACGCGCCCCCGGCGCAGGTTGCGCGAGGCGACCTGCACGTCGTCGGGGTTGTCGACGATGCCCTTCACGAGGTGCTCGAGAGCCTCCTCGAGCATGCTCAGGCCTCGGTCGACTCGGCGGACTCGGCCTTGGCCTCGTCCGCCTTCTTGTCGGCCTTCTTCGCCTTCTGGGTGATGGCCTCACCCTTGGGCTCGTCCTCGGCGCTGACGGCCTCGAAGGACGGGCGCGCGGCCTTGACCTCGGGCTGCAGCAGCGGCGCCGGGGCGGGCTCGCCCTTGAACTTCTGCCAGTCGCCGGTCTTCTTCAGGATGGCGAGAACGGGCTCGGTCGGCTGGGCGCCGACGGAGAGCCAGTACGCCACGCGCTCGGCGTTGACCTCGATGCGCGAGGGGTTCTGCACCGGGTGGTACAGACCGATCTCCTCGATGGCCCGGCCGTCACGGCGGGTACGGGAGTCGGCGACGACGATGCGGTAGTGAGGCGAACGGATCTTGCCCAGACGCTTCAGCTTGATCTTGACTGCCACGGGAGTGGGTTCTCCTGGATTGACGTGGGTGGGCACAACGAGATGCCGCGTGGGGTTGCGGTACCCGAGTGGCCCGATGGACGCGTCAGCCGGAGGAGAGAGGGGTCCTGTGCGACTGTCGAGTACAGCTAGCCATTGTGCCACACCCCGGCGCGGGTGCTCTCAGCCGACCGTGCCCCCCCCCATCGGCCCGGGAGCGTGCCCGCACCGGCTCGGGAGGGGGTCCCCCGCTCGACCACAGTGCCCCCGCCCGCACACGAGGGACACCCCAGGGGGCAGCACCACCACCCTGGGGAAAGGGACCGCCCCCTGCGCGGGGGTCACCCCGCGCCCACGCCCACCACTTCCGGGATGCGGAAGGGCTTGCCGCAGCCGCCGCACATGATGGGGGCCTGGGCGAGCACCGACGGGACGACGCGGACGTTGCGCCCGCAGTCGCAGACGGCCTTCACGCGGACGCCGCCTCCCGAGGAGCCGTGCCGGGCGGCCGGGCCGCGGAAGGTGCGTGAGGTGTCCGCCGCGGTCGCGACCGTGTGCGCCTTGAGGGCGCGCTGGAGCCGGTCCATCGTCGGGCGGTAGCGCTTCTTGGCCTCGGGGTTGAGCGTGACCAGGGAGAAGCCGCTGCTCGGATGCGGCTCCTCGGGATGGTCGAGGCCCAGCTCCTCGGCGATCGCGAGGAATCTGCGGTTGTGGTAGCGGCCCGCGCGTGAAGTGTCGCGCACACCGCGGGCTGCGGCGATGCCGTGGACTGCTTCATGCAGCAGTCGCTCGAAGGAGAGCTCGGCGCCACAGGCGGACGACGACTCTCCGATCAGGGATTCGGGCGCGGCTAGGTCCGGCAGCTCAGGGTGGTGCCGCTGAATATCGGCCCACGCCTGTGCCAGCTCTGCGGCGAGAACAGGTGGTGTCGTGCTCACGTCGTGACAACGAGCCGAGGTGCCTCCGGGTTCCATTCCGGGGCATCTCAAATATTTTGCACTTACCCGTCAGTTGCCGTTGATGCGTCCGGACGAGGGCGGGTGCGCTGATCTGCGGAGAAGCCTCGCAGCTCGCATCAAGCCGGTACGTAGCGGCGCGTACGCCCCGGCGCTCGGGTCAACTCCGCACGCCGGGGCTCCTGTTGCGCAGGGCGCAAAGCGTCGCCCAGGGGAAGCCGTCGAGGGCCTGCGGAAGGCAGCCCGACCGGAACCCCAAGTCTCAATAAGCGCGCGCCACGAGGGCGACGTTACCGGGTGTCTCATCGGCGTCCGGCACCGACCCGTCCTCCGCGACCAGACACCGTACGGTCACGCCGTGCTCGGCGAGCCGGGCCTCGCCGTCGGGGCCGAGCGCGGCCCACGGCAGGCGCGCCCAACCGCCCGCGGAGGCCGCCTCCACGGCCTCGTCCACGCCGGTGACATCACTGGTACGGGACTCGCGGCGCTCCCGGGCCCGGGTCAGGAGCAACTCCTGGTCCTCCTCCAGGACGTCGGGCAGCAGCGCGGCGAGGGCGTCGAGGGCCACGGGCTGCTTGCCGCCCGCGATGCGGCGCACCAGCATCGCGGTGCCGGCCGCCACGTCGCGCGGGCCGATCTCCACGCGCACCGGCACGCCCTTGAGCTCCCAGTCGACCGCGCGCCGCCCGAAGGGCGTGTCCGTACGGTCGTCCACCTGGACGCGCACGCCCGCCGCCGTCAGCCGCTCGCCGACCTCGCGGACCTTGGCGAGGACGGCCTCGTCGTCCTTCACGGCGAGCACGACGGCCTGCACGGGCGCGAGGCGCGGCGGCACGCACAGGCCGTCGTCGTCGCCGTGCATCATCACCAGGGCGCCGACCAGACGCGTCGTGGAGCCCCAGGAGGTCTGCCAGACCAGTTCCTGCGTGCCGTCCTTGGAGAGGTACTGGGTGTGGAAGGCGCGCGCGAAGTTCTGGCCGAGTTCGTGGCTGGTGCCGAGCTGGAGGGCCTTGCCGTCGCCCATCATCCCTTCCAGCGTGAGGGTGTTGACGGCCCCCGCGAAGCGCTCCTTGGCGGTCTTGCGGCCGAGCACGAAGTCCATCGCGAGGAAGTCCCGCATGAAGGCACCGTAGACGTCCCGGTGGATGCGGGCGGCGAAGTCCCGCGCGTCCTCGTACGTCGCGTGGGCGGTGTGCCCCTCCTGCCACAAGAACTCCGAGGTGCGCAGGAAAAGCCGGGGGCGCAGCTCCCAGCGGACCACGTTGGCCCACTGGTTGATCAGCAGGGGCAGGTCGCGGTAGCTCTGCACCCACTTGGAGAAGTACTCGTTGACGATGGTCTCCGAAGTGGGCCGGACCACGACCGGCTCCTCCAGCTCCTTGCCGCCGCCGTGCGTGACGACGGCGAGCTCCGGCGCGAAGCCCTCGACGTGCTCCGCCTCCCGCGTCAGGTACGACTGCGGGATGAACAGCGGGAAGTACGCGTTCTGCGCGCCGGTGCGCTTGATGCGCGCGTCCATGTCCTGCTGCATCCGCTCCCACAGGCCGTAGCCGTACGGACGGATGACCATGGTGCCGCGCACCGGGCCGTTGTCGGCGAGTTCGGCCTTGCTGATCAGGTCCTGGTACCAGCGGGGGAAGTCGTCAGCACGGGGCGTGAGTACGGGTGCCTTTGCCATGGCGCGCATGGTACGTCCGAGCCGTCTGAAGGGTCCGGAAATATCGCTCCGCCGGGGCGCACGACGGGGGCACGCAAGCATTGCCTGACAACCCCTGGACGCCACGACGGAAGCGGAGTTCCCTGGCATACGGGGGAGAGCGAACGCACGTCATGGGGGCGGACGCATCGTAAGGAATCAGCTGGACAACTCTCGGCGGATTGGGGCGCTTTCGATGACACCTACGCTCGTGCACCCTCACCTCCCGCGCGCGGGTGCACCCCCACGTGTGGACCGGTGCGCACGCGCGCGTGACTGGGCGGAGATCCAGGAGAGGATGCTGGTCCCCCTGGTGGACGCGGTGTACCGGCGGCTCGAAGTGGGCACCGGCACCCGCCTGCTCGACCTGGGCTGCGGTTCCGGGCTCGCGCTGCTGATGGCCGCATCGCGCGGCGCGGCGGTGACCGGCGTCGAGCCGGCGGCGCCCGAACGGCTCGCGCTGGCCCGCGAACGGCTCACGCCCGACGGCCGCTTCACCGCGCACGCCGGCACACGGCTCCTGGAGGGCTCCCCCGAAGCCGCCGCGCCGGACGCGCCCGCGTACACCCTGGTGACCGCGTTCCAGCCGATCGGGGGCACGGCGGGCGACGCCGAAGGGCTTTCGGCCCTGCTCGACGTCGCGGCGCCGCTCGCCGAGCGCGGCGCGCCGGTGGTCCTGGTGGGCTGGGGCCCGCCGGAGCGCTGCGCGACCTCGTCGGTGCTCCGGGTGGCGACGAAGCTCGCCGACCCGCTGCGCGGCTCCGGCGGCTGGCGCCCGGCCTGCCGGGACGACCTGGAGGACGTCGCGCAGCGCGCGGGGCTCAGGCCCGACGGCTCGGGCCGCGTGGCCTGCCCCTTCGGCTACGCGGACACGGACAGCGCCGTCCGCGGGCTCCTGTCCACGGGCCTGTTCGACGCGGCGGTCGGCGAGACGGACCAGGCACAGGTCGACAAGGAGCTGACCGAGGCCCTGCATCCGCACCAGCGCCGCGACGGCACGATATGGATGCCGAACGTGTTCCGCTACCTCATCGCCCGAACGCCCTAACGGCCCTCCCCGTAGACCACGACTGCCGCTACCGCCCTCTTCGTAGTACTCGTACGCCGATGACCGCCCCCGTGGCCTCAGCCGTCCTTCGTGAGCCGGGTGATCCCGGCCACCCGGTAGGCGTCCGCCTCCTCCAGGGTCTCGTTCTCCAGCAGGGCGGCGGCCAGATCGTCCAACTGGCCACGGTGGTCACGTAGTTGACGACAGGCACTCTCGTAGCACTCGTCCACGATGCGGCGCATCTCGCCGTCGATGGTGTCGAGGGTCTCCGGGGCGGCCGCGAGGCCGTACGCCTGCTGCGCGTCGTTCGGGAGGGCCGACAGACGGCCGACGCGCTCGCTCATGCCCCAGCGGGCGACCATCCCGCGCGCGATGTTGGTGACCTGCTCCAGGTCGCTCTCGGCGCCCGTGGTGATGACCCCGTAGACGACGTGTTCGGCCGCCATGCCGCCGAGCGCGCCGATGATGCGGCCGCGCAGGTACTCCTCCGTGTACGCGTACTTGTCGGAGTCCGGAGTGGAGAGCGTGACGCCGAGGGCGCGGCCGCGCGGCACGATGGTGATCTTGCGGACGGGGTCGGCGCCCGGCTGGAGCATGCCGAGGAGGGCGTGGCCGCTCTCGTGGTACGCCGTGCGGCGCCGCTCCTCGTCCGGCATGACCAGCGGCCGCTCGGCACCCAGCTGGACCTTCTCCAGGGCCTCGGAGAGGTCGGCCTGGGTGACGGCGGACTGCTTGCGCTTCACCGCGAGGAGGGCCGCCTCGTTGGCGAGGTTCGCCAGGTCCGCGCCGGTCATCCCCGGCGTAGTGCGCGCCACCTGGGCCAGGTCGACGTCGGCCGCCATCGGGATCGCCCGCGTATGGATCTTGAGGATGGCCTCGCGGCCGCCCCGGTCGGGCGGCGAGACGTTCACGATCCGGTCGAAGCGGCCGGGACGGGTCAGGGCCGGGTCGAGGATGTCGGCGCGGTTCGTGGCCGCGATGACGATGACGCCCTCCGAGCCGGAGAAGCCGTCCATCTCGGTGAGGATCTGGTTGAGCGTCTGCTCGCGCTCGTCGTGACCGCCCATGCCGCTGCCGCCGCCGCGCGCCCGGCCGATGGTGTCGATCTCGTCGATGAAGATGATCGCGGGCGCGACCTTGCGGGCCTCCGCGAACAGCTCCCGTACGCGCGAGGCGCCGACGCCCACGATCATCTCGATGAACTCGGAGGCCGACGCCGAGAAGAACGGCACCCCCGCCTCGCCCGCGACCGCCCGCGCGAGCAGCGTCTTGCCCGTGCCAGGCGGCCCGGCGAGCAGCACGCCGCCGGGCATCCGGGCGCCCATCTTCCGGTACTCCTCGGGGTTGCGCAGGAAGTCGACGACGTCGTTCAGCTCGCCCTCGACCTCGTCGATGCCCGCGACGTCCTCGAACGTGGTCCGCTTCTTGCCCGGCTCCAGCTCCACCGGCTTCGGCGGCTGCTTGCGCCCGAGCATCCCGCCCGCACCGCCCATGCCGGACGCCATCCGCCGCGCGATGAAGATCCACAGCACCACCAGGAGCAGCATCGGCGCCAGCGAGATCAGCAGGTTGGACAGGAAGCTGCGCTCCTGCACCACCGGCTCGGCCGTGACCGTGACCTTGTTCTTGGTCAGGTCCTGCCACAGCTTGTCGTCCGCGAACGCGGGCCGCTGGGTCTTGAACTTCGTGTAGTTCCCGTCGCCGTCCGGGTCCTTCTGCTCCTTCTTCAGCTGCCCCTGGATCGCGTCGCCCTTGGAGTAGATCTTCGACACGTTGCCGTCGTCGACCTGCTTGCTGAATTCGGTGTACGAGATGGTCGGCTCGTCGCCCTCGTTGAAGAAGGACAGGACGATGTTGGCGATCAGGTACACGATCAGGGCGGTGAGGATGAGCCCCATCCAGCCACCGGGCATCTTCCGCTTCGGCGGCGGCCCCGGCTCGGGCTCGGGCGCGCCTTCGGAGCGCCACGGCTGATCGGGCTTGTCGCGCGGCGGCACGGGGTTGCTCATATCCGGACGTTACGTCACAAAAACCTGTGCGGCACTCGCGCGATCACCCGTGAATCCCCCGCCGAACACGCCGGAACGCACCTGAGCACACCTGAACGCGCCTGAACGCGCCTGGGGCGCCCCTCCCTACGGAGGAGCGCCCCAGCGCACGTACACAAAGAGTCAGGCTCAGCCCATGAACTTCTTGAACTCGTCCGGCAGCTCGAAGTCCTTGCCGCCCTGCCCGGCCGGCAGACCGAACGCACCGCCCGCGGCGGCGTCCTCGGCCGCGGCGCGCCGCGCGGCGGCCTCGTCCTCCTGCTGCTTGCGCTTCATCGGGTTGCCCGAGCGCTGCTTGCCCTTGGCCTGCTTCTGCTTCTTCTTCTGCCGACCGGGGCCGCCGCCCATGCCCGGCATCCCGGGCATCCCCGGCATGCCGCCGCCCTGAGCCATGCGGGACATCATCTTGCGGGCCTCGAAGAACCGCTCGACCAGGTTCTTCACGGCGCTGACCTCGACGCCGGAGCCCTTGGCGATGCGGGCGCGACGCGAGCCGTTGATGACCGTCGGGTCCTGGCGCTCGCCCGGCGTCATCGACTTGATGATCGCGGCCGTGCGGTCGACGTCCCGCTCGTCCAGGTTGTTGATCTGGTCCTTGATCTGCCCCATGCCGGGCAGCATGCCGAGCAGCTTGCTGATGCTGCCCATCTTCCTGACCTGCTCCATCTGCGCCAGGAAGTCGTCGAGCGTGAAGTCCTGGCCCTTCTTGGAGGCCAGCTTGGAGGCCATCTTCTCGGCCTCTTGCTGCGAGAAGGTCTGCTCGGCCTTCTCGATCAGCGTGAGCATGTCGCCCATGCCGAGGATGCGGGACGCCATCCGGTCCGGGTGGAACGCGTCGAAGTCGTCCAGCTTCTCGCCGTTCGACGCGAACATGATCTGACGGCCGGTGACGTGCGCGATCGACAGGGCCGCACCACCGCGGGCGTCGCCGTCGAGCTTGGAGAGCACCACGCCGTCGAAGCCGACGCCGTCGCGGAAGGCCTCGGCCGTGTTGACCGCGTCCTGACCGATCATGGCGTCGACGACGAACAGGACCTCGTCCGGGCTGACCGCGTCGCGGATGTCCGCGGCCTGCTGCATCAGCTCCTGGTCGATGCCGAGGCGGCCGGCGGTGTCGACGATGACGACGTCGTGCACCTTGGTCTTCGCGTACTCGATGGAGTCCTTGGCGACCTGCACCGGGTCGCCCACGCCGTTGCCCGGCTGCGGGGCGTAGACGCCGACGCCTGCGCGCTCGGCGACGACGCTCAGCTGGTTCACGGCGTTCGGGCGCTGGAGGTCACAGGCCACGAGCAGCGGCGAGTGGCCCTGCGACTTCAGCCAGTGGCCGAGCTTTCCGGCGAGCGTGGTCTTACCGGCACCCTGGAGACCGGCGAGCATGATGACCGTCGGCGGCTGCTTGGCGAAGCGCAGGCGGCGGGTCTCGCCGCCGAGGATCGCGACCAGTTCCTCGTTGACGATCTTGATGACCTGCTGGGCGGGATTCAGGGCCTGGGAGACCTCGACCCCGACCGCGCGCTCCTTCACCTGCTTGATGAAGGCGCGGACGACGGGCAGCGCCACGTCGGCTTCCAGCAGGGCGATACGGATCTCGCGCGCCGTGGCGTCGATGTCCGCCTCGCTCAGACGTCCTTTGCTCCGGAGAGACTTGAAGGTCGCTGAAAGGCGATCGGAGAGAGTATCGAACACGGCGGAGTCGGTCCTCAGGGTCGGCGATGGTAAGCGTTGCACCCCAGGGTATCTGGCCCGGCAAGCCGAGTGTCCCTGCCTGCCGTCAGCCGACGGCGCGGAGCCGGTTCCGGGGCGGCGTACGGACCGCGTCAGCCCCGCAGCGCCCCCTCGACACCGCGTGCCACCTCGGCCGCCCGCTCCCCCGCCAGCGGCCCGCCGTCGGCCCCGGTGACGTAGAACGCGTCCACGGCGTTCGCCCCCAGGGTCGACACGTGTGCGCTGCGCACCCGCACCCCGGCCGCCTCCAGGGCGAGGCCGATCCGGTGCAGCAGGCCGGGGGCGTCCTGGGCCCTGACCTCGATGACCGTGGCACGCCGTGAGCCCGCCGACGCGACGGTGACGCGCGGCGGCGGGGCGAGCACCCCGCGCCGCCTGGGGTAGGCCGCGTCCCGTTCCGCGAGGCGCGCCGCGATGTCCAGGGAGCCGTCGAGGGCCCGTACGAGGTCGGAGCGGAGCCGGGCGGCCTGCGGCAGCGAGCCGTACTCGGCGGCCACCCGCCAGTCGAGCAGCAGCACCGAACCTCCGACCTCCGACGGCAGTTCGAGGACGCGCAGCTCGGCCGTGCGGACGGTCAGGCGGTGGGTGGCGAGCACCCCGGCGGCGGCCGCGAGGATCCCCGGCCGCTCCGGCACGGCGATGAGCAGCTCGACACCGAGGCCTTCGGCGGGCTCGTCGGGGACCGGCTCCGTCCGGGTGCGCAGCGACAGGACGGGCCCGCCGGTGCGGAACGCCTCCAGGGCGAGCCGCTCCTGCTCGGCGGAGGCGGGCGGCTCCGGGTGCTCGACCGGCTCGTTCCCCGCGAGGACCGCGCCGACGCGGCGGACCAGGTCCGTGACGAGGGAGTCGCGCCAGGCGGACCAGGCGGCGGGCCCGGTGGCCAGGGCGTCGGCCTCGGTGAGCGCGTGCAGCAGCTCCAGGGTGCCCTGGCTCCCGACGGCCTCGGCCACGGTCTTCACGGTGGCGGGGTCGTCGAGGTCGCGCCGGGTCGCGGTCTCGACGAGGAGCAGGTGGTGGCGTACGAGGCAGGCGAGCACGGCGGCGTCTGTGCCGTCGAAGCCGACCCGGGTCGCCACGTCACGGGCGATGATCTCCCCGGCGACGGAGTGGTCGCCGGGCCAGCCCTTGCCGATGTCGTGCAGGAGCCCGGCCATGAGGAGCAGGTCGGGCCGCTCGACGCGGCGGGTGAGGGCGGCGGCCCGCACGGCCGTCTCGACGAGGTGGCGGTCCACGGTCCAGGTGTGCACGGCGTTGCGCTGCGGCCTGCACCGCACCCGCTCCCAGTCGGGCAGGAGCCGGGTGATCAGGCCTTCCGCCTCCAGGGCCTCCCACACTTGAACGGTGGGCCGGCCTGCGCCGAGCAGGGTGACGAGCTGTTCGCGGGCCTCCGCGGGCCAGGGCGTCGGCAGCGGTTTGGCCGTGGCGGCCAGGTGGCGCACGGCGTGCAGGGACAGCGGCAGGCCCGCCTGGGCGGCGGCCGCGGCGGCGCGCAGCGGCAGGACGGGGTCCCGCTCGGGGCGCGCGGCCCGGGCGAGGACGACCTCGCCGTCCTGCTCCACCACGCCTTCGGCGAGCGGCGAGCGCTCGGCGGCGGTGGTCCTGGCGCCGCCGAGGAGGCCGCGAAGGCGTGGCCTGCCGCTGCGGGCCCGCAGGACGCGGGAGACCTCGCGCCAGGTGACGTCACCGGCGTAGGCGACGGTGCGGGCGGCCTCGTAGACCTGCCGGAGCAGCGTGTCGGCGTCCAGGAGGCCCAGTTCGGCGGCGACCTGGTCCTGTTCCTGGAGGGCGAGCCGGTCGGTGGCGCGGCCGGTGGTCAGGTGCAGTGCGTCGCGTACGTCGAGCAGGGCGCGGCGCGCCTCGGCGAGGCCTTCGCGGGGCGCGTCGGCGAGCCAGGACGCGGCGACGGCGCGCAGGGCGGTGGCGTCCCTGAGGCCGCCGCGGGCCTCTTTCAGGTCGGGTTCGAGGAGGTGGCTCAACTCACCCTGCCGTTCGGCCCGTTCGGCGCACAGCTCGCGCAGCTCGGGGAGTCGTTTGGGCGCCTGGTTGCGCCAGTCGGCGAGGACGGTGGCGCGCAGGGCGGTGGTGAGGCCGAGGTCGCCCGTGACGTGCCGGGCGTCGAGGAGGCCGAGCTGGACCTTGAGGTCGTCGGCGGCCGTCCTGCGGGCCTCGGCGGGGGTGCGTACGGAGTGGTCGAGGGAGAGGCCGAGGTCCCACACCGGGTACCAGATGCGGTCGGCGAGGGCCGCGAGGGCGCCGGGTTCCGCGCTGCCGTCGTGCAGGAGCAGCAGGTCGAGGTCGCTGCGCGGGGACAGTTCGCCGCGGCCGTAGCCGCCGACGGCGACGAGGGCGGCTCCGCGCGGCGCCCCGAGGTCGGCGGCGCCCGCGGCGAACAGGCCGCCCAGCCAGCCGTCGGTGAGCTCGGCGAGGGCGGAACGGCGCGGCGGCCCGGACCGCGCCTCCTGGTGCAGGAGGCGCAGCCGGGCCGCCGCGTAGCCGCTGGGTCCGGAGTCTTCGGCTTCGGTTCGTACGTCCACACTCGTCACCCGGCGGCTCCTGTTCTCCACGGTCTCCAGGGCGGTTACGGCACGTCGTGCGGGCGCCCGTGACGCGGCGCCCGGGGGGTTACAGCGCGTCGGGGCCGCGTTCCCCGGTCCGGACGCGGACGGCGGTCTCGACGGGCAGCGTCCACACCTTGCCGTCGCCGATCTTGCCGGTGCGGGCGGCCTTCACGATGACGTCGACGAGCTGCTCGGCGTCGTCGTCCTCGACGAGGACCTCGATGCGGATCTTGGGTACGAGGTCGACGGTGTACTCGGCGCCGCGGTAGACCTCGGTGTGTCCGCGCTGGCGGCCGTAGCCGCTGGCCTCGGTGACGGTCAGGCCCTGGACGCCGAAGGCCTGGAGGGCTTCCTTGATCTCGTCGAGCCGGTGCGGCTTGACGACCGCGGTGATGAGCTTCATGCGTCCACCTTCTTGTTCTTCGGCTCCGCCGCGGAGGAGGCGGCGGACTGCGGTACCGGGCCCGGCGCGGCGGCCGTGGTGCGCGGGGCCGTGCCGCCGCCCGCGCCGCTGAAGTCGTAGGCCGTCTCGGCGTGCTGGACCTGGTCGATGCCGCCGACCTCCTCGTCCTCGCTGACGCGCATGCCGATCGTCTTGTCGATGAGGAAGGCGAGCACGGCGGAGGCGAGGAAGGAGTACGCGAGGACGGCGCCGACGCCCGCGGCCTGCTTGCCGAGCTGGTCGAGGTTACCGCCGTAGAAGAGGCCCTTCGCCGTGGACTGGCCGCCGCCGGTGGCGAAGAGGCCGACGAGGAGGGAGCCCGCGATGCCGCCGACGAGGTGGACGCCGACGACGTCGAGGGAGTCGTCGTAGCCGAACTTGAACTTCAGGCCGACGGCCATGGCGCAGAGCAGTCCCGCGACGGCGCCGATGGCGATGGCGCCGAGCGGGGAGCAGGAGCCGCCGGACGGGGTGATGGCGACGAGGCCCGCGACGGCGCCGGAGGCGGCGCCGAGCGTGGTGAACGCGCCGTGCCGCAGCTTCTCGTAGACGAGCCAGGAGAGCATGGCGGCGGCCGTGGCGACCTGGGTGTTGAGGAACATCAGCGCGCCGACGCCGTCGTCGTTGCCGAGCCAGGACCCGGCGTTGAAGCCGAACCAGCCGAACCACAGCAGGCCCGCGCCGAGCATGACGAGCGGCAGGCTGTGCGGCCGCATGGGGTCCTTCTTGAAGCCGACGCGCTTGCCGATGACGAGGATCACGCCGAGTGCGGCGGCGCCCGCGTTGATGTGGACGGCGGTGCCGCCCGCGAAGTCGATCACGCCGAGTTCGAAGGCCCAGCCGCCGGTGCCCCAGACCCAGTGGGCGACGGGGAAGTACACGATCGTGGCCCACAGCGTGACGAACAGGGCCCAGGCGGTGAACTTCACCCGGTCAGCGAGGGCGCCGCTGATCAGCGCGGGCGTGATGATCGCGAACATGAGCTGGAAGACCGCGAAGACGTAGACGGGGACGGTGTAGCCGTCCCACAGCTGGGTGAGGCCGATGCCGCTGAGGCCGACGTAGTCGGAGTCCCAGGCGATGAGGCTGCCGTGGTCGGTGCCGAAGGCGAGGGAGAAGCCGTACAGCACCCACAGGACGGTGACGATCCCCAGGCTGATGAAGCTCATCATCAGCATGTTCAGGGTGCTCTTGACGCGGACCATGCCTCCGTAGAAGAAGGCGAGACCCGGCGTCATGAGCATCACCAGGGCGGAGCAGATGAGCATGAACCCGGTGTTGGCGGCAGACAGCTCCGGGGCGTCTGCGGCAAGCGTGATGCCTGGGGGCATCGCAGTCTCCTCGTCGTCGGATCGGCCCGTGCGGGCTGCGGCCTCTGCGGTGCGAGGACGGTGGGCCGGTTATGCGGCACGAGGTTGGCGCAGCGCGGTTTCGGCCAGTGCCGCTCGATGTTTCACGGTAGTGACGAAGAGGTCGGGCGTGTTACGCGTGAATGAACTGCACGCCAGAACCGGAGGACGGAACGTACCCTCCCAAAACCTCAGCCATCAATTGGGCAACCCCCACGGCGAGCACCCCGGTCCGCGAGAGCGGCGCCGGTTTAGGCGCGGAAGCAGCCCGGCCGCGGCGCCATCCGGATGACCTGGCGTGAGGGAGCCGAGTCGGACTGTTCGGGATGGGCTGCCGCGGCCGGAGTCCTGGGGCGTCGGGCCCGGGCCCCTGGAGGGGGGTCTCAGGCCCTGGAGGCGTCGGCGGGCTCTGGGGCCGTCAGACGGCCTCCGCGGTTTCCGGCATCTCCTGGGCGAGCTGCTCGGTGAAGTGGACGACCTCCGGGACGTCGCCGAAGTCCCGCACCGCGTTGTCGACGGTCTTGCGCAGCCGGGTGTTGACCCGCTCGGAGCGCACCTTCTTGGCGATGTCCAGGGCGTCCCTGGCGAGCAGCACGCTCTGCTCGGGCTCCTTCTGGAGCAGGTGGACGGTGGCCATGCCGATCAGGTTCAGCGCGTACGACCGCTGGTGCTCGGGGTCCTTGCCGAAGAGCTCGACGGCGCGCTCCATGACGGGCTCGGAGAGGGAGGCGTAGGTCGGGCTGCGGCCCGCCACATAGGCGAGGTCGCGGAAGGAGTGGGCGTTCTCGCCGTTGAGCTCGGCCTCGGAGAAGAAGCGGATCCAGTCCGGCTCGGGATCGTCCCAGTCGTCCGCGTCGGTGAAGGTGTCCTCGGCCATGCGCACCGCCCGTTTGCAGCGGCCCGGCTGGCCCATGCCGGCGTAGGCGCGGGCCTCCATCGCATACAGCATCGCCTGGGTGCGCGGGCTCGCGCAGTCGCGGCTGCCGTACTGGGCGAGGTGGATGAGCTCCAGGGCGTCGTCGGGGCGGCCGAGGTGGATCATCTGGCGGCTCATGCTGGAGAGGATGTACGAGCCGAGGGACTTCTCGCCCGCTTCCTTGGCGGCGTGCAGCGCGAGGACGAAGTACTTCTGGGCGGTGGGCTGGAGCCCCACGTCGTAGCTCATCCAGCCCGCCAGCTCGGCCAGTTCACCGGCGACCTTGAACAGGCGCTTGGCGGTGGACTCGGGCTGGGGCTCCTGGAGCAGGTCGGTCACCTCGTGCAGCTGGCCGACGACGGCCTTGCGGCGCAGGCCACCGCCGCACTGGGCGTCCCACTGGCGGAACATCACCGTGGTGGACTCCAGGAGGTCCATCTCCGGCCCGGACAGGCGGCCGGGGCGTCGGCCGGGGTACTGCTGGGGCTCGGGCTCCGCCACCACCTGGGCGGTGGAGGGCCCCGGCACCAGCCAGCGCTGCATGGGCTCGATCAGGGCGGGCCCCGCGGACAGGGCGAGCGAGGTGCCGAGGAAGCCGCGCCGGGCGAGCATCAGGTCGCTGCGGCTGAACTCGCTGATCAGCGCGACCGTTTGCGGACCCGTCCAGGGCAGGTCGACGCCGGAGACCGAGGGTGACTGGTGGGCGGCGCGCAGGCCGAGGTCCTCGACGGCGACGACGCAGCCGAAGCGCTCCGAGAACAGCTCGGAGAGGATGCGCGGGATGGGCTCGCGGGGGTTCTCCCCGTCGAGCCAGCGCCGGACGCGCGAGGTGTCCGTGGAGATGTGGTGCGCACCCAACTGCCGCGCTCTGCGGTTCACTTGGCGCGCCAGCTCGCCCTTCGACCAGCCGCTGCGCACGAACCAGGAGCTGAGCATCTCGTTCGGGCGCTTCTCGGCGTTCGCACCGCCACCGCTACTGCCGCCCACTGGAACGCCCCCATCCCTCAAGACACTTGTACGCCGTCCTCGGTCAAGCCCTAACAGAATGCCGCGTGCCGCGGCCGCCCGTCCGGAGAATGTCACCCATCGAACGGGAAGCCGACTTGCCTCCGGCATACCCGCGAGCGCGCCCTGCTCCCGACTCCATGCACTGAAAGTAATCCTACGATCACCCCTCCGGCGAGGGCGATCCCGGAAACGCCACCATTCGCCACCCCTTCGAATGAACTCCCGGCCCGCCGCACGCGATTCACTTGACACAGAACAACCGAGAGTCGGCGGAACGGAGCACACGGGGGCGTGGGCTGCGGGGCACACCACCCCCGAATCCCCCGAGCGCCGTGAGCACTTGGCGGCGGAAGTCGGCGAAAGTCAGCGAAAGTCGGCTTGAGACGTCCAAACAGCGACGCACGGCGACTCCCAAGACAGCTTAAGACAGAGAGTCACGATCCGATTCCGTCACGTAACCACGGCGCACTCGACCCGTTGGAGGGGGCATGGGCTTCACGATCGGCGGCATCCGGGGGACCAAAGAGCCCCGTTCCGGTGACCGCGGGACAAAGGATCCGGGACTCCGGGGGGCGAAGGACACGGGCGGAACGGCCCGGGGGGCGAGCGACCGGGAGCCCGGCCGCGCGAAGGAGCCCAAGGAGCCGCGCGCCACCTCGCGGCGGCGCGGCCGCGCGGCGTCCGACTGCACCGCGGTGGCCGAGTACACGGGCCTGTGGGGCTGGGGCGTGGTGCCCGGCGCGCGCGCCCAGGACGGCCGCTGCTCCTGCGGCGCCGCCGACTGCCCGGCCCCGGGCGCGCACCCGCTCGACTTCGCCCCGGAGGTCCCGGCGGGAGCCACGCTCGACGAAGTGACCGACGCCTGGGGGCAGTTCCCCGGGGCGGCCGTGATGCTGCCGGTCGGCCGCGCGTTCGACGTCATCGAGGTCGCGGAGACCGCGGGGCGCCGCGCCCTGGTGCGCCTGGAGCGGATGGGCCTTCCGCTCGGCCCGGTGGCGGCCACGCCCGACGGTCGCACGCACTTCCTCGTCGCCCCCGGCGCCGCCGCCGAACTCCCCCAGCTGCTCTACCGCATGGGCTGGGACGACGCGGCCCTCGACCTGCACGGCCTCGGCCCCGGCAGCCACATCACCGCGCCGCCGTCCGACCGCGGGGGCCTCGGCCCGGTGCGCTGGCTGCGCGCCCCCGACCCGGACTCGGCGACCAGCCCTCCGCACGCCCGCCTGGTCCTCGGCACGCTCGCGTACGTGGCCCACCGCTCACCGGCGTAACGCCCCGCATGCGCGCGGGGGCGCACTCCCCGCGCGCGGGACGCCCGATACGGAAGGGCCCCGCCCCGGCTGCACCCCGGGGTGGGGCCCTTCTCCTTGATCTGCGCGACTGAGCGGCCGCGGTGAAGTCCGCCGCGGCGCGGCAGCGCCCCGAAGGGGCGCGGGGCTGTGCCGATATGTGGCTCCGCCACGCGGGCGCGACCGGCCGCGGACGGCCCGCGGGTCCGGCACCGCACTTCCCGCGAAGCGCCTAGTCGCCGATAAGGGCATCGACGAAGGCCTCCGGCTCGAACGGCGCCAGGTCGTCCGCGCCCTCGCCCAGGCCCACCAGCTTGACCGGCACGCCCAGCTCGCGCTGGACGGCGACGACGATGCCGCCCTTGGCGGTGCCGTCGAGCTTGGTGAGAACGATGCCGGTGATGTCGACGACCTCGGCGAAGACCCGGGCCTGCACCAGGCCGTTCTGGCCGGTGGTGGCGTCCAGGACGAGCAGCACCTCGTCGAGCGGCGCGTGCTTCTCGACCACGCGCTTGACCTTGCCGAGCTCGTCCATCAGACCGGTCTTGGTGTGCAGCCGGCCCGCGGTGTCGATGAGCACGACGTCGGCGCCCTCGGCGATGCCCTCCTTGACGGCGTCGAAGGCGATGGAGGCCGGGTCGCCGCCCTCGGGCCCGCGCACGGTGCGCGCGCCCACGCGGTCGCCCCACGTCTGGAGCTGGTCGGCGGCGGCGGCGCGGAAGGTGTCGGCGGCGCCGAGGACGACCGAGCGGCCGTCGGCGACGAGGACGCGGGCGAGCTTGCCGGTGGTGGTGGTCTTGCCGGTGCCGTTCACGCCGACGACCATCACGATGCCCGGGGTCTCCAGGCCGGACTCGGTCTTCACGGCGCGGTCGAAGTCCGTGCCGACGAGCAGCAGGAGCTCTTCGCGCAGCAGGGCGCGCAGCTCCTCCGGGGTGCGGGTGCCGAGCACCTTCACGCGCTCGCGCAGCCGCTCGACCAGTTCCTGGGTGGGGGCGACGCCGACGTCGGCGGTGAGGAGGGTGTCCTCGATCTCCTCCCAGGTGTCCTCGTCGAGGTGCTCGCGGGAGAGCAGGGTCAGCAGGCCCTTGCCGAGCGCGTTCTGCGAGCGGGACAGACGGGTGCGCAGACGTACCAGGCGGCCCGCGGTGGGCTCCGGGGTCTCGATCTGCGGAGCTTCGGGGGTCGCGGGAGCCTCGGGCTCCTCGACCACGACGGGGGCGGACGCCGACGGCTCGGCGACCGGCAGGTCCACCTCCTCGATGGTGCGGCGCGGCTCGTCGCGCGACGTCTCGGCCTCGTCGCCGACGTGCGGCTCGGCCGGGGGTGCGGTGATGGTGGGCGTGCTCGACGGGGCCTGGGACGGCGGCAGCTGCTTCTTCTTGCGGCTGCCGACGACGAGCCCGCCGATCGCGCCGACCACGACCACGGCGATGACTACAGCGAGGATGACGATTTCCATAACCCACCCAGTATCAGTCATGGCCCGTCGGCGGACCCCTCTTGTGACTTCCTCCAATAGACATAGGCCACTAGCCGGGATTACTCGGACTAAAGTACGATGGAAGAGGCTGCGTCAACGCGCGTAGAGTCCCATCCGAAGAAAACCCCCACCGGCTGCGACAACGTCGACGCAGGCCGAGCGAGAGGCACGGAACTCCCCCTCATGAGCACCACCGCCGAAACCGCCGAACACGAAGGCGCCCTGGAGACCCGGGGTCTGGAGCCGGTTCCCGACTCCGAGCGCCACGGCAGGACCCGCGAGCTGTTCCCCACCTGGGTCGCCGCCAATATCAGCGTGCTGCTGCTCACCATGGGCGCGGGCCTCATCGTCTCGAACGAGCTGAATTTCTGGCAGGTCCTGGTCGTCGCCCTCGTCTCGCCCGTCCTGAGCTACGGCCTGGTGGGCCTGGTCTCCATCGCCGGCAAGCGCGGCGGCTCGCCGGGCATGACGCTCTCGCGCGCGGTCTTCGGCCAGCGGGGCAACCTCTTCCCCGGCTCGCTGATCTGGGTCGCCCGCTGGGGCTGGGAGACGATCAACGCGGTCACGGGCGCGTACGCGATCCTCACCGTGCTCGACATCTGCTTCGGCGTGAAGGCGAACACGGCCCTGAAGGTCATCACGCTGCTCGCCTTCGTCGCGGCCACGTTCCTCATCTCGGGCCTCGGCCGCAAGGTGCTGCACGTGTGCAGCCAGTGGTCGACGTACCTCTTCGGCGCGTTCAGCGTCCTGGTCCTGGTCTACCTCCTGAAGAACACCGACTGGTCCAAGGTCTTCGACAAGCCCGCGGGCTCCACGGCGATGATGATCGCGGGCATCGGCACGATCGCCGCGGGCGGCATCAGCTGGGTCCCCACCGGCCCGGACTTCACCCGCTACCTGCCGCGCACGGCGCCGAACAAGCCGCTGGTCGGCCACGCCGTCGGCGGTGCCGCCATCGTCGTCGTGCCGATGGTCCTGATGGGCGCCGTCATGGCCGTCTCCACGCCGAGCCTGTCCTCCGCGCAGGACCCGGTCGCCTTCCTCGGCGACCTGCTGCCGACCTGGATCGCCGTGCCGTACCTGATCATGGCCCTGATCGGCATGCTCCTGATCAACTCGATGTCGATGTACTCGGCGGGCTTCACCGCGATGACCCTCGGCATCAAGGTCCCGCGCGCGTGGGCGGTCAGCGTGAACGCCGTCATCAGCCTGATCTTCGGCTACCTCCTGATGAACGTGGCGACCAGCTTCATGGGCTCGTTCATCTCCTTCCTCACCCTGCTCGCCGTCGCGTTCTCCGCCTGGATCGGCGTCTTCGGCATCGACATGCTGCGCCGCAAGGCGTACGACGGCCAGGGCCTGATGGACACCACACGCACCAGCGTCTACTGGTACAAGGCGGGCTTCGCCTGGCAGGCCATGACCGCCTGGGGAGTCGCGCTCGTCGTCGGCCTGCTGTTCACCAAGGTCGACTGGTTCAGCGGCCCGCTCGCCACGTCCTGGATCGGCCGCAACGGCCTGGGCTGGCTCGTCACGATCCTGGTCGCCGCGGTGCTGTACGCGGTCCTGCCGCGCCGGCCGCTCCCCGAGAGCGACGCGAAGGCCCCGGCCGCCGCGGCCGAGCCGGTCGCCGCCGAGGCGTGAGCCCGCGCGGCCGCCACGGGCCGCGGCCCGACCGCCGTACACCCCTGTTCATCTGACACCACGTCAGCTACCGTCCCCCTTCGCCGCCCACGGCCCGCCGCTCCGGCGGGTCCCGGTGAAGGGGGACGTCGCGCATGCCCGTCACAGTCGTCCGCTTCAACCTCGTCGACCCGGCGTCGCGGGAGCTCGGCGCGCGCTACCGGGCCGCCCTGGAGATGGCCGCGTACGCCGACGACCGCGGTGTCACCACCGTCCAGACCGAGGAGCACCACGGCGCCGCCGACAACTGGCTGCCCTCGCCGTTCGCCTTCGCGGGCGCGGTCTTCGGCGCCACCCGGCGCGTCCTGGTCACCGTCTCGGCCGCCATCGGGCCCCTGTACGACCCGCTGCGGCTCGCCGAGGACATCGCCGTGCTCGACCTGCTCAGCGGCGGGCGCCTGGTCACGGTGGCGGGCATCGGCTACCGGCCCGAGGAGTACGCGGCCCTCGGCGTCGACTGGTCGCGGCGCGGCGCGCTCCAGGACGAGCTCCTGGAGACCCTCCTGAAGGCCTGGACCGGCGAGGAGTTCGCCTTCCGCGGGCGCCGGGTGCGCGTCACGCCGCGCCCGCACACCCGGCCCCATCCGCTGCTCCTGGTCGGCGGCTCGTCCCGGGCCGCAGCACGCCGCGCGGCCCGGCTCGGCCTGCCGTTCTTCCCGAGCGCGCACCTGCCGGACCTGGACGCGTACTACCGGTCCAAGCTCACGGAGTACGGCACCGAGGGCTGGACCACGATGCCCGCCGCCGAGACGCCGCTGCTGCACCTCTCCGAGGACCCGGACCGCGCCTGGGCCGTGTACGGCGAGCACTTCCTGCACGAGGCGCGCGCCTACGCGTCCTGGCAGTCCGGCGGCGTCCGCTCGGCGGTGCGGTCGACGGCCACGACGGTCGAGGAGCTGCGCGCGGAGGGCGTGTACCGGATCCTCACGCCGGACGAGTGCGTGGCGCGGGTGGCGGGCGGCGCGCCGAACCTCGTGCTGCACCCGCTGGTCGGCGGGATGCCGGTGGACGAGGGCTGGCGCGGCCTGCGGCTGTTCGGTGAAGACGTACTGCCCCGGCTCAAGGACATCGGGTCCGTGAGCCGGGGCAGCTTTCCGCAGGAGGAGGGGGCAGCGGGGTCTTAGCCCATCTCCTCCAGGGTCTTGCCCTTCGTCTCCTTGACGAACTTCAGGACGAAGGGGATCGAGAGGGCCGCGAAGGCGCCGTAGATGATGTACGAGCCGGTCAGGGACCACTCGGACATGCTCGGGAAGGTCTTGGTGATCGCGAAGTTGGCGAGCCACTGGGCGGAGGCGGCCACACCGAGACCGGCGGCGCGGATGCGGTTGGGGAAGATCTCACCGAGGAGCACCCAGACCACCACGCCCCAGGAGAAGGCGAAGAAGAGCACGAAGGCGTTGGCGGCGATGATCGCGACCAGGCCCTGCGCGTGCGGCAGCGAGACGTCGTCACCGGAACCGCTGCGGTAGGAGAACGCCCACGCCATCGTGAACAGCGCGGCCGCCATGCCCGCGGAGCCCATCAGGGCGAGCGGCTTGCGGCCGATGCGGTCGACCAGGACCATCGCGATCACCGTGCCGACGATGTTCACGATCGAGGTCTCGAAGGAGTACAGGAACGAGCTGGACGGGTCCTTGCCGATCGACTGCCACAGCTGGTTCGAGTAGTAGAAGATCACGTTGATGCCGACGAGCTGCTGGAAGACCGAGAGCCCGATGCCGATCCAGATGATCGGCAGGAAGCCGCCCCTGCCGCCGAGCAGGTCCTTGAACGTGGACTTGTGCTCGCTGCGCATGCCCAGGTTGATCTGCGCGATGCGCTGGTCCAGGTTGACGTCCTCGCCCTCGACGTCGGCGAGGACCTTGCGGGCCTCGGCGTCGCGGCCCACGGAGATCAGGAAGCGCGGCGACTCGGGGATCGCGAGGGACAGCAGGCCGTAGAGGACCGCGGGGACGACCATGACGCCGAGCATCCACTGCCAGGCCTCGAGACCGGCGAGCTTGCCGCGCTGGTCGCCGTCGGCCATGTTCAGGATGCCCCAGTTGACCAGCTGCGACACGGCGATGCCGATGACGATGGCGGCCTGCTGGAAGGAGGCGAGCCGGCCGCGGTAGGCGGGCGGCGCGACCTCGGCGATGTAGGCCGGGCCGATCACCGAGGCCATGCCGATGCCGATGCCGCCGATGAGGCGCCACATCGTCAGGTCCCAGGCCGCGAAGGGCAGCGCCGAGCCGACGGCACTGGCGGCGAAGAGCACGGCGGCGATCTGCATGCAGCGGATGCGGCCGATGCGGTCGGCGATGCGACCGGCGACCGCGGCACCGACGGCACAGCCGAGCAGCGCGGTGGCGATGATCCAGCCGAGCAGGTTCGCGTCCACGTCGAACCGGTGCTGGATGGCGACGGTGGCGCCGTTGATCACCGAACTGTCGTAGCCGAACAGGAATCCGCCCATCGCGGCTGCCGCCGTGATGAAGATGACATGGCCGAGATGGTCCGGGTGGGCCTCCCGGGCCCGTGGTGTCGGCGGCTGCGCTGTGCTGGTCACGTGTACTCCTCGGGCCACCGGCGTCGCTGCCGGGGTGGGGGCGAGCTCTTCAAGTGGCGCACAACTTCACGCCGCCCACCACCTGAAGGTAAAAGCAACGTTGCAGAGACTATGCCTTCAAGTTTCGAAGTCAATAGCTCGTCAACAACCAGTTGAATCATCACTGGTCACGCTTTGGCTTCAAGAGTTGAAGCAGAATGAAGTTGATCAAGAAAGGTGAAGGAAGGCGCCCGGCCGGACCGCGGCCGACGCGGCTCAGCGCAGGCGCTGGCTGATCACCTTGGACACGCCGTCGCCCTGCATCGAGACGCCGTACAGCGCGTCCGCGACCTCCATCGTGCGCTTCTGGTGCGTGATCACGATGAGCTGCGAGGCCTCCTGGAGCTCCTGCATGATGCGGATGAGCCGCTGGAGGTTGGTGTCGTCGAGCGCCGCCTCGACCTCGTCCATCACGTAGAACGGGCTGGGCCGCGCCTTGAAGATCGACACGAGCAGCGCCACGGCCGTCAGCGACCGCTCGCCGCCGGAGAGCAGCGAGAGCCGCTTGACCTTCTTGCCGGGCGGGCGGGCCTCGACGTCGACGCCCGTGGCGAGCATGTTGTCGGGATCGGTCAGGATCAGCCGTCCCTCACCGCCCGGGAAGAGCCTGCTGAAGACGCCCTCGAACTCCCGCGCGGTGTCCCGGTAGGCCTCGGTGAAGACCTGCTCGACGCGCTCGTCGACCTCCTTCACGACCTGGAGGAGGTCGGCGCGGGTCTTCTTCAGGTCCTCCAGCTGCTCGGAGAGGAACTTGTGACGCTCCTCCAAGGCCGCGAACTCCTCAAGGGCAAGCGGATTGACCTTCCCCAGCTGCTGGTACGCCCGTTCGGCTGACTTCAGCCGCTTCTCCTGCTCGGCGCGGACGTACGGCCGCGGCTGGTTGCGCGGATGCCCGCGGTCGTCGGGCAGCTCCTCGCCCTCGGCGGCGGGCGAGGGCGGCACGAGCTGATCGGGCCCGTACTCGGCCACGAGGCCCGCCGGTTCCACACCGAGCTCCTCCAGCGCCTTGGTCTCCAGCTGCTCGATCCGCAGCCGCTTCTCCGCGCCGAGTACCTCGCCCCGGTGAACCGAATCCGTCAGTTTGTCGAGCTCCGCCTTGAGGTCGCGCCCCTGGTTCCGCGCGGCGGCGAGATCCCGCTCGCGCACCTCCCTGGCCCGCTCGGCCGCCGCCCGCTCCTGCTCGGCCCGGGCCAGGGACACCTCGACGTGCGCGAGCAGCTGCCGGGCGCCGGACGCGACGGCCCGGGCGACCGCGGCCTCGTGCCGCAGCCGGGCCCGGCGCCGCTCCGCACGCGCGCGTGCCTCGCGCTCGGCGCGGGCGGCCCGGTCCAGCGATTCGGCCCGCCCGGCGAGCCCCTTCACCCGCTCCTCGTGCGTACGGACCTGGAGGCGGGCCTCCATCTCGGTCTGCCGCGCGTTGGCCCCGTCGGCGGCCAGGCGGTCCCGCACCCCGGTGTCCGGCTCCTCGTCCGCCGGCGTCTCCTCGGCCACGGCGAGCCGCTCGGCCAGCTCCTCGACCTCCCACCGCGCCTTCTCCAGGGCGTCCTGGGCCTTGGCCGCGGCCGCGGCGGACCGCTCGGCCTCACCTGCGGCGCCCCGCGCCTGGCCCGCGAGGCTGCCCAGCCGCTGTGCGACGGCGGACTTCTCCCGGTCGGCGGCGCGCCGCCGCTCCCCCAGCTCCTCCACCCGCGCGGCGCACTCCCGGCGCCGCTCCTCGGCGGCCTGCTGCTCACGGGCCAACTCCACGCAGCGCACGCCCAGTTCGTCGAGCTCGGCGGCGGCCTCCGCCACCGAGGCCTGCACCTCGAGGAGGCTGGGCGCGCCCGCGGACCCGCCCTGTGCGAAGTGCGCCCCCAGCAGGTCGCCGTCCGCGGTGACGGCGGTCAGCTCCGGGTGCGCGTACACCAGGTCCTCGGCGTCCTCCAGGGTGCCGACGACGACGATCCCGTGCAGCAGCCGCCGCACGGCGGGCAGCAGTTCGGCGGGGCCGCGCACGAGGTCGGCGGCGCGGGGCGGCCCGTCGCCCGCGGCCCCGGCGGCACCTTCAGGGGCGGTTGCCGCGGTGTCGGCGGTCCCCGCGAGCAGCAGCGCGGCCCGGCCCGCGTCCTGCTTGCGCAGCAGGCGGATCGCTTCTGCGGCGGCCGCGGGCGTGGTGACGGCGAGGGCGTCCGCCGCCGCGCCGAAGGCCGCCGCCACCGGCACCTCGAAGCCCGGCGCGACGGACAGGAGTTCGGCCGCGGGGCCGAGGAGGCCCGTGAGCCGGTCCTTGGCGGCGAGCAGCGCGCCCGAGCCGTCCTTGCGGCGCAGGCCGAGCGCGAGCGCCTCGTGCCGGGCGGCGACGGCGGCCCGCTGCCGCTCCGCGGCAGTGGCCGCTTCCCTGGCCGCCGTCAGCGCGGCCTCGGCGGCGGCGAGGTCCCGGCGGGCCGCCTCGTGCCGCTCACCGAGCTCCGCGTCGCCCGCGTCGAGCCCGTCGACCTCGGCCTTGAGCTGCTCGTACTCCTCCTGCGCGGTGACGGCCCGCTCCTGGGCCTCGTCGCGCGCCGCCGCGAGCCGGTCGATCTCGGCCTGCGCGGACGCGGCCCGCGAGCGCGCGGCGTTGACCTGCCCGCCGAGCCGCGCGAGGCCTTCGCGCCGGTCGGCGATCGCCCGGGCGACGTCCTTCAGGCGCCGCTCCTCGGCGGCGAGTTCCCGCTCCAGGTCGGCCCGGTGCCCGACGGTGTCGTCGAGGGCGTGCTGGGCGGCCTCCAGAGCGGCCTCGAGCTCGGCCTCCTGCTCGCGGATGCGGGCGGCCTCGCGCTCCATGTCCTCGGGGTCACGGCCGCGCCGCTCCTCGGCGGGCGCGGAGGTGGCGCTGGTGACCCGGGCGTCGGCGAGCGAGACGGTGCCGCGCACCCGCTCGGCCAGCTGCGACAGCTCGTACCAGGTCTGCTGGGCGCGCTGGAGGCGCGGCGTGAGCTGCCGCACCTCGTCCTCCAGCTGGGCCTCGCGCGTCAGGGCGGCCTTCAGCTCCGCCTCGGCGGCGTCCCTGCGGGCCTTGAGCGCGGCCTCGTCGGCGACCTCGGTGTTCAGGGCCGCGCGCATCCCGACCAGGTCGTCGGCGAGCAGGCGAAGGCGGGCGTCGCGCAGGTCGGCCTGGATGACGGCGGCGCGGCGCGCGACGGCCGCCTGCCGTCCGAGCGGCTTGAGCTGGCGGCGCAGCTCGTCGGTGAGGTCCTGCACCCGGGCGAGGTTGGCCTGCATCGCGTCCAGCTTCCGCAGCGCCTTCTCCTTGCGCTTGCGGTGCTTGAGGACGCCCGCGGCCTCCTCGATGAAGGCCCTGCGGCCCATGGGGTCGGCGTGCAGGACGGAGTCGAGCTGGCCCTGCCCGACGATGACGTGCATCTCACGGCCGATGCCGGAGTCGGAGAGCAGCTCCTGGATGTCGAGCAGGCGGCAGGTGTCGCCGTTGATCTGGTACTCGCTGCCGCCGTTGCGGAACATGATCCGAGTGATCGTTACTTCGGCGTACTCGATGGGCAGCGCGCCGTCGGAGTTGTCGATGGTGAGGGAGACCTCGGCGCGGCCGAGCGGCGGGCGGCCCGTGGTGCCCGCGAAGATCACGTCCTCCATCTTGCCGCCGCGCAGCGACTTGGCGCCCTGCTCGCCCATGACCCAGCTCAGCGCGTCCACGACGTTGGACTTGCCGGATCCGTTGGGTCCGACGACGCAGGTGATGCCCGGCTCGAACTTCAGCGTCGTGGCGGACGCGAAGGACTTGAAGCCGCGCAGGGTCAGGGCCTTGAGGTGCACGCCGCTGGACTCTACCTTTCGCCGCGAGTTCACCGAGGGAACGCGCGAGCCGTTTCATGGAGGAAGGTGCAGGGCACATCAGAGTTAACGCCTGGCCTCGCACCGGGGTCCGGAGAGCCAAGTCCAGGGCACTGCTTGACCGTTCGGCGTCTCGACCGGACCTACGGATACGTGCGATGGCATGCGGTCCGGACGACGAAGAAAGACCGGCCGCCAAAGGCCGCCAAAGAAAGAAGGGACGCCGAAGCGTCCCTTGCAGATCTCTTGTAGGCAGAGCTCTTGGGTCAAGCGGTTGATACGGGCATCTTGACCACGACGCACCGGACGTGCGGCCGCTCTGGGATTCCCGCGTACACGGTGATACGCGGGAGTACGTCACAGGAACGCACGGAGTGCCGGGCCCGGGGTGGCGTGGTTCAGGTGAGCGCAGGCTCCGCCTGGGGTACGTCGATGCTCTCCAGGAGCGATTCGTGAGAAGCGGCAGCCGTCAGCGCGTCGTTCTCCGCCTGGATCCTGACCAGCTCGGATTCCAGGTCCTGGACGCGCTGCTGGAGCCGTCGCATCTCGGCGAGAAGTCGCGGGTCGCTGCCGCCGACGTAACCGAGAAGCGCCTTTGCCATGATGGATGGTCCTCCACACTGAGTGACCGACCGAATCGGTGTGGGTCGTGAGGGAATCGCACCCGCGGTGCTTGGCACTCTTCGGTTCTTGCTGGGTCTTACTTGGCCGTTCTCACATGCCAAACAGCGAGGGTGCGCGGGGCTTCCAGCGTCTCACCAAAAAGTTTGACGGTCAACACGATCACACCCCGTATTGACGGGCAACCCGGGGGCGCACGGCGGTCGAACCCGCTGCGGCGCTTCTCCTTCGGGGCCCTGGGGGCGTGGAGATCATCCTTACCCGCGGAGCCTGTCACGGCAAGGGCTTCTTGGCAATCACCAGGCCTTTTTTGCCCCAGACGACCGTCGGGACCCCCGCGGAACCACGCACCGCGCGGCCCCGCGGGGGTGCCGCGTCAGCGAATCGCGAACGAGTCGTAGCCGCCCCGCGGCGTGTCCCAGATCTCAGTCACACCGTCGACCCGGCCGGGAGTGTCGCCCGTCAGCAGCCAGTCGAGGAGCGCTTCGCACCCGGCTCGGGGGCCCTCGGCGACCACTTGTACGCGGCCGTCGTCGAGATTGAGAGCAAAACCACTCAGGCCGCCGATCTCCAGGGCCCTGGCCCGGGTGAACCAGCGGAATCCCACGCCTTGCACACGGCCGCGCACCCAGGCGGTGAGCCGGACTTCTTCGTTCATAAGGTGCACGCTAACCGGCCAATTGCACAGGGAGCACTTCGCCCCCTTGTGCCATCGCGTACAGTCGCGACTCGACGCGCCTCACCCGTACGGGCGAGTCACGTGGACCGTCAGGACGACGCCGGGGCACATCACCGGGCGTCTCGACGAAAGGCCAGGACATGGGACGCCACCGACGCTCCGCCGCCGGCCGCGCCGCCACCGGCCGTGCCGAGCACGCGAACCCGTCCGACTCCCCCGACAGCTCTGCTTCCCCCGATACCCCGGTGGGGCCGTTCCACACCTACGGCCCCGACGACACCTTCGACGCCAAGGCCCAGCCCCGGCCGCGCTCGCACCGCCGCCGCAAGGACCGGGCGGCCGCGCCGGTGCGCACCGGGCTCCTCGGGGTCTCCGCCGCCGTCGCCATGGGCGCCGTCGCGGTCGCCTCGGGGCTGCTGCCCGGCGGCGACACCTACTCCTTCGGCGGGGGCGACGACACCGGCGCCATCCGCTCCGCCAGTTCCCCCTCGGGCCTCGACCCGCAGGGCGGCGACTCCGGCGCCGTCGAGCGCGGCCCGTCGCCGACACCCGGCACCGGCCGCGCCGAGGCCCCGGGGCCGGTGCCGTCGGCGTCCAGCGACAAGCCGTCCGCGAAGCCGTCGAAGAAGCCCACGGCCGAGCCGTCCAAGGCCGAGGAGCGGGACGACGCCGACCGGGCCGGCCGCGACGAGGCCCCGGACAAGGAGCCGACCGAGCCCGCGCCGCCGCGCGCGGAGGAGCCGAAGCCCACGCCTCCGGCGCCCCGGCCCGAGCCGTCCACGGGCGACAGCTCCGCCGAGGCCCAGGTGCTCGCGCTGGTCAACGAGGAGCGCGCCAAGGTGGGCTGCCGCCCCGTGACCGCGGACGACCGGCTCGCCGCGCTCGCCGAGGGGTTCAGCGCGGACATGGCCGAGCGCGGCTTCTTCGCGCACACCGACCCCGACGGCGCGACCCCGTGGGACCGCGCCGAGAAGGCCGGGATCAAGGACCTCGGCGGGGAGAACATCGCCCGCGGCCAGGCGGACGCCCAGGCCGTGATGGACGCGTGGATGAACAGCCCGGGCCACCGGGCGAACATCCTCAACTGCGACTACAAGACCCTCGGCGTCGGCGCGCACTTCGCGCCCGGCGGCCCGTGGTGGACGCAGGACTTCGGCTTCTGAGAGTCCGCGGGTCCCGCACTCGGGTCCCGCCCGTGGGTTCCTGTGTCAGGTCCCGCCCGCGGGTCCCGGCGTCAGGCCGCGACGGCCGCGCGGCCCGCGGTGAACGCGCGCGTGGCCTCCGTCACGCGGCGGCCCAGGTGCTCGGCCGTGGCGATGTCCGCCTTGTGCACGGCCTCCGGGCCCTCGTCCGAGTTGGTCTGGGCGGCGGCGCCCGCGAAGAAGCCGAGGCGGTTGAGGTCGTTCTCGGAGCCCGTGGAGGAGTTCCAGCCCGGGAACAGACCGAGGTTCACCCAGTGCATGCCCTGCTGCGCGGCGAGCGTCTGGAAGTACTGGAGCGTGTGCAGCTTGTCGCCGCTCTTGGAGGCCGAGTTGGTGAAGCCCGCGGCGATCTTGTCCTGCCAGGCGCGGGTGAACCAGCGCTTGGAGGAGGCCTCCGCGAAGACGTGGAAGGCGCCCGACGCGGTGCCCATGTAGGTGGGCGAGCCGAAGACGATCGCGTCGGCGGAGTCCAGGAGCTCCCACTGGGCCTCGGTGATCTCGTCGACCTTGACCAGGTGCACGGTGGCACCGGCGTCGGCGGCACCGGCGCGCACGGCCTCGGCGACGACGGCGGTGTGGCCGAAGCCGGAGTGGTAGGCGATCGCGACGACGGGGCTGGACATGGGGGTGCTCCTCGGGTGGGCGTGGGTGGGGAGGGCGGCGGCACACGGGCGCTCACCGCCGCACCAAGGAAAGCACTAACTTTTGGTTAGCGCAATCCTGTGGTGAGCGCTGCGCCCGAGTACGCTTGTGATATGGACTCCACCGCACCCGCCGAGACGGCCTCCGATCCGGATCTGGCGTACGACGTCTTCGCCCGGAACTGTCCCTCGCGGACCACGCTCGAACACGTCACGGGACGCTGGGGCGCGCTGACGCTCGGCGCGCTGCACGACGGCACGTTCCGGTTCAACGAACTGCGCCGCCGCGTCGACGGCGTGAGCGAGAAGATGCTGTCGCAGACCCTGCACGCCCTGGAGCGGGACGGCTTGGTGCACCGCGAGGCGCAGCCCACCAACCCGCCGCGAGTGGACTACCGGCTCACCCCGCTCGGCCGGCAGATCGCCGAGCGCCTGTTGGCCCTCATCCACTTCGTGGAGGGCTCCCAGGACGCCGTCGGCGAGGCCCAGCGGGCCTATGACAGCCGCGACGGCCTGGGCGGACGCTGACAGCGGGGGCAGAAGTAGCTGGAGCGGTTCATCCAGGGCCGCCGGCGCATCGGCGTGCCGCACCGGCGGCACGGCTCGCCCTCGCGGCCGTACGCGTCGAGGGACCGGTCGAAGTAGCCGGACTCCCCGTTCACGTTCACGTAGAGGCTGTCGAAGCTGGTGCCGCCGACGGCGAGCGCCGCGTTCATCACGTCCCGTACGTGACCGAGGAGTTCCATCGTGCGCGGGCGGGTGAAGGTGGCGGTGGGGCGCTCGTAGTGCAGCCGGGCGCGCCAGAGCGCCTCGTCCGCGTAGATGTTGCCGACGCCGCTGATCAGCGACTGGTTCAGGAGCGCGCGCTTGATCGTCGTACGGCTGCGGCGCAGCGCGTGGTGGAAGGCGTCGGCGTCGAAGCGCTCGTCCAGCGGGTCGCGGGCGATGTGCGCGATGACGTCGGGCAGGCCGTCCGCGGTGGTGTCGTGCAGCGAGAGGCCGCCGAAGGTGCGCTGGTCGACGAAGCGCAGCTCCGTGCCGGCCGCGCCCGCGGCGGAGCCGTCGACCGGATCGGCGAAGCGGACCCGGATCCTCAAGTGCTTCTCGTCCGGGGCCTCTTGGTCCTTCACGAGCAGCTGCCCGCTCATGCCCAGATGGGCGAGCACGGCGCTGCCGGTGTCCTCGACGGGCAGCCACAGATATTTGCCGCGGCGGCTCGGGGCGCCGATGCGGTGCCCCTTCAGCCGGTGCGCGAAGTCGTCGGCGCCCGCGATGTGCCGCCGGACGGCACGCGGGTGCAGCACCTCCACGTCGGCGACGGTCCGGTCCGCCACCCAGCGCGCGAGACCCCGCCGCACGACCTCTACCTCAGGCAGCTCGGGCACGGCACTCCTCGGGTGGGACGCGCTGATGGTTCCCGCAGCGTATCGCGCGGGCGCGGGACCGCCGCCGCGGGCTCCGACAACAGCGCACCCCCGCGGGAACGAGTCCTGCGGGGGTGCGTGTGAGCCTGGACGTCAGGCGGTCGCGGCGCCCGAGGACGACGGGCCGTCGTCCTCATCGGCCTTGGCACGCTCGTCGGCGGCCGCGCGGATCGCACGCCACGCGGACTCCGCGGCCTGCTGCTCCGCTTCCTTCTTGCTGCGGCCGGTGCCGGTGCCGTACGAGACGCCTCCGACGCGGGCGGCAGCAGTGAAGGTCTTCTCGTGGTCGGGTCCGCTCTCCGAGACGAGGTACTCGGGCACGCCGAGGCTCTCCATCGCGGTGAGCTCCTGGAGGCTGGTCTTCCAGTCCAGGCCGGCCCCGAGGTTCGAGGACTTCTCGATCAGCGGGTCGAAGAGCCGGTGCACCAGCTCGCTCGCCGCGTCGAGTCCTTGGTCGAGATAGACCGCGCCGATCACCGCTTCGAGGGTGTCGGCGAGGATGGACGCCTTGTCCCGGCCACCCGTGCCCTCTTCGCCCCGGCCGAGCCGGATGAAGGAGCCGAGTTCGAGCCCACGGCCCACCTCCGCAAGCGCACGCGAGTTGACCACCGCGGCCCGCAACTTGGCCAGCTGGCCTTCGGGCAGGTCGGGGTGGGTGCGGTACAGCGTGTCCGTGACGACGAGGCCCAGGACGGAGTCCCCGAGGAACTCCAGGCGCTCGTTCGTCGGCAGACCGCCGTTCTCGTACGCGTACGAACGGTGGGTCAGTGCACGCACCAGAAGGGCGGACTCGAGCTGATACCCGAGCCGCCCTTCCAGAAGCGTGTGGGACGAGGCCGCGTTGTTGCTGTCTGCCATCTTGGCGTCTTCCGCCTTCTTAGGGCTAGACACAGCGCCTCTCACCAGCCGCTCAGACCTCGAGGACCTGGCGCTTGTTGTAGGTGCCGCAGCTCGGGCACGCGATGTGCTGCTGCTTCGGCTCCTGGCAACGCTCACACGAAACCAGGGGGGTGACCGCAGCCTTCCACTGCGACCGGCGGTGGCGCGTGTTGCTGCGCGACATCTTCCGCTTCGGAACAGCCACGGCTACTTCTCCTGCTTCTCGTCGGCGTGCGCTGATCGAGGCGCGCCGCCGCTCATCTCGTCCTTCTCGCCGCCCTTGATGGATTCGGCGAGTCCCTGCAGTGCCGCCCAACGGATGTCGACGGCATCGTGGTGGTGGTCCGGGTCGTCCGTGAGCCGCGCCCCGCATTCGGAGCACAGACCTTCACAGTCTTCCTGGCACACCGGCTGCATCGGCAGTGCGAGCACCACCGCATCACGCAGCACGGGCTCGAGGTCGAACATGCCGTCCTCGAGAAAGAGCCTGTCCTCGTCTTCCTCGGCGTCGTCGGCCGGTTCCGCTGCGCGGCCCCGGTCGTCGGCGTCAGGGTACGAGAACATCTCCTGGAAGTCCGCGTCGAGCTCAAGCTCGAGCGGCTCCAGACACCTTACGCACTCCCCCTTGGCCGATGCACGGGCGGTGCCTGTGACAAGCACCCCTTCCATGACCGACTCCAGGCGGATCTCCAGCTCCATCGGAGCGCCCTCGGGCACTCCGACGACACCCTCGACACCGAACGGCGCCGGGGCGCCGGGAGCGTCGATGGTGCGGGTCAGCCGCTGCATGGCACCGGGACGCCGACCCAGCTCGTGCGTGTCGAACACGAGGGGGTTGCGGTGGTCGAGGCGCGTACTCAGGGCTTTTCCTGCTTTCGAGATCCTGGGATGGGGCAAGGGGGCCACCACGCGGACGTCTCGGAACCGAGACCTGAGCGGGCAGCGCTGATCGCAGACGTAGCGCGACCGAAGAGCCAGGATACTGGACCATTCGCTCTCGGCCCAATCCGGCCCCGACGAACCGGCCGGACCCGGGCGCGACGGGCCCTAGCGCCCCTGCTCGTACTGGCGCAGCTGCTCCGCGCTGATCATCGTGGTGTCGAAGAGGCTGGTCTCGTCGAGCACGGCGGGAGCGGGGTTCTGCCGACCGTAGTCCTGCGCCTGCTGCGGGGCGTAGTCCTGGCGCTGGTACGCGTACGGGTCCTGCGGATAGCCGTACGGATCCTGCTGGCCGTACGGCTGCTGGTAGGCGTACTGGTCCGGCCCGCCGTACTGGTCCTGGTGACCGTACTGACCCTGCTGGTCGTACGCGTACGGATCGGGCTGGTGGTCGGGGCGCGGCGGGGCGTACGGCTCCTGGGCGGGGACGCGGGGTGCGGCGGGGGCGCCCGGGGCCGCCGGTGCGCTCCCGGCGCGGGGGGACTCGGGAGCCTCGGCGAGGTCCGCGAGGAAGTCGGCGTCGGAGGTGTGGCCCGAGCGCCCGGATTCGGCGTGCGCGCCCAGCTCGCTCAGCTCGGCCGCGGGGGCGCGGCCCTGGAGCTTCTGCCGGCCCCGGCCGACGGCCTCCAGGGTCTTGGCGAGGACCGCCTCGAAGGCGCCGAGCTTGGCGTCCACGTACGCGTCGGCGTCGCGGCGCAGCGTCTCCGGGTCATGGCTGCGCTGGGGGGCGTCCTCGTCCTCGTAGCCGTGCTCGTCCAGGCCGGGCCCTGTGCCGAGGAGCTTCTCGCGGCCGCGGCCGACGGAGCCGAGGGTCTTGGTGAGCACGACCTCGAAGTTGGCCAGCTTGGAGTCCACGTAGTCGTCGGCCTCGGCGCGGATCTCCTCGGCGTCCTGGCGGGCCTCGCCGACGATGCGGTCGGCCTCGCCCTGGGAGCGGCGCGCGACCTCCGTGTCGGAGATCAGCGAGCCGCGCTCCGCGTGCGCGGACTCGATGATCCGGTCCGCCTCCTGCCGGGCCCGCTCGACGAGCTGCTCACGGCCGCCGATCAGCTCCTGGGCCTGGGCGAGGGAGCCCGGCAGGGCCTGGCGCACTTCCTCGAGCATCGACAGGAGCTGCGCGCGGTTGACCACGCAGGAGGCGGACATGGGCATGGACTTGGCGCTGCCGACCGCCTCGACGATCTCGTCGATCTTCTTCTGCACGTCCACCGCGGGCTCGCCACTCTCTACAGCTGGTTGGGAGACGGACGGCACGACTGTAGCCCGTGATCAGCCCTTGGCGAGGCGCTTGTTGAGGGCTTCGAGCACGACCGGGGGAACGAGGTGCGCGATGTCGCCGCCCCAGGCCGCGACCTCCTTGACGAGCGAGGAGGAGAGGAAGCTGTAGGCGGGGTTGGTGGGCACGAACAGCGTCTCGACGCCGGAGAGGCCGTTGTTCATCTGGGCCATCTGCAGCTCGTAGTCGAAGTCGCTGACCGCGCGCAGGCCCTTGACGATGGCCGGGATGTCGCGCTCCTTGCAGAAGTCCACCAACAGGCCGTGGAACGACTCCACTTCCACGTTGCCGAACTCACGGGTGACCTGACGGATCAGGTCGATGCGCTCCTCGATCTCGAAGAGGCCCTTCTTCGACTGATTGATCATCACCGCGACGTGCACGACGTCGTACAGCTTGGAGGCGCGGGCGATGATGTCCAGGTGTCCATTGGTGATGGGGTCGAACGACCCCGGACAGACGGCGCGGCGCAACGGAAGTCCCTCGCTCTCCGGTCGGGTCATGGCGCGATTTCTTGTTCGTCGCACGTAGAGGCGGCGCGACCGTACCAAAACGTGCCTTCGCCGTAGCGACGGGACCTCAGTTCCTCGAAGCCGTCCGGCCAGTGGAAAACTCCGCCTCTCGTACTGCGTTCAACGGTGACGAGCGCGTCGTCCGCGAGCCAGCTTCCCGAGCGGAGTGTGAGCAGGATCTCCCGGAGATCGTCATCTCCCACCGCGTAGGGGGGGTCGAGAAACACCAGGTCATAGGGGGCGGTAGGGGTGCTTTCCCGGATGACTTGAGCGGCTTTGCCCGCTCTCACGTCGGCGCCGGGCAGGCCGAGCGACCGGACGTTGTCCCGGATGGTGCGCACCGCGCGGGCGTCGGCCTCGACGAGCAGGGCGTGCGCGGCGCCCCGGGACAGCGCCTCCAGGGCGACCGCGCCCGAGCCCGCGTACAGGTCGAGGACGCGGGCGCCGTCGAGCGTGCCCTGGAAGGCCTGCCAAGTGGAGAACAGGCCTTCGCGGGCGCGGTCCGATGTGGGCCGGGTGCCGTTGCCCGGCGGTACGGAGAGGCGGCGCCCGCCGGCCGTACCGGCGATCACGCGGGTCATCTGGGTGTCTGCGTCCTTCGGCTGCGAGGGGAGCCCCGGGTGGGGCACGTGGTGGGCCCCGGGACGGGGTCTGCCTTCACGATAGGTCGTATCCGCTCGTCATCCCTTGTCGAGGTACTGCTCGCGCTCCGCGTCCAGGAGGGCGTCCAGGGCCGTGCGGAGCTCGGGCAGGTGCTCCAGGTCGGGGTCGCGGGCGACCACGGCGGTGGCCTCCTCGCGGGCCGCCGCGATGATCTCCTCGTCGTCGATGACGGCGAGCATCCGCAGCGACGAGCGGACGCCGGACTGCGCCTGGCCGAGCACGTCGCCCTCGCGGCGCTGCTCCAGGTCGATGCGGGAGAGCTCGAAGCCGTCCAGGGTCGACGCCACCGCGTTCAGCCGGGCGCGGGCCGGGCTGGCCTCCGGCATGTCGGTGACGAGCAGGCACAGGCCGGGGGCGGAGCCACGGCCGACGCGGCCGCGGAGCTGGTGCAGCTGGGAGACGCCGAAGCGGTCGGCGTCCATGATCACCATTGCCGTCGCGTTCGGCACGTTCACCCCCACCTCGATCACCGTCGTGGCGACCAGGACGTGGGTCTCGCCCGCGGCGAAGCGGCGCATCACCGCGTCCTTGTCGTCGGGCTGCATGCGGCCGTGCAGGACCTCGACCCGCAGGCCCTGGAGCGGGCCTCGGGCCAGCTGCTCGGCGACGTCCAGGACCGCGAGCGGAGGCCGCTTCTCCGCCTCCGCCTCCTCCTCCGCGGACTTCTTCTTGCCCTTCTTCGAAGAGGCGTCCTTCTCGTCCTCGTCGTCGCCGATGCGGGGGCAGACCACGTACGCCTGGTGGCCGTTCTCCACCTCCTCGCGGACGCGTTCCCACGCGCGGGCGAGGAAGTGTGGCTTGTCCTGTGCCGGGACGACGTGGCTGGAGATCGGCGAGCGCCCGGCGGGCAGCTGGTCGAGCACGGAGGTCTCCAGGTCGCCGAAGACCGTCATCGCGACCGTGCGCGGGATGGGCGTCGCCGTCATCACCAGCAGGTGCGGGGGCTGCTTGCCCTTGCCGCGCAGGGCGTCGCGCTGCTCGACTCCGAAGCGGTGCTGCTCGTCGACCACGACCAGGCCCAGGTCGTGGAACTGCACCTTGTCCTCGATCAGCGCGTGCGTCCCGATGACGATCCCGGCCTCGCCCGTGACCAGGTCGAGCAGCGCCTGCCGCCGCGCGGCGGCGCCCATGGACCCGGTGAGCAGCGTGACCTTGGTGGCGTGCTCGGAACCCCCGAGCATGCCGCCCTCGGCCAGCTCCCCCATCATCTCGGTGACCGAACGGTGGTGCTGCTGGGCGAGCACCTCCGTGGGCGCGAGCATCGCGGCCTGGCCCCCGGCATCCACGACGGCGAGCATGGCGCGCAGCGCGACCATTGTCTTCCCCGAACCGACCTCTCCCTGGAGGAGGCGGTGCATGGGGTGTTCCGTGGCCAGGTCGGCGAAGATCTCGCGGGAGACGGTGCGCTGGCCGTCCGTGAGCTCGAAGGGGAGCTTGGCGTCGAAGGCGTCCAGGAGGCCGTCCGGGCGGGGTCTGCGGGCGACCGCGGGCAGCTGGGAGTCCGCGAAGCGGCGCCGGGCCAGGGCGACCTGGAGGACGAACGCCTCGTCCCACTTCAGGCGGTCGCGGGCCGTCGCGATGTCCGCCTTCGTGTGCGGGCGGTGGATCTTGAGGAGGGCCTCGGGGAGCGGGATGAGGCCGCGGCCGTCGCGCAGGCTCGGGGGCAGCGGGTCCAGGGCCTCCTGGGCGCTCGGCAGCACCGCGTCGATCGACTTGGCGATCTTCCACGACTCCAGCTTCGCGGTGGCCGGGTAGATCGGGAGCAGCGCGCCCGCCCAGGAGTCGACCGCCTCGGCTGCGGACTCGCTGTCGGCCCGCAGCAGTTCGTACGCCGGGTGGGCGAGCTGCATCTTGTGGTTGAAGACCGAGACCTTGCCCGCGAACATCGCGCGCGTGCCGGGGAGCAGGTCCTTGTGCGGCTTGTGGATGCCGCGACCGAAGAAGACGAGCTGGAGCTGGCCGCTGCCGTCGGTGATGGTCACCTCCAGGCGCTGGCCGCGCCCCGCGTTGAACTTCAGTACGCGCGCGGTCGCCACCTGGGCCACGACCGTGACGTGCTCGTCCAGCGGGAGGTCGGAGAGGCGGGTGAGCTCGCCCCGCTCGGCGTAGCGGCGGGGGTAGTGGTGCAGCAGGTCGCCCACCGTGTGCAGGTCGAGGTGCTCGGCCATGACCTTGGCGGTGGCTTGGCCGAGGGCGTTCTTCAGCGGTTCTTGGAGCGCGTGCACGAGATCCATTGCACACCACGCCACTGACATTCCGGGCCCGGGCCCGGAATCCGGCCCCGCGAGCCGCTGCCGCCCCGGCCCCGGGGCTACTCCACGCCGATGAGGAGGAGGGCCGACTGCGGGCCGCCTCGGTAGAGGACCGTGTCCACGGCCAGATGGCCGTCGCGCACGTGCTTCTGGAGGCGTTCGGCCACCGCGTCCGAGACCTCCTCGCCCAGGACCAGCGTGACCATCTCGCCGCCCGCCGCCAGCATCCGGTCGAGGACGATCTCGGCCGTGGCCGCGACCTCCGCCGCGATGACCGCGACGTCGCCGTCGATGAGGCCGAGGACGTCCCCGGCCTGGCAGATGCCCGCGGTGGTCCACGACTGCCGCTCGGCGACGGCCAGTTCCGCGTACCGGGTCGCGCCGGCCGCCGCCGTCATCGCGACGACGTCCTCGTCGAAGCGCCGGTCCGGCTCGTGCACGGCGAGGGCCGCGATGCCCTGCACCGGGGAGCGGGTGGGGATCAGGGCGACGCGCACGCCTTCGGAGCGGGCCTGTTCGGCGGCCGCCGCCGCGGTGTGCCGCAGGTCGGCGTCGTTCGGCAGCAGCACCACCTCGCGCGCGTGGGCGCGTCGGACCGCCTCGACCAGCTCGCCGCTCGCGGGCGGCTCCCCCGCGCGCGCGGGCACGGTGGTCGCCCCCGCCTCCGCGTACAGGCCGCCCAGGCCCTCACCCCGTACGACGGCCACGATGCCGCGCTGCGCGCGCTCGCGCGGCGGCTGCGCGGCGCGGACGGCGTGCGCGTCGCCGAGGCCGAAGTGCGTGATGCGGATGCGGTACGGCCTGCCCGCCTCGACCCCCGCCTCGACGGCCGCGCCCGCGTCGTCCACGTGCACGTGCACGTTCCACAGGCCGTCGCCGCCGACCACGACGAGGGAGTCGCCGAGCCCGTCGAGCCGGGCCCTGAGCCGGGCGACCGCGCTGTCGTCCGCCTCCAGGAGGTAGATCACCTCGAAGGCCGGACCGGCGCCGGAGCCGTCGGCGCACTCGGTGCCCGGGGCCGCGCAGTCCAGGCCCTCCACGCGCGCGTGGGTCCATGTGTTCCGGGGGGTCGTGGCGGCGCGGTCGCCCACGCTCTCCCCCGACAGCGCCCCCACGAGCGCCCCGAGGACCGCCACGAGGCCCCGGCCCCCGGCGTCCACCACGCCCGCGCGGCCGAGCACGGCCAGCTGGTCCGGGGTGGCGGCCAGGGCCGCGCGGGCGCCGTCGTAGGCCGCGCGGGCCACCGCGCCGCAGTCGCCCGCGGGCCGCCCCGCCCCGGCCGCCTCCGCCGCCGCCCTGGCGACCGTCAGGAACGTCCCCTCCACGGGGTGGGCGACCGCCTGGTACGCGGCCTGGGACGCGCGCCGCAGCGCCCTCGCCAGGAGCTCGCCGTCCGCGTGAGGTGCGTCACCTCCGGGATCCCGCGAATCCCCGGAGTCCGCGGAGCCCGCTGAGTCCGCGGGATCGGGTGCGCTCCCGTCGTCGGCCAGCACCTGCGCCATGCCGCGCAGCAGCTGCGCGAGGATCGTGCCCGAGTTGCCGCGGGCCCCGATCAGCGCCCCGTGCGCCAGTGCGCGCACGGCCTCGGTCCGGGTGGGCTCGGTGGGCTCCAGGCCCGCGAAGACGGCGTCGACGGCCTGGTTCGCCGACTCCATCGTCAAGTAGAGGTTGGTCCCGGTGTCCGCGTCGGCGACCGGATAGACGTTGATCGCGTCGATCTCCTCGCGGGCCTGCCCCAGCGCGTCCAGAGCCAGTGCGCTCCACGCGCGGATCGCGACCGCGTCGAGGTTCTGCGGCAACTGTCGCCTCCTAAAGAGCGTCCGGAACGGCCGGGACGGCGGGATGAGACGCAGCGTAGACCCGGTGCAGGAGGGGAGCGCGGGGCGGGCCCCGGGCGAGACATGGTAGTTTCGTTGTACCGAAGCAGTCGTTGTATGCTGCTCCGGTTGCCCGATACACATCGGGACATTCCCCTGGCACCGCCACCCAGATCATTCGCTCTGATCCCGGCATGCCGGGTTTAACCGTAAGTGCATCTGAAGTCTTTGGAGTGACCCGTGGCTGCCAACTGCGACGTCTGCGGCAAGGGGCCGGGCTTCGGCAACAACATCTCGCACTCGCACCGCCGTACGCCCCGTCGCTGGAACCCGAACATCCAGCGCGTGCGTGCCGTGGTCGGCGGGACGCCGAAGCGGCTCAATGCCTGCACCTCGTGCATCAAGGCCGGCAAGGTCTCGCGCTGACGCTTAGTTCTGCGCGGCCACCTGGCCGGTTACCGAAAGAGCCGGTCCCCTCGGGGGCCGGCTTTTTCGCGCCTTGAGGCCAGTACTTTTCGTGTGTACGTCAGCACTCTCCGTAGGGCATCGGCGCGCGCCGACATCGCCACGGGGTCTCGCGCTCTCCGGGCCGCCGTCCGCCTGCCAGGATCTGGAGCATGCGGTTCGGCATCCTCGGTCCCCTCGACGTACGCACCCCCAAAGGCGACCCCGTCGACCCCGGCGGGCCGCGTCCCAGGGCGCTGCTCACCCTGCTCCTCCTGGACGCGGGCCACGCCGTGCCCGTGGAGCGGCTGACCGACGGCCTGTACGGCGAGCGGCCGCCCGCCGGAGCCGCGAACGCCCTCCAGTCCCAGGTGTCACGGCTCCGCAAGCGCCTGGGCGTGGACATCGAGGCCGGGACCGGCGGCTACCGGCTCGCGGTCGACCCCGACGACGTCGACGCCCACCGCTTCGAGCGCCTCGCGCGCGGGGGCCGCGAGGCCCTGGCCGCCGGGGACCCCGCGCGGGCCGCCGCGCTGCTTCGCGAGGCCCTCGGCCTGTGGCGGGGCCAGGCGCTCGCCGATCTGCCCGGGACGCACGCGCCCGGTACGCGCCTCGAAGAGCTGCGGCTCGCCGCCGTACAGGACCGGATCGACGCAGATCTCGGGACCGGCGGCGGCCCCGGCCTCGTACCGGAGCTGCGGGAGCTGATCGCGGACCGGCCGCTGAGCGAGCGCCTGTACGGGCAGCTGATGCGGGCCCTGCACGCGGACGGCAGGGCGGCCGAGGCGCTCGCGGTCTACGAAGAGGCACGCGGCGTCCTCGCGCGGGAGCTGGGCACCGACCCGTCGGCGGACCTCGCCGCGCTCCACCTGGAGCTGCTGCGGGGCGCGGAGCCGTCGCGGCGGGCCGGTGTCCCGGCGCCGCTGACGCCGCTCGTGGGCCGCGCCGATGAGCTGGCCCGCGTCCGCGGCCTGCTGGCGGAGTCCCGTCTGGTGACGCTCACCGGGCCGGGCGGCGCGGGCAAGACGCGGCTCGCGGTGGAGGCCGCCCGGGAGCGCGAGGGCGCCGCGGACGGCGTGTGCTTCGTGGAGCTGGCCCCGCTCGCCGACGGATCGCGGGTGACGTACGCCGTGCTCGGCGCCCTCGGGGTGCGCGACGGCTTCCACGCGCGCGGGGGCGATGCCGTGGAACGGCTCCTGGCCGCCCTGGAGGGCCGCGAGCTGCTGCTGGTCCTGGACAACTGCGAGCACGTGGTCGACGAAGCCGCCCGCACCGTCGGGCTGCTGCTCGGCGCCTGCCCCGGCGTGCGGGTCCTGGCCACGAGCCGGGAGGCTCTCGGGATCACCGGCGAGGCGCTGTGCCCGGTCCCGCCGCTGGCCGCCGCGCCCGCGGCCCGGCTCTTCCTGGAGCGGGCCACCGCCGTCCGCCCCGACTTCGTACCCCACGCGCGCGTGGACGGCGCCCCGCGGGAGCATCCCCGGGCCGCGCTCGTCGACTCCGTCTGCGCCGCCCTCGACGGGCTGCCGCTCGCCATCGAGCTGGCCGCGGCCCGGCTGCGCACCCTCACGCTCGACGAGCTGGCCGCGCGCCTGGACGACCGGTTCCGGCTCCTGTCGCGCGGGGACCGCACGAAGGCGCCCCGGCACCGGACCCTGCACGCGGTCGTGGAGTGGAGCTGGGAGCTGCTCGACGACGAGGAGCGGGAGCTGGCCCGGCGTCTGACGGTGTTCCCCGCCGGGGCGACGCTCGACGCGGTCGAGGCGGTGTGCGGGGTGCCCTACCCCGAGGACCCGCTGGCCTCGCTGGCGGAGAAGTCGTTCGTCGAGGCGGTCGGCGGGCGGTACCGGATGCTGGAGACCATCCGCGCGTACGGCGCCCGGCGGCTCGCCGAAGCGGGCGAGGAGGACGCGCTGCGGGCCGCGCACGCCGCGTACTTCCTGCGGTTCGCGGAGCAGGGCGCGCCGCGCCTGCACGGCGGGGAGCAGGTGGCGTGGCTCGACCGCCTCGCCGCGGACCACGGCAACCTGGAAGCCGCCCTGCGCCACCACGTGCGCACCGACCCGCGCGCGGGACTGCGTCTGACGGCGGCCCTGTCCTGGTACTGGCGGCTGCGCGGCCTGTACGGGGAGCGGGCGCCGCTCGCCGCGGAGCTGCTCGCGGCCGTGGGCGACGACGTGCCGGACGGCCTGGCGGAGGAGTACGCCCTGTGTCTGCTCAACGAGGTCGCGGGCACCGGCGACGACCCCGCGGAGCCGGAGCGCCTGGCGCGCGCGGACTCCGTCCTGACCTCCCTGAAGGGGCCGCTGCGGCTGCCGTTCGTGATCGTGCTGTGGTCGCTCGCGGGCGGGCCGCGGCGGGAGGTGGAGGGCCGGGTCGTCGCGCAGATCGACGCGCACCCCTGGGGGCGGGCCCTGCTGGACGTCGGGCGCGGCTTCCAGGAGCAGTTCGCGGGGCGGCCCGATGCCTCGGAGGCGGCCTTCACGCGGGCCCTCGCGGGCTTCCGGGACACCGGCGACCGCTGGGGCATCGCCAACTGCCTGGACCCGCTGGCGATGTACGCCGACTGGCGCGGCGAGCGGAGGCGCGCCCTCGCCCTGCTCGACGAAGGGCTCGTCCACGTACGGGAGCTCGCGGCCCCGGAGGAGACCGCCGATCTGCTGCACCGGCGCGCCACGGTCCTGCTGCACGGCGGTGCCCTGGAGGAGGCCGCCGAGCACTTCCGGCTCTCCGGGGACCTCGCCCGCACCGCCGGGGCGCGCGACAAGGTGGCGACCTCGCTGCGGGGCCTGGGTGACGTGGCCCGGCTGCGCGGTGAGCCCACGCGCGCGCGTGGGCACTACGAAGCGGCCCTGGAGGCGTGCGCCGCGAACTGGTTCAGCGTGACCGAGACGGCGCGGATCCTCGTCGGCCTCGGCCGTGCCGCGCTCGCCGAGGCCCGGGCGGAGGAGGCCGCCGACTGGTTCGAACAGGCCCGCGTGCTCTCCCTGGACGGCACGGACACCGGCGTCGGCGAGCGGGCCGGGGTCGCCGAGGCCCTCGCGGCCACCGCCGCGGGCCCCGAGGAGGCCGCCCGGCTCCTGGGCGCGGCCGCCGGTCTGCGGGGCACGCTGATCGCGGACGACCCCGACGTGGCCCCCGTAGTACGCGAAGTGCGGGCGCGGCTGTCCCCGGAGACGTACGAGAAGGCCTTCGAGCGGGGGCGGCGGGAGCCGACGGCGGCGCTCACGAGGTAGCCGCGCGCCGCCGGTCCGGTCCGTCCCGGCCAGCCCGGCCTCTGGCAGGCCCCCGTCGGCTCCAGCAAGCCCCTGCCGACTCCGGTAAGCCGCTGACAGTCGACGACAAGCCGCGGCCAGTCGACGGTAAGCCCCTGCCGGCCGACGGTAAGCCGCCGGTAAGCCGCTCCCCCGAAGCTCCTGCCATGACGAACACAGCGCACTCCCCCGAGCCCCTCTCCCACCTCTCCGTGCTCGTCTCGGGCGCGAGCGTCGCGGGCCCCGCGCTCGCGCTCTGGCTGGCCCGCTACGGCGCCCGCGTCACCGTCGTGGAGAAGGCGCCCGCGCTGCGCGGGGGCGGCTTCGCGGTCGACTTCCGGGGCCATGTGCACCGCACCGTCCTGGAGCGCATGGGCATCTGGGACGAGGTGCGCCGCCACCAGACGCACATGGGCCGCCAGACGGTCGTCGACGCCGACGACAAGGAGAAGGTGGACCTGCCCGCGTTCCTGATGAGCGGCGACGTGGAGATCTTCCGCGGCGACCTCGCGAGGATCATGTACGAGCGGACCAAGGACCGCGTCGCGTACGTCTTCGGGGACTCCGTCGCGAGCCTCCGGGAGGACCCCGACGGCGTGGAGGTGACCTTCGAACGGGGCGCGCCGCGCCGCTTCGACCTCGTCGTCGGCGCGGACGGCCTGCACTCCCGCACCCGGCGCCTCGTCTTCGGCGAGGAGTCGCACCATCTGCGCCACCTCGGCTACTACGCCGCGGGGTTCGACATGCCCAACGTGCTGGGCCTGCACCGCTCGTCGCGGATCTGCAGCGTGCCCGGCCGCATGGTCGACATCAGCAACTACGACGGCAGCGCGGAGCAGGGCGGCGCGTTCCTGCTGTTCCGGTCGGAGCAGCTCGCCTACGACCGGCACGACGTGGCGGCGCAGAAGGCGATCCTCGCCGAGAAGTTCGCGGACCTGCCCTGGAAGCACACGCGGCACGTCCTCGCGGCCCTGGAGGACGCCGACGAGCTGTACTTCGACGCGATCGCGCAGATCCACATCGACCGGCTGTCCCAGGGGCGCGTCGTCCTCCTGGGGGACGCCGGGTACGGCGCGACGATGGGCGGCATGGGCACGGGGACGGCGCTGGTGTGCGCGTACGTCCTCGCGGGCGAGCTCGCGGCCGCGCGCGGGGACCACGCCACGGCCTTCGCGGCGTACGAGGCGGAGGTCCGCGACTACGCGAAGGGCTGCCAGAAGCTCGCGGGCAACGCGGGTCCTTTCCTCGCGCCGCCCACCGAGAGGAAGATCCGCAGCCGCGACCGGGCCTATCGGATGCTCAGCTCCCGCTTCCTGGCGGGCTTCTTCAAACGCCTCACGGAGAAGGCCGCCAACGCGATCGAGCTCAAGGAGTACCCCGTCGGCAAGGAAGCCCCCGGTTACGCCGGACCCATGGAGCCCGTGCCGTCCCGGAAGCGCCAGGCGTGATCGACGGGGCCGATCCCGCCGCCGAGCGCGTACCCGGCGGCGATCGCCCCGGTGACGTACTCCTTGGCGGCCCGCGCGGCCTCGGGCACGGTCCGGCCCTTCGCCAGCTGGGCGGCGATCGCGCTGGCGAGGGTGCAGCCGGTGCCGTGCGTGTGCCGGTTGCTGTGCCGCGCGGAGCGCAGCCAGTGCTCTTCGGAGCCGTCGGTGAGCAGGTCCACGGCCTCCTGGCCGCCGGGCAGATGGCCGCCCTTGACGACGACCCAGCGCGGTCCGTACGCGAGGAGGGCCGCGGCGGCGCGCCGCATCCCGTCCTCCGACTCGACGCGCAGGCCGGTGAGTTGCGCGACCTCGTCCAGGTTCGGCGTGGCCACCGTGGCGACGGGGAGCAGCTTGGTGCGGACGGAGTCGAGGGCGGAGGCGGCGAGCAGCGCGTCGCCGTGCTTGGAGACGCCTACGGGGTCGACGACGGCCGGGGCGTCGGTGCCCGCGAGCAACTCCGCGACCGCCTCGACCAGTTCGGCCGAGGCCAGCATGCCGGTCTTCACGGCCTGGACGCCGATGTCGTCGACGACGCTGCGGTACTGGGCGCGCACCGCCTCCACCGGCAGCTCCCAGGCGCCCTGCACGCCCAGGGAGTTCTGCGCGGTCACGGCGGTGAGGACGCTCATGCCGTGGGTGCCGAGCGCGAGCATGGTCTTCAGGTCGGCCTGGATCCCGGCCCCGCCGCCGGAGTCGGAGCCCGCGACGGTCAGCACCCGGGGCGGCGCGGCGCGCGACGCCGTCAGCGGCTCCCCCGGCGGCTCCACCCGCGGTTCCCCCGGCGGCTCTCCGAACGGCTCCATCAGTCGTGGCCCCCGTTGTCCCCGAAGTGGTCCCAGCCCTTGCTGGTCCACGGCGCGCCGTCCACGGTCACCTGCGGCATCGCTGAGGGGTTCAGGACCTCACCGATGACCTTCCAGCGCGCGGGCAGCTTCACGTCGGAGGGGAACGTGGCGACGATCGCGTGGTCCTCGCCGCCGTTGAGCACCCATTGGAGCGGGTCGATGCCGACCGCCTGGGCGATGTCGTTCATCTGGGAGGGCACGTCCACGTCGCCGGAGCGAACGTCGATGCGCACCTTGCTGGCCTCCGCGATGTGGCCGAGGTCGGCGATCAGACCGTCGCTGACGTCGGTCATGGCGGTGGCGCCGAGCCCGGCGGCCGCGGGACCCGCGTGGTACGGCGGTTCGGGCCTGCGGTGGGCCTCCACGAAGGCGCGCGGCGAGCGGAAGCCCCGGGAGAGCACCGCGTGGCCCGCGGCGGACCAGCCGAGCCAGCCCGTGACGGCGACGGCGTCGCCGGGCTGCGCGCCCGCGCGCGTGACGGGCTCGTGGTTGCGCAGGTCGCCGAGCGCGGTGATCGAGACGGTGATGGTGTCGCCGCGCACGACGTCGCCGCCGACCACGGCGGCGCCCGCCACCTGGCACTCGTCGCGCAGCCCGTCCATGAGCTCGGTGGGCCAGCTCGCGGGGAGTTCGGCGGGGACGACGAGGCCGAGCAGGATCGCGGTCGGCACGGCGCCCATGGCCGCGATGTCCGCGAGGTTCTGGGCGGCGGCCTTGCGGCCCACGTCGTAGGCCGTGGACCAGTCGCGGCGGAAGTGCCGGCCTTCGAGGAGGATGTCGGTGCTCGCCACGACCCTGCGGTCCGGGGCGGCCACGACCGCGGCGTCGTCGCCGGGGCCGAGGCGTACGGCCGGAGTGGAGGTGAGCCGCGAGGTGAGCTCCTTGATGAGCCCGAACTCCCCCAACTCGCCGACGGTGCCCTTCATGCGCGTGCTGCTCCTTCTGCCGCGGTCCGCTTGCGGTCGCGAGCCGTCCCTGTCGTCGGTACGGTCGACGTGACCGTCAACCTCTGTTGTCCGTCCGCCGTGATGTGCGCGGCGCGGCTCCCCCGGGTCTCCCCGTGACGAGCGGCGACGCGGTACCGTGGCGTCCCTTCTCCCCACATGATCCTCGTGGCCGCCCTGGAGGTTCCGTGGTACAGGCGTACATCCTGATCCAGACCGAGGTCGGCAAGGCGTCGACCGTCGCCGAGCTGATCGGCAAGATCCCGGGAGTGATCCAGGCCGAGGACGTGACCGGTCCCTACGATGTCATCGTGCGCGCCCAGGCGGACACGGTGGACGAACTCGGCCGCATGGTGGTCGCCAAGGTCCAGCAAGTGGACGGCATCACCCGCACCCTGACCTGCCCCGTAGTGCACTTGTAGCCCCCGTCTACCCTTGGCCGGTGAACGTTTCCCGCCGGCTCCGCTCCCCGATCGGGCTGCCCGCCCTCGCACTGCTGATCGCATGCGCGGGCTGCTCCTCAACGGACGACAGGAGGACGGTCGCGGTTCCCTCGCCGGGCACCGGCGTCACCGAGCTGTGCCGGAACCTGGCCGAGCGACTGCCGCGCGAGGTGAACGGTCTCGGACGGCGTGACCCGAAACCCGCGTCGCCGCTCACCGCGGGGTGGGGGGACCCGGCGATCATACTGCGCTGCGGCGTGGCGCGACCGGCGAAGATGAACGACCCCGAAGCCGACGGCGTGACCGTGAACGGCGTGGGCTGGCTGCTGGAGAAGCGGACGGACGGCTCGTTCCGCTTCACCACGACGCTGCGCAAGGCCTACGTCGAGGTGAGCATCCCCGAGCAGCGGACGGGGGACGGCGTGGGCCCGCTCACGGACTTCGCCGCCCCCGTCAAGAAGACGATCCCCGAGGGAATCGCGTAACGATACAGGAGCGCCCCGAAGGGGCGCGGGGAACTGCGCGACCAGCCACAAACGGCCCGCAGTCGCCCCGAGAGGCAAACCGCCCCCCACGCCGCGCGCTAGCGCAGCCCTGTGGAGCGCCGCAGCGCCGCCTGGATCAAACGGTCCACGAGCTCCTCGTAGGAGACGCCGCTCTTCTCCCACATCTGCGGGTACATGGAGATCGGCGTGAAGCCGGGCATCGTGTTGATCTCGTTGATCACGAACCGGCCGTCGTCGGTGAGGAAGAAGTCGGCGCGCACCAGGCCCTCGCAGGAGGTGGCCTCGAAGGCCTCGACCGCGAGCCGCTGGACCTCGGCGGTCTCCTCGGGCGTCAGCGGGGCGGGCACGATGCCGGGCGTCGAGTCGATGTACTTCGCCTCGAAGTCGTAGTAGTCGTGCGCCTGCACCGGCGGGATCTCGGCGGGGACGCTGGCCCGCGGGCCGTCCTCGAACTCCAGGACGCCGCACTCGATCTCGCGGCCGCGGAGCAGCGCCTCCACGATGATCTTCGGGTCGTGGCGCTGGGCCTCCGCGATCGCCTCGTCGAGACCTTCGAAGGAGTCGACCTTGGTGATGCCGATCGAGGACCCCGCGCGCGCGGGCTTGATGAACAGGGGCCAGCCGTGCTCGCCCGCGAACTCCGCGATCCGCGCCCGTGCGCCCTTCTCGTCGCTCTCCCACTCGCGCGGCCGGACCACCAGGTACGGGCCGACGGGGAGGCCGAAGGAGGTGAAGACGCGCTTCATGTACTCCTTGTCCTGGCCGACGGCGGAGGCGAGCACGCCCGCGCCCACGTACGGCACGCCGGACAGTTCGAGGAGGCCCTGGAGGGTGCCGTCCTCGCCGTACGGGCCGTGCAGCACCGGGAAGACCACGTCGACCTCGCCGAGCGCCTTGGGCACCGCGCCGGGCTCGCTGTAGACGACCTCGCGGTTGCCCGGGTCGACGGGCAGGACGACGCCGCCGTCGGCGGACTCGGCGAGCTCGGTGACGTTCGGGACCTTGCGGTCGGCGATGGCCATCCGGTCGGGGTCGTCCGCGGTCAGCGCCCAGCGCCCGTCCGTCGTGATGCCGATCGGCAGCACGTCGTACTTGGTCCGGTCGATGGCACGCAGTACGGCACCGGCGGTGACGACGGAGATGCCGTGCTCCGAGCTGCGGCCGCCGAACACGACGGCCACACGCGGCTTGCGGGGGCTCTGGGGGAGGTTCTCGCTGCTCATATCGCGTTGAGCGTACCCGCTGGCCCCAGCGGAGTCAGTGTGCCGCCGGTGAGCTGCGGGTCAGCGGGGCGGGCCGGGTGCCTCAGTGGCGCTCCGACTTCGCGCTGCGCGCCATCAGCTCCTTGAGGGCGACCATCGGCGGCGTGCCCTCGTGCACGATGCCCACGACGGTCTCCGTGATGGGCATGTCGATGCCGTGCCTGCGGGCCAGGTCGAGCACGGACTCGCAGGACTTGACGCCCTCGGCGGTCTGCTTGGTGACCGCGATGGTCTCCTCCAGGGTCATGCCCTTGCCGAGGTTGGTGCCGAAGGTGTGGTTGCGCGACAGCGGCGAGGAGCAGGTGGCGACCAGGTCGCCGAGGCCCGCGAGCCCGGCGAAGGTCAGTGGGTCGGCGCCCATCGCGACGCCGAGCCGGGTGGTCTCGGCGAGGCCGCGCGTGATGAGCGAGCCCTTGGTGTTGTCGCCGAGCCCCATGCCGTCGGCGATGCCCACGGCGAGGCCGATGACGTTCTTCACGGCGCCGCCGAGCTCGCAGCCGACCACGTCGGTGTTCGTGTACGGCCGGAAGTACGGGGTGTGGCAGGCGGCCTGGAGCCGCTGGGCCACGGCTTCGTCGCGGCATGCGACGACGGACGCGGCGGGCTGCCGGGCGGCGATCTCCCGGGCGAGGTTGGGCCCGGTGACGACCGCGACGCGCTCGGCGGCGGCCTTGGTGACGTCCTCGATGACCTCGCTCATCCGCATGGCGGAGCCGAGTTCGACGCCCTTCATCAGGGAGACGAGGACGGTGTCGGGCGCGAGCAGCGGCGCCCAGGCGGCGAGGTTGGCGCGCAGCGTCTGCGAGGGCACCGCGAGCACCGTGAAGTCGGCGCCGTCGGCGGCCTCCGCGGGGTCGGTGGTGGCGCGCAGGTTCCGCGGCAGTTCGACGCCGGGGAGGTAGTCCGGGTTCGTACGGGTGGAGTTGACCGCGTCGGCGAGTGAGGCGCGGCGGCCCCACAGCGTGACGTCGCAGCCCGCGTCGGCGAGGACCATGCCGAAGGCCGTCCCCCACGAGCCGGTGCCGAAGACGGCGGCCTTCAGGGATCGGGTCACTTGCTCTCCTCCGCGCTGCCCTGCTGTGAACTGCCCTGCTCCGTAAGGCCGCTGGGGCCCTGCGCCGCGTCGGCCTCCCGGGCCTTGCGGCGCTGCGCGATCCGGGCCTCGCGCGGGTCGTAACGCTTCTGCGGGGCCTTCTCGCCGCGCAGTTCCTCAAGGAGCGCGGTGATGTCCGCCATGATGGCCTCCGTGGCGTCCTTCAGGAGCTCGGGGGTCATCTCCTTGTCGTAGAAGCGCTCCAGGTCGACCGGCTCGCCGACCAGGACCCGGTGCGTCTTGCGCGGCAGCAGCTGAGGCTTCTTCGCGTACGGCGGCAGGACGTGGTTGGCGCCCCACTGGGCGATGGGGACGACCGGGCGCTTCGTCTGCAGGGCCACGCGCGCGACGCCCGTCTTGCCCGTCATGGGCCACAGGTCCGGGTCGCGGGTGAGGGTGCCCTCGGGGTAGAAGGCGACGCATTCGCCGCGCTCGACGGCGTCGATCGCGGCCCGGAAAGCGCTGAGCGCGTTGGTGGTCTCGCGGTAGACCGGGATCTGCCCCGTGCCGCGCATGACCGCCCCGACGAACCCCTTCTTGAAGAGGCCGTGCTTGGCGAGGAAACGCGGGACCCGCCCGGTGTTGTACTGAAAGTGGGCGTAGACCAACGGGTCCAGATGTGAATTGTGGTTCACGGCGGTGATAAAACCGCCGTCGGCCGGGATGTTCTGCATTCCCCGCCAGTCCCGCTTGAACAGAACCAGCAGCGGCGGTTTACAGATCACGGCCGCCAGGCGGTACCAGAAGCCGATTCTGCGGCGGGACACTCGGACACCTTCCTCCATGAGCCTGGTCGGCCGCACAAGTGTCGCTCCAGGCTGCCGTCCTGTCGAGAACACCGTACGCCCACCCGTCCGCGGCCACCGCCTCCGCGCCGCCGCGGCACCGCGCTGACCGGCCATTTCGTGGACCCCGGTCCCTGGTGCCGCGCTTTCGGCAGGCCACAATGGGCCCGACGCGAAGGACGGAGCGCCCGTGCACTGGACCCTGGTGATACCGCTCAAACCCCTGGCGCGGGCCAAGAGCAGACTCACTCCCGCCGCGGGCGAGGGGCTGCGGCCCGCGCTCGCGCTCGCCTTCGCCAAGGACACGGTGACGGCCGCGCTCGCCAGTGCCGCGGTAAGGGATGTGGTGGTCGTCACTGATGACGTCCGGGCGGGCCGCGAACTGGCCGCGCTCGGCGCCCGCATCGCCCCCGACACCCCGGGAAAGGGCCTCAACGCCGCCCTCGAACACGGTACGGCGGTGGCCCGCGCGGCCCGGCCCGAAGCGCCCGTGGCGGCCCTGAACGCGGATCTGCCCGCCCTGCGCCCCGCCGAATTGACCCGCGCCCTCGACCGCGCCGCCGCATTTCCCCGCGCGTTTGTCCCCGATGCCGCGGGAATCGGCACGACGCTCCTGTCCGGATCCCCCGGAACGGAATTGCGGCCCCTTTTCGGCCCGGATTCCCGGGCCCGGCACACGGCGTCGGGGGCCGCGGAACTGGCGCTCGCCGACGTGGCTTCCCTGCGCCAGGACGTGGACACCGGCGGCGATCTGCGGGCCGCGCTCGCCCTCGGCGTGGGCCCGCACACGGCCGCGGCGGCGGCCGGGCTGCTCATCCCGGACTGAGTACGCTTCTGCTCATGCAGGCGACCGCGTACACGTACGACTCCGACACCCGCACCGGCAGCGTGCTGCTCGACGACGGCACTCCGGTGCCCTTCGACGCCCCGGCGTTCGACGCCGGCGGTCTGCGGCTGCTGCGTCCGGGGCAGCGGGTGCGGATCGAGGTGACCGGCGAGGGCGAGGCCCGCCGGATCACACTGGTCACGCTCCAGACGTTCTGAGCCGCGGCCCGGGACGTCCCGATTCGTATACGTTCACCACTGCGCACGCGCCGCGGGCCGGGCTCCCCTGGGGGAGCCCGGCCCGGCGCGTGAGTACCCAGTGCCCTCAGCGCTTGCGGGCAGTGGTCTTCTTGGCGGTGGTCTTGCGCGCCGTGGACTTCTTGGCGGGCGCCTTCTTGGCCGTGGCCTTCTTGGCGGGGGCCTTCTTCGCCGCGGCCTTCTTGGCGGTGGTGGCCTTCTTGGCCGGGGCCGCCTTCTTGGCCGTGGTGGCGGCCTTCTTCGCCGGCGCGGCCTTCTTGGCCGTGGCCGCCTTCTTGGCGGTGGTGGCCTTCTTCGCCGTGGCCTTCTTCGCCGTGGAGGCCTTCTTCGCCGCCGTGGCCTTCTTGGCGGTCGTGGTCTTCTTCGCCGTGGCCTTCTTCGCCGTGGTGGCCTTCTTGGCGGCGGCCTTCTTGACCGTCGTACGGGTGGAAGTGCCACCCGAGAGGCTGCCCTTCGGCGCCTTCTTGACCGCGACGTCGTTCTTCGGGAGCTTCTTCGAGCCGCTCACCAGGTCCTTGAAGCCCTGGCCTGCGCGGAAGCGCGGCACCGAGGTCTTCTTGACCCGCACGCGCTCCCCGGTCTGCGGGTTGCGGGCGTACCGGGCCGGGCGGTCGACCTTCTCGAACGAGCCGAAGCCGGTGACCGAAACCCGGTCGCCGCCGACGACGGCACGGACGATGGCGTCCAGAACCGCGTCCACGGCGTCAGCGGCCTGCTGACGGCCGCCGAGCTTGTCGGCAATCGCTTCTACGAGCTGCGCCTTGTTCACGTCTTCCCCTTCGGAGACATTGCCTGAAGCGAATGCGCCAGGCTTTTTCGCACGTTAGGCAGATATATACCGCAAATCAAACACGAAACGGGCTAATCACCCTTGTGCCGCAACGTTCTGGACTCTCGAGGAGTTCCTCGAAGGCCCGTTGAGGCCCGTTGAGGCTCGACGCTCAGTCGCCCTCGGGGATTCGGCCCTCGTCGCCCTCGTCGAGGTACGCCATCAATCGCTCCAGACGCCTTGCCGCATCGGCGAGATCGTGTTTGGCCGCGGCCGTAATGACCAGCAGCTTCCGGGTCAGCGCCATCCGTACGCCCTCCGGGACTTGCAGTGCGCGCACTCGGGAGTGCGCTTCCTTCAGCCGGTCCGCGACGAGTCCGTAGAGCTCGAGTTGGTCGTCGCGTCCCATGCACCGATTGTGCCATCTGGGGCGAGTTGTCGCCTCCGCAGGGGGTAACTACCCCCGCTCAGCGCCTTCCTGAGGATACTCGCACCCACTGTGTGCAAGGGGATTTCCAGCCTCTTCTTCCCTACGGTTCAAGGCAGTTGAGACCACCCGTTCAGGTCATCGGGGGTCAAAGGGGACCTGGAAGAGGCCGGACACGGATGTACCCCCAACCGTCCACGATTGGGGGTACATCGGGTGGGTCGCGGCCCGCGCGGCCGCCGGCGAGGGGGTCAGGCCCGCGCGGTGCTCGGCTTGTGGGCGGGGCGGAGGACCTCGTAGGCCGCGATGTCCGCCTCGTTCTGGAGCGTGATGCTGATGTCGTCCAGGCCGTTGAGCAGCCGCCAGCGGGCGTTCTCGTCGAGCTCGAAGTCCGCCGTGACTCCCTGGGCGCGGACTTGGCGATCCCGCAGGTCAACGGTGATCTCGGCCTGCGGATCGGCCTCCGTCAGGGCCCACAGGGCGTCCACGGTCTCCTGCTCCAGGACCACGGTGAGCAGCCCGTTCTTGAGCGAGTTGCCCCGGAAGATGTCGGCGAAGCGGGAGGAGATGACGGTCTTGAAGCCGTAGTTCTGGAGCGCCCAGACGGCGTGCTCGCGCGAGGAGCCGGTGCCGAAGTCGGGGCCCGCGACCAGGACGGTGGCTCCCTGGCGCTCCGGCCGGTTGAGGACGAAGTCGTCGCTCTTGCGCCAGGCCTCGAAGAGCCCGTCCTCGAAGCCGTCGCGGGTGACCTTCTTCAGCCAGTGCGCGGGGATGATCTGGTCGGTGTCCACATTGCTGCGGCGCAGCGGGACGGCCCGGCCGGTGTGTGCGGTGAAGGCTTCCATGGCTGATCAGACTCCGGCGGTCGCGGGGGCGTCGGTGAGGTCGGCGGGCGCGGCCAGACGGCCGGTCACCGCGGTGGCGGCGGCCACCTGGGGCGACACCAGGTGGGTGCGGCCGCCCTTGCCCTGCCTGCCCTCGAAGTTGCGGTTGGAGGTGGAGGCGGAGCGCTCGCCGGGCGCGAGCTGGTCGGGGTTCATGCCCAGGCACATCGAGCAGCCCGCGTGCCGCCATTCGGCGCCGGCCGCGGTGAACACCTTGTCCAGACCCTCCTCGACGGCCTGGAGGGCGACCCGCACCGAGCCGGGCACGACCAGCATCCGTACGCCGTCGGCGACTTTGCGCCCCTCGATCACGGCGGCCGCCGAGCGCAGGTCCTCGATGCGGCCGTTGGTGCAGGAGCCTACGAAGACGGTGTCGACCTTGATGTCGCGCAGCCGCTGCCCCGCGCTCAACCCCATGTACTCCAGGGCCTTTTCGGCCGCGAGGCGCTCCGAAGCGTCCTCGTACGAAGCCGGGTCGGGGACGCTCGCGGACAGGGGCAGGCCCTGGCCCGGGTTGGTGCCCCAGGTGACGAACGGCGACAGGGAGGCGGCGTCGATGTAGACCTCGGCGTCGAAGACGGCGTCGTCGTCGGTCCGCAGCGTCTTCCAGTACGCCACGGCGGCGTCCCAGTCCTCGCCCTGCGGGGCGTGGTCGCGGCCCTGGATGTAGGCGAAGGTCGTCTCGTCCGGGGCGATCATCCCGGCGCGGGCGCCCGCCTCGATGGACATGTTGCAGATGGTCATGCGGGCTTCCATCGACAGCTTCTCGATGGCCGGGCCGCGGTACTCGATGACGTAGCCCTGGCCGCCGCCGGTGCCGATCTTCGCGATGATGGCGAGGATGAGGTCCTTGGCCGTGACGCCGTCGGGCAGTTCGCCGTCGATGGTGATGGCCATGGTCTTGGGGCGCGCCATCGGCAGGGTCTGGGTGGCGAGCACGTGCTCGACCTGGGAGGTGCCGATGCCGAACGCGAGGGCGCCGAACGCGCCGTGCGTGGAGGTGTGGGAGTCGCCGCAGACCACGGTCGTGCCCGGCTGGGTCAGGCCCAGCTGCGGCCCCACCACGTGGACGACGCCCTGCTCGACGTCGCCCAGCGGGTGCAGGCGCACGCCGAACTCGGCGCAGTTCTTGCGCAGCGTCTCCAGCTGGGCGCGCGAGACCGGGTCCGCGATGGGCTTGTCGATGTCGAGGGTGGGGGTGTTGTGGTCCTCGGTCGCGATGGTCAGATCGAGCCGCCGCACCTCGCGGCCCGCCTGCCGGAGGCCGTCGAACGCCTGCGGGCTGGTCACCTCGTGCAGCAGGTGCAGATCGATGAAGAGGAGGTCGGGCTCGCCTTCGGCGCGCCGGACGACGTGGTCGTCCCAGACCTTCTCCGCGAGTGTCCTACCCATCGCTTTCCCTCCGACCGGCGTCGCGCACCGGCCCAACTAGAGAATGAGTCCGCGGACGCCGGCCCCCTCATCACGCATGCCGGACGTCCGTCGCGTATCCGTTGGTCGGCGGATCGCTCCTCCAGGGTGGCGGGTTCCTGGGAATTTTGAACTTGCGTTTCACAGAGTGAGACGCGAGTATCGTTTCATGGACAACTCTAGCGGCGTAGGCGTTCTGGACAAGGCGGCCCTTGTCCTGAGCGCCCTGGAGTCCGGTCCGGCCACCCTCGCGGGTCTGGTCGCGGCCACCGGGCTCGCACGACCCACGGCGCACCGGCTCGCCGTGGCCTTGGAACACCACCGGATGGTGGCGCGGGACATGCAGGGCAGGTTCATCCTCGGCCCGCGCCTGGCCGAGCTGGCCGCGGCGGCGGGCGAGGACCGGCTGCTCGCCACGGCGGGCCCGGTGCTCACGCATCTGCGCGACGTCACGGGCGAGAGCGCCCAGCTGTACCGCCGCCAGGGCGACATGCGCATCTGCGTGGCGGCGGCCGAGCGCCTCTCCGGCCTCAGGGACACCGTCCCGGTCGGCTCGACGCTCACCATGAAGGCGGGCTCGTCCGCGCAGATCCTGATGGCCTGGGAGGAGCCGGAGCGGCTGCACCGGGGCCTGCAGGGCGCGCGGTTCACGGCGACGGCCCTGTCCGGGGTGCGCCGCAGGGGCTGGGCCCAGTCGATCGGCGAGCGGGAGCCGGGCGTCGCCTCGGTGTCCGCGCCGGTGCGCGGCCCGTCGAACCGCGTGGTGGCCGCGGTCTCCGTCTCGGGGCCGATCGAGCGCCTGACCCGCCACCCGGGCCGCATGCACGCCCAGGCCGTCATCGACGCGGCCGGCCGCCTCTCCGAGGCCCTGCGCCGACCCAACTGAGCCGCGCCGGACCGTCACGGGCGACGGACGGCACGCACCACAGCACCACGCACGCCCCGCACCACGAAAGGGAGCGGGCCCGCCTCAACGCCGCGGCGGGCCCGCTCCCTTTTCGGTTCGAGGACGGCTTTCGGTTCCAGGACGACCTTGAGCTCCAGGACGGCCTTCAGTTCCAGGTCGGCCTTCAGCTCCAGGAAGGCTTCCGGGCTCCGGGACTTCCCCGCTCCGAAACGCCCTTCAGGACGACGCCCCCGGGACCTCCGCCTCGGCCGCCGCCGCGGCCGCGTCCGCGCGGCCCGACCGGTACGCGAGGCGGTCCTTCGCCCGCCGCCCGCGCCGCTCCACCGGCACCTGTCCGTGCGCCGCCGCGAGGCCGAAGGCGGGCATGTCCATATAGATCGCCTCGTACGCCCCCTCCGGCACGACGTACGCCTCGTGCCACAGGCCCACGTGCTGACGCACCTTCCCCGCCCGCTCCTTGCGGTTGGCGATCGCCCATGCCTTGTGGTGGAACATCTCCGGCGAGTGCGCGTACGCGTACAGCTTCTCCTTCGACTCCCAGTACTGGACGACGTAGTACGTCCGGGGCGACGCGGTGAGCAGGACGTGCCGCAGCAGCCCGCGGCTCTTGTCCCGGCCCAGCTCGCGCAGCATGCGGACCATCGCGAGGAACACCGGCACCCAGTGGTGCACGGCCCAGAAGCGGTTGACGCGCATGCCGATCAGGAGCACGACCACCTCTCCCTCGGCGTCGGCGGTGGTGCGTCCCGCGATGACGGACCTGCCCGGCATGACTTCCTCCTGACGCACGACGACTCATTGGCGAGCGGCACTATCCGACCGGCTCATGCTTGGATAGTTCCACTACCCGATGGGAGGCGCAAGGGATGCGGCTGGCCGAGTTGAGCGAGCGCAGCGGTGTGTCCACCGCGACGATCAAGTACTACCTGCGCGAGGGCCTGTTGCCGCCCGGCCGTCAGGTCAACGCGACGACGGCCGAGTACGACGACGGCCATCTGCGCAGGCTGCGTCTGGTGCGGGCGCTCATCCAGGTGGGCCGGGTGCCGGTGGCGACCGCCAGGGAGGTGCTCGGGCACGTCGACGACGAGTCGCTCGGGCGCACGATCCGCATGGGGGCGGCCCTGTGGGCGCTGCCACAGGGCCCGGAGCCGGACGAGGCCGACCCCGCCGTGGCCGGCGCGCGCGCCGAGGTGGACCTGCTGCTCCAGCGCCTGGGCTGGGAGACCTCACGGGAGCTGGCCGAGCTCTCTCCCGTGCACCGCTCCCTGGTCGCGGCGGTGGCGACGCTGAACCGGCTCGGCTACGGCTGGGACGCCGAACGCATGGCGCCGTACGCGGAGTTGATGCACGCGACGGCGAAGCTGGATCTCGACTTCCTGGAGACGCACGCCTCGGAGGCGGAGCGGGTCGAGACGGCGGTGGCGGCGGCGGTCCTGTGCGAGCCGGTGCTGCGCGCGCTGCACCGGCTTGCGCAGGAGGAGGAGTCGGCGCGGCGGTACGGCATCGAGTAGGCGGGGCGGGCGACGCCCGGCGTTCGCCGCCGGGCTTCCGCGAGCGGCCGCTGTGAGCCGTCTCTCCCGGCTCGGCTCGCGGTCCGGCGCACGTGGCCCGGGAACGCCGAAGGGCCTCCACCGTGGTGGAGGCCCTTCGGTCTCTGTACCCCCGACCGGATTCGAACCGGCGCTACCGCCTTGAGAGGGCGGCGTGCTAGGCCGCTACACAACGGGGGCTAGCTGGTACTGCCGTACTGCGCTGGGCTACCAGGACTCGAACCTAGAACAAAGGAACCAGAAACCTTCGTGTTGCCAATTACACCATAGCCCATGGGTGGTCTAGACCAGACCACAGTACCCCCGACCGGATTCGAACCGGCGCTACCGCCTTGAGAGGGCGGCGTGCTAGGCCGCTACACAACGGGGGCCCTAGCGATCCTGCATCGAGGTCAGGGGGAGCTACCCTCACTGTCCTCGCGGGAAGGATCTGTACCCCCGACCGGATTCGAACCGGCGCTACTGCCTTGAGAGGGCAGCGTGCTAGGCCGCTACACAACGGGGGCTTTGCAGATGAGCTCTGCGAGCTGGCCTACCTGGACTCGAACCAAGACTAACTGAACCAGAATCAGTCGTGCTGCCAATTACACCATAGGCCACTGGAACGCAACCCCCGGGAGGGGTTCTGTTCCTGTTGCGCTTTCCTGCCGGACCTTTCGGCCCTCTCGGGCGGCGCAGGAAGAACATTACCCGAAGGTGGACGGCGCTCCAAAACGGGTATCCGAGCGCAGCAGCGCGGGGAGCTCCGTGAGGCTCGTGATGCGGTGGATGCCCGACGGGCCGTCCCCCCGCCCGCCGTTGCGGTCCAGCCAGATGCCGAGCAGGCCCGCGTCCCGGGCGCCGCGCGCGTCGATCTCCGGTTCGTCGCCGACGTACGCGATCTCCCCCGGGGCCAGGGCGAGGGCCTCGCACACCGCCTGGAAGGCCTCCGGGGCGGGTTTGGCGACGCCCAGGTCGGCGGCGCACAGGACGGTCTCGAAGCGGTCGCGCAGGCCCAGCGTGCTGAGCTTGTACTCCTGCACGGAGAGCGCCGAGTTGGAAAGGACCGCGTGGCGGTAGTCCCGGGCGAGGGCGTCCAGGGTGGGCACGGTGTCCGGGAAGAGGGCCCAGGCGGCCTCGTAGTGGCCCAGGTAGCGGCCGAACCAGGCGTCGGCCTCCGCGTCGTCGAGGGCGGCGCCGAGGAACTCGCGCACGCGGTCCCTGCGCTGCGCGTAGTACTCCACCTCGCCGGCGCCGAAGCGGGCCCAGTGCCGGTCCGTGACCTCGCGCCACAGGGCCAGGGCGCGATCGGCGCTGTCGTACCGGGCGAGGAGGCCCTCGGCGGCGAGGTGGGCCCGCATGCCCGCGAGATCGGCGGAGGCGTAGTCGAAGAGGGTGTCGTCGACGTCCCAGACGACGGCCTTGACGGGTCCTGCGGCGCGCTGCGGCCCGAGGGCGTTGATCGGCATGTTCCGAACGTACGCGAAAGGGCCCGGGAGCCGTGATGGCTTCCGGGCCCTTTCACAGGGACCGTACGGGCCGTGCGCGCGGGGCGGTGTGCGCCGCACGCGCGCCGGTGCGCCGCGTTACGCGGCCAGCTTCGCGAGGGCCGCGTCGATGCGCGCCAGGGCGCGGTCCTTGCCCAGGATCTGCAGGGACTCGAAGAGGGGCAGGCCGACCGTGCGCCCGGTGACGGCGACGCGGACAGGGGCCTGGGCCTTGCCGAGCTTGAGGCCGTGCGCCTCGCCCGCGGCCAGGACGGCCTCCTTGAGGGCCTCGGGGGACGACCAGTCGGCCGCCTCCAGCTTGGCGCGGGCGGTGGTGAGGAGCGCGTCGGAGCCCTCCTTCATGGCCTTGGTCCAGGAGGCCTCGTCGAAGACCGGCTCCGGCAGGAACAGGAAGTCGACGTTGTCCGTGATCTCGGAGAGGACCTTGAGGCGGGTCTGGGCGTGCGGCGCGATGGCCTCCCAGACCGCCGCGTCGAAGTCCTCCGGGGCCCACGGGGCGTGCGGGGCGCGCAGCCACGGCTCGCAGGCCGCGGCGAACGCCTTCACGTCCAGCATGCGGATGTGGTCGGCGTTGATGGCCTCGGCCTTCTTCAGGTCGAAGCGGGCCGGGTTGGAGTTCACGTCCGCGAGGTCGAACTTCGCGACCATCTCGTCGATCGTGAAGACGTCCTGGTCGGCGGAGAAGGACCAGCCGAGCAGCGAGAGGTAGTTGAGCAGGCCCTCGGGCAGGAAGCCGCGCTCGCGGTAGAGGTTCAGGCTCGCCTGCGGGTCGCGCTTGGAGAGCTTCTTGTTGCCCTCGCCCATGACGTACGGCAGGTGACCGAACTGCGGGGTCGTCTTGGCGATGCCCAGCTCGATCAGCGCCTTGTAGAGCGCGATCTGGCGCGGGGTGGAGGAGAGCAGGTCCTCGCCGCGCAGGACGTGGGTGATCTCCATCAGGGCGTCGTCGACCGGGTTCACCAGCGTGTACAGCGGGGCGCCGTTGGCACGGACGATGCCGTAGTCGGTGACGTTCTCGGCCTGGACGGTGATCTCGCCGCGGACCAGGTCGGTGAAGGTGGTGGCCTCGTCCGGCATCCGGAAGCGGACGATGTGGCTGCGGCCCTCGGCCTCGTACGCCTGCTTCTGCGCGTCGGTGAGGTCGCGGCACGTGCCGTCGTAGCCGGACGGCTTGCCGGCGGCGCGGGCGGCCTCGCGGCGGGCGTCGAGCTCCTCGGTGGTGCAGTAGCAGGGGTAGGCGTGGCCCGCGTCGATCAGCTTGGCGGCGACGTCCTGGTAGATGTCCATGCGCTGCGACTGGCGGTACGGCGCGTGCGGGCCGCCGACCTCGGGGCCCTCGTCCCAGTCGAAGCCCAGCCAGCGCATGGAGTCCAGGAGCTGCTCGTACGACTCCTCGGAGTCGCGGGCGGCGTCCGTGTCCTCGATGCGGAAGACCAGGGTGCCCTCGTTGTGCCGGGCGTAGGCCCAGTTGAACAGGGCGGTGCGGACCAGGCCCACGTGCGGGTTGCCGGTCGGGGAGGGACAGAAACGTACCCGGACGGTGTCGCCGGGAGTCGCGTTAGCCACGCTTGATCACCTTGTTGGTGAGAGTGCCGATGCCTTCGATGGTGACGGCGACCTCGTCGCCGACGTTGAGGGGGCCAACCCCCTCGGGGGTGCCGGTGAGGATGACGTCGCCGGGCAGCAGCGTCATGGCCTCGGAGATGTTGACGACCAGGTCCTCGATGGAGTGCACCATCTCGGAGGTGCGGCCGAGCTGGCGCTGCTGGCCGTTGACCGTGCACTGGATCGTCAGGTCGCTCGGGTCGAGCTCCGTCTCCACCCAGGGGCCGAGCGGGCAGGACGTGTCGAAGCCCTTGGCCCGGGCCCACTGCTTCTCGCGCTTCTGCACGTCGCGGGCGGTGACGTCGTTGGCACAGGTGTAGCCGAAGATGACGTCCTTCACGCGCTCGCGCGGGACCTCGCGGCACATGCGGCCGATGACGACGGCGAGCTCCGCCTCGTGGTGCAGGTCCTCGGAGAAGGAGGGGTACTGGATCGCGTCGCCGGAGCCGATCATCGAGGTGGCCGGCTTGAAGAAGGCGAACGGGGCGTCCGGCACCTCGTGGCCCAGCTCCTTGGCGTGCGCCGCGTAGTTCCGCCCGAAGGCCACGATCTTGTGGCCGATGACCGGGGCGAGGAGCCTGACCTTGCTCAGCGGGACCTTGACGCCGCTCAGCTCGAAGTCGGCGTACGGGCTGCCCTTGATGATGTCGACGACGAGCTCGTCCGGCTTGTCGCCCTCGACCGCGCCGAAGGCGACGTTGCCGTCGATGGAGAACCTGGCGATACGCACGTGAGCGGTGCCCTTTGCAGCTGCGGGGTGGTCTGGTCCTGCCAGTCTATGGGGCTCCGCCCCTCTGCCCCTTTTCCGCCGCTTCTTTCGCCTTCTTCAGGCGCGCTTCCTAGCGTGGCCGCGGCGGTGCCCTACGGCGCTGCGGGCGCTACGGCGCTACGGGCGCTTCCATGAGGATGGTGCGCTTCGGGTTGGCCGTCTGGGTGGGGAGGTCCACGGAGTGCTCCGGCTGCTCGGGGGCCGTCTGCAGGGCTTCGGCGTCCTCGAGGTGCGCGAGGGTGGTGCGGCGCGGGTTGGCTATGTTGCGGAACATCATCGTGGACTTCATCTGCTGTTCTGGCCCTAACGATCGGGGCGCCGCCGAGTGGGCGCCGGTTGTCGGATTCCCCATCCCTGTAAAGCGTCAGGCTAAACATGCAATTCCCGCGCAATGTCGAGAAGAGGCCATGATCTTCATGTGAGTTTGCTCACGAGGGCATGGATAAATAGGTCAATTCCGGCTGGCGACTGGACCTTTGAAAACGGACATTGCCCACCTGAAGCTCTCATTCCGCTCCTGATCATGAAGACTGGGACACCGGCTCCGGCCTTGCATCTCGTACAGGAAAGTCCGATTTGGGAGAGTTCACTTTCTACGTCTCGTGACGCGACCCTCACGTCCTGTCACGGGGGACCGAGCCTGGACCACGGGCCTTGTTGGAGATCCTGCACTGTGCTGGAATTCCCGGGACCGCCGCGGGATCGAACCGGCGCACAGGGGCGCAACGCAGCGCCGAGGGCGGCGGGAAGGGGGAGCAGCGCCGGTCTCACGACCACCATGGGGTGCCTGACGCCCCAAGACGCCGACACCGTCCTGCCGTCCACGCGGTGGGACGCCTGGTCCAGAGGTTGCGACGCTAGTGCAGGGACGTTTCAAGAGGGATGGCAGCGCTGCGGCGGAGCCGGAGCGCGGCGGAAGTGACCGCGGCTCCTCGGCCCAGCACGCCCAGAACCCCGCATCGGTACAGTCCGGTGACGGCGGCCCCGGAGCCGCTCGCCCGGGCGCGCCGGGCGGCAGTCTGCCCGCGGACGAGACGAAGGCGAAGGGCGCCAAGACACCCCCCGGTCCCGGCCCTCGAATAGCCCTGCGCAACTGGCGCATCTCGACCCGACTGGTCTCGCTCCTCGCGCTCCCCGTCATCACGGCGACCTCTCTCGGCGCCCTGCGCATCAACTCGTCGATGGACGAGATCCAGCAGCTCGACAACATGAAGCTGCTGACCGATCTGACGGAGGACGCCACCCGTCTGGCCGTCGCGCTCCAGGAGGAGCGCGACCAGTCGGCGGGCCCGCTCTCGCACGGCGCGAGCGACACCGACTTCACCGTCAAGAGCGTGCGCGAGAAGACGGACCGCGCGTACAAGAACTTCCTGTCGGGCACCCAGGACGTCGACGACAACGACGGCGACAAGGGCTTCCTCGGCATCCGGCAGAACACGGTCCAGATCACCCGCCAGCTGCAGAAGATCAAGGACGTCCGCCGGGACGCCTATCAGAAGGACGTCCCGTCCTCGCAGACGGTCGACGGCTACAGCCAGCTGATCCAGCAGCTCCTCGCGCTCTCCGAGGACATGGCGCAGGCGACCAGCAACCCGGACATGATCCAGCGCACCCGCGCCCTGGCGGCCTTCTCCTCCGCCAAGGAGTTCGCGTCCGTCCAGCGAGCCGTCATCGCGGCCGCGCTCCCGGCGAACAACCGCGAGTTCGGCAAGCTCTCCGACCTCGACCGCCGCTACGCCCTCACCGCGTTCGAGAAGGAGACGGACGAGCTCCAGTCCTTCAACCGGATCTACGTCGGCAACGGCGCGAAGCTGCTCGCCCCCATCAGCCGCGGCAACCAGACGATCCAGGGCGCCGACGCCTACGCCCAGCGCGTCCTCGAACAGCCCAACGGCATCAAGCTCCGCGGCAAGCGCTCCTACAAGGACTGGGTGGACGACGACTCCACCAAGATCCAGGAGATGGGCAAGATCGAGCTGACGCTGCTCGACGAGATGGAGCAGAAGGCCCGCTCGCTGCGGAACGAGTCCGAGCAGCAGGCGATCCTGAACGGTGCGCTCATCCTGCTGGTGCTCGGCGTCTCGCTCGTCGGCGCCTTCGTCGTGGCCCGGTCCATGATCCGCTCGCTTCGCCGGCTCCAGGACACCGCCACCAAGGTCGCCCAGGACCGCCTGCCCGAGCTGGTCAAGCAGCTCTCCGAGTCCGACCCGCAGGACGTCGACACGTCCGTGGAGTCCGTCGGTGTGCACTCCCGGGACGAGATCGGCCAGGTGGCCGCGGCCTTCGACGACGTGCACCGCGAGGCGGTCCGCCTCGCCGCCGAGCAGGCCCTCCTCCGGGGCAACGTCAACGCGATGTTCACCAACCTCTCGCGCCGTTCCCAGGGCCTCATCCAGCGTCAGCTCTCGCTCATCTCCGAACTGGAGTCCCGCGAGGCCGACCCGGACCAGCTGTCCTCGCTCTTCAAGCTCGACCACCTCGCGACCCGCATGCGCCGTAACGGTGAGAACCTCCTCGTTCTCGCCGGTGAGGAGCCCGGCCGCCGCTGGACGCGGCCCGTGCCGCTCGTCGACGTGCTCCGTGCCGCCGCCTCCGAGGTGGAGCAGTACGAGCGCATCGAGCTGTCCTCGGTGCCCGCCACCGACGTCGCCGGGCGCGTCGTCAACGACCTCGTGCACCTCCTCGCCGAGCTGCTCGAGAACGCGACCTCGTTCTCCTCGCCGCAGACCAAGGTCAAGGTGACCGGTCACGCGCTGCCCGACGGCCGCGTGCTCATCGAGATCCACGACACCGGCATCGGCCTCTCCCCCGAGGACCTCGCCGCGATCAACGAGCGGCTCGCGTCGCCGCCCACCGTGGACGTCTCCGTCTCCCGCCGCATGGGTCTGTTCGTGGTCGGCCGCCTCTCGCAGCGCCACGGCATCCGCATCCAGCTGCGGCCCTCCGACTCCGGCGGTACGACGGCGCTCGTCATGCTGCCCGTCGACGTCGCCCAGGGCGGCAAGAAGGGCCCGGGCCAGCCCGGCGCCCCGGCGCCGACCGGCGGTCCCGCCGCCGCGGGCACCACCACCCCGCGGCGCGGTGGCGGTGTGGCGGCCGGTCTGAGCGGCGCGGCCCGCGCACGGCAGAACAACCAGGTCGGCCCCGCCGCCGGTGCGCAGCGCGGCCAGGTCGCGGGCTCCGGTCCGCGCGCGGCGCTGCCCTCCCGCGGCAACGGCAACGGCCAGGGTCCGGCAGCCGGTTCCCCGGTGGCGCCGGCCGGGCTCGCCGGTCCGGGCGGTGCCGGTGCTCCGGGCGGCGGCGCGCAGGGCGGCCGCGGTGGCGCCGGTGCCTTCGGCCAGGGCCAGCAGGGCGGCGGCCGCACCGGGGCGAGCAGCATGCCGCAGCCTCCGGTGCCGCAGCAGCGTACGAACGACGCGGGTCAGGCCGTCGGGTCCGGCGCGGGCTCCGGTGCGGGTGAGCAGGGCAGGCCGCAGCTGCCGCCGCGCGGCGGACCGCGGGCCGAGCTGCCCGGTGGCAGCCCGCAGCAGCCCCGCGTGCCCAGCTGGAGCGACGAGAACGCGCAGCCGCAGGTCTCGCGCGAGCCCTTCGACGCTCCCCGCGGCCACGAGGAGCCCGAGTCCACCGGTCAGTTCGCGCAGGTCACCGACGACCTCCAGGGTCCCGGCTCGACCTCGCAGTTCGAGCGCCCCGACTTCGACGGGCCGCCGCCCGGCACGCAGGGCGACGCCCAGAGCGGTGCCACCGGCGAGTTCGTGCGCTCCGACGTCTTCGGCGGCCCCTCCCCCGCGGCCCCGCAGGCGCCCCAGCCGGGCCAGTCGGGTCAGCCGGGCCAGTCGCCGCACGCCACGGGTGAGTTCTCGGTGCCGCGCCCGCCCGCGCCGCGCCGCGGCCAGGCCCCGCGCGCCGATCTGGACCAGGGCGGTCAGCAGCAGCCGCAGCGCCCCCAGGCCCAGCTGCCGCAGGCGCCCAAGCCGCAGCAGTCCGAGCCGGATGCCCTGCCGCCCGCGTCCGGTCCGCTGGACGGCCGTACGCCGCTGTACGACACGCTGGAGACCAACTGGTTCTCGCAGCAGGCGCAGCAGCAGGCCGAACAGCAGGAGCGCGCCCAGCAGGAGCGCGCCGAGCAGGAGCGCCAGGCCCAGGCCCGTGCCGAGCGGGAGCGCCAGCAGGCCGAGCGGAACCGCCAGGCCGAGCAGGCCGACCCGACCGGCGGTGCCGGACAGGGTCACCGCCCGGAGCTGCCGCAGCGCGGCACCCGCGCGCCCGAGCCGACGCGTGGCCAGGAGCCGCAGGGGCAGCGCCCGCAGGCCGGTGCGCCGCAGCCTCAGCAGCCCCAGCAGCCCCAGCAGCCCCAGCAGCCCCAGCAGCAGGCTCCGCAGCGCGGCCCCCGGCTCCCCCGGCGGGAACCGCAGCTTCCGCAGCGCGAGCCGCAGCGCCCGCTCGGCAACCCCCGCCCCCAGGGCACGCGCCCGCCGCAGCAGTCCCCCGGGACCCCGCAGCAGCAGCGTCCGGGGGGCACCCAGACCCCCAACCAGCACGGTCAGCACCCCCAGCACGGCCAGCACGGGCAGCCCCACAGCCAGCACGGCCAGCACGGTCAGCCGGGCCAGGGCGTCCCGCAGCACCAGCAAAACCACCAGAACCCGCAGAACCCGAACAGCACCACCGGCAACACCGCTTGGCGCGCCACGCCGAACGACGAGCTGGGCCGCCAGGCCGAGCGCGTCCGGCAGCCCTCCGCGGGCGGCGTCACCACCTCCGGCCTTCCGCGCCGCGTGCCACGGGCGAACCTCGTGGCGGGCACCGCACAGCAGGCGCAGGACAGCTCGGGTCCGCAGGTCTCGCGCGCGCCCGAAGAAGTGCGCGGCCGGCTGACCAATCTCCGTCGGGGCATCCAGCAGGGTCGTCAGGCCGGCACCGGCCAGACCGGCAGTTTCCCCACTCACCAGCAGGAGCGTTAGTTGAGTCCGATGAGCCAGGCGGCACAGAACCTGAACTGGTTGATCACCAACTTCGTGGAGAACACCCCCGGGGTGTCCCACACGGTCGTGGTCTCCGCCGACGGCCTGCTTCTCGCGATGTCCGAGGGCTTTCCGCGCGACCGCGCCGACCAGCTCGCGGCCGTCGCCTCCGGCCTGACCTCCCTCACCGCCGGGGCCTCCCGGATCTTCGAGGGCGGTGCGGTCACCCAGACCGTCGTGGAGATGGAGCGCGGCTTCCTGTTCCTCATGTCCATCTCCGACGGCTCGTCCCTGGCCGTGCTCGCGCACCCGGAGTGCGACATCGGCCTCGTCGGGTACGAGATGGCGCTGCTCGTCGACCGTGCGGGCACCGTCCTCACCCCGGACCTGCGCGCCGAGCTCCAGGGCAGCCTGCTGCACTAGCCGACGCGCGGGCCAGGCCCGCCGCAGCCCCTGCCGCCCCACCGGCCGGGGACGTCCGACCGCACGCAACCACCCACCGTCCGGCCGCCACTCATGCCCCCACCAGGCTGACGTCAGACGGAACGCAGACGAACTGCTGTCCCGCCCGGAGGATCCATGAACCCGCCCACCGCCTCTCATGACCCGTACGGCGCCCAAGCCGGTTACGGCTATGAGGGTGACCAGCCGCTGGTGCGCCCGTACGCGATGACCGGTGGCCGGACCAGGCCCCGCTACCAGCTCGCGATCGAGGCGCTGGTCAGCACCACGGCGGACCCGGCCCAGCTGATGGGGCTGCTCCCCGAGCACCAGCGGATCTGCCACCTGTGCCGCGAGGTCAAGTCGGTGGCCGAGGTGTCCGCGCTGCTCTCGATGCCGCTCGGCGTCGCCCGCATCCTGGTGGCCGACCTGGCCGAGGCCGGGCTCGTCGCGATCCACCAGCCCGGCGGCGACGAGAACACCGGTGGCCAGCCTGACGTGACTCTGCTCGAAAGGGTGCTCAGTGGACTTCGCAAGCTCTAGCGCGGGCGGCTTCGCGGACTCCGCCGCCGCCGGCCGGTCCACCACCTCCGCCAAGATCGTGGTGGCGGGCGGCTTCGGCGTGGGCAAGACCACGTTCGTCGGCGCGGTCTCGGAGATCAATCCGCTGCGCACCGAAGCGGTGATGACGTCCGCGTCAGCGGGTATTGACGACCTCACGCATACCGGTGACAAGACCACCACCACGGTGGCGATGGATTTCGGCCGCATCACGCTCGACCAGGATCTGATCCTCTATCTGTTCGGGACGCCCGGTCAGGACCGCTTCTGGTTCATGTGGGACGACCTGGTGCGCGGCGCGATCGGCGCCATCGTGCTGGTCGACACCCGGCGCCTGGCCGACTGTTTCCCGGCCGTGGACTACTTCGAGAACTCCGGGCTGCCCTTCGTCATCGCCCTCAACGGCTTCGACGGTCAGCAGCCCTACACCCCCGACGAGGTCCGCGAAGCGCTGCAGCTCGGCCCGGACGCCCCCATCATCACGACAGATGCCCGACAGCGTGCGGAAGCAAAGAGTGGCCTGATCACGCTGGTCGAGCACGCGCTCATGGCACGACTCAAGTAGGCGGGACCATACGGAAGTTGCCGTACATCGCACGGAACGATCTGTGTCCTTTGACACGGATGGCTGCCGTGTTCATAACGTTTCGACAGAGAATTCCGCTGACCCCGCCACACATCGCGGTCGGCCGGTATCACTGTGCTCACAAGAGCCCCGCCTTTTGGCGGGGCTCGCTCTTTATGACCGATTTATCTGAGGCTTACACCACTCCGAACGCTTCGCTCCTACTGTTTGGAGGAGCACCACCTGACGTGCTGGAATGCGCTGAACTGCCCAGTAGCACGGGCCTTTGGAGACGACAGCGGCACCAGCGCGGGAGCCGCCGCCGAGAGGTTGTTGGTCGAGTGAGGCGAAGCAAGACGAGCCCCGCACCCCCGGAACGGGACACGCGGGGCAACTTCACCCCGCCCCCGCGAGCGGCGACGCCGTCGCCGTCCGCGGACGTACCCGGCGGCGAGCCACAGGCCGCCTCCGGCGGGCGCCTTTCGCCCCGGAACTGGCGCGTGCCGACCCGCCTCAACGCGATCCTCCTCATACCCGTGCTCGTCGGTCTCGTCATGGGCGGCTTCCAGGTCAAGGGCGCCATCGACACCTGGGACGAAGCCCGCGACGCCGAGGCCACGGCCCGTCTGGTGCGCGCTTCGCTGGACTACGGCAACCGCCTCATCGAGGAGCGCGACATCTCCGCCGCGCCCCTGCTGAACGGCAAGAAGAACGACCCGGGCGTGGCCAAGGCCCGCAAGGCCACCGACCGGGCCGCCGCCGTCTTCGCCGACGCGGTCGAGGACATGCCGCAGAAGGAGGGTCTGGAGCGCCGGCTCGCGACCTTCAAGAAGGTCGAGCCCAAGCTGGCCGGCCTGCGCCAGGCCGCGTACACCAGCAAGCTGCCCGGTGTGGACACCGAGTCGGGCTACGTCGCCATCCAGCACCCGCTGATGGAGTTCGCCAACGAACTCGGCCTCGGCACCGGCAACATCACCTCCTACGGCCGCACCGTCTACGCGGTGTCCCTGGCCAAGGCGGCGCTCTCGCTGCAGCGCTCCATCGGCACCCACCTCCTGGTGAAGCCGGGCCCGACGCAGAGCGACTTCACCAAGCAGAAGGTCTCCTTCTCCTCGTACGCCTACCTCGAGCGCATCGCCATCGAGGAGTACACCGGCGGCGGCACGCCCTCGGACGTCAGGAAGCTGGAGGACGCCCAGAAGCGGCTGGCCGCCGACGCCGCGAAGCAGGCCGAGCAGGACGCCGCCGCGGCGCGCGCCGCGGGCAAGAAGTTCGTCCCGCCGCCCCGGGGCGAGAAGATGCTCGAACTCATCCTGGGCATGCCGAACACCCAGCCGAGCTCCCGGGTCGCGCTCGCGGCCAAGGGCATCGACAGCAAGGTGCTGTGGAAGGCCACCACCGCCAAGTTCGACGTGTACCGCACCATCGAGGCGGACCTCGCCGACAAGGCCGTGAACGAGGCCTCCGGCATCGCCGACGACGCCAAGACCGACGCCTTCATCACCGGTGCGATCGTCGTGGTCGCCCTGCTCGCCGCCTTCATCCTGGCCGGCCTCATGGCCCGGCAGATGAGCCGCTCGATGCGCAGCCTGCGCACCGCCGCCTTCGGCATCGCCGAGCAGCGCCTGCCGATGCTCGTCGACCAGCTCTCGCGCACCGACCCGGGCCGGGTCGACACCCGCGTGCAGCCCATCCCGATCACGTCCACCGACGAGATCGGCGAGGTCGCCCGCGCCTTCGACCAGGTGCACCGCGAGGCCGTCCGGCTCGCCGCCGAGCAGGCCCTGCTCCGCGGCAACATCAACGCGATCTTCACCAACCTCTCGCGCCGCAACCAGTCGCTGATCGAGGGCCAGCTGACCCTCATCACCGACCTGGAGAACAACGAGGCCGACCCGGACCAGCTGGAGAGCCTCTTCCGCCTGGACCACCTGGCGACCCGCATGCGCCGCAACGGCGAGAACCTCCTGGTCCTCTCCGGCGAGGAGCCGGGCCGCCGCTGGGACCAGCCGGTGCCGCTCGTGGACGTGCTGCGCGCCGCCTCGTCCGAGGTGGAGCAGTACGAGCGCATCGAGCTCTCGGGCGTCCCGGAGGCCGAGATCCACGGCCTGGCCGTGACCGACCTCGTGCACCTGCTCGCCGAGCTCCTGGAGAACGCCACGACGTTCTCCTCGCCGCAGACCAAGGTCCGGGTCACCGCGACGCGTCTCCCCGACGGCCGCGTGATGATCGAGATCCACGACAAGGGCATCGGCCTGACCGCCGAGGACTTCGCGGACATCAACCACCGGCTTGCCAACCCGCCGACCGTGGACGCCGCGATCTCGCAGCGCATGGGCCTGTTCGTGGTCGGCCGCCTCTCCGACCGGCACGGCATCCGCGTCCAGCTGCGCCCCTCGGGCGAGCAGGCGGGCACCACCTCGCTTGTGATGCTCCCGGAGATCATCACGCACGGTGGCGGCGGTGAACTCCACCCGCAGGACAACGAGTTCACGGTCTCCTCGATCATCCCCGAGCAGCAGGCGCAGGCGGCCGAGCCGCTGCGCACGGCGGCCGAGCTGGGCTTCGACGACACCGCCTACCACGGCGAGAACCCCGAGGCGCAGGGCGGCCAACTCGACCCCGTGGGCCGCTCCTTGGTCCGCGAGGAGCGCCGCGCGGCCCTGGAGGCGCAGGCCCAGTCCGGCCGTCCGCTGTTCCGCGACGAGGCGCAGGGGGGCCAGGAGACGTACGAGCAGCCCCAGGCGTACCAGGAGCAGGGCGCGTACGAGACTCCGGCGACCGGTTACGAGGAGCAGTACGCCCCCCAGCAGCCGTACGACGGCACGCAGGCGCCCGGGTACGACCAGGGCCAGGGCGGCTACGACACCGGCTACGACGGGCAACCGACGTACGACCCGGCGCAGTCGGGCCAGCCGGCGTACGACGAGTCGTACTACACGACGCAGGACGGCTACCCGGACGGCGCGTATGCGGAGTCCGGACAGGGTGACCACGAGGCCGCCGCGGGCGTCGCCCAGGACGGCTTCGTCGCCTACCCGGAGCGTTCCCACCAGGACGACTGGCCGCTGCGTGACGGTTACCAGGAGCCCTACCAGGGCGAGTACGCTCCCGAAGCGGAAGCCGCCCCGGCGACTGACGCGGGCGAGCGGGAGCGCGTAGGCTTCGACCGTCCGGGACCTGCCCAGACGACCCCCCCGGCCGGTCACGAGCTGACCGACGCGGGCCTGCCGCGCCGGGGCAGCGCCGCGGCGAACGGCACCGGGAGCGCCCCCGCCGCGCAGAGCGAAGAGGGCCGCGACGGCGAGAGCCCGAACGGCGAGCCGAACAGCTGGCGCTCGTCCAACGATGAGCGCTGGCACCGCGCCGAGCAGCTGCGGGAGCCCAAGGCGGGCGGGGTCACCTCGTCCGGTCTTCCGCGGCGGGTGCCCAAGGCCAACCTGGTCGAGGGCACGGCGGAGCAGACCCCGCAGGGCGGCCCCCAGGTCTCCCGCGACCCCGAGGAGGTCCGGGGCAGGCTGAGCAACCTGCGCCGCGGCGTCCAGCGGGGCCGCAGCGAGGGCAGTGACACGAATGGCCAGGGCTTCAGCCCTGATAGCACCTACAACCAGGAGCGTTAGTGTGAGCCCGATGAGCCAGGCGGCGCAGAACCTGAACTGGTTGATCACCAACTTCGTGGAGAACACCCCCGGGGTGTCCCACACCGTGGTGGTCTCCGCCGACGGACTCCTTCTGGCGATGTCCGAAGGTTTCCCGCGCGACCGAGCCGATCAGCTCGCCGCGGTCGCGTCGGGTCTCACCTCCCTCACGGCCGGGGCCTCCCGGATCTTCGAGGGTGGCTCGGTGACCCAGACCGTTGTGGAGATGGAGCGAGGATTTCTCTTCATCATGTCCATCTCCGACGGTTCCTCCCTTGCCGTACTCGCCCACCCAGAGGCGGACATCGGTCTCATTGGGTACGAGATGGCACTTCTCGTCGACCGCGCCGGGACCGTCCTCACTCCGGACCTGCGCGCGGAGCTTCAGGGGAGCCTGCTCAACTAACAGACAGACGGTGCGTATTCGCGTCCCGGGGCCGTAAGGTTTCGGGACGCGGCTCCACAGCGATGGCGCCGGGCACAGTTTCGGAGGAGGAGTACGTGGCTGCAACACCCCCAGACGGTTCGTCTTCGGCCAACTGGCCTTCGGGCCGTGGCCAGGGCCAGGGTGACGGTTCGCAGAACCGGTACAACTTCCCCTCCGCGCCCAGCCACCGCCGCAAGGCGTCGTACCGACAGCCCGGTCCGCAGGCGCCCGCGCCCGGCCCGTACGACCAGCCCGCTCCGGGCGCGTACGAGCAGCCGGCGCCGGGTCCTTACGACCACCGGCCCGCTCCGGGCGCGTACGACCAGCAGCGGCCGTACGCGCCCCGCATCCAGCCCGCGCAGTCGCAGCGCCGCTCCCCGGAGCCGGCGCCCGTCGCCGCCAATCCGCTGGTGCGTCCGTACGCCATGACCGGCGGCCGCACCAGGCCGCGGTACCAGCTCGCCATCGAGGCGCTGGTGCACACCACCGCACAACCGCATCAGTTGCAGGGCCAGTTGCCCGAGCATCAGCGCATCTGCAACCTGTGCCGTGAGATCAAGTCGGTCGCCGAGATCTCGGCACTGCTCTCCATTCCCCTTGGCGTAGCCCGGATCCTCGTCGCCGACCTGGCGGAGGCCGGTCTGGTCGCCATCCATCAGCCCGGCGGGGACGAGTCCGCCGGCGGTCAGCCAGACGTGACACTGCTCGAAAGGGTGCTCAGTGGACTTCGCAAGCTCTAGCGGCGGAGCAACAGCCCGCTCCACCACCAGCGCGAAAATCGTGGTGGCGGGCGGCTTCGGCGTGGGCAAGACCACGTTCGTCGGCGCGGTCTCGGAGATCAACCCGCTGCGCACCGAAGCCGTGATGACCTCCGCTTCGGCGGGCATCGACGACCTGACGCACACCGGTGACAAGACGACCACGACGGTCGCCATGGACTTCGGCCGCATCACGCTCGACCAGGACCTGATCCTGTACCTGTTCGGGACGCCCGGTCAGGACCGGTTCTGGTTCATGTGGGACGACCTGGTGCGCGGCGCCATCGGAGCGGTCGTCCTGGTCGACACGAGGCGGCTCGCCGACTGCTTCCCCGCCGTCGACTACTTCGAGAACTCGGGCCTGCCGTTCGTCATCGCCCTGAACGGCTTCGACGGGCACCAGCCGTACACCCCGGACGAGGTCCGCGAGGCCCTGCAGATCGGCCCGGACACGCCCATCATCACGACGGACGCCCGGCACCGCGCCGACGCCAAGTCCGCGCTGATCACCCTGGTCGAGCACGCCCTGATGGCCCGCCTGCGGTAGGCCACCCCCAGACGCCCGTGGGCCCCGTACTCGAGCGAGTACGGGGCCCACGGGCTTTGGTGCGGAAGCGAGCGGCGGGGCTCAGCCCTGCCAGCTGTGCGGGGCGCGGAAGCCGGGCGTGCGCTCCAGACGGCGCCACCCGGCCTTGTCGCGGCCGTGGTGCGCGGCGGGAACCGCGGCGGGCTGCGCCGCGGCCCGGGCCAGCAGGATCGCCGTCAGGGCGGCGACCTCTTCGGGCTCGGCGTGGCCCTTCTCGACGCGGATGTCGGGAGTAGTCATGTGCGGCGTTCTCCTTGTGGGAAAGCGAAGGGGGCGGCGCGTCGCTACTGCGGCGGGTTGCCGTGCTTGCGCGACGGCAGGTCGGCGTGCTTGTTGCGCAGCATCGAAAGCGAGTTGATCAGCACGGACCGGGTCTCGGCCGGGTCGATCACGTCGTCGACGAGCCCGCGCTCGGCGGCGTAGTACGGGTGCATCAGCTCGGCCTTGTACTCCTTGACCATGCGGGCGCGCATGGCCTCGGGGTCCTCGGCGGCGGCGATCTGGCGGCGGAAGATGACGTTGGCCGCGCCCTCGGCGCCCATGACCGCGATCTCGTTGGTCGGCCAGGCGTAGGTGAGGTCGGCGCCGATGGACTGGCTGTCCATCACGATGTACGCGCCGCCGTACGCCTTGCGCAGGATGAGGGAGATGCGGGGCACGGTCGCGTTGCAGTACGCGTACAGGAGCTTCGCGCCGTGGCGGATGATGCCGCCGTGCTCCTGGTCGACGCCGGGCAGGAAGCCGGGCACGTCGAGCAGGGTGACGATCGGGATGTTGAAGGCGTCGCACATCTGGACGAAGCGCGCGGCCTTTTCGGAGGCCTCGATGTCGAGGACGCCCGCGAGGGTCTGCGGCTGGTTGGCGACGATGCCGACGACCTGGCCGTCGAGGCGGGCCAGGGCGCAGATGATGTTGCGCGCCCAGCGCTCGTGGACCTCCAGGTAGTCGCCGTCGTCGACGAGCTCCTCGATGACCTTCGCCATGTCGTACGGCCGGTTCCCGTCGGCCGGGACGAGGTCGAGCAGGACGTCGGAGCGGCGGTCCGCCGGGTCGTCGCAGGCGGTGACGGGCGGGTTCTCGCGGTTGTTCTGCGGGAGCATCGCGATGAGGTAGCGCACCTCGGCGAGGCAGGTCTCCTCGTCGTCGTACGCGAAGTGGCACACGCCCGAGGTCTCGGCGTGCACGTCGGCGCCGCCCAGGCCGTTCTGGGAGATCTCCTCGCCGGTCACCGCGCGGACCACGTCGGGCCCGGTGATGAACATCTGCGAGGTGTCGCGGACCATGAAGACGAAGTCGGTGAGGGCGGGGCTGTAGGCCGCGCCGCCCGCGCACGGGCCGAGCATCACGCTGATCTGCGGGATGACGCCGGAGGCCTTGGTGTTGCGCTGGAAGATGCCGCCGTAGCCCGCGAGGGCGGAGACGCCCTCCTGGATGCGGGCGCCCGCGCCGTCGTTCAGGGAGACCAGGGGCGCGCCCGCCGCGATGGCCATGTCCATGATCTTGTGGATCTTCGTGGCGTGCGCCTCGCCGAGGGCGCCTCCGAAGATCCGGAAGTCGTGGGCGTACACGAAGACCGTCCGGCCCTCGACCGTGCCCCAGCCGGTGATGACACCGTCCGTGTAAGGCTTCTTCGCCTCCAGGCCGAAGCCGGTCGCCCGGTGCCGGCGCAGCTGCTCGACCTCCTGGAACGAACCCTCGTCGAGGAGAAGCGCGATCCGCTCGCGTGCCGTCAGCTTGCCCTTGGCGTGCTGCGCCTCGGTCGCCTTCTCGCTCGGCCCCGCCAGGGCCTGCGCGCGGATCCCGGCCAATTCGGCCACTCGGCCCCGCGCGTCGGTGGGCTCACCCGCTGAAGATCCAGCTTCGTCCAAAACGGTCATGCTCTCGACCTTACGAAGTACCCGCGCGAAAACGGACCGTCGACTCTGAACAGCTTCGGGACCGTTTTCCTGGCACCCCCGGACAGAAGTTCTGTGCGGTGCAGCCGAAGTCACTGCTCAGGGGCCCATCCGGCTGTAGGGATTCCACAAGACAGCCAATGAGACTCGGGTCACATTCACCCACCGGAACGAGCTGTTCCGAGCGGGCGCCGCACGGCTGGCGCAGGGCGGCGCGAGCGCCCGGCGCGGAGCGGAATTGGCAAGGGCCGACAATGCCCCACGGCCTTTCCAGCCACCCGGCGGCGGAGCCGGGCGGTCCCCCGCCGCCGACCTCAGGCGCGGTGGATCACGATGTCGCCCAGGCCCGTGCGCGCGCGCACCTTGACGGTCTCGCCGGAGTCCCCCGGACCTGCGGACGAGCCGAGCGACTGGCGCACGGAGCCGTACTTGGTCTGGACGTCGAGCCAGGCGGCGGTGCCCTCGCTGATGCCAATGTCGACCCGGCCGGTGCCGGTCTCCAGGACGGCGGTGCCGCGCGTCACCTCGCCGATCTCGATGGCGCCCGTCGCGGTCTTCACGGTGACGTCGCCGTGCGCGCGGGAGACGATGACGGACCCGTTGGCGGAGCGGACCCGCAGTTCGCCGGTGACCTCGCCGATCTCGGTGGACCCGTTGGAGTTCTTGATGACGGCCGCGCCGCCGATCGTGCCGAGCCGCACCTCGCCGGAGGCCGTGGTGACGTCGGCCTGGCCCTCCGTCCGGTCGACGTACACCCGGCCGTGGCCGGTGTCGAGGCGCACCGAGGTCGCCCGGACCACCCGGATCTCGCCCATGGACGTCTTGACCTCGCACTCGCCGAGGCCGCCCTCGATGGTGCAGTCGGCCATGGAGGTGGTGACGTGCACGTGCGAGCCCTCGGGCAGCGCGACCTCCACGTCGACCGACGAGCCCCTGCCGAAGAGGGAGCGCTCCTTGGGGCCCTTCACCAGGAGGCGGCCCGCCGTGTACTCCACCCGGGTGCGCTCGGCGGCCCGGACGTCGGCGGCGCGCGCCTCGCTGGTCGGGAGCACGTCGACGACGGTCTCGGCGCGGTCGCCCGCGGTGATCCGCACCGTCCCGCTCTCGATGATCACTGAGGCGCTGATGGGCTTGGCGGTGTCGAAGGTTGGCATGGCTGTCCTCGTCGTTCGTAGTCCCGGTCCTGGTCCTGGTGGAGTCCGCTGCCGCACGGGAGCGCCCCGAAGGGGCGCCCGGCCACGAGGGGCCCGCAGGTGCTCGACGGCCCGTCGTGGCGATTCCGGCGAAGCGCTCAGCGGGCCCAGCCCGTGAAGCTGTTGCCCACGCCTTCGCCGCGCCCGGCGGGCTGCGGGCTCTCGCTGGGCCTGAGGGCCTCGGCGACGGTGCGGACCAGCCAGGCGTTGACCGACAGGCTCTCGGCGGCGGCTGCCTCCTCGGCCTGGGACTTGAGGTGCATGGGCAGCCGGAGGTTGATGCGGGCGGTGCCGCCCTCCTCGGCCTCGGGAACGGGCGCGGGGGCGGGCGCGACGCGTGCCACGGGTGCCTCCATGACCGGCGCCTCGAAGGCGTCGGCGAGGGGCGGCGGCGTGACCACGAAGTCCGGGTCGCCGCCACGCAGGCGCACGTCGACCGAGCCGGGGGCGAGGTCTCGGGTAACCTCGTCCATGGCCGCGGACAGCACGTTCAACAACGTGAGCCGGGTGGCCGACTCGAGCGGGGCGATCAGACGCTCGGCCACCGCGCGAGCCTCCTCACCACCGGCCTCGGCGGCGACCGCGAGCTCCTGACGGAGTTGGTCGACATACGGCGTGAGATTCATGGCACCACTATGGCACCACAATGGCGCCATGGCAAGTTCTTAACGCACCGCCCCGCCACCAATTCCCCCGCCTTCAGCAGGTAGAGCCCTACGCGCCGCCGCCGCTGGCACCCCCTGCACCGTCCCGGCGAAGACCCCACCCCACCCCCGGGTACCGCACCACCCCCCACCACATGGCGCCACGCATGGCACCACCACGCTTCATCCCACCCACACGGCGTAATCGAGCCGACACGCCGCGATCAAGGTTGAAAGTTGAACCGCTCAGCGCTACAGTTGATTTTGTTGAAAGTTGAACCGCTCATGGTCGCGTCTCCCCCCGTAGCGCGGCCCGCCCCCCAAGGAGCACGTCATGGGATTCTTCGGCCGCAAGAACGACACCGCCGCCACCGCCACGCCCGCCGCCGTCAGCCCCGAGCTCGCCGCCCTGACCGGTGACTACACGCTGGACCCCACGCACACCAGCATCGGCTTCGTCGCCCGGCACGCCATGGTCACGAACGTCAAGGGCTCGTTCCTCGACTTCAGCGGCTCGCTGCACCTCGACGGCGCCGACCCGGCCGCGTCGACGGCCTCCATCGACGTGACGATGGACAGCATCGACACGGGCAACGCGGACCGCGACGGTCACCTCAAGACCGCGGACTTCTTCAAGACGGAGGAGTTCCCGAAGATGACCTTCCGCTCCACCAAGGCCGAGGCGCTCGGCGGCGACGACTACCGCGTCACCGGTGACCTGACCATCCTCGGCACCACCAGGCCGCTCACCATCGACCTGGAGTTCAACGGCGCGGCCACGGACCCCTTCGGCAACGAGCGCGTCGGCTTCGAGGGCAAGGCGGAGCTGCTGCGCTCGGAGTGGGGCCTGACGTGGAACGCGGCGCTCGAGACGGGTGGGGTGCTCGTCTCCGACAAGATCAAGCTGACGTTCGACATCTCGGCGATCAAGAACGCCGCGTAACCGCCCACGGGCCCTCCGGAGCCGGGGCTGCACCCTGCTTTCCCCCCACCCACC